>CAWHYM010000021.1:0-266990 GCA_963833595.1 uncultured Acidobacteriota bacterium | reverse complement strand
GAGCCGAAATGGAACGCAATGTCGGGGCTCACCGAACAGAGCGGCCCTTTCCTTGCGACCTGCTGAACCACGGGCTCCCCGTTTTGTTCCGAAAGGAGAGCTGCTGAGCGGAGGAGTGCGCTTGGCGTTATGACGAATCGAGCCCTCGAAATCGCGGAGCCGACACCATCTCCACGATTAACTGTCAGACGAGTTATTTCCCCGACAAGTGTATTTTCCCACACCTTTTCCCCAATCCCACTCGGTGTATCCAGAATGAAAAATCTCATCTCCGATCAGGACATCAGAACCGGCTGTCAGTTGGCATGAAAACCTCCAGCCCAAAAGAATGGGGCTGTCGCCCTGGGGAGAAACTCGCACGATTACCCACGCTTTTGCGACTTCCGACTTGGGAAGGAAAAACCCGCATTCGAATTCCCCTACTGTGCCGTCCATACCAAATGCGGCGAAGCCAACAAAATCAGGTCGAGAGTCAAAATGTAAGGGATTCTGGGGCATAATTAGGATCGTACTCGCAGATGGACTCTTTTGCCAAACCGGCCGAATCTAGAAACCGCCGCCGTAGCTCAAAACGAGCCATCGGGAACAAGCCGCCCCAAAAACCACTCGCTTTCAATTAGAAGGGGTTCGTGCCGAATGGAGACGGCGGAACCCGCGTAAAGATGCAAACTTGGCAACGGTCAGTAGCTAGCACTTATTAAGAGCCCAGGGCAGGTTCCGCGTCTGATACCTGGTGAACGCACGGACGAACTTCTCCGCCCGCTCCGCAGCCTCATCGACGGCACGCTCCCAGCGCATCGCTTTTGTATGTAGTCTTGTGCCAATGAGCGTGTTTCGCATAGGCGTCTTCGAACATCCCACGTGGCACCTTTCCCTTCCTCCTGCAAGACGATGGTTACGCACTCGGCTGCCTTGGCTACGTGAGGAAACTCATAGAGGTGACCTGACGGCTCCGTATTCTCGATCAACACGAACTTCGACGAAAGCGCGTATCTCATCACCTTCTGAATGACACTCTCGCCAGCTTTATCGGGCTGTTCCCTGATGATGTAGGGGTAGTAGCCAAGTTCTTCGAGCCTTGAGGCAATCTTTTTCAGAAGCACCAACGCAGGTCCCGTATCCTTACCGAGTACCAGAACAGAATCGGAGTTCTCCAAAATAGAATCGGCCCGCTGCCACACGAGATCGAAGACCCTCTTGATCGATTCCGCGATTGCTTCTGGCGGCATCGTGCGCGGCAGCTTCAATTGCCATCGCACAAAGATGTGAACGTCCTCATCATCCCGTGATGGTTCTCCTACTGGATGTCCCTCGTGGGCCAAACACTGGACTGCGCGTCCCATCGCTTCAGCGAACGCGTAGGCCGAAAACTTGTGCTCCCAATACTTCGTGTAGAGATGTTCTTCGATTTCACAGACTAGAGATTCGCCGTCGCGCCACACCCTCGTTTCCGGAAAATAGTTGTCCATTATCCAGACGTGGACGTTTCCTGGCATGTCCTCTAGATGCAGGCGCTTGAATTCATCAGTACCGATGGGCTCGGCGTCTTCGCTTCGGAACTTTTCCCATTCGTCCACCTGAACCACACGGCTCGGGATAAGAGCCTGGCGCTTGACCCGTCTACGGCGCGGTTTCGTTCTTCTTTTACGCTTCATCACCATGGTTGATTCGCGCATGAATCGTGGCTGGTCTGCGAAGACGTTTCCGCGCGGCTTTCGGATAGAGGCAACGTGCTAAGAGAACTGTCATTTGCGAGAAGGCAAAACTGCATTCGTGGCACGTTCAAGCCACACCTTCCCTGTCGGAGTGGTCACAAACACATCATATACCTTGCGCAGCGGAACGATCTTTACGCCGTCCTTATCCATTACGTCCGCGCAATCACAGAAAAGCACGAGCGCATTCCGTTCCGCATCTCGATACTCAACCAAAGTCTCTAACTTCGCGCCGCAGCGTTCCAAGCCAAGGTATGTAACTTGTGCAAACAGCATGATGCCAGATTCATTTATCCCACAAATATCTATGCCTCTCATGGTGCGTCCCACAGGAAGTAGCAAATGAGCCAATTTAGGAAGACCTAATTGCTGGGCGTTTACGGACCGCAGGAATTCACTGCACATTATCTCTTGTTGGTCAGGCGACAAAAGAGCAAGGGAGGGGATAGCCCATCTTCCTTCAACCGCGTTCTCGATGGTCTTGCCAGCCCTTCTCCAGCGCATTATTGTCCCCTGCTGTGGCCGTCCCACAAGGATCACTGCCGAGTTACACGGGCTGACCAGTTTCACTTTTTCGAGGCGAAGTGATTTGAGGATAGCCTCCCTGCCCTCAAGATCGTTTCTCGAACCCCACACGCCACGAATCAGCTCGATTGTTGAGGCCGGTCTGACATAGCCCAAGATGCATTCGCGTTGCTGGTAATACTCCGCGCAGACATAACCTCCATTCTTTGCGAGTTCTATCAAAGGCCGCATGGCCCTTCGTCCTGCGCTCGGATAATCCGCGAGGTCAAGGCTTCTGTTGTCGTGCCTAAGCAACTTGCCGTTTTTATCGTCCGGATAGTGAATGGCAATCCGTCGGTCATCCCAGAGTCTTTGACGTGTTGCGTCATCTATGTCAAGTCCCTCAGTGTGGCGGATATAGTACGTGTTCATATTTTTCCCCGGCAACAATAAATCTTCAGATTGCTTTACCAGATCATTAAGATTGAAACGGCTTGGGGAATAGTATAATCGAACAGAAACTGAGAGTCGGCCTTTTCTCGCCGCTCGGATGGTTATGGCTGAAGCAGACTTTTACCAACCAATTAAAAAAGGGCTTGAGGAACTCCTTGCGTCCAAGGGAAAGTCCTTCTACTTGGAGGTTACGGCAACAAGGCGTTGGAGTGAAAAGCTAAAACGTAAAATACCCCAGGGCAGAGAAATCGTTTTCACTTTTTTGAAGAAACGTCCCGACCTTCTCGGATTCGTTGAGAGCCAATACTCAAGCAACTTCATCACTGTCGAAGTGAAGGAGCAGATCAAAAAGCTAGACGATATTTACCAGGCCAAACTCTATAAGGAAGTATTTGATGCCAAGTATGGGTTCCTCATTACCACTGAGCCAATTCCAGAGGAAATAAAACGTCTCTGCAACAGCACCTTCAGTATTCTACATCCCGCAACTGACAGTATATATGGCTTCCTCGTCATCGGCCATTTCGATCCGATCAAAGCGCACTTTACTGAGTGGTGCGAGAAAAACCCTTTTGAGGAAGAACAGTACTGGAAATAATTTTGCACTGCGCTGACCAGCCTACATAGCTGACATGACGGAGAGGTGGCCCAACGCTGTCCGACTCTATAGACAGCGATTTCTTTTTCAAGGTTTTCAAGTAATTCCTTGGAACCCTTCACGGTCTTTTTGTACTTATCTCGGTACGTGGCGATGGCCGCATCTTCGGCGACTTCATTCCATCTTTCTCTGAGGAACCGTTCGGGACTGGTGTCGTGATCTCGAAACCAGTAGGAGAGGACGCTATGATTGCGGATTCGAAGGGCGTCTCCTTCATTGACAATTACTGGAGGCGGGACGCATTCGGAAGCGACAAGGAAGGAACCAACCAATGTCTCGCTGCGTGGTTCCACCCGGAGGCGTGCCGTACTTAAGGTCCCAAACTTCTCGGACATTGTTGATTCTGTTTTCGCACAACCCCCATGCGGTTCGTATTCAGGGAGTGTCACAGCGTAGAACGTCTCGATTCTTTCTCTCAGATTTTTATTGATGAGTTTCGCCAGTCCGCCAGCCTTGATTGTTTGCCAGGCAAAGCTTCCCCCCAGGTCTCACGTGGTCTACGATGCGTTCAAATTGTATGGTTAGCTCGACGTGTAGAGGTCTGTAAATCTCCAAAGAACGCGCCGTCTTAGCTCTTTTCCGTTCCCTATATTGTTCAAGAAGGAATCCTGCGAGAAGGCCAAACACAAAGCTCACAAGATTCGAAGCGATCATCAGGGGCTTTCCTCTCTCGTGATATACTGGAGAGGTTAACACACAACCAGGCATCCGTGCGCTGCGCTGCTTTCTGAGGGTCGGGAACCTCACTTTTCCATAACTTGTTTCGGCACGCGCCAAGATTCCCGACCATTTGTGTAGTAATTCCCTGCCGGGTCAACTAGCTCCATGACGCCACCCGTAGAATCCATAATTTCCTTCAAGCCTTTCGGCTCTTCGGGTTTCCGGAATGCGGGTGCCGTTTGAAGTAGATTGATGGCCCTTCCAAGGCCAATTTCCCAAGTCTCGGCGGCGAGTGCTATGGCCAAAAACCACATTCGGCTTTCTTCGCTCGTTGGGCGTTTAGATCGGGGATAGCGAGGGTGGTCCTTCGCATCCAAGAAGGAGTTGGCAAGAGCTGGCAAGCCTGGATACGGACTCCCAGGACCTCCGCCGTACTTTGGATTGAGCCACCACGGTGAGTGCTGGCAGGCATCTTGAACGTCCTGAACGGTCTTTGCATTCAGCAAGGCTTCCCACGTGTCAGGTTCCGCAGGTCTTCCGTGGTATGGCGTGAAAACCCAGTTGGTTCTAACTCGTCCATCATTGAGCGTCCTGAAGTCCGGGTCGTGCTGAACCCCGTCCGGAATGCCTTCCCGCAGGCTCTTGAATCGCCAAAACCATTGACAGGCGGTTGCGTAGAGCGTCCCGGGTCCCTGACCTTTCGGTCCTCGTTTTCCCATATAAACTCGTGGCAAAAACTTTGGCACCACCTTGTCCAAGAACACGCAACGCGAGATGATATGCCCGCCATGCATGTATGCACAACGCCCGTTGGACGTAAACGCCTGCTTGACCCTGGAGCGTGCGGGGTGCGCCTTGGCGTAGAGCTACGCGCCGATGCTGAACGGCAAGCGTATAGCGAAGGAATGGTGCTTTCTCATTGGATCAGAAAGGTCGTTCAAGAGGCCGTCCGCCGTTCCCAAGAGCAGAAAGACCGCCTGCAAGAAAGCGAGCCTACTGAAATTCCTGTGTCAGAGCCAAATCTCGTCGAGACTGGCGTGGATCGTGATTTTCAGAGAGAAATGGAGAACTGCAAATGACAGGTGAAGAATTCGCAAAAATCCTCCTACACGCGCGCGCGTAAGGATCGAAGCCCTGCGACTTGTCTCGGATGGTCTGGCGAAATACTGGACGCCAGGAGCACACCGACACAAAAGCTACCGTGGGCTTAGAACCCGGTGGACGGCAAGCCGACCACCCAGCAATTGCCGAGATTCTCCGGGAGAATTTACAGAACGTCGAGGTCTGATCGGAAGGTCAAAAGGGTTTTACCGACCACGTTGCGATGCGAAGTGCCGGCAAACAACGAAGATGAAGATGAGGAAAGATACACATCTTCTAGCGACAAATGTCAAATCGACCCTTCGGTCGGTTCGTCACAGGGAGCTTTTTATGTCGAGGGTCTATCAGTGCACCGATTGCGGAGCCAAGTCCACCAATGCAGTCTATGCACGGCTACACCTAACCCGTTGTGGTTTGGTCAATGCGAGAGAGCAAAAAAACCGAGATCGGTTCCTCCCCATCGGTCACCTCTGCCAGGAGTGCCTTTCTGTGCGAGTGCGCACGATGGAAAACAAGAACTAGCGTCCCCCCGGCCTCTGACGGCTTACTCCGATCCAACCTTTCACCAAGACGTGCGCAGACCGAAATTCAATGTTCCATCCGTGGCGGGCACCTTCTGGGGCACTAAGCGGGGGCAATCCAGGCGTGGAACCCTCCACCTCAGGGGCTGAGAAGGTGCCTGCCTCCCTATCAGTGTCCGTGCACAGCCCCAAGGTCATAAACGCGCTTCCCCCGCGCGGGGTTTGCGCGGGGGACGGGAGGGGGCATTGTGAGCCGAAGGCGCGCCTTTACTTGTCAGAAACCGGATAACCGACCATGAGTGAAACAGGAATTACATTTCAACTGACACGCGCGGTGATCCCTGATCTTGTTTTGACGGAACCGTCGGAACGTCCGCCGTCGCGCGACGATTTTCTCATTGCCGAGTTCCAGCGGCGATTCAATGCGCAGCGCGTGGATGAGAATGCGTCCCCGGTTGAGATCGCCGAGCCGGAGATGCATGGTGGCGAGCCGGAGTCGGGACCGTACGGCTTTCGCGGCCAGGTTGCCAAGCTGCTGTGGGCGCGCGGTTTGCAAAAAAAGGCGATCCGTTTTGTGAGTTGCAACAAGTGCGCGCGTCCTGGTGTGTGCGCACGGTATCCCGACGAGCACAAGTATTTCGTCCCGAATGGCTGTGAAGTAGTGTTTTGCAAGGATTGCGCGCCAAGAGGTTCGTCGCGAATTGTTTCTGGGCTACCAAGCAGTCATTCTCGCGGTTATCGCACGCGGCATTCCTAAGGGTTGGATGCTTGCGCGAATCAATTTTACTCTTCGCTCAGATGGGAGCGAGATCACGCCGGAGCGCGTAAAAGCCATGAATGGCTGCGTCCGCTCTGTGATGTTACGAACGGTGGGTTCACGCACCGGATTTGGTCTGCTCTTCGTGGATGAGGTTGGCTTTGAGAAGCGCGGTCACTTGCCCGACGCACAGCGCGTCGCGCACGGTTTGAATCTTCACTGTCACGGTCTCTATTTCGGGCCACGTCTCGATTGGCAGCACACGCGAGACCTCTGGATGGCCGCGACGGAGAAAAAGTTTGGCGCGCCAAGTATGGGTTTTTATATCACTCCCATTCGCGGTTTCGAACGAGATCCGGAGCGCGGGGTTCGGTGGGCGCTGAACCACATGCTCAAGTACGTATCGAAGCCTCCCGCCATCACGCCGGAGCGTCTTGCGTCACTCATTGCAGCGTTCGAGCGAGCGCGTCGCGTTCATTCGCTGGGCCTCTTTTACGGGAAAAAGCCGAAGAAAGAGAAAAAGGACTGCCCTTGCCCGAAGTGTCGCAAAGATGGGATTGTCAGCACGATCAGCTTCGAGGGTCGCGCACTGCCGAATGGCGGCTGCATTCCGCGCTTGGAAAAAATCGAATTGCTTCTTTCTCAAGGGTACATTCCGCTGCGCCAAGCTGGCCGTGATGCGGTTCTTGCGTTGGGTGAATCTCCACCGTGAGCGGAAAAATTCACAATGCGACGGGGCGCACGTCTCTTGCTCGGCAAGGTGACTGCGCGGACCTTTGCGTGAAACACGGAGAACAAGCGTGTTGACGGCGGCTCTACCCGTAAGCATGAGTCGGTTTTGCTTCGGGCAGGCGATTCTAGCTTCTCGCTGGATGCCAAATGTACTGTTTCCAGGAGTTCCTAATAGAACTAACTGTGTTGGCGTCGCGCAACAAGCTCGATTCCCGCGTTCATTAATGGAAGGCCGCGTGGTGACAGCGCAACTCAGCGATGATATTGTTGCGCCCGCTACGCCTTCTCCAATTCAGGCAGGAGCTATCGTGCCAAGGAGAAGGTTTCAGAAAGGAAATATCATCATCCGGGGCAAGACACCACAACGCTATGGCATGTACCGCGAGGACGTTCTGCAATCCAATGGAACATTCAAGCGTGTGAGGCGGTGTGTGTTGCTTGGCCCGGTCAGCAGTCTGTCAGAACGTGCAGCGTGGAAACGATTCCAGCCGTATCTTGACCGTGTAAATGCAGCGGCCAAGATGCCGCCAAGGTCCGGGATCACTCTCGAAGCGTTCGTCAAAGAGTGGCGTACCAACGTGGCGGTGAATCTGAAAGGCAGCACGACGCGTGCGGCAGAGTCACATCTCCGTGCACACATTCTACCGAAGCTTGGCAGTCACACGTTGACAGAGATAAACACAAAGACCGTTCAAAGCTTTGTGGCCTACCTCGCAACCGGGACGGTCAAGAAAGACGGTAGAAAACGTGCTGCTAACTTTGTCTTCAATCCTTCGCACAGCGAGAGCATGGGAATATGCCTGCGGCAATTTTTCGCTCAGCCGACATAACCATGCCCCGTGAAGGAGTGAGGAAAGAGCAGCGAAGCTTCACGGATGCAGAAGTGGGGAAAATCCTTTCGGCAGCACCAGAACCATTCGGCACCATTTTGGCGGTGACTGCGGTTCTTGGCCTGCGGATAGGAGAAGTACTCGCTCTTCGTGTCAGTGACGTGGACCTTGCACAAAGGATTGTCCGGGTTCGGCAGAGCGTTGACGCTGCTACGCGGACGGTTCAAGCGGTGAAGTCTATGGCCAGCAGCGCAGACGTTCCGATGCCGTCTCAGCTAGAAGCGCGGCTTCGCAAACATCTTCAGACTCACGATGGAAAAACGGACCTACTTTTCGCGAACAAGCATGGCCGTCCGCTCTCAGCCAACAAGCTGCGGGAAAAGGTTCTGCACCCGCTTCTTGAGAAACTGGGTATACCACGTGGCGGCTTTCATTCCATGAGGCACGGTGCTGCCAGTGCCCTGCTTGCAGACGGCGCAACCCCGGCTGTAGTGCAGAAGCAATTACGGCACAGTGACCCACGGATAACGCTGGGGGTCTACGCGCACGTGATAGGCAACCAGCAGCGTGACGCAGTTGAACACCGTTCGGCAAGGATTGAAGAGTTCGCGGTGAATTAGTTCAATTGGTGTCAAACGGTGAATTGGTGTCAAATGCAAAAACAAAAGCTGTGGAATGAATGAGATTGGTAGGGGCGGTGGGGATCGAACCCACGACCTTCGGCTTAAAAGGCCGCTGCTCTACCACTGAGCTACGCCCCTGCAGTACAAACCAACGATTGTATAGATTGCTTGCACGCGCCGCAACCGCGAACGGCCGAAGGCGTGAGCGTAGCGGGTGTGCGCAATATAAAAAGTGCGGGGGTCAGGCCGGGATCCGGGCGCGCGGGCGCTTTCGTTTCCACTCGTAGTCCTTGCGTAGCAGGGCCTGGTGCTTTTTGCACTGCGCACAGAGTTCGGCGAACGCGGCTTTCACGCTGGCGAGCACGTCCGATCCTTCTCCCGTGGCGTGCAGCGTGCCCGTGGGAAGCGAGAGATTGACGGTAAACGTGTAGTTTTCCTTTCGCGCGTGCTTCTCGATAGCTGTGTGCAACTGCACCAGGTCCGGAGCATACCGCTTGAGCAGCTTGTCCAGCTTCGCCGCTTGCCGATGCGTTTCTTTTTCGACGGGCTCGCGCCATTCTTCATGAGCATTGCGAATCGTAAGTTTCATGGCAGGACCTTTCCGAGCAGAATAAAAAAGAGGTTGCGATTCGCGACTCGATCCGCAAGCGCATGGGCAAATTCAGAATAACAATTCGCCAACGCGGTTGCAAATTGCAGCTTCCATGACGGCAATGTCCTAATTGGAAAATCGTCCCGATAGCTCTGACATTGAGGAGGTCGGGGCTTCAGCCCCGACGTTCAGGCGTGCACATTCGTGGGCTTTAGCCCCTGAAGCTTCAGGGCCAAAAGGCCCAGTTCATGCGTCGCTGGTCGTCCGACCTACCCTTCCTTCGTCAGGCTGAAAAGGTAGGACCTCCGAAACAGCAACTTCAAATTCGATTGTGGGAGACAGGCCAAAATTAGGACAGTACTCTTCCCTTGCCGCAACCGAAACAACCCATCACCGAGGAAAACGAAACTTCGCGGCTACTTCTTGAAGAGGTTTTCAAACGCCTGTCGGGCGTCGAGAGGCCGTGAAACGCGTTCCGGCGAAGCCGCGGGGCCCGAGGGGGGAGCCGACGGCGCGGTATCCTTTTCAATCGTCGTGCGAAATTCGTAGAACGTGCAATCGTTCACCTGGTCTTTTCGCGCAATCCGCTCGGTAACGGGCTTCATGCACTCAAAGCGCGCGGCGGTGTCAAAGTAAGCGCACTGCTTGCAGCAATGCAACTCGAAACCGCAACGCGGACACTTTCCTTTTGGGTCGAAACCCGGCTGCAGCACGGCGCCGCAATTCGAACAGCGCGCGCGAGTAATCGTGCCAACCATGCGCGGCGTCCGCGGCCCGATCTGCTCCTGCCGTGGATGGCCTTCGTGGTGCGGACGTTTCTCTTTCTTTTGGGGCTCGTCGGCACTCTGATAGCCCCTATGTTTATACTTCCGGTCCAAGGAAACCTCCGGGGGGATGCTCAATCATACTCTGAATCAGAACATGCAAGTCGAATATTAAGCGAAGCTGTGAATAATCTTAATAATCGTTGGTTGCGGGTCAAAACCGTTCGCGGGCTGTTGCTTACGATCCGCGGGCCCACAGGCGCGCCAATCCTTCCGCGCGCAAATCCGACTGCAAAAATTTCCGTGGCGTTCCGGCATCGGAGAGAATCGCTTCGGCGGCCAGGTAACCGCTACGAACGGCTCCCTCCATTGTGGACGGCCAGCCGGTCGATGTCCAGTCCCCTGCGAGAAATAATCTCGATAGCGGGCTCTTTTGCGCGGGGCGCCACCGGTCCGAACCGGGCGCCGGAGAAAATGTCGCAGACATTTCCTTGACGACGGTTCCCTTCACAAGCGTAGCCTCGCGAATTGCAGGAATCACTTCGCGCAACTCATCGAGGCACAGCGCGATAATTTCCTGCCGCGAGCGCGAAGCCAGGCTGTACGACGCACTGATGACGAGTTGCAAATATTGCCCGCCATCAACACCTCCGCCGTAGAGCTGCGTCTTGTTGAAAACCCACTGCGTCGTGCTGTCCAGCAGCGTGAGAAACGGCTCGCTCATCACGGTTCGATCGAACCAGAGATGCACACCGGTGATCGGCGAGGTTCGTAAATTGCACAGGTTCGAAAACACTGGCTCGCGCTCCACGACTTCCGCTGGCAACAATTCGGGCAAGATGTCCTGCGGAACCGCGGCGACGTAATAGTCCGCCGTTTCCACCGAGCCGTCTTCCCTCTCCAGGCCATCGACGCGGCCATCCGCAACGAGAAATCCCCGCACCCCGGCGCGCAACTGTACTTCCCCGCCCTGGTGCGCAAGCGCCTTGCGGCAGCCTTCGTAAAGTTCGCCGAGAGGAACTCGCGGAATGCCGACGCGATACCCGGCGCGCGTCGACAGAAACGCCTTCCAGAACACGTCGATTCCGTAACGCGCGTCGATGCGATCAAGTTCTTCATCAAGCGCGCTGACCAGGATGATTTCCCAGAACCGCCGAATCGCGCGGCTAGTCTGGCGATGCTTGTGCAGCCACGCGAGCATGGTGACGTTTTCACCAGCGCCGTTGCTCGAAAGATCCGCGGGGCGTCCTCCGCTGCGCGCAATGGCAAGCAGCGCCTGCGCGATGGCGCGTTTGTCCGCCCAGCCGAGCAGCGGAAAAAACGCAAACGAAGGGGCCATGTGCAACGGCGGCGGCAGCGCCACGGATGCGATCGCGCCGCGCCGCCCATCCGGCGCGGCAAACAGCAGCCGGTCAAAAAATCGGATCTGAGTTGCGGCGCCTACCCGGCGATAGAAATCCTCTAGATTCGTGCAGCATCCCAGCGTAACGTGCTGGCAGTTGTCGACGTGCTCACCGCCAGGCAACACGTAAGACGCCGCACGGCCGCCCAGGTGTGGCCGCTTTTCGAGCAAACGCACGCGGAAGCCGGCTTCAGCCAGCGCGACGGCCGAGGAAAGTCCCGCCAGGCCGCCGCCGATCACGATCACGCTCTTCGAGGACATTTTTTTGGGAGTACCAGCCCAGCCGCGCGCGCAACAGAATCCCGGTCTTTTCGGGGGTGCTCAGCCGCACACGTTCGGAGAAAACATCATACCCGCGCACTTCGATCCGGCGCAGCAGGCTGCTGTAGATTCGCGCCAGCGCCCAGAGCGCGGCACGCGCATCGGCATGCACGCGCGGGACGAGTTCCACACCCTCGCGGTAAAAATTCCAGGCGCGCGCGGCCTCAAATTCAAGAAGGCTGCGCATTTCCGGCGTGAGTGGGCCGCGCGCAAGCGCCTCGGGACGAACGCCGAACTGCGTGAGATCTTCGAGCGGCAGATACACGCGGCCCATCTCGTAATCCTTGGGCACGTCGCGGAGAATGTTGGTCAGTTGAAAAGCGATGCCCAGCTTTTCCGCCAGGTCCGGCGCGTGCGGATCGTCAAACCCAAACACGTGCAGGCAGGTGAGACCCACGGTTCCGGCCACGCGGTAGCAGTATTCGCGCAACCGGTCAAACGTAGCATACTCGCCGACGGTCAAATCCATTTCCGCGCCGGAAATCAAATCGTGAAAGTAGCGCGGTGGAATATGGAAACGCTCGATCGTGTCCGCAAACGCAGGAAGAATCGGATGGCTCGAAACGTCGCCCGCCGCGGCGGCGTCTAGAGCGGCGCGCCAGCGCGCGAGGCCTCGCTGCTTGTCCGCCGCGCTTCCGACCGTGTCGGAGACATCGTCGACGAGTCGCATGAAGGCGTACAGCGCGCACAGCGCGTCCCGCTTGGCTTGCGGCAGCATGAAAAAAGCGTAGTAAAAATTGCTGGCCGATGCGCGCGCAACGCGCCGGCATTCCGCGTAAGAGCGCGCGACTTCGTTTCCATCCCCTTGCCGTTTCATCAGAATGTCCGGATTCATGCAGCCGCCCTCGACGATGGTCAGGCGGCCGGGAGCGGCGGGAGCAACGGGCTCGGAAGGCTGGGTGAAGGCAAAGAGACGAAGAACGAGTGCGCGCACCAGCAATCCAAGCTGCTTCGATTTCGGAATCGAGGGCCTGTGTTCGAGCGTGTTGTATCCGACGGCTTCGATGGCATCGAGCACCGCAAGCCCGCCGCGACTGAACATTTCGATATCCACGCGCAAGGCGGAATCGACGCTGCGGGCGAGCGGCAATCCCTCCGCGAACAATTGCCGCGTCCGCGCAATCAATTCCTTCATCAGCGAAACATACCGCGCGTCGAACCGTCGCTGCACGATATCGTCTTCCGCGAGGCCGTGCGCAGCCAGCGCCTCCAGAGGAATGTAAATGCGCCCTTTTTCGAGATCGCGCGTGACGTCCTGCCAGAAATTCGCGAGTTGCAACGCCGTGCACGTCGCGTCGGAAAGCCGCTGGCGCTCCGCATCGCGATACCCGCACAGATAGAGCACGAGGCGCCCCACCGGATTCGCAGAATAGCGGCAGTAATCAAAAACATCGTTCCAGGTGGCGTAACGCCGGACGGTTTGGTCCTGGCGAAACGCGATGAGGAGATCGGAAAACGGCTCGATAGGAATGTCGAGCGCGGAAATAGTTTCGTGTAGCGCTATAAAAACAGGGTGCGAAGGCTTGCCTGCGTAGCAATCGCGCAATTCCTGGTCCCACTCGTTTAGCAGCCCCAGTGCTTTCGCGGGATCGGAAATTTCGTCTCCCAGATCATCGGCCCAGCGGCAGTAGGCATACAGATTGTAAAAATGCTGGTGCAGCCGGCGCGGCAGCAGCCAGGAAACGACATTGAAATTTTCGTAGTGATGCGTGGCGAGCCAGCGGGTGTAGCGCTCGGCCTCCGCAACCGGGCATCCGGACGGCGGCAGCCCTCGTCCAATATCGAGTTCAGCGGGTATTTGCATGGCGCTGGGTCAGACGCCGGAGAGCCCGGCGCGGCCTCGAACACTCCGTGAGGGCGCGGGACGTTACGGAATCACCGCGACTTTCATTTCGCCGTTGCGATGCTTCATGTGCTCGAACATCTTCGGAAGATCGGTGAGCGGAATTTCCGCATTCACGAAATCGTTCGAACGAATTTCGCCTCGCGACACGCTTTCCAGGGCTTCCCGAATGAATCGCGGCGTGTGATGGAAGGTGGACTTGATCGTGATCTCCGAATAGTGCAGCGCGTTCGGGTCCACGGCCACCTGCGTGCCCCGCGGGCACCCCCCGAACAGGTTGACGGTGCCGCCGCGGCGCACCATTTGCAGCGCCCATTCCCACGTCTGCGCCGTGCCCACGGCTTCAATCACGGAGTCGGCGCCGCGTCCGCCTTCGGTCAGTTCCCGGACAGTTTTCGCCGGATCACTCAGGTCCGGCGCGATGAATGCCGCGCGCGCGCCAAAGCGTTCCGCCGCGCGAATCTGGTTCGACCGCTTGCCGAGCGCAATCACTTTCACGCCACGGTTCGACAAAACGCGGATAAATTTCAATCCGATCGGCCCGCAACCAATCACAACGACCGTGTCACCCTGCTGAATGCCGGTTTCATGAATTCCGCGAAGCACGCAGGCCAGCGGCTCGACCATTGCCGCGTCCTGAAACGAAACGTGTTCCGGGATCACCAGCATGTTCTGCCGGACGATCCGCCCTGGGATGCGGATATATTCCGCGTAGGCTCCGTTGTTGAACAGCAAGTCCTCGCAAAGATTGCTCTGCCCCTTGCGGCAAAACAAGCAGACATTGCAAGGCGCCGAATTCGAGGGAACGACGCGCGCGCCGACCTTCAAGCCGCCATTCACATCGGATCCCAGGGTTTCGACGATGCCGGCAAGCTCGTGCCCGAACACCGCCGGCGGGGTAATCATGCGCGCGTGGTATCCCCGCTTCCAGACCTTCAAATCCGTACCGCAGGTCAAGGCGACTTTTACGCGGATCAGCGCCTCATCCGCGGCGAGCCTGGGGATGTCCACGCTCTCGATCTTCAGATTCTCGCTTCCATATAGAATGGCAGCGGTCATGTGACCGTTTTTTCGACCGTTATGTTCGTTTCTATTCAAGGATGAATCACCACTTTAAGAGAATCACCTACCGGATGGGCCGCCAACTTCAGCGCCCGGTCCATATCTTCCAATGAATAGCGGTGTGAGATCAATTCCTTCACGGGTAACTGATGCGTAAAGATTAGCCGCGCGGCCTCGCCTGCCCTGTCGATGGCGGCGCTGTAACTGCCCAATATTTCCTTTTCCTCGACGCCGACCGCCGCCGCCGGAAACTCGATCTTCATCTGCGGATCATTCTGCGCAAACAGGAGCACGCGCCCTCCCGGCCTGGCAAGGGTTAGCGCATCCGTCAGCGCCGCGGGAATCGGCACGGCGACCAGCACCACGTCCGCGCCGCGCCCTTGGGTGCGCGAACCGATTTTTTCGGCCAGACGGCCTTCGCGCGGGTCCACAGCCAAATCGACGCCAAGCGATACGCTCTTTGCGCGACGCTCCGGCATGGGATCGCTGCCAATCACGGTCGCGCCCTCCAGCTTCGAGAGCATCGCCAGAAGCAGCCCAATCGGCCCCAATCCCATGACCAATGCCGTCTCACCTGCAGCCACGCGCGCCTTTTCCACCGCCTTGATGCACGTGTTCACAGGCTCGATGAATGAGGCCTCGTCGAAACTGATATCGTCCGGAATGGCCACCATCCCGCGCTCGGCAACCCACGGCATGGCGCGCACGTACTGGGCAAATCCGCCGCCGTTGGGATCAAAACCCGCCGTAAGGCCGACTTTCTTGTAGCCCGGACATTGCGAATACAAACGCCGCTCGCAATAAAAACATGCCCCGCACGGAACGTGATGAAAACTCATGACGCGGTCGCCCAGCTTCCACTTGCTAACGCCCGAGCCAACCGCGACGACGGTTCCAGAAACTTCGTGCCCGAAAATCTGAGGGGCCGCGACGAATCCGTGCTCAATTTTTTTCAGGTCCGTGCCGCAGATTCCGCACGCCGCGACTCGGATCAATACTTCTCCAGCACCGATCGCCGGCACAGGAACGGTTTCCACAACCACTCTTCCCTTGCCGCGGTACACTGCCGCTCGCATCGTGGACGGCACTGGATGCGTCGCTGGTGAAGTCTCGAGAATAATTCCCGATTGGCTCATAGCGCGGCCACCGTATCCTGCTCGATGGGAATCAGGCGATCGGCCATCGTTCCCGCAAACGCGTCCAGGAAATCGGCAAGACGCCTGGACGCAAATCGGGAATCGCGAGCCAATCTCATGAGGTCCGGCAAACCGGTTGGCCTCCGCAATACCTGCGAGACAACCCTCATCACGCGAATCTGGCCTTGGGCGTCGCGCGCCCGCTCGAAATCGTATGGCATATCAAAGTCAGCGGTGTCGCTAATCGCTCGAATCGCGACCGCCGGCACGCCGCACCGCGCCGCCTCCGCAAGGATCGTGTAGCTCTCCATATCCACCGCTTCCGCCTGGCTCCCCAGTTGCCGCTTCTGTTCGGCCCGTGCGACGAGTGTCTTCGAAGTCGCCATACGCTCAATTTGCCGCGCCCCGCAATCCACGGCGGTCGAGAGCAACTCGCGATGGCTCGCCACGGCGACCGGTTCTCCCACTTCACTGACCAGGCGCGCGGCCAGGATGTCTCCCGGGCGATACCCGCTTCGCAGAGATCCAGCCAGCCCTGTCGAAATGCAAATATCGGGCTTGTAGGCGAGAGACCTCTTCGCAGCTTTCAGCGCGTGGTCCTGTCCCATGCCAGTCAGAATTGCCCGGACTTGTGCACCGCCGAACATCGCTTCAAACACCGGCCAGTCTCCGGGCTGGCGCAGAAAATTCCTGCGACGCCGCCACGGCGCAAATTCCGATCGCACCGCGAATGTGACTAATATTTTCATGAACTCCGGCATCCATTTAAGCCGCACGCGCTCCAGCAACAGCAGGCGCGCGTCCTGCGGCGACATAACCGTTTGATTCGTACCATGCGACCGCCCGCTCCAGTGCGGCCTCAATCGGCCCAGGCGCAAAACCAAGATCACGTTCGGCTTTCGACGCGTCCACAAACATCTTGTGCCGCGCCATGCGCACGCCTTCCAGTGGAATCTGCGGCTCGCGGCCCAGAAGGCGCGAGACCCCCGTATCCACGCATCCAGCAGCATAGGCCAAAACATAGGGGACTTTCCATCGCGGCGCGGGGCGTCCGCTCGTCGAAGAAAGAATGTCCAGCATTTGTTTTAGCGTTAGATTGCGCCCGCCCAGAATGTAGCGCTCCCCCACGCGTCCGCGTTCGGCGGCCAGCAAGTGCCCCCGCGCGCAATCTTCGACGGGAACAAAGTTCAATCCCGTATCCACGTAGCCGGGCATGCGTCCATTCAGGAAATCGACAATGATTTTTCCCGTCGGTGTGGGCTTCCAATCGCCGGGCCCCACGGGCGTCGTCGGATTAACAATCACCACCGGCAAGCCTGCCTCCGCGGCGCGCAGGGCGCATCGTTCGGCCACGAATTTTGAGCGCTTATAGTGCCCGATCATTTCATCAACGGACGATTGCGTCTCTTCGTTCGGCAAACCGCCCTCGCGCGGAACGGCAATGGTCGCGACCGTGCTCGTATAGACGAATTTCTCGACGCCCGCACGCCGCGCCGCATCGAGCAGGTTTTCGCGTGCCGGTCACATTCGATTCGTGGATTTCCCGAGGATCGCGGGCCCAGAGCCGGTAATCCGCGGCGACGTGAAAAACGCGCTGCACGCCTTCCAGCGCGCGATCGAGCGACGCGCAATCCCTCAAGTCCCCTGTGAAGCGCTCCGCCTCAAGCCCATCAAGCGCGCGGAGATCGCTGGACGGGCGCACCAGCACCCGCACGTTCTCCCCGCGTCCTGCCAGTGCGCGGGCGACGTGGCTGCCGAGAAAGCCTGTCGCTCCGGTGACCAGCGTTTTCATAACACTCGCAGTCTTCCGTCCGATGAAATCAAATCCGTGTTTGCCGGAGGCGGAGGCATCAACGTGGAACCTCCACCGGAATGCCCATTCGTCGGAGGGTCGTTGGGCGCATTCCGGTCGGGGTTGCCGCCCATGTGTCCGCCAAATTGCCATTTCAGCATTTTCCAGGTGTCGCCCAACTGGCGTTTTGCGCCCAGCACGGGAGTCGTTTCAAATCCCACGTGCATCATGCAGTTGGCGCAGCGCGGGTCGTTTCCGGGTCCGTATTTTTCCCAGGGAGTCTGGTCGATCATTTCCTGGTAAGACGCGTAGTGATTGTCCGTGATGACGTAGCAGGGACCTTTCCACCCGCGCGGATTGAACGTCGGCGTGCCCCAGGCCGTGCATTCCAGTTCGCGCTCCCCCCGCAGGAAATCGAGATAGATAGGCGAAACCATCAGATTGTATTTATCCAGCAGAGAAACGGCCGCGCTGAATTTCGCGCGAATATCTTCGCGCGTCATGAAGATATCCGTGGTCTGAACCGCCGAATAGCCATATGCCGGCGCGAGCATGTACCCATCGACTCCCAGCGTGTCCAGGTAGGAGTACAGGTCGGCAATTTCGTTCAGGTCCGTCTCCTTGTAGATCGTGGTGTTGGAGCAGACCAGGAAGCCCGCGGCCTTGGCGGCCTTGATTCCCTCGATGGCCTCGCGAAACACGCCGTCGCGCTCGACGCAAAGATCGTGCGTTCTCTCGAGCCCGTCCAGGTGAACGTTGAAGAAAAAGCTCGAAGTCGGCTTGAATTCGTGCAGCCGTTTCCGGATGAACATGCCATTCGTGCAAAGAATAATGTGGCGTCCGCGATCCAGAATTTCCTTCGATAGCTTTCCAATCTCCGGATAGATCATGGGCTCGCCGCCGCAAATCGAGACGATCGGCGCCCCGCACTCATCCGACGCCGCGAGGCATTGCTCGACCGTCATGATTTCATTGATCGTCGATTTGTACTCGCGGATGCGCCCGCAGCCCGTGCACGTAAGGTTGCAGGCGTGCAGCGGCTCGAGCATCATCACCATGGGAAACTTCTTGGTGCCGCGAAAGCGCTGGGTGGCCACGTACTTCGCGAGATTCGCGGTCATCTTCAGGGGGTATCTCAATTCACTCTCCTAAGCCTTCTGCCGGTCGAATTCTTGCGGCCGCACCATCAATCCGCAGAACTGGGTGATCCGGCTTGCTGTGTTCCGATACCGCGCGAGCGCGTACAACGGAAAATAATTCCGGTACAAATGATATTTTAGATAAAACACACAAGGAAATCCGGTGCCCGTAAATTCCTTCTCGGCCCAGGAACCATCGGCTTGCTGCTGCTCCACCAGGTGATTCACAGCGCGCGCGATCGCGGGATCTTCGGCTTCCGCCGTTGCCGCCAGCAATCCGATCAGCCCCCACGCGGTCTGCGACGCAGTGCTGGCGCCTTTGCCCTTGAGCGCCGGGTCGTAATAGGAAGCGATGGATTCGCCAAATCCGCCGTCGGAATTTTGCACCGAGCGGAGCCATCCCACCGCGCGCTGGCAGTAGTCTCGCGCGGTCAGAGCGACGGTTTCCAGCGCGCGAAGCACCCCGCTGGTTCCGTAAACGTAATTCACGCCCCATCGCCCGAACCACGGTCCTTCGTCTGTCTGATCTTTCAGCAAAAATCTTACGCCCCGCTCGATCACCGGATGCGTCGCGGGCCATCCGTACCGGCCGAGGCATTCCACGACGCGCGCGGTCACGTCCGCGGTGGAAGGATCGATCATCGCGTTGTGGTCGGCGAACGGAATCTGGCACAGGAATCGGCGGTCGTTATTGTGATCGAACGCGCCCCAGCCGCCGTCATCGTTCTGCATCGCGAGCAGCCAGGCGAGGCCGCGGCGGACGGCGGCTTCCATGCGCGCCCTTGTCGGGATAATCCACGCGCTGCAGCGCCATCAGTACGAACGCCGTGTCATCGACGTCCGGATAGAAATCATTTCGGAACTCAAAAGCCCATCCCCCCGGCATCACCCCGGGAGTTTTCAACATCCAGTCGCCAGAACCGCTGATTTGATTTTTGAGCAGCCATCTGGCCGCCTCGATGAGCGCCGGATGATTCGGCGGCAATCCCGCTTCTTCGAGAGCCACCATCGCAATCGCGGTGTCCCAAACGGGCGAAACGCAAGGCGCCACGCGGATCGTGTCGCCCTCCTCAATCTCAAACCGCGAGAATTCGTCGATTTCCCGCGCGGTCAGCGGATCGTCCGGTGAATGGCCCAGCGCAACGAGCGCAAAAATAGCGTTCATCATGGCCGGATAAATCGCGGCCAGTCCTTCGCTTCGCTCGAGGTGCTCGAACATCCATTCCCGCGCCTGCCGCAGCGCCCGCTGCCGCAAGGGTTTCCATGGCACGCGTTCGTACAATTTCAAGCCGCGATCCAAGGCGAGGAAGAAGTTCCGCCAGCTAAACAACTCCTTGTCCCAACTTAGGCCGAGGGCCTTCCGGGAGGGATCGCGATACAGTTCGTCCACGCAAACTCCGCCGGGAACGCTGAAGCGCGGTTTATGCGCATACAAAATCGTCAGAGGAATCACAATTCCGCGCGTCCAGGACGACATCTCGTAAATGTTGATCGCGAACCAATTCGGCAGCAGCATCAATTCCGGAGGGATCGCGGGGACCATGTCCCAACCGACCGCCCCCACCAGCGCCAAATAAAGCCGAGTATAGGAATTTGCCGATTCCAGGCCCCCAAGTTCGTGCACGCGCCTAGCCGCTCGCTGCAGGTGGTCGCAAGCGGGTGCGTCCCCCGCCAGCCGCAACGCAACGTAAGCCTTGATCGTGGCATTCAGCTCGGATGGCCCGCCGTAATAAATGTTCCAGCCGCCATCTTCCAGTTGCCGCCGCCGGACATAGTTTGCAAGCTTGGCAATCCGGTCCGGGTTGGCCTTGTTGATGACTTGTAGGTAGAAAATATAATCGGATTCGAGGGTTGTGTCCGCCTCGAGTTCGCCCATCCAGTAGCCTTCAGATGCCTGCAAGGAAAGGAGATAATTCACTCCACGGTCGATTGCGTCGGATAGACGCTCCGACAGCACCGTGAGTACCCCCGTGGACCGGGAGGCGCCGGACTGCTCAAATTGAACGCGTGTTCCTAGAGCCATCGATTATGCCCAAACTTCACAAATTCTTTGATGCAATTTTAAGGGAGAGGGTTTTTTTGAATACACCAAACCGTACGCCCTCAGTTCGCCAAAGATGTAGCTTGGGATACTTCGGACTACTCCGAACAGATGCACCAGTCCGGTCCCCAAGCACCAGTACCTGGAATCCCCATTCGTATTATCTTCGGTCTTTAGACGTGGGTCAACAAGGATTGCAATTCTTGTTAATCCAGAAGATAGCCCCTTTGGTTTCAATGATCCATACCCGTCATTCGCGTTTCGCGAGGATGCGGCTCTCGAGCCTCTTGACCCGTTCCGCCAGCCCTGGCAGGCGGCTAAGCCAGGCAAATTGCTCCTTGAATTTATCGAGAGGCCGTGCGGGAGTGCCCCAGACGATCTGCCCGCTTCGCACGATCTTCCCGGGCAAGATTCCTGCCTGCCCGCCAATCACCGCGCCATCTTCGATCTCGCAGTGATCGCCAAGTCCGGCTTGACCGCCGAAGGCCACATTCTTTCCAATTACAACCGACCCCGATATCCCCGTCTGCGCCGCGATGACCGTATTCTCTCCAATGCTTACGTTATGCGCGATGTGAACGAGGTTGTCCATTTTCGTACCCGCCCCTATTTCGGTGCGATCGAGGGATCCGCGATCAATCGTGGTATTTGCGCCGATTTCCACATCATCCTGAATTTCGATCTCACCGACCTGTGGAAATTTCCTGCGCTTCCCGCCCTCGACAACGTAGCCAAAGCCGTCCGAGCCGATCACGGCGCCGGAATGCAGAATCACGCGGTTCGCGAGGCGGGCACCGGCATATAACGTTACGCGAGGATAGAGGCGGCACCCTTCCCCGAGCCGCGCGCCCCGGCCAAGGAAGCAGAAAGCCCCAATCTCTGTGCCCGCGCCGATCTGCACATCCTCCTCGATGACAGCGTAGGGTCCCACCGCGGCGCCGGGTGCGAGTTGAGCCGATGGCGCGATTACTGCGGTCGGATGAATTCCCTTGGCGATGGGAGCCGGGGGAAGAAGCCACTCGGCGGCGCGGGCGAATGCCAGCTTCGGGTTCGCCGCACGCAGCAAAATTTTTCCCGGCATGGAAAGGCCGGGCGCAATCACCACGCACCTCGCTGCCGAAGCGGCGGCCCGGTCCAGATGGCGCGGCGACTCCACATAGATTAGATCTTCGGCGCGGGCCGATGCGGGCGATGCCACGCCGGATACATGTGCCGCGCCGTCACCCTCAAGCAAGCAGCCCAGGAAATCTGCCAGTTCCTTGATCGTGCGTGTCATGAACGGTTTCCCCTTTCTATGGGTCGACCTGTCGAGGCTTGGACCCTTTCCGCGTGGCAAGCCTGTCTATTTAGCCTGACTATTTGTAGATTGGCGGATCGCCCGGCGGGCGCGTCTTCCATCGGCGATGCACCCAGAGCCATTGGTCCGGATGGCGCCGCACGTAATTCTCGATCACGCGCGTGAATCGCTGCGTGTTTTCGCGAATGTCCGCGGCGTCGTCACCCGTGCGGACGAGTTCAACCTGAGGCTCAAAACAGAGCCGGTATTTCCGGAGAGTATTGTCCCAGTGTAGAAAACCCGGCACGACCGCGGCGCCCGTATGCAGCGCGAAACGCGCGAGCCCTGCCGTCGTGCAAGCCGGGATGCCGAAAAAATCGACGAAAACGCCCTCGGTCCACTGCGTGTTCTGGTCGGCCAAAATCCCAACCGTGCCATTCGCCGCCAAAACTTTCAAGACGGCGCGCGCCGACTGATTTTTGTCGATCGGCTGATTCCCGCTCAAGCATCGAAGTTTCGTAATGAGCGCGTCCACGCGCGGATTGTCGATGGGCCGGACCAGAAAATGCAGCGGATTTCCGAAAAGCGCCTGCGCGAAGGGAGCCAGTTCCCAGGCGCTCATATGCCCGGTGAGAAACAGAACCCCCTTGCCTTGGGCTTGCGCCGTCGCGAAATTCTCGAATCCGTCGAGCAGCACGATGCGCTCGATATTGCTTTTCGTGTAGCGCGGAAAGTGGGCGAATTCCGCTGCCATCCATCCCAGTTGCCGCACCATGGCGCGAATCGCGGCGCGGCGCTGTTTCTTGCTCCATGCGGGAAACGCCAGCTTCAAATTTTCTACCGCAGCGCCTCGCAAACCAGGCCGCATCCAGAACAGGAGCGCCGCCGTGCGAGCGCCCACAAATCTTGCCAATGGGCGGGGCATCGCACCGATCATCTTGAGCAGCAGCCACACCGCTGCGTATTCCAGGCGTTCTCGCACCAGGGGATTATAGTAGGACGGGCTTCAGCCTGTCTGCTGTTCCGCGCAAGACCAAAAATCAAACCCGGACATGCTAAACAGACTGCGGAAAAAGTCGATTCGGGCTGAAATTGGGGGTATCCGGGGTGGCACAAAATCATCACCGGCCGCTGATCTCGCGTCCTGAGCCAACTGTGCGCGATTTATTTTACGCACATTTTTCCAAAGCGACTTTTCCCGCAGCCTGTAAAGCCTATCCTACTAGACGGGCTCTTCGCGTCTTGCTACTGAAAACGACCGGCTCAGATGCTAGACTCAACCGCTTGAATTCCACGGCTCCAATCCGCTCGCGCGCCGCTGAAGAAGGCAGCTTTCAGATTCCACTCTGGGGCGTTCCGTTGATTGTTTTCCTCCTCTACGTGTGCCTGTTCAGCGGATTGGGCGCGCTTGGCCTCATAGGACCTGACGAACCGCGTTACGCCGCGATCGCCCGCGCGATGTCCGAGACGCACGATTGGGTTACGCCGCGGCTGTGGGGCACGCCGTGGTTTGAAAAGCCGGTGCTGTATTACTGGACTGCCGGAATCGCCATGCGCATTTTCGGCGTGAGCGAATTTGCGGCTCGGCTGCCGTCGGCTTTCGCTGCGCTCCTTGCCGTCATTGCGGTCGCGTGGACCGCTCTGCGATCCTACGGCGTGGGAGCGGCTTGGTACTCGCTCCTGATGCTGCCCACGTCGGTCGCCATGATCGGCTTCTCGCGCGCCGCAAGCCCGGACATGCTCTTCGCCGGCCTGCTGACCGCCGCGATGGCCGTCGCGAGCGAAATGTTGCAAAAGCCGCGCCCCGGTTCGGCCTTGCGCGTCGCGTTCGGATTTTTTCTTGGCGCCGCCGTGCTGGCAAAAGGTCCAGCCGCCGTGATTCTCGCGGGCGGCGCGACGCTACTATGGGCCGCCCTCTCCCGCCAGTGGCGCGCGCCATTTCGTTTCCTGCACCCCCTGATCATCGCGGTGTTTTGCGCGACTGCGCTGCCCTGGTACATCCTTTGCGCCCTGCGCAATCCAGATTTCCTCCGCGTCTTTATCTGGCAGCACAATTTCGAGCGCTATCTCACTCCGGTCTTCGAGCATCGCCAGCCATTTTGGTTTTATGTGCCAATCCTCGCCATTGCCTCGGTCCCGTGGATTGTGATGGCTACCAGCCTGCTTTCCGCGAAATGGAATAAGGATGAGTGGGGACACTCACCGGGGATATTTATTTTCTGTTGGGCACTATTCCCGTTTCTTTTTTTCAGTTTCTCGCAATCCAAGCTGCCGGGATACATTCTCCCTTCGGTTCCTCCGGCCTTCCTTCTCATAAGCCACGCGGTGAGCCGCCTGTTCGCGTCAATTCATCGCCGGTCCACAATTTGTATCGGAATCACTGGGGCCATGTTCATGGTATTTGCCGTCGCATCGGAAGGAATCCTGAGCCGGACCGGCCGCCTTTTCAATGTCCCCAATGCACACGTCACAGCGTTGCTGGTTCTTGCAGGGGCCGGGGGGCTGATTGCGATCGCCTTCACCTTATTGAAGAAACCCATGCACGCGTTCGCCACAGTGGCCTTGGTTATGGCCGCGCTTCTGATATTCATGAACGTCGAAATCCTGCCGTCCGCCGACTCCCGCATCTCGGCGCGTAACGCCGCGCGTGACTCCTTAAGGTTGAATCCTTCTGGCCAGAACGTTATGGTCTTCGGACTCACAAGGGACTTGAACTACGGAATGGACTACTACTTCGGGCGAGAGTTGCCGGAATGGACGCCTGGCACGCCTTTGCCGGAATGGCTGCTCACCAATGCAGGACACGCGGCAGGATTCGCGCGTCTCGGAAATCAATTTCAAGAGGTGAGCCGCGTTGGGGAGCCGTACGCCGTGCTCGTTCACGTCTCCACGCCGACTGACAAATTGCCTTAGCGGAAAACTTCAGAGCCCGCCCGACAGCGGCAAATTCACCAGAAAGAAACTCACGATGCGGTTTTCGTAATTGCGTTTTTCGTCGTCCAGCATTCCGGCGTAATTTCCGTGCTGTAGGACGACGAGTTCGTGAGGAGGCGGAGAGATCCGGAATAGCTCGGAGGTTGATGCGGCAAGCGCAGGCTCGTCAGGCGCTTCGAGATAGAGCTGGGCGACGCCCGAAAGTTTTGCGATTCGCGCATTCAATGGCGGCACATTCCGGAATTGCCGATTGAGCCAGCCAAAAATCATCTGCGACGTTCTGGTGACCAGAGGAAGCGATCCTAGCCCGGAGCGCCTGACCTGCAGCGCGACCATATCGTTCGGGTGGCCGTAGGGAGATTCCGCGGCAATGGCGCGAACGCGGCGGTCGTTCGTGGCTTCCGCGAGCGCTACATAAGCCCCCAAGTTCACGCCCCACAATCCAAACCGGTTCGCATCCACGTCGCCGCGATTGGCAACCGCATCCATGGCGGCCCGCAACTCCGCGACCTCCTGCAATCCCAGCGTGGAGCGCCCTCCGGCCGATCCGTGGGCCGAAAAATCAAAGATGAATACGTTGTACTGCTGATCCTGCAAGGCCGAGGCCAGCGTGAGCAGTTCTCCGCGGCTTGATTCGTAGGCCGGGCACAAAACAATGGCGGGCGCGGATTTCAGGCCGGGGAAAAACCAGCCGTCGCGCGGCCCCTCGCCTTTCACCGTGAAATTGAGCGTTTCGGGATGGCCGGGGAAATTCTGCAGGTCGATCTCGGAGTGGCTGCGCGCGGGCGATTCCATCCGGTAAACCAAATATCCTGAAACACTCACCAAAGCAAGCAACGCAAAAAAAGCCAGGGCCAGAATGGCAATGGCGAGCTTGGTGTACCACGTCGTCGGATGTCGAATTTCGGAAATGAAACCCATGCGCTCGGATTCGTAGCCTTAGAGCAAAGTTCCGCCCAGCCGGCCAATCCGCTGGAGACGGGGTGCGTGTCGCTCGGCAAGCGCATGGTAGCACAGATGGCGGCGCGTAACGGACAAGCGATCCTCCGGATGTTTCCGAAGTACATCCGGCCCTCCCCCATGGAATAATATGATAAAAATGATTATGCACGCCGCGAGCCAAAGGCTGGGTACCGGTTCCATGCAGATTGTCGATCTGCGGCAGTTGTCCTCCTGGCAGCTCGAACCATTGCTGGCCGAAGAGGCGCAGCAGTGGCAGGAAGAGCTGCGCTGGGATTATCGCGCCTCGACGGAGCTGATCAAGAAGTTCGTCGACGCGCGGTCCCTCACCGGCTCCGCCATCCTTGAAAATGGGCGCCCTGTCGGATATGCATTCTACGTGCTCGAAGATCATAAGGGATTGGTTGGCGGGCTGTTCGTCTCTCCCCGCTTCTCCCAGCAGGAATTGAGCCAGCGGCTTCTGACGGACACGCTAACCACGCTCAGCGGCATCCCGAAGCTCGAACGCGTCGAGGCGCAGCTGATCCCATTCGGATATCAACTCGATCCCGTCCTGACCGATTACGGCTTCCGCCTGTACATGAGGCAGTTCATGATCGCGCCGCTCGCTCCGCACACGGGAGAGGCGCTCGACGTTCTCCCGGGACTCATCCGGGAAGGACCCGGAACAGGGTTGATCCTGGAGCGGTGGGATCACCGCTATTTCGAGCCGTGCGCGCGGCTGATCCAGCTTGCGTATGCGAACCATGTCGACGGCGAAATTAACGATCAATACCGCAGCGAATCCGGCGCCCTGCGTTTCCTGAAAAACATCATCATCCTGCCCGGCTGCGGGCAGTTTCAGCCTGAGGCTTCTTTTGTGTTGCGCGCTCCACACGAAAACCACCTGGTTGGCGTGATCCTGAATTCGCGCGTCTCCGAGGGGGTCGGCCACACCACGCAAATCTGCGCCATGCCCGGGTACCAGGGCCGCGGCCTCGGGCGCCGCCTCATGGAAGCGTCCCTGCAGGCGCTCCGCGTGCGGCACTTTACGAAGGTTTCGCTCACGGTAACTTCGGGCAACGAGCGCGCCGTGCGGCTCTACGAGAAACTTGGATTTAACACAGTCAAGAAATTCGCCGCCGGAGTCTGGACCGCGTATTAAGCCGAGGACCTGACTTCCCTGCAGTCGCCGGAAATTTAAGATTTGAAATAAATTTGAAATCGGAAATGTGAGATCCGAGATCTGAAGTGTGACATCTGAAATTTCAAACCTCAATTTTTCAGGCGGTCCGTGACGCACCGGAAACCTCCCTGCGGCCGAGGCTTGCTGATCGATTCCCGGCTTTGCCATACTAGAAATCATGCGTGGCAAGTTAATTCTTGCGCTGGCCCTCCTTTCATTCCTGATCACGGCCGGCGCAGCGCGCGCCGACGAGATTCGCCTGAAAGACGGCACCAAGATCATCGGCACCATCGTGGGCTTTGAAAACGATTCGTTCCGCGTCGAAACCTCTTACGGATTCGCCCTCATCCGAAAAGACAAAGTCGCGGACATTAGCATCACCGCAACGAAGAAAGACACCGAGCCAAATGCAAAATCGAACGCGCCCGCCACTCCGACTCCCGCCGCGACTCCAGGCGTAGTTCCCGCTGTCGCGAAGGAACCCGCTGCCCCTGCAAGCGTCTCGCCGGAAGCAAATGCACTTGCGCCGATGCGCGCCCCTATCAGCCCTGGCGCCTCCGTCAATGCTGCCGCGAAGACTGAGATTGCCGCACCGAAGATAAAAAGCGTGGACGCCGCCGCACCTGCACCGCCTGTAGCACCGCCCGCGCCGCCACCGGCTCCGGAGCCGCTTGTCATTCGCGACGAAATTCGCGGCAACCAGTACGTGAATCTCACTTACGGATTCCAGATGTATAAGCCGCCGAGTTGGGATTTGATCCCGGCGGCGCGCAAGGCGCTGCCCGACGCCGTCGCCGCGCTCGGAACGAGCGATCAAACGACGCTGCTCGTCATTGGCCGCGAGCACGCAAAGGATTCTCTCGACGCGCACGCCGCTACAACGGGAAAAGCGCTCGGCGACGTGTACGAAAATTACCGCCTGATTTCCAGCCGTCATTTGTCGGTCGCAGGTTTTCCCGCCGTGGAGCAGCGCTCGCGCGGAACCGCCGACGGCCGCGATTGGTCAGTAATCTTCCTGACACTTTTCAAAGGCGACGAGGCCTACACCCTGCTGGGAATGACGTGGGCGGATTCGGACCTGATCCAAGTCCAGGAAAACGTAATCGCAAAAGCCGTAAACAGCCTAACGTTTACGGCCCAGTAGCACAGGCTTCAGCCTGTGGATTTTGATTTTTATCGAGAGACCCACAGGCTGAAGCCTGTGCTACTAAAGAAAAAACGTCCGCACCCGAAGGGTTTCGCAGCTGCCACAAATCACGATTCACGCCCTCACGCCACATTCACCGTAACCGTGTGATACCCCGTCGCGCCGTCCGGCCATTCGCCCGAACGAGAAGACGTCTGCAACTTGCCGTTCGCGTCTGTGGCGCGCACTTGAATCTCGTGCTTGCCGCTCTGCGGATTTGCCCACACGTAGCGCCAGAACGCCCACACTTGCGACGGCATCGGATTGCTGAAAATCTGGCACGGATTCCAGGTGGCGCCACCGTCCGTCGAGATTTCCACTTTCGCGACTCCCACTGCATTCGTAACCGCCCAGCCGGTCACGACAAAACTTTGTCCCGCGATCTGCGTCAAGTTGTGCGGATCGTCGATCACGGATTGCAACTGCCGCTCGCCCGTGTCCGACCATCCCATCCATTCCCAGTAGCCGAGATGGCTCTTGTCGACAAGCTCGATGCGCGTAAGCCATTTCGGCGTCTTCATGCCGTAAATGCCGGGCATAAGCACGCGCAACGGAAAACCGTGGATGCGCGTCAGCGGATCGCCGTCCATGTCATAGGCCAGAAAATTTGCGCCGCGCATCAATCGTTCCATCGTGTGGCCCGTCGTGTAGCCTTCCGCAGCGTACAGGATCGCGTACTTCGCATTCGGCTTCAGACCGGCGCGTTCCAGCAACGGCCGCAGCAGCGTCCCGCGCCAGTTGGCCGTGTCGATCAGGCCGCCCGCAATTTCATTCGAAATGCATTCGAGCGTGAGCGTTGTTTCGTACTTGGCGAAAGCTTTCGAATGTCGTCGTAGTCGAAGTGGAGCGGGTCCGTGACCAACCCGTCGATCGTCAGCGACCATTTGTTCACGTCCACCGAAGGCTCGCCGTGCGACGAAGTGACGTAAAACTGGTCCACCGGAGCAATCGCGCGCAGTGCCGCCTCCGGCCCAAACTGTTCGTAGGCCTTGACGTTGACGTGCCCGGCGCCAAATCCATACGCCAGCGAACGGTATACGGCGTAGGGCAGCAGAATCCCCAGTCCCGCTCCCCCGGCAATCGAAATGAATCTGCGTCGGTCCATGTGGCTTTGCTCGACTCTACCACTACATAGATGCTGCGTAGAAGGGACGTATAGGCTACATTTGGGAGTCAGAGCGCGGGTATAGCTCTGACAGCGAAAAAGCACTCGAAAATGTTGAACCACAGGATTTACAATCTTCCATAGATTATGAATTTATTCGTGGCAGGGGATTTCCAAGACTTGGTTGATTATCTGCGCGACATAGGTTGTCGCGCAGCGCACCTTGCTGAGATGTATCACGGCGGCACAGGGCCAAATGATTCTCAATTTACGAAAGAGGCGCAGAAAGCAGTGCAGGACGCAGTGCGGATGGCACAATTGCACGAATTCAAGGACGCCGTGAGTGTAGCAAATCGTGCGGAAAGCGAGCTTCGCTATCCGCTAGAGTATGCGGCGGTAAGATCTGAGGTCACGCACGTAGCGGATTCCCTGTGTGACGAGATCAAAAAACGAACTTTTCTGCTTGTCACAGAGGGCCGCACAAAGTATGTCGAGAATCCGGCATTTATTGGAAAACATGTTTTGGATGCGTTTCCTTCCGCACACCATGACATATATGAGGCCGGGAATTGTCTGGGTGCAGAGTGTAGTACGGCTGCGGTATTCCATTTAATGAGAGTAGTTGAGTGGGGGCTACGGGCACTATGTGCGCACGTTGGACTGCGAAGAGCCAAAAGGAGCAAGGGCCGCACTGTCCCGATCACCTACGTCGACTGGGAAACAATGCTGAGCCAGTTGCAGCCGTTGGTTGATGCGAAGATTGAAAAAATGAAGCGCGGAAAAGCGAAGCAGCGCGCCCAGGAATTCTACTATCCAATTTTGCAAGACATTCGCGGGATCAGAGATGCCTGGCGAAACCATCTCATGCACACGCGCGCTGTCTATTCTCCGGAACAGGGTGAGATAATTTGTGGGCATGTGAAGCGGCTGATGGCCGCACTAGCAAACGCGAATGTCACCGAATCCTAACTAAAATTTCGTCACTTCAGAGAAGTGGAAATTCCGCACCTTCATCGGCGGGACGACCATTTCGAACGATTCTTCCCCGGCGGCGCGCACGGCGGGGCCCATCATCTCGACGTTCGAAAGCATTTCGAGGACGCCCTGGTTGAAACGGAAATTTCGAATGCCGCCGGCGACGCGTGCCGTCCTGAACCAAGAACGTGCCGTCGCGCGTCATTCCGGTGAGCACTTTTTCGTAGGGATCGACTTCGCGAATGTACCAGAGCGCGCGTGACCAGGATGCCGCGCTCGGTCGAACGCACCATTTCGTCCACCGATGAATCGCCGCCGCCGAAAACCAGATTCATGGGCGCCTCGCCCATATCGTTGGGCAAGGAAAAGCCGTGGCCGGTGGGCTTCGCTTTCATTTTTTTGGCAGTGGCGCGCGAGTACACCAGGTTGCTTGGCACGCCTTTGTCCACGAGCAGAACTTTCTGGCGCGGAATTCCTTCGCCGTCGAAGGGCGCGCCGGATTGCAGCGGGTGATAGGCGTCATCGTGGAGCGTAATGTTTTCGCCCATGACGCGCTTGCCCATGCGCTTGTTGAAGCACGAACGCTGGTCGGCCATCGACGTGCCCGCAAAATCGTAAAAGAGAAATCCGACGAGATCGAGCACGGCCGAGGGTTCGAGAATCACCGTCCAGCGTCCGGGCGCGACCTCGCCTGGGCTTGCGCGACGCGGCTGATTTTTCGCTCGCGCTGCGAGCCATCGCCGCGGGATCGATTCGCATCGAGATCGGGCGAATTGGCCTTGGCCCAGCCGGAGGAATCGGATTCGAGAATGGTGATCGAAAATTCGGCGCGCGTCTGGCGATGCGAAGCGAACAGGCCGTTCGTGTTGGCAATCGCCGATTGCGTGACGCCCGTCGAAAAAATGCCGGCGGCCGTTTGCTTGTTTTTCTCGGCCATTTCCGCGACGCGGGCGACGGCGCGGGCGCGATCGGCCGGCGTGGCGTAGGCGGTGTTCTCAAAATAGCGCGCGGCCTTGGTATATTTTTGTGGCCCGGGCATCGGCAAGAGATCGGGATTGCGCGGCTGGCTGCGCGCCAGCGACTTCGAGGTTTCCACCACGCGCCGCAGCGAATCGTCGTCGGTCTTGTTGGTGGTCGCGCGCGCCGTGCGGCCGTCGAGCACGGTCCGCACCGAAACATTGAGCACCTGCTCCGCCACGTTTTGATGAATCGTGTTGTTAGCGAAGCGTGTCAGCGCGTCGGAGACCATGCCGATTTCGACTTCGGTTTCGTCCGCGTCGCTGAATTTGAAGACTCTTTCCGCAATGCGCCGCATGTCCGCGTCGGAAAGCAAATGCAGCCCTGCCACAGCCGCGCCGGATTTGCGTCGCGCAGCAACACGGCCTTTCTTCGCGGATTTTTTGTTTTTCTGGGTCACAAATCCTTCAATAAACCGCACAACTCAAATTGCCAACTCGGTTTGTAGGTCGGAGCTTCAGCTCCGACATAAAACTTCAGCAACATTTGGGGCTTTAGCCCCTGACACTCCAGGACTTAAAAGCCCTTTCCCGGGTCACCAGTGTTGTCGGACCTAAAGGTACGACCCACAAGGCTTGTCTCGAAATGCTAACTTTGCCAGCCCACTTCGCCCGCACAGCTTTGACCTATGGCATCGGCTGGACTCATGATTTTGCGAACGCGGCTCCCAGCTTAATGTTGCGGAAGCGCGCGGGCGATGCGCCGTGGCCCGTGCCCATCGTCTGCATGGGCTGGCCCTTGCCGCAATTTGGCGTACCCCACAACGTCCAGTCATCGCGCGAGCAAATGGCGTCGCAGCTATTCCAGAATTCCGTGGTGATCCCGCTGTAGCTGGGATTTTTCAGCATCCGCGTTTTCTTGCCGCCCTTGATCTCCCACGCAATTTCCGTTGAAAATTGAAAATGGTAGCGGCGGTCGTCGATGGACCAGGAGCGATTCGTCTCCATCAAAATGGCGTCATCCGTATCGGCGATCAGGTCCTCGAAGCGCCACGTTCCGGGAAGAATGCTGATGTTGGTCATGCGGATGATCGGCAGCCGGTTCCACGATTCCGTGCGCATCGTGCCGCCGGAATGCTTCAGGCCGATGGAAACAGCCGTCTCGCGATTCGACAAGTAGCCGGTGAAGAGTCCGTCGGAGATGATCGGCGTGCACTGCGCGGGAACGCCTTCGTCGTCGTAGCCGAACGTGCCGAGGCCCGGCCCGTGCTCGAGCCGCGCGTCCGCTACTACATTGACAATATCGGAACCATATCGCAGCTTGCCCAGCTTCTCGGTCGTCAGGAAACTCATGCCCGCGAAATTGGCTTCCATGCCCAGCACGCGGTCGAGCTCAATCGGATGGCCGATGGATTCGTGAATCTGCAAGCCAAGCTGCGAGCTGTCCAGAATAATCGTCTTCGAGCCTTCCGGCGATTGCGCCGCCGAATGCAGCGCGACCGCCTCCTCGGCGATGCGCGGCGCATGGCCCGCGAGATCGAGCGATTCCACGAGTTCGTAGCCGGCAAGCTGATGCTGCCCGCCGAAGCTGTTCGGATACGAGCGCTTCTGAATCTCGTTTCCGGCAAACGCGGTCGCGACGATTCCCGCGCCCGACTGCATTTTGATCTGATGGATTGCCGAACCGAGCGACGAGGCAAAAAATTGCTCGATGCGCCGAAAAGCCATCGAAGTTTCCGCCACCGTAACGCCCTTGACGTGCGACATTTCGCGGTCGGCCGCCAGCAACAGATCCAGTTGCCGTTCGATGGGAATTTGGAACGGGTCTTTGACGTACGGGTTCTGCCAGGTGTCCTGATAGGCCTCGACCGGCACCATCTCGACGTCTTGCCGCTTGGCGAGCGCCGACGCTTTGGCGATGGCCACGGCCTCGGCGGCGCAGGCGGCAATTCCCTCTCGCGTCAAGCGGTCGGTGGAAGCAAAGCCCCACGATCCCCGGGCGATCACGCGAATGCCGATGCCGTAGGATTCCGATTCGGCGAGCGTGCCCACCTGCCCGTTTTTTGTGGAAAGATCGCGGAGGCGAATATCCATGACGCGGGCATCGGCGTAGGTTGCGCCGCGCACCTTCGCGGTTTCAAGCGCCCAGTTGGCGAAGTCCCGCATCATGGATTCAAGAGAGGCAAATCAAAAGAGTTCGACGCAGATCACAGCGCAAAGCAGCCGCGACCAATCTCTACTTCAGCCGCTAAACAGGCTGCGGAAAAACTCAAACTTTTGTCATTCCGAGGCACGCTGCGTGCCGAGGAATCTCTCTTTTCCAGGGTCTAAACCAAAGAGAGATTCCTCGCTTCGCTCGGAATGACAACAGGGGGCAATTTTTCCGCAGCCTGTAAACCCGTTCTCGAAACGGTCCGTTACGGCCGGGCTGAAGCCCGGCCCTCCAAAGCGAGTTAAGATTCGTCCCGCCGTGAAGGAAGCCCATGAAAAAATTCATGGATTCGTATTACATATTACAAAGGAACCAAAGAAAATCTATGTGCCTTCGGACCAGGACGCGAGATACAGCTCCTGCTCGGGCGTGAGCTTGTCCATCTGTACGCCCATCGATTCGAGCTTGAGCTTCGCGATCTGACGGTCGATGGCCTCGGGCACGACGTACACTTGCGGCTTGAGTTCCGACGCGTGCTTCATCATGTATTCGGCGGAAAGCGCCTGGTTGGCAAAGCTCATATCCATCACGGCGGCCGGGTGGCCTTCCGCGGCGGCCAGGTTGATGAGGCGCCCTTCGCCCAGCAGATAAATCCGGCGGCCATCCTTGGTCGAGTATTCCTCGACAAACGGGCGCGCGATGCGCTTCCCGTTGGACATTTTCTCAAGCGCCGGGATATCGATCTCGACGTTGAAGTGCCCGGAATTGCAGATCACAGCTCCATCCTTCATGCGCTCAAAGGATTCGTGGTTCAGAACGGACTTGTTTCCAGTGACGGTGACAAAAATATCGCCGATCTTCGCGGCCTCCGCCATGGGCATCACGCGGAAACCGTCCATCACGGCTTCGATGGCCCGCACCGCGTTGATCTCGGTGACGATCACGTCAGCGCCCAGGCCCTTGGCGCGCATCGCCACGCCCTTGCCGCACCAGCCGTATCCCGCAACAACCACTCTAAGGCCTGCGATCAACAGATTCGTCGAGCGAATGATGCCGTCAATCGTGGATTGTCCCGTGCCGTAGCGGTTGTCGAAGAAATGCTTGGTCTCCGCATCGTTCACCGCGATCACGGGATACTTCAGCGTTCCATCTTTAGCCATGGCGCGCAGGCGGATCACGCCTGTCGTCGTCTCTTCCGTGCCGCCGATGACGTCCGGCACGAGATGCTTGTGTTTGGTCAGGAGCAAAGTCACCAGGTCCGCGCCGTCGTCCATCGTGATCTGCGGTTTGTGATCCACGCAGGCGTTCAGGTGCGCGTAGTAGGTGGCGTTGTCTTCGCCTTTGATCGCATAGGTTGGAATCGAGTAATCCTTAATGAGCGATGCGGCGACTTCATCTTGCGTGGAAAGCGGATTCGATGCGCACAAAACCAAATCGGCGCCGCCATCGCGCAGCGTGATGGCCAAGTTTGCCGTTTCGCTGGTTACGTGCAAGCACAAAGAAAGGCGCACGCCCTTCAGCGGCTGTTCCTTAATGAATCGCTTGCGGATCAACTGAAGAACGGGCATTTGCTGATTGGCCCATTCGATTTTTCGTTTGCCTTGCTCCGCCAGCCCCATATCCCGAACGTCGCCGGTCGTACTCTGCACAGTCTTCGTCACGCGAATTTCTCCTGTCCTTCAAGTAGCACAGCCACTCTTGGCTGTGCGCTCTGCACCAATTATAAGTGCTGCAAAACCCGCACAGGCAGCCCCTCGCAGGGGCTCGGGGTAAAGAGTGCCTGTGCTACGTAAAGCGGGATGAATTCCCTTTTCTCTTAGCGGCGTGCGGCAACTTCTTTGCCGCCAAGCCCAGCCTGGCTGCGAATCGCTTCCGCTTTGTCCGTCAACTCCCACGTAAAGCCCGGGCCCGAGCGCCCGAAATGGCCGAACGAAGCCGTCGGCCGGTAAATGGGCCGCCGCAGATTGAGTGATTCGATGATCCCGCGCGGAGTAAGCTTGAACGTGCTGCGGATCAGATCGGTAATCTTCTCATCCGGGATCGCGCCGGTGCCGAACGTTTCGGCCATAACGGAAACGGGATCAGCGACGCCGATCGCATAGGCAAGCTGCACTTCCACCTTGCGCGCCACTCCCGCGGCCACGAGGTTCTTCGCCACGTGCCGTGCCATGTAGCACGCCGAACGATCCACCTTAGACGGGTCCTTGCCCGAAAACGCGCCTCCACCGTGCCGGCTGTAGCCGCCGTAGGTGTCGACAATAATCTTGCGTCCCGTCAGCCCCGCGTCGCCCATCGGCCCGCCCACGACGAAACGCCCGGTCGGATTGATGTGAAATTTTGTGTTCAGGTCCATCAACGATTCGGGAACCACCTTGTGGATCACCTCATCGCGCACGGCATTTTGCAGGTCCAGATTGGAAACGGAATCGCCATGCTGCGTCGAGATGACGACAGTGTCCACGCGCACCGGGCGGTCGCCGTGATATTCGATCGTTACCTGCGATTTGCCGTCCGGCCGAAAAAAGTCGACGATGCCCTGCCGGCGAACCTCGGAAAGCCGCTGCACCAGTTTATGGGCCAGCGTAATCGGCAACGGCATCAACTCTTCCGTTTCATCGCAGGCAAAGCCGAACATCAGACCCTGATCGCCCGCTCCGCCGGTATCCACGCCCATCGCGATATCCGGAGACTGGCGCTTGAGCGAAGAAACAACAGCGCAGGTTTCGGCGTCAAAGCCGTACTTGGCGCGCGTGTAGCCAACGTCGCGCACCACGTCGCGAGCAATGTCGGAATAATCCAGGACTGCCTTGGTCGTAATTTCGCCCGCGACCATGACCAATCCGGTGGTCACAAGCGTTTCGCACGCCACGCGTCCAGTCGGGTCTTCCGTAAGCACCGCGTCCAGTACCGCGTCGGAAATCTGGTCGGCAATCTTGTCCGGATGGCCTTCGGTCACCGATTCCGATGTGAACAGAAATTTGCGATTCTTCTCGCTCAAGCCAGCACCTCTCCTGAAAAAATCCGCAAGGAAAAACCGGTACATTTCATGTGCGGGATTCCATTTTTGTCCGAATCGACGCTAACATGCGACCCTTACCCTGTCAACGAATTGGGGCCAAGCGTGTTGAAGGAACACTAAATAGCAAGAATGCGAGGTTGTAATGCTCCGAAGATCCAATGGATATGGCTCTTGGATGCCCCATCCTTCGCCGTTTTTGCGAAGGGCTTGCCCTGAACTGGAGTGAAGGGTGGGTCCAGCCGCAGGCCGCCCGCTACGAATCCTCGCCCGCCTCGGCAGCGCTTCCCAACGTACCTTTTCTCCGCGCCATTAAATAATTACGAATAAAGGGATCGAGATCGCCGTTGAGCACCCGGTCCACATCACCCATTTCAAATTTCGTGCGGTGATCCTTGATCAGGCGGTAGGGCTGGAGCGTGTAGGTGCGGATCTGGCTGCCGAAGCTGATATCCCGCTTTGTGTCGTCCAGCTTGCGCGTTTCCGCCTGGCGCTTTTCGATTTCTGCTTCGTACAGGCGCGAGCGGAGCCATTTCATGGCCAGTTCGCGATTCTTGTGCTGGCTGCGCTCGTTCTGGCACTGGACGACGATGCCGGTCGCCAGGTGCGTGATGCGCACCGCCGTTTCCACCTTGTTCACATTTTGGCCGCCCGCGCCGCCTGCGCGGAATGTGTCAACGCGTACTTCCTCGGGCTTCACGACGATCTCGATCCGGTCGTCGATTTCCGGAATGACAAACACCGAGGCGAACGAAGTGTGGCGCCGCGCAGCCTGATCGAAGGGAGAAATCCGGATCAGGCGATGCACGCCGCTCTCGGTCGAGAGAAATCCGAATGCGTTCTCGCCTTCGACGCGCACCGTCGCGGATTTCAAACCGGCGCCTTCGCCGGGCGTCAGGTCCATGACGGTCGCGCGAAATCCCTTTTGCTCCGCCCAGCGGAGATACATGCGCAGCAGCATTTCCGCCCAATCCTGCGATTCCATGCCGCCCGCGCCGGGCTTGATGGTCATGATGGCGTTCAGGCGGTCGTTCTCGCCGGAGAGCAGCGTGACGGTTTCGAGTTCCGAAACGTAGGTGTCGGCCGCGGCCATTTCGCGTTCGATTTCCTTAAGCAGCGAATCGCGCTGCGCCGATGTCGTTCTCTTCCTCGGCAAGATGAAAATACGTATCGATATCGCTGGCCATGGTCGCCAGCTTCGCGTCGGAGGCGAGGACCGCTTCCGCCGCCTTGCGCTGCTGCATGACTTTTTGCGCCTCTTCTTGATCCTGCCAGAAATCCGGGTGCGAGATTTTCTTTTCCAGGGAGGCTATGGTTTCGCGGCTGCGGGCAACGTCAAAGATAGCTCCGCACAAGTTCGATGCGCTTGCGAAGTTCTTCCCTCTGCCGCTGTAAATCTTCGATCATCATGTGGTGTCCTGCCCACTCAATTAAAGTCAAGAAGTCTTGCGCGCGAGCGTGTCGCGCACAATCACTAACAGTAACACGAGCGCGGCGAGAACGCACAGCCACGGGAGCCAGTCGCCCCAGCGCGCATACGGCGTCAGGTCCGTGCGAAACGCGTACGGAGCGTCCAGTTCTCCGCGAATGTCCGCCGGCAGCCGCGCCACAATGCGCCCGTACGGATCGACGGAAACGGTGATTCCATCGTTTGTATCGCGCAGCAGCCAGCGCCGGTTCTCCACCGCCCGCACGCGCGCCATCGCCAAATGCTGCGCCGGAGCGCCCGACCCGCCGAACCAGCCATCGTCCGAGACATTCACGAAGAGTTGCGCGCCGGCGAGCGTGAAGCGGCGAATTTCATTTGGGAAAATCGCTTCGTAGCAAATGTAGACGCTGAATCGGCCGCCGGAAATACGGCCGACTTTGTATTGCGAGCCATGCTGAAAATCGCCGATGAGGCCGGTCAGGTCTTTGGCAAAGAAGAGCCATTTTCTCCAGGGCACGTATTCGCTGAAGGGCACGAGATGAATCTTGTCGTAGATGAAGTCCAGCGAGCCATTCGGGCCGAGGAGAACTGCGCTGTTGTTCGCGCCGATCCCGCCGCCGCGCCAGCGGCTTCCAATCGATCACGCCGACCAAAAAGCCGCCTCCTGCGCCGCGAGCGATGCGCTGGGCGCGGGCAAGAAAAATTCCGTCCTGCAAAGAAAACGGCGCTGGAACCTCCGGCCACACGACAATGCCGGGAGCTTTTTGCGCCGCCCCGATGCTGATCTGTTCCAGCTGATCCATATCCGCCGCGTGGGATTGCATCCAATTCGGAGGATAGCCGTTGGACACGGGAAAATTCGTCTGCACCAAATGGGCGACATGATCCGCTGAAGCTTGCGGCACAAATCGAGGTCCCACGAGTGCGATCAGGATCAGCGCGGCTGTGGCTCCCGTCCACAATTTCAATCCTGTTTTCTTCTGCTGCGATAATTGCAGTATGGCCCAGGCCGCAAGACCGTTGTATGCCGCGACCAGAAGCGACAGACCAAAAATTCCCGTGATCGCCGTCAGCTGGATCAAGCGCCAGATTTCCCGCCGCCACATATCCGAGCAGATTCCACGGAAAGCCGATGGCGGGCATATGCATCGCCGCAAATTCCAAGGCCACCCAGAGAAACGGCGCCGCGAGGCAGGCTCTCTCCGGAGCAAATTTTCCCAGCCATGCAATCGCCGCAGCGAACGCCGCGTGAAAAAAGGACATCACGACGATGACCAATGCGAACACGGCTCCCGCCTGAATCACGGGAAGCGGCCCGTACTGCCGCATCACGGTGTAAAACCACGGCAAACTCAGCCCGTAGTACACCGCGCCCTGCAACGATCCCAGCAGGAATGCGAATCGCGGTCGCTCGCCCAGCACCGCGACGATCAATATCGCCGGAGCGATCCATCCCAGAAGTGGGATATTAAATAAAGGGTAGGCCAGCGCCAACGCAACGCCGGAAGCAAGCGCAAGCAGCAGCCGGACAGTCCTCGACAGGTTCATGGCCACGGCATTGTAGACTGACTCTAGTAGGACAGCCACTCCTGGCTGTCCGCCTTTGCCTCGGTGAAATTACGCGGGACAACCAAGAGGACAGCCAAGAGTGGTTGTCCTACCGTTCGAAACATTTCAGCGCTTGATGATGGACTTGAACCCTTTGGCTTCGAGTTCCTTGCGCGCGTTCGATGCGGACTGATTGTCCGGATACGGCCCGACTTGAACGCGATATAACTTGTCCGCGCCGGGCGTGATGACGAACGCGGGGAATTTTTTCTGCTGCAGGGCTTGCGCGAGTGCCAGCGCGTCATCCTGGTGGAGTACGGCCGCGACCTGAAGCATGATCGCGCCTTTCGGAATCAGCGGACCGTCCGCGCCACTCGAGGGTTTTACCGGTTTTGCAGTCTTCGACGGAGTAGCAACCGGCTTGGACGCCGCCGAGGGGGCGACAGACTTGGGAAGCGGCTGCAAGTGATCCGCGGACGCTTGCGGATCGGCGGAATGATAGAAATCCCAATCGGAATTTTTTTTCGGGACTTGCGCGTCCTCGGGCTCCGGCCGAGTCTTGGGTTTCGCGGCAGGAGGAGCGGCCGGCTCATCGGAACCCGGGGGCGGGCCGACGGCGGCGCGAACTTTGGAATCGTACTGGCTTCTTCCCATCAAATAGCCGAGAGTAAAGACGACTCCGAAGATGACGACGAGCAGCAAGAACAGTCCGACCAGGTGTCTGCTCTCCAGTACGAAATCGCCGCCGTTTTTTTTCTCTCTTGATGCCATCTACTTTTTTGAACCGAGCGTCTTGACCCACTCGTTGATGATATCGATCGGGAGCGGAAATACGATCGTGGTATTTTTTTCGACGCCGATTTCGGTCAGCGTCTGCAGGTAGCGGAGTTGAATCGCGGCGGGCTGTGTTTCAAGGACTTTCGCGGCCTCGGCCAGCTTCGCCGATGCCTGGGCTTCGCCCTCCGCGTGAATAATCTTGGCGCGCCGCTCGCGTTCCGCCTCCGCCTGCCGGCCGATGGCGCGCTGCATCTGCTCCGGGATATCGACCTGCTTGACTTCGACCTTCGTTACCTTAATACCCCAGGGCTCGGTATCCTGGTCAAGAATGGTTTGCAGTTTGCTGTTTACTTTTTCGCGCTCGGCGAGGATCTCGTCAAGTTCGAACTGGCCGACGATGCTGCGCAGCGTGGTTTGCGCCTTCTGCGACGTCGCGTAGAGATAGTTCTGCACCTGAGACAGCGCGAGATTCGCGTCCACCACGCGGAAATACGCGACCGCGTTCACTTTCACGGACACGTTGTCGCGCGTAATGATGTCCTGCGAAGGCACGTCCAGCGTTTCGATGCGCAGCGAAATTCGATAGAGCGTCTCGATCGGCCAGAAGACCACTCGCAATCCCGCGCCCTTCGCGTCCGGCTGCATGCGCCCGAGGCGCAGCACCACGCCGCGCTCCCATTCCTTGATCACGTAAAGCGAATTCCAAAACCAGATCAGGAAAATGAACACCGCGATCATGAGCCCGTACAATGAAAAATCCATTTTCTCGCCCTCCCAAGAATGCCCTGGCTCAGAACTTTTCCGGCGCAGATTGCGTTGCCGCGCGTATCGTACTCTATATGGAGCCCGCGTTCACGCGCTCGTCGCGTGATGGCCGGCAAGGACGACGTGCAGCGTCAGCCCCTCAATGCGCGTGACCCGCACTTGAGCGCCGGCCGGAATTTCTTCCCGCGCCACGGCGCGCCACAATTCGCCGTGCAGCCGCACCATTCCCTGAAAAATCTCGCCGTCCGCTTGCCGTACGAGCGGCTCGGTCACTTCTCCTGGCGAACCCACCAGTTGCTCAAGGCCTGTCGTCGGTCTCCACGAACGCGAGCGCAGCACGAGCCGCATCAGCAGAATCGTGAGCAGCAGCAAACGGCAGCGTCACGCCGAACGCAACGCCCAGGCTCACTCCCGCATGCGTCAACGGCGAACGCACCAGCATCAGCGCGCCCAGCATCATGGCCACGATGCCGCCGATTGCAAGCACGCCGTGGCTCGTGTACTTCGCCTCCAGGATGAACAACCCCAGCGCCAGTAAAATCAAAACGATGCCCGCGGGAGCCACCGGCAAAATTTGCATCGCGTACAACGCCAGCACCAAAGCGATCCCGCCGATCACTCCTGGTGCGACCATTCCGGGATGCGTGAATTCGGTGTAAAGCCCCAGCACTCCCACGATCAAAAGAATGAAAAACGCATCCGGCTGCACGATCCGCGAAAGAAATCGCTGGCGGAACGACATGGAGAACGGAACGATCTCCGGATTGCGAAGCGCAAGCTGCACGGTCGAACCGTCAAAGCGCTTGATCGTCCGGCCATCCAATTTTGACAACAGGTCTTCCGGCGAGTTCGCAATCAAATCGATGAGTTTGCCGTCGAGCGCTTCCGTCTCGGTCCAGGCCTTGCCGTCGACAACGGCCGATTCCGCAAGCTCCACGTTTCGTCCGCGCTTCGCGGTGTAGCTGCGCAAGAACGCCGTGGCGTCGTTCAATATTTTTTTCTTCAGCGTCTCATCCACCTGCAGCGGAACACCTCCGATGGCGAGCAGCGGCGACGCCGCGCCGGTGTGCGTTCCCGGAGCCATGGCCGCGATGTCCGCGGATAGCAAAATAAAAAATCCCGCGGAAGCTCCGCGCGATCCGTCTGGCGAAATGAAAATGGCCACCGGCACGGGCGAGTCCAGGATGTGGCGGATGATGTCCTCCATGGAGGTCGAAAGGCCTCCGGGAGTGTCCATCGTGATCAGGACCAGGCTTGCATGACGCCGGGCAGCTTCCTCGATACCGTTATCGATATATTCCGCCATCACGGGCTCGATTTCGTCGCCGATGCGCAGTTCGAGAATTTGTGCCGGGCCAGCGGGCGCGGAGAAAATTTTCGTGTCTGGCCCTTGCGCTCGCAGAGTGAATGCACCGGTCAGCGCCACTGCAAGCATTGCAATCGCCAATACCCGGGCATAGCTCGCGGGGGAAAGCCTGTTTGCGCGGCGATTGCCAGACTCCTTCATTGACGTTCTCCGCCGCTGCCGGTTTTGCGAGGTCCCTTCCCTGGCGGTGGCTGCCCTTCGGGCGCGTCTCCGGGAGGTCGCAGAAGCGCGCGATCAAAATTTCTGGACACACGCGCCAGCCGCGCAAGCCCAGTGGCGTCCTGGAGGTTCGGCTGCGCCTGCTTATCGGCGCTTTCCGTGGCCTCGGCGCGAATTGCCGCCGCTTCCGGGCTTCGTCCGAGGGATTCCAATGTTGCAATTAGCAGCGCTCTCGATTCCTTATCATCGGGATCAATTGTTCTCGCGCGTTCGAGAGAAGTCACCGCGGCGGCTGCCTGCTTCCCAATCAGCTTCGCAAGGGCAATGTTTATCCAGTAATCGGCTTCTTCCGGATCGAGCGCGGATGCGCGCTCGAATTCCGTCCCTGCTTCGCTCCATTTCCCGAGCCGCAAGCGAGCGACGCCAAGGTTATTGTGCATTTCCGGCAATTCCGGGAGCGACGCTTTTTCGCCGGTCTTGTGCGTTCGTTCGAGCAATCCGGAAAACGCGGCATCCGCGCGGGCAGCGTCGTTGAGCGCTAGATGGCAAACCCCCGTGGCGAAACTTGCCTCGGGCCCGTCCGGCCGATTGGGAGGGACGCGTGAATACCACACCAGCGCTGAGTCGCAATCATGCCGCTTGAAATAAATCTGGCCGAGTTCAAACGCCGGGCGGTCCCAGGCGGGCTCCAGCCGCGCCGCTTCGCGCAGCAATCGAAGACGCTCTTCGCCCTCCGATCCGGCAAGTCCGCGAACGAAATTTTCGAGGGCGTCAAGATGCAGCGACGCCGGCGGCTCGGAGAAACTCGATTCGTCTGTGTTCGCGCCTTGCGGCGGGCATTCCTTCTGGTCGAGCGCGCATAAAATCTGCCACGTCAGGCGCGCCTGCGCGCGGAGCAGATCTTGCATGGCGCTCATCTCCGTGAGCGGCGGCGAAAGCGACGGTGGGTTGAGGTGCAGCACCCGCGCTTCCAGCGTCGCCGTCTTGCCGTCGGATTGGAATCGTCCATAAACCACCACGTCGGCGTCCGCTTCGGCCGCGATCTTCAAAATCGTGGCGTGCGAAAAACGCGCGGAATCCGGCAAACCCATTCGTTCGAGGGTCGCCAGCCGATCCTCCCGGGAAAGCACGTTCACTCCCCGATCATCGAGACGTTCAGCCGTCAACTCGGAGAAGCCTTCGCCAAGCCAGTCAAGATTGGCCATTCGGCTTTCGTTCTCAAAAGGAAAGACAAGAAGTGTTTCGGGACGGGATTCAGCAGAAGCGGAGCGAGCATTCCCCGTGGACTGTGCGGGAGCAGCGCGGCCCATCATCACGGCTCCGCAAAGGGCCGCGCCCAGAACGAAAAGCCCAAATCGAAAAATTCGAGGGGGCATCGCAGTCACATTGTAATTGTAACAGAGGCCGCGCAGCGCGTGTTCGCGCTTGTCGCGCCTTGCGGGAAACTTACGCGCCCGGGGGCGTCGCGGACCCCTTCTGCTCCGCAGGGACTACGCGCACAAGCACGGCCTGCACGAGAGGGTCGTTGATGACATCCTTAAATGCGGGGTCGGTCGCGGCTTTGCCGACATCCTTGTACCCTTCGTCCAGAGATTTGCGGAGGTATTCGGCGCAGTGCGCCGCGTCGCGCTTTTGCGCGTATACCTTTGCCATCGTGAAGAAAAACAGGCCATGATTGGAAACCGAGCGGTCCTGCACCATGGTGCCCGCGCGATCGTTGCGTTCAAAAATGTTCGGGTCAAGTTCGAGCGCCTTTTGAAATTCCGCGGCGGCTTCGGGAAACTTGTTTGAATTGTAGTAGGCAAACCCAAGGTTGGCATGACTGCCCGCCTGCCCCGGATCGATGACGGTCGCTCTTTGATATTCGCGGATCGCGCGGCGGTAATCTTTCTGGTGGTAATAAACCATGCCGAGGTTGTTCACGGCGCTCGAATATTTTTTGTCCGCCTTGGACGCGCGAATGAAGTACTTCTTGGCCTGGTTGTAATTGGACAGGTCCAGGTACGCGATCCCGATCATGTTCATGTAAACGGCGTTCTTCGGATCGGTCTTCAACAAATCCTGATAGGTCTGAATGGCCGCCTCGTAGCGCTTTTCAGCGATTTGGACTCTGGCCCGCTCCACCTGCATTTCTTTGGGGGAAAGCGGGGCAGGCGCGGCGCTGCTGGGCTGCGATTGCAAAGTTTTGGCCGCTTGGTCCGTCGCGGGCTGTTGCGCTGCCAAATGAGGTATTGCGGCAAATAGAAAAAGGCCCAGGAAAATCCGGTAGGGAGGTTTACGTTTCATGGCGAACGCCTCTGAACGACGCCGCTCTAATGTTGCTGATCTTGTGAGCCTGATGGTGTCTTGTCGGCGTCTTTCTTGCCTCCAAAGATACCAAAAATTCGCCTCAAGACGCCCTTTTTGTTCTCTTCCTCGGGCTGTTGGTTGTCGGTGGACGCGGAGGGATCAGCCGGCCGCTTCGTCGATGGGCTGGCGCCTGAGTTGCCCGCACCGGGCGCGGCCGAAGGTTCAGTCCCCTTCGCCTTATCCCCGCCAAAGACATGCGATAGCCAGGAACCCTGCGGCGTATCGCCGGCCATGTTCCCGCCATGCAAGGGGCAAAACTCGGTGGGTTCCGTGCCGTGGATGTAGACTTCCTCGCGCGTGATGGGGCATTCCGGAGTAGCGAGCGCCAAAGACTCCGGATCAATCGTAACCTTCGTGACTCCTTCCGGCATTTCAAATGGCTGCACGTTGCTATACGCGGGCAAAGTCACCGCGCGCTTCATGAATTCCGCCCAGATCGGCGCCGGAGCATTCGCGCCGGAAAGGCCCAGGTCGCGGTTGTCGTCGAATCCCACCCACACGATGGCCAGCAAGTTCGAGGTGTAGCCGGCAAACCATCCGTCCCGCGATGTGCCGGTTTTCCCCGCCGCGGGAGCGTTGAATCCGCGCGCGCGAACGGTTGCGCCCGTGCCATGGTCGATGACGTCCTCCATCATGCTGGTCACGAGGTAGGCAACGCGCGGATCGAGCGCCCGCCTCGACCGAATCGTGTTTTGTTCCAGCGATTCTCCCTGAGCATTGACCACGTTGCGGATAAACATCGGCTCGGTGCGCACGCCTTCATTGGCCAGAATCGTGTACCCCGCGGCAACCTCGAGAGGCGTCATATCATAGGCCCCGAGCGCCACCGACGGTGTCGGCTGAATGGATGGATCGAGCCCGAATTGATGCGCCATGTCCGTGACGCGCGTGAAGCCCACCAGCTCGGCAACTTTCACCGTCGCGACGTTCAGCGAATACGTCAGCGCATCCCGGACCGTGACCTGGCCGTGGAATTTTTCGCCGTAGTTATTGGGCGTATATTCCTTGCCGTCGAAATCAAATGTGGTCGGCTCGTCCATCACCGTCGTCGCCGGAGTCACGATGGGCTGCACACCGTCGACCGCGCCTTCAAAAGCCGCCGCATAGACGAACGGCTTGAACGCGGAGCCGGGCTGCCGCCGCGAGAGTAGATGATTGAGCTGGCTTTCGCCGTAATCGCGTCCGCCGATCAGCGCCTTGATTTCCCCGGAGTGCGGGTCGAGAACAACCATCGCCACCTGCGCCTGGGGCGCGGGCTGCCCTTCCTTGCGCCACCGCGCGTAGCGATGAGCAAGCTGGCTGTCGATGTTCTTCACTCCGATATCAATGGCTTCGCTGGCCGCGCGCTGCAATTCGGGATCCAGCGTCGTATATACGCGAAAACTCTGGGAAAGAAGCTCCGCTTCGGAAAAGCGGTCGAGCAGGTGGTCTTTCACCATGTCCACGAAGTAGGGCGCCGTGCTGCCTTCCAGTCCGCCGCTCACGATCTGCAGCGGGGTTTTCTTGGCGTCGAGAGCCTGATCGGGCGTAATCGCGCCGTTCTCGGTCATTGACAGGAGGGCGCGGTCTCGCGCCTCAACAGCGCGCTCAGGCCGCCGTTCCGAGCTCGAGTAACGATTCGGCGCGTGGATGATCCCGGCGAGAAATGCGGCTTCCGGCAGAGTCACTTCGCGGAGGTCCTTGTTGAAGTAGGCCAGAGAAGCCTCGCCAAATCCATGAATCGCGAAACTGCCTCGGTTCCCGAGATAGATTTCGTTGGCGTAGAGCTCGAAAATCTGCTGCTTATTGAAGCGGTGCTCGAGCTCCAGCGCCACCACGGTTTCGGCAACCTTGCGCCGCCAGGTCCGGTCCGTGTTGAAAAAGAAGCTGCGCGCCACTTGCATCGAGATCGTGCTGCCACCCTGAACGCGCGCCCCGTGGCGCAGGTCGGCCCAGGCCGCACCCAGAATCCGGATGGGATCGAAGCCCGGATGCTCGAAAAAGCGCCTGTCTTCCACGGAAAGCACGGCATCGCGCATAACCTTTGGAATGTCGTTGTAGCTGATGGCGCGGCGCTTCTCACGGGAGCTGTCAAACAAGCTGGTTAGAAGTTCCGGCTCAACCTCGGCTGAATCAAGAGAGGCTCCATTATCCATGGAGCGGATCTTCTGGATTTCCGTGCCGCTGAAATACACGACCAACCGATTCTTGGCCCCGAAAAATGATTCGCTCGACGGGCGGATTTCGATTTCGTTGCCATGCAGAACGTAACGGCCCGGCGTCCCCGAAACGTCCAGTTCGCTGTAACCCGCGCGTTGCAAGTGATTGGCCATATCCTCTAGGGTGAGGGCTTCGCCGGTGTAGATCCGCATAGGAGCGGCATAAATCCTGGCTGTCGTTTGCTGAATATGCCCGGAAAGACGCAAATCGATCATGCGGCCATAGGAAATCCAGTAATACGTCCCTACGCCGGTTGCGACAAGGAGAAGAAGGATTGAAATCCCAAGAAGGACCAGGCCAAACCGGGAGGCCCCATTACCCCGGCCAATTCGAATACGCAAAGTAGTTCTCCGTTCCACCGCGAAAAAACCGCCCGTTGCCCTCAGTACCCTAATTCCCCTCTGAGCACTTAGATGCGCCTTCGGGCTGAACTGGAATCAGTGTACACACCATATCGATAAATTTCGAATGCGACAAACGAGTGAGGAGAATGATCACCGGCAGAGGTCGCGACTTACGGACACTTGGCTGGGGCCCAGTGCAAGCGAGTACCCCACTCCTGCTCGCTATATCAACGCAGAGTTGCTTGCGGACGGGTGGAAGTTCAGCGTCCACTGAAATATTTTCAGGTCAACCGTCACGGAATAATCGACGTTGATGTGGATGTTTCCGGCGTGACTTTCCACCTTAATATCCTCGGCTTGAACCGGCAAATCCTCTTTCTCTGCCTCGGCCAATACATCCTTCTGGACCTGTTCGCTATTTTTGCGATTGATGCTCGCAAACCGCGCAATGTCCTGAATACTGTCTTGAAATTGGTATTCATTAATTAAAACCGGAAGGATCATTGCGGCCGCATAAATAAACGCCACCAGAATCATGGTCCATATGATTGCTTTGAGGTGCCCCCCGCCTCTCTCACTGTTGCGTTTCGTCGCAACATCAATTCTGTGAGCCGAGCGAGAAAAGATTCGCCCGTCTCCCGACCGGGACGCACCAGTTCCGGGCAACTTCGCGCATGGTGAAAGTTCCATATCTTGAAATGCTAGCATCGGACCGGAAGAGTGTCGATAGTGAGTGCGCGCCCGGTTTCGGCACAGTTACTTTCTGCAACCAATTGATAATAAATAATTTGTCTGTTAAATGGGAGCCTGGGAATGCCCTAGTAAGCCTTCCCGAAGATGGCAAGTTCGTTGGACGGTTTTCCGCAGAAGATGCAAGCCCTTGTTCCCCCAGGCTGTTCCATTGGAATGCAGCGCAACGTGGCCTTCGTCGCTTCCTTGATTTGCTCCTCGCACTTGGGGTCGCCGCACCAGTAGGAACGCGCAAATCCCTGTTCGACCGCTACCCGGAAATCTTCGAGATCCTTCGGCTCAAATGTGTGCATATTGCGGAATGCCAGCGCGCGGTCAAAGAGCGCCTTCTGAATCTCGCCGAGTTGCTGCTCGACGGATTCCGCGATGCCTTCCTGGGATACGAAGCTCTTCCCTTCCTTGCCTGGCCTATCGCGGCGCGCCAGCACCACGCTGCCCTTGGCCACGTCCTTCGGGCCAATTTCCATGCGCAGCGGGACGCCGCGCATTTCCCAGTCATTGAACTTGAAGCCGGGGCTTTGCCCCTCGCGTTCATCCACTTTCACGCGAATATTCGCTTTCACTAATTGTTCGCGGATTTTTTTCGCGGCCGCGAAGACGAGCGCCTTCTCTTCCTCCGTCTTGAAGATAGGCACAATCACCACCTGGTGCGGCGCGAGCCTCGGCGGCAGAATCAGGCCTTGATCGTCGCCATGCACCATGATGATGGCGCCGATGAATCGCGTCGAAAGGCCCCACGAGGTCGTCCAGCAGTGCTGCAGCGCGCCGGCCTGGTCGAGGTAGCGGATCTCGAAGGCTTTCGCGAAATTCTGTCCCAGGTTGTGTGACGTGCCGGCCTGCAACGCCTTGCCGTCGCCCATCATCGCCTCAATCGAGTAGGTGGCGTCGGCTCCGGCGAAGCGCTCGGACTGGGATTTTCTGCCCGGAATGACGGGGATGGCCGCTTCGTTTACCGCAAAGTCAGTGTAAATATCGAGCATCTGGCGCGTTTCGGCTTCAGCCTCCTCGTAGGTCGCGTGCGCCGTATGGCCTTCCTGCCAGAAAAACTCGAGCGTGCGCAGAAATAATTTCGTGCGCAGCTCCCATCGCACCACGCTGTTCCACTGATTGATCAAGACGGGCAGGTCGCGGTAGGACTGAATCCACTTCGCGTAGGCATAGCCGATAATCGTTTCCGACGTCGGGCGAATCACCAGCGGTTCTTCCAGCTTTTCTCCGCCGCCGTGCGTGACGACGGCCAGCTCAGGCGAAAACCCGGCGACGTGCGACTGCTCCTTGCTGATGAAACTCTGCGGAATGAGCAGCGGAAATGCGGCGTTCACGTGGCCTGTGGCTTTGAAACGCCGGTCAAGCTGCGCCGTGATGTTTTCCCAAAGCGCCCAGCCGTACGGGCGCACAATCATGCAGCCGCGCACCGGAGCGTAATCCGCAAGCTCCGCCCGCAACACGAGCTGGTTGTACCATTCCGAGAAATCTTCAGAGCGAGAAGGGAGCTTCAAATCCGCCATGCGTGCTGGTCCTCTTTTCGGCAGGCTGCAAGTACAGCCCGCACCCGTTTCTGGCGGGATCCAACCTCAGTCCGCACTCATGTGCTGCTGTATCCAGAGTGGCGAGAATCAAGATAAAGAAGCGTAGCCGAGGGTGCCAGAGGTGTCAACCAACTCGGGGAAACGCAAGGGAATAAGTTCAGATCGTCGCGTCCTTCCTCGTTGGTCCAGGATCACCTTCGCGCAGCTTTGTTTTTCCGTGGCTTGATCGTGCGCACTCGAATGAACCTCTCCCGGCGTGGACTGTAAGTGGTCACAATCCCTTTGCCGATGTGATACACCCAGCCGTGAAGTTTCAGGCTTCCCTGCTCGAGATGCGCCGCGACAGATGGGTGCGTATGTAAATTCTTGAGCTGTTCGACCACATTCCGCTCTGTAAGCGCCAACAGAAATTCAGGGTCACTCAAATTGCCCTTGGATTCCGCAAGGGCCTCGCGTGCGGGCTGCGCGTGGCTCAGCCAGGCGCTCACGTTCGCAAGAGGCTTCAGCGCTTCCGGATTCAATACACCCTTCATCACGCCGCAATCCGTATGGCCGCACACGATGATGTCGGGCACGCCCAGGACTCCCACAGCATACTCAATGGTCGCGGAAACGCCGCCAATCGACTCTGGATAGCGCGGCACGATGTTGCCGATCACCCGGCAGAGGAACAGCTCGCCCGGCTTGGTTTGTGTCAGCAGGCAGGGATCGATTCGTGAATCGGCGCACGTGATGAAGAGGGCCGTCGGCCTCTGCTGGAGAGCCAGTTTGTGAAACAATTCACGATGTTTGGGAAAGACCTTTTTTTGAAAACGATTGAGGCCGCGAAGGATGCTATCGACAGGCATGACGGCTCATTCTGCAACAATTCGCGGGCGCGGTTCTAGTCAAAATGCGGAGAGCATGCGTCAGGCATTTATGGTATGGTATCGCGCTTTGCGCGGGACGCAGGTAAATCGGGGAAATGGGGTTAGTCCGGCTCCTTAGCCATTTCCATCCAGGTTCGTGCCATAACGGACCGATCTTCCGTGCACGAATCGCGAAATCATGAGATAATAATGTTTGGAGCTTTGCGTTTTCTGGACGGTCTGGATGGGGGTCAGGGGCTTTGACAGAGCCTCTGTAGCACACTTTTTTCGTTTTATTCCGTCGAAAAAAGAAGGCCTGCGCTGTAAAGGTGCGGATCGACGATCCCAAGCTTGCGCCGCGTCCTGCTACGCCGTATCGTGCTGAAAAAAAAGGTGTTAGTTGATGGACGTTTCATCGTGCTGCGCCTCGTGACTTAGCGCCGCCAATTGACTCTAATGGGTAGAGAGTCAGATTTGGTCGTGTGCGCATCAAATTACTGGGCTCATAGGTGTGACCAGGCTGGTCCGACGGTCGTACTGAGCTGATTCGCAAGGGGGATAACTGCTTGTCTCTGAATAATCAAGAATCGGGTGAAGAGGTCCGGAGCATCATTGGCATCGGTAAGGAGCGCAGATACCTGCTGCCCGACGAGGAAGATAGTGTATTGCCTGTCGTCGAGACCTCGCCGGAGCCGGAGGAGGGCGAACAACACCTGTCCGGCTTTGAGCAGATCGGCATTGCAGCTGATGAAGACATCGCGGCCGTAAACTCCCCACAAACCGCCACGGATGCGATTGATGTTGAGCACGGCGCGGTCGCCGAAGAGGGCGAACTTGACCTTACGCCGGGAATGCTCGACAAAAATAACGACCCGGTCCGGCTCTATCTGAGGGAGATGGGCACCGTTCCGCTGCTGAAGCGCCAGGACGAGGTGGCCATCGCCAAGCGCATGGAGCGCGGGCACCTCATGGTGCTAAAGACGATTTCCCGGTCTCCGATTGTTCTGAAGGAATTGATTGCCGCCGGCAAGGAACTTCGCCTCGGCACTTTGTCGATCAAGAAAATTATTCAGTTCGATCAGGAAGAGCTGACCGAAGAGGAAACCGAGAGCAAAACGCAGGAGATTCTTCGGATCATTGCGAAGATCGAACAGCTGTATGCCCTTGCGCACAAGCAGGCCGGCCAGTTGGAAAATACGCCGAAATCGAACAAGCGTATCTACTTGCGCTACCGGAATCGTCTGGCCCGGACGCGAGTCGAGATGTCGCAGCATGCACGATCGATTGACTTCCACTCGCTGGAAAGAAAGCGGCTCATCGACAAGATTCACCATACGGTCGAGAGGTTGCAATCGCTCGAGCGCGAAATCGTCAAGCTGGAACGCAGGGCCGACGCCTCGAAGGGCGATCATGCTGCCGAAGCGCGCAAGGAACTGCGTGCCCGGCGCGCCGAGCTGCGCGAAATTGAAGCCGCCAGCGAAACGGGACTGGTGGACCTCAAGCGCATGCTCCAGGTGGTGCTCCGGGGAGAAGCCGAAGCGAGCCAGGCCAAGAAAGAAATGGTCGAGGCCAACCTGCGCCTGGTTGTTTCCATTGCGAAAAAATATACCAACCGCGGATTGCAATTCCTGGACCTGATTCAGGAAGGCAATATCGGCTTGATGAAAGGCGCCGACAAATTCGAGTGGCGCCGCGGCTATAAATTTTCCACCTATGCGACGTGGTGGATCCGCCAGGCCGTGACCCGCGCCATTGCGGACCAGGCCCGCACGATTCGCGTGCCCGTGCACATGATCGAAACGATCAACAAGCAGGTCCGAACCAGCCGGCAACTCGTGCAGGAACTTGGCCGCGAGCCGCGCGCGGAAGAGATCGCCCATCGCCTGGGCGTTCCCGTCGAGAAGGTGCGCAAGACCAAAGAAATTGCGCAGCAGCCCATCTCGCTCGAGACTCCCATCGGCGAAGAGGAAGATTCACACCTCGGTGAATTTATCGAGGACAAGTCTTCCGTTTCTCCGTCGGACGCAGCCATCAGCATCAGCCTCCAGGAACAAACGGAATCCCTGCTGAAGACGCTGACGCCGCGCGAAGAACGAGTGATCAAGATGCGTTTCGGGCTGGAAGATGGTTCCGAGCACACGCTGGAAGAAGTGGGGCAGTCGTTCGCTGTAACCCGCGAGCGCATCCGTCAGATCGAGGCGAAAGCGCTGCGCAAGTTGCGACATCCGTCCAGGTCGAGAAATCTCCGCTCATTCCTCGAAGATAGCGTCTGAGGAATGTACTAAGCCGGGACGCCGTCGGGTTCCGGCTACTTCCGATCGAGCGGCTTTAGCGCCGTCCACGGCACATTACGCGTAATGTGGCCTTGCCCATCCGTTAGTTTGAGATTTGCCGTTTGCATTAACGAATTGATGTCGGCAACCTCATACACACCTTCTTGTTGGGCCATACTCACACGGTCGCCTCTTTTTGGTGCGATCACATTAGCTTGGGAATTCATTTGGTCCTCCTAGTTACGGGCTGATAGCTGGGCCGCTTGCTGAAAGGGGAGATCCTATGATTCATTCTTACGCCTCCCTGCCCGGAATAGCCAGAATTATCATTCTGCTTTTCCCCTTGTGTGCCACTTTGACAAAAGGTGAGGGCGAATCACGAAGAAGGAAGTGCTCGCAGACAGATGCCGGCCCTAAAAACCGGCGGCCGGCCGTTCCGTGTTCTCCGAGACGGAACGGGCAGATTAATGTCAAACTAAGTCAATACCCTGCCTGCCTCCGGGCCCCTAACTACTCAAATTCACCCTATAAAGTGGCGCCAAAAATATAGTGGGGCTCGTTTCTCACTTCCATCCGCAGCGTGAAATTGGAATTCCCTGGCGGATTCCGATAGAATCGCTTAGGACACTCCGTTGGCAGAATCTTCCTCCAAACCGCGCATTGTAGTGGGCTCCGACCACGCGGGATTTCGCGCGAAGGAAACGATTAAGAAATACCTCGAAGGCGCGGGATACCGGGTCGAAGATGTTGGCACCCACTCGGAAGAATCGGTGGACTATCCCGATTATGCGAAGGCGGTTGGGGAGCGCGTTGCCGCGGGAAACGATTCTCTCGGCGTCGTGGTTTGCGCCACGGGGATCGGCGTCTCCATCGCGGCGAATAAAGTGGAAGGGATTCGCGCGGCGCTGGCGCATGATTCGCTCACGGCGCGGCGGGCGCGGGAACACAATGACGCGAACGTGATCGCCCTCGGCGGCAAAGTCGTGGGCGAGGACGAAGCGATCGCCATCGTGCAGGAATTTCTTGGCGCGCAGTTTGCCGGCGGGCGCCATCAGCGGCGCATCGACAAAATCAGCGAAATGGACCGGGTACGCGAACACCAATCATGACGGGGGCGCGGACTCTACTTATACAGTGAACGCCCCGGCCGGGCCTGGGCGTGGAGCCGCCAAAATAGATGGACACCAAAATTTCACAGCATATGAACCGCCCGCTGCAGGAAGTCGATCCTGAAATCGCCGAAGTGCTGCGCGAAGAAGGACGCCGCCAGGGCACGGGCCTCGAGCTGATTCCCTCGGAAAATTTTGTTTCCGAAGCAGTGCTGGAAGCGATGGGCTCGGTGCTCACCAACAAGTACGCCGAGGGCTATCCCGGCAAGCGGTACTACGGCGGCTGCGAATTCGCCGACCGCGCCGAGCAGCTTGCGATCGACCGCGCAAAGGCCCTGTTTGGAGCCGAGCACGCCAACGTTCAATCCCATTCGGGCACGCAGGCAAATGTTTCCGTTTACATGGCGGCGCTGCAGCCGGGCGACACGGTGCTCGGCATGAATCTTGCGCACGGCGGCCACTTGACGCACGGGCATCCTCTCAACTTTTCCGGAAAGATGTACAAATTTATTCCCTACGGCGTGAGCAAGGAAACCGAGACGATCGATTACGATGAACTCGGCCGCCTGGCGCGCGAGCACAAGCCGAAAATGATCGTCGCGGGCGCGAGCGCATATTCGCGCATCATCGATTTTCCGCGCATGGCGGAGATCGCGCGTTCAGCCGGCGCGCTGTTTTTCGTGGACATGGCGCACATCGCGGGCCTCGTCGCCGGAGGAATGCATCCGAGCCCGGTGCCGCATGCCGATTTCGTTTCGACGACAACGCACAAGACGCTGCGCGGTCCGCGCGGCGGCCTGGTAATGTGCAGGGCGCAATACGCGAAGGAGCTCGACCGCATTACGTTTCCGGGAACGCAGGGCGGCCCGCTCATGCACATCATCGCCGCGAAGGCCGTGTGCCTGAAGGAAGCGGCCGATCCGGGATTCCGCGAGTACGCAAAACAAATTGTCGCGAATGCCCAAAGGCTTGCCGCTGAAATCACGAAAGCGGGCTTCCGCATCGTCAGCGGCGGCACGGACAATCATCTCTTCCTGATCGATCTGTATTCGCGCGGAATCACTGGCAAGGACGCGCAGCCGGCGCTGGACCGCGCGGGCATCACCGTGAACAAGAATTCGATTCCCTTCGATCCCACTCCGCCGATGACGGGCGGCGGCATCCGCCTGGGCACTCCCGCCGTGACGACGCGAGGGATGATCGAGCCGGACATGGCGCGCATCGCCGCGTGGATCGCCGATGTGCTGTCGCATCTGGGCGACGCCGAGCGCGAGCGTCGGATTCGCGCCGAGGTCGCGGAATTTGCCGTGCAGTTCCCGCTGTACACGCGGCGCTGGGACCTTGCGCCGTCGCTGGCCGGGAGCCGCGGCTCCGCGCGCTGAGCGCCCGCACCGATGCGTGTTGCAATTGATATCCGGCGCGCCGGTGATTTCGGAATCGGCACTTACATTCGCAACGTCGTCAATCAATTCGCGCGCGCCGGCGACGGCACGGAATATTTACTGATCGGACAAAATTTACACCTTAAAGAATTCGATCCCCTGCCCGGCAATTTTACTTTGCTCGAATATCCGTCCGACCCGGGCTCTTTCCACACGCATTTGCATCTGCCCTTCCTGCTGCACAAGCGGGGCGTCGATCTTCTGCACATGCCCTGGTTTTATGCGCCGGCCGTCGTGCCGTCACGCCTGGTGATCACGATTCACGACTTGACGGATATTCTCACTCCGCCGCCCGGCATTTCGGCCACGTTTCAGGCCGCGCGATTGTATTTCGCGCGGCGCGCCCTGGCGCGGGCCGACCGCATCATGGCCGTGTCCCATTCGACCAAGCGGGATCTCTCCCGCGTCTTCGACGTTCCGGAAGGAAAAATCGAAGTCGTCTACAACGCGCTCGACGAGCGTTTTCTGCGCGAGCCGATGCCCGAGGGCGCCGACCGCATCCTGGAGCGGCATGCGGTGACGGATCCTTTCGTGCTATACGCGGGGAACATCAAGCCGCAGAAGAACCTGCCGCGGCTGATTGAAGCTTTTGCGGTGGCCAAAGCGGACCTGCGCGATCACCCGAAATATTCCAACCTGAAGCTGCTCCTGATCGGCGATTCCGCGCAAGAACATTCGGACCTGCGGCGGGCCGTTCTGCGCTCGCGCGTGCAAGGGGACGTCCGCTTTCTGGGGTTCGTGCCGCATCCTGTGCTGCGCGTTTTTTATTCTCGCGCGAGCGCGTTCCTTTTCCCTTCGCTGTATGAAGGTTTCGGCCTGCCTCCGCTCGAGGCCATGGCGCACGGCGCTCCGGTGCTGACTTCGAGCGTATCCTCGTTGCCGGAAGTGTTTTCGCAGGCCGCCCTGCTCGCAAACCCGGAGAATATTTTTGAAATTGCGCGCGGGATCCGGCAAATCCTCACGGAAGAGGTCCTGCGCGAAACCCTCGTGCGCCGCGGCTACGAGCTCGTCCAGAAATATTCCTGGGAGCGATCGGCCGGGCAGGTGCGGGAATTGTACCGCTCCGTGGTCGCCGGCGAGCCGGTGAAATCCTCGGCATAAAAACCGAAGAATTCAACACCGGGAACAAGGAGGTCACAGAGGAAGGAAGAGAAAGGATCCTTTCTTAACGTAGAACTTCCCGATTGCCGTCCAGATTCTCTCTCTTGCTTTTTCTGCGTTCTCTGTTTCCTCTGCGTTGAAATCCATTTTGTCATATGCGCCTAAGATATTGTTGAAAGGATTTCAAGTTCTCGCACACTCGCGCCGCGAATGGAGAATGCGCGGACAGATTTCGGCGCGTCCGCTTGCGGCGAAATAATAAAATACGCCTGGTCGGGATAGTAGGCTTGTTCGATGTCCCGGGGGGACGGAACGTTTTCGCCGCGTGGATGCGAATGGAAGAGTCCCAGGTGCGTCAAACCTTGTTCGCGCATGGTCCGAAACAACAGAAACAATTCCTGCGGAGCAATTTCATAAGCGGTGGCGCTGGCAAGAGCATTCGTCGCGGGAAAAATCGCGGTGATCATGCCGTCCCGTCCCGCGAGCAGACCGCAGCACTCGAACTCCGGCTCGCTCCGTGCGTGCAGGAGCATTTCCTTCAGAATTTCCGCGCGCACTCGGACAGAATCGGCCATGCGCGCCAGTGTACCTCAGGCCGCATGGCCGAATCAGGGTGGGTGTCGTTTTTGAAGCGACGCGGTTGGAAATCAGGCGGTCACATTCAGGCTGCCGGTGCTCGGCGGCACAGCCGTGCTGGAGGTTCCGTTCGATCCCGCCGTGAGGAAGCCGCCGATTTGCTGGAGGTCGCTCTGAAGCGCCGAAAAAGCTGATTGGGCTCCCGAAAGATTTCCCGCCTGCAAATCTTGCGCCAGTGCGCTGAAAGCCCGGGAGATCGAATTGGTCTGCTGGGAAGGAGAGGAGGAAGACTGCGAGCTTTCCGTGTGGTGATAGTGGTGGCCGTGATGTCCTCCGACCTGTTGACTGGAGATCTGCTGCACGTCCTGTTGAAGGTTTGTGAAGTCTTGCTGTGCCCGCTGCAAGTTCCCTGACTGGAGGTCCTGCCCCAATTGGGCGAAAGCCTGCGCCACCGTGTTGTTGCCTGTGGTGGAGTTGGCGGTGGTGGCGCTGCTTTGACTTGCGCCCGGAAGATTTTGCGACAATGTGGCGAAATCGGACTGCGCCTGCGTCAGGTTGCCGGACTGCAAATCCTGCCCCAATTGCTGAAATTCAGTTTTGATCTGCTGGAACTTGGACGGATTGTTCTGAGAACTCTGCGTATTCTGGGCCGCGCCCGCGGAGAACAAATTGCTGCTAAGGATGCCGATGATCGACATGTTTGCACCTCTTCACAAAATTTAAAAACCAAGTCAGACTTTCTCGTTGTCGAAGCTGGCCCAAGTATATGATCGTCAAACCACCTATTCACTTTAGCCAGCGAGACAAACGGGAAAACGGCACTTTTGCTGAGGCAAGCGGCATGCCAAAGCCGCAGGCGTAAGCAGAATAACTAATCCATCAAATCTAAACGCGTTGCGACCCGCAAGAACTCTGCGCAAACTTTTTCGCCCAATCCTCTGGGCAAGAATGGCTCTTGACGATTTAAGTCAGCGGCACATTTTGCCGCTGCGCCGTTTCGGTGCACTTTCTTTGAATTGAGTTTCAAACGCCCGAGAGGGAGTATTCGATTGAAATCCGGGAACACCAATCTCCCGATTGGCGGTTTGCGCGACTCCATTCAGGAGAATGGCGTTCCCGGGCGCTTCGTGTCCGTTATCGAATCTCGCGCGAAATACGGAGTAGAGCAGCTCAGAAGAGGAGTCAGTACGGCGGGCATGCCTAGAAAAAAAGAGGCGTCCCGATTTTGCCGGGACGCCCGAGAAAAACTTTACGAGGACGGCGCTACGCTTTTTGCGCCGCGCGCCGGAGAAACGTGGGAACGTCGAGGTCATCCGCAGCCGTCGTATTCTCCTGATGAATGACTTCGTTGACGGCGGGACGCGGCGCTTCCTGCGGAATCTCCTGCGGCGCCACGACCGGTTCTTCCTCGCGCCCGGCCTTCCACGTCTTCGGCAGATAAGAGGGCTTCTGGTGCGGCTGCCGGCGGGCTGCCTCGCGGAATCCCGCGGCGATGACGGTAATCTTCACCTGCTCCTTCATGTTCTCGTCCAATACGGCGCCGAAAATAATGTTGGCGTTCTCGTGCGCAGCCTTCTCGATGACGGAAGAAGCTTCGTGAACTTCACTCAGTGTGAGGCTGGACGATCCGCAGATGTTGATCAAGATGCCCTGCGCGCCTTGAATCGAATTGTCCTCGAGCAGCGGGCTATTGATTGCGCGCGTAGCGGCATCGGTCGAGCGGTTCGCCCCGGAAGCCACTGCGGTGCCCATCACGGCGTATCCCTGTCCCTGCATGATGGTGCGAACGTCGGCGAAGTCGCGGTTGATGATGCCGGGAATCGTGATGATGTCGCTGATGCCCTGCACGGCCTGGCGGAGGACATCATCGGCGATGCGAAACGCCTCGAAGAAGCTTGTACCCGCTTCCACGGTTTCGAGCAGCCGCTCGTTGGGGATCACGATGACGGTGTCGACGCTGCCGATCAGCTCGGAGAGCGCCTGTTCGGCCTGCTGTTGCCGGCGCTTGCCTTCAAACAGAAACGGCTTGGTGACGACCGCGACGGTAAGAGCGCCCAGTTCGCTGGCGAGCGAAGCGACCACCGGAGCCGCGCCGCTCCCTGTGCCGCCGCCCAGGCCCGTGGTGAGAAAAATCATGTCCGAGCCTTCGAGCGCTTCGATGATTTTGTCGGTGTCTTCGAGCGCCGCTTTGCGGCCGATCTCAGGATTCGCGCCCGCGCCGAGACCCTTGGTGAGCTTGCCGCCGAGCTGCAATTTGACGGGCGCCTGCGAGAGCTTGAGCGCCTGCAAATCGGTGTTCGCCGCGATAAATTCGACGCCTTCAACTTTGGCGCGGATCATGCGGTTGACGGCGTTGCATCCCCCGCCGCCGACGCCGATCACCTTGATCTTCGCGCCCTGGTGATTTTCTTCGCTGAACGAAATCCGGATTCCCGCGTCTTTCGCCATTTCGGTTCCTCCAACAAAAAATTGGCCCTGCCCCGCCGGAGTTTTTCGCATCAGGCCCCGGCGAACATGCTTTTGATTCTTCCCACAAACGTCGCCGGCTTCTGGGGCGCCTGGCGCCGGGCTCGCGCGCCGTAAAGAAGCAGGCCGACAACCGTTGCGTACTCGGGCCGGGAAAGCTGCTCGGGCATCCCTTCGAGGCCTCGGGGAACCGCCACGCGCGCAGGCAGATGAAACATGCTCTCGGCCAGTTCGACGAGTCCCTTGAGATGCGCTCCGCCGCCGGTCAGTACAAGTCCGGCGGGAATCATCGATGTAAACCCGCCGCGTTGCAATTCGTCGCGAACGAGCGAAAGCAATTCCTGCGCTCTCGGTTCCACAATTTCATTCAGCATCCGCTTGAACACCGTGCGCGGAGGGCGGTCGCCAACGCTTGCGATTTCGATCGCGTGGTCCTCCACAATCAAATCCTTGAAAACGCAGCCGTGCTCGCGCTTGATTTTCTCCGCCTCGGGAATCGGCGTGCGCAGCCCTACCGCAAGGTCGTTCGTAAAATGATCGCCGCCCACGGGAATGGCCGCCGCGTGGCGCAGCATGCCGTTGCCGAAAACGACCAGTTCCGTCGTGCCTCCGCCAATATCGAGCAGGCAGCAGCCCAGTTCGCGCTCATCCTGCGTGAGGCAGGATTCCGCCGAGGCCAGCGGCTCAAGAACCGTGTCCGCGACTTCCACGCCGGCCTGGTTGATCGCAATCACCAGGTTCTGCATGGCCGAAGCCGAGGAAGTCACGAGGTGCACATTGACTTCCAGGCGCTCGCCGATCATGCCGAGCGGATCGCGAATATTATCATGCGCGTCAAGCAGGAATTCCTGCGGAAGGACGTGCAGCACCACGCGGTCCTCGGGAAGCGTGATATTGCGCGCGGCATCCACGGCGTGGTGAACGTCGTCGCGGCTAATGTCCCGCGGCCGGTGTCCCATCGTGATTCCGCCGCGGCTGTTCACTCCGCGAACGTGGCTGCCCGCTACGCCGGCGATGACCCGCTCGACGGGCACTCCGGCAACGCCCTCGGCTTCTTCAATCGCGCGCCGCACCGAAGTCGCCGCCGCGCCGATGTTGGCAATCAATCCCTTGCGCAGGCCTTTGGATTCCGCCGCGCCCATGGCCACAAACCTCGCGCCCATGTCGGTCCACTCGCTGATGATGGCGCACGTCTTCGTGCTGCCGACATCCAGCGCGACCAAATACTTTTCCTTTTTCGTCAAACCGCCACTCCTTCTACATCATCCTGGCGGGCTCCAAGTAGAGCCCGCCCCCGCCGCCTGCCTGGGCGATGGGCGCGCCTGGGCAAAAGTTTTTCAAATTTCAGTTAGTGCTTCTTCCGCGCGACTCCTACTCCCTGGGGCACGCGCCGGGGTGCGTGCAGGGGCGCGCTCAGAGGCGCGCTCTGCTTCACATTGGCCGCAATGATCTTCGATTCCGGATTCACCACCACCTGCCGCGCGAACCGCAAATCCACCGAATCGACGCTCCCGGCGCTGGCTCGCCACTGGTCGATATTTTCCGCGAGCAGGTGATACCGGTTGCCAAAATCAGAATCGCCAAAGTGCACAAGAATCGGCCGAGCGCCGCCGGATGCCGCTCCCAATCCGGTGAGCGTCACGCGCAAATCGGCGGCATCGGAAAGATCCGCCTCGCTGACATGATCGTCCGCGCCGGGCTGAACGGCTTCAATTTCCTTCATAAACTGCACGTACAAATTCATGCGCTGCTCGCGCGTCTCGCGAGGCATCGACTCTCCAATGCCGCCCACAACCGGGAAGTGGAACTCCCCCTCGACAGGACGATCGAGGATTACCCCCTGCGCATCCACCAGGGAGAGGTCGCTGCCCGTGCGGAGAAACGCGACGGGAGTGCGCTCGGTGATCTCAACGCGAATCCGGTTGGGCAGCACGCGCTGGACGTGCGCCTGCTCCACCCAGGGGAGCGACTCGAGCGCCTCGCGGCGCTCCGTCAACGGAACGCGCACGACGCTGCGGCCCATGTCCGCCGAAAATTTTTCCGCGATTGCGTCCGGCGGCACGAAGCGGTTGCCCAGGATTTCAATCTGGTCGGCGCTCTGCAGCAGCACGCCGGGGGAATAGAGCAAGTAGCTCGTGGCTTCGTACAGGGCGAACCCCACGGAAAGCGCGGCGATCCCTCCCACCAATACGCGGCGGTACAAAGGCCAGGCCTTTCGGCTGAATTTGCGCTTGCGTATCTCCACCGGCTTTTGGCGGCGAAGATACTTCGGCTCGTCTTCAGCCAGCGCGTCTGTGGGAAGATAATCTGGTTCTGCGCTCATCGGTCCTTCCACACGATCACTTCTTCCTCGAGTTCCACGCCGTACCGGTCGCGCACGCGCCGGCGAACGTCGGCAATCAGCGCGAGCATATCAGATGCCGATGCATGTCCGGCGTTGATGAAAAAATTGGCGTGACGGTCGCTGACGCGGGCATCGCCGACCGAGTGGCCTTTCAGCCCCAGCTCGTCGATCATCCGCCCAGCAGACCCGCCCGGCGGATTCTTGAAAATACAGCCTGCGCTTTTTTGATTGAGCGGCTGACTGGCACGCCGCTTCTCATTGCAGATGCGAATTCCTTGAAGTATCTCGCTGTACGGTTTGGACGGAAGTTCCAGTCGCACCGACAGCATAATATCATCGAGAGCAAAAGATGTATGCCGGTATTCAAAATTTATTTCAGCGCCACGCAGAGTCTCGATCCGGCCCGTGGCCGCCCGGTAGACTTGCACCTCCCGAACAAACGTCCCGATCTGAGTGCCATAGGCGCCCGCATTCATCCGCAGCGCCCCTCCGATGGATCCCGGAACGCCGATCAGTCCCTCCATGCCACCCAGATCGTGCTTGGCGCATGTTGTGACCGTGCGCCCGAGGTCGGCGGCGCAATCGACGAAGACGTTATTGCCCTCGAACCTTACTTCCGGATCCTGCCGCGCAAGTTGCAGGATCACCCACGGAAGTTCTCCGTCAGGCAGGAGGACGTTGCTGCCTCCCCCGAGGAAGCGATGCGGCACGCCGGCCTGTTTCAGCAGACGGATCAGTTCCGGGAGGGATTCGTGCTTGCGGATAATCAGGACGTCGGACGTGCCGCCAATCTCGAGAGAAGTTTTCGCCGCGAGCGACACGCCGGCCTTGTGTTCGGCGCCCAGGGCGGCAATTGCCGCAATCAATTTGGGATCGCTAATGCGCATGATGCAACGACACCCTTGCTCCCAATAGAATCGCCAGCTCGCCCGGAGCGCGGCTCACATTGCCCGCGCCGATGGTGAGAATCGCGTCTCCAGGCCTTGCGGCGCGGAGCAATTCCTCGATTCCCTCTTGCATGGAGCTGTGAAACACGACGTTTTTGTGGCCGGCGGCGCGAATCGCCTCCGCGAGAGCCTGCCCGGTAACGCCGGGAATAGGCTGCTCGCCCGCGCCATAGATGTCCATCAGCACGACCATGTCGGCTTGATTGAAGGCTCGGCAAAATTCATCCCACAGGTGCTTGGTGCGCGTGTACCGGTGCGGCTGAAAAAGAACCAGGATGCGCTCGAAATGGCAGCCGCGCGCGGCTTCGAGCGTGGCGCGAATTTCGACGGGATGGTGGCCGTAATCGTCGATCAATGTGATGTTGTTGATGACGCCTTTGACGTCAAACCTGCGCCCCACGCCGGCAAATTCCTCGAGTCCAACGCGGATCAATTCGGGAGGGACATTCAGATAGAGCGCGACGGCCGCGGCGGCAGCGGCATTACGGACATTGTGGATTCCCGGAGGGCCGTTCAGGTGGAACTTCCCGAGATCGTCGCCTCGATAGGTCAAGCGAAACTCACTCTCAAGCCCCAGAAGCGCGATGTCGCTGATCACGAGGTCCGCCTGGCTCGAAGTGCCATACGTGATGACCGGGCGCTTCACATTCGGAATGATGGCTTGCACATTCGGTTCATCGAGGCAGAGAACGGCGGCGCCATAAAACGGCACGCGATTGACGAACTGCGTGAAAATTTCCTGAATTTCCTCGAGAGTCTTGTAGGTGTCCAGGTGCTCGCGGTCGATGGTCGTCACCACGGCAACCACCGGCGCGAGCAGCAGAAAAGTGCGGTCGCTCTCGTCGGCTTCGACAACCATGTATTCGCCGCGCCCCAGGCGGGCGGTTGAGCCGATATGGTTCACGCGGCCCCCCACGACAAACGTGGGATCGAGCCCAGCCGCGGCCAGAACACTCGCCGTCATCGACGTGGTGGTGGTTTTGCCGTGCGCTCCGGCGATAGCAATTCCATATTTCAGGCGCATCAATTCGGCGAGCATTTCCGCGCGCGGAATGACGGGAATTTTCAGGTGATGCGCCTCGACGATTTCGGGGTTGTCTCCGAGGATCGCCGAGGAAACCACCACAACGTGCGCGCCATGAACCTGCTCCGTCCGATGGCCCTCGAAAATCTCGGCGCCCATGTTCAGCAGGCGTTCGGTGATCGCGGAAGATTTCGCATCCGAGCCGGAAACCGAATAGCCGAGCGTAAGCAACACCTCGGCGATTCCGCTCATTCCGATCCCGCCGATGCCGACGAGGTGAATGCGCTTGAAATTGTGAAAGGTCACCATCATTTTTCCTTGTGGGCTCCGCGCTTCACTAAGCGTTCAGCGTAAAAGTAGAGCCCGCACCCCCCAGAGCCACCCCTTCAATCAGGTTTACGATTTCCTGCACCGCATGCGGCTTCGCGAGACGCCGAGCGATGGCCGCCATCGATTGCAATTCGGCGGGCCGGTCAAACAATCCAAAAATTTCCTGCGTTAGACGTTCCGCGCTGAGCTGGGGCTCCGGGATCAGTCGCGCCGCGCCGGCACGTTCCATTTCCTGGGCGTTGCGCAACTGATGGCTGTCTGTGGATGCGCCGAAGGGGATGAAGATGGCGGCGCGTCCGGCGGCGGCGACTTCGGCAGCCGTGATCGCGCCCGCGCGGCAGACAATCAAATCGGCCTGGGCAAATCTCTCGGCCATGTTTCCGATAAAGGGCAGAACCTCCGCGTTGATTTCACGCCGGGCATACGCCGCGCGTACCGCATTATAGTCGCGTTCACCGGTTTGGTGAACGATGGAGATGCGATTTTTTTGCGCGGCCAGCAAATCGGCGGCCTCCACCATGGTGCGGTTAATCACGAGTGCGCCCTGGCTGCCTCCGGTGATCAGCAAATGAAGCGGTTCGGCCGGCGCGCGCGGAGGAATTGCGAAGAACTCGGGACGCACGGGAATTCCCGTGAGAGTGGCCTTGCTTCCCCAGAGCTTGGTTGGCGTTTCATAAGCCGTGGCGATGCGCGTCACCATCCGGGCGAGCACGCGATTGGTGAATCCGGGTTCCGCGTTCGGCTCGAACACAACGGTTGGCAAGCCACGCAGCACGGCGGCGAGCATCATCGGGCCGGCAGCGTATCCCCCAACGCCCAACGCCGCGGCAAACCGGTGCCTGCGGAGAATCGCAAAGGAATCCCACATCGCTGGGACAAGCTTCGCAATGTTGCGGGCGAGTTTCATCCCGCCAATGCCCTTGAGTCCCGCCGAGCGAATCGTCTCGAGAGGAAACCCAGCCTCGGGCACCAGGCGCGCTTCAATCCCGCGTTGCGTTCCGACGAACACGACTTCCCTTTCTCCTCCTCGCGACATCCATTCCCGGGCGATGGCGAGAGCCGGAAATACGTGGCCGCCCGTGCCGCCCCCTGCAATCAGCAGATTGCCTTTCCGTTGCCTCGCATCCGTCACTCGGCACTCCGAGCCGCCTGGCCCAACTAATCCGCCTGCCGGCTGATATTCAGGAGAACGCCGGTGGCCAGCAGCATCACGAGCAGACTCGATCCGCCATAGCTGATGAACGGCAGCGGAATCCCTTTGGTCGGCATCATCCCGAGCACGACGCCGAGGTTAATCATGGTCTGGCTCAAAATCATCACCGTGATGCCCAGCGCGGCCAAGCGGCCAAATTCGTCGGTGGTCTTGAACGCGGAGCGAATTCCGCGCCAGCCGTAAATCACAAACAGGGACAGCACGATCGCTCCGCCGATGAACCCCAGCTCTTCGCACAAGACCGCAAAAATGAAATCGGTATGAGCTTCTGGCAAATAGAACAATTTTTGTTTGCTCTCCATCAATCCAACGCCAGTAAAGCCGCCCGACCCGACCGCGATCAGGGATTGCAAGAGCTGAAAGCCGCGGCCCTGCGGGTCCGCCGTGGGATTCAGGAACGCAACCACGCGTTCGTAGCGGTATGACACGCGCACAATCAACAAATAAACGATCGGAATCGCGGCGAGGCCGGCTCCGATAATGTATCTCCCATTCAGGCCCGCAACATAAAGCATCGCCACCGCAATGATGAATATTTCCACGGCCGTGCCCAGGTCCGGTTCCATGACCACCAGCCCGACAAGCACAAGCACGGGGCCGAGCGCCGGAACGATCGTGTGTTTCCAGTCGTTCATGCCAAATCCGTCCGGGCGCCGGCGCATCTCGAGAAACCACGCCAGATAAAAAATCACGGCGAGCTTGGCGAGTTCGGAAGGCTGCAGGCTTGCCGGGCCCAGCCGAATCCAGCGATGCGTCGCGTGCGACTTATCGAGAAAGAAAACGCCGGCCAGCATCGCGAGCACGCCAAACAATGCGGTGAAAATAAATTCGGGACGCCGCAACTTGCGATAGTCCAGATTCATTACGGCCATCATTCCGCCGAGTCCGAAAGCCAGCCAGAGAAGCTGGCGCAGCAGGAAATGCGAGCCGTTGCCGTATTCATCGCGCGCCGTGACGGCCGAGGCGCTGAAGACCATGATGGCGCCGACCAGGCACAAGGCCAGTGTCGAGCCGAACATCCATCGGTCGGTTTGGAGTTGCCGGGGCATGTTTTATGAAAGAACCTTTCGCGCGGCCCCTTACGCCGCGTGTTTTTTCTCAATTTCGCGGACGAGTTGTTTGAAGACGCGTCCGCGGTGTTCGTAATTTTCAAACTGATCGAAGCTCGCGCAGGCAGGCGCCAGCAGGACGGTATCGCCGGGTTGCGCGCGTCGCGAGGCAATCTCCACGGCGCGGGCCAGCGTCTCCGCGCGCTCCACGGGGATGACGCCGGCAAGTTCCGCTTCGATCTTGTGCGCCGCGCTGCCAATCAGCAGCGCCATGCGCGCGTGGCTGCGCAGCGCTTGGCGAAGAATTCCGTAGTCGCTGCCTTTGTCCTTGCCGCCCAGAATCACCAGAACGTTTCCCGGAAAAGCATCGAGGGCCTTGAGCGTGGCATCGACGTTGGTGGCCTTCGAGTCGTTGAAGTATTCCACTCCGGAAATCGTGGCGACATATTCGATCCGGTGCTCCACCCCCGCAAAAGTGCGGACGCCCTCCGCAATCGCGGCTGGCTCGGCGCCGGCGAGTTTCGCGGCAGTGGCTGCAGCCAGAACATTCTCAATATTGTGGCTCCCGCGGAGACCTATCATTTTGCGCTCGAGTAATACGGATTCGACGCCGTCACACCGGAAAACAATTTCATCGCCGCGAAGGTAGCAGCCGCTCGCAACGCGTTTCGACCGGCTGAACCAAAACACACGCGGCTCAGCAGGCGCATATTGCGGAGCAACTGCATCGTCCGCGTTGATGACGGCGGCGTCTACCGCCGTTTGATTTTCAAACATGCGGGCTTTTGCGCGGCCATAGGCTTCGATCGATCCGTGGCGGTCCAGGTGGTCCGGCGTAATGTTGAGCAGCACGGCAATGTCCGGACGGAACGCTGAAATCGATTCGAGCTGGAAGCTGCTGGCCTCAACCACCGTGAAACCTGCGTCGCTCGAAACGCCCACCCGCGAGATCAGCGGCGTGCCAATATTTCCGGCGACCTGCACCGGCATCCCCGCGGTTTCCAGGATGTGGCCAATGAGCGAAGTGGTCGTGGTCTTGCCGTTCGAGCCCGTAATGCAAATGAGGCGCCCGCGCAAAAATCGCCAGGCCAGTTCGATTTCGCTCCACACTGGAACACCGATCGCGCGCGCGGCGGCGAGCGCCAGCATCGTCGGAGGCACGCCGGGACTCGGCACGATCAAATCCTGCTGCACGAAAGTTTCCGGGCGGTGCCCGCCCAATTCAAGAGCGACGCCCGCGGCGCGCAACTTCGCCGCGGCTTCCGCGATTTCCGGCTCGGGCCTCTCCTCGGTAGCGGTGACGCGCGCTCCGCGCTCCGCGCAGAACAGCGCCGTGGCGATGCCGGTGCGGGCGAGTCCCACCACCAGCACTTTTTTGCCCGCGAGTTCGATTGCCGGTTTCAACGGTTACCTCAATTTGAGCGTCGTCAGCGAAAACAGCGCAAACACCACGGCCAGGATCCAAAACCGCACGATGGTTTTCGATTCACTCCATCCCCCCAGCTCGAAATGATGGTGGAGCGGAGACATCCGAAAAATGCGCTTCCCGGTCAAGCGGAACGACAGGACCTGCAAGATGACGGAAAGGGCTTCCAGCACGAAGACTCCGCCGACAAAAAACAGCAGGATCTCCTGCTTGATGGCGACGGCAATCATCCCGATCGAGCCGCCCAGCGCGAGAGAGCCGACGTCGCCCATGAACACTTCGGCGGGATGCGCGTTGTACCAAAGAAATCCGAGTGACGACCCGACGAGCGCGCCGCAAAAAACCGTAAGCTCGCCCACCTGGGGCAGATGCTGGATGTCCAGATACTCCGAGAACCGCGCGAAGCTGGTCACATACGTCAAAACAGTGAGCGCCCCCGCCGCGATAACCACGCACCCGATCGCGAGCCCGTCCAGGCCGTCCGTGAGATTCACCGCGTTGGAGGAACCCACGATCACTAATGAAACAAATATCAGAAATGGAATATAGGAGAACCACCAAAAATAGCGCGCCGAGAGAAGCGAATGAATGACCAGGTCCGGATGAAAATTCTTGAAAAATGGAACGCTCAGTTGCGTGGAGTACGTGCCGCTTGCCGTGAGCGTGAGCAGAGTGACGGCGACACCGCAACTCGCTAGAGTCTGCAGGGAAAATTTGCGCTTGCCGGTCAGGCCGAGATTTCTTTTCTTCATCACTTTGCTGTAATCGTCGATGAAACCGATCATCCCGAACACGACCATCGTAAGAACGGCGAGCCACACGTAGGCGTTTTCGAGGTCTCCCCAGAGCAATGTGGGAACGACGGTTGAGCCCACGATCAGCACGCCGCCCATCGTCGGCGTTCCGGCTTTGGACTGATGGCTCTTCGGGCCTTCTTCCCGGATGAACTGTCCGATTTGCAGGTCGCGCAAGCGCCGGATCACCCAGGGGCCGAGCACTAGAGTGATCAGCAGAGCCGTCAGGCTGGCGAGCGCCGTCCGGACAGTGATGTAGCGAAACACATTGAGCGCGTGAAAATAGGGCTGGAGCACGTGGTAGAAAAGGTAGAGCAGCATTTCAGGCACGCTCCTTGGGCGCGCCGCTCGCAACGGAAGCAGCCGGCTCGGCGTTTGCGCGCGCGAAGCGGGAATCGAGCGCTTCGACAATTCGTTCCATTTTCACGCCGCGCGAACCCTTCACCAGAAGAACGTCTCCCCGCTCGATCAAATTTTCAACGAACACGCCGGCCTCCGCGGACGACGCGAAAAATTTTGCCTGCGCGGCCGGATGGCCGGCTTCGACAGCGCCGCGAACGAAATCTTCCGCGTCCCCTTGCACGCCGATGATCCAGTCGAGTTTTCCGGTCGCAGCAGCCGCAGCGCGCCCGGCCTCTCGATGTAGGTCGGCAGAAGCAGGACCAAGCTCCAACATTTCGCCGGCCGCGAGGAGATGACGGCCAGCCGCGGGCGTGCTTGTGAGCAGCTCGACCATCGCCGCAAGAGCCACAGGATTCGAGTTGTAGCAATCATTGATCACGATAAATCCCGCGTCGTAATGCAGGACGCGGCCGCGCATGCCGGTGGCCTCCAATTTCGGAAAAACTTCCGTGGCCTCCGCGGCGCCCACGCCCCAGACACTCGCCGCGGCGAGTGCTGCCAGCGCGTTTGAGATATTGTGGCGCCCGGCAAGAGGCAAGTTCAGCCGCGCGCGGCCCTCCGGGCCAAGAAGATCGAATTCGCTGCCGTTCAAGCCGCGGTCCTGAATATTTTCGGCGCGGAAATCGGCGCGTTCGGCGACGCCAAACGTCACGACGCGCCCGGGGGCGATCCGCCCGAAACTCGCCACGCGCGGGTCATCGGCATTCAGCACGGCGACACTCTCGCGCCCCGCGAGCCCTTCGATCAATTCGCGTTTGGCCAGCGCAATTTCGTCCACCGAGGCGAAAAATTCCAGATGCACCGGCGCCACGCGCGTGACGACGCCCACGTCCGGACGGGCAATTTCCGCCAAACGCTTCAGTTCGCCCGCGTGGGACATCCCCAATTCCACGACAGCGGCGTCGTCTGCCTCATCCAGCCGCAGCAATTGCAGCGGCAGTCCGAACTCATTATTCAGATTGCCTTCGGACTTCAGTACGCGGAACCGCGCGGCCAGCAGCGCCGCCAGAATTTCCTTCGTTGTGGTCTTTCCGGCCGACCCGGTAACGGCTGCCAGGCGCCGCCCCCATCGCGTTCGAACGGCTTGTGCGAGGTCCTGGAGCGCGGCGAGGGTGTCCGGAACTGCAAGCAGCTTCGAACGGTACGGCTCGGCATATCCGGACAGGCGGTCCTCCGCCACGACAGCCGCGAGCGCACCAGCTTCCAGGGCCGCCACGACAAAACTGTGTCCATCGTGACGCGGTCCGTGTATCGCGACGAATAGCTCGCCGCGAGCCATGGTGCGAGAATTAATCGAGACACCGGCCAGCCGGGCCAGGGGGTCGACGCCTCCGGGCGGCGTAACACCCAGAGCGCGAGCCACTTCTTCAACCGTCCACCGCATAGCGTCCTCAAAGGGCTGGGTTTCACTGGTCTGGGGTCACCCTTGGATCAGCGTCCCTTACAAATAAAGAGCAATTTCTATGCCGCGCTATTGCCCGCGAGGCAAAACCGCTTGCAATAGAACAAAGCCGGTTTGTGGGTCATGCCTTTTCACCCTGACGAAGGAAGGGCAGGCATGAAATTAGGGCTGCACATTCTTCAGGGGTTTTAACCCCTGAAGATTTTTCCCAAAATGCAATTCCATTAATCCCCATAGCCGCGTTGGCTGAGGACGCGACGCGCCACTGCCCGGTCGTCAAACTCAATCGTGCGGTCGCGCAGGACCTGGTAGGTTTCATGCCCTTTGCCCGCGAGGAGCACGATGTCGCCGGAACGCGCTTCGTCGAGCGCCACTTCGATCGCCTTCTGCCGGTCCGGCTCCACGAATAGCTTCGCCTTGGTGCGCTGGACGCCAACAATGACGTCGTTGATGATAAGGAGCGGGTCCTCGCTGCGCGGATTGTCCGACGTCAGCACGACAATGTCGCTCGCGTGGCCCGCCGCTTCTCCCATGAGAGGCCGCTTGGTGCGGTCGCGGTCCCCGCCACAGCCAAACAGAGTGATGATGCGGCCATCGGGATTTAATTCCTTTGCAGTGGCGAGCAGGTTGCGCAGCGCGTCATCGGTATGAGCGTAATCCACGACCACAAGGAAGGGTTGTCCCACATCGATACGTTCGAAGCGGCCGGGCACAGCCGAAAGCTGCGCAATGCCTGTGGCGATGACTTCTCGCGGAAGAGCGAGCGCCACACCGGCGCCGATTGCGGCCAGGATATTGTACACGTTGGGCCGCCCCACCAGCTTTGAGCGAATCTCGATTTTTCCGCCTGGAGTTTCGGCGACGAACTCGATGCCGGAGAGGGAAAACGCGGGTTTGCGCGTTGTGACGTCCGCGCCAGGTTCGAGACCGTAAGTCAGCGTCCGCGAAGCCAGGCCCGAAAGCTTTTGCCCATATTCGTCATCGCGATTAATCACGCCTGTAGCCGGGGCCGCGGCGCCCGTGCCTTCAAACAAGCGGCGCTTTGCCGCGAAGTACTCCTCAAAAGTTTTATGGTAGTCGAGATGATCGCGCGTGAGATTTGTGAAAATCGCCACCGCGAACGGGCATCCCCACAAACGGTCCATCGCCAGCGCATGCGAACTGGCTTCGAGAACCGCGTGCGTGCCTCCCGCGCGAACGATTTCGGCAAGGTATTTCTGAAGATCGAGCGATTCGGGCGTAGTGTTCGGTGCAGGGAGAGGCTCACGCACCAGCCGGTAGCCAATCGTGCCCAGCAGCCCGACTTCGCAGCCCGCCGCGCGCAAGATCGAATCCACCAAATAGGAAGTCGTGGTTTTTCCATTCGTCCCCGTCACTGCAATGAGCTTCAGCACTTCCGCGGGACGCATATAAAAATTGGCTGCGGAGATCGCCAGAGCCTTGCGCGCATCCGCCACTTGTATCCATGGAAATTTCGCCGGAAGCGCGCCGGGGTTCTCTTGCTCGCTGAGGACGGCCACGGCTCCGCGGCCCACGGCATCGGATACATACTTGTTGCCGTCGGTTTTTTCTCCGCGAATCGCGACGAACAGAGTCCCGGGTTTCACCAGGCGGCTGTCATAGGCAAGCTCCGAAATTTCCAGGTCGCCATGTGCGGCCGCCGCACGCGTTTCGATGCCTCGCAACAGTTTCGCCAGACGCACGGCGGCGCGCACTGGTCCTGCCAGTGTCAAGTGCGCTTCGCTTTCGCCTTTGTCCGCCACAGACCCCGCCTTCACAGTCACTTCACTTTCCCCCGGGCCGCTGATAACAGAGAGGTGTCGCGAGCAAATTGCACGGTGATCCGGTTCCCGCGGCGGATTGCTGCTCCGGGCTCCGGAGATTGTTCTGTTGCGATGCCGGTCCCGACCAAAACAGGAGTCAGCCCCATTTTCAGGCACTCTTCGGTCACGTCGCGGACGGTTTTCCCCAAGAGTTGCGGCGCGGGAATTCCGTCGCCTTCAGCAATCTCCACCGTCGGCGCCGTGACAGCAGGAGCGGAATGTGGAATTGCGGAAGCAGGTTCATCGACCGCAGGGGCCGTAGGCGTCTGCACGGGATCGAAATCGCTCGCATCTGTCAAATTATCATTCTTCTCATGCGCGGCCTGCGCGCGGCTTGCCCGGAGTGTTTCCGCGCTAACAGGGACGTCGCGCGGCACATCCAGGTACGCGAGCACCTGCTGCGCGACTCGCTTAAACACAGGCGCGGCGACCTGACCGCCATCGTGCGGCCCCACCGGCGAATCGAGTTGCACGAGGATCGTGACGGCGGGCGAGTTGATTGGCGCGAAACCGACGAAGGAGGCGATCAAGTCGTGCGTGGAGTAGCGGCCAGTGTTCGGATCGTATTTCTGCGCGGTTCCGGTTTTCCCCGCCGAAGTGTAGCCATCCAGCTTGGCCAGCTTACCCGTGCCGCCCAGCACGACGCCTTCGAGCATGTTGCGCATGGACGCCGCCGTCGTCTCCTTGATGACGCGGCGCGGTTGCGGCTCCTGAGGCTCGGTCGCTTGGTTGCCGTGGCGCTGTTCGCGGACGACGTGCGGCCTGACGATCAGCCCGCCATTGGCCATGGCCGATACGGCAGTGATCATCTGCAACGGCGTCACGCCGATTTCCTGGCCCATGGAAATCGCGCCAACCGAAACCGGCGTCCAGCTTTCGAGGTGGCGCAACATCCCGCGGCTTTCTCCCGGCAAATCCACTCCGGTGGACTGGCCAAAGCCGAACGCGCGAATGTAGTCATAAAATTTGGGCGATCCCAGGCGCAAGCCAACCTTGATCGCGCCGACGTCGCTCGAGTAAGCGAGAATCTGCGAAACGGTGAGCAGCCCATACGGCTTGTGGTCGCGAATGCGGTGCCCGGCGATATAGATTGCGCCATTCTGGCAATCGACGACTTCATTCGGGTTCGTGACCCCCTGATCGATGGCGGCGGAAAGAGTTACAATTTTGAATACGGAGCCCGGCTCGTACAACGAACTCGCCGCGCGATCCACGCGCGATTCGGGAGGGCTGTCCTTGGCCGCATTAGGATTGTACGTCGGCCAGTTCGCGACGGCCAGCAGCTCGCCTGAATTTGGATTTTCAACGATGACGGTCCCGGACTTTGCCTGGGTATCGTGAATCGCCTGCGCCAGTTCTTTTTCCGCGATGTACTGGATTTTTTCGTCGAGCGTGAGCACGACGCTCGTGCCGGTGTCCGGAGCCTTGTCACTCGAGTCGTACCAGCGGCGGTGCGCGTCGGCCAGGATCAGCATTTTGCCCGGCTTGCTGCGAATACTGTCGTCGAGCGAGTACTCGATGCCTCCCAGTCCTTTTTCGTCGATGTCCACGTAACCCAGCACGTGCGCGGCGAGTTCACGTTTCGGATAGAAGCGTCCGCCTTCCCGCTGGAAGTAAATCCCGCGCAGATTCATCGCGGCAATGCGGTCCGCTTTTTCGGGGGGCAGTTTGCGCGCAATCCACGCAAAAGAATGCGAGCTGGCAATCCGCGTGGCGATTTCGTCAGCCGGAGTATCCAGCACCTTGCCGACCAAGTGCGCGACCATATCTGGGTCGGCAATTTCCGAGGGCACGGCGAAGGCCGAATCCACCGGCACGCTCATCGCCAGCGGATTCATGTTGCGGTCAAAAATTTCGGCGCGGCTCGCGCCCACGTCCACGATGAGCCGCTGCTGGTGCTGCGCGCGGGAGTAATATTCGCTGTAACGGAAGAGTTGCAGGTAGGCTAGACGTCCGAACACCGCCCCGGTCCATATCGCCGCGAGGGCAGCTACAATGATGATCCGGGTCCGGGGACTGCGAAGATCCATATTTTCGCCGGGAACTCCGGGCCGAACAGCCGTGAGGCTCGGGCACGTCCGCCTGGCCGGGCGGCTCCGGTTCACCTTTCCGAACTTTTTAAGCCGGAGGCGGCGGGATGCATTGCCGCCGCAAGAAGTTTATTGCTGCGCTGCCGGAGCGTTTGCCGGGCGCGCCTCCGCCAAAACTGCGTTCGGCGGCAGGTCCATCGGAGCCACCTGGCCAGGCACGGGAGCGGTCAGGCCAAGCTGACGCCGCGCAATCATGTCGATGCGTTCCGGTGCGCGCAATCCCGCCATTTCCAATTTGAGTTCCTGATTGAGTTCGGTGGCCTGAGCGCGCTCACTGCGCAAAGATTCGAGTTCGTACCGGAGCTGGATCGTCTCGAAATGCTGCCAGGCGTAAAGGAAAGCGCCGAGGGCGATCAATCCTCCGAGCGAAACCACGCGCACGCATTCGCGCATGTGGTTCGGCGCCACGAGACGCACCAGGCGCGAATTATCAATCTGTTTGACGGTATAGAACTCGGTCATTGCAGCCACGCTTCCTCTTGCGGCATCCCGTGCTGGTCGGGATCGATCTTTTCGGCAACGCGCATCTTCACGCTGCGCGCGCGCGGATTGGCCGCAATCTCCGCGTCCGAAGCTTGAATCACTTTCTTGGTGAGAATCTTCAGCACGCCCTCATGCGCGAGCCGCTGAAAGCATTGCTTGACCGGACGGTCTTCCAGCGAGTGATAGCTGAGCATCACCCACCGGCCGCCTGGAGATAGTGTGGCAGGAACCCTAGAAAGAAACTGCCCGAGTTCCTCCATCTCTCGATTCACCGCAATCCGCAGCGCCAGAAACGTTTTTGTCGCGGGATGCAGCTTCTGCCTTCCCCTTACGCTTCGGGCCCCTGCCACAACCGTTGCCAGGTGTTCGGTGTCCCGTATGGGACGCGCGCGAACGATTGTCCTGGCGATTCTGCGTGAATCCCGCTCTTCCCCGTACTGGTAGAGCAGGTCGGCGAGTGCTTTCTCGTCCGCCGTGTTCACAATGTCTGAAGCCGTCTCTTCCATGTCGCGGTCCATGCGCATGTCGAGCGGGCCGCGCGCGCGAAACGAAAAGCCGCGCTCGCCCAAATCCAGCTGCATGCTCGATACGCCCAGGTCCGCCAGCACGCCATCGGCGGGAGGAAGATTTCGCTCCGCGAAAACCTCGCCGATTTGTGAAAAGTTAGCGTGCACCAAAGTCACCTTATCCCCGAACTCTGCCAGCCTGCTGCGTGCGATTTCCAGCGCCTGCGCGTCGCGATCCAGACCGACCAACCGTCCACCGACGCCGAGCCGCCGGACAATTTCGATTGCGTGCCCCGCAAGTCCAACGGTGGCATCGACATACAGCCCGCCGGGCTTGATTGCCAGCCAATTCATCGTCTCTTCGACGAGCACTGGCTTGTGCTGAACGTTCAAACTAGATGCCCAGTTCGTCCAATATCTTCAGGTCGTCGTCCGTGATCGGGCTCTTCTTCAAGTTCTCGAGCGACCGGCCGTGGTTCCAAACTTCCAGGTACGTCAGGTGTCCCATCACGTCCACGTCGCCTTTCATCTGGGCCGCCTCGCGAAGCACCGGGGGAATCAGGACTCTTCCCTGGTTGTCGACTTCCACTGCCTGGCCGTAATAGTTTGTCCAGGTCAGGAACTTCTGCTTGGTCTTGTTGTGCGACGAGAGCCTCGCCAGCTTGCTCTCCAATTCCTCCCAGATTTTCATCGGGAAGATCCGGGCGTAATCACCGGTTTCGCTCGTGACGTAGAACTGCTCGCCAAATCCCTTGAGCTCTTCCAGAAAGGCCGCGGGAATTTTGAGACGGCCCTTCTCGTCCACTCTTGCCGGTATGTTTCCCCTTAGCATGTAGTCGTCGGCCCAAAGAACTTGTCGAGCGTTCGCTCCTCACTGGTAGTCCCCTTTAGTGCTTCACAGCCCCATCGACTCCGCCACTGCTTTTCACTTACTACCACTCTCTCCCACTTTGTGCCACGATTCTAGTCAGGAACGAAAACTTGTCAAGGGAAAATGCGCCGCATAAAAAATTTAGTTGTGGATATCGAAAGGACTTGTGGCGAGATTTTCAAAAACCACTACAGGTTGTATAGATGAGAAAAATTCCAGCTAGCGTTAGAACTGCATTTTCCGGGACAGGTCCGCAAAATTGTTTCGTAAGAGTAACGTTGACACGTTATCCTGTCGCAGTTTCGCAGGAGCTAAGAGCATTTTCAGGGAATTTGCCGCTGAGGCTGGCTTGAGCGCTTTACATTCCTGGCGGATCTGGAGCCATGCCGACGTGCAGGTGGGCGAGTTGTCCGAGCATTTCACGATCTTCGGAATTCAATCCTTCGACGAATGCGGGATCGCTGAGCTTGGCCTGGCGGTCCGCTTCGCTCATGTCGCGAAGCGAGTGCAGGCGTTGCAGGATGGCCTGACGCCTCGCCGGCGGCATTTGTTGCCATCGAGGAAGCAGCGACTGCCGGACGTTTCTCTGCTGCTCGGGAGTCATCTGCTCCCATACGCTTTGCCGGTCGCGCAACGCCTGCTGCTGGCCGGGAGTCAGACGGTTCCAGGCCTGGAGGCGCTGGCGAATCTGTGCCTGCTGTTCCGGCGGCAGACTCAGGAAACGCTGGTTGTTCCGAAGGAACTGTTCCTGCCGGGCCGGAGGCATATCCTGAAGCCGCTCGATCGCCTTGGGGGGCAAATTGTTTGGATTGCCCCTGGGAGGCAGCGCATTGGGCAACCTGGGCCGCACCTGGGGCCGCAGCGGTATGGGGCGCGGCGCCTTTCCCTCCTGCTGCGCGGCAGTGCTGGATCTTTGTGCATACGCGGAGCCACACAAGAGTCCCGCCGCCAGCCAAACGGCCAAAACAGCCCCGAATTGGAATCGCAGCTTCATTACCTGGTTTCTTTTGTCACTTCTTCGGTTGACGCCGTCGGCGGAACAGGAAGCTCGGAAAGCGCGTCAAATTTTGAAACTACATCGAAATTCTCAAGCACCGGCAAATCCCGGATCATGCCAAAATCCGATTCCACCAAAACCTGGCTCTCTTGGATTGCTTGGCTCGCCACGGATGGATTTGCTATGGGGCGAGGCATTGAAGAAAGCCAGACCGACATGGCAACGAGTGCCGTAACCGCGAAGACAAGCCTCGGTGACGGCATCCAGTCCCAGAAGCCGCGGCGCGCGGGTTCGGCGGCAATGCGCGCGCGCAAGGATGCGTCAAACGCCGGCGAAGGGGAAATCGCCGGGAGATCGTCGAGCGCGCTCCAGAGCGCGCGAAACTCCTCGGCGCGCGAGCGGCAGGAGGCGCAGCCAGACAGGTGTTCCTCGACGGCATGGCGCTCGGCAGGCCGGGCGCGTCCATCAAGGTATTCGACTAATTTGCTTTCGAGTGCAGCACATTGTTTCCCGCTATTCTTCGTGCCAAACATATGGTCCTCACTTCCCTCAGCACAAATCCTTACATTCTCACCGAATTATTCGCGAGCGGCGCCAGCTCGGCGCGCAACGTTTCATAAGCTCTAAACAGCAGCGATTTCAGCGCGCTTTCCGAACATTCCAGAACGCGTGCAATCTCGTCGTAATCCAGCTCCTGATATTTGTGCAGCAGCACGGCCGCCCGCTGTTTTTCAGGCAGCGAGTGGATCGCTTTCATAATTAATTCCGCGCGGCTGCGCGCGACCAGCTCCTGCTCGACGCTCGGCGCGCGGTCGGGAACTTCCAGCGGCCGCTGCTCGTCCTCGCCCGCATCCACCGACTGGTCCATGGAAATTTCCATTTTGCGATGCCGGTTGTCGCGCACCGAATTGAGCGCCAGATTCGTAGCGATGCGGAACATCCAGGTGGTGAACTTCGCGCTCGGGGCATATTCCTGGCGAGCGCGGTAGACGCGGAGAAACACTTCCTGGGCCAGATCTTCCGCAACGGCCGTATCGCGGACCATCCGGTAAAGGAAATTGACCAGGGGAGTCCTGTACTTGCGGAGCAAAAGCTCAAAGGACTGTTCGTCCCCGGCTTTCACGTCCAGCATCAATTGGACGTCGGTCCTTGCCATAACCTCCACGATGTATACAACCCGTGCCGTGTCTAAAAGTTGCGGGAAATACGAGACCATCCGGCTGCGGCTTTTGGGGCCGAAATCAATTGGGATTGTACATGAATTCAAATGAATCGAAACAGGATTTCCGTCGGCGCGTGCCCTGTGAATAACTGAATCTAAAGGACATATCCACTAAAATGCGAGCTGCTGCGTCTCCGTTTCCGGAGCGGGCCAGACATCCAAAACCATGTTCCAAGATTTAGCCTTGGTACATCCACCGTGCTAAATCGAGATTGTGATTGAAGTAGTCGCTGGATGGCGCGTTTTTCGCGTTGTAGACGAACAGGGGAACATCTATTTCGTGCAAGGAGCCATGCGAGCGGAGCCCGGGAAAACTTTCCCGCTCGTCATCGAGTTCGCCAAACACAGTGTCTTTATCACCCAACACGACGAGGTGCCCGATCCGGGATGCCATCAATTTGAATTCTCTCGCCGCATCTTCCCGCGTAAGAATGCGCTCGGCTCCCTTCACCCCGGACAGAATATCTCGAACCCGCGCCGCGTCCTGCTGATCCTTGAGATAGACATAGGAAGCTCCGCTGCAGCCTCGGTGATGCTTCATGTAACGGTCGCGCCCGGTTGAAACGGCTTTTCGGATCGGGACTCCTTTACCAGCACAGACTTGCTCGAGGTCCCAGCACAAATTTTTGGCATTCATTCCATGGTCCGCTGTAGCGAGGAACGCCGCGTCGGGAGCCGCGGCCATGGCTTGCCCGAAGAGATCATCCAGCCGTGCCAGGTGCTCTTTCGATTCGGGCGCCTCGGGAGGCCACATGTGCATCGGATAATCCGTGGTGTGAACGTAAAGGACGCCAATGTCCGGGCGATGCTTGAGAATGTCGATGGCGGATTGCAGAAGCCAGTAATTGATCTCCCGGCTGTAGATCGTCGGAGCAGGGCCGAGCTTCTGGACCCACTCGGACGTCGGGTTCTCCGCCGTGAGCACAATCTCAGCGCCGCGCGAAAGGAAAGTGACTGTTTTCGCCTTGCTGGAAAGCAGCGCCGACTTCACCCCATGGCGGGCGGCGCGTTCAAACAATGTGGGAGCGAGCAAGAGGTCAGCGGATTCCACGTAGAGCTCTTCGCCCGTCTGCTCGTCGAAATAGGAATTGGCAATGATTCCATGCGTTTCAGGCCAAACGCCGCAGCAAATCGAGGCGTTGTTCACATTGGTGACGGAAGGCATCACGCCTTTCACTTGCTTATAGATCCCGTCGCGTTTCCATTGGGCGAGCACGGGCATCTTGCTTTCGGCGAGGTAGCGTGGATCGAAGCCGTCAAACATGATCACAACGGTCCTCTGCGCGGAACTCGCCTTGTCTTGGCTCATTGCGAGATTTCCGAGCGCCGCGGAAGCGGCGGCGGCCGTTCCGTACTTGAGCAGGGTTCGGCGGCTAGACAGGTTGCTCATGGATTCCCTCATATTGCGATTTCGATTTTGATTTCAGGGCTGACCGGCAACATACATCTGACACGCGCGGAATTCAATGCTCGGATTTTAGTGGGGCAGGGTACAGCCCGTGGGGGCTTGTCCTTGCAAGGCCCAAACCCCACAGGCTGAAGCCTGTGCTACTAAACCGCCGTTTAGGCGCGAAATAGTTTGGCGAGCAGCAGCATCAGCGAGACGCCGAGGAAAACGAGCAACGCCACGCGGGTGTCGGGCTCGCGGTTGACTTCGGGGATCAGGTCGGTCGCAGCAACGTACAGCGTGACTCCCGCTGAAATCGGCAGCGCATAGCCGACCTGCGAATGCAGTAAGCCCATCAGAAGAATACCGGCAACGGTTGCGACTCCTAGCCAAATTGCAGCCAGGAGCGCCGTGCGGCGGCTCTGTCCGCTGGCCAGCATGAGAGAAGCGACCGTGAAGCCTTCCGGGATTTTGTGCAAGATGATCGCCAGAAAAATTACGCCGCCCAGCCAGCCGGAAACCAGGAATCCGGAGGCAATCGCCACGCCGTCAAAAAATGTATGAATGGAGAGGCCGAGCAACGCGGAAATTCCGGCGTGGTCCGGCACGAAATGCTCGACGTGCGTTTCTTCTCCGAAATGGAAATGCGGCGCGAGCGTGTGCTCAAAAAAATGAACGATGAAATATCCCACCAGCACTAGGAAATACGCGAGGCTTCCCGTCAAAGCCACCGACTCGGGAAGAATTTCGAGAATGGCCGCCGCCAGCATGAAGCCCGCGCCGAGCGCGAGAAAATATTTCAGGTATTGGCGCGACCATTCGCGGTGCAGGATAAAAAGTCCGCCGAGAATGTTGGCCGCCGCGGCCGTCAGCCCGAGCAGCAGCGCCAGCAGCATGCGGGAAGAGGGGACGGGGATGGATTGCACGATCGTCATTGTCAGCGGTTGGCTAGTTTGAGCTTCAAACGCAGCTTTTCGTAGCACAGGCACTCTTGCCTGTGCGATTTTCCTCTCACCGGCAACCGCGAAACCCGCACAGGCAAGAGTGCCTGTGCTACCGCCAAACTAACCCGTTACCGCATCGTCAGCCGCTATGGCGAAACAGAATGACGTCACCTTCCTGGACGATATATTCCTTCCCTTCGAGGCGAACCTGCGCGCGTTCGCGCGCCACCGGCAAGCTACCCGCAGCCAGCAGGTCTTCGCAGCGCACGACTTCGGCGCGAATGAAGCCGCGCTCGATGTCCGAGTGGATTGCGCCCGCGGCCTTTTGCGCGTTCATGCCGCGCTTGATGGTCCAGGCGCGGACTTCGGGTTCGCCTGCGGTGAAAAACGAAGTCAGGCCGAGAAGCTGGTACGTCGCCTGAATGATGCGATCGAGTCCCGAAGATTTGAGTCCATATGCCGCGAGCATCTCGGCGGCTTCGGCCGGTTCGAGTTCGGCAAGTTCGGCCTCGATGCGCCCGCAAATGGAAAGCACGACGGTGTTCGGACGGCCCACGAGTTTCCCTAACTTGTGGCGTTCGACAGCCGTGTCCAGCTCGGCGACTTCGCTGTCGCCGAGATTCAAGACGTACAGCATGGGCCGCTGCGACAGGAATTTGTAGCCGTTGATCGTCTTCCGTTCATCGGGATTGAATTCCAGTTCGCGCAGCGGCTTTTCCGATTCGATGGCCGCCTTGCAGCGGTTCAGCAGGACCAACTCCTGCTCGAGAATCGGCTCCTTCTTTTTCTTCAGATCTTTTTCCACGCGCTCGATGCGCCGCTCGATCTGATCGAGGTCGGAGAGCATCAACTCCAGATCAAGCACCTCGGCGTCGCGCAACGGATCGATCGAACCCGCGGAATGCGCCACGGCGGGATCGTCGAAAACGCGCAGCACGTGTGCGAGGGCATCTACTTCGCGCAGCGGCGCGAGCACGGCGGAATCCTTGGCGCGGTCCTTCACCATGCCGCCGACGTCGACATATTCGACTGTCGCGTAGGTAATCTTTTTCGGATTGTAGAGTTTGGCTAGCTGTTCCAGGCGCGGTTCCGGCACGCGCGCCACGCCAACGTGCGTGGCCGCGCGCGCCGCCTTCTCGTCCAGCCGCGCGCGCGTCAGAATTTTGAACAAAGTAGTCTTGCCGACCTGCGGAAGCCCGATGATCCCTGTTTGCATAGATTCGAAATCGTAACATACCCATGCACAAGACGCCTTACGGCGCAGCGCCAGTTACCGATAAGAGGGCTTCTCGGGACTTGGCGGCTGCCTGAAATTCTCCGAGTGTGGCCATTGCTTGCACTCACGTCCATTTCTGCACTGGCCAGTGCTCTAGAGGTCAATTTGTTGTTCCATTCTCAGGAGAAGCCGTACGTATGCGCGAGCTAGAAGCTCAGAATTCTGTTGAGGACGAAACCGTATGCGACCTGGCATAGAGTATCGATTCCCGTGCAAGCTGAAATCTGCCGCCAAGGCTGGAACACTGGGTATCCACCGTGGACGCCGAATTCTGGCCTATCCGCAAGCCAGAAGCGGCCTATTTCCATCCGCGACGACAACGGCGACCAGTGGGTACCATCGTAGATTCAGACATGATAAGACTGCACGCAGATAATCCAGCACCGTTGAGCCCTGGTTTCATCGCGTTCAACGGCAAATGGTTTCTGTGCGCTGATCCTGAACCTCGCAAGATCTTGCCCGATCGGTCCGTGATTGGCAATCGTTCATCGTTCGGACGTCAACACTCTCACAGATTGAGCTGGCGATTGTCAACCCCCAGAATTCGATAAGTGGCTTATCGGCATGTGGCCCTTGCCCCGCCCTTGACGTCTACTGCACCTCCCTCGTATGCTTCGTCCTCCATCATGGCAAAGACTCACTATCCCGTTGACGCTGACGAAGTAATGCGCGAACTCTCCCGCGTCGATCGGCATCTGGCGCGCGTGATCCGCAAGGTCGGCTCTTTTCCGACGAAGAAGCAGAAACCCCAGCCGCCGTTCGAGAGCCTGCTTCGGGCCATCGTTTATCAGCAGCTTGCGGGGAAGGCGGCGGCTACGATTTTCGGGCGCGTGAAAGCGCTCGGTTCGGACGGCAACTGCCCTACTCCGGAGGAAATTCTTCGCGCCACGAAAGCGAAATTGCGCCGCGCTGGGCTGTCGCGACAGAAGATCGCAGCGGTGAAGGATCTCGCAAAGAAGACCATCGACGGGACGGTGCCTCCGCTGGCCACGATTCGCCGGATGAGCGAGGAAGAAATTCTGGAGCGGCTCACGCAGGTGCGCGGGATTGGCGAGTGGTCCGTACAGATGTTCCTGATGTTTCAGCTAGGCCGGCCGGACGTGCTGCCCATTCACGACTACGGAATTCGCAAAGGATTTCAGCACGTCTACGGGCTTGAGGATGAGCCCAAACCGCGGGCAGTCCTCGAATACGGCGAGCGGTGGCGGCCTTACCGCTCGATCGCGAGTTGGTATTTGTGGCGAGCCTTGGAAGAAAGAAACGCGAAGAAATCTTAGGTAGCACAGGCTTCAGCCTGTGGTTTTTCCGGCCATGTAGCTTCGCAGAAAATCCACAGGCTGAAGCCTGTGCTACTTGCGGCCTAATTCACGGTCGTTGCGACGCAACTGGCGGACTTGCGATTCGGCCGGTCGCGCTCGATTCCATCCAGGGCCGTCCACAGAGCGCGGGCGGCGCTGGAAATTCCTTCCAAGGCTTCCTCGGCGTGGCGGCCATCTTCCTCGACCAGCGCGGAAATAATTTTTCGCCACACACTCGCATGGTGAATGTCCATTTTTTCATGCAACGTGAAGTAGCTGCACGTGCGGTCGTCGGCTCCGTAATATTGCTTGAGCCCGTTCCGTTTTTCGGCGGCGATCCTCGGCACCTGCGATTCATAGGCAAACAGGGCGCCGAAGGCCGATGCCACCGGCGCATCTTTTGCCAGCGCGCGGAAGGTCTTCACCAGATCGCTCATTTCGGGAATCGGCGTTTTCTCGGCGAGAGTTCGAGTCTGCGCCGCCCATGCCTTCGGCAAATCGCAACCACAGTTCGGAATGCGCCGATCCGTCGCACTCTTCCTCGTACGCGTTGGCGAGCACGTCCCGGCGCATGGCTCCTTCCGGCAGCCGGGAATGCAGCGACGTAAGATAGGTAGGAAATTGAGAAACCTGGTGAAAATACTGCTCGGCGTAAAATTTCAAATCTTCCTTCGTCAGCTCACCCGCGGACCACGCTTGATAGAACGGGTGCTTCAATAAATCGTATTTTGCAATTTCCTGGTCAGCTTTTTGCCAGAATGCGGAAACTTCCATCTCGATTCCCTCCCGTTGGGATTGCGAATTCTAACGTCACGCCTATCGCTTCAAGGGCAAAACCGAAAAGCAAAAGCTGCCCGCCAAAAGCGGGCGGCCGCTACGAAATCGACTTCGGCCGACGAAACCGGTATTGCAGAGGCCTCTCCGTCCCGTGCATTCCGGGAGGGAGAGTCCATGTTTTCGTCGCCACCGAAATTTTCAAGAATCACTGCCATTTCTGGCGCGCCGTTAGAAAAAATGCAACGAGGCCGGAGAGCAGCACGGCGCTTTCCAGCCGCACCGAATACTGGTGCAGGCGATCGAACGCCACTCGCAGAGGATTCCCGGCCGGCGTCGCGTCGACCGAACCCATCTGCGCACGAAGCGCATCCATCCGCGCGATGACGCCGTATTGCGAGAGCCATCGTGCAGACGATCATCACGAACACGAGCAGCGCGGCGGGACGCGCGAGCGCCGCGACGGATTTTTCCAGCGCTGCCGTCGCGATTAAATAGACACAGCCAGCCACGATCCCCAGAATGTGCAGCCGTGCCAGCGTATATCCGACCAGCGCTCCGGCCAGATCACTTGTGGGCATCACCGAAAAAATTCCCTGCGTGAACACGAAGCTGAAAAACAGGATGCCGCCCAGCCAGCAGCCCAATGAAAAAAACTGAAGAAATCGCAGGATCGCAGACACTTTGGATTCCTTTGCTCGCGCGTCCAACGGATCGTACCCCTCAGAATATCACAGCACGCAGTGGCACAGACTTCAGTCTGTGGGTTTTAGGCCTTGCTAAGGACTAACCCCCACGGACTGAAGTCTGTGCTACTCAAAAACTTTTTAAGCACAGCTTGGCAGGCAAACGCTAAGATATTCGAGGAAATGATGGCAACATGGAAGTGCGTGGGTAGTGGTGGGCGATCAAGGACTTGAACCTTGGACCTCTCGCGTGTGAAGCGAGCGCTCTAACCACTGAGCTAATCGCCCATAAGACACGCTTCGTTTGTAGCAGAAGCGATAGGGATTTTCAACCCAATGACCACGGCGACGGCAAACCAGATTGCGCAGTTACAGGCATCGATAGCGCGTGTGATTCGCGGCAAGGATGAGGTGATCCGCCTCTCGCTCGTGGCCTTGCTCGCCAAAGGCCACTTGCTGATTGAGGACGTTCCCGGAGTGGGCAAGACGACCCTCGCGCAGGCGCTCGCGAATTCCTTCCACTGTTCGTTCCAGCGGATCCAGTTCACCTCGGACCTGCTTCCCTCGGACGTGGTGGGCACCAGCGTGTTCAACCAGATCGAGCAGCGGTTTGATTTCAAGCCCGGCCCGATTTTCGCCAACATCATCCTGGCGGACGAAATCAACCGCACGACGCCGAAGACGCAGTCCGCGCTGCTCGAAGCCATGAACGAGGCTCAGGTGACGGTGGACAACCACACCTACAAGCTCCCGCAGCCATTCATGGTGCTGGCAACGCAGAACCCCGTCGAACACCACGGAACCTATCCTCTTCCGGAATCGCAGCTGGACCGGTTCCTGCTGCGCATTGGCATGGGATACCCGTCTCGCGACAGCGAGCGCGAGATCATGCAGCAGCATTCCAGCGGACGCAACGCGGCAGCCGAAGTCACCCCCGTGATGGAAGCGGAGGAAGTCGAAGCGATGCAGCGCACCGTCGAGAAGGTGCGCGTGGACGACAGCCTGCGAGACTACGCCCTCAACATCGTCGAACGCACCCGAAATTCCGAGCAGCTCGCGCTCGGCGTGAGTCCGCGCGGTTTGCTGATGCTGCAGCGCGCAGCGCAGGCGCGGGCGTTCCTCGAAGCGCGCGACTACTGCACGCCGGACGATTTCAAGCAGCTCATCCTGCCGGTCTTCACGCACCGCATGGTGGTGAACACGCGCTACGCGGCGACGCAGAAAAGATCGACACAGGCGGAAATGGTTCTTCGCGAAATCATGGAATCCACTCCCGTCCCCCTCTGATGAATCCCGAATTTGTCGAACGCCGCGTCGGTCCTCCGCTTTTACGCAAAGCGGTGGGAATTACGCGTGCGGCCCAATGGAACCGATTACGGGAGACTCTGGACCGTCCCAGCTGGCGCAGCTTTGGCATCGCCATGGGCGCATTGGCGATGGCGCTTTTCCTTGCCCTCTATTCCGGCGCGGCGGCCGAGGAAGGCCATCTGCTGATCGCGGGAATGTCGGCGCTGTCGGCCCTGGCCCTTGCCGGATGGGTCGCGCTGACCGTCGTGCCGGCGCTGGCCCGGCGCACGCCGCTCAGCTGGCTCAGCTATCAAATCGATTACAAAGTGACGCGCGAGGGCGTGGCGTACATCGTCGGGATTGTGGTGGTCGGTGGCGCCGCCGTGAACACGGGAAACAATCTGATGTTCATGGTGCTGGCGTGCTTGCTTGCGGGGCTGCTGATTTCGGGGCTGCTCTCGCGGGTGGTGCTCGGCGGCGTCGAAGTGCGGCTCGATCTGCCCGAACACATTTTCGCCCAGCGCACGATTTTGGCCATCGCCGAACTCCACAATACGAAGCAGATGGCGCCGTCCTTTTCCATTTCGCTCGTAAGCGAAGCCGCGCCGAAGGACAAAAAAAATGCGCCCGCCAATCCCGCGCCGCAGATTCTGGATCGCCCGGTTTATTTCCCTCATATTCCCCATCGGCAGACGGTGCGGCAAAACGTCGAGCTGACGTTTCCCCGGCGCGGAATTTACCGGCAGGATGCTCTTGGATTGCGTACGAAATTTCCATTTGGCTTCCTGCAAAAAACGCGGCGGGTGAACTCCGCGATCGAAGCGGTCGTGTATCCTCAGATCCAGCCCACGGAAGAGTTTTATGAGGTTCTTCCGCTCGTGAGCGGCGAATTGGAGAGTTACCAGCGGGGGCGCGGGAATGACCTCTACGCCATCCGCGACTACCAATTCAATGACAGTGCCCGCCACGTCGACTGGAAAGCTTCCGCCAGAACCGGCGCCCTGCAGGTGAAGGAATATGCGCGGGAAGACGAGCGGCGGGTGATGCTGGTATTCGATCCCTACATCGGCCCGCAGGGGACGGACGCCCAGTCCGCGGAGCAGTTCGAGCGCGCCGTAACGCTTTGCGCCGGCCTGGCCTGGCACTTTTATGAGATCAATTCCATGATGGAGTTTCGTTCCGCGGGTTTCGCCACGCCGCGCATGAGCGCCGGCGAAATTATCTACGACATTTTGCGCTTTCTGGCGAGCGTTACGCCGCTGAAGCAGCAGCCCGGCAAAAGCTTTCTGGATACGCTGGATGATACGCCGGACATTTTCAAAATTGTCCTGACCAGCCATCCGCGCGGCTCGATCCCCTCGCCCCTTTGGAACACTGCGTATTTTCTTTTTGTGTCGTCACTCTAAGCCTCATTTCCCAATATTGGGCGGAGATCCGTGAAGTAGCACAGGCTTCAGCCTGTGGGGTTTGATTCTTGCTGCGAGGACGAAAACCCCACAGACTGAAGTCTGTACTACAAAATGCCCTTCCCCACGCAAGTCCCAGTCGTAACTTTTTGTAGCGCCGGCTTCTTGCTTGTTCCGATACAAGAGGGGCCGGCGATTTTCTAGCCTCAACACAAGGGGTGCTTCGCTTTGCCCGGATTTCCGTTCGATCCAACGATGTGCGAAAATCGCGCCGGTGAGTATGCTGAAGATTCCCGCAGCGGAAATACCAACTTTCAGGCGGCGCATGCTTTCCTGGTTTGCCAAACGCAAGCGCGATCTTCCCTGGCGCCGCACTCGGGACCCGTACCGCATCTGGCTGTCGGAAATCATGTTGCAGCAGACTCGCGTCGCGGCCGTGGTCCCCTACTACGAACGATTCCTCGAGACTTTTCCGAATGTGCGAGCGCTGGCGCGCGCGAAGACCGACCGCGTGCTGGCCAACTGGGCGGGGCTCGGCTATTACAGCCGCGCGAGGAATTTGCAACTCGCGGCAAAGGAAATGCTCTCGCGGCATGCGGGCGATTTCCCGCGCGAATACGAAGCGGCGCTGGCGCTTCCGGGCATCGGACGCTACACCGCGGCGGCGGTTTTGAGCATTGCCTATGACGCGCCGCACGCGGTGCTGGACGGAAACGTCGCGCGCGTGCTCGCGCGGATCGGCGCTTTGCATGATGATTTGCGCGCGCCTGCCATGTGGCGGAAACTCGAGGCCACGGCGCAGGATTTGCTCGCTCGAAATGCTTCCGGCGACTGGAACCAGGCCATGATGGAGTTGGGCGCGACCGTGTGCACGCCGAAATCGCCGCGTTGCGGAGAATGTCCGGCCGAAAAATGGTGCCGTGCCCGCAAGCTCGGCATCGCGGAAAAGTTGCCGTTCGCGCGCAAGAAACGCGCAACGATCCAAGTAACTCTCGCCGCGGCCGTGCTGCTCGATCCGCGCGGACGCACCCTGCTCGTGCGCCAACTGGACGGCGATGGCGCGCTGTTCTCCCGCATGTGGCAGTTCCCCGCCCTCGAAACCACGGGAGCCGATGCGGGCGCGGCCCTCGCTGCGCACTTGCGAGAAAAATTCGGCGTGGCTCGGAAGGGAAATCTTACGCCACTCGCAACCGCTCGCCACGCGGTAACCTTCCGCAATATCCGCCTGGAGCCGTATCTGGTTCGCGTCGCGCGCTTGCCGCGCGTCACCGGAGCGCGCATCGCAGCCCTTGGCCAAATTCGACGCCTGCCCATCTCGAACGCCACGCAAAAAATCGCAGATGCGGCAATCGCTCACGGAGGGAAAGCGAACCGCGAAGCGCAACGGGACAGTTTGTAATCCAACACGCCAGTGGCTAAACAGCTCGCGTAGAGAGACGCGTAGCACGGCCACTCCTGGCTGTGCTACTTAACAGGCTGCGGAAAAAGTGCACCCTGTTGTCATTCCGAGCGAAGCGAGGAATCTCTCTTTGGTTTAAACCCCGAAAATGAGAGATTCCTCGGCACGCAGCGTGCCTCGGAATGGCAGAAGTTTGAGTTTTTCCGCAGCGTGCTAAGCCTGATTCGGTCGCGCCATTACCCGATACGCCTCACGCAATCCCCTGCGACCCGCGGGATGCTAAACTGCTAGTTCGCGCCATGGACCCCGCAGGCCAAATTCCCGCTGAATCGATCCCGGTGCATCTCTCCGCCCTCCGGCGCCATTTCGAGATTTCCCTTTATTTTCTGCTTCTGACGGGCGTGCTGACGCTGGTCTCCACCGGAAAGCTGGACCTGGTTACGATTCTGGTGCTTCCGGCTGCCATGCTGTTCAAGGGCTACCGGTGGTGGCACGGGAAGGGACCGGAAATTTCAAACCGCGTTGCCACCTGGCTGACGGTCGCCTACTTTATTTTCTTCCCGTTCGATCTTTGGATCATTTCTCGCATGCTGGCGGCAGGCGCGCAGAGTCCGGGCCTTTACGCAGCCCTGCTCGCGACGGTTCACCTGATGCTGTTCGCCACCGTTGTGCGGCTGTACAGCGCCGCGACAACTCGGGATTATCTGTTCCTGACGATGATGGGTTTCACGTCGATGCTGGCCGCCGCAATCCTCACGGTAGACACGGTCTTTCTGGCCTTCTTCTTTATTTTTCTGGGTCTCGCGGTCTCGACCTTTGTGGGTCTGGAAATGTGGCGGAGCGCGCAGGGAGCGGTCACGCGGCCCATGGAGTCCGGCACGAGCGCCGCGAATCAACTGCACAACGCGCTGGGAATAACGTCCGCCGGCATCGCGCTCGGATCGCTGGTGGTGGGAGCGGTTATTTTTCTCATCCTGCCGCGCTTCAGCGGCGGCTACATGTCCGGACTCAACGTGCAGCCGACAATGATTTCCGGCTTCAGCGACGACGTGGAACTTGGCGAAATCGGCGAAATCAAAAAGAACAGCATGGTGGTTATGCGCGTCACGGTCGATGGCGGCCTCGCTGCGGCGCAAGGAGTGCACTGGCGCGGCGTGGCGCTAACCAAGTTCGATGGCAAGCGCTGGTACAACGATCCACATGAACCAACAACGCTCACCTCTAGCGCGGACGGAGGTTGGTTTCGCATCAATTCCGAAGACTCCAAAGACGCCCCTGCGCCGAAGACCGGCAGGCCGATCCATTACACGGTGCTCCTCGAGCCCATCGGCAGCACGGCGCTGTTCTTTGCAAATGAGGTGGAAAGCGTACGCGGGCATTTCACGGACGATACAGGCAGGGCGCCGTTTGGCCCGCGGCGCGCTTACCTTTTGCAAGACTTCACCGGTTCCATTTTCAATCCGTACCACAGCTATGCGCGCATGGAGTACGAAGCGAACTCGCTCGTGCCGACGCCGCCGCCCGCCGCCGTTCGCCAGGCCGGCTCAGATTATCCGGCCTCGATTCGCGATACGTATTTGCAATTGCCCTCGCTCGATTCCCGCATTCCGGAACTGGCGAAGCAAATCACCGCGGGCGACAATGATCCCTATGACAAAGCGCGGTCCATGGAGAGCTATCTGCGGTCGCACTACGGCTACACACTGGACCTCAGCGGGACGCCACAGGGCGACCCGCTTGCCTACTTCCTGTTCCAAAAGCGCGCGGGACATTGCGAATATTTCGCCGCGGCCATGACGGTCATGCTACGGACGCTCGACATCCCGGCGCGTTACATAAACGGATTCCAGACCGGGGAATACAACGACGTCGCCGGCGATCTTGTCGTGCGCGCCAGCGACGCGCATAGCTGGGTGGAAGCCTATTTCCCCGGCTTCGGCTGGCTGACGTTTGACCCCACTCCGCCATCGATTGAAGCGCCGCCCGGAATGTTCGCGCAGCTCTCGCATTACTGGGATTGGTTCGAGCTGCAGTGGAGCGAGTGGGTTATCAACTACGATTTCGTGCACCAAATTACCGTGGCGCAAAACCTGGGCCGCTTCTCGCGCGACTGGGCGGAGCGGATTCGAATCGAATTTTCAAGCGCGCGCCGCCGTGCGACCGACCAGCTGAAACTCTGGCAGGACCGGATATCACGCAGTCCATCCGGCCGAACGGGATTCTTCGCGATTTTTGGTGTATTTGTCGTTGCCGTGCTCATTTTGCGCCCTGAAGTCCGCCAGAGACTCACGGTGATGTGGCGCATGCGAGTTTTGCCCGCTCGCGAGATGACGCCGCACCTGGCAACGCTTCAGTACGGGGAAATGTTGCGTGTTCTTGCGGGAGGCGGGATTCACAAGACGCCCGCGCAAACGCCCATGGAATTCGCCGCGTCGCTCCCGGACGGAAACCTCGCTGCGCCCGTGTTCGAACTGACTTCGATCTATCAGGCGGCCCGCTACGGGGGGAAGCCCGCGGACCCGCAACACGCTTCTTCGCTGATCGATCGCATCCACACATTTCTACGCTCGCGCTAAGCCTGGCGCAGGCTTCAAGCCTGCGGGGTCTAGTCCATCCGAAACTTAGCCCCCGCAGGCTGAATCCTGCGCTACGGCACGAGGCTCCTCGCCATGTTAGAATAATCGGACCGTCCCGCCATTGCGCGACGCATTTTTATGCCAAAAGCAGGATTCATCAGCCTGGGTTGCCCGAAAAACCTTGTGGACAGCGAGGTAATGATGGGCGTCCTGGCGCGCAATGGGTATGAATTTACGCCGCGCGCGGAAGAAGCCGACGTCCTCGTCGTCAATACGTGCAGCTTCATCGCCCCGGCGCAAAAGGAATCGATCGACACGATTCTGGAGATGGCCGAACACAAAAAATTCGGCGCGGCGAAAAAATTAATCGTGGCCGGATGCCTGGTCGAGCGTTACCGCGAGCAAATTCTCGCGCAGATTCCCGAGGTCGATGCGGTGGTGGGGACGGGCGAGATCGAAAATATTTTGGCTGCCGTCCAGGGCGAATTGCAGTCGGATGCGGCGAGCGCGGCGCCGCTTCCGTCGTATCTGTATCACGATCTTACGCCGCGGATTCTCTCGACGCCGAAACACGCCGCGTACATCAAGATTGCCGAAGGCTGCGACCATCCCTGCACGTTCTGCATCATCCCTCAATTGCGCGGAAAATTCCGCAGCCGGCGGTTTGAATCCGTCGTGCGCGAGGCGGAAAATCTCGCCGCGGCCGGCGTCCGCGAAGTGACGCTCATCGGGCAGGACACGACTTCCTATGGCGAAGACCTTGGCTTGCGCGACGGCCTGGCGCTCCTGCATCGAGCGCCTCGCGGGCGTCGAAGGCCTGCAATGGGTGCGCTCCCTGTACTGCTATCCGAACCGCGTGACGCAGCGCCTTCTCGACACCATCGCCGCGCACCCGCGCATCGCAAAATACATGGACATGCCTCTGCAGCACGCGAGCCGCAACGTCCTCGCGCGCATGAAGCGCGGATCGAATGGCGACGCGTTTCTGCAATTGCTCGGCCGCATCCGCGCGACGATTCCCGGCGTGGCGCTGCGCACTTCCTTCATCGTCGGCTTCCCCGGCGAAACCGATGCGGACTTCCGCGAGTTGTGCGATTTCGTGAAGACGGCGGAATTTGACTGGATGGGCGTCTTCCCCTATTCCGACGTCGACAACGCATCGAGCTTCGCGCTCGACGGCAAAGTGGACGAGGACACGATCAAGGAACGCCAGAGCCGCCTGATGGAGATTCAGCAAAAGATTTCGGCGCGCAAGCTGCGCCGTTTTCGCGGCCAAAGCGTGACCGCTCTCGTGGAAGGGCCGTCCAAGGATTCGCCGCTCGTGTGGGAAGCGCGCCTGGAAGGCATGGCGCCCGAAATCGACGGCAAGGTGTACTTGAACGATATCGAGATCGCGGGGACCACGATCTCCGCGCGTCCCGGCGACGTGGTCACCGCGGAAATCACTGAGACGCACGAATACGACATGGTAGGCCGCGTGGTGGAGATCCTGGATGTTCCGCGCCCCGCAGCGGCGCAAATATCGGTGCCCGCGCCAGTGCAACGCGTGGCGACAGGCGCGGCGCTGAGGATTTTGGTTTAAGTAGCACAGGCTTCAGCCTGTGGGGTTTAGTCTCTCGCGAGGACGACGAAACCCACAGGCTGAAGTCTGTGCTACTCAACCCCTTCAAATTTGGGATTCTGCCGTGAAACTAAAATGCCCCATTTGCAAAGCGCCCACCGATTCAGAAACGACCGCGGAATTTCCTTTCTGCAGCGCGCGCTGCCGCGAGCGCGACCTGGGCAACTGGGCCACGGAAAAATACAAAGTAGCCGTGCCCATGATGGACGAATCGGAACCGGAAGAAATCGAAACGCATGAGCGAACCCAGCCCGAATCTTCCGACAACGACGACGAATAGCGTCGCGCCCTCGCCCGGGTCGGATCGGCGAAAGCCGCGCATTTCGCTCGCGATCGCAACCGCATTTGGCCTCGGCTATCTTCCCAAAGCGCCGGGGACGTTTGGTTCGCTTGGGGGCGTTGCAATTTCCCTTGGGACTTTCTGGCTCTTTTCGCGAAAGACGCCACAACTCCTCAACGTGGAAAAAGATGCCAGCATCTGGACTGCGGCACTAGCCCCAGGATTCGCGGAATATGCACTGGTTGTATTGATCGCAATCCTCGGCGTTTACGTCGCGAACCGGGCAGCTAAGTACGCCGGCAAGAAAGACCCGCAGTTCGTGGTGATTGATGAGGTCTCCGGCCAGTTGATCGCCTACTTCTCGCCGTTCTACGCTGTTAAACTGGAAAAGTTTGTTGCTGGGCTTTATACTTTTTCGGGTCTTCGATATTTGGAAGCCGTTCCCTGCGCGGCAAGCCGAATCGCTCCCCGGCGGCTTGGGAATCATGGCGGATGATTGGATCGCGGGAATTTACGCGGCGCTGGGTTTGTGGATTGTGCGAGCGCTCGGGCTTTAGCGTGCCGCAGGCATTTGGCGTAATACCTTTTGCACGGGTGCTAAAGAGGGCCATAGTTTTGTCATTCCGAGCGAAGCGAGGAATCTCTCTTTGAGCCCTACCAACAAGAAGAGAGATTCCTCGCTTCGCTCGGAATGACAGATCAAACTTTTCTTCGTGGTTTAGCAAACGATTCGAGAATGAATTTGGAAACCAACGGCATACCGCGCATTGACCGCATCCAGCCGGGTGCAGGCATACCCGGCGGCGACGTCACGATTTACGGCGCGGGCTTCGTTCCCCGGCCTAACACGCGGCCGCACGTGCGCTTTGGCGAAACCGAAGCGAGCCTTCTGATCTCCACGCAGAATTATCTGATTGCGCGCGTGCCCGAAGGCGCGGCGGGCAGCATCGTGAGCGTGGAAACTTCGCGGGCGGCGAGCCTGCCATTCGCGTTTCACCTGGGCGTGCAGATTGCCGACAATCTTCACCCCGTGGCAAACCCGGTGGTGGACATCGAAGGAAACATCTACGTCACGTATAGCGGCCACCGCGGGCAAAAAGTCGCCGTCTCGCTCTACAAGGTCACACCGAACTATGCGGTGAAGCCCTTTGTCACCGAACTCGTGAATCCCACGGGCTTGGCCCTGGATCGCGAGGGGTATCTCTATGTCTCCTGCCGCGACGACGGAACCATACATCGCGTCGCGCCGGACGGCCGCTCGCAGCTATGGGTCGAAGGCATGGGCGTTGCGACTGGAATCGCGTTCGATACCATCGGCAATCTTTTTGTGGGCGACCGCAGCGGCACGATTTTCAAGATCAACCCTGACCGCCAGATTTTTGTATTCGCCACGCTCGAACCGTCCGTGGCGGCGTATCATCTGGCGTTCAGTCCCACCGGCGAATTGTTCGTCACCGGCCCGACCACTTCGAGTTTCGACCGCGTGCTCCGCATCAATCAGAAGGGCGAAGTCAGCACCTTCTTCCGAGGGCTCGGACGGCCGCAGGGTCTCGCCTTCGACCGCAAGGGAAATCTCTACGTGGCGGCCTCGTATCAAGGCCGCCGCGGCATCGTGCGAATTTCCACGGACGCGCGCGCCGAGCTTGTTCTCGGCGGCAGCGGCCTCGTCGGCCTCTCGTTGCTGCCCGGCCATCGCGCGATCCTGGCCACTACCAACGCGCTCTTCACGCTCGATTGGGAAGTGGAAGGCCTTCCGCTTCCACGTTAACTTGAAATGAAAGCCGAAATCATCGCAGTCGGATCGGAACTGCTTACCCCGGACCGGGTCGATACCAATTCCCTTTTCCTCACCGCGCAGCTCAACCGGCTCGGCATCGAGGTCACGCGCAAGACGGTGGTCGGCGATGAGCTTGCCGCCCTGCGCAACGCCTTCGACGAAGCGGCCAAGCGCGTCGAACTCGTGATTGCGAGCGGAGGCCTCGGCCCCACCGAAGACGATCGCACGCGCGACGCCGTGGCCGACCTCTTTGGAAGGAAACTCGCGCGCGATCCCGCCGTGATGAGCAAGATCGAAGCCCGCTTCCGCCAGCTCGGCCGCAAAATGTCAGAAGTGAATGCGCGCCAGGCCATGGTTCCCGAGGGCGCGGCCGTCCTCGAAAACGATCGCGGTACCGCGCCCGGGCTTTGGCTCGAGTCGAGCGGCCGCATCGTCATTCTGCTTCCCGGCCCGCCGCACGAATTGAAAGCCATGTTCACAGCGCAGGTGGAACCCCGCCTCGCGCGCCTCGCGACAGGAGTGCGCCTGGTGGCGCGCGAGCTTCGCGTCGCGGGAATGGGCGAATCCGACGTCGACCAGCGCATCGCGCCAATTTATACGCGCCACGAGGACGTGCAAACGACGATCCTGACCGCTCCGGGTGAAATTCAAATTCACCTTCGGATGTGGTCCAAGGACACGCCCGCCGCCGAGCGCCAGCTACAGGGAATACAGGAAAGTATCGTGCTCGCGCTGGGCGAAGCGGTGTTCACCACGGCGGGCGAATCGATGGAAGAGGTTGTCGCGCGGGAACTCACGATGCATCACGCAACCATTGCCACGGCGGAAAGTTGCACGGGAGGCCTGCTCGCCGAGCGGCTCACGCGCATCTCGGGAAGCTCCGCGTATTTTCTGGGCGGCGTCGTTTCCTACAGCAACACGCTGAAGTCCGCGTGGGTGGACGTTCCCGCGGAAATCATCGAATCGCGCGGCGCCGTCAGCTCCGAAGTTGCCGTCGCTCTCGCGGACGGAATCCGCCGCCGCACGGGCGCGACGCTAGGCGTCGGAATCACCGGCGTGGCCGGCCCCACCGGAGGCACTCCGGAGAAACCCGTTGGCACGGTGCACGTCGCCATCGCCGACGCATCGGGCAGCAAGGAGCGCGGCGTTCACTATCCCGGAGAGCGAGACCGCATCCGCTGGCAAGCCTCGCAGACGGCGCTGGACCTGGTGCGGCGATATTTCCTGTACGCAGCACAACCCAAGAACAGTGTTAAGGGCTGAGAGCGTGCGCCTCTTTGTCGCGATGGACATTCCTGAGGACGTACGAAGTTCGCTCGCAGCACTCGCCGCCAAGCTGCGCATCGCGTGCCGAAATGCGCGTTGGACGCGAATCGAAGGCCTTCACGTCACGCTGAAGTTTATCGGCGAAACATCGGCGGAAAAAACTGAAATGATCAAATTGGCCCTCGCGGCCATTCCCTGCCGCGCTCCCATCTCAATAAATTTTCGCGGCCTTGGATTTTTCCCGAATGAGCGCCGGCCGCGCGTGCTTTGGGCCGGGATCGAAGGCGGCACGGAACTCGCCGCGCTTGCCGCGGCGGTCGAGACATCGCTCGAACCGTTAGGCATCGCGCGCGAGGAACGCGCATTCTCTCCGCACCTCACGCTTGCGCGATTCGACACGCCGCGCGGCCTTGACGCTCTTCATGCTGCCATTGAAAAGGCCGGCCCATTTGAATTTGGCGGCACCACCGCGAAGGAATTTCATCTCTATCAAAGCGTTCTGAAACCCGGCAGGGCGGAATATACTCGGCTGGCAACTTTTTCGTTCGCGGGGACGTTCGCAGGGAGAAGATCCGAGTGAATCTGGAAATGGCGGCAGGTGCACCGAGCCTTTGGGGATGGATTGTCCTGGGATATCTCCTGGGCTCAATCCCGTTCGGCTATCTGCTCGTGCGCGTGACGGGAGGAGGTGACATTCGCTTCATAGGAAGCGGAAACATTGGCGCCACCAACGTCGCGCGAACGTCAGGCTGGTCCGTTGGCATCGCCACGCTGGTCCTCGACGCTGCAAAGGGCTTCCTGGCCGTTTCGCTCTCGGAGCATTTCTCGGGCGGGAATATTCGCTTCATGATGTACGCGGGACTGGCGGCGATCCTTGGACACATTTTCCCTGTATGGCTTCGGTTTGAGGGCGGCAAGGGCGTGGCCACTGCGCTGGGCGTTTTCCTGGCCATCTGCTGGCCAGCCCTCGCCGCGGCCGTCTTGCTTTTTCTCCTCGTAGCGCTCTTTTGGAGATATGTGTCCCTCGCTTCGATTTCGGCCGCGGCTGCATTGCCGCTTCTGGTTTATCTGCTCTACGCGCCCGGCCATGCGCCGCCGACGCAGGTCTCAATCAGCACGCTGCTGGCAGCGGTGGTGGTCATCTTCAAGCATCGTGACAATATCGAGCGTCTTCTGGCAGGTACCGAGCCGCGCTTCGAAATGAGCCGCAAAAAATCATGAAGAAAATTGCCATCATCGGCGGCGGAGCCTGGGGCACGGCGCTGGCCATTGCGTTAACGCGGTCCTCGCGCCCGCACCGGCTGACTCTGTGGGCGCACAGCGCCGAGGTCGTCGAGATGCTCAGCGCGCGGCGAGTCAACGAGATTTATCTTACCGGGTTTGAATTGCCCGCTGACGTCGAAGTCACGGGCGGCCTCGAAAAGGCCCTCGCCGGGGCCGACATCGTGCTTGGAGTGATGCCGTCGGTTCACGCACGCGAGATTTATCGCGCGATGCGTCCGCACGCCGAACCAGGTTCTATTTTCGTCAGCGCGACTAAGGGCCTCGAACCTGACACCCACGCGCGCATGAGCGAAGTGATCGCGGAAGAAATAGGCCTGGACCCGTCTTCGCGCATCGCGGTTCTCTCCGGCCCGAGTTTTGCTTTTGAAGTCGCCGCCGGAGATCCCACGGCGGTTGTTCTCGCGTCTGCCGATGCGAAGCTCGCCTCCGAAGTTCAGGAAGAATTCTCCGGTCCGCGATTCCGGCTTTATACCAACGATGACGTAATCGGCACGGAAATTGCCGGCGCGGTGAAAAACGTGATCGCGATTGCCGCGGGAATCTGCACGGGCCTGGAATTGGGCACGAACGCGGTGGCGGCGCTCGTCACAAGAGGACTCGCGGAAATGACGCGCCTTGCCGTCGCACTGGGCGGCCGCCGCGAAACACTTTCCGGCCTCGCAGGCGTTGGCGACCTCATCCTCACGGCCACGGGCGAGCTCAGCCGGAACCGCTCCGTCGGAATTGAGCTTGGCAAAGGTCGCGAATTGAGGGAAATCCTCGGCTCGACCCGCAGGGTCGCCGAAGGCGTCGGGAGCGCGGCAGCCACACTGGAGTTAGCTCGCCGAGCAGGGGTCGAAATGCCCATAACGGAACAGGTGCACGCAGTCCTGACCGCAGGCCGTGTTACACGGGATGCCATCCGCGAGCTAATGGAACGCCGCCTCAAACAAGAGTAGTTTTTCACCTACCCCCCTTAGCTAATGCGTAGCAACGCGGGTTTCCGCCCTTCTGCCCGGCCTGTTCAGATCGTAAAATAGAGTGGATTGGACCAGCCCTTTCGTGGACCTCAGTGGCCTCAAATCGGTGTTTTCCCACCGGCCGAGAATTCTCTGGCTGGTGCTGGGCGCCATGCTGCTTGTCAGCGTGTTGCCTCTCGCGCTCTATCACCGGCAGGTTCTGCAACTTAGCCAGGCGAAACTGACCGACACGGAGAGCGTCCAACAAACCGAAGTCACGCGGTCCCTGGCAGAAGAAATTCAGCAATTCGACGCAAACCTCTACCAGCAACTCATCAGCGAACGCCAGATTCTGGCGCTCACTGGCCTGATCGATAAAGTGGACACCGCCGAGAACGCTCCGCAAGTGTCCCGAGTGCTTGAGAACTTCGTCGCGAGCAATCCAAACATTTTGTATCTGACCGCAGTGGGCAAGGACGCCAAGGGCAATGGAGCCGGCAATTTCCAGGCTGACCAGGATCCCTTTGTGGCCAAAGCGCTACAGCGAGCGTTTACGACGACGCTGCAATCCCTTGTGTTTCGCAGCGACCCGCTGGCAATCGGCCCCGAGAATCGCCCCGCGTTCGTCATGGCGGTGCCGCTGGAAGTGAACGATCAATTTTCCGGAATGCTGGCCGCCGTCGTATCGCTGGACAGTATTCTCCGGCGGCTTCAGGAAACCAGTGTGCGTGGCCGAGTAGTGTTCGTGGTAGACCACAGCGGGCACATCGTGGCCCACCCGGACATGCGGCAATTCGTGCCCGGCTCGGACGCGAGACCTACTTCACCGGTCGTCATCCAAGTCACCGCGCTGCCGAAAGGCCTGCGCACGACCGAAACGCTTCGCCGCTACGAAACGACAGACAATGGAAACAAAGCGGAAATGGTCGGAACCTACAGCACGATCCCAGACTTGAATTGGGCGGTGGTGGCGACGCGCGGCCTGGACAAGGCGCGCGAGGATGCCGGCGTCACGGAGCTGAATGCGCAGGCGCTCAAGTTCGTGGTGGTCGTCACTTTTGCGGCGCTGATTCTTGGCTATTTGTTCGCCGTCGGCATCAGCACGCCGATCCGGGCCCTCGCCGCGTCGACGCTCGCCATCAGCCGCGGAGAATTCCACCAGCGAACTCCCGTTCAGGGCGCCGCCGAAATCAGCGAGTTGGCCGAGACCTTCAACCACATGGCCGGAGACATCGAGGAATTCGTCGATCAGCTCAAACAGGCCGCGGACCAGAACCACGAGCTATTCCTCGGCTCGATTCGCATGCTCGCGGCCGCCATCGACGAAAAAGATCCCTACACGCGCGGCCATTCCGGACGTGTGGCGAAGTATTCCATCATCATCGGGCAGAATCTCGGGTTGCTTTCGGAGGAACTCGAAAAGATCCGCATTTCAGCGCTGCTGCACGACGTGGGAAAAATCGGCGTCGATGACCGCGTCCTGAAAAAACCCGGCGCGCTTACCACCGAAGAATTCGCATTGATGAAGCAACATCCCTTGAAAGGCGCGAATATCATGCGGCCGGTCGCGCAGCTGAAGGAAATGCTGCCGGGGATCGAGCTGCACCACGAGCACGTCGACGGTCGCGGCTATCCGCACGGATTGCAGGGCGACGAGATCCCCTTGATGGCTCGCATCATCGCCGTGGCCGATACGCTCGACGCCATGACTACCAACCGCCCCTATCAGTCCGCCATGGATCTGGAATTCGCCATGAATCGCATTCTCGAGCTGGCCAATACGAAGTTCGACGCAGCCGTTGTGGACGCGCTCGACCGCGCCGTTCGCGCCGGCAAGCTGCGCCTGAGCGCCACCCTCGTCGAAGTTTGATGGATTTGCTTCCCTGGAAAGTGGCGCAGCTTTAGAGCCTGTGGGTTTTAGTTGCAGCAAGGGCGACCCTGCTCCGATCAAACCCCACGGGCTAAACAGGCTGCGGAAAAAGTGGTTAATTTTGTCATTCCGAGCGAAGCGAGGAATCTCTCTTTGATTGAAACCCAGGAAAAGAGAGATTCCTCGGCGCGCAGCGCGCCTCGGAATGACAAAATTGTGAGTTTTTCCGCATCCTGTAAAGCCTGCTCTACAAAATCGCCAAACAAAATTTAAAACGCGGACTCGTGGTAAATCGTGATCATCCACTGGCCGTTGTGCTTGGTCACGATCCAGGTGAGAAGTCCTTTGCGAGGGGGGACGTCCTTGCCGTCTGGCGTCTTCGCCCCGGTCATTTGCCAATCGATGTCCACGGACGCAATTTCCGGAGTTAGAAAACGGATGCTTTTCACGCTGTCGGTTCGGTGCGCATCCTTGAGATTGGTCGTGAAGATGGCGTTGTAGTGTTCTTCCAGCGCCTTCCAGCCGTGGCTGGGGATCCCCGTTGTGTTTGAGAAATCGCCGTCTTCCACGTACCGCATGGCAGTGGCGTGCGCGTCGTGGCGGTTCCAAGCATCTTCCCACGCGGCGACGCATTGCTTGATGGCGGCCGAATCCGCGTCCATGTTGGACGGCATCTGCGCCCAAGAAACGGCAGTTGAGAACGTAAAGAACAGCAAAACTGCCAACCCAGCTTTCACACGAGCTGAAATCATCGCGCCCTCCCGATTTCTGCAGGCCCCAATAAGAGCCCGCAACACCCTTCGTGCGGCGGATCATACAATAGTTCTGTCGAGGTTGCTTATCCCAAAAACCGGCTCGGGGCGTTTACAGATTCACAGGATGGACCAAACCACCCAGTTCCATGCAGAAGTGATTCCCGCAAATCCCAGACCAAAATTAGAAAGAGGACTCGTGGTAAATCGTGATCATCCACTGACCATTGCGCTTGGTTACGATCCAGGTGAGAAGCCCCTTGCGGAGAACGCCACCCGGCGCATTGGGATCCGTCACCAGCCAATCGATGTCCACGGACGCGATGTCCGGAGAGAGAAAACGGATGCTCCTTACCGTGTCGGTTGTGTGCGCGTTTTTGAGGAACGTACTGAAGATGGTCGTGTAGTGATCTTCCAGTTCCTTCCGGCCGTGGCTGGCCTCACCCTTGATGCTCGAAAAGTCGCCGTCCTCCACGTAATGCATGGCCACGCCGTGCGCGTCATGGCTGTTCCAGGTGTCTGCAAATGCCGCGACGCATTGTTTGATGGCGGCAGTATCCGCGTCCCGGTTGGATGGCATCTGCGCCCGGGAACTTGCAGCGGAAAAAGTGAGAAACAATAAAATCGCGAGCGCGGCCTTCGATTGAACCGAAATCATCGCGCACCCCTATTGTAGTGAATTTAAAATCAGGGCTGGCTCAGACCGGAACCCAGCCGATTGGCGGCATCATACAACAAACGTAACGAGTTTGCTCCCGGCAAAGCTTCTCGGCAACCGGCGCGGGGTGTGAGAAGGTTTTCTTCTGCTAGAATGAGGCATTCGCCGCGCATCGCCGCGAAACACTTATGTTTTCGATCTTCGGCAAGGATGACGAACGCAAGAAGCCCCAAGAGGGCGGGTCGCTGCTCGACCGGCTGAAGCAGTCGATCTCGAAGACTCGCTCGCAGATCACCGCCAAGGTCGAAGACCTGATCTCGGGCGAAAAGAAAATCGATCCCGAGCTGCTCACGAAGCTTGAGAACGCTTTGCTTGCCGCCGATCTCGGACCTCGGACGACTCACCAGATTCTCGAAGCCGTGCGGCAGAAACTCGAACGGCATGCCCTCAGCAGCGCGGCAGACCTCAAGGCGGAGCTGAAAAACCAGCTGCTGTATGCCCTGCGCACGGTGCCCTCACCGAATGGAACATCGGCGGCCGCGCAGGAGTCGCGTCCTCACGTCATTTTTGTCGTCGGAGTAAACGGCACGGGGAAAACGACGACGATCGGCAAGCTCGCGCACCGCCTGCGCCAGAGCGGCAAGAATGTGGTCCTCGCCGCGGGCGATACGTTTCGCGCCGCCGCCATCGAGCAACTCGCCGTGTGGGCGACGCGCACCGGCTCGGAAATCGTGAAGACAAAATCCGGCGGCGACCCCGCGGCGGTTGTCTATGATGCGCTGTCTTCCGCGCGCGCGCGAAACGCCGACGTCGTCATTGTGGACACCGCGGGACGCCTGCACACAAAATTGAACCTGATGGCCGAGCTCGACAAAATGAAGCGCACGGCCACAAAAATAATTCCCGGCGCGCCGCATGAGGTCTTGCTCGTGATGGATGCGACGACCGGACAGAATGGACTTTCCCAGGCGCGTGAATTCACCGCCACTGCCGGCGTCACCGGCATCGTGCTGACCAAGCTCGACGGCACGGCCAAGGGCGGCATCGTCGTGGCCATCACGCGCGAACTCGGTTTGCCCGTGCAATATGTCGGCACAGGCGAATCGATGGAAGACCTGGTGCCGTTTGACGCGGAGACATTCGTTTCTTCTCTTTTCGATTGATCGCGCGACGGTTGCGAACTTTGATTTCAGTGCTTGCAGGTATGCACATTCCGAACAGATCTTCGTAGCACAGCCACTCCTGGCTGTGCGGATTTTGGGGTCGTCGTCGAGTCGGGTAGCCTGTGCATCTTACAAAACCGCACAGCCAGGAGTGGCTGTGCTGCTCGAATCTACCGCAAACTTCGGAGCCGCTTGATTAAATGAACGCGTCCCCATCTTCGAGTACCGCCCCCACGGTTGCGGCTGACGCCGTCTTCATGGACCGCGCGCTTGAACTGGCGGCTCGTGGCGTCGCGCTCACAAGTCCCAACCCGCTCGTCGGCGCGGTTCTTGTGCGAGACGGACACGTCGTGGGCGAAGGTTTTCATACGTACGACGGCGTTCGCCACGCGGAGGTCATCGCACTGGAGGCGGCGGGCGAATCCGCGCGAGGCGCAACGCTCTACATCAACCTGGAGCCTTGCTGCCACACAGGCCGCACCGGGCCATGCACGCAAGCGTTGATTGCGGCGGGCGTCGCGCGCGTCGTGGCGGCGATGGCGGACCCGAACCCGGCGGTGGCTGGCCGCGGCTTCAAACAATTGCGCGCCGCTGGAATCGAAGTCAGCACCGGGCTGCGGGAGGCCGAAGCGCGGCGCCTGAATGAAGCTTTCGCGCGCTGGATCGTTTCCCGCAAACCCTTGGTGACGCTCAAATCCGCGCTCACGCTCGATGGCCAGCTTGTCCTCCCACATGCGAAAAGGGGCGCGCGCAACGGCGCCCGCATTTCGCAAAAAGACCGCTGGATTTCGTCACCCGAATCGCGCGCCGAAGTGCAGCGCATGCGCCACGCCTCCGACGCTCTGCTCACCGGCATTGGCACGGTGCTCGTTGACGATCCGCTTCTCACCGACCGCACAGGCCTCCCACGCAGGAGAAAACTGCTGCGCGTCGTGCTGGATTCGCGCTTGCGCTTGCCGCTGCGGTCGAAGCTGGTACGCTCGGCGGACGGAGACGTGCTTGTCTTCACTCGCGCAAAAGAAGATTCGCCGAAAGCGCGCGCCCTGCGCCGCGCCGGGGTTGATGTCGTGCGCCTCGCCGGACGCGGCTCGAAGCCCGATCTCGCCGAAGCCGTCGCTGAACTTGGCCGCCGCGAAATACTCAGTGTCATGCTCGAAACAGGCGCAATTTTGAATTCCGCCGCTTTTGCCGCCGGAATTGTGGATAAAATGCGCGTGTTCTTCGCGCCCAAAGTCGCCGGGTTCACGGCAAAAAAACCGGGCACGGCTTCGGCGCCCGCGCGCCTTCGGGCCATGCAAGAATTGCAGAACATCACCATCGAGCCATTTGGACCGGATTTCGCAATCGAGGGGTATCTCCGCGATGTTTACCGGACTCGTTGAGCACGTCGGCACGATCGAATCGATCGAGCTGTGCGACGTTGGCGCGCGGCTTGATTCCAGCGGGACGCGCGCCGATCAGATCGGTGCGCGCATCCGCGTGCACGCAGGGCCGCTCGCCGAGGGTCTCGCAAAATCGGGCAGCATCGCCGTGAACGGCTGCTGCTTGACCGCGGTGGATATTGAAGGCAAGAGCTTCGCCGCCGACCTTTCCGGCGAGACGCTGCGCCGCACGAGCCTCGGCGAAATGAAGCCCGGCACGCGCGTCAATCTCGAGCGCCCGCTGACCGCGATGAAAGAACTTGGCGGCCACTTCGTGCAGGGCCACGTGGACGGTGTCGGCCGCGTCGCGCGCCTTGAACCCGAAGGCGCAAACTGGTGGTTCGGCGTCCAGGTGCCCAGTGACCTTGCGCGTTACATTGCGATGAAAGGCTCAATCGCGCTCGACGGCATCAGCCTGACGGTAGCAGGCTGGCACGACGGCATCGTCGAAACCGCCATCATCCCATTCACCTACGATCACACGAATTTGTCTTCCCTAAAAGTGGGCGACCCCGTGAACGTCGAGTGCGACATCCTCGCAAAATATGTCGAGCGCCTGGTGGAATCGCGCGAGAAATCCCCAGTATCAAACCTCAGTGTCGCCCGCCTGATCGAAGAAGGCTTTTAGTTCGGAGGTCTCACCAGTCGCAGGGGCACGACATGTCGTGCCCCTACATCATCGATGCGGCCAATCTACACCAAGATTTGTTAAACTCGCGGGCGATCTTCTGAGGGTTCGAGAGCAATCCAGGTTAATGACCCGCCAGCAAGAAGACGCCGCCACTAAAACGACGCTCGGAGTAACAGATTCGCTTCGTGCATTGCGCGGCCGTTAAATTGTGCCGTTAACATGCGTCGTTAGTGTGCAGTGCCAGCCGAGCCGGACGCCCCGCCCTTTAGTGCGTCCGCCAGGCTAATTTGATTGACTTCGAGCGTGCGGCCCATCGCCTGGTTGAACTTCAGCTCATCTTCGAGCAGGTTAATTCGATCTCGCAGCTCAACGCCCTCGGCGGTGGTGACGTCGCGGGATCGCAGAACGACGTTGTAACTTGTGGACGCTCCCAACCGGTATTTTTCCTGCTCGTCTTCCAACGTTTGACTGGCCAATTTTCGCGCCTCTTCCGCGGCCGCGAGCGAGGCGCGATCTTCCTGCATGGCAATGAGGGCATTGCGCACGCTGACGAAAATGGCGTTTTGTTCCTGGCGATACTGGACTTTTTGCTGCCGCTCATTCAGCAACGCCTGGGCGTTGTCCGCTTGCGCCGCGCGATTGCGAATCGGCAACGTGAAATTAATTCCTCCCTCGAACGTAGAATAACTGCCGCGGAACATGCGGCTCAGGTCCTGTCCCAACCCGCCTGGAAAGACGACTGGCGACGAAGTAGTGACTGCCGTTGATTGGAAGAGGTCGGGGACAGGAACGCCTGCGGAATTCACCACCGGCAGGCCGGCGAAAAATTCACCTGTCGGAGTTGTCGTCGTGGCCGTCTGGATTCCGCCGAGGCCGGTGGCAACGTATTGTCCAAAAATATTGATCGACGGCAGGAGTTCATTCTTTGTGGCCTTCACGTCGGTCCCAGCGTTTTCCAGATTCAACGCCGCCTGCTGCAGCTCGGGGCGTTTCTGCCACGCTTCTTTTACGGCATCCTCGATCCGGACGTTCTCGCCCGTGTCCGGCGTTGAAATCGCCGTGGTCGGAATAATTTCCGCGTGAAGCAGCGGCCCGTCCAGCGGGTTCATGGTGATGTCGTTGAGCAGCGTCGTTTCATCCTGCAATTGAACGGATTGAGCCTGAACGAGGGCCTGCTTGTCGGAGGCGACTTGCGATTGTGCCGTCAGCACATCCAGCGAGGACAGCGTGCCGATTTCGAGCCGCCTCGAATTTTCTTCATAAAGCCGCTGCGAGACTCCGAGTGCCGCTTCTTCCACTTTTACGTCTTCCCGCGCGTACACCAGCTCCCAATAGTCGTTCGACACTTGCGTCGTTGTGGCAATCACCTGCTGCTCAAGCTGCGACAGGCCAACCTTGAGGGTGCGCTTGGCTTCGATAATCAGACGAGTATTGGGGAGGTTCCCGAAGCCTCGAAGAAGTGGCTGAGTAATTGTCACGGTTAGCGCCGACTGTACGTCGGGATTGTACAAATTGAAAAAACCGAAGTTGGTGGAAGTGCGATTGTTAGTGATGCCTGCTTGAAACTGAGTCCCCGTGGAAAAATACTGGTTGTATTGAAAATTCACGTTGCCGATGTGCTGGACATATGCGGGTGGCACTTGGCTCGTGGCAGTCGTAGTCGCCGTCGGTATGACTCCCGCGAAGAGCGGGTTATTGAGCGGCGTAACCGAATCCTGGAGGTTGAGATTGCTCGTAAACGTAGGATCAAATGGGACCAGGCCGTTAATCCCCGATTTGGCGCGCAGCAAGTTGACTTCGTCCAGCCACGGCGTGTAGCGCTCCACGTCGATCGCCAGATTATTTTCGAGAGCGAGCGAGATGGCGTCCTGCAGACTGAGCATCAGCTTGCCGTTTTGTAACAACTGCTCGATGCGGGGAGAATTTGTGAGGGATGGCTCGGCAGCTTTCATCGGCGTGTAAGGTCCAAGGATGGCCGGAAACCATTTCCTTCCAGCTGAATAGTCCAGCTTCAAGTCCACCGTTCGCGGCTGAACGGCGCCCGAAGGCGCGGCCTGCGCTTCGGGTTGAGTCGAAATCGGCCCTGGCGCCGTCGGAGCGTTTACTGTGTGATCTTGCGCAACGACCGGCGGAGGCAGCAGCGAGACAACTGCCAAAAGTGCGACTCCTATACGCGTAAGCTTCTTGCCCATAATTTTCCCCTCCTCGAGATGAGGCCTTTTGCAAATATGAAAAGTACCCTAAATGTTGAATTTTCGGAAACTGGCTGGCTGCCGCAAACAATTCGGTTCAATCGGAAGTGCCTCGGGTGTATAAGGGTGCCCACTCAAGAGTCACAACGCAAATCCCTGATGAAACGTTCCCGGCGCGCACCGTCTGAACGCGAAGGTTCAAGTCAGGTCTCAAATTGACGAGGAGGCTAGGCAATGCGATGCACTTCTTTGCTGGTAGCGGCATGCGGAATCTTACTGAGCGCGACGACGCTTTGCGCCCAGGGTCAGGCTCCGGCAGCTCCGTGGCGAGGAGCAGGGCCGACACCCTGCGTGGGGTCTGACGGCGGCGTCGAGCCGTGCCCGCCGGCCCCGCGCGTAGTCGCAGTTCGAGCCGGCCGTATGTTTGACAGCAAGACTGGCCAGATGCTGACCAGTCAGGTGGTGCTTCTTTCGGGCGAGCGAATCACCGCGGTCGGACCGGAGGCGCAAGTCAAGATTCCGGCTGGAGCGCAAGTGATCGACCTCAGCCACGCAACGGTGCTGCCTGGATTGATCGACGCGCACACGCACATGTTCAATGCGCGTAAGCCCAACGGGACAACGGAAGACTACATGTTGATCGCCGTGCAGAACGTGCAGGCCAATCTGCGGGCGGGATTCACCGCGGCGCGGGATATGACCACGCACGGCAACGGATATGGCGACGTTGCCATCCGCAATGCGATTAACGAAGGCCGCATCGACGGGCCTCGTTATCAAGTTTCCACCCGGGGTATCGTTTGGGGAGACAAGCCTCCAAATCCTGCCGCTCCTGACAACCCGCTGGCCAGTGCCGTGGTCCGCTCCGCCGAAGAAGGGCGCGCAGCCGTGCGCGATCAGATTGCACACGGCGCCGACTGGATCAAACTGTACCCGGCGGGGGCCTATTCCTTTAGCCCCACGGGAGAGGCCCAATACGTCGTGACCTACCCGCTGCCGGTATTGCAGGCGATGATTGACGAAACTCACCGCCTCGGAAAGAAAGCGGGCTGCCACGTCTACGGAGGCGAGGGGCAAAAGAACGCCATCATCGCGGGATGCGACACGATCGAGCACGCGTTTGGGCTGGACCAGGAGCAAGCCAATATGATGGTCGCCAAGGGCCTTTACTACGATCCAACCCTCGTCCGTTACATCGAACCTTACATGGACGACAACGATGCCAAAAACACCGGTGGCAAGTATCGGATGATCCCCATATTTGAGCACGCTGTTTCGATGGCCGCCGCCACCAAAGGAATGAAAATCATGATGGGCAGCGGAGCCGACGGCGAAACCTACGTGCACGGGACGCAGGCTCTCGACTTTGAGGCGCTCGTGAAGCACGGCGGATTGACACCGGTGAGGGCCATCCAGGCCGCAACCACGATTAACGCCGAAGTGCTCGGATGGCAGGACCAGATCGGATCAATCGACACGGGAAAATATGCGGATTTGATCGCGGTCTCAGGCGACCCGCTAGCCGACATCACCGAACTTCAGCGAGTCAAATTCGTAATGAAGGGTGGAAAGGTCATAAAGAATGAAGTGGCGGATCACGCTTCGAAGTAGTGAGATGCTATTTTCAAGAACGATATTCAAAATCTTTGCCGCCCTTTATGGGCGGCATCGGCCTTCACTTCATGATTTGTGAAGTGAGTGGAGATACCAGCTCACCGCGCCGCGTAATCACGACATCCTCCGGAAAGTCCTGACGGAATTCAATGCCCAATGAATCCAGCCGGTCCAGGAATTCAGGAAGCCGCGGCAAAGCGGCATTTTCCACATCGTGGAGGACCACAACCGTCCAATCGCGCCCGGCTACTTCCGATATGCATCGATCGACCCAGCCGTCCTGATCCCTCCAGTCTCCAGGCACACTGGACCACAACACACAGGTATACTTTCCAGCGTGCAATAGCTGCAGCGCCGCGCGACTTAATAGGTGAGGACCGATGGAACCTCCGCCTCCCATCGGGCGAAACAATTTGTCCGCATGGGCAAGCTCCCCGATCAAATTCTGCGTTTCCTCAATCTCTCGCCTGGCATATTCCGCGTCGGGTTTTTCACCCAGCGGCGCACTGTGCGTCAAAGAATGGTTGGCGATCCAGTGGCCTTCCGAGTGAGCCCTGACGGCCAGCGCCCGGCCGCCGGGTCTTACGAGTCTTTCGCCAACGACGAAGAAAGTAGTTTGAATCCGGCGGGTGGATAAAATGTCAAGCACGTGTTCCGTGATCCCGGGTGTCGGCCCGTTGTCGAAAGTGAGTGTCACACGTTTCACGGGAATCAAAATTTCCGCTTTGCATTCCAAAGCAGCCTGCATTGTACCTCGGCTGCTTCCTCTCGAACCCTTTCTCGTATGGCCGCGCGGATGGAGCCAGCCGCGTCGCGGAAAGTACCCAATATACTTTTCGGGCAAATCGTTTATTTTCGCCTTTGACGTGGCAGGTTTCTCGCACGATAGTGGACACGGCAGTTCGGGTTGAACCCGGCTCGTGAAGCGGGGGCATCCGCACTACCTCAAAAAAAGAAAGCGATTCACCTCCTAGCTAGGAATAGGGTTACCTGTGCAAATGCGCGAATCCTCGGTAAAGACGCCTGACCGCCGTCTAGCTCCGCGAACAAAACTCGTGGAGATCGCCTATATCGGCATGGGCCCTGAAAACGGCGGCCTCGTTTTGGATGTCTCTGACGGCGGCCTATCCTTTCATGCCGTAGCTCCTGTCCGGCCGGACGAAACAATCCGTTTCTTGTTATCGTTGCGGGGCCATAGTCGAATCGAAGGGGCCGGAGAAGTAGTCTGGACAAATGAAATGAGAACGGTTTGCGGGTTGAGGTTTACTTCCCTCTCTGCCGGCGCCCGCGAATACCTTAACAATTGGACCAATCAATCGCGGACGGCACTGTCCGCTCGCGAAAAGGCTGTATCGCCAGCCCCCCCGGCGACTCCGCAAACAGAAGAGTCACCCGCCTCCCTTGCGAGCCAATCGGACACGGAAGCGGAACCCGTCTTTGCCATTCCTCCCGCTGCCGAGGTTTATTTATCAGAACCAACGGTCAGGTCCATGTGGCGAGAACCACTCTTTTTTTGGATCATGTTCGGCATTTTGGGCGCCGCACTCACGGTGACGGCGTTTATTTATGGCGTCCGTGTAGGGAAATCGGAAATCAGTTCCGTGGCGCAGTCCGCGGCGGTACCCGACTCTCAAGCGAGCCCACAAGTACCTGAACCTGCTGCCGTTCCGGCCTCATCTGCGGCAAGTGACGCGCCTTCTGTTTCAGCGATCACGCCCGCGGTTCCGAGCGATGCGACTTCTGTCCAGGGTGACGTGTCTTCTGTTCCAAACGATGCAACTTCTCATCTAGGCGGCGCGTTTGTGAATGCATCAAAAACCGATAACATACCCCCGAGTTCATTCCAGCGCCCCGGCGACGGGGGACTTGGCGCCAAGGCGCCAGGTCAGGATGCAGAGGAGGCGTTAGAGGCCGGCAAATCGGAATTGGCAGCCGCGCTGGCATCCTTGCGCGGGACGAATGGCATTCGTGATAGCTCCAAGGCCGCGCGGCTGTTGTGGGCAGCGGTAGGGAACAACAATTCCTCAGCTGAGGTGGTTCTCGCTGACCTTTACCTTCGTGGCGACGGCGTTGCAAAAAGCTGTGAGCAAGGACGAGTGCTGCTGAATGCGGCCTCGAAAAGTGGAAATGTTCAGGGGCAAGAAAAATTGGGAGAGTTGAATACAAACGGATGCCCATAGGCATCGTCTCGAGGTCAGCCGAATTGCCATCGGACGATTCGTTCTCGCTACAACGGACTGCCGCGCTATTTCAACGCACTCTTCAGCCGTTTGGTGCTCTTCTTCAATTGCTTCCTGAGCTTGTCCACTTGCTTCGACAGTTCGATTAGCTCTCGTCTCGCTACTTGCGCTGCTTTGGCAGCTTTATATGCGGCCTTATGAGCTGTGCCATCCGCCTTACCCATTGCAGAGCCAATCGTCACAGCAGCATCTCTTAATTTATTTTTCGTGGCCATGTGATCGCCTCCAGACAGAGCAACGATGGCAGATTACCTGCACCGTTTGCAAGGCCGAATCTGAGCGCGCAATAGTAGGACAGGCTTCACAGGCTGCGGAAAAAGTGATTTATTTTGTCATTCCGAACGAAGTGAGGAATCTCTCTTTGGTTTAAATGTAGGAAAAGAGAGATTCCTCGGCGCGCAGCGCGCCTCGGAATGACAAAAAGTTGAGTTTTTCCGCAGCCTGTTCAGCCTGTCTGGTTTTGGCTTTCGGTAGCGCGGAACGGCAGACAGTCTGAAGCCTGTCCTACTTTGCGCGCAGCCGCGCCCCTCGATAATACAGAATCAATCCGAGCAATACCGATAGCACAGTCCCGGCGACCAACTTGGTTTCAAACAGATACTTTGCTCGATGTATCGCCCGGCGGAATAAAAGACAGCACAATTCCGGCGCAGACAACCAGAAGTCCCAATCCGCCGGCAACGCACACTCCCACTCTTCCGCCCGGAATCACTACCGCCGAGCGATTTTCGCGACGGTCGGGGCGCGCGTACAGCTTGATGGCCGCGGCATACATGTAAATGAACGGAATGAAATAGAGAATCGTCGCGGCATCCACGAGAATCTGGTACGCGCCGCGCGTATTTTCATTGATCTGCGCGACCAGCAAAATGACGCCCGAAATACCCGCCTGCACCAGAATCGAAATGTAGGGCGTCTTCCATCGTGGATGAATTTTTCCGAACGCCGTCGGCAAATAGCGGTCGATCCCCACGATGAACGGAATCCGCGCAACTCCCGCGACTGTCGAGCCCACGCCCCCCGCGTTCCCCACGGTCACGAGCAGCGCGGCAATGACGCCGACCGCCGCCATCCGCAATACGGTCGAGCCTTCCGTAATGGCCTGGAACACTCCGCTTTTCGGATCGACTGTCTCGCTCGGCAGCATCATCAGCACGGCCACCGTCCCCGCGATATACATGAATGCGATCAGCGCGCCCGAAGCAAAGATCGCGCGCGGAAACGTCCGCTGCGGATTCTTCACTTCCTCGCTCATCGCGGAAACGAGTTCAAGCCCGGCAAACGCAAACGCGAGCTGCGGCCAAAAATTCACCGTGTCCCAATCCCAGTGCGGAAGCATCGCGGCCCACGTGAAGTGCGTCACCGATCCGTGTCGCGACCACAGCAAAAGCGCCACGCCGACGATCATCATCAGCGGAAGATAGGTGCCCACTCCGCCCGCGTTTTGCAGCCACTTCCCGATGTGCAGGCCGATGATGTTCAGCCACACGGCCACCAGCAGCAACACAAACGAACCGCCCAGCAAGAATGCGCGATTCTGCGCCAGCCATGCGGTTCCCACACCGCCAACATACGCAGACATCGCCGCGCTGGCGATCAGCAACCCGGGGAAATAAAAGACGGTGTAAATCCAGTACGTCCATCCCGCGACGAATCCGTGAAAATCGCCGAACGCCATTTTCGTCCAGACGTACAGCCCGCCCTCTTCCGGAAATCGCGTCGAAAGTTCGACGACGATATACGCCGTTGGAACAAAAAACAGCAGTGCCGCCAGAATCCACAAGCTGATCGAGGATTGCCCGTTGCGCGCCGCCGCCGCGATCCACCGCGGCCCCAGCACCGTGGCGATGCAAAACAACAGCACGTCCCAGAACCCCATCACGCGCCGCAACTGTTGCTTCGCGTCGGGAGCCGCTGAGGCATCGTCGCTCACGAGGTCACGTCCAATTCGGGGATGAGTTCATCTTGCCGGAGGAAATTGCGGAGATACGGCTCGGGCGCGGCCACGAATCCGGCCCATGGGCCGAAATAGGCCACGCGGCCTTCGTGAAGAAAAACAATCCGGTCGGCTAGTTTTTTTGCAAGGTGCGTGTCATGCGTGACGACGACCGATGTCTTGTGGAATTTTTCCTTCAGCCGCAGGATCAGGTTGCTGGTATGCGCCGCCATGAGCGGATCGACCATCGTCGTCGGCTCGTCGTAGAGAATCGCTTCCGGGTCCTGCGCCAGCGCGCGCGCGATGGCCACCGCGCGCTTCATTCCCGTGCTGAGTTCCGATGGCAGCTTGTCGGCGATCTGCGTGACCTCGAGCATCTCGGCGAGGTCCGCGACGCGGGCCTCTTTTTGCTCCTCGGTGAGGTCCGCGCGCTTTTCCAGCGGAAACGCAATGTTTTCCACCACAGTCAGCGAATCAAACAGCGCTCCCGACTGGAAAACCATCGTGACGCGGCGGCGAATCTCGGCCAGTTGGTCTTCGTTCCAGTCGGTGATGTCCTCGCCGGCAACCAGCACGCGGCCCGAGTCCGGGCGCAAGAACCCAAGAATGTGTTTCAGCGCTACGGACTTCCCCACCCCACTGCGCCCCATGATGACGCAAGTCTCTCCATGGTCGACGAAGAAGCTGACGTCGTCGAGGACGAGGTGATCGCCAAAGGCTTTGCTGACATTGCGGAATTCGATGAAGTGGCCCGCTGCGGCCGGCTCTGTGTGCTGAAGGATTAGCGCGCCCATGCTGGGCCGCTATTGTTGATGAGGCCGCGCGCAGAATCAAACCAAATGTTTAGTAGCACAGGCTTCAGCCTGTGGCCTTTAGTTGTTTGAGAACTCTAAAACCCACAGGCTGAAGCCTGTGCTACTTTCCGCCCCCACGGAATCCAGGCCTCGTGCCAGCTTAAGTGATTGAATATAAACCATTAAGATGTAATGCGAGGACTTGCTCCGATTCCGCCAGCACTACAAGTTTTCTTGACTTCCACAACCCATTTGCTATATTAGCACTCGTCTTAGAGGAGTGCTAACGATCTGCTCGGCATTCCGCGTAAACCATCCCGACTTACTTAATTGAACGGAGGCACGAAACGATGTCAGTAAATGTTACTCCGCTGCATGATCGCGTCTTGATCAAGCGGATCGAAGAGAAAGAGTCAATCAAGGGCGGCATCATCATCCCGGACACGGCGAAAGAGAAGCCGCAAGAGGGCGAAGTGATTGCCGTTGGCGCAGGCAAAATCGAGAAGGGCGAGCGCATCCCTCTCGACGTAAAAGCCGGCGACCGCGTGCTGTTCGGCAAGTACAGCGGCACCGAAATCAAGGTGGACGACGAGGATTATCTCATCCTTCGGGAAGATGAAATCCTGGCGAAACTGTCCGGCGCAGCCAAGGCTGCCGGCGGCAAGAAGTAACTTTCCCCTGATCCGCCGCTAACGGTGAACCTGCACGGCAAGCCGTTTATGGTGAGCGCATACAGCGAACCGCGGCGGGCGCAGGGTCGCAATTTTTGAAGCTTCGGAATTTGAAATTATTGGAGAAGAGGAGAACGACTCATGGCAAAGCAAATCGTGACTGGTGAAGCATCCCGCCAGTCTATTCTGCGAGGCGTCAACGCCCTCGCGGACGCGGTAAAGATCACCCTCGGCCCCAAGGGCCGCAACGCGGTGATCGAAAAGAAATTCGGCGCGCCGATCATCACCAAGGACGGCGTGACGGTAGCAAAGGAAATCGAGCTTCAGGATCCGCTCGAGAACATGGGCGCGCAGATGGTACGCGAGGTCGCTTCCAAGACCTCCGACGTGGCCGGCGACGGCACCACCACCGCAACCGTGCTGGCACAGGCCATCTTCCGCGAAGGCGTGAAGACCGTGGCCGCCGGCGCAAGCCCGACCGCTCTCAAGCGCGGCATCGAACGCGCCGTCGAAGCCGCGGTCGAAGAAATCAAGAAGCTGCACCGTGACGTCAAGGGCGACATGATCGCCCAAGTCGGCACGATCAGCGCCAACAACGACCGCCAGATCGGCAGCATCATTGCCGAAGCCATGAAGAAGGTAGGCAAGGACGGCGTCATCACCGTCGAGGAATCGCGGACCATGGAGACCACGCTCGAAGTGGTCGAAGGAATGCAGTTCGACCGCGGCTACCTCTCTCCTTACTTCGTCACCGACCCGGAACGTATGGAATGCGTGCTCGAAGATGTGCGCATCCTCATCCACGAGAAAAAGATCAGCTCGATGAAGGACCTGCTTCCCCTTCTCGAACAGATTGCCAAGCTGGGCAAGCCGCTCTTGATCATTGCCGAAGACGTTGAGGGCGAAGCCCTGGCGACCCTGGTGGTGAACAAGCTGCGCGGCACGCTTCAGTGCTCTGCCGTCAAGGCGCCCGGCTTCGGAGACCGCCGCAAGGCCATGCTCGAGGACATCGCGACACTGACCGGCGGCAAGGCCGTCACCGAGGATCTGGGCATCAAGCTCGAAAACGTGAAGATGGAAGACCTTGGCAAGGCCAAGAAGGTCACCATTGACAAGGACAACTGCACGATCATCGAAGGCGCAGGCAAGTCCAGCGAAATCGAAGGACGCGTCCGGCAGATCCGCACGCAGGTCGAGGACACCACCTCGGACTACGACAAGGAAAAGCTGCAGGAGCGTCTCGCCAAGCTGGTCGGCGGCGTTGCGGTGATCAAGGTGGGCGCGGCAACCGAAACCGAGCTGAAGGAAAAGAAGGCTCGCGTCGAGGACGCCATGCACGCCACTCGCGCGGCAGTCGAGGAAGGCATCGTCCCCGGCGGCGGTGTGGCGCTGATCCGCTGCATCGCGGTGCTCGACAAGCTCAAGCTCGAAGGCGAAGAAGCCATCGGCGTGAACATCGTCAAGCGCGCGCTCGAGGAACCCATGCGGCAAATCGCGCTCAATGCGGGCCACGAAGGAGCAGTCATCGTGGGCCGTGTGCGCGAAAGCAAGGACGACAACTTCGGCTATAACGCGGATACGGGCGAGTTCGGCGACATGGTCAAGGCGGGCGTTATCGACCCAGCCAAGGTCACGCGCCTCGCGCTCCAGAACGCCGCGTCCATTGCCGGCCTGATGCTCACCACCGAAGCTCTGGTGGCCGACATCAAGGAAGACGACAAGCAAGCCGCAGCCGGAGCCGGTGGTCACGGCGGCCCAGGCGGCGGCATGGGCGGAATGTACTAAATCGAAGGAAACAAATTGCAGTTCACAGGGCGTCCCGACTCAGTCGGGACGCCCTTTTGTTTTTCCGATCGAGCGGGCGGAATAGTTACCCGTTGCCCACGGATTGGGTTCGAGGTTTTGGTGGGACAGCCACTCTTGGCTGTCCGGCGCAAGTTCGTCGCGATTTACGTGGACAGCCAAGAGTGGCTGTCCTACCAATGCGACAACCAATGCGACTGATCGTTGGCAGGTCAGCGCACATTGGAGTAAACTTCCCCACTGCAGGGAGTCCATTCGTATGTCTATTCGCCCAGTAAAACGCCTCATCCGTTCCAAACCGACGCGCGATGGCGCGGGCGTGCATTTGCGCCGCGCATTCGGCTTCGGCAACACTTCCGACTTCGACCCGTTTCTGCTTCTGGATGATTTTCGCAATGACGTTCCGGAAGATTATCTCGCGGGTTTTCCGTGGCATCCGCACCGCGGAATCGAGACCATCACCTACGTCCTCGCCGGAACCGTCGAGCATGGCGACAGCATGGGCAACCGCGGCTCGATCGCCTCGGGTGACGTCCAGTGGATGACGGCGGGCAGCGGGATCATTCATCAGGAAATGCCGCAGCGGCGATCACGCGGGGCGCATGCATGGTTTTCAATTGTGGGCGAATCTTCCGGGGTCGCTCAAGATGACGCCGCCGCGCTATCAGGGAGTGGAAGCGAAGGATATCCCGGTGATCACGGACGACGATGGCACGCACGTTCGCCTCGTCTGCGGAAAATTCTGGGGAAAGACCGGCCCCGTCGACGGCATTGCCGCCGATCCCATTTATCTTGACGTGTCGGTGCCTCCCGGCCAAAGAAAAACTCTGCCGGTCGAGACGACACGGCACGCGTTCGCGTATGTGTTCGCGGGCTCGGGAAAATTCTGCAACGCCTCCGATCCTCTTTCGGTGCCAACCGAGCCGGTCGGTTGGGCGGATACGGCGCCTCCCTCGGCGGCCGAGAATCGCTCGCTCGTGCTCTTCGATCAAGGCGACGAGGTCGTGGTTCAGGCCGGTGACGATGGCGTCCGCTTCCTCCTCGTCTCCGGAAAGCCGCTGGAAGAGCCCGTGGCCTGGTACGGCCCCATCGTAATGAACACGCAGGAACAACTCCAGAAGGCGTACCAGGAGCTGGAACAAGGCACGTTCCTGAAAAAGTAGAACAGGCTTCAGCCTGTTGGGTTTGCTGCAAATCCTAACAAAATCAACAGGCTGAAGCCTGTTCTACTTGAATCATGAAACGAACCGAATTGCCCGGCAATTCCGCGAGCCGTGAGCGCTTGGGTGTCGTGGGACTGGGCAGTCGGCTCTATTCCTCTTTCTGGGCGCCTCAGCGGTTGTCGTGTGGCAAAATTCGAGGCTGGCGGTTCTCTGGGACCTTAGCTACGTTCTGGAAAACTCCTACCGAATTTCCCTCGGTGATTTCCCATATCGCGATTTTCCGTTTCCCTACGCTCCCGCAACTTTTCTGATCCAGTCGTTGCTCATCCGGCTCACCGGCCGGGTCTTCTTTCACCATGTGTTGTACTGCGCGATCGTGGGCGGCCTGGGGACCATCCTCACCTGGCGGATTCTGGTCCATGTTTTGCGCGGCGCTATGCCCGCGTTCCGTCTCGTGGCGTTTCTGCTGGCCGCGCCGCTCACGGTGCTGGGAATCTACTGCGTCTTTCCGCATCCTTTCTACGATCCCGACTGCACCTTCGTCATTTTGTGCGGCATCCTTCTGCTCCTGCAATTGGAGCGCAAGGGGTTTCCGCCACTGCGCGCATTTCTCACGGGGATCGTCCTCATCGTTCCGCTTTTCGTGAAGCAGAATACCGGACTCGCGTTTCTGGCAACCGCGGCGCTGGCCGTCGTTATTCTGATCGCCCGCGAAGCCTGGCACAGGCAACGCGTGTCCGGTTACGCATGGCTCCTGGCCGGGATGGCTGCGGGCCTCGGTGCGGCGATGATCCTCCTGCACTTCACCGTGGGCATGCGTAACTACTGGCATTGGACCATCCAATTCGCCGCATCGCGTCGCTTGCCCCACGCCTCGGAAATGTTTGCGCCCTACCGGAATCCATTGCTGCTGTTGTGGTTCGCGGCGTTTGCCGCCGGGGCACTAATGTTGCGGCGCAACCGTCGCGGCAGCCGAATGCTTTCTTTGTTGTCCGTCTCATTGATGGCGGCGCCGTTCGCGTGGGCGCTCCTTTACCTGCTCGTGGAAGAAGACCCGTCGGAGCGAGCAGAGCGCCTGCTCGCCTTGTGGCCCGTCGTACTGATTGTTTCTCTCGTCTTCGCTCTGTGGGACGCCAGACGAGGCCCAAGCGTCGCGCGGCTCCTGCCTTTTATTTTGATTGGGACTGTGCAAGGGGCTTTTCTGTCCCAGCAACTATGGGGCTCGACCTACGCCATCTGGCCGTTGCTGATGATATTACTCGCCGGCGTTCTTGCGGGATTGTTCCGCCTCGGAAGAGAAAAGTCCTCGAGGGAGGTTGAGCTGCTGGCCGTTGTAGCGGCGCTATCCATGCTCGTTTCCGGCGGATTTTACGTCGCGAGCCACGAGCGGCTGGATTACGCCGACGTCTCCACTGGCGAGATGGCCCGATCGACTTTGCCTGCGCTCGCGGGCCTTTCGATGCGTGGGCCATGGATTCCGCAATTCGAGGAACTCGTTCGTTTCACGGACCGTGAGATTCCGAAGGATCAAGGTCTGCTCATGATTCCCGGAGAAGATCTCTTCTACTACACCACGGGCAGACGTCCGCGCTTTCCGGTGCTGATGTTCGATCACACGGTCAATCCGTATAGTCCGGAAGAGATTGTCGAAATCAGCCGGCGCCGGAATATCTGTTGGTTGATTCTCAAAAAGAACCTCCAACGGAACGATGAGCCCGTGGAGGACAAAATGCGGCTACTCGAACTGTTGCGCGGCGATTTTGCGCCAGTTCAGAGCCTCGCCAACTATGACATTTACCGGAGGAACGCGGACAGGGGTTGCCCGGACACCGCCCATTCGCAGCCATGAGGAAATCGAACGCCGCGGAGGCATCGTGGGAGAAAGGGGTTGCTATAATCTTCGCCTTGTATTCGCCCATGAGCTGATGGTATGCTCTCGCCTGCCCCGTACTTCAAAAATTTAGGAGGAGAACATGCCAATCGCCCAGATGCTCTTACCGGAATTCGATCAGGAGATGGCCAACACGCGAAAGATGCTGGAGCGCGTCCCCGACGGAAAGTTCGATTACAAGCCGCACGAGAAGTCGATGACGCTCGGACGGCTGGCCGCGCACACGGCCGAAATCCCGTCCTACGCGAGCGCCACGCTTCGCGTCGAACGCATGGATTTCACGGGCGAAGAAAAACCATTTTCGCCCGCAACGCGCAAGGAGCTGATCGAGGCCTTCGACAAGCACGTGGTGGAAGCTCGAGAAATGCTCTCCAAAGCGACGGACGAAGACCTGATGAAGACTTGGACGCTGACGTTCAAGGGACAACAAATTTTCTCCATGCCGCGCGCTGCCGTGTTGCGCGCCATGGTTATGAACCACCTCATTCACCACCGCGCGCAGCTGGGCGTATATCTGCGGCTCAACAATGTCGAGATTCCGGGCATGTACGGCCCCTCGGCGGATGAGAAGAATATGTTCAACGCGCAGAGCGCGTAACGTTTTTGTAGCACAGGCACTCTGCTGACCTGTGCGGGTTTTGTGATCGATCCTGGGCAGTAGTCTGCACTTGAGATCTACAAACCCGCACAGGTCCGCTGCGGCGGATGCCTGTGCTACTTTTAAACCAACCCACTACCCGGCACCGTGGCCATGTTGCCGTCAAATACCGGATTCGGTATAGTGGCAAGAGCCATCCAAATTCACAGATCACGGCCCAGGAGTAGCGAACCCGTCATGCCCGACGAAGCGATCCCGTTTGCCACAGTTGAGGAAGCCCTCGAAGAAATCCGCCAGGGGCGGCAAATTGTGCTGGTGGACGACGAAGACCGCGAGAACGAGGGCGACCTCACGATGGCGGCGGAAAAGATCACACCCGAGGCCGTCAACTTCATGGCCAAGCACGGCCGAGGCCTCGTTTGCCTGGCGCTGACCGAAGAGCGCTGCGATGATCTGGCCCTGCCGCTGATGACCCCGGTCAACACGTCGAACTACGGCACGGCCTTCTGCGAATCAATCGACGCGCGGCGCGGCACGACCACGGGAATCAGCACGGCCGATCGCGCGATGACCATCCTCACGGCCATCGACGCGGGAACGCGTCCGACCGATCTCGCGCGCCCGGGACATGTTTTCCCGCTGCGCGCTCGAAATGGCGGCGTGCTGGTGCGCGCCGGGCAGACCGAAGCGTCGGTGGACCTGGCGCGGATCGCCGGACTCACTCCCGCGGGCGTGATTTGCGAAATCATGAATGACGACGGCACGATGGCGCGCCTGCCGCAGCTCGCCGAATTCTGCCGCGCGCACGGGCTCAAGCTACTGACCGTTGCGGAACTGATCCGCTACCGGATGAGGAACGAGCGCTACGTCCGGCGCGTCGCCGAGACGGCTCTGCCAACGACCTACGGCGATTTCCGCATGATCGTATACGCCTCCGACGTGGACCGCGAGCAACACATCGCGCTGGTTCGCGGAGATTTGGCCGACGGGCCGCCGCTTGTGCGCGTGCACTCGCACTGCCTCACCGGCGACGTTTTTGCGTCCACAGAATGCGATTGCCACGAAATTATCGAGCGCTCGCTCGAAGCCATCGTCGGTGAGAATCGCGGCGTGTTCGTCTACCTTCACCACACGGGGCGAGGCTTCGGCATCGACGCCGCCGCGCCCGCTCCGGGCGCGCTGCCGCGCATCGTGTACCACTCGCGCGAACAACTCGACATGGACATCGCGCGGCAGCGCCTCTTGCAGCATGAGAGCGGCATCGGCGCGCAGATTTTGATCGATCTGGGACTGAAGAGCCTGCGCGTCCTGACCAACCATCCGAAAAAAGTAGTCGCGCTCGAAGGCTACGGCTTGACGATCACCGAACAAGTCCCCCTCAGAACCTCGTCGTCGAAAAAACGCACACATCAGACGCTGTAATCTCTCGCTTCGGAGAAGATTTTAGTAGCACAGGCATCCGCCGCGGCGGACCTGTGCGGGTTTTGCGATCGCCGATAGTGGATGGATTGTGTGAAAGCAGAGAAAACCGCATAGCCAGGAGTGGCTGTGCTACTCCGTCTCTCTTCGCACTGCCGTCCTTTTCGTATTGAGAAAAGGTTCACAAAAAATATGCGCGCTACTGGGAAGGTGCCTTTTTCGGCGGAGCGCTGTTTTTCTGCGCGGGAAGCGCGGGCGGAGGCGGCGCGGAAACAGTGAGGTACGGCCGCATCGCGTCGAGCTTTTTTTGGCTAATGCCGCGGATGGCGAGCAAGTCCTCGACGCGGTGAAAATGGCCGCTCTTCTCCCGCATGTCGATAATTCTTTGCGCCGTGACTGGCCCCACGCCGGGCAATTCTTGGAGTTCCTTGGCGTTCGCGACATTGAGATCGATTGGCGTCGCGGGAGGATGCTTCTCGGCATGTGCGGCTGCGCAAAGGAAGAGCAGCGCGAGGCCCGAAATCACAGCTCCGACTGTCAAACGCTTTGCTTGCATGTAGGACGGCCACCAGTAGCACAGGCTTCAGCCTGTGGATTTTGTGTTTTATGCAACCGAAACAACCACAGGCTGAAGCCTGTGCTACGCAGACCTTAAATTCGATTCCCTTGCGCGTCATACACCTCGGGCACGCCAAACAGCGCGGCTTGCGATTCAATCTGGGCGCGGTCGCCGACGATCACAACTTGCGCGTGGGCCGAATCGAAATATTTCTGCGCCGCATCGAGCACGTCCGCGGACGTGAGTTTCAAGACGCGCTCGCGATAGGTTTCCAAATAATCCTCCGGCAGCTTTTCGAGCGTGGACGTGGCGAGCTGCCCGGCAAGACCATCCTGCGTCGCGAGGCCCAGCGAAAAAATTCCGGTCAGGTAGTTGCGCGCGTCGTCCAGTTCTTCCTCGCCGACGGGAGTGGAGCGCATGCGGTCGATCTCGTAGAAAATTTCGGTAAGCGAGGCGGCGACCACGTCGTTGCGCACCGCCGCTCCGATGCTGAAATAACCGTGCTGGCGCAGGGGATGCGCCCCGCTGCGCGGGCTGTAGGTGTAGCCTTTCTGCTCGCGGATGTTCATCACCAGGCGCGAATTGAAAGCGCCTCCGTAAATCGAATTCGCAAGCGTAAGGCGCAGCCAGTCCGGATGCTTGCGCGTGATGGCGTGATTGCCAATGAGGATTTGCGTCTGCACGGATTCGGGGAGATGCACGAGGTACACGCGGCGCCCTTGCACTTCGGGCAGCGCCGGATCGGGCGCCCCCTCCACCGGGCCGGACGACCATGAGCCGAACGCTTTTTCAATCTGCGCGAGCATCGTCTGCGGCGAGAAGTCTCCCACCATCACCAGCAACGCATTTCCGGGGCGGTAGTAATGCTGGTAGAAGTCCTTGAGCTGTTCGATGCGGTAGCCCGTCACTTGTTCTTCAGTCGGCGAAATCGTGCCATACGGGTGCGCGCCAAACAGGACGCGCCGCAAACGCTCGCTGGCCAGAAAGCCGGGCGTGGTGCGCTCGATGCGCAAGCCCTCGACGAGCTGACGCCGCTCGCGTTCGAATTCGTCCGCGGGAAAGGAAGCGTGCTGCGCCAGCTCCGAAACGAGCCCCAGCAGATCGTTCGAAAAATCCACGAGGCCGGCGAACGAAATCACGCTGGTATCGGCGCCAGCGCCCGAAGAAAGATCGGAGCCCATTCGGCGCAGGTCCTCCTCGATTTGGCGGCTGGTGCGCGCCATGGTGCCCGTGCGGGCCACTGTAGCGGTCATGTCAGCCAAGCCGGGCGCCTTCGCAGCCGCCACCGCATTGCCGCTGCGGAAGAAAAGCTCTCCGGTAAATTTCGGGATCGTGTGCGATTCCACGAGGACGACTTCGAGACCGTTCGAAAGAGTTCGGTGCACGCGTGGCGGCCAGATCACCGGCCGCGCGGGAGTGAGCGGTGGAACGGTCGAATGTGTTTCCGAACGAGGCGCGGAACCCATCAGGCCGCCCCTTTCTTCGCCGGCTGGCGAATGGCGATGGAGCGGTTGTGATGCGTCAAAAGTTTGTGCGCGATGGATTGCACGGCCTCCGGCGTAACTTCCATGAATCCGCCGAGGATCGTGTTCACCAGGTTCGGATCGTTGTCAAACAGGGAGAAGCACGCGAGAAGGTGCATCAGCCCGTATCGCGGGATGTAAGCGCCGTGCCCGCCTTCGAGCATGGAGAAATAATTCGACCGGAATTTCACTTTGATCGGTTCCAGTTCCTCGGCGGTAATTCCCTTCTCTTTCATCTCGTCGATAATCTGATCGTATGCGGCGATGGTCTGGTCCACGGAATACTCGGGCTTGTGCAGGATCCGCGTCACCATGAGCGTCGGGCCGTTGTAGTCAAACAAATCGCCGACGGGATAGTGAATGCCGCCCTCGGCGTCGACAGCAATTTGCTGCTCGAGCACCAATCGGCGATAGACGCGGCCCGCGCGCCCGCCATGCAGCGCCTGGTCGAGCATGGCCGCGGCGTGCCACTCGGGCGTGAGGCGGCGGGGCGACTGGTAGCCGATGGCGATGCCGGGAAGCGTGCCGAATTTTTCCTCGACGACGCCGCGCCGTTCCTCGATCTGCGGAGGCTCGTCGATGTCGGCGGGCGAAGGCTGCGGCCCCGACGGGATGGAGGCAAAATGGCGCTCGGCGAGCCGGAACCCTTCGTCCGTATCGACGTCTCCGAGGATCAGCAGGACCGCATTCGAGGGCGCGTAATAGGTCTTAAAGAATTTCTGGACGTCATCCAAAGTCGCGGCGTCGAGATCTTCGAAATCCCCGTAAAAATTGTGGGCGTTGGACCAATTGCGATAGGCAATCGGGGGAAGATCGAGCCATGGGAAGCCGCCGTAGGGCTGATTGAGCACGTTGACGCGCACTTCCTCTTTCACAACGTCACGCTGGTTGCGCAAATTTTCGTCGTCCACCTTGAGCGCGCGCATACGGTCCGCCTCGAGCCACAGGACGCGCTCCAGCGCATTCGAGGGCACCGACTCGTAGTAATTTGTGACGTCATAATGCGTCGAGCCGTTCAACACGCCCCCGGAAGAATTGATCAGCTTGATGTGCACCATTTTGCCGGCGTTCGCCGAGCCCTGAAACATCATGTGTTCGAACAGATGGGCGAAACCGCTGCGGCCGCGGGGCTCGATTCGAAAACCGATATTGTAATAGACACCCACCGTGGCTACCGGCGCCGTGCGGTCCGGCGAAATGACCACGCGCAGGCCGTTCGGCAGCGTCGTGCTTTCGATTGGAATGTTCAATTGTGTCAAGAAGCCCCCTGTGGATGAGAATCAAACGCCGCAAGATCCGGCTGCAGCAAATCTCGATCTTGCAGACTTATTTCTTTTTCGAAACCGCAGCCGCACCGAAGATCCGGTCGAGCTGCTTCAACATGGCGCCGGGCTGCGCGGCGAGCACTTCGGCCTTCAGGCGCGAAAGCGTCTTGTAGGCCTCCAGATATTCGGGTTCAAAATCCGCAAGGGCCTTGACGTGCCGTTCGATCGTCGAAAAATCCCCCCTCGCCAGGGGGCCGGTCCATGCTGCAAGAGGGCCGACGCGTTCAAAATTATCCAGCGTCTGCCGCGTCAGTGGCAACAGCGCGCGCATCGCCTGGCGGCGCTTGAATCCCTGACTCATAAGCAGACGCGTCGCCGTCTCCATAAGCGCCAGGACATAAGCGCACGCAAACGACCCAGCCGCATGATACGCCGCCTTGTTTGCTCCCGACAAGCGCACGGCCACGCCGCCCATTTGGTGAATCATTTTTCTGGCCACCTGCAATGCGGCTGGGCAGCCTTCAATGCCAAAAATGCATTTCGCGAGGTCTGGAAAGTTCTGATTGGAGAAGGTTTGCATTGGGTGCATCGATCCCGTCGCCGCCCCCTGATCGGCGAGCGGCTGGAGCACGGTGGAATCGAGGGACCCGCTCGTGTGCAGCACAACTTTCCCGCACCACTCTTTCCCGCCGAGATGGGCGAGATTTTTCGCCACACCTTCGATGGCGCCATCCGGAGTGGTAATCAGAACGACCCTCGAATTCAGGACCTGGTGGGTCGGCGCGTCCAACGGCTGACCCGCGCCAATCGCGCGCACGGCCGCCCGCGCCGTGGATATGGATCGGCCCGTGACGCCGCCCACGCGCCAACCGAGTTCGCGCAAGCGCCGCCCCAGGGCGCGCCCCACGCGCCCCGCGCCGACGATGGATACAGTCTCCGGCATCCGCTGTGTTAGCATTCTATTTGCAGCCATTTATTGGTTGCGGACAATTTACCTTTGCATACTTTCTGGATTGTACTATTTAGTTTAATCGCTTCCCTATGGATTGTTCAGGCTATCCGGGCGGGCTTTGGCATGGCCCGCCTGCCGTGGCTTTCTGATGTTACCCCAATCGCTTCCCAGAATGCGCCGCTCGTTTCCATTATTTTTGCCGCGCGCGATGAAGCGGAAAAGCTGCCCGCCGCAATCGAAACATTGCTGGCCCAGGACTATCCGCGATTTGAGGTCGTTGCCGTCAATGACCGCTCCACGGACCAAACACCCGTTATCCTACACGAATGTGAGCGCTCCAGTCGAAATCTGATTGTCACGGATATTGCCACCTTGCCTCCGGGCTGGCTGGGGAAGCCGCACGCGCTGGTAGCCGGCTTTGAAAAATCGCGCGGAGATTGGCTCGTGTTCACCGACGCGGACGTCCATTTCGCGCCAGATGTGCTGCGGCGCGCCATCGCGCTCGCCGCCGAACGCCAGTGGGATCATTTGACGCTTCTCACTTCGGTCGAAATGCGCGGGTTCTGGGAAACTGCGGCGATTTCGTACTTTGGTCTTGGTTTCGTTTTCGGCAATGAGCCCTGGCTGGCTTCAAATCCGCGCTCGGCGCGATACGTAGGAGTGGGAGCCTTCCAGCTCGTGCGGCGCGCGGCCTACGAAAAAAGCGGCGGGCACGCTCGCCTGCGCATGGACGTGATCGAAGACATGAAACTCGGCAAGCTGATGAAGATGGCAGGCTTCCGATCCGGGGTGGCTGTCGCGCAGGACATGGTCCATGTGCGTTGGCACAGCGGAGTTCACAACGTCATTCGCGGCGTAACGAAAAACATGTTTGCCGCGGTCCACTACAATCCGTTCTTTGCCGTTGCCGCGATGATGCTTTCCGTGACAATGAGCATCCTCCCGTTTTTTGGCCTGGCATTCGCGTCGGGATGGGCGCGCGTGTTTGCCGGGATCGCGGCAGGCGCCGCCGTCCTGATTCACGCGGCGATGATCTGGTCGACGGACGCTTCCCCGCTCTACGGGCTCACGCACCCGCTGGGCGCGCTGCTGTTTTGCTGGATGATCGGGCGCTCGGCGATCGCGACGCTTTGGCGCGGCGGCGTCGTCTGGCGCGATACATTCTATCCGCTGGAAGAGCTGCGCAAAGGGATGGTTTGAAGGTTCGGCGAGCATTCATGTAAATTTCAGGTTTATTTGTTAATTTCTCAGCATTAAAGCTATGTTTTCCGGCACCTTTGTTGACCAGAAAGAGGAATTCCAATGACGACTGCCGCTTTCTCGCAACGGCGTGTTTGGCTGGTTCTCATTGTGGTGGCGATTGGCGCCGGGAGCTTGAGCATCCCGGCAATAAGAAACGTGGCGCTGAAGTCTCTTCAATCGCTGCGCATGCAAAAGGTTCAGGCGGTCAACGCGGATTTTTCCCCATACGTTGACGCGAATGCAAACCCCACGCTCCACCAGATGGTTACGCAGATGATTTCCGATAAGGTCCAGGTCGAGGTAAACGAAGAAGACCATCCGGTTACCGACGTGGCAGGCGCGCGCCAATTAGCGGGATTTGATGTGCTATTGCTTGGTGCGCGAAAAGACGCGCCGACACTCGTTGTCGGGGGGTCGCACAAGATTGATGTGATCGTTGATCGCTCACGCCTGCAAGCGATTGCCACCGAGGCGGGCCATCCGGACCTGGTGTTGCCACAGTCCCTCGACGGCGCGAGCGTCGAAGTGCAGGTCCCGCGCTCGGTTCAAGTGCAGTATGGAACCTGCCCCGGCCCAACGAATGCCAGCAAAGTAGTCGCGGACAATATCACGGGACCGTCGCCGACAACGACCGAGTATAGCGATTGCGTCCGCCTGCGCGAGGGTCCGGATCCAATCGTCAATGTGCCGACAGGCCTCGACGTCGGCGGGCTCGCGCAAATCGGGCTGGAGACAGCGGGAATGACCCCGAACCAGGCCAGTGATTTCCTCCATACAATCGACTGGAAGGCGACCCTGACGCTATCGGTCCCCCGCTCTCTGCGTTCCTACGAAGTGGTGAAGGTGAACGGTACGAATGGCACTCTCCTCAGCATGGCCGGGAGACGCGGCCCAGGTTACGCCCTCATCTGGACAAAAAATGGACTTGTTTATTCGCTCACCGGATTCGGAGATTCCAGCCAGGCAGTAGGATTGGCCGATTCGCTGAGATGAGGTAGTGTCCTAATTTCGAGAAGTCACGTGATATCAAATTGGAAGTCGCTGTATTGGAGGTCCGACCTTTAGGTCGGACAACTAGGGTCGCGTGAAAGGGGCCTTTAGGCCCTGAAGCTTCAGGGGCTAAAGCCCCGACCTCCTGAAGCGCAGATTCGCTTGAGAATTTCCGAATGAGGGCAGCACCTGAGATGAACAGGAGTTGACTCTGTCCCAGCTGGATAGCTACGCGGTCCGAACACAAAATTTGCGCAAGGTTTTCGGCGGCAAAGTCGCGGTGCGCGACCTGACCTTAACCGTGGCCCGGGGAGAGATATTCGGCTTCCTCGGCCCGAACGGAGCGGGCAAGAGCACTTCGATCAAAATGCTTCTTGGTCTCGCGAAGCCAACCAGCGGCGAGGCATTTGTGCTGGGCGCGCCTTCCGGCAACGTCGAAGTCCGGCGAAGAATCGGGTTCCTGCCTGAAAATTTTCGCTTTTACGAATGGCTCACTCCCGCCGAACTTCTGCGCTTGCATGGACGACTCTGCGGCGTTGCCGCCAGCAAGCTTTCCGAGCGCGTTCCGGCGCTCATCGATCTGGTGGGACTCACGCCACACATTGATAAGCGTTTGCAGAACTTCTCGAAAGGCATGCTTCAACGCGTTGGACTCGCGCAGGCGCTGATTCACGAGCCCGATGTGATTTTCCTCGACGAGCCGACGTCAGGGCTCGATCCTCTGGGGCGTCGAATGGTGCGAGATATCATTCGCGCCCAGCGCGACCGGGGAGCCACCGTATTTTTGAATTCGCATCTGCTCAGTGAAATTGAGATTACCTGCGACCAGGTCGTGTTTATCCGCGAAGGCGAGGTGGTGACCAGCCGCGACATGCGAACGCAGCAGGAAGAAGCGGTGCGCGTGGAGGTGCGCGCGCGAAAGCTTTCCCCGGAATGCGTCTCGGGCCTGGCTCGCTGGAGCGAGTCCGTGCAGGTCGACGAGGAGCGGCTGACGATGACGACGCAATCCAGGGAACCTCTTCCCGATATTTTGCGTTACCTCGTCGCCGCGGGCGCCGATGTCTACCAGTTCACTCCTCAGCGGCTTTCTCTCGAAGAGTTGTTCATCAGCGTCATGGGCGAGGATCGAGGATTTTGATGGGCGTCTGGATCATGGCGGGCATCACGTTTCGCGAGGCGGCGCGAAAGAAAATTTTGTGGACTGCGCTCCTCGCCGGCGCCGCGTTTCTGCTTGTGTTCGGCATCGGATTGCATTTTCAGGTCGGCGATTTCCGAAACTCCAGCGTGCCGCCATTTTTACGCTACCAGGTCGTGAGCGCCATGCTCATGATCGGACTCTATACGGTCGATCTCCTCGCGGTGGTCATGACCACGCTCACTTCCGTGGATACGATATCGGGCGAAATCACCTCAGGAACGATTCACGCCATCGCGACGAAACCTCTTGCCCGCTGGCAAATCCTGATCGGCAAATGGCTGGGTTTCGTAGCGATGGCTGGCGCATATGTTGCAATCATGTTCTGGGGCACGATTGCCGAGGGATATTGGATCGGAGGAGTCATGGCGCAACATCCGGTCCGCGGCGCGCTCCTGGTTTTCTTGGAATGCATTGTGGCTTTGTCGGTCACGTTCATGTTTGGCACTTGGTTTTCGACGCTTACCAGCGGCGTCATCACCCTTGGCCTGCTTGGAGTCGCGTTTTTGGGCGGCTGGCTCGAACAAATGAGCGGGTTCACGGAGGGATCGCGGCTGGCAATTGTCGGCATCATCTCGAGCCTCGTAATGCCGAGTGAGGCCGTCTGGCGCCGCGCCGCCTTCGAAATGGAGTCCCCGCTCGCCGGCTCCTTGCAATTCTCGCCTTTCGCGGATATTTCCATCCCCAGCCTTGCGATGATCGGCTATGCATGCGCGTATTTGTTCATCGCGCTCGCCATCGCCGTCTACCACTTTGGTGAGCGCGACCTTTGAAGTGATTCGGTAGCACAGACTTCAGTCTGTGGGTTTTAGGCAGAGCGGGAACGTCTCGGAGACGTGTCGGCGTCACGGGATCGCTCCGAATCTGTTCTATCGCTGGAAGGATGAAGCGGAACAGGGAGCGAAGGCAGCGCTTGGGGGGAGAAGCGCTGCCGCGGCGGAAACCGAGAAGGACCATCGCATCCGGCAGCTGGAACGGACGCTGGGGCGGAAGGCGTTGGAGATCGAAATCCTAAAAAACGTCGTGGGGGAGTGAGCTGCGGTGAGGCTCACTCCCAGGCGCGGGAGATGGTGACGCAGGGTTACACAGCCACGCTGGTGGCGGCGACTTTGGCCATCAGCCGGTCGAGTCTGTATTACCGGAAGCGGCCACGAGGCAGCCGGGCTGACCGGCAATACGACGAGCAGATCGTGATGGCGTGCGGAGAGAAACTGGCATACGGCTACCGGCGAGTGGCTTGGTGGCTACAGAGGAAAGAAGGTCTTCGCGTAAATCGCAAGCGTGTGCTGCGGGTGATGCGAGAACGTGGGTTGCTGGTGCGCTCGCGGCGTCTGCGGGCACGACGGAAGAAAGAGTGGGGCCGCGTGGAAGCAGCCGAGCCGAATCAAATCTGGCAGTCGGACATGACGAAAATCTGGGCGGGGCCAGCCGTGGGCTGGGCCTATCTGGTGTGTGTGATCGACTGCTGCACGCGGGAGATCGTCGGCTGGAATCTCTCGCATCGCTGCCGAACCGAAGATGCGCTCGTAGCGGTGGAGCAGGCCGTGCTGGAGCGGCTGCCCGAGGGCAGCCGCGCGGCCTGTGTGACGCTGACCACCGACAACGGAACGCAGTTCACTTCGTCGCGGTTCATTCAGACACTCAACCGGCTGGGCATTACGCATCGGCGCACGGCCTATCATCACCCGGAAGGCAACAGCTACATCGAACGGTTCCATCGCAGCTTGAAGGAAGAGGAAGTCTGGACGGCGGAATATCGCAGCGTGGAAGAAGCGCGCGCCAGCATCGCTCGCTGGATTCAGGAGTACAATCACGACCGGCCTCCGGTGCAAGGACTAACCCCTACAGACTGAAGGGTGTGCTACTCAGGGTCTTCCCACCCAGAATCGCCATTCGACATATCAACCTGACGATCCGGAAGAAATCCGTCGGGCACATGTGAAAAACGCAGGCTACTCGCAGCCGTGCGATCAACCGGAGGGGTGGGTTCGGACGCGGCGGAGAAGAAGCCGGCGAGGTCGCGCTGCTTGAGTGTGCGAATGCGGTCGCGCAGGGCGGCGGCGCGCTCGAACTCGAATTTTTTTGCGGCTTCGCGCATTTGAACTTCGAGTTGCGCGAGAACTTCGCCCAGCTTCGCTTCGCTGGTGATGTCGGCGTCGGCAAAATCCTCGGCGGGCACGGTGACGTAGTCGGCTTCCACGATCGCGGCCAGCTTCATATCCACGGACTTGGTAATGGACATCGGCGTGATGCCGTTCGCTTCGTTGTAGGCAACTTGCTTGGCGCGGCGGCGGCTCGTTTCCTCGATCGCCTGGGCCATCGAGCCGGTCATGCGGTCGGCGTAGAGGATGGCGCGGCCTTCGACGTGCCTCGCGCAGCGGCCAATCGTCTGAATGAGCGCGGTCGCGCTGCGCAGGTAACCTTCTTTGTCGGCGTCAAGGATCGCGACGAGCGAAACTTCCGGCAGGTCGAGCCCTTCGCGCAACAAGTTGATGCCAATCAAGACGTCGAATTCTCCGCGGCGCAGGTCGCGCAGGATGCGGACGCGCTCGAGCGTATCGATTTCCGAGTGCATGTAACGGCAGCGCACGCCGGTTTCGGTGAAATATTCGGCGAGGTCCTCGGACATGCGTTTTGTCAATGTGGTAACGAGGACGCGCTCGTTTCGCTCGGCGCGCTTGCGAATCTCCTCGAGCAAATCGTCCACCTGCCCCTTCACGGGGCGCACTTCGATTTGCGGGTCCACCAGGCCCGTCGGGCGAATCACCTGCTCGACGACCACTCCCGCCGAACGCGTCAACTCGTACGGCCCCGGCGTCGCCGAAACGTAGAGCACTTGCCCGGTGCGGTGCTCGAATTCCTCGAAATTCAGCGGGCGGTTGTCGAGCGCCGAGGGCATGCGAAAGCCGTAGTTCACGAGCGTCTGCTTGCGCGAACGATCGCCGTGATACATCGCGTGGAGTTGCGGAATGGTCTGGTGCGACTCGTCGATGAACAGTAAATAATCCTGCGGAAAATAATCCAGCAGCGTGGGCGGCGCTTCGCCGGGCAGGCGGCCGGACATATGCCGCGAATAATTTTCGATGCCGTGGCAATATCCGATCGTGCGCATCATCTCGATGTCAAACATTGTGCGCTGCCACACGCGCTGCGCCTCCGCATATTTCCCCTGTTTTTTAAGCTCCGGCGCCCACCAGTCGAGTTCTTCGAGGATCGTGCGGATCGCGCGTTCCCTCTGCGCGGCGGGCATGACGTAGTGCGACTTCGGATAGACCGTCAGCCTCGATAAATCGTTCTGGCCGGAGCGCACTTCTCCCGTGAGCGGATCGATCTGGCGGATGGCGTCGACCTGATCGCCCCAAAGCTCGATGGCGTAGCCGTTGTCCTCGTAAGGCGGATAAATTTCGAGGCGATCGCCGCGCACGCGGAACGTTCCGCGGCGCAAATCCTCCGTGCGCTGGTACTGCATCTCCACGAGCTTCCGAAGCACCGCTTCGCGGTTGGTGCTCTGCCCCTTCTCGACCATAAGGAGCATGCCGTAATACGCTTCGGGTGAGCCGATGCCGTAGATGCAAGAGACGGACGCGACCACGACGACGTCGCGGCGCTCGAACAGCGAACGTGTCGCGCTCATGCGCAGCTTGTCCAGCTCGTCGTTGATCGTGGATTCTTTCTCGATGTAGGTATCCGAAGCGGGAATGTAGGCTTCCGGCTGGTAGAAATCATAGTAGCTGACGAAGTATTCGACCGCGTTCTGCGGAAAAAAACCCTTGAATTCGCTGTAGAGCTGCGCGGCGAGCGTCTTGTTGTGCGCGAGCACGAGGACGGGACGATTCTCCCGCTCGATCACTTTGGCCGCCGTGAAGGTTTTTCCCGATCCCGTTACGCCGAGCAGGACTTGGTGCTTTTCGCCCGCCTCAATGCCGCGCGAAAGCTGCTCGATGGCGTCCGGCTGATCGCCGCGAGGCTCGTAATCGCTCATGAGTTTGAAGTTCATCGCTTATGGACAACACGGTGCCCCTGCCGGGCCGCGCAGAACCATTCATTATAGCGCAGACGGCTGAGGACCGAGGAAAGCGCATGATTTCGAGCTGCTGTGCCCACGTCTTGAAGGGCCTAAGTTGTTGGATGATGGATGCATCTCAAAAGCGGATATTTCAGCTGCCAATTCAGCCAGACATATCATCTGCTACCCGCAGGCTGAATTGGGCTTGACGCCTACGATAGACTGCCGTACGCTCCTCGCCATCTGGTAGGCCCCCGTAGGTCCAAGGCCCAAAACAAGTATCCCAAAATTTAAGGAGACGCCTGTGAAACGACTTATCGTTCTTGGCACGCTTGTAGTATTGGCTTTTGCTGCCGTAAGCTCGGCGTGGGCCCAAAGCGACCCACGTATCGGAACATGGAAGCTCGACGTCGCTAAATCGAAATCCAGTCCCGGGCCACTACCTGCGAGCCAATCGCGGACGTACGAAGCCCAAGGCAGTGACATCATGGCCACCACCGAGACTGTCGATGCCAAAGGAAACCATACAACCCAACACTTCAACGCTACAGCTGACGGCAAGGATTACCCCACAGGGCCAGCCAATGGGGGAACTACCATTTCCATCAAACTCCTCGGCCCCGGCTCCTATGCAGGGACTTCGAAAAAAGATGGCAAGGTAACTTCGACGAATAGGGCCGTCATTTCCGATGGAGGGAAGCTTTTCACTTTCACAACCAAGGGGACCAATGCACAGGGCCAGGAAATCAACAGCGTGCTTGTTTTCGACAAACAATAAATGGGTGCATTGAAAGGAAATGGGTTTGTCGCGCGAGGCGCAACCCGGTCTGCTGAAATGGCGGCGAGCCAAGCGTCAGAGGGAGCGCCCCCGCGGCGACGAAGTTGACGCTGTCGATCCGTGCATACATTCGCTCTGGCGTTCGTGAGCGGCCGCCCCGGTTATTTCCCATGCGCGTCGTTCACGACGAGCGCAACCTGGGAGCGCGACGAGATTGTCCCGGAGTAGCGCATGGAAGTGTTGTGGTTTGAGGTAAGCGTCACGTCCATTTCTTGCGTTCCGGTTTGCGTAACGCTCACGACCAGCCCCGAGGCGAGCGACACGTACAGCAAACTTTGCGCCGAGCCGTTCCACTTCCCCGCGGATTGCACTCCATTCTCGCGGAATTCCGGGGGAGTTGGATCGCGGGACGCCTTTGATCGGACTAAATTCAAATTCGCGAGGATCACAGCACAGTCCGTTGCCGCTTGTGAAATCCCGGAAGAATTCGCGGCCCCCGCAGTGGTTGGGACATCGGGATTCGCCGGGTGGCAGGACTCGTTGCGAAGATATTCCGAGTCGGTGCGCCAAACCAATCCGGCTATGGGCAGCGTATCCGCCGGCTGTTCCGAGGACCAAGTTTGCCCTACGAAAACGCCTCCGGGCGGCGCTCCCGCGCTGGCGCCGAGCTGTGCGATCCATTCTCGCGCCGATTGCGCAGCCTTTTCTGTGTCGACAATGCCCTCGAGGCCTGAAACATATTTCACCTTTCCACCAGCATCGATTGTGAATTCAACCACTTTGCCTTCCAGCTTATGGTATTGCTCCTGTGTCTCGGTGGCCGCCGGATCGAACGTATCGCTGCGAACGCTGGCCGTGGATTTCTCATACGTGGTTCGCAGCCGGATTCCGCCCGGCGTGGTGGCATCGGCTGGCAAGATTTCGATGCGAACCGTCGCGTTCCAATCGACCACCAGGCTGGAAGGGCCCTGCGGATCCGACGCGAGGCCAGATCTCGAAGTCTCCGTGGTCGTCTCAAATTCCATTTCGTAGCGGAATGTCTGCCCGGGAACGAATCGCGGAGACAGAGAAACGCGCGTCGAAACCGCGCCGCCCTTATGGTCGCGCGCCGAAGTCGATTTTTTGGGGGGGCTATTTTGAGCGCGAACGCAAAGTGAAATCGCCAGCAAGATTACGCCAAGTGCAGCGGCGCGCCGCGTGAATGGCCGGTGATCGCCCGGGAATGCGCACTGGCTCGGCATGATTCGATAGTATGATGCGGGATCGCTGGTTGCAATGTGGAGCCGGAAGTGGCCGTGGGCCAGTTTCCGACAAGAGAGGAGTATCTACGATGAGATTTACATATTTCGCTTTCGCGCTGGCTCTGTTGGCTGTTTCAGCCGCGGCACAAGATAAGAAGAACGCGGCTCCTCAGTCTTCGACATCGGTCCTAATCAACGGCCAACCCATTAAAGGGAAAGTGCTGGAAATAGATGGGAAGCACTTCGTGGCCGTCGAAGACCTAGCGGAAAGCCTCCGAGGGACAATAGGCTACGGCGACGGGCAGATTGCGCTCACGTTGTCACAACTTCCATCTGTGACCGCACAGCCACCGTCGTCACAACTACCATCCATGACCGCACAGCCACCTGAAACCGGAAGCATTAAAGGTACTCTCACATATTTCTTCAACTTTCGTATTGGGGCGAAGCCCGACACGGGGAGCAAAGTATGGCTTGTTAAAGGTCGTGTTGAAATCCGAGCCGACCAAAATTTTGTTGGTAACAGCACCGCGCTAGGGACTAGCGAGAACCCGGAACAATTCAATGCAATCAAGTATTCGATCACAGACGAGAAAGGAAACTTTGAATTGCTCGATATTCCTCCTGGCCAATACACTCTGATTATGCAATCAGCGCACACGAAAGGGACTTTGAACGAAAAAAGGGATTTCTTCGGGAGAGGAAACGGTCGCAATCCCCGAGACAGCAATGGAAGAGTTGAATTTCTCAACCTGCTAATTAAGGCGGGCGAGACGGTCAATGCATCAAAAGATTTTGGACCCAATATTGATATGTGAGCGGCTCGCATCCGAGCTCACGAAATTGGTGCTGATCTATTCTTGGGTATCTTGGGTACACGCCCAATCATCCGTTTCCCCTTCCAAGTCAGTTAACAGCTCCTCTCGATTGTGGTGGCCCCTTTCCGCGACAGGTCCCGATAAATGGCCCACGATCCTGGCGGTGCATTGTTTTTACCGGGAACTGGATCGCGCTGGTGGCCTGGAAACGGCGGGCGGAAGGACCAGCTTCGGGGTCTCGATAGTCCCGCTCAAGAGAAAACTTGGCGGCAATGCGGAAGCGGGAGCCGTCGCGGCCTGGAATATCGAAGGGTGGACTCGAATATTCAGCGCATGAGAGAAATCGATTCGCCCTTCTGCTTCGAGCCGCCCTCGGGAATTATCCATCACAAAATTTGCGAGATCGATCCCCCTGTTTTGGATGCGGTACAGTCCCTGAACCGATGCAAACAGATCGGACGCGGTATCCGGATTGTCCCCCGGAAACACGGCCGAGAGATTGGAACCGCGCAGCGCGACATTTCGCCCATTCAGCGTTCCCTGCCCTTCCATCGAGCCAATCAGATCCTGGCGGCCAATACCGTGAGCGGACAGGGTGAGCGTGGCGGATGCGTTTCCGCCAATTCGGTTATTCAAGAAAGACACGGCGCGTCCCATCTGGGCAAGGTCCACACGATCGAAGCGGCCCTGAAATTCATACGAAGGATCGGGCAGCAGTCGCGCATCGAGCGAGCCGGAAATCTTTCCTCCAAAAAAATCGGCCTGGGCATTCCGAATTCGGACTGTCCGGCCGGCGAGTTCCGCTTCGCCGTCGAATTGTTCGATACGCATTGGCGGTATGGCGATCACACCGGCGCGGAGACGCCCGCGCGCCGCGAGGCGAGTGACGACCGCGTCGGCAAGCGGAGCTGCATTGGCGGCGGAATTCGATCCGGTGAATCGCGCGAGGAAGCCCGGCCTTGCGCGCGGGCCGAGCCAGCGGTCAAGGTCCGCGGCGTCAAGGTGGTCCGCAGCCAGATCGAATGCCCATTGCTTGTCGGAGTATTTCCGGACGATCGAGCCATGCCAGACCGCGCCGAACGCCTCCGCTGCGGACAACGTGACGGTCCGCTGCAACGGCGCAAATTCGACGTGAGCTTTGGCCAAGCGCAACGGCTGATTGACGTACGCGGGACTCAAGATTAGGCCAAGAAAATCCATGGTCCCAAGCCACGGGATCGCGGGCGATTCCGCGCGATGAACTCCGCGCATCTTGACCGCAAGGCCGCCTGCGGCGGTCCAGCCCGAATTAATGGGTTGCGCGAGCGCCCCGGATAGAGCAAGCCAATCCTGCACGCGTGAGGTTGCGCCTTCTATGGAAAAATTCCAATCCGGCGGCCATCGGAACACGCCATTTCCCTGGGGAAAAAGGGAACCTCGCAACACAAAGGAATTCTGAAGCTCGCCGCCAGCCGAGGCCTCGTCACGTTTCACTGCCGAGCGTGAGGAGGCAAAGGAAATCTCCGTCGGCGCAAAATCGATTCCTCCGCGCGATACGCTCGCGTTCACGGCGCCTATCCGCAGCGGCACGGGCAGCGATTTCTCCGTTAGCGTTCCGCCAACACTGGCAATGGCGCCATGCTGAAGTTCGATTGGCCATCCGCCCAGCTTGATATCCAAGCCGAGGGCGCATTCCGCGCGCAGATCCTCCGCAACATCCGGTTGCAAGGCTCGATACCAGGAGAGGACATCCGCGAGCGCGAGTGTCGAGGACTCGATGTGCAGTTGGGGACGAAGACCGTGCGCCCAATCCAAATCGCCGTTCCCTTGGAGGCGCGACGCCGGCATTTCCACAAGCAGCTTCCGAATTTCCGCGTGAGGCTCGCCGAGCCGCCAGTTCATCTCCACGGAAAGGTTAGCCGCTGGATCCGTGTCACGCTCGGGGAGCCTCCAGCCGTGCAGTCCGGTCAATCGCGCCACTCCGGAAATCGACCATTGCGCTCCGCCGGAATCCGCGCGGCGAATCGGAGAGGACTCCTGGGGAGCGATGCGCGCATTGAGATCGACGGCAAGCAGGCCGCGCATTCCGTAGTCATCCTGCCGGACGAGACGCAACGTATCGGCCAGGGACGCGGCGCGCCAAGTCAGATTGAGCTCGGCCGGCTGAAGACGCGCGGTCGTCCCGGCAATCGACCCGCGCAAGCGGAGCGTGCCGATATCTTGCAGCTCCACACCCGCGCGCATCGGCCGCGCTTCCAGGTCGAGTTGCCAGCGGCCCGCGCCATTCTGCTCGACACGGCCCGAAACGTCGTTTAGCGCGAAGGGACTTTTGTTGTCCCCCTGCTTAAAATTAATGCGCCCGCCCTCCACGTCGATTTGGTAAGGGCGCGCCGCCCGGACTTCGCGCGCAGGGGCCAGCGGACCCATGAAGCCGGGGCGCGCACTGGACTGCGAAGCGGGTGGCAGCCAGCGCTCGATATTCCAGTGGCCCTCGGCGTCGCGCGCCAGATTCAAACTTGGCCGCGACAGCGAAACGGAACCAAACTCAAAGCGTCCGGCGAGCAGGGCCGTCCATCGCAGGCCGGCAGTGAGCGTGTCCGCGCGCAGGAAATATTCGTTGCCGAAGTGCGGATCGTCCGAGACGCTGACGAAATGGGCCTCGATCCTGGCGCCGTCGAGCAAACTGAAATCGAACCAGGAAACATCGACGGGCCGGCCAAAGCTCGCCGCGAGGTGCGCGATCAGGTAGCGGCGCGAAGCGCCGGCCCGCAAGGCGCGCGAAAATCCGAAGCTCGCGACAAGGAGCAAACCGCCTCCGATCAAAGCCACACGCAGCCACTTTCGCTTGGTCATGGTGTAATCAGGAATTGTTGCAAAAGGCGGGAAAGAAGAAAAGCGCCGCGTCAGTGAACTTCATGCAGCATCCGCGACCAGCGCGTCCGCGACGGCAAATGCAGCACGGTATCGAGCAGATTGAAAAACCATGAGTTCACGTTGCGGTCCGCGCCGTCATCGCGGTCGCCCATCACGGACCAGTAAATCACCACCGGACGGCCCATGACGGCGTCGCGATCCACGAATCCCCAGAATCGGCTGTCCCAGCTATGGTCGCGGTTATCGCCCATGGCGAAGTACTTTTCCGGAGGGACCACAATTTCGCCGTCGTGAACGTACTCAAAAATTTCGTCCGCCCATTCGGGCTGCATGTTGGCCTGGAGGTATTCCGGACTGCGCGGAGGGAAATTGTCCCCGAACGGGTCATACGGCGCGGCAGGGTCGCGGACGATGTACGGCTCGCTGATCCGTTTCCCGTTGACATAAACCTGCTGGTCCACAATTTTAACGTGGTCGCCGGGAATTCCAATCACGCGCTTGACGTAATGCGGGTGATCCTGAAACGGAAACTTGAAAACGATAATGTCCCCGCGGCGAATTTCGCGATACGGAAGAAAATGGTCGTACCAATGTCCGCGCCCGCCGAAAATAAATTTATTCACGAGGAGGTGATCGCCGACCAGCAGCGTCGGCTCCATGGATTGCGACGGAATCTTGAACGCCTGCACGATAAACGTCGTGCCAAACAGCGCCAGGATCACCGTAACCAAAAGCGATTCGATGTACTCGCGCACCGTGGCGGGATGCGATTCCGCGCGATGCGCCGCGGCAGCTTCGCGCGTTTCCACGGCCTGTGCGGTTTCCGTCGTCACTTCGTTCCTCAGTTCTCCTCAGCTCCCAATTGTATCAGGGCCGCGATCGCAGCGGATTGCTCCGCTTCTTTTTTGGTTCTTCCGCATCCCATCGCGGCAACTTGTCCGGCGATCCGAACCTCGACGCGAAACGTTTTCTGATGATCCGGGCCGCTTTCCGCAATCACATGATAGGCGCCCGGCGCCATTCCTCGCGATTGCAGGAATTCCTGCAGCGCGGATTTATGGTCGGTGTGGCCCAGGCGTTCGGCCTCGAACGCGATCGATCCTTCCACGAGAGAGCGCCGCACGAATCCGCGGGCCGCCTCAAGCCCGCCATCCAGATAAATCACCGCGATCAAGGCTTCGTAAGCGTCCGCCAGAAGCGCCGGCTTGGTTCGCCCGCCGGTTTTCTCTTCTCCGCGGCCAAGGCGCAAGTACTTGCCCAAACCAAGGCGTTGGGCGGAGAGAGAAATCGCCGTGGCGTTTACCAGGCGAGCCCGGCTCTTGGAAAGCTGCCCCTCGCTCCAATCCGGAAATTCGCGAACGAGTTCTTCGCTCACCACCAACTCGAGGACGGCGTCTCCGAGGAATTCAAGTTTCTCATTGCTCTCGGAGGGTTCATCCGCCGCGCGTTCCGGAATGCGAGAGCTGTGCATTAACGCCTGAAGAAGCCATCGAGGATCGCGGAATTGATGTCCGAGAACCGATTCCAATTCCGCGATCTCGGTGAAAGGCATATTCTCCAGCTCAGTCCCTGCTTAACTTTGTTCCCGATGCAACATCTTTCTTGACGGCTTCCACGCGAGCCTTGCACTGGGTGACGAGCGGGCCGGTAGCGGCGCATTTTTCGTAGGCGGCGATGGCGCCATTCAAGTAGCTGGCTTGATAATCGGCGTTTCCGAGCAAGTAGTAGTCGACCGGATCGGGAGCCGACGCGAGTTGCACGGCCTGCGTAAGTTCGGTCCGGGCATCCTCGAATTTTTGATGGCCGATGTCGAGCAGGCCCAAACCGCTGTGACACAGCGCTAACTTGTCATTCTTGGCCTTCTCGAAGGTGGCGTCGTCGACGGTGTCCGGCTTCGTCAGACCGGGAATCAATTCGATGGCGTGGTGCGCATACACCTCGGCTTTCTGCAACTGCTGCGGGCCGTCCGGCGTATTCGATTTCACGCGCCGCGGTATGGCCATCGCCAGCAGGGCAAGCACGTCCACGTTATCGGGGTTGAGTTCGAGCGCCTTGGCTCCCGCGGCGAACATCTTATCCGTATTCCCAGTGGTGTAATAGTCGCTGGTCAGCATGCCGTACACTCCGCCGAGATATTTGCTCATCGGAAATTTGGTGATGAAATCCTCTCCGACCTGGATTTGCATGGCTGGATCGGCGCCTTGGGCCGCCAAAACGTTTTTGTAGGCGGCTTCTTCCGCTTTATTGATTTTCTCTTTTTTCTGCCCTTTGTCCTTTTCTTTGTCCTGGGCATACGAAGCCGGCTGGCCTGCGCGCGATACGCCCGCTCCCAAGGATAGGGCAACAGTGAGGCCAAGCACTGCCGCCGACCAGTTGAAGAACTTTACCGTCATGATAGGAATCTCCTCCACGAGAATAATTCTCGGAGATTGATCGAACGCTCCGAGTGGATTGCATCTTCACCCTGCGCTCCAAGCCGCATACTGCACCGCGGCGGGAAGAGCAGGAATATAATTACGACTTACCGTCCGACTGCCTATCGCGCGACGGCGTCTGGTAGCCCGTCTCGATCCCCCGTTGCGCGGCGGTCCGCGCCGAATCCGGCACTCCCGCAACCGCCAGCGCCGCGCGATATTCCAACACGGCCAGGTCCCGCTTCCCTTCTACATCGTACATTCTTCCGAGATAGATATGCGACCAGGAAAGATTCGAGGGATCGGGGTGCGCCCCCGGATCGGCTAGGGGATTCTGTGCGGCCGCGATCACTTTGGCAAAGAGTTCACGCGCCCGGTCCGGCTTGCCCTGAAGCGCGGAAGCCACGGCAAGGCCATAGGTCGCACGCTCATCATCCGGATGGGACGCGAGGACTCGTTCAAAGGACGCAGCCGCCGCAGCGCCGTTCCGTGCGGAAATCTGACGCTGCCCTTCGGCTAGATCGTCATCCAGTGGATTCGACGATGCAGCCGGCTTCGCCGCCGCTCGGATGTTTTCGGGCGGCGCAGCGCCTGCCGGAGCCGCATCCGCGAATTTCACGCCGCGCAACCGGCGTTGTTCCGCGTCCACATCGATTCCCTTGATCAGATCTGGAAGGTAATACCCCATCGCCGGTTCCGATTTTTCAAATCCGGAAAGCCCCGCGTATATGGGACGCACGAGAACGTATCCGCTGCCTTCGGCCTGGTCGATAGCCGAGGCCAATTCCACCGGCGAAAGGCGGCGCAATCGAAGCTCTACCGCGCGGACCAAGCATTCGTCAAAGAAATCCGAAAAATCGTCGCGCAAGTCCACGGGGAGCAGCGGGGCGCGCGCGGCGTATTCGAGCAGCGGCGATGCCCTGGAAGCTTGGACTCGGTACCGGATTGCCATCGGATCGAGGAGAAAATGTAGAAATGCGTGGCGAATGTCGTCCATCGGCGGATCGGAACTGGGCCGGACAACCAGCGCATACTGGTCGCCAAACGTTCTGAAAATTGTCTTGTCGCCAGCGAGAGGTTCGACATATACGGAAAACGTCCGGCGGCTGTTGGGACGTATGATTTCGCGAAGATAATTTGAAACCGTGAAAATGATGTTCGAAACGGGAGCGCGTAAGCTCTCAACGCCTCGTTCGTAATCCGGCTGATAAAATTTCCAGAGCTCGTCGAGCTTCGCCTCGCTGTAAAAATTTGCCAGGATCGAATTGAAGCCTTCCAGGGTAAGCGCTTCCGGCGGCAAATCGTCACGGCGCAACTCGAACCGAAAATCCGGGGGCGGGCCCGCCACAAGGGCGAAGGAAACAAACCGGGAGAACGTGGCGCCCGAATCGCCCAGGGCATGCTCCGCGTAGTACTTGCGAAGCGCAGCCACCGCAGGCCCTTGCAGCGCTAGCATCCGCTTGCGCAGCTGCACGCGCCCCGCGGTATCGTCAGCGGCGCTCGCACCGGACTTGTATCCGGCTGCGTCGAGCGCGCACATAACCGCAAAAAGCTGGGGACGCGAATCGACGGAAATAGCCTGGTGAGCTTCGTCCGGCGCGGACGGGGAGGGAGCCTTGGCTGCCGGCGTTTGCGCATACGCGTGCGTGAGCGCGACCATGAGCATGACAGCTCCGGAGCACGCGTTCCAAGCCCAACAATTTCTGTCAAAAATAAACCGCAATTGGTTGTCCAGTCTGCCCTAGAATTTACAAGGCCCAGCCAACTCAGTCAAGAAACCCCTTCAATAGTTGGAGGGTCGTTTGCCCGGACAGGTTGTCCTATTCGTATTCTAATGGGGAACGTTAGGAGGAGAAGAAAATTCCACGCGGGCTATTTCAACCGGAATTCGACACTGACGGTCACTTGCGAGGGGGCGGGTTTTCCGTCTATCAAGCCGGGAGAATACTTCCACTGTCTCACCGAGTCCACAGCCGCCTGCCGGAGCAGCATCGGTCCACTTAGCGCCTTCGCGCCAACGACCTTTCCATTTTCATCAATATTCGCGGAAACCGTGACGCTTCCCTGGATACTCGATTCCCGCGCGGCCGTGGGGTAGACGAGCCGCGTCGAAGAAATCAGTGTCGGGTCGCGCACCATCTTGGCCGCAACTACAGGTGCAGGGGCCGGGGCGGAAGGCGGTGGCGCTGGCGGATTGGATGTTCGTCCGGCGGATGTCAGCAACCCGGCGGGGGGCGTTCCTCCAACTGCTTCCGTGGAAGCAATATCGGTCATAGGCGCAGCTCCCTCGCCGAGATTGGCGGGATTTTGATTCGGCGCGCTCGGGGAACCCATCTTCAAATTCGGAATCGCCGGATGGCGGGAGGATGAGAGGTTAGGCTGCTTCGTGACAACTGCGTTTTCTTCTTGCCGCCGGACATTCCCTGGCTCTGTCCGTGAGTCCGCAGTTTCGGGGCTCGTGACTACGGCGGGAACCGGTGCAATAGCGGCCACAGCCTCGGCCTGATCGACGGCGACTGGTTGTGCCAGGGTCTCGGTCTTGGTCTGGGTCTGCTTTGCCACCTGCGCTGATTCTTCCTGCGGCACCTGGACATGTTGAGGCGCACTTTTTGCCGCCGACGGCTCCGGCATGGATGGCTGACTCACAACATCTGTATTCGCAACCGAGACGGGAGCGGTACTTCGGTGCATGAAGAACACTACGACACCAACTCCTGCCAGAACCAATGCGGCCGCACCCAGGATTAACGGCGTGCGTCCATTCGAAGCGCTGGATGAAGAGCGAGGTTGTTCATAGGCCATCAAGCCTTTGCCCATGAAATCGCCCGACGGCGTCGAGGTCTGCGAAGTAGTTGACAACGCTTCCCTCATCGCCAGAATCGCCCGCTTCTCCGTGGGCAACTCTGAATCCGGCGGACGCCAGTTCGCAACCGAAGTGGACTGAGCAATCTCGGAAAGGTTGTAGTCAGAATCGTCCTTGGTTATCTTCTCCGGACCGGGCCTTGCCGACTGGGTTTTTGACTCGCGCGTCGCGGCGGAAAGAGGCATGCTCAATAGTCCGGGGATGTCTTCGAACGTTGGACCACTACCCAAAGACACACTCGCGGGCTTCGCCGGCGCCTCCAAAGGGGCAGCCGCACGAGGGGGCACCGGAGGTGGCGGCACGGGGGCTTCCCTAGGGGCAAACGGAGTGACCGGTGGCGCGGCAACGGCAACAGGATCAACATCCTGGTAAATACCCCAGAAATCTCTTACCGGTTCGATGAATTCGACTTCGACGTATCCCTTTACGCTCGGCAGGTTGCGCCCGCCTACGACTCGGCAGACCACATCACGTCCACTCGGATTCGAAAGGATGACCGTTTGCCCGATAGGCAAATTATTCGCGCTACGCAGGACGGCCCCATTATCGAACACAATGACGGTCCTGCCCTCTTCCCGAATCGGCTGAGCCTGGCCGCCCGCTTCGGTCGGCAAACTCCGTATGGTGACGCCTACTTCCAGACAAACGGGATTGGAACGAGGGTATTGGCCGGGTTTGTTCTCAGAATTCTGGGAAGGCGTACCCGGCTTGCCCGGGCTGTTCGACTCAGGGGAGTTTTTGATCGTGAGCGTCATGGCATTCCAATCATGAACGGTCCCACGCACAGGGGTTCGCGTGCACCATCAGAATGACGCTATTTTCGATCTTGAAGTGAAACCTTGGCTATAGTACGTGGGTACTACGTGGGAAATAACTCGCAACTCCGAAATGCACCCGCGCGGGTTCTAGGAATCGCCAGTATCGAACCGGGAAAAAATTCGGCTCGACCGGCTACCCTCGGATGGAAATGTCGCTAAAACTGAGAACCACGCGCCCACCAGAAGTGAAGCGGCCAAAGCTCATCTGGGGCCGGAAACGCGAAAACAAGAGCACCAGATCAAGCTGGTGGCGAACCGTATCGGTATCAGGCCCAGCAAGAATTCTGTAACTCACGGCCTCGCCCTGCGCGTTTACCGTGGCTTCCACGAGCAGCGCGTGGGGTCCGGAATGCCCGGATTCCTCAAGGCCGGTGATCGGGAATGGAGCCAAGGCCTCCAGACGCGCCGGCTGGAGCAAATTCGTCGGCGAATCATTCGACCCCGCGCGCAGCGGCACACCTAGCCCAAGCAACTGACAGACCAGGACAAATACGACGAAAGCCACTGCGAAACCGCCTGTCGCGGGGATGGCCAGAGGTTCCAGGATGTTCTTCAGGACCAATTCAGCGCGAGTCCGCGCGCGACGCACATAATGCAACCAGCTGCGGTCTGAAAGGCGTTGCGCGGCCGCAACGCGAATCCGCAACGCCAGATCCGCCGGTGGCACGGGACGTTGCAAACTGGACATCATCGACGACATCGCCTGATACGCTCGCAGTTCATCGCGGCAATCCTCGCAGCACTCCAAGTGATGCCCGATGGTTACGTGTGTGTCAGACCATCTGCCAGTCAGTACAGCGCCGTCTAGGTAGCCCGGCAATAATCCTCTTACTTTTTCGCAGTCCACTAGACACCTCCCTCAGCGTCATCCGTCTTGCCCGGATGCGCCCAGCCGGTTGTGTCGGTCCGGCTGGTTTTGTGTTCCTCCGCCGCGGAAAATAACGGGGAGTGCAAAACCGATTCTCTCTTGTGCGGCGCGGGCGCCTGGGCATGCGTCGCATGCGGATTCCGAAGCAAAGGATCCAGGATTTCCCGCAACATTCGCCGCCCTCGCAAAATGCGCGATTTCACCGTGCCCACCGTTACCGTAAGGACTTCGGCCACTTCCTCGTACGACATCCCTTCGAGGTCCCTCAAGATCACGGCGCTTCGAAAAACTTCCGGCACTTTGAGCAATGCCTGCTGCACAGCCTGCTGCACTTCGTGAGAGGCAGCCTGGTCGAACGGCGTGCTGCTTTCGTCTTCGATTTCGACAGATGCGTGGCCGTTTGCCGCCTCCATGTCGATCGAATCCTGTTCCCGATGATGCCGCCACAGCCAGCGCCGGTGATTCAGCGCCTCACGGATGGCGATCCGGTAAAGCCAGGTCTTCAGCGAACTGCCGCGCCGGAATCCTCGAATGCCGCGAAACGCCTTGAGAAAGACGTCTTGCGTGATATCGGCGGCGTCACAGGATTCCGAGACCATCCCGGCGACGAGGCCGTAAACGGGACCAGAATAGTGCGTCACCAGCCAGTCGAACGCTGCGCCGGAACCACCCTGCAGCTCCGTCACGAGCTCGGCTTCGTCCTGGGACCAGGGAAGGACGCGCGCCAAGTCAGACACGTTTACCGCCTCTCTTGCCTGCATGCGCCAAGCGTTGTCGCGGAGGAATCGCACCAAACGCCATGTGTCTTGCGCAACAGACCTTGAAGCCGCTTACTGGGTCTCCCGACCAGAAACCTGTTCAGCCGAAAAGCGTCGGCCGGTAAGCGCTTCATTGAAATTAGACACCATAGTTGGGGAGATAGTTCCCCCTTCTTTCATTCATTTTGCTCCTAAAGTACCGGGTTTGCAATGGTACAGGGATGGTAGAACCGAGTTGCAGGGAAAGGAGTTAGCACAGGTGGCCTGCTCGGAAACGCACATATTCGCGCCACGGAAGGAATTAACCAAACCATATAATATACTAGGAAACTTACCTGCTGCCCGCAAAACAATCGTATTCACAGGTGTACTGTTCGGGGATACCATCGTTGCATCGCATCGGAATAAGAGGCGTCGGAGTAACGGAGATGTTATGAACGGAAATCCGGTACGACAAATTGCGCTCATAGGATTTGGAGAGGTCGGCGGCATTTTCGGCCATGACTTCGCGGCGGCGGGACTCGGTGTTTCCACATTCGATATTCTGCTGAATGCGGAGCCGTCGCGCTCGGCAATGCTAGCCAAGGCGAAAAGCGCGAATGTCCGCCCGTGCGATACTCTCGAAGGAGCGGTCCACGGCGCGGACCTCGTGATTTCCGCAGTGACGGCTTCCTCCGCCGCTGATGTGGCTAGCAGCGCTGCGCCGTTTCTACGCGGCGGGCAGATCTACTTGGACCTCAACTCGGTTTCGCCCGACACGAAGCGTGAAATTGCGCGCACTCTGAACGAATCAGCCGCCACATTCGTCGAAGCGGCCGTGATGGCCCCGGTCTCACCGCAGCGGCTCAAAGTTCCGATGCTTCTGGGAGGCACGAACGCGGCAACTGCCGCCGAGCGGCTGCAAGCGATTGGCATGAATGTGAAGCCCATCAGCGACCGCATCGGCGTCGCCTCGGCGATCAAAATGTGCCGCAGCATCATCATCAAGGGTCTCGAAGCGATCACCGTGGAATCAATGTTTACGGCGCGGAGATATGGTGCAGAGAAGCAGGTACTCGAGTCACTGGCCGCGACATACCCGGGCATGGTCTGGGACGGCGCGCTGCCGGATTATTTAATCAGCCGCGTAGCGGAGCACGGAAAGAGGCGCGCGGCTGAGATGCGCGAAGCGGCCCAGGCCGTTGCGGATGCGGGCCTGGAGCCTTTAACAGCGCTCGCAACAGCGCAGCGCCAGGATTGGCTCGCGCAGGCAATTGCCGAATTTTCCCTGGCCGTCCCAAAAGGCGAGAATTTTGCGTGGCAGGAACTCGCCGACGCGATCGCGGAGGCCACATCGCCGCAAGAAAAATCATCCGCTGGAGCCAAGCAGTAGCACAAACTTCAGTCTGTGGAATTTCTGTGGCCAGGGGCAAATGGAAACCCACAGGCTGAAGCCTGTGCTACCTGGCGCGTCGAGCCTCCTGGGTTCTTGCCGATTGCGGGAGTGTAAAATTTCATAGAGTTCTTGCGGGATGTCCTGCTAAAGGGAAAAAGTTGATGCACCCAGAACCGATCTACGACGTTGCGCAGGTTCGCGCCGACCGAATCAAAGTGAGGCGGCTCCAGACGGCTTAAGTCTCAACGTATCCAATTCGCGACCCTTAGCCAGGACGGGAAAAGCGATGCAGAGCGAGCATCCCATCCTTGTGCGCCGCGGCAGACAAGAGTGCGCCACCCGAAGTTCGAGATCAGGCGAAGGTTAGGCCCTTCAGAAAATCTAGAGCGTCGCCGACAACTCTACATTTGGCCCGGGCATCTGATTTATTTTCTCTATCGCGGTGCAGCGCGACACAAAGGAGAACCATGAAAAAAGCCGCCCATTTGTTCGTCATTGTGTCGCTTGCATTCTTGTCGGCAAAACTTACAGCCCAGACTCAGAGTTCAGGCGCTGCTGATTCTCCCCACGTGATCGAAGTGACTGCCAAAACATTTGAATTCACGCCCAGCGAAATTCACGTCAAGATGGGCGAACGGGTTCAGATCAAGCTTCGCACCGCGGACAGGGCACATGGACTGAATCTGAGTATTTATCCCGAAGGCGCGAGCGAAGACGGCAATCCAGGCTTGGTGTTCGACCATCCGCAAGACGACGCCAAGGTTGAAAAACACAAAGATCGCGTCATCGAGTTCATTGCGGCGCGCCCGGGCACGTACGATTTCAAATGCTCGGTCAAGTGCAGCATGATTGGCCACGGCCACGACCGGATGACCGGCAAACTTATCGTCGAGGAATAGCCTCCGGCCGGCGATGCTTGGATTTCCCCGCCATGAACGGAGACAAAGATTCGATGGAGCACTATTTCTATTGCCCTTATTGCGGGGAAGAAATTTCGATGGTGCTGGATCTTTCAGTTCGCCGGCAAACTTACGTCGAGGATTGCGAAGTATGCTGCAATCCAATTGAGATCGCTTACAGCGTGGAAGACGACGCGCTTTCCAGCTTCGCCGCAAAAGTTCTGGAATAATTGAAGTTCAGGAGACCAGAGGCAGGTCATTTGGCTTAACAGGGTGCGAAAAAGGTAGCCTATTTTGTCATTCCGAGCGAAGCGAGGAATCTCCCTTCGATTTAAACATTAAAGATAAGAAAGAGGGATTCCTCGCTTCGCTCGGAATGACAAAAAGAGGGTGCCCCTTTTCGCAGGCTCTTAAACGTATTCGCCCGCCACTTTGCTATGGAGATGGTGGAATTAAAAATTGGTGGACGTGACAGGGATCGAACCTGCGACCTCATCCATGCCATGGATGCGCTCTCCCAGCTGAGCTACACGCCCGTCACATAACAAAACGATCTACTGGTGGTTTGGCAGACCGCAAACATCTTAACGAATATCCCCATGAAATTCCACTGTGATGAGCATTTGGTAGTGGGTCAGTTTGAAACTTTTTCCCCTATGGTGTTGCTGGAATCGGTGTAGGCTTTCAGTATGCTCGCCAAAAAAATCTGCCTTAGGGCGGTAATGACAAACCGGGAAGGCAAACGCATATGGACCGGTGACTATGCCTGTTCGATCTGCGGTCTGCGTTTCCGTCCCGATCCAACCGATCCGGGCAAGCTTACTCTTGATTTCTCAACACATAAGGACCTGCATCCCGCCACGATAAGCAAGTAAGAGAACTTCAATCAAACGGCTATCTGTGTGGTCCAAGAATCCAGAAAAGATTGGTAAGAGGCCAGCAAGTCTGATTCCGCTTATGACTTTCTTTCATGCTTGCCCTAAATGCTCGTATTCGCCAGACTCCGCGCCGAGCATTTGGTGATGAACCTTTATCGCTTGAAATACAATTCCCTATAGCTTGCGCGACTTTTCTCTGCGTCCTCTGTGTTATTCCTTTTCCCCCTTTCCCACCCGCAAATGGAAAACTTCCATTAGAATGTCAGCCCTATGCCCAAACTCACATTTCTTGGCGCGGCGGGAACCGTTACGGGCTCGAAATATCTGGTGGAAGCCGAAGGCAAACGTCTGCTGGTGGATTGCGGTTTGTTCCAAGGCCTGAAGGAACTGCGCCTGCGCAACTGGAATCCGCTCCCGGAAAAGCCCGCGTCGTTCGACTGGTGCGTGCTGACGCATGCGCACCTGGACCACACGGGCTATTTGCCGCGACTCGTGCGCGACGGATTCCACGGCCCGATCTACGCCGACGCGGCGACGATCGAGCTGTGCAACATCCTGCTCCCTGATTCCGCGCACTTGCAGGAAGAAGATGCCGAAAAAGCCAAGCGTGGCGGATACAGCAAACACGCGAAGCCTTTGCCGCTCTACACGCGAGAAGATGTCGCTCCGGTGCTGCAGGCGCTGCACGAAATTCCGCGCGCCGAGCCATTCACCATTTCTCCGCAATTCTCGGTGCGCCCGCACGACGCGGGGCACATTCTCGGGTCGTCCAGCCTGGAACTGACGATCACCGAAAATGGAAAGAAAATGGTGGTTCTATTTTCCGGCGACGTCGGCCGCTACGGCCAGCCCATTCTGAAAGATCCGGAAGCGCCGCCGCGCTGCGACGTGCTGCTATGCGAATCCACGTATGGAGACCGCGATCATCCTTCGGATTCGCCGGAAGACGCGCTGGCGGACGTCGTGAATCGCGTCGCGAAACGCGGCGGGCAGATTGTGATCCCGGCGTTCGCCGTGGACCGCACGCAGACGATCATGTACATCATTCGCAAGCTCGAGGACGCGAACCGCATTCCGCGACTGCCCGTATACATGGACAGCCCGATGGCTATCAGCGTGACCGATTTATATTTGCGCCACCACGAGGACCACGACCTGACTTTTTCGGCGGAAGAAAAGAACGGGAATCCTCTTGACGCGCACACCGTGCACTACATGCGCACGGTCGACGACTCGAAAAAAATCAACGATGTGCGGACGCCGGCAATCATCATTTCCGCGAGCGGCATGGCTACCGGCGGGCGCGTGCTCCATCACATTGCGCGCCTCGCGCCGGACCGCAAAAACGCGATACTCCTGGCCGGGTTCCAGGCGGAAGGCACGCGAGGCCGGAAGCTGGAAGAGGGCGCGAAAACTGTGCGCATCCACGGCGAAGACGTGCCGGTCGGCGCGGAAGTCATCAATCTGCGGCAATTTTCCGCGCACGCGGGCCAAAGCGAACTCCTGCGCTGGCTCACCGGGCTTCCTGCGCCTCCGCGGCAAACGTATCTCACCCACGGGGAACCTCAGGCTTCCGCCGCGCTCAAAGCAGCGATTGAATCGGCCTTTCGATGGCGCGTGGCGCTGCCGCAATATCTCCAGACCGTGGACCTGAGCGCTTAACACCGAGGCGCCATCCTTGCGCCGGGCGCCGTGAGGCGTGTTAGAATTAGCTCACCTTCCCCCGCCACCGGAGGCGCGATGTTTCTTCGCCGTTTGCCGCTTTTTCTTTTACTGCTGGTCCTAGGTGTTTTGCCTGGAAATACACAAAACACGTCCAACAGACATGCCATCCTCAGCATCGGCGGCAGTATTCGTGATGAAAGCAACCAACGCGCCATGGAAAGTATTCTCGTGGTCTTGAAACAGGCCACCGGAACCCCCATCACCACTACGTTTACACGCGATAACGGAGACTTCCAGTTCGACGGGCTTGCCAACGGCGACTACATGATTGAAGTTAATGTGAAGGACTACAATCAGTTCCAGCAGCAAATCACGATTAACGGCGCCAGCCGCCTGGGACTTTCTATCTTTCTCACCAAGCCCGCGAAAGCTGTGAATCCTGGCTTGCAACTTTCGATCTCCGCCCATCAGCTCAGCGTGCCGCACAAGGCCCATGATGAATTTGAAAAGGGCATGACTCTGATCTATTTAAAGTCGGATTACCGCGGGGCCATCGCCCAGTTTCAACTCGCAATCAAGGATTTCCCCACCTATTACGAGGCCTACGCGGAAGAGGGTAGCGCATACTTTCAACTGCAAGATTTGGACCATGCCGAAGAAGCGCTGCAAAAATCCATCGATCTCAGTTCAGGCCAGTACGCCGACGCCATGTTTACCCTCGCCGCGATCCTGAGCGACACGAAACGCTACACGGAAGCTGTGGGCGTCTCTCGCCGGGGAATTTCTGTCGACGCCTCCTCCTGGCGGGGCCCGTTTGAATTGGCGCGCGCGCTGACAGCCCTGAAGCAAACCGATGAAGCCGAAAAGAGCGCGCAAAAATCGCGGGATTTGATGCCGGATAATCCGCCCGTCTACCTGCTGCTGGCGAATATCCATATTCAGCGGAAAGACTACCCCGCGCTGATAAGAGATCTCGACGATTACCTGCGGTTGGCTCCGATTGGTCCGGAGGCCGATCAGGCGCGCAAAACACGAGAGCGCGTGCAGGCCTTGCTGAATGCCCCGAAAGACGAATCAGATGAAGATGAAAGTGAACAGGAAGAGCCGCAAAAGGGCGCGGACCAAGCGCCTCCGGCCCACCAAAAAGTGACGCCTCCAGCCGCCGAACCGGACACCTCTGGGCTTCCCTCGTTGCCGCCCCCTACCCCCGGAAATCAGTGATCATCTTCTTCACGCTTTGGTCCAAACTTCGGGGACGAGAGCGCGACAAAATAAAATCTTCATAAGGATGTAACCTGCGGGGAAGGTAAGGCGTCTATTCAATCAAGACCACTCGGGGGGGTAGGAAGCGACCACCAAGAAGCAACCGACCAATTGCTTCCTACCCCTTTTTATTGCGAAGCGCCGACCAGAAAGTTCCAAAAAATATTCTTACGTCAACGCGCTGGGCTGACTCTGCGGCACGTGCAGCGGCATGGCGGGAATTTCAGCAAGGTGTAATCCAAGAACGAACATGGGCAAAGGCGCAACGCGCCCCCACCGGTTTAGATCCCACCCCGCGCGGATAAAATTGACTTCCGGAACCAGAGTCAACTCCAGGACTGCTCGCGTCTCGCCCCGATAAAACTGCTGCGGTAATTTCAGGAGGGGTTGCGTCCCCCAGTTTTCTCCGTCCGCGGAGCCCCAGATGGACACGTCGACGGATTCCTGCTCGATCTGATCGCGGATCAGCATGGTGCAAAAAAAAGTGCGGGTCGAACTCGCGTGGATATCGACGGTCTCGCCGTGGCCGTTTTCCTGTAGGAGCGTGCCTTGCGGAATAAGATCGAATTCCATGGCCATTCGGATTCTCCTTGGATTTCGCGGCGGATTCTAACACAGGACCCGCGCAGGGGTCACGGAACGCGCGACGCTTGCGCGTTAGGTGCTGCGGAGTTTCGACAGCTTTTCCGCGCAGGCGGCCAGCGTCGATTCCTTCTTGCAGAACGTGAAGCGGACCTGGCGCGCGCCCATGGCCGGATCGTCGTAAAAGCTCGATCCGGGCACGACGGCGATCCCGATCTTCTCGACCAGATATCTCGAGAAAGAAATATCGTCCGGAAAATCGAATCCCGAAATATCGGTCATGATGTAGTAAGCGCCGGAAGGCTTGAAGCAGCGGAAACCGGCGTCGGTCAGGATAGCGAGCATGCGGTCGCGCTTCACGAGGTAGGTCTCCGCGAGCTTCTGGTAGTAGCTGGGCGGCAATTCGAGGGCGACCGCGCCGGCCTGTTGCAGCGGCGCCGCGGCGCCGACCGTCAGAAAGTCGTGCACCTTGCGAATCGGGATGGAAGCTTCCGGCGGCGCAATGGCCCAGCCGACGCGCCATCCGGTGACGCTATAGGTTTTCGACATCCCGTTGATGGTGATCGTGCGGTCGCGCATGCCGTCGAGCGAGGCCATCGAGATGTGCTTTGTGCCGTCGTAAATAATGTGCTCGTAAATTTCATCGGTGACGGCGAAGGCGTTCCAGCGCACGCAGAGGTCGCGGATGAATTCCAGTTCTTCGCGGGAGAATACTTTTCCCGTGGGATTGTTCGGCGTGTTGACGATGATGGCTTTTGTCTTGGGGCCGAACGCGCGCGTGAGTTCGTCGCGATCGAAATTCCAGTCCGGCGGCTGAAGCTGCACGAAGCGCGGCGTGGCGCCGGAGAGAATCGCGTCCGGGCCGTAATTCTCGTAGTGCGGCTCGAAGATGACGACTTCGTCGCCGGGATTGATGATTCCCATCATCGTCGCCATCATGGCTTCGGTCGAGCCGCAGGTGACGGTGATTTCGCGTTCGGGATCGACGCGCACGCCCTGCGTGCGCTCGAATTTCCGGGCGATGGCGTCGCGCAATTCCTTCGCGCCCCAGGTGATGGCGTACTGATTGATGTCGTCGGAGATGGCCTGGCGGGCGGCTTCCTTGACTTCCGGTGACGCCGGGAAAATCCGGGAAGCCCTGCGCCATGTTGACCGCATTGTATTGCATGGCCAGACGAGTCATTTCGCGAATCACGGATTCGGTGAATCGCTCGGCCTTGGCGGAAAGCGTTCGCTGCACCGAGGCCGCAACCTGACTCGCGCCTGTGGTGGACGCGTCACCAGCGCCCGATAATCTCGATGGCGCGCTCAACGGATTTCTCCCGTCCCTGCGGGTTGCGGTTCACTCTCCGCGGCCGGTCGCGCCTCCACGGCTTTCACTGAGCCTTTCGCGCGAAAGCCGGGTCTGTTGCCGGTCTCCAGCAGGAGGTGGGCCGTACACTTGGCGGTAAACTTCCGAGTTGCGGATCACGATCTGCACGTACTCCCTTGTCTCGGTGAACGGAATGGATTCCACGAACTCCGCCGTCTCGAGATAATTCTGGCCCGCCGTCCATTGCACCACGCGGTCCTCACCGGCATTGTAGGCAGCCAGGGCCGCCTCCGGCGTTCCGAAGGACTGGATCAGATTGGCCAGGTAGCGCGAACCAAGCTGTAAATTGTAACCCGGATCGGTCAGTCGCGTGCGCGCATATCGCACTTTTAATTGGCGCGCCACCTTGAGGGCGGTCTTGGGTATCACTTGCATCAGGCCGATCGCGCCCGCATGCGACATCGCTTTGGATTCAAACGCGGATTCCTGCCGGATCAGCCCGGCGACCAGCATCGGATCCAGCTGATTGCGCGCCGCCGCGCTGCGCAGATTCAATTCATACGGGAGCGGAAACGCCGCGCGCCAGGCGTCATTCGGAATGTCCGCGACGCGCCGCGCCTCGAGCTGTGGAATCGCCTGTCGCACGGCGGCCATGCCGGCCCCGTAATGTCCGGCGGCGATCGCGGCTCCGGCGGCGTCGATCAGAAATTTCGGCGAATGAGTCGTCGCATACGCGGCGCGATATTCCAGCTCCGCCGAGGAATCGAATGCAATGTCGCTGAGCGCGCGCGCGCGAGCCTGGCGCTCCGCCGCAGCTTGCGCGACCGGCTGATCGAGCGCAGGCAAAGGCGGCGCGGCAGGAATCGTCGAAAGCAAATTCCGCCGGATTTACCGGCGAAGCGCCGATCCCGTCCGGTTCCGGACGCAGGCGTTCGGCGGCCTTCGCTCCAAAATAGGTCAGCGGAAATCGATTGGCGGCGGCGAGATAAAAACTCCGCGCGTGCGCCATGTTTCCCGAGCGCTCGTAGGAGCGGCCGAGCCAATACAGTGCGTCCTGCACGTAACTCGACATGGGAAACCGGCGGACATAGGATTCCAGCATATCCGCGGCTTCCGGTTTGCGATCCAGATACGCGGTCCATGCCAGGCGCCACTCGGCGGTTGGCGCGTTTTTCCCGTCCGGAGAGACGTCCAGCGAACGGCGATAAAATTCCGCGGCGCGCGCGCGATCCAGGTTCACCCAATAAAAGTTGCCGGCTCCAAACAGGCGTCCGCGGTCCAGGAGCTTTGCGGATAGCGTTTGACGAGCTGGTCGACATCATCGAGCAACTGCGCTTCGAGTTTTAGCCCGCGATGGGCTTGCGAAATCGAGAAAATGCGCTCGGCGTCAAGTTCGGGATCAGTGAGCGAAATTTCACTCAGTTGATCGAGCTTGCCTCCCAGCTCGACTTCGCACTGGACGATGCGAAGGTCGGCGCGCTGATGATCCGTGCCCGACAGCTTCGGAAGCAGGCTTGCGAATTCCGTGCTCGCCTCGCGCCAGCGCCTGGCAATGTAGAACGCCTCCGCCCGCGCCATTTGCGTTTGCAGCGGCACGCCGGGAAAAGACTCGCCGAGCGCGGATTGCAGCGACGGAATTCTCCGCCCTGCCGCCTTCGCTTCATCGTTCAGCGGAAAGCGGTAATAGAGATCCAGATAATCCGCGGCCGCGGCTGCGGGCTTTTCCGCTTTCGCCGCCGAGATTTTTTCATGCGCCTGCGCGCGCAACAAAAGCAGGGCGGGCTTTGTGTTCGTATTCGGATAGGCATCCAGCGCCGCCAGGGCGTCCCCGCCCTTTCCCAAATCCAGCGCCGTCTGTGCGAGAGAAGTCACGGTCTGTTCGGCCATTGCGCTGCCGGGAAAATCCCGCGAAATACTTTGGAACTGCTCGAGCGCCGCTTCTTTCTGCCCCAGGGCGAGAGAGGTCTGCGCCTGCCAATACAGCACATATTCGCGGAGCAATTTTTCGCCCACGGCCTTGCGCATCCAGCCCAGCGCCAAATCCGGCTTTTCACGCGTGAGATCGTAGTAGCCGAGCGCGAGCGCCGCGCGGGCGCCGGTTTCATTCTTCGCATTTCGCGAAGCAAAAGCGGAGAGCGCCGCGTACGTGGTCGCATTCGGGTGGTCGCGGAGCGCGCGGGAAAGCTGCGCGAGTTGCTTTTCCAGCAGATCCGTCGCAGGAGCCGCGGCTACAGCCGCGGGCTTCTTGGCTGCCGCTGATTTTGCTGAGGATTTCGTAGCGGGTTTCTTCGCGGGCTTTGCCGGAGTTTGCGCGCGCGACCTGCGGCACGCAAGCAGGAGCAGCGCTACAGCCACAACAGCAGTGAGGAAGTGGAAGCTGGCAATCTTCCCGGCGAGTGCGTTCGCACTACCGGCGCAGGACGGGAGAGGGGTAAGGATACTCGCCAAGCGCTTGCGGATCTCCGCCGCCCAATATTTCCACCATCCAGTCGTAGAAGTAGTCGACCGGATGCGACTGGATGGGTTGGAACCGGCGATCGTATTCTTTGTGAGCCTTCTCAATGTCATCACGCAATCTGAAACACAAATCCTTGTTCTCGCGCCCGAGCTTTACGTCTTCAGGGCGCAGCATCCTGATGTCTTGCATCGAAACCTTGGCGACGCGGAAGGCGCGCCTGTGCAATTCTTGCTCTTCTGGTGGCAGCGAGTCGAGATTAAAAACTGGCGCCGCTTCCACCGGTTTATCCGCGGGCTGCGACTCAACCTCCGGATGCGTCTCGACGGGAAGTTCCGGTTCAAAATCCGGCGCCGGCTCGTGCAGAGTTACCGGCACGGGATCGGGCAAAAATACCGGCTCCAAAGGAGGAGCAGGCTCAACAGCCGGAGACATTTCAACGGCCGGAGAAACATCGGAAAACGCAGGAGCCTCAACCGGTGAATGTATTTCCGGAACCGCTGGCATTTGCTCCACCGGGGGAGGAATTTCCGAAACGGGTGGTGCCTGCACGACCGGCGCTGGCGCTTCCCACGAGATCTCCTCCATTGGATGCGAAGGCGCGGGTGGAGGCTGCTCGAATGCAGGGACCGGCGGCGCACTCATGGAAGGTACGCGAAAAGTGTCCGGTTCGAACGGCATTCGCATGCCGGGCTGCAACGCGCTGGTCACAAATCGTGAAAGGACTTCGAGTGTAGCGGAAAGCGACGCTGCGGACGTCTGGGCGCGCAGCATCGAGGGCAACGCATTGCTCGCACGGCTGCTCGCGCATGCGGCCACCATGTCGTTGACCGCCTGATGCAATTCGTCCGCGGTACGCTGAATTTTCTCGAGGTTGTCACGCAGCGTCCGCGATACCGCCTGCTCGACTGCGTTTGGTTCTGCCGCCATACCCTGGCGCCTCCAGACGGGTGCGGGCTGTACTTGCAGCCCGCCAGAACATATATCGGCCCCAAATCCGATTATCGGAACCACCAGGAACGATTGTCAACTCCGCATCGGACAAAGGTTTCGGCCCGCGCACGTGGCAGGGGCAGCGAGCAAGTGGCAGGAGTCGGAGGTCAGAGGTGGGAGTTAAATGCGCCTCGACTCGTTGATGCTGACCGATCCTACCCTCTACCGCAGAGCCTCTCCACTCCCTGCCCATTCCTCTGCCTGCGAGCTGCCACCTGCACCCAGCCCCATCCTCCCTCCGACTCTCAACTCTCATCCGTCAAGTTTCAACTCTTATCGTCGAGATGGTGGTAAAATGATGTTTAGGGGGCGACACGGTTTCGACGGAAGCTGTCGCGACTCGAAGGCATGCCGGGCGCCACCTGCCCGCAATCGGGTGGAAAACTAGAACTGCCAACCAACAGTTGGCTTTGGCTGCCTAGCTTAAACTAGGCCAGCTACGTTTCCCCGGGCTTCGCCTACGGGCCCGGTAAGAAACGTCACACAGTAGGCTGGCCGTCAAGTCTCGGCCCGCGGCGAGACGGCGAGAACCAATCGGGCTAGCCGGTCGCGTTTCTTGCTCATTCTGAGCGTGGCTGGCGAAACAAACGGAATTGAGCTAAGCATGTAGGCTTCGAGCCGTAGCGCTTTTCGGACGGGGGTTCAACTCCCCCCGCCTCCATCTGCCTTCGCGCAATAATCGCGCTACGGCAGACTTCGCCTGCCCAAGCTACCACGGAATGAAAGCAAGGTTTAAAATCATCTTTTGCGCGAAGGCAGAATGCCCGCCGTAGCACGAAATGGAACGACAAAATACACGCGTTCGCCGCCTAACCCATGGTACGATCCACAATTCCAGTCCAGCAAGCGAAGGCGGGCTCCGATGTATTACGCATACATCCTCCGAAGCGAGAATTTTCCGACCAAACCTAGTCGGCTCGACCAGCGATCTGCGAAACCGCCTTGCCGAACACAACGCCGGAAAATCGATTTCACACCAATAAGTTCAAACCTTGGGAGCCTAATGGCGTATGTCGCGCTGTCTGAAAAACATCTCGCGGAACGTCGGGAAAGGATTCACCGTTCAGGGTAAGAATCGGGCTCGTTCGTTCGGCCCAGTGGCTCTTTCGCACTGCGTTTAGAAATAGCGGAATCCCGCTGATACAAGGATCACGATTCTCCAACCCGGCTTCATCAGAGGTTAATCAGGAAGAGCCAGAAGCAGTCAGACGCCGTTCCTATCAATTCGCGTCGTCAATTGAAAATCCCCGGTCAGTTGATTTCAGTAAGTCTGGAACGCGTCCGACTGTTCTTTAATATTTATTCTTGCTCGCGAAATTAGTCCTCCGCCAACATCTCCGGCCAGCTTACGTCCCGGGCGAACTTTTTCAACTTTGTGATCCTAATCGGCTGGCCATAGAGCCGAATTAATCGATCCGGGACTGGAACTGGTCGATCCTCAGCTATCCTGCTGAGTTAGATCGCCCGCTGGCGGGCCAGGAAACCGGGTTTGCGGGCAATTTGTAGCGTGATTGTAGCAATATTATGCGTTTATGGCAGGCCAGCACATGCCGCCTAATCGAGCAGTCTAGTACTTTCAATAAGTCTCGCGGTTTCAGTAACGCTGTAATATTCTCAACTCCCCCGCCTCCATTTGCCTTCGCGCAAAGATCACGCTCAGATAAATGCCCACGCTATCCTGCTTAGATGGGGCAATTCATCGACGACACGCGACAGGCGGAGCCTTTGTCTTAATCGTCGACGCCGAGTAAGTGCTTGGCAGCAACCCCATTCTTGTTGCTCTGGATTCCACCGAGAATCTATACGATCATGTGGGACCTCAACTGAAACTGATCTGTGTGAATGCAATCCATCGCGGCGCGCGAGCGATCGCCGGAACCGATCGAGGAGAAGACAACGATGAGCCATTCGGCCCGATACGAACGCGGGTTAGCAAAATTCGTGGAAATGTATGGAGAACAGACCAAGACATTTCTGGCGTCGCTCGATGGGATCGCCCCGGATTTGGGAACTTACGTCATGGAATTCGCATTCGGGGATATTCATTGCCGTCCCGGACTGAGTCTGCAATCCCGCGAGATCGCGACCATCGCCGCGCTCACGGCGCTGGGCACAGCGGCGCCGCAGCTTCGCGCGCACATTGACGGCGCGCTGAACGTGGGATGTTCCGAACAGGAAGTGGTGGAGGTCATCATGCAGATGGCGTTGTACGCGGGTTTTCCGGCAGCGATCAACGGAATTCAAGCCGCGCGGGAAGTCTTCCTCGAACGATCCAAACAAGCCAAACAGAAATGATCGTCGCTCCAGCGAAACTGAAATAGGAACTCGGGCGCCCACAAGCGGCCAGTGTTTCACAGCCCCCAATTGTTAGACGTCTCTAAGGAAGTGAATCCCTCTGCCCGACGAGCTGAACATTTCAGCCCCAATGCCTTCCGTCCGGCAATCGTGCGTTAGAGACGGCACATTTCCGCAACGATTCCCTCCCTTTTCCCCAACTTGCGCCTAACTCCATATTGGAGGCGGAGTTAGGAATCGCCGAAGCCGGAGGCAGGATACCTCGAAATTCAAATTGATTCGCATTGAAACTCCCACTAAAGCGAATCCACCAATTGGACGATGAACTGCATGTGTCTTAAGCGAGATTGCGTCAAACAGCAGGCTGTCCGGAAAAATCGGATTCCTTGCTTCGAGGTGTCCAACCGCGCGACGCCGTTATTTTTATTCGCCCAAGACTGACGATCGCAAATAAGGTGGCGCAATGGACGACCTGATCAAGGAATTCCTGGTCGAAAGCAACGAAAATCTGGACCGGCTCGACAGCGAACTGGTGAAACTTGAAACCGATCCGTCTTCGCAGGAACTTTTGTCGAGCATCTTCCGAACCATCCACACGATCAAGGGCAGTTGCGGTTTCCTTGGGTTCGGCAAGCTGGAGAAAGTCGCTCACGTGGGAGAAAGCCTTCTCTCCCGCCTTCGTGAGGGGAAACTTTCGCTGACGCCGGAATTTACGAGCGGCCTCTTGGCGATGGTGGACGCCATTCGCACGATGCTCGGAGAAATTCAAACCACCGAGCAAGACGGAAACGAAACTTACCCGGAACTCATTGAAACTTTGAATAGCCTGCAAAACCAGGGCCAGGAGCCGGCTCCTAAGGCAGCCTCCGATCTTCTTTCAACAGAGGATCCCTCGAAAAAACGGCAAGGGGGTAGCCTGGATGAGAATCCCACAAGATCCGTCCCGCCAGCTACGGAATTGGGCCGAACGGAAGTAGCGCCTATAGCCCGTCCCGAGCCGCCCGCCCCATCGGCCCCGGCGCCAGGAGAAACTCTGACGGCCCAACACCCGCAGGATGACTCCCGCTCCAGGAACGCGGCGGCGGAAACCATTCGCGTCGACGTCCACCTGCTGGACCGGCTGATGAATCTTGTCGGGGAACTGGTGCTGACGCGAAATCAAATCACGCAGTTTTCCGCGCGACAGACCGATCCCAACCTGGTCAGCCCAGCACAACAACTCAATCTGCTGACAAGCGAATTGCAAGAAGAAGTGATGAAAACGCGCATGCAGCCCATCAGCATCATCTTTGACAAGTTCCCGCGCGTAGTACGCGACGTCGCCATGGGCTGTGGCAAGCAAGTGCAGATCGAGATGGAGGGCAAGGAGACGGAACTCGATAAGAGCCTGCTCGAAGCCATCAAGGACCCGCTGACTCATATCGTGCGTAATTCAGTGGACCATGGAATCGAATCGCCGGACCAGCGCGTGGCGCGGGGGAAGCGCCCCGAGGGACACCTGAAATTGCGCGCGTGCCACGAAGGCGGCCAGGTGGTGATTGAAATCACAGACGACGGAGCAGGAATCGACACAGCCCGCGTCAAGAATAAAGCTCTCGAGCGCGGCCTGATTACTCCACAGCAAGCAGCCAACATGAGCGAACGTGAATTATTGAATCTCATTTTCCTTCCTGGGTTTTCCACTGCGGAAAAAGTGACCAATCTCTCGGGGCGCGGCGTTGGCATGGATGTGGTCAAGACCAACATCGATAGAGTGAATGGTTCAGTAGACATTCACAGCAGCACGGGATTGGGAACGACGATCAAGATCAAGATTCCCCTGACGCTGGCGATTGTGCCGGCGCTGGTTGTGGTGTGCGCCGGCGAGCGCTTTGCCATTCCTCAAGTCAGCCTCTCCGAGTTAGTGAGAATCGAAGCGGATGCTGGAAATTCTTCGAAGATAGAATTCGTGCACGGAGTCCCGGTGTATCGATTGAGAGGACGCCTGCTGCCGCTGGTGTATCTCGATCAAGCCCTGCGCCTGGAACGGAACCCCGAGAACGCCGCGCAGCAAGGCTCTGCCGCCACCATCGTTGTATTACAAGCGGATGACCGCCAGTTCGGCCTGGTGGTGGATGAAATCATCGACACCGAGGAGATTGTCGTCAAGCCGCTGGGCAAAAAGCTTAAAGGCGTCAACATCTTTGCCGGCGCAACGATCATGGGTGACGGCCGAGTCGCGCTGATTATCGACGTTCTTGGATTGGCTCAGCGCGCAAACATCGTCTCTGAAGTTCGAACCCGTTCCGTCTCCGCCCACGAACAATCCAGTGGAACCGATCAACAAAAAGGCAACCGGCAAGCCCTTCTGTTGATTCAGGTTGGCCGGCAGGGGCGCATGGCGATCCCGCTGTCACTGGTAGCCCGCCTCGAAGTATTTGCCACCACAGCGGTTGAGCGCGCCGGGTATCAAGACGTTACGCAATACCGCGGTGAGATCATGCCCCTCTTGCGAGTCTCCGAGATCCTTCAAATCGGCGTGGGAGAGAGCGCGGCTGACGAACTCGATTCGCTCCAGGTGGTCGTCTATTCGGAAAATGGCCGCAGCGTCGGTCTCGTCGTGGACCGAATTCTCGATATCGTCGACGAAAACGTGGTGATTCAAAATCCGTCCCGCCGGGAAGGCATTAAAGGCTCGATGGTGATTCAGAGCCGCGTGACCGACTTGCTGGACATTCCTGCCGTCGTGCGCGCAGCCCAGGCCAACTTGAGCGAGAGAAAGGTTTCAGAGGAGGAACTTGTACCAGCATAGGAGAACGATCGATGGGATCAACGCAACAGTTCTGTACGTTCTTTCTGGATGGACATGTCTTTGGCGTACAGGTCGAGCAAGTGCGCGAAGTCATCCTGTATCAGGAGATGACCCGCGTGCCGCTGTTGCCGCCGGTGGTGCGCGGACTGATCAATTTGCGAGGGCAGATCATAACGGCCGTCGATTTGCGCCGGCGCCTTGGCATGAGCGATCTCCCGAAAGGTGAGCTTCCCATGAATGTGGTCGTGCGGACCGAGGACGGCGCAATTAGCCTGCTCGTCGATGAGATTGGGGACGTGATCGAAGTGCAGGACGACACATTCGAACCTCCTCCGGAAACACTGCAGGGGCCGACGCGCGAGGTCGTGCGGGGAGTTCATAAACTGCCTGACAGGCTCCTCCTCATCCTGGATATCGATCGTGCTGTCGATCTGGGCGATTTGACCGTGCATTTGGACGAGAAAGGGGCCTAATGCTGCATATTGCTTCATCGCTCGTGGTCATTCTGCTGTTGGCCGGCGTATCGTTTCGAAAGCGGCGTCCGCGGGTTCATTTCTGGCTGATGCTAACTGCATTCAGCGCCGACCTTCTTCTCGTAATCTACATCGAAATCATGCGGCATGCGGTCGAGAAGGTCGTTACCCGAGGCCGGCCGATTATCTGGTTCCATGCCGGCGTTTCCTTAGCCGTGCTCGCCTGCTACGTGGTCATGATCTATCTCGGCCGTCCGATGTTGGCCGGGAACTACCGAACGCGCGGATTCCACCGCAGAATCGGCATTGCTTTTCTGGTTCTGCGAGGCCTGAATTACGTAACAAGCTATATGGTCGTATGAGAAGAAATCAACATAAGGAGCGATTATGACGGTGAAGACCACAACGGTTCGACGCGCCGAATCCCTGTTCAGCCAGCTGGGCGGAAAAGCCGCCATCAGCGCCGCTGTCGAGACCTTTTACGAAAAAGTGCTTGCCGATCCCGAACTTAAGAAGTTTTTTGCGAAGACAAACATGAACTGGCTCAAACTCCGGCAGGCTCAGTTCTTCACTCAGGCCCTCGGTGGGCCTGGCGAATACAAGGGCAAATCCATGCGTTCCGCTCACGCCGGCTTACTCATTGAGAAGCGGCATTTCGAGCGGGTCGGGACGCACCTCGCCGTTACCCTCAGCGAAATGGGTGTGTCTCCGGACGTGGTGGATGCGGTGATGGACAAAATTGCGGCGCTCGAACCCGAAATTGTCACAGCGCACTCGAATGGATCTGCGAGCAACGCCGCCGAAGAGAGCAGCGGTCTCACGTCTTCTCATTTCCGCGCCATGCTCGAAAATGCTCCTACTAACCTTCTCTTGGCGAACGAAGATCTGGAGATCGTGTATGTGAACCCGGCTTCGGAGAAAACTCTGAAAACGATTGAAAAACTCCTGCCGGTTTCCGCCGATAAGGTGCTCGGTTCGAATATCGACATTTTTCATAAGAATCCCGCGTATCAACGCAAGCTCTTGAGCAATCCGAAAAACCTTCCCCACCGCGCAAACATTCATATTGGCGACGAAACCGCCGATTTGCTTGTCACCGCAATTTACGACGAGCAGAAGAATTATCTGGGGCCGATGGTGACCTGGGAAATTATCACGGACAAGCTGAAAGCCGAGAACAAGATGGCCGAGATCCAGTCGATGATGGAGGACGCGCCGGTCAACGTGATGTACGCGGACCGCGAGGACCTGAAGATCCAATATGTGAACCGAAGTTCCGTCAAGACCCTCACCGCGATCGAGCAGCATCTGCCTATAAAGGTTTCGGAAATTGTCGGGCAATCGATCGATATCTTCCACAAGAACCCGGCGCATCAGCGGAAACTCCTTGCGACCGACAAACAATTGCCGATGAAGACGCAGATAAAAGTAGGCCCGGAGACGCTCGACCTGCTGGTCAGCGCTGTATACGACAAAGACAAGCGCTACGCGGGGCCGATGGTGACCTGGGAACGGGTCACGGACAAGCTGGAGACGGAACGAAAAATTCGAGCAACATCAGAGAGCCTTGCGACATCGTCCGCGGAGTTGTCCGCAGTCAGCGAACAAATGAGCGCGAATGCGGAAGAGACCCAGACGCAGGCCGGCGTGGTGGCCAAGGCTTCCGAGGAGGTAAACAAGAACCTGCAGACGGTGGCCACCGGAACCGAAGAGATGGGGGCTACGATCAAGGAGATCGCCAAGAATGCCACCGAAGCCGCACGCGTGGCAGGTGAAGCCGTGAAAACCGCCCAGTCCACCAATGCGACGGTCCAAAAACTCGGCGAGTCCAGCGCGGAAATCGGCCAGGTCATCAAGGTGATCACGTCGATCGCGCAGCAGACGAACCTTCTTGCATTAAACGCGACAATTGAAGCGGCACGCGCCGGAGAAATGGGCAAAGGGTTCGCCGTGGTCGCCAACGAAGTAAAGGAGTTGGCAAAGCAGACGGCCAAGGCAACCGAGGATATCAGCCAGAAAATCGCGGCGATTCAAACCGATACCAAGGGGGCAGTCGACGCCATCGGGACAATTGGCGCCATCATCAACCAGATCAGCGACATTTCCAGCACAATCGCCACGGCCGTAGAGGAGCAAAGCGCCACGACCGACGAAATGGCTCGAAACGTAGGATCCGCCGCCCAGGGCAGCGGCGAGATCGCCCGAAATATCTCCGGCGTGAGCGAAGCCGCTCAAAGCACAACACGCGGCGCAGCCGACGCGCGCAGCGCCGCCGAACAACTCTCTCAACTGGCCGGCGAACTCCGAGAAATGCTCGATCGCAAGAAAGAGTGAAATGTCCAGACGAAAAGGCAGCGTTTCCCGAGGTTCCGCAGACGGGGAAGGACGTCCCGCAGGAATCTCGGGAAACGGAAAATTTCGGAGCAAGGCGCGCCGCGTTCGAGAACTGGCTGGTTTAGCCGGGGAGATGGTTCATTTGAGCCGCGCTACCACCAGCACGGCAACAAAATCGGCGCGTGCGTCCATCGTTGAACGCTTGGCCACTCTTCATGGCCTGCCACAAAAAATCGGGCAGGTTCTATCGATGGGCGAATTGTACGCCGATGAACCCGCATACCTGAAGCTGACAGAGGGTCCTCCGGCGCTGCCGTCATCGGAAGTCTTTCGCCAGATCGAGCTCGCATTGGGGCAGCCTCTCCGCCAGTGCTATTCCCGCATTGAAGAAAAGGGGACGGCAGCCTCCATTGCGCAGGTTCATCGAGCATGGCTTCCCGACGGCCGCGCGGTAGCCGTGAAGGTGCAATATCCGGGAATCGCTCAGGCGCTCGAAACGGATCTCCGGGCGCTCGGATGGCTGACAATTCCGGTGGGGGGATTGCGCAGAGGATTCGACCTCGCGGGATACCGGCGCGAAGTTGGAAGCATGCTTCGCGAAGAAGTGGATTATTTCCACGAAGCGCAAATGATACGCCGTTTTTCGCAACTTACACGGAATATGGAATGCGTGGAAGTCCCCGAAGTCATTGAAGACCTCAGCCGCAAGCACATACTGACGATGACTTGGCTAGAGGGCGAACCCTTCCTTTCCACGCGGAAGTGGAAAACAAATTCGCGGCATATCCTTGGAGAATCGCTCGTGGACCTCTTCCTGAAGGGGATCTTTCGATGGGGGCTTTTGCACGCTGATCCTCATCCGGGCAACTATCGCTTCTCGCTCCGGGATGGCCGGCCGATCATCGGGCTGCTGGATTTTGGCTGTGTCAAATCGATTTCCGGGGCAACGGCGGACGCCCTCGCCGCGCTCATCGATGATATTCGAAAGGACAGATTGCAGCAGAATGTGGAACTCGCCTTACATCGATTCGAAGCGCTTGGGTTCCAGCGACGCCTTCTCGAACCCATGGCTCACCTCCTGCCGGCTTTGGCGACCGTGCTGTTCGAACCGTTCCGAACCGGGAAGCTATTTTCGCCTCAACAATGGCGACTGTCGGAGAGGGTACAAGATATCCTCGGCGATTTTCGATGGAATTTCCGGATGGCAGGCCCTCCGGAACTGATCTACTTCGTGCGCGCCTTTCAGGGGTTGCTGCAATATCTGGATGCCCTCGAAACTCCCGTGGACTGGTATAGCGCTTACGAATCGGTTCGGCCGGACGCATGCGGTGCCGCGGCAGCGGGCCTGCCGGACGGCGAAGTATTCCCGAAGCATGGACTATCGCAGTACCTGCAAATTTGCGTTTGGGACCACGGTCAGGAGAAAGCGAAAGTAACCTTTCGCGCCACTGCGGCTGAGAATCTGCCCGACCTCGTCCCGCCTGAAATTGAGCTGAAGCTCGTCGAGCGTGGGATTGACGTGCAAAATATTGCAAACGCGGCAAAAAGCGCAAATTTCCCGCCAGGAGAGTTGTTCCAACTCGACGAGGGAGTGAAGAAAATTCGCGTCTGGCTCGAATAACTCGTTGTTTTGAACCCGAACGTGCAAGGCGATGCAGGGTCCGTTCGATGGTGGAATATATATCGCTCCACGATATGCCTTGCGGGCGGACAGACGACAAAGGTCTCAACCAACCATGCCACCAATCCGCATAATGATTGTGGACGACGCGATTGTCGTTCGTAAGGCGCTCACGGACGCGCTTTCGCATGATCCTGATCTGGAAGTCGCCGGCACGGCCAGCAATGGACGGCTGGCGCTGGCCAAGCTTCCAACTCTTCGTCCCGACATTATCCTGCTGGACATTGAAATGCCGGAAATGACGGGGCTCGAGGCGATTCCGGAGATCCGCAAGATTCTCCCTCGTGTTCCCATCATCATGTTCAGCACGCTCACGGAGAGAGGTGCCGAAGCCACTCTCGACGCACTTACGCTCGGTGCGACCGACTATGTGACGAAGCCAAGCAATTCGGATATGGGTTCAACTTCTGAAAGCATTGCTAGAGATCTCATCCCTAAGATCAAGGCGTTATGCAGGATCCCTTCCGGAGCGCAAAATCCTTCCCCGGGAATTTCAAGACCAGTTCCCCAAGTTGAACGGCTTCCAATTGGGACCCGGCCAACTTCCACGCGCACTGCTCGCCTTGGAATTATCGCCATCGGAGTATCGACCGGAGGCCCTGACGCCCTCGGCATACTCCTGCCCTCCATTCCTGCGCGATTCCCGCTTCCCATTGTCATTGCACAACATATGCCGCCTATATTTACAGGGCTCCTGGCAAGACGGCTCGCGTCGAAATGCGCGTTGCCTGTGCGGGAGTGCCAGCCGGGTGATGTGCTTGGCCCCTCTTGTGTTTGGATTGCGCCCGGCGACTATCACATGGTGGTGCAGGAAGAGAAACACCGCATGGTGTTGCGCACTAACCAAGGGCCTCGTGAAAATTTCTGCCGGCCGTCGGTGGATGTGCTCTTCCGATCGGTCGCCGCATTCTACGGCGCGAGCACCCTGGGCGTGATTCTGACCGGAATGGGACAGGATGGATTGAAAGGGTGCGAAGCACTTTGCGCGGCGGGCGCCTCCGTGATCGTCCAGGACGAGGCAAGCAGCGTCGTCTGGGGTATGCCGGGGTTTGTCGCGCGCGCCGGATTGGCTGAAAAAATCCTGCCCCTCAATCAAATGGCCAATGAAATCATGCGCCGTGTCGCCGCCCAGCCCTCGCTTCAACTCACCCACTAAAGCGTCCTTCGGCACAGCGGTCGTCCCTGGTGGTGTGGCCCGGGTACGCCATTCTCCTGAATGGCGCCGCGCAACCCGCCAATCGCCCGCCAATCAGGAGAATGGCGTTCCCGGAATGACCCAAACATCAGCACGCCGGAAATTCTCTAACGAACTCATAATCCGAGCAATCGTTGGCCATTCCCTCCCAGGATACGGTCCACGTCATCTGCCGGCAGTCCGGCCTCGCCAACGTAATCCACGCACAGCTTGAACGCGTCGTCGCGCCAGAACGGATAATCCGTTCCCAGCAAGAGGTGATCCGCACCGAGGGTTTCCTTCGTGCACCGGAGCGCCCACGGATTGCCATTCACCGTGTCATACCAGAAATATTTTGCCTGGACGCTGGGCGCCATGGCTGAGGCTGGCAGGAAATGATCCTGCAATTGGTCGAGCCGAGCTGCCAGAAAGGGAGCGAATCCGCCGAGGTGCGGCAGGATGATCTTGATGTCCGGAAATCGGGACGGGAAAATTTGCCTGCATGAATTGCAGCAGGCACACCGTGTCTTCAAGCGGCGCGCCGACCGGCCATACAAGGTTGGTGGACTCGATCAGTTGCGATCCGAGGCTGCCGCCGGTCGGATGAATGAAGAGAACGGCTTTGCGGCGATTGAGTTCCGCGAAGAATCCGTCGAAGGCCGGATCGGCGATGCTCTTTCCGAGGACCACGGTGCCGGCCGTCACGCCCACCATGCCGAGTTCATCGAGCGCGCGGCGTGTTTCCTCGATCGACGCCTGCACGTGCGGCAGCGGAGTGCAGGCAAAAGCCGCGAAGCGCTTTGGATATTCGCGGACGATGCGCGCGTAGATATCATTGCCGAGCCTCGCCGCATCCACCGCATCGTTTTCCTTCGCGAAATAGGGGAGCTGGCCGGAGACGGAGAGAATCTGCATGTCCACTTTTGACAGGTCCATGTTGCGGAAGTGCGTCTTCGAGGCCGCTGAAATCGGCGGAATCCAGTTTCATCTTCCGGATTAAGCCGGTGACGTGACTTCCGCCGTAAAGGTCCAAACGGTCCAGGTATTCCAACGGAAAATAGTGCGCATGGACGTCGATTCTCACATTATTCCTTCCAGTTCTGAATTGTCTTGCGTCGAAATCTTAAACGGCATATCTGGAGCTGGCGCGAGTATACAACGAGTAGTTTGCACCAATTCGTCGCGCATGATAAACACCACGCGCACTGCCGGAGGGCGTCGAGTCGAGAAATGTTTATGTAGCACAGGCACTCTTGCCTATGCGGTTTACGCCGCCACTCTTACCTGTACGGATCTTTCGTTCGTCAATAGGGAATGGATTCGGGAAACCAGCGAAAACCGCACAGCCAGGAGTGGCTGTGCTGCTCGATTTACTCCACAAGATATAAAGCCGATTTTAGAACGGGTACGACAGAGAAAGGGATTGGGCCTTTTTAATTTTTTGCCGATAGAGCAGGTGTGAGCGGAAAGAGGACCGAGTTTAGAATTCCCCTGATGGCGCGGGTCGATGTCTTGTGGGAGGACGAAGACGGAACTCCCCGCGTGGCGCCGGCGACGCTCGAAGACACGTCGCACGGTGGCATGAGCGTGCGAATGAAAAATGCGATTCGCGTTGGGTCACATGTCACGGTCAAATCGGGAAGCGAACAGGATTCCGGCACCGTTACAAATTGCCGCCGCGAAAAGGTGGAATACATCCTAGGAATTCAGCGCGACGCCGGCGAAGGCCGCGATCGAGAGTAGTACGCATCTCCGCTTCGCCTTACACATGTGCAGTCTGCCGCCGTTTCCTTACTTGCCGGCTGATCCAGCGGAGCCGTTCTTCCCTGCCAAATAAAAATAGCCGACTTTGTTGTTGGGCGAGGTGCCGTACCACATCCGCCCTTGCGAATCGCGGAAGAACTCGCGTATGGCAGGTTCGGGATGAGGAAACGGATACTCGATTACTTTCCCTGTCCTTGGATCAAAACGTCCAATCAGGTCCATGTTGTGGGAGTCATACCAAAGATAACCGTCGGCATCAAAACCCAGGCCGTACGGACTCGGATCCGGGCCGGGCAGGGGAAATTCCTTGAAGGTTTGCGTCTTTGGATCGAACCGGGCCATTTTTCCGCCGCGAAATTCGCCGGAATAAATCATGCCGTCCGGGCCAATTTCCATCCTTCGAGGGTAAGCGTCAGGCGTCGGGGGAGTCCACTGGGACACCTTCATCGTTTTTCCGTCCACTTTGCCGATCTTGTTTACCAGCGGGCTCGTAAACCAGGCATTGCCATTCTTATCCGGTTTGACGTCGTAGGCATATTCGCCTTCCACGAATCGCGCGAATTTCCCGGTCTCAGGATCGAAGCGCGTCAGCGGGACACCGCTCGCCCACACTTTTCCGCTCGGATCGATTCGGATCGTGTGCTTCGATCCGCCGTCTTCGATTCCCTCTTTTCCCGGCAGGTAGGCATCTTGATATTCGGTGATTTTTTGCGTTACGGGGTCCCACTTGGCGATTTTGTTTGGCCCTTGCTCGGCCAGCCAAACCGAACCGTCCGCCGCAGGCACGGCGGAATGAATTGCCGCCGTACCGATATTGGGAACCGGGAAGTCCTGCATCTCTCCCGTCTTGGGATCGAGCCGAGTGATTTTATTCGCCACGCCAAAATCGGGGATCCACAGGTATCCATCCTTGTCCGGGGCGGCGCTGAAAGGCATGCGGCTCGGCCCAGGCATGTCATATTCCACGTACACAATGTTCATGGCCTCGCTGCTGAAGGGCCGCACCGTCTTCTGATATGCAGGCATGTCAGCGGGAGATTTCGGAAGAACCGAATCTGGACCGAACAGACTGTTCAAATAATTCGCCACATCTTCCGCGTCCTGGTCACTGAAGTTCGGACCTAAAAAAATGCTGAAATGCATAGCTTCCCGCATGAATGCAACGCGGTCTCTCCAACCGTCCAAATCTCGCCTGACAGAAGCCATGCGGCTTTGAAATTGATGGCAGATGTTGCAATGTTCGAAAAGCAATTCTTTCCCTTTTGCCGGAGGCCAGAGTTGCGCCGCCTGGTATTGGGAAATTTCGTTCCAGCGCACCACGCCTTTCTGCAATGAAAAATCGAACGAAGCGTTTTGGTCAGCGGTGAGAGTCACGCCCGAGCGAGGTTCAGCACGGTAGCCCACGGCTCTGATCTGCACGCGGTAATCCCCGGCCGCAAGATCGGGAATCCGGTAGCGCCCCTGGCTGTCCGACAACACGATGACCGTGATCTTGGTTTTCGCGTTCTGCGCCTCGACGAATGCGCCTTGAAACGGCGCGCCATCCGCGCCATCCACTGTCCCAGTGATCGTCGCGCCGTAACACGCCGAACCGAGGAAAACGATCAAGCCGATCAGCGCCAGGATTTTGTTTTGCGACTGCATGCGTCGCTCCTTTTTCATCGATCGTCCGCGACAGGTTGGAGTAACTTTTGTCATTCGGTCTGAATTATCGAATCTGGACTCTGTAAATCATGGATGCGCCAATGCTAGCTTTTTTCCCTTCTTCATTCACTACAATTCCGAGGTACCCAGAGAGTGATCTGCCGTTGACACGAGCCACCGCCGGGCATATCGTCTTGCGCAAGGAACAAATCAAAATCGCAAACTGGGATCACACTTATGAAACGAGATAAACAAGATCGGAACGGTTTCTCTCGCCGGGATTTCATCAAGACGACGGCCACGGGAGCCAGCGCGGCCGCGCTGACCGGCTTTGGCGTGGAAGCGGCGAAGGCCGAGGGACGACCCGCGCACTGGGACAAGGAAGCGGACGTCGTCGTCATTGGAGCGGGAGCAACGGGGCTGCCCGCGGCGATTCAAGCGGCCGAAGGGGGCGCGTCCGTGATTCTGATCGACGCGAATACGGACGTCGGGGGACACGCGATCTTGAGCGGCGGGAACTTGGCTCTGGGCGGGGGCACGAGCAGGCAGAAAAAATATGGAGTGGTCGATTCGCCAGACCTTTTGTACTCGGACCTGACGGATTGGTCCGTCGTCGAGCCCAACGGGTTTCCCGATTACCGGTACAACGACAAGGAAATCATCCGCGCGTTTGCCGACGAAAGCGCCAAGACCTACGAGTGGATGGTCGAGCATGGCGTCGTTTTTGTGGAAAAAGCTCCCGACACGCTTGGCGGGCACGCCTGCGGCAACTCCGCTCCGAGGGAAAGCCATGCCGCGCCGATGGCGTGGGCGCTCGTTCAGAATGGCGGCCCGCTGCCCGCCGATAAGGCGGCGACCTCTTCCTCAGGCGTCGGCATGATCCGGCCGCTGGAAGCCACTGCGCGGAAGCTGGGCGTGCAGATTCTCCTGCAACACAAGATGACGGGCATCGTCCGCGAGAATCCGAATTCGGGGAGGGTCCTGGGGATTTCGGCGACGAGCCAGGGCAAGACCGTGAACATCCGCGCGCGCAAAGGCGTCATCATCGGCACGGGCGGACACAGCAGCAACGTGAACTTTCGCAGAATCTTCGACCCGCGCCTCACCGAAGAGTACCAAGTGGCCGGCGAGCCGTACTCCTTCCAGGATGCCAGCGGAGAAATCGCGGCCATGTCCATCGGCGCATCGCTGTGGGGCGCATTCAATCAAACCGGAGAATTTGGCCAGAATGTGACCAAGGCGGGGTGGATCGGTTGCCAATACGGCTATGTGAACCTGAGCTGGCAGCCGGACAGCCCTATTTTTTCCCGGGCGCGCGCCACCGGCCTCTTCGTGAAGGACTACCAGGACGCGATCCTCGTAAACATTGCGGGCAAGCGATTTTACGATGAGACGCAAGGCCAATTCCCCGCGAACAACTACAACTCCATCAAGTCATATGTACCTAGAAGTTATCTTAACGCAGCAGATATCAAATACGAGCCCTCCAATTTCATCAACGCGGCCCTGGCGGGAACCGGCGATACCACCCCGGGAGGCGGGCCGATCTGGGCCATCTTCGACGCGGACGCCGTGAAGCGCGAAGGCTGGAAAGTCACGGCACCGTATGTGGATACTGCGGAAGGGTACTTTTTCTCGGCGGAATCCGTAGCGGACCTCGCCGCCAAAATTGCGAACAAGTTTCAGACGAAAACCGATGCCGCCGAGCGCGCTGCAAGACACGGTGACGCGGTACAACTCGTTTGTGGATGCCGGCAAGGACGCGGACTTCGGCAAAGCCTGCGCCGAAATATAAGATTCAGACGCCTCCCTTTTACGCAGCCTGGGCCACGCCCGTGATTCACGACACGCGCTCCGGCCTGCGCATCAACGCAAAGTGCCAGGTGGTGGACCTCAACGGCGACGTCATTCCGGGCCTCTACTGCGGAGGCGAGTCCGCGGGAGGATTCAGCCTGCACGGCCTGGCGAGATGCGCGGTGCAAGGGCCGAATCGCAGGGAGAAACGCGGCCGCGGAGACGGTGAAGGGATAGCGCCGCAGAAACGACATAGGTGCCCTTGCGGTCAGCCTTACCGGTCAGGGTGTTGTCGCAACTCCCGAGAAGAAAAACCCCGCACCTTCACACAGAACGTGAAGGATGCGCCACCCGAAAATTCATACACACCTCAAAGGGTGGCCCACCCGCCCTATGGGTGTGAGGCAGGCAGCGGTTTCATTTTGCCGGGAAACTCGTATACAAATTTGAGCAGCATCTCCGAGAAGGTGATTAGGTCGCTGGCGTCTGCGGAGGACATGATCTTGATTTCGTGATTCGCCTCGTTGCCTTTGGTGCGAATGTAATCCACCCAACCTTTTCCATCGGGCGGAATGTAGCCCTTTAGAGAGAGATACTCGACGTACTCCAAAAACGATTTGCCCTGCGCGGCACCTTTTTCAACGGCAATGTGCATTAGGAGCTTCCGGCAGGTCAGCACGGCAGACGTGAACGAGTTCACCGTCATGCAATTTCGAGCTTCCGCATACAGGGCTCCCACCTCTTGTGGGACATCCGCCACAGAATTTCCAAAAGGGGCTCCGGGATACTGCTTGCCCTGGGGATCGAAATAGTCGGCTTGCTGCAAAACGAACACAAATATATCAAATGCTGGGGAGGAGGAGGGTTCCCTGGAATGGTCGTAGCCCATCCCATCGCTGGGCCGACGCGATGATTGCAATAGCTGCACACGTAACTGCGCGGCTGCTGCCCCATTTGGTTTTGCCACTGTATAGCCATTGTTTTCTTGACCACTCACTGCCTTTTCCGCCACAGACTACTGACACAGGACCTGACATGGGAAACGCACTCAATACGTGCTTGAATCTGGCACCGCTTAAGACCTCATAAACATTGGGGATTTGGTGAACCGGGTAGGACTCGAACCTACAACCCGCTGATTAAGAGTCAGCTGCTCTACCATTGAGCTACCGGTCCACGAACTTTTTATTTTACCACGACTGGACAATTTTTCAGGCTGCCCGCGATGTGCGCCGAAACAAGATCGCAGAAGGTCGCGATCGTTTGATATTCGAATCCCGTCAACGCCAATTTTTCCGCGATTTCCTTGGCGACTTGCTTCGCGCGCTCGATGTCGTTCGGTTCCAGGGAGATCGCCGCGACGCGCGGATGGCCTCCTCCGCCGTACTGTTCCGCGAGGCTCGCCAGATTGTCTTCCGCGGCGTCGGGATTCCAGGGATTCGAGCCAATCGAAATTTTCGAGCGCGTCGGCGAAGCGAGCACGCTCACCGTGTAGCGCGCGTGCCGGGTACAGCATGTACGGAATAAATTTGTTGTAGCCGTCGATGTCCAGGTCACTGATATCGAAATAGATCACGCCGCCGCGAACCTCGATGCGCTGCCGCAGCAGATCGATCGAACGGTGATGCTTTTCGAGCAGCGGGCCGAGGTGCTTCGCGACGATCGGCAGCTGGATCATTTCCGCGAGCGGACGCACGGACAAATCCGGAATAATTTTGGCCACCAGGCCTTCTTCCGGCGCGGCCTCGATCACCAGCGCCAGTTGCGTCGCAGGCTCCGCGAGGGCCACCGCCGATTCCGGCGTGGGATACTGCGCGCCGTCGATGATGTCGCCCCAGTGAATCAGCTCGGCAAGCGGCTTGACGTCGAAGCCGAACTGCGCGCTGGTCACGTCGGCCAGCAGCTTGGTGCAGGATTTGTATTCGGGGTCGTAGAACTTGTGGCCGCTGCGGTCCTGGCGAAAGTGCTCGGCGTCGGCGGGCGTGAGGAACGCGCTCTGGTGATGGTCAAACCACCAGGTTACGCGCGGCGAGCTGGAGTATTTGAAATCGACGATGACGTTTTCATCGCCGTCAAACAGCGCTTCCGGGAAGGGATGCCGCGCCTGGTGCGTCATGCCCGTGAAATGAAACTCCGCGCCTGGCTGGATGCGCTCTCGAAAAAAGCGGTAGAAGACCGCCGACGACGCCGCGCCGTCGAAGCATCGGTCGTGAAAGCACAATCGAACTTTGACCGGGTCCGCCACTCTCCGCCCTCGCTCCATCCCACTGCCAAACGTAAAAGCAGATGGAAAGCCCTAAAAGATGGACGGGACCGGCAAGAATGTCAAGATGAAAAGGAAGGCCAACGAACCAGAAAAAGGCGGGGGATCTAAGGTGGTGCGAATGGCGCCAGCCATTCATTGAGGATAAGCACCAGCTATCACTGCTGTCTTCGCCGGGCAATCCAATTGCGGCGCGGCGGCTGCCGCTATGAAAGGAAACCTATCTTAATTGCCCGCAAAGCTTTTCGCGATGCCAGCCGCGATCGGCACCTCGAACTTCTCGTGCTGATACGCCTTCACCATGAGCAGGATCCAGAGAATGAACGCAACCAGGCTAATGAGGCCGTAAAGCGCCGCCCCCATCCCGAAAGCACCGAATCCGCCCCTCATCATCATCCCTGCCCCAAAGACAATGCCAACCATAATGTTGATGACGTGGAGCCCGCCGAACACGACGATCGATTGCGCCGCATGAAACCGCACGAACGGCCGCTTGTCGATCAAGAAAAAAATAATCCCCGTGACCCACCCGACCAGATAGCACAAGAATGCGGCTACGTTTTCAGACATTCCCGGCTGGGCACTCTGCGTTGTTTGCGTCACTGCTCCTCCTGCTTGCGCCTCACCGCATTTGGGGCAGAATCCCGCGCCCGCCGCCATTTCACTGCCACACTTGCTGCAAAAGGCCATTGTGTTTCTCCCCTCTGGAAGTCACTAAGCACGGGGCCGGCGAACTTTGCGCGAAGGCTATCACTACTGTCTTTGCCGCACAACAAGTTCCCCTGTGTAAATCTGAAGAGGGAAGGTTTGCCGCCGGATTGCACGTCGTTGTAAACTAAGCCCGTCCTTAGAGGATTCCCCTCGCCGACAGGGGCCAGTAACACCAGCCTCGCCGCGAATCGCATCAGCACGAACCGATGGAGACGATCCTTAATCTTGTCTGGCTCGCAATCACCTTGGCTGCAGTTTGGCTGTGGCGATTCCGCTGGACCGTGTCACGGCGAAATCCGAGGCACAGCACGAGAATGGAAGTCGTCGCGATCGTCTGCGCCCTGGCCCTTCTATTCCCAGTCATTTCCCTTACCGACGATCTACACCCTGAAACCGTGGCTGTGGATGCGGCCTCAGGCAAACGAAATGCATGCCTGATCGCGGCCAGCGCTCCCCACGTGGGGCCAGCAACATTAAGCTCGGGAATGCACTTGGCGCTGGGGATGATCTCGAGGCCCTTCGCGGCAGTCAATTTAACAATTGTAGAAATTTCTGCCCTGACTAAGTTATACGATCCAGGCTCTTTAGCCAGCAGCTCTCGCGGCCGCTCTCCCCCCTCACTCCTGTAATCACGTACGCCACTTTCGTCCCCCCGCTTGTCCGAGGTGTGACCGGGCTTGGCGTCACTTCCATTATTCACACGAACGGGTTCAGAGGTCGCGCATTCGGAAATGCGACTTCGGACCGTTCGAATGTGCTGAGTCCAACAAAACTTGGCACGCACTTGCCTGAATGGAGAGGCGGATATGAAAAAGATCTCAATTTGGATCATGCTGGCCGCTTCTATCGCGGTAACGGGCTGTGGCCAGGGAAATACCGATCCGAAAGCGGAGGCGCCCCCGCCTGCGCAAGTGGAGCATGAACAAGATGGAAGTGTGGTTCAAGTCGATCATCCGGAACAGATTCCGTTGGTCACAGCGATTGCGCGCAGTTCCAGGCCGGAATTGGTTGTCACGGGAACTGTGACTCCCGACATTTCGCGGAACGTGCCGGTCGTCTCGCTAGCCTCGGGCCGCATCGTGGAGATTCGTGCTCGTCTGGGCGATACGGTGCAGAAGGGTCAGTTGCTGCTGAGTGTTCGCAGCTCAGACGTTTCAGGGGCCTATTCGGATTACCGCAAAGCCGTTGCCGACGAGGAACTCGCGCACACGCAATTCGACCGCGCGAAGGATCTTAACGCCCACGGTGCAATTTCTTTGAACGACCTTCAGGTAGCCCGCGATGCCGAAGAAAAAGCCAGCGTGGATGTGGAGACCGCGGCCGAGCATCTCCGCCTCCTCGGCAGCGATCCTGATAAGCCGAACAGCGTTGTAGAAATCCACGCCCCGATTTCTGGAGTAATCACCGACCAACAAGTTACGGATGGCGCGTCCGTGCAGGCGTATGGACCGAACCCTTTCACGATTTCGGACTTGTCCTCTGTATGGATTGTCTGCGACGTGCACGAAAATCAACTGCCCAATGTGCGCCTGGGTGACACCGCCGAAATCCGCTTGAACGCTTATCCCGACCAGCTTTTCAAAGGCTCGATTGCCAACATCGGCGCCATTCTCGATCCGAACCTTCGGACGGCTAAGGTTCGCATCCAAGTGCACAATCCGGGGATCATGCGTGTGGGCATGTTCGTGACGGCCACGTTCCGCGGCCAGAAGCAGGTTACGCACACGGTCATTCCGTCCACGGCGATCCTGCATCTCCATGACACCGACTGGGTCTTCGCGATCACTCCAGACAAAAAATTCCGGCGCATGGAAATCGTAGCCGGCGTTTCGCTGCCTGGAGACATGCAGGAAGTCGTCTCCGGCATCCTACCGGGAGCGGAAGTTGTCCGGAACGCGCTCACATTCCAGAACACGGTGGAGCAGTAAAATGATTCGCAGACTGGTCGATTTCGCCCTCGAGAACCGCTTCATGGTCCTGGCAGCGGCCCTCCTGCTTTTTGGCTGGGGGGCGATTTCGTTCCATCAGCTTCCCATCGAAGCGTATCCCGACGTGGCGGACAACTATGTGGAAATCATCACGCAGTGGCCGGGCATCTCCGCCGAGCAAATCGAGCAGCAGGTCACGATTCCCCTCGAAATCGCAATGAACGGCATCCCTCACGTGGCTCACTTGCGCTCGTTCTCGCTGTTCGGGCTCTCGGACGTGAAGCTGATTTTCGACGATCAGGAGGAAAACGCCTGGAACCGTGAAAGAGTTCTCGAGCGGCTGTCGCAAGTCACTTTGCCGCCTGGAGTATCCCCGCAGATGGGAACGGATTGGAGCCCGGTCGGCCAGATCTACTTTTTCACTCTGAAAAGCACCAATCCGCAGTATGACGTGATGGATTTGAAGTCGATCGAAGATTGGATTGTCGAGAAAAATTTCAAATCGGTCCCCGATGTTGTCGATGTGGCGAGCTTCGGCGGCCCCACGCGCGAATATCAGGTTCGCCTCGATCCCATGAAGTTGATTTCCTACGGTCTTAGCATCGCCCAAGTGGAGCAACAGCTCACGAGCAACAATATCAATGCTGGCGGGAGTTTCATCGAAGCTGGCCAGCAGCAAATCAATATCCGGGAAGTTGGACTGGTCAGAAACGTTCGCGATATCGAAAACACAGTCCTCACGGCCAAGAATGGCACTCCGCTCCAAGTCAAGGACATTGCCGTCGTGGCGCAAGGCCCGAAGATCCGGCTCGGCCAGTTCGCGCGCGCGATACATCGCGAAGACGGCACAATCATCGACAACGATGATATCGTTTCAGGGATCGTGCTCTTGCGCAAAGGCGCAAATGCAGATGACGCTCTCGCGGGAATCCATGCCAAGGTAAAGGAGTTGAACGATCGCATTTTGCCTCCCGGCGTGAAAGTCGTTCCATTCATCGACCGCAGCGATTTGGTTCACTTCACAACGCATACCGTCCTCGCACAACCTCACGGAAGGCATCCTTCTGGTCGTGATCGTTCTCTTTCTATTTGTCGGGAATGTCCGCGCGGCAATCATCGTCGCTCTCACAATTCCTTTTGCGCTGTTGTTCGCAGCAACGTGCCTTAACCTGAAAGGTATTCCCGCAAACTTGCTTTCCCTGGGCGCTCTGGATTTTGGAATGGTCGTGGATGGCGCGGTGGTCATGATTGAGAACATCGTTCGGCACATGACCCATCCGAAAAATTCCTCAAGAAAAACGATGGAAGTCGTCAGCGAAGCCGCACATGAAGTGCAGAGGCCGGTCTTTTACGCCATCGCCATCATCATCACCGCTTATCTACCCATCTTTACGCTGCAGAGGGTGGAGGGGAGGCTTTTCAGGCCAATGGCCTGGACGGTGGCATTTGCACTCCTCGGGGCGCTGATTTTTTCGATGCTCATCGCCCCGGTTCTTTCCACGCTGTTTTTTCGCAATGGAATTAAGGAGTGGCACAATCCGGCGATGGCATTCCTGACCGAACGTTATCGCAAGGCCGTGCGGTCTGCGATACAACATCGCGCGTTGACCGTGGGAGTCGGAGTGGCTGGATTGTGCCTGGCCGTCTTTCTTGTCTCTGGCGGTGTGATTGGGTCCGAGTTCTTGCCCCACCTGGATGAGGGAGCAATCTGGGTGCGCGGAACTCTTGCGTCCAGCGTCGGACCCAGTGAATCGATTCGGATCGCAAACCAGGCTCGCACGCTGCTCTGCTCCTTCCCCGAGGTGCCGGAGTGCACGAGCCAGGTGGGACGTCCCGATGACGGGACAGATGCGACAGGTTTTTTCAATACGGAGTACTTCGTGGGACTGAAGCCCAAGGAAGAGTGGCGGCCCGTGTTCCATCAGGACAAGGACAGATTGATTGCCGCCATGGATCGCGAACTGGAAAAGATCCCCGGCGTTACGTGGGGTTTTTCTCAGCCCATTGAAGACAACATGGAAGAAGCGGTCAGCGGCGTGAAAGGCGAGCTTGCCACCAAGGTCTATGGCGATGACCTGAAAGTTCTCGAAGAAAAAGCCGATCAGATCGTCAGCACGATGCAGCAGGTCAGGGGAATCGAGGATCTCGGAGTCTTTCGCGCTCTCGGTCAGCCCAATATCGACTTCGAGGTGGACCGCGAGCAGGCCGCGCGCTATCAAATCAACGTGTCGGATATTCAGGATGCGATCCAGACCGCGGTGGGAGGAACTGCTCTCACACAGGTATTGCAAGGCGAGCAGCGCTACGACCTGGTTTTGCGCTACCTCCCGCAATACCGCACGACAAAGGAAGCCCTGGAAGACATTCGCCTGTTATCACCGTCAGGCGAGAGAGTCTCGCTCGCTCAGCTCTGCACGATCAAGGAGCTGGACGGCGGCTCGGAAATCTACCGCGAAGAAAACCAGCGGTACGTGGCGATCAAATATAGCGTGCGGGGCCGGGATCTCGGCGGCGCGGTCGAGGAAGCGATGCGCAAAGTAAACGCACAAATACAATTACCACGCGGATATCATATCGACTGGGAAGGCGAATACGAAAGTCAGAAGCGGGCCCAGGCGCGACTGCTCGTCATCGTGCCGCTGACCATTCTGGTGATTTTCATGATTATCTACTCCATGTTCCGCTCTCCGAAATGGGCGGCGCTGATTCTTGCCACGGTTGCGATGGCCAGCGCCGGCGGGCTGCTGGCCCTCCTCGTTACGGGGACCCACTTCAGCGTTTCCTCAGGAGTTGGATTCCTGGCGCTGTTCGGTGTGTCGGTCCAGACAGGCGTCATCATGCTCGAATACATCAATCAGCTTCGCGCCCGAGGCGGCTCGATTGAGGAATCCGCGATTGATGGAGCCGTCCTTAGGCTGCGCCCCATCATGATGACCATGCTGGTGGCGACGCTGGGTTTGTTGCCGGCCGCGCTATCGCATGCGATCGGATCCGATTCTCAGCGGCCCTTCGCGATTGTTATCGTGGGCGGCTTGATGGTCAACCTGGCGATGAGCATTTTTATCTTGCCCACGCTATACGTGTGGCTAGCGAGAGCAGGTGACAAACTCCCGGAACCGGAGCAGAACTATCGAATCCTAATCGTGGCGCTCGCTTCGTGTATGTTTGCCCTCAAGCAGCTCCGCGAAGCGCCCGGCGCGCGCGGCTGTCGGCGGCATGGTTGCTTCCCCGCTCGCAATCCTTTTCCTGTTGCCGATCCTGGCAAGCTTTTTTTGCGCAGTCGAAAAATAATCGTCAGGATTCGGACGATTCACGATGTCATCACGGCGCAAGGATCACTGTCTGTCGAAAATAGTCATCCAGGTGATGGGTTCCCTTTTGGCGTTTTGGGCCTTCCAATAGCTGATCCTTGCCTTTCCATCTTTGGAGATGACAATTTTCTGCGTCGAGACAACCTTTCCTTCTTGCTTGCGGATGACCGACACCGTTCTGGCATCTATCCGCTTCACTGCCACAGTGTCCGCGGAGGCGTTCCCGAAGCCAAACTCGGAGTCCTGTGGAGCGCCGGTCACCGGGTAGTCTTTGCCATCGAACATTAAACTGTATACGACGTGGGCAGGCATTCCGCGAAAGTTGACCGGGTCCGCGGTAACCTTTACACCTCCTTGTTGCTGCTCAATAAGGATCGTTTCACTCTTTGGCGCCGGGTAATCGCTGGTGAATTTTGACTTCTCCAGATTGAGTTTCCAGGTTCCCACCATTGGATCGACCTTGGATTTTTCCGTACCTTGCCCGGCCGCCGCTTGCGCGTTTATAGTTGCGGCCAGCGAAGCTGTCAATAGCATCGATAAGAGAATTTCTCGCATGTCGGTTGCTCCCCCGTTTCCAATTTCGTGATGGGCTCCCGCCAAATTAAGAATTGGCAGAGTATAGCCCTGAGTGCAAGGTGAGCCAAGTCCCGATAAGTTCTCTCCTAAGAAAGTGGCCGTTAAGGTATTCATTCTTCAAGGGGCAGAGGAACTTTTTTCCGTCCCCATCTGAGTCCCGCCCAGTCAATTGCTTCTCGGAATGTGGGATTTTCCACTAAATTCGATTTGAGCCACATTCCGATAAGACCGTTTGCACTAGCGTTTCTCAGGACTTGGCCGAACGGCTTTATATTTTCGCTTGGGCCCAGTTCAATTCGTCGCTATGGTCATTCCTTTTCCTGGTCCCATGGTCGATTCTCAGGGTGGCGTGGAGACGTGTTCCCGCGGCAGGTGCGCGGATGCGTCGCCGAGGGATGTGGTAAGATTTCTGCATTTGCGTTTCATCACCAGTTTACGACGGCTGAATTTGCAAGTCGAATTGAGCTGATCGGTCCGGATTCGGGGAGAGGGCGCGGCGATGACAACGCGATTGGACTTGCCCGCCGAAACGCCATCGGCCAATCCCACAGGACCCAGCCGAGTAGGTTCGCTGTGGGCAGGCAAGCGTCTCTACGTCGCAATATTCCTTTTTTTCAACCTTTTCATCAATTACATGGACCGCATCAATTTGTCCATCGCCGCGCCGGCGATTGCCAAGGAATTCGCGTGGAATCCGGGAACCATGGGCCTTATTTTTTCGGCTTTTATATGGTCATATTGTTTTTGCATTATCCCTTGGGGATGGATGTCGGATCGAATTGGGACCCGGAAGGTCAGTGGTTTGTCCGTCACGATTTGGTCAATTGGGGCAATGCTAACGGGGGCCGCCACGGGTCTTGGCAGCATCCTTGCCGCTAGATTGGCCTTGGGGGTCGGGGAGGCGGCTTCGGTACCTGCCTCGGGCAAGGTCGTTAGGCAATGGTTCCCACCTGGTGAGCGCGGACTCGCAACCGCAATTTTTAACGCCGGAACTTTCGCTGGACCCGCGGTTTCAGCCCCAGCCATAGCTTGGCTGGTATTGAAAACGAGTTGGCGAATTTCATTCGTAGTTGCAGGAGCCATGGGCATAGTGTGGGTGCTCTTATGGCTGAAAATGTTCCGTGTGCCCTCTGAATGTTCGTGGCTGCCACAGGAGGAGCGAGATTATATCTTAGCCAAGACGGGCGGGCAGGCTACTGTTGCCCCGCCGCCCAAAGGAGCCGTAGTCCGGCTCATTCGCACCAAGACAATGTGGGGTTTGTTCTTGACGGAAGGCTGCTGCGCCTACACCATGCTCATGTTCCTTTTTTGGCTGCCATCTTATTTGGTTCAAACGCGCCATATGGACTTAATGAAGGCGAGTTGGTTCACCGCCGTGCCTTATCTCGTCGCGGCGGTGGCGGGATTGTTTGTCGGAAGGCTCAGTGACGCGATTCTCACCCCCGAAGCGGTGAAACAGGGGAAACGCCGGTCGCTGCTGATTGTGTTTATCTTATTGTCGACCAGCGTACTTTTAACCAACGTGGTACGCAACGAATATCTGGTCCTGATCTTGATTTCCCTGTCGTTGACTTTTATCGGGACTGCGGTGACCTTGAATATCGCCTTGAGCAGCGATCTCGTCTGGAACCCAAACATGGTGGGCACGGCGATGGGTATCTCAATCCTCGGCGGCATCGGCTTTGGAATGGTGGCGCCGATTGTCACCGGATACATTGTCAAATGGACTGGCAGCTTCGATGGCGCATTTTATGTGGCCGGGGGGCTGCTGTTCGTAGGAGCGCTGATTTCCTTCACCATGACTCGCCGGCCTATCAGCTTCGATGAGGAAGCTCTAGCGGGCGCAAGCTCTGGTGATGATGCACAAAATCTCCAAATCGGGTAAACGGGTAAAGAGGATGCCATGAAAAAAGCGACTCAGCCGGCTGTCTACCGCGAAATATTGTTCGACGTGAAGGACGGGGTAGCGTGGGTCTCGATCAACCGTCCGAAAGCCATGAACGCGTTTCGCGAGCAGACGTTGGACGAACTCATTCACGCTTTGAGTTCAACCAAGAACGACCCGTCGATTGCTTGCGCTGTGGTGACTGGGGTCGGCGACAAGGCATTCTCGGCTGGCGGCGACTTCCATGCCATGAAGCGCCTGAACCGCGCCAATGCCTTGCACTGGAACGACCGGATGCTCGGCCTCGCCATGACCATTCGCGGTCTGCCGATTCCCGTGATTGCCATGGTCAATGGATATTGCATGGGAGGCGGCCACGAACTCGCGCTCTGGTGCGACCTGGTCATCGCCTCGGATGACGCCGTATTCGGTCAGACCGGCGCGCGTGTTGGCGCATGTCCCACGGTCGGTGCGACCCAGTATTTGCCTCGTATCGTTGGCGAACGCCTCGCGCGAGAGATGATCTTTCTCTGCCGTACATTTAAGGCGGAGGAGGCGGAGAGAATCGGACTTATCAACAAAGTGGTTCCGAAGGCGCGCTTGCGTGAGGCAACTGAGCAGTGGTGCGAGAGCCTGAAGTCCTTCTCTCCTCAATCGTTACGAGCCACCAAGAAGTCGTTGAACCATGAGTCGGACGAACTCTATGCTTCCTGGCAGCATGGAATGGAATTGCTGGCTCATATTTGGGGCAGCGAGGAATCGATCGAAGGCATGAACGCGTTTCTTCAGAAACGGAAACCCGACTTTCAGAAATTCCGCCTGCAAAATAAGAAACTGGTTGACACTTATTTGGCTGGCATCGCTGCCGACGAAAACAAGGCGCCCACCAAGTGATGAACGCTCGGCCCAACTCCACACAGAGCCCTTTAGCCGGCTTGCGCGTCCTTGACTTGACCCGCGTTCTCGCCGGGCCGTTCTGCACGATGATCCTTGGCGACATGGGAGCGGACATAGTGAAGGTCGAGCAGCCCGTCCGCGGCGATGACACGCGGGGTTGGGGTCCGCCCTTCCAAGGTCCAGAATCGGCGTATTTCCTCGCGGTAAACCGCAACAAGCGCGGCATCACTCTGAATCTTAAGCAGCCGCGCGGGCAGGAGATTTTGCGGCAGCTGATCCGGAAATCCGATGTCGTCATTGAGAATTTCAAGCCCGGAACGCTCGAGGCCTGGGGATGCGGGCGCGAATTCATGGAGAAGGAAACGCCGAGCATCGTTCATTGCACGATTTCAGGCTACGGTTCCGTAGGACCAAAAGGAGCCTTACCCGGCTACGATTTTCTGCTCCAGGCGGAAAGCGGGTTGATGAGCATCACCGGTGAAGAGAGCGGTGATCCCATGAAGTTGGGAGTTGCGATCGTTGATTTGTGCACGGGACTCTACGCGTCGATCGCAATTCTTGGCGCGCTCCATGCTCGAAATAACGGATCACCCGGACAACACGTCGAGGTCTCTTTATATACGACGAGTATCGCGCTGCTGGCGAACGTGGCTTCGAACGTTCTCATTTCAGGCAAGCCGGCGGGACGCTATGGAAATGGCCACCCGAACATCGTTCCCTATAGAACTTTTAGGTGCCGACAGTCGGATCTCGCGCTCGCTGTCGGCAACGACATGCAGTTTGCACAGTTCGCTGCGGCCGTCGGCCATCCGGAATGGGCCTCGGACCCGCGCTTCACTCGCAACCGCGATCGCGTCGAGAACCGCTCTGTTCTCGAGGGCATAATCGAGACCACGTTGAGTTCTCGAACTGCCGACGAATGGATCGAAGTCTTGCTGGCCGCGGGAATTCCCTGCAGCCGCATCAATACGGTGCAGCAGGCGCTCGCCGATCCTCAGACGGCAGCGACTGGCATGTTGATCGACATCCAGCACGCTACGGCGGGTATTTTTCGCTCTCTCGGCATTCCCATGTCCTTCTCCGTCACACCCTTGGCTGTGCGCTACCCGCCGCCTGCCCTGGGCGAGCACACGGACGCCGTACTTGCGGAGTTGCTCGGATTCCAGGCCGATGACATCAAGAAGCTTCGTGACGCCGCTGTTGTGTGAAGGTGTGCGAAGGAGTGTGAAGGCATCGAGCCAACCATTTCGCCGCGTTCGTTCGACTTAAGCTCGAAGTGGCCGTGGAAGTTCCAGTTCAAATATTCCGTTGAGCGGACGGCATCAATCCTCGGTTATACTGTCTGGCGACGCGGAAGTGGCGGAATTGGCAGACGCGCCAGCCTTAGGAGCTGGTGGCCGAAAGGCCGTAGGGGTTCGAGTCCCTTCTTCCGCACCATCCTATCTTTTCTCGGGAAATCCATTCGAAATTTTATTTTTGTCACACGCCTTGTGCGAGTTGACGTCGATGCTCGATTCCCCTATACTTTGTTTTCGTCGCACCCCGCTCGCAGTTCTTTCCCGTTTCCATTTTCCGGACCGAGAAGCGGCAAAGAGTAGAAGTATGAACCTTGGGCGGTTCCTGGCGTATTTCGATCATCTGACAATGCAATTGGTGATCCCGAAGGCGTGACTATGACTGAAGCAACTTGCCGGCGCGAACTGGAACTTGAAATTCCCGCCGAAACCGTGCAGAAAGCCGTGGAACGCGTGGCGCGGGAATTTGCCCGCGTCGCGCGCGTCCCGGGATTTCGCCCGGGAAAGGCGCCCGTCACATTGATCCGGCGACGTTTTGCCGACGACATCAAGAGTGAAGTGCTGCAATCCCTTGTGCCCGAACAGATCGAGCGCGCCGTCACCGAAAGCAAGCTGGTTCCGGTGACGCAGCCGCAAGTCGACAAAGTCGACTTCACGGAAACCGGGCCGGTGAAGTTCCGCGCGACGTTCGAGGTTCTGCCCGAATTTGAGCTTGGACAATATAAAGACCTGGAAGTCGAAGTCGATGACCTCAAGATCGAAGACGCCGATGTCGATAAAGGTCTTGAGGAGCTTCGCGACCGCGCCGCCACTTTCGTTCCGGTGGAAGGCCGGGCCATCGCCGACGGCGATTACGCGCAGCTCAAGCTGAAGGGCATCCCGGCGGGCGGCGGCGAGCCGCTCGAAGCGGACAGCGTCCTCTGCCACGTGGGCGGCGAAGAAACCATGGAACCGTTCAATCAAAATCTGCGCGGCGCGAACATCGGCGATCACCAGAATTTTGACGTGGCCTATCCCTCCGACTATCCCGATCCGAAGCTCCAGGGCAAGACATATACCTACGCGGTCGAGGTTCTGGGCATCAAGGAAAAGAAACGGCCCGAACTGACGGATGAATTCGCAAAGGACGTGAGCGACGCGCAGACCCTGGAAGAATTGCGCAAGAAGATGCGCGAGAATCTTGAAGCGGCGCGCACCCATCGCCAAAGCGAGCAGGCGCGGGAAAAGCTGCTCGCCCAAATCGTGAAGTCGCATGAGTTCCCTGTCCCCGAGGCGCTGGTCGAGCACCAGATGGATTCGCGCCTAGAGCGCACGGTGCGGTCGCTCGCCTCGCAAGGCGTCGATCCGCGCGCGGTGAATGTGGACTGGGTGGCGCTCCGCAGCCGGCAAAAAGACCGCTCCATCGAGGATGTGAAGGCGGAGTTGCTGCTGGACCGGATCGCGACGGCGGAAAAGATCGACGTGGCCGATGAAGAAGTGGAAAAGGAAATTGCGGCGATTGCGGAGCGGAGTGGCGAATCCGCCACAGCCGTTCGCGCGAACTTGACAAGGCAAGGTGCGCTGGATAGGATGAAATCTAAGATCCGGAGTGAAAAAACTCTGGATTGGCTCTGCAGCAATTCCCGGACCCGGACAATAGCCAAGGAGAATTGAAGTGGTTCCGGCCGGGGTCCTCCGCGCAACCTAAAAAAATCCAATGAATCATAAAGACGATATGACTCCGTATGCGACAACACTCATCCCCATGGTCGTCGAACAGACGAACCGGGGAGAGCGGGCTTACGATATTTATTCCCGGCTGCTCAAGGACAATATTATTTTCATCGGGACGCCGATTGACGACCACGTCGCCAACCTGGTCACCGCTCAGCTCCTGTTTCTGGAAGCGGAAGACCCCGAGAAGGATATTTCGCTCTACATCAACTCGCCGGGCGGCTCGATCACGGCGGGAATGGCGATTTATGACACGATGCAGTTCGTGCGGCCGAGCGTTGTGACCATTTGCGTCGGCCAGGCCGCGTCGATTGCCGCGCTGCTGCTGACCGCCGGAGCGCCGAAGAAGCGCTTTTCACTGCCCAACTCGCGCATCCTGATTCACCAGCCGTGGATGTCGGGGTTGTCGGGCCAGGCCACCGATATCGATATTCACGCGAAGGAAATTCTGCGCATGCGCACGGTCATCAATGGCCTGCTGGCGCAGCACAGCGGGCATCCTCTCGAGACTCTGGAAAAAGATGTCGAGCGCGATTTCATTATGTCCGCGGCGCAAGCCAAGGAATACGGACTGATCGACGAGATCATTACCAAGCACCGCTAGCGCGTTCCAATCAGTTAGTAACAAACAAACGCGGCGGTGTACGGAAGCGAAAAAGGGGCCTAGAATAATCCGCACGGCAAGGATAACTTCCCTTGACCGGCCTTGATTGGCCTTGACCGGCGGAAGGCGACACACCGTTGAGAAAACTCAGCACTGACGAACCGTTGCGCTGTTCCTTCTGCCATAAAACGCAGGAGCAGGTCGAGAAGTTGATCAGCTCGCCCTCGGACTACCCGCGCGCCTACATCTGCAACGAGTGCGTGAACGGTCTGCGAACAGATTCTCGAGGAAGAAAAGCGCGAGCAGGCCAATCCCGTCAACAAGCGCCTGCCGCGACCCCCGGAGATCAAGGCTTTTCTCGACGGCTATGTGATCGGCCAGGACAAAACCAAAAAGAAGCTGGCCGTCGCCGTCTACAACCACTACAAGCGCATCTTCCTGAACCGCCAGCCGGGCGACGTGGAACTGACGAAATCGAACATCCTGCTGATCGGCCCGACCGGAACGGGCAAGACGCTCCTGGCGCAGACGCTCTCGCGCATGCTGGACGTTCCCTTCGCCATCGTGGACGCCACGACGCTGACCGAAGCGGGCTACGTCGGCGAGGACGTCGAGAACATCATCTTGAAGCTCTTGCAGGCGGCCGACGGTGACGTCACCAAGGCGCAGCAAGGGATCATCTATATCGACGAGATCGACAAGATCTCCAAGAAGGACGAAAACCCGTCCATCACCCGCGATGTTTCCGGCGAAGGCGTGCAGCAGGCCCTGCTGAAGATTCTCGAAGGCACGATCGCGAACGTGCCCCCGCAGGGCGGGCGCAAGCATCCGCACCAGGAATTCACGCCCGTCGATACGACCAACATCCTGTTCATCTGCGGCGGCGCGTTCGTGGGCCTCGAAAAAACCATTGAACGCCGCATCGGCCAGAAATCGCTCGGCTTTCACACCGATGCGCAGCCCTCCACCGCGCAGCGCCGCAACATCGAACTGCTCGGCCAGGTGCAGCCGACCGACCTGATCCGCTACGGCCTGATTCCCGAATTCGTGGGCCGCTTGCCCGTCGTCGGCGTTCTGGGCGACCTGGACAAGGGCGCGCTGATGCAGATTCTGACGGAACCGAAGAACGCGCTGATTCGTCAATATCAGAGACTGTTTGAATTTGAGAACGTGCGCCTGCGGTTTTCCGACGATGCGCTCGAAACCGTTGCGGAACTGGCCTTGCAGCGCAAGGTCGGCGCTCGCGGACTGCGCATGATTCTCGAAGACCTGATGCTCGAGCTCATGTATCACCTGCCGGCGCAGCGCAAACTCCGCGAATTCGTCGTGACCGGCGGAAATGGTCCGCAGCCGCGAAATCAACTGGACGCTGCTCGAAAAAGCCGGATAATTAATACGGTTGCGGGTCCGCCGCGAATAAAAAATCGCTCAAGGAGCTGTAAGATAACCACGGAACCCATGTTTAACCGAGAAAAGAGCTGAATTGAAACGCGTGCCGATGATGCCGGTGCGCGATCTGGTCATCTTCCCCCAGATGATGAACCCGTTCATCGTGGGACGTGAAAGTTCCCTGCGCGCTCTCGAAGAAGCGCTGGCCACCGACAAGAAGATTTTCCTCGCCACCCAGCACGACGCTTCGGTCGACGATCCCAAGCCCGACGAAATCTACTACCGTCGGCACGCTCGCCAATATCGTGCAAAGCGTGCGCTTGCCGGACGGAAACCTGCGCGTGCTCGTCGAAGGCGTCGAGCGCGCCAAGGTCGTGCAGATCTCGACCGACGAAGGTTTTTTCCGGGCCACGCTGAAAGTGATTCCCAACAAGGCCGAGCCTTCTCCCGCAAATCGAGCAGGCGGTCACCAAGGTCACCGGCCTGTTTGAACAGTACGTCAAGCTCTCGCAAAGCCTGAATTACGACACCATGATCGCGGCGACGCGCGTGGACGATCCCGCGAAGCTGTCCGACACCATCGCGTCGAACCTGCAGATTCCCGTCGAGGAAAAGCAGGAACTCCTCGAAAATTTCGATCCGCTGGACCGCCTGACCCGCGTCGGCGAGATCCTGGAAAGCGAAATCGAAAAGCTGAACGTCGACCGCAACATCAACACCCGCGTGAAGCGGCAGATGGAGCGGGCCCAGAAAGAGTATTACCTCAACGAAAAATTGAAGGCCATCCACAAGGAACTCGGACGCGGCGAGAAGAACGAACTCGAGGAACTGAAAAAGAAAATCGATACCTCGGGCATGCCGAAGGACGCCCTCGAGAAGGCCACGCAGGAATTGAAGCGCCTCGAAATGATGCCGCCGATGTCCGCGGAATCCACCGTGAGCCGGAATTACCTGGACTGGCTGCTCGCCGTGCCCTGGAAAAAGAGATCGAAGGAAATTCGCGACATCGCGCTCGCCGAAAAAATTCTCGAAGAAGAGCATTACGGGCTGGACAAGGTCAAGGAACGCATCCTCGAGTTCCTGGCCGTGCGCCAGCTCGTGAAGAATCCCCGCGGCTCGATTCTGTGTTTTGTCGGGCCTCCGGGCGTCGGCAAAACTTCCCTCGCCATGTCCATCGGGCGCGCCACGGGACGCAAATTTATTCGCGTTTCTCTCGGCGGCGTGCGCGATGAGGCGGAAATCCGCGGACACCGGCGCACCTATATCGGCGCGCTGCCCGGCCAGATCATCCAGATGATGAAGAAGGCCGGAACGATCAATCCGATTTTTGTGCTCGACGAAGTGGACAAGATGTCCACCGACTTCCGCGGCGATCCGTCGGCGGCGCTCATGGAAGTTCTCGACCCCGAGCTGAACAACGCCTTCACCGACCACTACCTCGACGTCGAGTACGATCTCTCGAAAGTCATGTTCGTCTGCACCGCCAACGTATTGCACACGATTCCCCAGCCCCTGCAGGACCGCATGGAAATCCTGCGGATTCCGGGCTACACGGAAGCCGAGAAGGCGCAGATCGCCAAGCGCTTCCTGGTGCGCAAGGCGCGCGAATCCGCGGGCCTTGTGGAATCGAACCTCACCTTCACGGACGAGGCCATCACGCACATCATCCGGCACTACACGCATGAAGCCGGGGTGCGCAGCCTGGAACGCGAAATCTCCAGCATCTGCCGCAAGGTGGCGCGGCGCGTGGTGAAGGAAGGAAAACAGTATTCGATCAACGTCGCGCCTGAGGGCGTCGGCGAATTCCTGGGAGTCATCAAGTACCGGGAAGTTTGGGCCGAAAAGAAAAACGAAGTCGGCCTCACCACGGGTCTTGCCTGGACCGAAGTCGGCGGTTCGGTGCTCTCCACCGAAGCCACGATCATGCAGGGCAAGGGCCGCCTGACGCTTACCGGCAAGCTTGGCGACGTCATGCAGGAGTCGGCCCAGGCGGCGATGAGCTACGTGCGGTCCCGCACCGCAACCTTTGGCCTGCCGCGCGATTTTTACCGCCACCTCGATATCCACATGCACGTTCCCGAAGGCGCGATCCCGAAGGACGGCCCCTCGGCCGGAATCACGATTGCCACCTCGATCGTGAGCGCCCTGACGCGCATTCCGGTGCGCTGCGACGTGGCCATGACGGGCGAAATCACTCTCCGAGGAAAAGTGCTGCCGATCGGCGGCATGAAGGAAAAGTTGCTGGCGGCTCACCGGGTCGGAATCCGCACCGTGATTCTGCCGAAGGATAATGAAAAGGATTTGGCGGACATCCCGGCGGAAATACAGGCCGACCTGACCCTACGGTTCGTCGAGAACATGGACGAAGTTCTGGAAATCGCCCTGGAACGGCCCCTGACACCCGCAACGCACGACGCAGTCCCGGAAGTGGCGGCGAAGTTTGAAACAGAAACCGAGAGCGATCAAGAATTGACCAATTGAGGGAAACCTCGGCTCCTCCGTCCCGATGAAATGCATCAGAACCAGTCAGCGGGGTGCTTCGGGATATGGGACGCGGCTGTAATTCGTATCACCCGTGAATTGAATTTCCAGTTTGGCTAACCCGGTCGGTAATCGAATAGCACCTGCCCGGTGTCCGCCGATGAGTACAATCCCGGCCTGACCTTCAGGCTTATCTCTATAGAGACTTAAGGAAATGAAAACGATGAGCATTAGTCTTGCGGAACTGAAAGATAAGAACATTACCGATCTGGCGAAAATCGCCAAGGACCTGGCCATCCCGGGCTCCAGCGGCATGCGCAAGCAGGAGTTGATCTTCCAGATCCTCCGCGCCCAGACGGAGAAGAACGGCCTGATCTTCTCCGAAGGCGTTCTGGAATGCCTGCCCGACGGCTTCGGCTTCCTGCGCGCGCCGGAATACAACTATCTGCCCGGCCCGGACGACATTTACGTCTCCCCGTCGCAAATCCGGAAGTTCGACCTGCGCACCGGCGACACCGTCTCGGGACAGGTCCGGCCTCCCAAGGACGGCGAGCGCTATTTCGCGTTGATCAAAGTCGAAGCGGTCAATTTCGAGGATCCCGAAGTCGCGCGAAACAAAATTTTCTTCGACAACCTCACGCCGCTCTATCCCGCAGGGCCGCCTGAAGATGGAAACGACCCGGGAAAACCTGACGGGCCGCGTGCTCGACCTGCTCTGCCCGGTCGGCAAAGGGCCAGCGCGGATTGATCGTCGCGCCGCCGCGCACCGGAAAAACCATGATGCTGCAGGCGTTCGCCAACTCGGTGACCACCAATCACCCGGAAGTCGCGCTGATCGTTCTCCTGATCGACGAGCGGCCGGAAGAAGTCACCGACATGCAGCGCACGGTGAAGGGCGAAGTCATCAGCTCGACCTTCGACGAGCCGCCGCAACGCCACATCCAGGTCGCGGAAATGGTGCTCGAAAAGGCCAAGCGCCTCGTCGAGCACAAGCGCGACGTCGTGATCCTGCTCGACTCGATCACGCGTCTGGCGCGCGCCTACAACGCCGTCACCCCGCCCTCGGGCAAGGTCCTCTCGGGCGGTATTGACGCCAACGCCCTGCAGCGCCCGCGGCGCTTCTTCGCCGCCGCGCGCAACGTCGAAGAGGGCGGCTCGCTCACCATCATCGCCACGGCCCTGATCGATACCGGCAGCCGCATGGACGACGTGATCTTCGAGGAGTTCAAGGGCACCGGCAACATGGAAATCAACCTCGACCGCCGCCTGGTGGACAAGCGCATCTTCCCGGCCATCGACATCAATCGTTCCGGCACGCGAAAAGAAGAATTGCTGATGCCGCCCGATGAACTCAATCGCGTGTGGGTGCTTCGCAAGGTGCTGAATCCTCTCTCGCCCGTCGAGGCCATGGAGTTGCTCTTGGGACGCCTCTCCAAATCGAAGTCCAACGCCGAGTTTCTTGCTTCCATGTCCAGCCCGACCTAGAGCATTTGGCTGCGGTTTCATTCCCCCTTCCCTCTTGGGCCTGTGCCGGAGCTTTGGGCATTTTGTCGATCGAGAAGGGGTTCGTAAATGAAATATCTGGCTCGCCAGCCCATCCTGAATCGCGCGCGTGAATTGTTCGCCTACGAATTGCTTTTTCGCAATGGCATGCAAAACTCCTGCGATGGGCTGGATCTCGAACTTGCATCGACTTCCGTCATGGATATTTCCTTTCTGATCGGCTTTGAAAAAATCACGGCGGGACACCCCATGTTCATCAACTGTCCACGCGATTTCCTGCTCCGGGACTACGTTTCTCTTTTCCCGCCCAAGTCGGTGGTGGTCGAAATTCTCGAAACCGTCGAACCCGACCAGGAAGTAATCGATGCCTGCCGGCGCCTGAAGCAAGCGGGATACTCGATCGCGCTCGATGACTTCGTCGATTCTCCCGATTGGGCGCCTCTGGTGGCGCTCGCGGACATCATCAAGGTGGATTTCCGGGGCACCAATCAGAAGGAACAACACGCGATTGTTTCCCGGTACGCAGGAAAAAACATCCGCATGCTGGCCGAAAAAGTGGAGACCCAGGAGGAATACGCGGCGGGCATGCAAATGGGATACTCGCTGTTTCAGGGCTATTTTTTCTGCCGTCCCGAAATCATGCAGCATCGCGACTTGCCTTCCTTCAAATTGGCGTACCTCGAACTCTTGCGCGCGGCGACCGCTCCCGAATTCGATGTCCGCGAACTGGCCTTAAAGATCAAGCACGAAGCTTCTCTCACGTTCCGGTTGTTGCGATACCTCAATTCGGCGGCCTTCGGCCTTCGCTCGGAAATCCACTCCGTCGCGCACGCCCTTTCCATGCTCGGCGAACGCGAGCTCCGGAAATGGATCGCCGTGGTATCGGTCGGCGTGCTGGCCGATGGAAAGCCGGATGAATTGATGACCGTCCCGCTCGTACGCGGGAGATTCTGCGAGTTGCTGGCTCCGCTCGCGGGAATGGCGGAACATGCGAACGATCTGTTCCTGATGGGGCTTCTCTCGGTGATGGACGCAATCCTGGACCAGCCGCTCGATTCCATTTTGGCGGACCTGCCAGTGCGCAGCGAAATCAAGGAGGCGCTCTCGGCGCGAACGGGCTTGTACTGGCAGTTGCTTGAAATCGCGACCGCCCACGAACGCGCGGATTGGGAAAAAGTCAGTGGGCTCGTGTCAGAGACCGGAATGAATGAAGAACAAGTTTCCTCGCTGTATATCTCCGCTGTCGATTGGTCCACGGCTCTCCGGCGCAGCATTACCGCGCCTGTGGCCAGCTAAAGTTTCTCTGGTTCTTGAGATTCAAAGAGCAGTCAATTCAAACTCAGGCTAGAAAAGGTGCGCGGAGCCTGGGTGCTTTTCACCAGTCACGAATCACCAGTCACCCTCACCGCCGCCCTCGCCTGTTCCTTCGCCAGCAGGACAATCACGCGCGCTGTTTCTTCCGCATCCATCGCCGTGTTGTCCACGGTCACGGCATCCGCGGCGCGCACGAGAGGCGACATCTCGCGCTCGCGGTCGCGCCGGTCGCGCTGGTGCACTTCGGCGAGTACCCTCGCAAACTCCAGCGACTCTCCCTTTTCCTCGAGTTCGCGCTGGCGCCGGCTGGCGCGCACTTCGGGAGAAGCATCGAGAAAAATCTTCAGGTCCGCATGCGGGAACACCACCGACCCGATATCACGGCCCTCCATCACCACGCCGCCCTGCTCGCCCGCGCGGCGCTGTTCGGCCACCATCGGATGCCGGACGCCCGGCACCACGGCGACCACGGAGGCGGCGTGGGACACTTCCGGCGTCCGAATCTCGTCCGTGACGTCTTCGCCGTCGAGGAGAACGCGCAGCTTCCCGTCTCGCGGGACAAGATCGATGCGCGCCGCGCCGGCCAGCGCTGCCAGACGTTCCGGCGAATCGAGCGGCACGCCGTCGCGCAAAGCTTTTAACCCAACCGCGCGGTACATCGCGCCGCTGTCCAGATGCGTGTAGCCCAGCAGTTCCGCCACGCGCCGCGCGACGGTGCTCTTCCCTGATCCCACCGGGCCATCGATGGCGATGATGAGTTTGTCTTTCACAGGAGGGTCAAATTCGCCCTGTCAAATTCTCTTGAACGCGCGCTCGATTTCGCGCACCGAGTAGCGCAGCACGATCGGCCGCCCGTGCGGGCAGCTCATCGGCGCTTCCGTTTTCGCGAGCTCCGCCAGCAGCCACTCCATTTTTTTCTGGTCGAGCGGCATGTTCACCTTGATCGCCGCATGGCAGGAAGTCGAAGCGGCGATTTTCGCCTGCAGCGAGTCCATCGAAACCGCCGCGTTCTCGCGCTCCGTGCCGTCGAGAATTTCCATCAGCAGCCGCTCCGCGTCCGCCGTGGCGATTCCGGCCGGCGCGGCGTGAATCGCCACGCTGCGCGGACCCATTTGCGCCACTTCGAAGCCATTGGCGGCCAGTTCCTCGGCGATGCGTTCGAAAATCACGATTTGCCGCGGCGAAAGCTCCACCATCATCGGCACGAGCACGCGCTGCCCGGTGAGTTGCCCCTCACGCCGCGCACGCAGATGCTGTTCGAACAGCACCCGCTCGTGCGCCACGTGCTGGTCGATGATCCACAACCCTTCCCCGTTGACGGCCACGATGAAGCTAGAATTCACCTGCCCCAGCGGCTTGAGTTCGGTCAAGCTCCCCGCGCTTGCCAGAGGTTCAGCCTCGCCAAAATTCCGCAGGCTCTCGGAAAGCGATTCGTCGGAAATCGTCCCGATGCCGCCTTCGAATCGGAAGCGCTGCGCCTCCGGCCGCATCGGCGCGCCGGTCAATTCGAAATCGCCGGCAATCGCCGCGCCGGCCGCGCTTGCCGCGTTCATCGGCTCGGTCATTGAGGCCCGCTCATCGAAGGCCCATTCAACGGCGGAATGACAGCGCGCGGCAACCCTGCGCTCGATTGGTTCGCGCCCGCAACGGCCGCGATGGCAGCGGCAGTCCCTTGCTCCCCGTTGCTTGCGGCGGACGGCGCGACGCCGGCAAAGCTCGGAATCGGCCTTGCGCGCGAAAGCGCCTGGCGGATCGAATCGCGCGTAAAGTCGTGCACGAATTGGGGATGCCGGAAACGCACCTCGATTTTCGCCGGGTGAACGTTCACGTCCACTTCCTCTGCGGGCAAATCAAGAAACAGCAGCACCGCCGGAAAAACCGCGGGCGGCAGCACGTTGCGGTAGGCCTCGTGAATCGCGTGCAGGATCAGGCGGTCGCGCACGAGTCGCTTGTTCACAAAAACATAAATGCCGTTGCGGTTTCCGCGCTGCACTTCGGGCCGCGAAGCAAACCCGCGCACGACGAGTTCCGCAGCGCGCTCCTCGCTCGTAAGTTCCGCTTCGGTGATCGCCGCGCGCATGGGTGAGCGAACCGGCAAAAGTTCAAACAGCTCGTCGAGCGCCTGGCGGCCGAAAAGCTGGTAGACGCGCTCAGCCATCGTCTCGACGGCTGTCGCGTGGATGATTTCCTGCGTCGGCGTCTTCAGTACGAATTGTTTGTCGGGATGCGCGAGCGCGTAATGCGTGACGAGCGAAGCGATGTGGCCGAGCTCCGTCGTCTCCGACTTCAGGAAGTTGCGCCGCGCGGGCACGCAGTAAAAAAGATCCGCTACGCTGATCGTCGTCCCCGCAGCCAGTCCCTCCGGGTTCACGCCGACGAGTTTTCCGCCCGCAAATTCGACGCGCGTTCCCTCTTCATCCTCGGTCGCGCGCGTTTGCAGCAGCAGGCGCGAGACCGCCGCAATCGAGGGCAGCGCTTCGCCGCGAAACCCGAGCGTCGCGATCGAGAGCAGGTCGTCGGCCGTCCGCAGCTTCGACGTTGCGTGCCGCTCGAACGCGAGCAGCGCGTCGTCGTGAATCATCCCGCTGCCGTCGTCGATCACGCGAATCATCCGCTTGCCGCCGGATTCCACTTCCACGCGAATCGACCGCGCCCCTGCGTCCAGCGCGTTTTCGAGCAACTCTTTCACCACGGACGCGGGTCTCTCGACCACCTCACCCGCGGCAATCTTGTTCGCGACGTTCTCCGGAAGTATGCGTATTCGAGTCATGGTTCTTAAAGGAGGGCCGGGCTTCAGCCCGGCCGTAAATATCATCGCTCAGCGGGCTTTAGCCCCTGAAGCTCGATTCAGCGTTTTGGGACTACCTCCAACTCAAACGATACTCTACTTTTCTTCAACTGGCTTCAGCTGGATGCCGAGCAGATCGAGTTGGTCCGTGTCTACCGTCGATGGAGCGTCGGCCATCAAGTCCTGCGCCTTCGCCGTCTTCGGGAAGGCGATCACCTCGCGGATCGACTTTTCGCCTGCGAGCAACGCTGCCACGCGATCGAGACCCAGCGCGATGCCGCCGTGCGGAGGCGTTCCATATCTCAGCGCATCGAGGAAGAAGCCGAAGCGATTGCGGCGCTGCTCCTCGCTGAGGCCCAGCATCTTGAATACTCGATCCTGGACTTCCTGCTGGTGAATTCGAATGCTGCCCGAGCCCAATTCCACGCCGTTCAGCACCAGGTCGTATCCCTTCGAACGCATGGACAAGCGCACTTCGTCGGACGGGTCCTCGAGTTTCGGAACATCTTCCTCCACAATCCCGGTGAAGGGATGCTGCGCGCTGACGACCGCTTTTTCCGTCGTGCTCCATTCAAAGAGCGCGAAGCCGGTGATCCACAAAAATTCCCAGCGGTCCTTCGGAATCAATTTCAACTGGTCCGCGAGCAGCAGACGAAATTGCCCGGCGATCAGCGCGGCGGCGTCCGTGCCGGGAATTTGTTCCTTCGCGCTAACGGCGACGACGAGATCGCCGGGCTTGGCTTCCACGCTTGCGGCGATTTTCTTCAGCGTCTCCGCGCCAAGATTTTTTTCCAGCGGCGAAGTCGACGCCCTCGGCCGTGACTTTCACCGTGTACACGCCGCGCGCGCCAAGCGATTTCGCTTTCTCGGCGATTTCGTCGAGCTGCTTGCGCGAAAATGTGGCCGCGCCGGGCGCGGCAAAGGCCTGCACGTTGCCTTCGATGTGCAGCGTTTCGCGCGCGGCTGCGAAATGTTCGGTCACGTCGTGCAATTCCATTCCGAAGCGCAGGTCGGGCTTGTCGGAACCGTAGCGGCGAATGGCCTCTTTGTATTCCATGCGGCGGAACGGGCCCTTCACGGTAATGCCGGCCACGGCGCAGGCACGCACCATCACGTTTTCAATCACGCCAAAAACCGTGTCCTGCGTGGGAAACGAAATTTCGAGGTCCAGTTGCGTGAACTCGGGCTGGCGGTCGGCGCGCAAGTCCTCGTCGCGAAAACATTTGACGATCTGGAAGTAGCGGTCCAGCCCGCCGATCATCAATATCTGCTTGAAAATCTGCGGCGATTGCGGCAGCGCGTAAAACTGTCCGCGATGCACGCGGCTCGGCACGAGGTAATCGCGCGCGCCTTCGGGCGTCGAGCGCGTGAGCATGGGCGTTTCGATTTCGTAGAAGCCCATTTCGTCCATGGCCTTGCGGATTTCGAGGATCACGCGGTGTCGCAGCGCGAGGTTCTGCCGCGGCTTCGTGCGCCGCAAATCGAGATAGCGGTAACGCAAGCGTGTCTCTTCGTTCGCGGTCAAGTCGTCCTCGACCACGAATGGCGGCGTCTTCGCCGTGTTCAAAATGCGCAATTCGCTGGCGATGATTTCCACTTCGCCCGAAGTGAGATCGGGATTCACTTTCTGCCGTTTCACCACGCGCCCAATCACGGCAACCACAAATTCCGAACGCAATTCCTCGGCGCGCCCATGCGCCGCGGCGTGCTGCTCCTTGTTGAAGACGATCTGCGCAAGGCCCGAGCGGTCGCGCAGATCAATAAAGATCAAATTGCCGAGGTCGCGCCGCCGGTGGACCCAGCCCATCAGGACGACGTCTTTGTCGGCGTCCGCGGCGCGCAGATTCCCGCAATAGTGTGTGCGTTGTAGTGTTCCGAGTGAATCGAGCACGAAGTCGTTGTATCCCTTCCGCGTTAGTTCAATTTAATCGCAATTGTAAGGCACTTTTGTCATTCCGAGCGAAGCGAGGAATCTCTCTTTGCATTTCCGATGCGAGTCAAAACCACAGAGAGATTCCTCGCTTCGCTCGGAATGACAAAGGGGTCGTCCACTGCATTCATCAAATGGCACGCGCCGCGCGCAAATACGAAAACAATTCCTGCTCGCAAGCTTTTGCTGCGTGCCATCGGAGAGGCGCTTCACCGTTACGATTCCGGCCGCCAGTTCATCATCGCCTACGATGACGGCGTGGCGCGACTTCAATCGATCCGCAAGGCCCAGCGACTTGCCAAATTTCATCTCGACTGCGGGCAGCTCGACGACGAAACCCGCATCGCGCAGCCGCCGCGCAAGACCAATCGCCGCGGACTGCGCCGCCGCGCCAAACCACGCGAGATACACGTCAGGTCCAACTGCCTTACCGGCAGGGCCGCCCGGTGCCGCGCCCTCTCCCGCTTCCTGCAGCGAGAGCACCAGCCGGTCGGTGCCGATGGCAAATCCGATTCCTTTTGTCGTGGCCGGACCGCCCAGCAATTCCACGAGACCATCATAGCGCCCGCCGCCGCAAACCGCATTCTGCGAACCAAGTCCCGGCGCCGTGATTTCAAATGTCGTGCGCATGTAATAGTCGAGGCCGCGCACGAGCCGCCAGTTTTCCTGATATGCGATCCCGCGCATCCCAAGCTGGCGCTTCACTTCGTCGTAATGCGCGCGGCAATCGGCGCAAAGATGCTCGGCGATGCGCGGCAGCTTCTCGATGATGCCCTGCTCGTGTTCAAGCTTCGAGTCCAGCACGCGCAGCGGATTCGTCTCAATGCGCCGCTGGCTGTCCGGCCCAAGCTGTTCGCGCACTTTTTGCAATTCCGCGCGCAATTTTTCGACGTAGGCAGGGCGGCAATTCTTGTCGCCAATCGAATTGATGTTTAGGACCGCGCCCTTGAGTTTGAGCCGCTCGAAAAGCCTCATCAACATCTCAATCACTTCCGCGTCGATCCCCGGCGCGTCCGAAGACCCCAGCACTTCCGCGCCAATCTGATAGAACTGGCGATAGCGCCCCTTCTGCGGCCTCTCGCGCCGGAACATCGGCCCCATGTAGTACAGCTTTACGTTGCCCGGCAGCACTTGCATTCCGTGCTCGATGTACGCGCGCACCACGGACGCCGTTGCTTCGGGCGAACGCTACCTCGACACCCCAGCGCATGCTTCCAGAGTCGACCTGATCTCGGGTACGCGACGAGTAGTCTGCTCCGGATGTCGTGGGTTGCACACCGGACAGAAAAAGCATGTCTTGATCGAGTCTTTGCAAAGCCGCAACGATCTCTGGCGTCCGTGACAAATTTCCCCTGCCAATTTCAATTTGCCAACGCCAAGAAATTATTGAGACGAGCAACAATTGAGCCCGCCTGCCCTGACCCGGGGCTCTGGTCAATAGTACGAATCAATTCATTCGGGAAATTCGAGGATTCGACATCATGGTCCTCAAACGTGTACATCTCCTTCGAAACAATGTCCGTGTTGAGGCCGATCGACCGGGCGAACAGCCTCTGTGTGATTCAAGGATAGGCACACGAATTTCGGCGAATCCAAACGTGCCGAAAAACCTCGCGCGCAGTTTGCTCAACGCGGTTCCACAGCGCGGACTCCGGCGGAAGAATATCGCGCACGCCCTTAATGGCTTGAAATTTACGTTGCTCAGCCACGGGGGATATCCGTGACTCGTGGCTCGCTACCCGTGACTCGTGATTGCGGAAAAATCATCGCTCTTCTCTGTGCCCTCTGCGCTCAGTCCTCGGTGAATTCAGCCTTGGGCCTTGAAAGACCTTCAGGCATTCCAGACTCCACTTTGTACGTCTCCGAATACTCGACGTAGCGCGTGGCGTAAGCCTCGATGCTCGCCTGATCTTCGGGCGTGAGCGCGCGGCGGAATTTTCCGGGATGGCCCATGAACAAGCTGCCCGGCGGGACCACCGTGCCCTCGGGCACAAGCGTGCCCGCAGCCACAATCGAGCCTTCGCCGATGCGCGCGCCGTTCAGCAGGATCGCGCCCATGCCGATCAGGACGCGCGATTCGATCGTGCAGCCGTGCAGGATGGCGCCGTGGCCGACCGTCACCGCATCGCCCAGTTGCAACGGATGCGTGTCCTTGAACACGTGCAGGATCGAGCCGTCCTGAATATTCGTGCGCGAGCCGATGCGGATCCAGTTCACGTCGCCGCGAATCACGACGCACGGCCACACGCTGGAAAGCTCGCCGATGCTGACGTCGCCGATGACGACCGCCTGCGGATCGATGTAAGCCGACGCCGCAATTTGCGGCGTCCGGCCGTGATGGCTGCGAATCATGCGCGCACCTCGATGGAATTGAAACAAGTGAAGCTAACACACGCATTCTTGGCTGACAAGAAAAGCGCCCCCAGTAGAACAGGCTTCAGCCTGTTGCTTTTCGTGCGCCCGCATCCGAATCCCACACCCTGGCGGTTCTGCGTGGGAATTTGCGCTCGAACAGGCCAGCGGCTAAAGCCGATTTGGTCTCCTGAACTTTACGGCACGGTCGAAACCGTGCCTTACAAAGATTCGGCTGTTACCACGCGGGTTTCAGCCCGTTGCTTTTCGAACGGATGAAACGCAAACCCTACAGGCTGAAGCCTGTGCTACTTAAACCTCAATCGATTTCGACGACCGAGCCGCGGTCTGCGGCCGGCTTCGCCTCTAAACGCGCGGCAACGGCGCGCGCCATCGCGTAGATGCTCTTCGCCCCGGGCGCGTCCGGCCCGAGCAGTGCCACCGGCTTGCCGGTATCGCCGCCGATGCGGATTTGCGGATCGATTTCGATCTCGCCGAGCAGCGGCACGCCGTAGGTATCCGCGATGCGCCGGCCTTCGCCATGGCCGAAGACATCGATGCGTCCCTGGCAGTGCGGGCAACTAAAGAAACTCATGTTCTCGACGACTCCGAGGATATCCACGTTGACCTGGCGAAACATTTCCATGGCCTTGCGCACATCGGCCAGTGCGACCGTGGACGGCGTCGTGACGAGCACGGCGCCGGTCACCGGCACGAGCTGGATCAGCGAAAGCTGCACGTCGCCGGTGCCCGGAGGAAGGTCGATGATCAGATAGTCCAGCTCGCCCCATAGGACGCTGCGCAGGAATTGCTGCATCACGCTGTGCAGCATCGGCCCGCGCCAGATCATGGGCTTGTCACCCGGATTGAGCAGGCCCATCGAAATCATCTTCAACCCTTGCGCCTCGACGGGAAGAATCTCCCGTTCGCTAAGCGCCTGCGGCTGCTCGTCGGTCCCCAGCATGATCGGCACGTTGGGGCCGTACACATCCGCATCGAGCAAGCCAACCGACGCGCCCAGACGCTTGAGCGCAAGGGCCAGGTTGACGGCAACCGTGGTCTTTCCCACGCCGCCCTTTCCGCTCGCGACGGCGACGAGATTTTTCACACCCTGGATGGGCAACTTGGGTGGCTGGGGCATGGGGGGCGGCATGGTCAGTTTCTCCTGGATCAGCAGAATCTACGGCTGCTCGTTTTACAGCCCTTCATTTTGAACGAGAAAGGCGCGTACGTCCACTGGCGCCCGCCCAATCAGGCAGGCAGTTCCCCATCGACTACAAGACGGCCCGCCGCCATTGTTCCCTGCGTGGGCGCGAGCTCAAGGCCTTGGCTTTGAAATTGCCGGCATGGATCTCGACGAACGCGCACGCCTCCGCAAACTTCTGCTCGAAAACAAGCCCATGCGAAATTCCGAGGAGCGGGTTCTTGTCGCGCATTCGGGAAATTAATTTTGCTGTCCGAACCGCTCCGATTGGCCGTTTCTTGTTGCAGTGAAGATACTCGATTAGTTAACACTTCCGCGCAAACGAGCATCTATTCGCCTGGAGTTCGCCGTATCCCAGCCTTTCCTAACGAGTCTCTGGCTCGTTTTGTGGGATATACTGCTACTGGAATCGAGTTGCTTGATTTCGGCCTCTGCACAACCAACGGGTCTTGGCGGCCATCTAAACCGCTGCCGGTTAAAGCATACCGAGTTGTCCCGGGAAGTCTGCAATTGCGGGGGACGAGTAGAATCCACCGAATCGGCTCTCATTTGACGCCGGGCGGCGAAATGAACAATATGGAAGCTCTGGAGAAAGCCATGTGGGGACCGTGGATCAATGCGCAGGACGGAGTTCAAAACTTGATGTGCGCAACCACGACAGCGTGTTTTGGCTAGCGAAAACCTTTCAGAAAAGGAGATTACCTTTGTTAAAGTTCACGATTCGCATGATTCCGCTTCTAGCTCTCCTCTTGCTTGCCGGCGTCAAACAGGCAAGCGCACAAGAGGTAAGCGCCTATTTTGGCTTAGGCACCGCGACGAATACCGCGGGAACAACTAACAACTCAACCGCTTCCTGTCCCGCGGGAAATCTCTTCGATGACTTTACTGGTTTCTGCGAGCCCGGGCCCACCATGGGCGGTGTATTTGGCGTGATTGGCGTGGACTACATGTTCAAACCGCATATCGGCTTTAACGGCGAATACGCTTTCCGCTTCGCGCAGGCCCCCTACCTGCCAGCCGCCGGATTGAACATGCGCCCCGCGTTCTACGATTTCAACGCTGTTTATGAGCCGATCACCGGATCCGACGCGCGCGTCGTTCCGGTTCTCGAAGGCGGCATCGGCGGCGCCAGAGTGGCTCTTTATGCCAATCAGTCTAGTTGCATCACAGGCATCTGCAGCAACTACAGCTACCCTGCAGGGTTCAACGCCAATCACTTTCAGATCCATGCTGCTGCGGGCGTGAAGCTTTACGTCAAGGGAAATGTTTTCATTAAGCCGCAGTTCGATTTCCACTATGTGACCAACCTGACGGATCAATTCGGCCGCAATTGGGTGCCGCAGTTTACCGTTTCCGTCGGCTACACCTTCGGGCGGCAATAAAAACGCCGCACGCCGCGGAAGGCGCGATGAGGTTGGATGATATTCATCGTTCCTGATCTGTCGATTGAGTATACGTACGGGGCCGGAACAACTCATCCGGCCCCGTACGATTTTGTTCTCGCTGAATTGTGCCGCGTTCACCCTGCGCGAAGTCGCGCGGCGAGCTGGCGTTTCGAACGATGCTCCCTACAGCCATTTTGGGGACAAAGACGCGCTTCTCGCCGCCGTCGCCGGCCGCTTTCCGTTTCGGACGAAAGCGGCCATGCTGAAGTTCGCCAAGTTAGCCATCGACGAGTCGGTCCCCGTCGCGTGATCACGTCGGCTCTTGAGCGCGCCGCTATTCGGCAGAATCGACGGCGCAGTGTTTTCAATGGGAATTCCTACTTCCCGCCCGTCACCGCTAAAAACAGCGTCAAATATCTCTTCAACTTTTGCGTAATCAGGAAATTTTCCTTCACGTGCTGATGGCCGCTCTCGCCGAGCTTTGCGGCGATCTCCGGGTGCGACAGCAAAAATCGAATCTGGTACGCCGTGCCCTCGACCGAATGCGCCAGCAGGCCGGTCTGCTTGTGAATCACCTGGGTCGGAATTCCGCCCACTGCTGACGCGACCACCGGCTTTTTCTTCCACAATGCCTCGGAAACCGTCAGCCCAAATCCTTCCCGCAGGCTTTTCTGAATCACGATCGTCGAGGCTCGCTGCAGGGCGTTCACCTCCAGCGGCGCCCAGGCCGGCAGCTCCAGCACTTTGATGTCCGGATCGTTCTCCGCTTCGCGCAGGACTTCTTTCAGCACCACCGCCCCTTCCGGATCATCCGGCGCGCCGCCTCCCGCCAGCACCAGTTGGCAATCGAAGTATCGCTTCACGATACGATAGGCGCGAATCACGCCCACGGGGTCCTTCAGCCGGTCAAACCGCGAAATTTGCGTGAGGATGGGCCGCTGCGGATCAATCTGGTATCGAGCCAGCACGCCGGCGATAAATTCGGGTTCCAGCTCGCAGTTCTTTTCCGAAAGCGGATCAATGGCCGGATAAAAAAGATATTGCGGAATCGGAAGCTTCCGCGCGAATTCCGGAGAAGAAAACATCGAGCCGTCGTACCGCGCCACAAACGGCTCCAGGAAATCCCACACGGCCTGGTTCGGATGCGACAAATCGATGTGGCAGCGCCAGACCCAGTGATTCCCATTTTTCTTTCTTGCCTCGATCAGGGCCGCCGGCTGCGGATCGTGGATCACCACGAATTCGGCATCGAGCGGCAGCCGCGCGCGGTTGCGCTCGTTGTAAGCCAGTAAAAATCTCGAAATCCCGCGCGGTGGCATGGTACGGCGCGCCGTGCAGCGCGTTGTGAAATGCTTTCGTGACCTCGAAAAAATCCTCTCCAGCCGTCATTACGTCCCACTTCGATATTCAGGCCCAGCTCTTCCGCCGAGCGGAAGCAAGCGGCACAAAATTTCCGCCACTCCGCCGCCCACCGCCGTCGAATTGATCATCTCGATGCTGCGGCCGCGAAGCGGTTTCGCGAGCGCGCGCAATTCCTCGATCTCTCCCTCGCCTAGAAGACGCGCATATTCCTCCAGCGGAATGCGGCTGGAAATCCCGGCATCGATCATGATTTCCTCCGCTCGCGGTCGATCAGCCGGAGCATTTTCGCCCGCGTGCCTTCGAGCGTGTTCGTGTAGATGTCGATGTGATTGACGCTTTCCGCCAGCGTCTCGAGCCCCAGCCCGTCCGCCAGCCAGTGCGAAAAATCGTTGGTCTGCAATTGCAGGCGCAGCCGCGAAGAAATGAAGTGAAAATAAAAACCCGCGTGACTCAGGCGCTCGATTCCCTGCCGGAACTCGTCCAGCGTTCTCGCCTGAAGGCCCAGCGGCACCGTCACTTCCACGCCTTCGCAAAAATAAAACCGTTCGAGCGCCGCCTGGTTTGCGAATTCCGGACTGGCGGCGCAGAAGTCGCCCACCATCCGGCACAAATCTTCGCGCAGCGCCGCGATGGACACATAGTCGCGGACGTCCAGCGAAGCCAGATGTTCTCCGAGATCGTTGCGGTTGGCATCGGCCATGGCCCACTGCGCAAAGTCGTTCGAGAAATTTTCCGTCAGAAAGTGGTGAGCGCCCAGCGTCTGAAACGTGTGGTGAAAGATGGACGCGTCGCTGCACTGTTGCAGCCCCTGCAGCAGTTCCCCAATTGTCCCCGCGGATTGATTGCCGATGCGCGTCAGATAGGAAACAGCAAAGAAATCAAATGGCGTTTCCGCAGTTGTCATCGAATAATTTCCTCCATTCTGGAAAGTGCCACTGCCACTTCCGCCGGTCCGCGCAGGCAAAACTGGGCCCGCGTCGTCCGCCGTTTGCCTACCAAGATTGAAATTCCCTTCCGCGCCGCCGCAAAAGCCGGCTCGTCGGAAAAATCATCCCCAAAATAAATCGGCATCGCTCCGCGCATGGCAGGCTCGTCGAGAAATTTCCGCACCGCCACCCCTTTGTCGCCAATCGACACCGGCGCAACTTCCATGTCGCGAAGGTTCGCCATAACCTTCAGCGTTTCGCGCAGAGGCTTCACGCGTTTCCTCACCTGCTGCCGAACCCGCCGCCGCGTCTCGCCGCTGGCGCCCTTTAAATGGACCGAGAAACTGTTGCGCTTCGGTTCGATCCACACGCGGGGATAAGCCGGAAGTTCCGCCAGCAAACTCACAAGCGCGCGAACCAGCGCCACGCGGTCCGAAAATGGCACCCTCCTATTCCCATTGCTCTCCCAACCGTACAGGCCCATATATTTCATCTTGCGAATGCCGATGTAGCGTTGCAGCTCGGCCCGTTGCCTTCCGCTAATCACCGCGAGCGTTACGTTCCGGTGCGCCGCCAGCTTTCGCAGAACGTCGCGCGTCCCGTCCTCAAGGCGCACATTGCCCGGCAGAGGCGCGATTCGCACGAGCGTCCCGTCGAAATCAAGAAACATCACCAGTCGCTTATTTCCGCGGATGCGCCGGGCGATGCGGTCCCACTGTGCGAATAGATGCGGGGTTGCACGACGCGTCCAGGTCATTGCGTCTGGCGCGCTTCCGCGCGTTCCGCCGCTTCGATTCGGATTTCTGTCAGATCGCTGAGCAGGTTCGCCGCCCACCGGTAGATGTTGTGCTCCTTCACGGCGCGCCGCATCCACTGCATTCGCTTCGCCTGTTCCGCTTCCGGCATATCGAGAGCGGTGTGGATCGCCTCGCTCAGCTGCATCACGTCATAAGGATTTACCAGCAACGCGTCGGAAAGCTCGTGCGCGGCTCCCGCAAATGTGCTGAGAACCAGCACGCCCCGCTCGTCCGCGCGCGACGCCACGAATTCCTTCGCCACCAGGTTCATCCCGTCGTGTAACGATGTCACCAGACACACCGATGCCGCCCGGTAGTAACGCGCGATTTCTTCGTGCGAGTGGTGCCTTTTCAGAAAGACAATCGGCTTCCACCGCCCAGCATGAAACTTCGCGTTAATCCGTTCCGCTTCCGCAGCCACCTCCTCCAGAAAATTCTTGTACCGCACGATGTCCGTCCGGCTCGGCGCTCCGATTTGCACAAGCGAAAATCTCCGCTGGTAGGCCGGATACTGCTCGAGGAATCGCTCGATCGCCCGGAACCTCTCCAGAATTCCTTTCGTGTAGTCCACACGATCCACTCCCACACCAAGCAGCGAAGCCTCGATGCCAAGCTTCTCGCAAATCGCCGCGCGCTCTGCTCCCACGCTGCGGGTCTCTTCTTCTATTGGGGCGCTTTCCGGAAACGCCACGCTGATCGGATACGGCCGCACGCGCGTCACGTGCCCGTGCCGGTTCACAGCAAACCGGTCCCACTCCGTCAGCGCTTCCACGGCGTGGTCCACGGTCTCTAGGAAATTATTGCAATGTGTTTGAATGTGGAATCCGATCAAGTCCGCCCCGAGCAAGCCGTCAACCAGTTCCCTTTGCCACGGGCAGATTCCAAACATTTCCGCATTCGGCCAGGGAATGTGCCAGAAAATCGCCACGCGCGCGTCCGGCCGCGCCTCCTTCACCATTCGCGGCAGCAGAGCGAAGTGATAGTCCTGCGCCAATAGAATCGGCGATTCCGTGCCCTCCATTTCCTGCAATACCACGTCCGCAAATCGCCGGTTGATCCGCTGGTAATGAATCCAATCCTCGGGACGGAAAACCGGCCGTGTATGCGCGATGTGGCACAACGGCCAGAGCCCTTCGTTTGAAAATCCCTCGTAGAAGCCTCTGTCCTCTTCGTCCGTCATCCACACCCGGCGCAGCGTGTAACTCGGATGATCCGGCGGCACTCGCAACCGGTCATTCGCGTCCACGACCTCGCGATCCGCGCTCCCCGTCCCGGTTGCCACCCATGTTCCATTGCACGCCAGCAACACCGGCTCGAGCGCCGTCACGAGGCCGCTCGCCGGAACAATGACGCTGATCGATCCATCCTTTTCTTCATTCCGCTCGTGCATGTACGGTTCGCGGTTGGAGACCACATAGAGCGGCGTATCATGAAGTTTGTTCCGCAGGCTCACACGCAGCCGCTCCGCCGTCCACAGCGAAGCCCCCGTATCGCGCAACCTCGCTTCTTCCTCCGCCGTGGCCCGCGCCGTGTTCAAGTCGTGAGCCAGGTGCGTGACCTCCTGATGCAATTGGTCGAAAATTTCTCCCTGCGGCAATCCTGGCGGGGCCTTGGCGCCGTTTACGCCGCCGGTCCTCAGCGTGCGGAGCCAGTGCGCCGTGCGCCTCAGCGGACGCATGAATGTCCATCTCACCAGGATCAGCGCCAAACCCGTGATAAGGAACGTCTGTACCAGTGCATTTACGAGCGAATCCCGCAGCGTATGCGCAACCTGCACGCCGATGAAGCTCGTGTCGTGGAATAACGCGAGCGCCCCTGCCAATTTGTCGTTCCGATGCAGCGGCACCGCATGAATATGAAGCGCCAGGACCTCATCGTTTCCCATTTTGTCCAGGCGCTTCTCGCTCACAAATTCGTCACGTATCTCATCCTTCTCGGCGGCGTTCTTCACAGCTTCCGGCCAATTCTGGAAGATCGCCGCAATTCCCGGCGTGATCGCCAGCGCCTTTCCCTCCGCGTCGTACACGGCGACGCCTTTCAAGTGCTCGCGCTCTCCAAATCGTTCCACCAGCCGCTGCAAGTTCTTGTCCGGCGCACGGTCCAGCAGAGGTTCCACGCTTTCCTGCAAGCCCTCCCCAAGAATTTCCGCTCTCCGCGACAAATCATTCCTCAGGATGCGCCTCTCCGTCCGCACCTGGTACCATGCGAAGAGCACGGACACCACCGCGACGCTCACGATAAGGGGCAGGACCATTTTCAGGGCCGTGCGCATCGATACTCCTCTACCGTCTGTTCCGGGAATGGGCCGCGCCGGGTTGGGTGTGGGCGGCCTAAATTACGTCAACTTACCGTGTGGAAAGGTTGATTTTAATCCGATTTTGGTTGATTTGCGTCCTCAAAATTGACACTTTTCCTAATCGACTTGACCGCAATCAACTGGCACCAACAGAGCCAAACCCGAAACCATTTTTGCCCGAAACTAAGTTGCTGTGACTTCAACAGTTTGCGAGCCCTCAAGGTCATCCTTGCGGTAATCTTCATAGCCCTATGACCATGCAATTTTTTCCGAGTAGGCCGCCTTTTGCCTCGATTGGCGCAGTGAAAAAGGCTACCTCCTTTGCGCATCGAGCCCTACTCGGATGGCTCACTATTTGGATGCGGGAGGTGGCTAATTTCGTATCGGTGATACCATGCATATTCCCGACCGGGTTTACTTGACTCGGCATTCATGGTCCCCATCGTTTCCGCGGTAGGCTACGCTCTGCCGCCCCCCCGGACACCAGCAACACGCCAATGTCCAACGGTCTCGAGACGACGCGCTTTGCACGGCGATTGCCGGACAGGGTACAATGAAGTTTTGAGCGTGCATGCGAGATGCCCTCGAACTGCTGCGCACCTGAATCTCCTACTCAGGGCCTGTGAGCCCGCCGCTGGAGATGGAAGCGTATTCCGAAGAACACTGAAGGATAGTGATGCGAGTCGATACCTTGATCGACCGGGTCGTTGCCCGGTTCATCGGCACCAAGCACGAGCGTGACCTGAAGCTGATCCAGCCGCTGGTCACCGCGATCAATGCGCTCGCGCCGGAGTTTGAGAAGCTGAGCGACGCCGAGCTTCTGGAAAAAACGGTGCAGCTCCGGGCCCAGGTGCAGGGGCGCCTCGGCGACCTTCCGCTGGAAGATCCGCAGTTCAAAGAGCGCTGCAAGGATGCGCTGGAACCCGCGCTGGTCCCTGCGTTCGCTCTGGTGCGCGAAGCAGGCCGCCGAAAGCTTGGCATGCGCCACTTCGACGTGCAATTGATCGGCGGCATCGTACTGAACGAAGGCAAAATCGCCGAGATGAAGACGGGCGAAGGCAAGACGCTCGTCGCCACGCTTCCCGCGGTACTGAACGCGCTGACCGGCCGTGGCGTGCACATCGTTACGGTGAACGATTACCTGGCGCGGCGCGACGCGGAGTGGATGAGCCCGATCTACCGCGCGCTGGGCATGACCGTCGGCGTGATCGTCCACGATCTGAGCGACGTCGAACGGCGCGCGGCGTATGGCGCGGACATCACCTACGGCACGAACAACGAATTCGGATTCGATTATCTCCGCGACAACATGAAATTCGATCTCGTGGACTGCGTTCAGCGCGGCCATCAATTCGGAATCGTGGACGAAGTGGACTCGATCCTGATCGACGAGGCCCGCACTCCGCTGATCATCTCCGGTCCCGCCGAGGAGTCCACCGACAAGTACTACCGCATCGACAAAATCATTCCGAAATTGATTCAGGATATCGATTACATCGTCGAAGAAAAACACCGGACCGCGACGCTGACCGAAGAGGGCGTCAGCAAAACCGAAAAGCTGCTCGGGCCTCGGCAACATGTACGACCCGCAGCACATGGAAACGATTCACCACGTCTATCAGGGACTTCGCGCGCACACGCTTTATAAGCGCGACGTCGAATATGTGGTCAAAAACGGCGAAGTCATCATCATCGATGAATTCACGGGACGCGAAATGCCCGGACGCCGATGGTCGGACGGCTTGCACCAGGCCGTGGAAGCGAAGGAAGGCGTCAAGATCGAGCGCGAAAATCAGACGCTCGCGACGATCACCTTCCAAAACTATTTCCGGATGTACAAGAAACTTTCCGGCATGACCGGAACCGCGGAAACCGAAGCCACCGAATTCAACAAGATCTACAAGCTGGATGTTTCGCTGATCCCCACCAACCGCACGCTCCGCCGCGAGGAATTTTCCGACGTGGTCTACCGCACGGCCGCGGAAAAATACGAAGCCGTGGTCAACGGCATCCTGCAAGAGGACAACTCTCACGCGCACGGCATCCGCCAAATTCACGAATCGGGCCAGCCGGTGCTCGTCGGCACGATTTCGATCGAAAAATCCGAGCATTTGGCGAACCTGCTGAAAAAGGCGGGCATCCCGCACCAGGTCTTGAACGCGAAGCAGCACGAGCGCGAAGCAAAAGTCGTCTCTCAAGCCGGGCGCAAGGGCGCGGTCACGGTTTCAACGAACATGGCGGGCCGCGGCACAGACATTTTGCTGGGCGGAAATCCCGAAGCGATGACCCGCGAGCATTGCTTGCACGAAAGGCTCGCGATTCCCTACACCGCGGCGCCTGCCGTAATTGGCGGACGACGGCTCCGACGGGAGCACGGCGCCCAACATGGTTTTGTTCCAGCAGGAAGGCAAGATTTTTCAGGTTCCCGCGGAGCAATGGAAACCCATCTACGACCAGTTTGTGGAGCAATGCCGCGCGGAGCACGATGAAGTGATCGCTCTGGGCGGATTGCACATCCTCGGCACCGAACGCCACGAAGCGCGGCGCATCGACAATCAGCTCCGCGGGCGCGCCGGCCGCCAGGGCGACCCGGGCTCCTCCCGCTTTTTCCTTTCGCTCGAAGACGACCTGCTGCGCGTGTTCGGCGGCGAGCGCGTCAAGGCGCTGATGTACCGGCTGGGAATGACCGAGGGAATTCCCATCGAGTCCAAGCTGATTTCACGCCGCATCGAGAATGCGCAAATGGCCGTCGAAGCCCAAAACTTCGAGGCGCGCAAGCACCTGCTCGAATACGACGACGTGATGAACAAGCAGCGCGAGACGATTTACTCGATTCGCCGCTCCGCCCTCGAAGGAAAAGAACAAAAAGATTACGCGCTGGGCATCGCGGAAGACATTGCGCGCGAACTGGTGGGAACTTTTTGCCCGGCAAACGAGCATCCGGACAAATGGAACGTCACGCAATTTGCCGCCGAAGTGCTGAATCAGTACGGCATTGATGTGAAGGTTGCCGGAATTGACGCAGGCAAAATGAACCACGCGGAACTGGCGGACACTCTTGTCGAGCGCGTCAAGGAACGCTACGCCGAAAAGGAAAAATTGTTCGGCGAGCAAATGATGCGTTGGCTCGAGCGGCGAATCATTCTGGATATTGTCGACACGCAGTGGAAGGACCACCTGCTAACGCTCGACCACTTGAAGGAAGGCATCGGCCTGCGCGGTTACGGACAAAAAGATCCGCTCGTCGAATTCAAAAAGGAAGCCTTCACGCTGTTCGAGGACATGATGGGGCGCATCGACACCGAGACGGTCCGCTACCTTTTTCTGGTCCAACCCGCCCGCCCCGAAGACGAAGCCAAGGAAATCGAGCGCCGCCAGCGCCGGCAACAGCAGGAAATGCAGCTTCAAGCCGGAGCCGCGCAAGCCGAACAGCCAAAGCCGGTCCGCACCGGAGCAAAAGTGGGCCGGAATGACCCGTGTCCTTGCGGGAGCGGAAAGAAATATAAGAAGTGCCACGGCGCAGCGGCTTAACGGACAGACTTACCCCGCCCCTTCATATTAATCCTATCCATTTTCATGGGGAGTTCTGCCGCGCCACAAAATAAAAAGCCGGCGTTGAGCGAAGACTCCTCGCTATCTGCCGGCCAATGAAAAAAAAACTGTTGCGCCGCTTAAGAGTTGAGAATCTAATCTGTTCCGAAAGAAAAGAATAGTTCGCCGAAATCGAGGGCCCGATGTTCGTCCCGATGAAATCGCCCTGAACACGCCAATATAAGCGCCCGCCGCCGATCTTATAGTCCACTCCCCCGCCCGCCAAGAACGCGGCGCCGGAATTGTCACCCAGCGTAGCCCCTTGAGTGAACCGGAAGCGCTTGCCCAATCGTCTTCACCTCGGTGGTAGGCCGTGTCCACGCTAATCCGAAAAGGAGTTCTCCGGGAAGTCAATTCTGTTGATTGGGGGAAAGGGTCATTTGCATCTCGTACCCACGCTTCCGGCTGGGTCTGAAACGCCACCTTGCTTCCACACGCAGGATAGTTTCTACCCGGTGTGCCCGCCCGCGCGGGACTCCTCTTTCATGCGGAGGGTTCCAAGCATTGGCAAAACAAGGCAGATGAAGGGTTTTGACCGGTTGGCAACAGGCGTGCTCTCTAGACCACTATAGTTGGAACTAAGATTGAGGTGTAACTCATGACGACCCCGAGCGGTAACGGTTACCCCCAAGGATGCGCGATCGATCCACGCGCGAGCTTCGACGAAGGCGTCCCGCCCCTGGATGACTACCTCCTGAAATCAACGCAAGAGCTGAATGCGATTACTGGACTCGTAAGCCGTGGAGAAGTGGTTGACCGTGGTTCGCGCGACTGGATGCTCGAACAGGTGGATTTCATTGTCGAAACCATTGGCAACGAGGGCCTGGAATTGGGTGACGAAATGCGATCGAATTTATTGCAATTGCTTTTGGCGATCGCCAATTTGAACGAGCAGATTCGCCGCCAAGCCTCACTTGACCTCTAGACCCGTGGATGGGGTATCCATGCGGAACGCAAGCCTTCCCCTCTGCTTGTAGGAAAGCCCTTTCGGGTCCACAATTTAAATGGGCAGCGTTGCAGTTGCCAAGGACACCGGATTCGGCCATTCATTTACAATCCGCCTGCGCGACCACATGCCGCGAAAGTACCTATGGCTATAGACCTAAAAACAGACACCTCAGGAAATGGGCATCCCCCATCGATGCATTTCGAGGTGACTCTGCCCGCCGATGTCACGGCCGTTTCGCCCGTTGTGGGCTGGGTCATGCGGCTCGTCGGTGAATTGGAAAATGCAGAGGGCAAAGAATTTGAAATTGAGATGGCGCTGCGCGAAGCCCTGGCAAATGCAATCCTGCACGGTTGCAAGGCCGATCCCGCCAAGAAAATCGAAATCTCCGTGACGGGCGATCGAGAACAGGGCATCTTGATCGTTGTTCGAGATCCAGGCAGCGGGTTCGACCCCGCGTCCGTCCCCTCACCCGACGACGATTCCAATTTGCATTCCGATCACGGCCGCGGCATTTTCTTGATCACCAAGCTGATGGATGAAGTGACGCACGAACGCAACGGTACTGTAATCCGGATGCGCAAATTTTGACTGCCATGTCTGCCAATCTACCCACGAAAACTCCGGACGCGCCTCCCGACAAACCCGCGGAAAACAAGCCCGTGGAAAATAAGTTTGATCGGTTTCACCCCGAAATGCCGAAAATTCCCGGTGTAAGTCAGGGTTCCCGCCAGGCAGCGCGCGGCTCAAGCGGCATTAATACGCAGCGTCTGTTGCAAATCGCAGGCATCGCTGCTGCGGTAGTGTTGATCGGCGCCGTAATTTTTTGGCGGGTCAAGGGCAAGTCGCACGGCGCAGCCAATTCTTCCTCTGATTTGGACGTCGCGGAACAGGCGGTGCCTGCGCCTCCGCTGCCAAATCCCGTTGCAGCAGTTCACGAAGGTCCAACCGTGGCTGCGACGGTCGATGAGCTTTCCAAACCGTGGGACGCGAAGAAATTCACTTTCGCAAAGCCTCTCACGGGAGAAAATATTGATGCCATGGTGATCCGGCTCCCTGGCGGCGGCTTATGGGCGTTTTCCCTCCAAGTCCCATTCGGCAGCTGCGAATTGGAATACATAACCGATCTCGGAAGGCTCGCCTCGCAATATAGATACAACGCCAGCCACCCCATGGTCGTGAGTCCATGCGACAGCACCGTGTACGATCCCTTGAAAGTCGGCCCGCTCGGAGCCAACACCTGGGCCCGGGGAGAAATCGTGCAGGGCAGCAGCTTGCGCCCTCCCATTTCGATCGACGTGAAGGTGAGTGGCCGCTCCATCATTGCCGACAACATTGAGCAGTGACTGGTCACCCGCCACCTGCAACCTGCTACCTGTTACCTGCAACCTGCTACCAATCGCCCCATGCGTGCAAGCCGGAACGCATGATATAAAGGAAGTACGCGGCTGTAGCTCAGATGGATAGAGCGCGTGCCTCCGAAGCACGAGGTCGGGAGTTCGAATCTCCCCAGCCGCACCACTTCTTTCCATGCCTTCTATTCAAGCGCTTTGAGAGATACCCGTCGAGTAGTTTAGAAAAGAGGGGCGCACTAAATCGACCCTCAACAGGATTATGCGCTGCTACTGCTTAGGCTGCGGCGTTGCATCTGTCCTGAGTGGCAGGATCGGCAATTCAATCCTGGGTTGTTCGCCCGTAAGCGTTTGCAGGAACGAGACGATAGCATCTTCCTCCTGTTCGCTGAGCTTCTCCCCAAGTTGGCTGGCACCCATGATGGCCACCGCCTGCTTCAGGCTCCAAACTTGGCCGGAATGAAAGTAAGGCGCTCTCAATGCCACGTTGCGAAGCGGGCCGGCTCGAAAAACGTATTCGTCGCTCGCCGTCTTGGTTACCGCGAACCGTCCCTTGTCGTTCGGTGGCAGGATGTCCGCGCCGGGCCTTTCGACCACGCCAAAGGGGAAATAAGCCCTGCCACCGACGTTAATCCCGTTATGGCAGACCGAGCAGCCCTTATCCATGAAGAGTTTCAGGCCCTCCTTTTCCTCGGCATTCAAAGCGTTAGCATCGCCTTCGAGAAATTGATCAAAGCGAGATCCAGGGGTAATCAGTGTCGCTTCAAACGCCTCCAGTGCCTTGGCAACGTTGTCGAAGGTTACGGGCGAGGATTCCTCCGGAAAAGCTTTTTTGAATTGCTCGACATAGCCCGGCATTGAGCTCAAGGTCTTCTCTACTAGCGCAGGCGTGGCGTTCATTTCGACGCCCGCCTGGATCGGCCCCTTGGCTTGCGCTTTCAGATCCTCGGCTCTGCCGTCCCAAAATTGAGCGACGTTGAAGACGGCGTCGAAGACCGTCGGGGCCCGGCGCGGTCCTTTTTGCCAGCCATGACCGATCGATGTGGGCCCGGCATCCACCCCGCCGGTGCTGAGGTTATGGCATGAGTTACAGCTGATGATTTGGCTGGCCGAAAGACGCGGTTCAAAGAACAGCATCTTGCCAAGTTCAATCTTCTCGCGGGTGACGGCATTGCCCTTCACGGCTGGGACCGCTGACGGGATCGGTTTAAAGGTTTGTTGTGCCGCGTGCATCAGGTCATCGCCTCGCACGGGCAGCGTCGCGGCCAAGAACACCACCAGGCTGACCGCGTACAGGACGATTTTTTTCATGGTGCCTCCCACAAGGGAACTCAACGGAGATTCCCGGTTCAAAATGCGGTCGGCTGCGGAATATCGCAGCCTCCGGCATTCCAGTAGCTCAGTTTTAGCGGGCCCTCCTGAGGAAAGATGTGATCTAGGTCACCGCGTGATATGTTCCGGCGTCCTGCAAACCTGTCAGGAAATCGCCGAGAAAAGTTCCAGAATCGTTCCCTTGGGCGCACTACTTAATTTCCCGCGTCTAATCCGACTCGTAAATCATCGTTGCCAGCTTCCCTGCCGGGTGGCGCTCAAGGCCAAGCGAATCGACACTGCTTCGATCAAGAGATGCGCAGAAATCGGCCATAGCCCAGTTCACGCCCGAATGCGACGAAGATCACAGTCCGATGGGAGAGAAATTCGAAGCTATCTCGAGAGAAACCAACTCGAGGCGACGTTTCAATTTTCGCGAATCCGGTCTCTGATCTGGTGCGCCAGTTTTTCGATATCTTCGGCCTTTTTGACCAGGGAAAGTGATAGGACATCCGTTTCCGGCGTCTTATCCGATTCGACCTTCAAGTCCTTGGCCAACTGCAGCAAGCGGTCGACGTCACGCCTCAACACTTTCTGGTCTTCCTTAAGTTGCACTTTTGGATCTGCTCGTGGAGGGAGGGGAACATCGTTCGCCCCGTTTGAACCGCTGGCATCTGGTATGTGGGGGATTTGGGAAGGGGGTCCCTGTCGCTGGATCTGGCCACCGGCCAGCAGGGCCCGTGTTCCAGCCAGCGTCGCAGCAATGCCCGAAAGGAAGAATCTGCGTCCGGTTTTCATCGGATTCTCCTGTGGCCGCAATGTCGGCTGCCATCCCTAATCTTGTGGCCAATCCCAGGGTGCTATAATTGCCGGCGGATATTATGACTCCAAACGTATTCAAATGGACGGATTTTGCGGCCACGCGCGGAATTCGCATCGCCGCGATTTTGCTGATCGCACTGATCTTGAACAGGCTGTTGCGCTCGCTGACGCACCGTTTGATTCCAGCCGCCGGGGCCGAGGGCCTGGGCCGGATCGCGCGGATGCGCGAGCATCATGTGAAAACCCTGGCGGGACTACTTGTACAGCGCGGGAACCGCCGTCATCATTATCGGCGCGATCCTCACGGCATTGCCGGAGTTCGGCTTTAATATTACGCCCATTGCGGCGGCTGCGGGCCTGGCGAGCCTGGCGGTCGGTTTCGGCGCGCAGCATCTGGTTCGCGACCTCATCAACGGCTTTTTCATTATTGTCGAAGATCAGTTCGCGGTTGGGGAATCCGTGCGGATCGGGACCGTGATAGGGCGCGTCGAACATCTGACGCTGCGCCGCACCGTGGTCAGGGATATTCAGGGCGCCGTGGTCACCATTCCCAATGGAGAGGTCACCCAGGTCTCAAACCTCAGCCGCGACTGGGGCCAGGTGTTCGTGGACATTTCCATCCCGCAGGAAGCATCGTCCGATGCGGCACTCGCGGCGCTCGAACGCGTATGCGCAGAACTTCGGACCGATGCATCCTGGTCGCCAGTCTTAGTGGACGGGCCGCGGGCTCTGGGAGTGGAGTCGTTCGGGCCAGCCGGAGCAACGCTGCGACTGCAGCTTCGCACCGTCCCGGGACGGCAAGATGACGCCGCGCGCGAATTGCGCCGCCGGATTCAAAACCGCTTCGAGCAGGAACACATTCAATGGGGTGGAGTGCAGCGCGTGGAGATTGTCGGGAACGAGTCGCTCCAAAACTTTACCGTGCGTTCAAATTCCTGAGAGAATCGCAATCGAAATTTCGCTATTCCTTTTGAGGACCGTGAGAGGAGAGCTCCAGAGAAGGGTGATGCACCTCCTCATGCTCCGCCGCTCCCGCCATAACCGTGCGATTCCGTCCTTCTCCCTTCGCGCGGTAAAGAGCCAAATCGGCCATCTGCAGAATTTGGTTCGCAGTGTCTTCCGGCCAATCCGCAGTATCAACGCCGCCAATGCTCATCGTGATTGTCAGATTGCCCGCGGGTGTCTCAATAGGCTCCCGAAATATCGTATCCCGGAGCCGCTCGGCCTTTTCCCGGGTATCTGAACGATTGCATCCGGGCAGCAGGATCAAAAACTCTTCGCCTCCATAGCGCCCCACGGCATCATAGGGCCGGACGTCCGTCTGCATTCTTCTCGTGACTTCCCGAAGAACGGTGTCGCCCGCCAGGTGTCCGTAGGCGTCATTGATGGACTTGAAGTGGTCCAGGTCCGCGATCAGGACGCCGAGGGAAAGGCCCTCTCGCCGGGAGCGCCAGGTTTCCCTGTCCAGTGTTTCCAGGATCGCTCCGCGGTTCCAAACTCCCGTCAGGATATCGTGCGTGGCCTTGAAGCGCATGGCTTCGCGGGCTTGCACCAGGTTGTCTTCCAAATCGAGCAGGCGCAATCCCACTCGAATCCGGGCCTTCAGTTCCTGAGGGTTGAACGGCTTAGTCAAATAGTCATCGGCTCCGGATTCGAGCCCTTCCACAACGCTTTCCTTGGCGTCATTAGCCGTCAGCAAAAGGATGTAGGTATAGGGTTCGGGCCGTAGCTTCCGAAGGGCGCGGCACACATCGACCCCGTTCTGGCCGGGCATCATCCAATCGAGCAAGGCCATGCGTGGAGCATCCGGACCTTTCAACTTTTCCCAGGCGGCGTTGCCGTCTTCGGCCGAGACGACGTCGTATCCCCACTTCCCGAGCAGGCCCTGAAGCATGCGCCGCGATACCGACTCGTCATCCGCGATAAGAATCTTCATTTCGCAACTCCCTGGCAGAGCTCGGCGAGCGCCGGGAGCAGCTGTTTCACGGCCCGTTCGACCTCCACGAGACTTCCCTTGGCGGAATCCGCATCCTTGTTTTTTGCGTCTTTTTCGAGTTGCAAGGCGGCGGCGGCCGTAGCCCTCGCCGAAAGATTGCTCATCGCTCCTTTGAGGGAGTGCGCGGACCGCTCCAGCACGGCCATGTCGCCGCGTTGCAGGGCGTCGCGCATCGCCGTGAGCAGATTGGGCGCGTCTTCCTGGAATAGGTGGATCATTTCGGTGAGCAGTTCTTGATCTCCCTCCACGCGTTCCAGCAGTGAAACACGGTCGATTTGCTCGAGCGATTCTTGAGAATTTTCTCCCATTGCGCTGCTCCTTTCGGTTGCTGCCAGGCATCGCTCGATTTCAGCGAACAGGCCGTCAGGATGAATCGGCTTCGAAATGTATCCGTCCATTCCGCTCGCAAGGCACCTTTCCTTGTCTCCTCGCATGGCATGTGCGGTCATGGCGAGGATGGGAATGTGCCTTCCGGATTTTTTTTCACGCTCCCGAATCGCCGCTGTCGCTTCCATGCCGTCCATCTCCGGCATCTGGATGTCCATGAGCACGATGTCAAATCCGGGAGTGCCGGCATTTTCCCAAGCCGCGACGGCTTCGCGGCCCGTGCTCGCCAGAGTGACGCGATGACCGGCCTTTTCGAGCAGCCGGATCGCGAGCTTCTGGTTCACGGGATTGTCTTCGGAAAGCAAAATGTTGAGTGGCAGCCCCTTGCGTTTGTCTTGAACCGAAACCGATGCTTCGATCAATCGTTCTTCTACGACGCTTACCCCCAAGGCCCGTTCTTGATCCGTGACGGGTGCGTTACCCTCCTCGAAGTTGCAAGTGAAGTGGAATGCGCTGCCCTTGCCGACTTCACTTTCCACCCACATCCGGCCACCCATCAGCTCCACAAGCTGGCGCGAAATAGAGAGGCCCAGGCCGGTCCCGCCAAATCGGCGCGTGGTAGACCCGTCCGCCTGGGCAAAGGATTCGAAAATGATTTCCTGCTTTTCGAGTGGGATTCCGATGCCGGTATCGGAAACGGAAATACGCAGACGAACTTCGTTGCCGGTCCTTTCTTCAAGGTCGGCATCCACCACGATACTTCCCGCTTCGGTGAATTTGATCGCGTTGCCCGCCAGATTCACGATGAGTTGGCGAAGGCGAGTCGGATCTCCGAGGACGGTTTTCGGCACGTTGGGCGACACGTGGATGGACAATTCCAAATTTTTCTTGGACGCTCTAAAGGCCAGCGTCTTGATCGTGTCCTGGAGTAAACCGCGGATGCCAAATTCCGTTTTTTCGAGTTCCAGCTTGCCTGCCTCAATTTTGGAAAAGTCCAAAATGTCGTTGATGACGTGCAAGAGACTATCAGCGGACGATTTGACCAAGTTGAGATAATCCCTCTGCTCGACCGTCAGAGAGGTGTTTAGCGCCAAGTCCGTCATTCCGATGATGCCGTTCATCGGAGTGCGGATTTCGTGGCTCATGTTGGCCAGGAATTCACTCTTGGCGCGGCTGCCGGCCTCGGCCGCCTCCTTGGCCTCGAGCAGAGCCGCCTGCGCTCGTTTGCGTTCGGTGATGTCCAGGAACGTGATCACTGCGCCGACAACTTCGCCCTCCTTGCGGATCGGATACGCCCAGAACTCCACCGGAAGGCTCGTGCCATCCGCGCGCCAGAAAACTTCGTCATCCAAATGAATTCCCGCGCCCGTTCGCCGTGACTCGACAATCCGGCATTCCTCTATTGGGTAGGGTGTTCCATCGGCACGCGTATGGTGCATCACATCGTGCGCAAATTTACCCAGAAGGGCGTCTCCTTTTTCGTAGCCCAGCAATCGAAGCGTGGCTGGATTGCAAAACGTGCATTTTCCCTCCCGATCGATTCCGAAAATCGCCTCGGCGGTGGAATCCAGCAGCAAACGGATTCGTCCCTCGCTCTCGCGCAATGCTTCCTGGGCGCGCTGACGGTCCCCCACTTCCTGCTCCAGTTCCATGGTGCGTTCATCCACCCGCCGCTCCAGATCTTCGCGAGCGTGGCGCAATTCGGTATCGCGATTCTGAATCTGCCCCAGCATCTCGTTGAAGCCATCGATCAGGACGCCGACTTCGTCCTCCGAACGCTTCCCCGCGCGAATGGAATAATCCCGGGTACGGGTAACCATCTTCGTGGTCCACGCGAGCTCCAGGATCGGATTCGAGATCGGGCGTTGCAGGCACCCGGCCATCGCGTACGCTCCCATTGAGACGGCAGCAACAATCAAGGCGAAAAAGAGCAAATAGCCAGCCAAGAGCTGTTTGTATTCGGCCGTGTCCCCTTCCAGAAACACGGTGCCCACTTTCTCGCCCTCAAAAATGATTGCTTGGAAGATCAAGACACGGTTGGAAGTGAACCGGCTGGATTCACTTTCCACAGGCGGCGCGGAATATTGATCCTTCGCTTCGCCGTGGTAATAGACCGCAAAGGGCTTGCCGTCACGGTCGTAAATGGCAGCCGCCAGAATGTGCGGCTTGGCCACGAGCGCTTGCAGGATATCCCGTGCGGAATTGGGATCTTTAAAAGCAAGCGGCGCCGTGCTGTTCGTTCCCAGGATATTCGCGAGGGCATTCAGGTCCTCGATGCGCAGCTCCTTGAATCGATACACTCCGTATTCCGCGAACGCGATGCCGGCCGCGCACAGCGCCACGACCGTGTTGATCATGATCACCAGCGTGAGCTTGCGTCGCAGCGAAAGTTTGCGGGTCCATTGCATTTTAGTTATTCGCGCTCGCTGCCGTTGCGGTCACCGCGCGGGCCAGCGCCAACAGCTTTGAGCTGACTCTCAAGCGCGCACGGCCGGTGGCGCCCACGTCTATGGTGACTCGCACGCGGGCGTCCTCCACCACAAACTGAACCATTCCGCCCAATCCAATAAAATTGTCCATGTCCGCTACCGTCAGGACGCTGGAGCCGCGCAGCGCAGCGAGGATGGAGGGCAGGCGCTTCTTTTCCGATTCGCTGATAAATAAAATGTTGCAGCCGCGCAGATTGTCCGCAGCCTGAAACTTCTTGACCTGCAAATCGCGGCCCAGCACATTTTTGCCTTCGACGAGTTGAGTCAATTCGTCGCCGATGGGGCTGTCTCCGACAAATCCAATCACCCACTTTCCATGGGGATCCGCGGCCGGATCGTCCGGCCACTCCACAAATTTCAAGAAGTTGAATAAATAGGCCGCCTTGACTTGATATTCCGTAGGGGATTGGCCCGCGTAAACGGTGCGATTCGAAAGCGGAAAATATACGGCCAGCAGCAACGCGGCAATGCATGCGAACCACTGTCCGCGCACACTCGCGCAGAGACACGAATTGTATGGGCGCGCCAAACAATGAACGATTCGTGTTGTGCTCCCTATGGATCGCACTCTTACACCGTGACGGCGCGGGGGTTCCCCATTTAATGCCGATCGTTCTCTCCCGGTGCGGACACCTGTATTTCGTCCGCACAGGGAAGGTTAAAACTCCGCGAGCGTTCCGACATGCGGTTCGAACGCACGCTCACTTGGGCCCCGCAGGATCGCTACCCACGATTTGCAAGGCTCCGTTCAATTGCAGGCCACCTTGCCATTTCCTCCTGCCACTCTCGCCAGACTCAGTAACAATGGTTAGCTCACATCTTTCCAGTTCGGCTGCCGCGCGGCAAAACTGGATCCAACATTGAAGGCTCCTTCCGAAAGCCACTGCCGCAAATGTTCGGAGTCCTTCCGAAGTGATTCCCCCAATGCAATTGCATTGCACCTGCCAAACGTCTATCACCCGCCATGCACCAACCTGCTTTATTTCAATTAGTTGCAAGATTGGAAGCCGCTAATGAGAACGCGTCTTTCACCGGACAGTCCCGAATCGGTGCTGGGCGCGCAGGTTTGACTCACTTTGGGGCAACACCACTGGCTGTATGGCACCGATGGTTTCATAGTCAGAATCTAAGATAGTCCCCGGCTGTTAGCGGCAGGCCGAATCCGAACTTCTGGCAGCGGACAACTGCATCCTTCAATGGACTTTGCGTTAGTATCTATGCGCGCCTTCGGAACTCCGACTCCGGCGGGACGCAATCTTCAAGCGCGATGGGATTGGAGTGAGGTCATGGCCGCCTGGTTTGAGATCATGGGAGGTGTAGCAGCAGCGTGCACAACGATCTGCTGGCTGCCTCAATCGGTGAAAATTATTCGCGAGAAGAGAACCGAGGGCATCTCGCTCATCACGCAGAGCGTGTTTACTGTCGGTACCGCGCTTTGGGCTGCATACGGCTTGCTCCTGCACAACCGGCCAATCCTCATGGCCAACTCTGTGACACTTGTATTCTCGCTGGCCATATTGATTCTGAAGCTTCGCTATCCCTGATTCTTTGGCTAGAAACGGCGCGAAGAAGGCGCCCAAACTTCAAAATCCAGCAAAGCCCGCCAATGTGAAAAAATGCGACCTTGACCGTTGCTGTCAGATTCCGCAACAGCAGGCCGATATCGGGTTTGCAGAACGACTCTCCAAGGCAGAGCGCTAAAAGCCTAGTTTCGAGAGGATAGATTTATTGCGGAAGGGATCTTTACAGTAGCCTGAAAAAAGAGGCTGTGGCATCGGTTAAGTTTTGCGTGTGCCCTAAATCAATAATTCTGCAGCTAATCAATCTCAGAGCCGAAATCATGGAGGCGCGGGTGGGATTTGAACCCACGGATGGAGGTTTTGCAGACCTCTCCCTTAGGCCTCTTGGGTACCGCGCCGGAGTTATGAAGTATAGCGAAACTGGCGTCCACTTGTCAGTGGCCGCGCCTTTCAAAAAATTCTGAATTGCTTAGAATGGCATCCGCCTTGCGCGATCCATCCCCGCCAGCAATCGGGAAGGACGATGCAAATATTTCGAGGAGAAATTGAATCGCGGAGCCATGCGCCGCTTTAACGCGAAGCTACTGGTATGACTTGCGCTTCGCGGATGAAGCGCGCGGATTCCTCGGGCGGCGTGGGACAGATGTAGAATCCCGTGCCCCACTCGAAGCCCGCCACTTTGGTGAGCTTGGGAATGATCTCGATATGCCAGTGGTAATGCTCGTTGGTTTCCTCGCCGATGGGCGACGTGTGAATCATCAAATTGTAAGCCGGGCGGTCGAGCACCACGTCGAGGCGCGAGAGATTGTCCTTGAGCACCTTGGCCAGCCCGGCATAGATCAGGCTCTGATGATTCTCGAACGCCGAAGCGTGCTGCTTCGGCAGAATCCACATCTCAAACGGAAAGCGCGGCGCGTATGGGGCGAGCGTCACGAACAAATCCGTTTCGCCGATCACGCGCACGCCGGAATCCTGTTCCTGCCGGATCATGTCGCAGAATATGCAGCGCTCCTTGTCGTAGTAATAGTGGCGCGAACTGTCCACTTCCTCGCGCACGCGCTTGGGAACGATCGGCAGGGCGATCAATTGCGAATGAGGATGCTCGAGCGATGAGCCGGCGGCTTCTCCATGATTCTTGAAAATCAAAATATAGCGAAAGCGCTTATCGTTTTTCAGGTCGAGCATGCGGTCGCGGAACGCCCAGAGCACGTCTTCGATTTGCTTTTCCGACATCGTTGCGAGGGTGCTGCGATGGTCGGGCGTTTCGATGATGACCTCGTGGGCGCCGACGCCGTTCATCCGGTCGAAAAGCCCATCGCCTTCCCGGTCCAGGTCTCCCTCGATGCCCAGCGCGGGGAATTTGTTCGGAACCACGCGCACTTGCCAGCCCGGCGTGTTCGGCCCGCTCCCGTCGCGCCCGTACTGGAGAACCTCGGGCGGCGTCTTCGATTCATGCCCGTAACAAAACGGGCAGATCCCGATTCCCTTGATCTCGACGCTCTCGCGAAGGAAATCCGTCGGCCTTTTGGCTCGATCCGTCGAAATAATCACCCATCGTCCAGTGATGGGATCTTTTCTTAACTCGGGCAACGATTCCTCCTGGCCGGTAGAACTACACTCTTTAACATCGGACGCCACCGAAAAAGGCTTATTTTAAGCCCTATCGGCCCGGTAAGTCTTGCGGAACAATTACAATTCTTATTGTGCGGCAAAAGCGCCCTTGTGGAGACGAACGACGGGGCGCCGGCCGGGCGGGGCTTCGATCGCAAGAATGTCAAATCGGAACGGGGCGCCGCTGGCGCGGTATTCGCGGACAAATTGCCGGGCCATTCGCGAAAGGTGCCGCTGCTTCCCGGTCGTGACCGCGTCCTCGGGCGAACCAAACTCGTCGCGCGGCGAAGTTCGCGTTTTCACTTCGACGAACGCGAGGGTCGCGCCATCGTATCCGACGAGATCAATTTCGCCTTTGATGCCGCGATATGTGAAGTTTCGCGCGATCATCACGTAACCGTTGCGCCGCAGATACCAATACGCATACGTCTCGCCGCGCACGCCGGTTCGCCGCGCTTGATGGCCGGCGGCCGAGCGCGTCGGCGGAGCAGACGATTCGGCGAGGCCCTTGCGTGCGGCCCAATTCACCAATCCGAACATGGCACGCGCTAAAATCGGCACAGCGTATTCCTCTGTCGCGCAGCCTCGGTTTCTAGCCAGGGCAACTCCCGGTTTTCTCTGTGACCTCTGTGTTCTCTGTGTTGAAAGCATTTTCCTGGGTAGTGCAAGGCTTTCAGCACAGAGAACACAGAGAAGAACAAGTCAAGAATGTTTCCGATCCTACGCCGACTTCTCCACTTCGCTGATGCATACCTCCAGCGTCTGCGCGGCAAAAGCTGCCTGTTCCTCATCGATGATCAACGGCGGAGCGATGCGGATTGTGTTTTCGCCTGCGCCCAACAGGAGCAAGCCTTTCTCGAAAGCCAGGCCCACGATCGCTTCGCGGAGATCTCCCGCGCGCTCTTTGGTTTTCTGGTCGCGCACGATCTCGACGCCGATCATCAATCCTTTGCCGCGCACATCGCCAACGATTCGGTGCCGCCCCGGCCAGCCCGCCATGCGGCCCAGGAGAAATTCGCCGACGCGCCGGGCATTTTCGATGAATCGCGTCTCCAGCAAATCCATCGTCACGAGCGCCGCGGCGACGCACACGGGATTGCCGCCAAAGGTCGAAGCGTGCGCCCCCGGCTTCCAGTCCATCAAGCTCGCGCGCGCAATTGTCGCGGAAAGCGGCATACCCGAGGCGATGCCCTTCGCCACGCACAGAATGTCCGGCTCGATTCCGGCGTGGTCACTGGCCCACCATTTCCCCGTGCGTCCCATGCCGCTCTGCACTTCGTCGCACACGAGAAGAATTCCGTGCTTCCGGCAAATACTCTGCAACTCGAGAAGAAATTCCTTTGGCGCGGGAACGTATCCGCCTTCGCCCTGAATCGGCTCGATAAAAATCGCCGCCACCTCTTCGGGATCGACCAGGCGCTTGAAGATTTCGCGCTCCAGGAATGTTGCCGATTCAACGCACGTGCAAGGCGATGGATTGCCGTACGGGCAGCGATAAGAATTCGGATAGGGAATGTGAAACACGCCGCCCAGCAGCGTGCCGAATCCCTTGCGCTGCACGGCCTTGGAAGCAGTGAGCGAAAGCGCTCCGAGCGTGCGCCCGTGAAAGCATCCATGAAACGCGATGATTTTGTCGCGCCGCGTATGATATCGTGCCAGCTTAATGGCCGCTTCGATGGCTTCCGTACCTGAGTTGCCGAAATAAACTTTCTTCGCCTCTTTGCCGGGAGCCACGGCGGAGAGCCGCTCCGCGAGTGCAACGAGTCCCTGGTAATAAAAATCCGTGCAGGAAATGTGGATCAGCTCAGCGGCCTGCTTCTGAATCGCTTCAACAACGCGCGGATGGCAGTGTCCCGTCGAAACTACAGCGATGCCCGCCGCGAAGTCCAGGAACACGTTGCCGTCCACGTCCTCGACCATCGCGCCTCGGCCCGACTTCGCCACCAATGGATAGCCGCGCGTGTAGGAAGGGCGAAACGAATTGCGTGTCCCGCGCGATCACTTCCCTTGCCTTTGGACCAGGAAGCGGCGTCAACAGGTGGGGCAACTTGGATTCGCTCGTGATCGCGCCCACTGATTTTTCCACGGAGGTCCTCCAGCGGGTGTGGTATCGGTCCCACGACCCGGACGGGCCAGAACGCGTGCGTCTCTCTCAAAGATCATGGGCCCCAGGATCATGGAGATTAAGATCGAAAGAGAGACCAGACTCTAATTTACGCCGAAGTGGTCAGCCCGTCGAGAAGAGGAAATCGGGGATTGTTAACGCTTCGGAATCGCGCGGACTTACTTGCGTTTCAGTAGGACAGGCTTCACAGGCTGCGGAAAAACTCAACTTTTTGTCATTCCGAGGTGCGCTGCGCGCCGAGGAATCTCTCTTTTCCTAAATTTAGACCAAAGAGAGATTCCTCACTTCGTTCGGAATGACAAAATAAATCACTTTTTCCGCAGCCTGTTCAGCCTGTCTGGTTTCGGAGTAAAGCCAGAGCGAACATCAAAACTAGACAGGCTGAAGCCCGTCCTACTTGCGCTTCCAGCGGACCCCGCCATCGCGGGAGTCTTCGAGAATGACTCCGCGCTCGGCAAGCTGGCCGCGAAGCCGGTCCGACGCCGCAAAATCGCGGCGCTTGCGCGCGGATTGGCGTTCGGCGACGAGGGCCTCAACTTCCGCGTCGGTGAGCAAGACGGAAGCCTGGCCGACGCCAAGCGCGCGGAGCTTCTCGGCGTCGTCATCGCGCAGCACGGCAAAGATCGCGTCGAACATTTCCATGACATCGAGCACAGGCGCTGCATCGCCCTGGCGGAACTCGCCCCGGTCCATCGCCGTGTTTGCATCGCGCACCAGATCGAAGATTGCCGCGAGCGCCTGCGCGGTGTTGAGATCGTCCGCAAGGCCGCGGTCAAACTCTTCCTTCGCTTTTGCGGCGCGCTCCGCAATCGCTGGAGAAGATCCTTCAGGAAATTTCTCCGCGCGAAGGCGCGACACAAAATTCCTCAGGCGCTCCACTGAACTCGCCGCGCCCTGCAAACTCTCCGGCGTGAAATTCAACTGGCGGCGGTACGGCACGGAGGCCAGCAAAAATCGAATCGAAGACGGCTTGTGCCCATGGGAAAACAGTTCGCGCAACGTCGCGAAGTTCCCCATCGACTTCGACATTTTTTCGTGATCCACCAGCAGGTGCTCCGCATGGAGCCAGTAGCGCACGAACGTCTTGCCGGTGGCCGCTTCGGATTCCGCAATCTCGTTCTCGTGATGCGGAAAGGTCAAATCCACGCCGCCGCTATGAATGTCGAGCGTATCGCCCAAATACTTCAGCGCCATGGCGGCGCACTCGATGTGCCAGCCGGGACGTCCCGGGCCGATCGGCGTCTCCCAGAAATGCTCGCCGGGCTTGGGCGCTTTCCACAGGGCGAAGTCGCGCGCATTGTCCTTGTCATAGCGATCCATGTCCACGCGCGCGCCGGTCTGCATCCCCGCCACGTCAATTTTTGAAAGCTTGCCGTAGCCTGGAAATTTCGCGATGCGGTAATACGTCGAGCCCTCGCTTGTGTACGTGAATCCCTTTGCGGTGAGGCGCTGGATCAGCTCCACCATGTCATCGATATGCTCGGTGGCGCGGGCAATATGCTCGGGCGGCTCCAGATTCAAGGCGCGGCGATCGTCCAGAAACGCCTGAATGTATTTGTCGGTATATTCGCGAATGCTGACGCCCGCCGCGGCCGATTTCTGAATGATGCGATCGTCCACGTCGGTGAGGTTCATCACCTGAATGACGCGGAAGCCCTTCGACTTCAAATACCGCCGCAGGACATCCTGAAATACAAACGTGCGGAAATTCCCAATGTGCGCGAAATCGTAGACCGTGGGCCCGCAGGTGTACGAGCGCACCTCGCCAGGCACCAGCGGAACAAACGGCTCCGTCTGGCCGGACATTGTGTTGTGGAACCGGATGTCCGTCTTCGTGGTTCGGTCCCCGTCGCTCAGTGTGGGCTGTGCGCTCATGGCAAACGCGTCATTTTAACCGACGCGCGCAGATGTAGCAAAAGGTCTCTTGCATGGGGGCCCGTTTGTTTCCATCTGACGCGGCGGCTATAATGAAATTGCAACGGGAAATGCAACGTTAGGCAAAAAATGATCGCTCCAGCACAAACCGAACAATCTGGCCTCCCTGGCGCACCTCGATCTCGAAAAGGAGATTGCGCGCCTGAAGCGGGAGATGAATGCCGTGATCCTGGCGCATTATTACCAGGATTCGGAGATTCAGGACCTCGCGGATTTTGTGGGCGATAGCCTGCAACTCTCCCAACAAGCGGCTACCACCAAGGCGGACGTTATTGTCTTTGCCGGCGTGCTGTTCATGGCCGAAACGGCCAAGATCCTGAACCCAACGAAGCTCGTTCTGCTCCCCGACATGAAAGCGGGCTGTTCGCTGGCCGACGGTTGCCCGGCAACTCTTTTCCAGGCGTTTCGCGAGCGCTACCCCGATCATGTGGCCATCACGTATATCAACTGCAGCGCCGAGGTCAAAGCGCTGAGCGACATCATCTGCACCTCGAGCAACGCCGAGAAAATCATCCGGCAGATTCCGCAGGAGAAGCCCATTCTGTTCGCGCCGGACCAGCACCTCGGGCGCTTCCTGATCAAGAAGACGGGCCGCGATTTGACGCTTTGGCCGGGTAGCTGCATCGTTCACGAAATGTTTTCCGAGAAAAGCCTGGTGCAATTGAAGGAGCGGCACCCTGGCGCCCTGGTTCTGGCGCATCCGGAGTGTCCGGAAGCTATTCTGCGCCATGCGGATTATGTGGGATCGACCACTGGAATCCTGACCTTCGCGACGCATAACCCGGCGGCCGAATTTATCGTGGCCACCGAAAGCGGCATCCTGCACCAAATGGAAAAGGCCTGCCCGGAGAAAACCTTCATCTCCGCTCCCGGTGAGGGTGGATGCTCCTGCAGCGAATGTCCTCACATGAAGCTGAACACGATGGAGAAGCTTTATCTCGCGATGCGCGACCGGAAGCCGGAAATCACGCTCGAGGAAAATCTGCGCCAGCGCGCTTTGAAACCGATTCTCCGAATGCTGGAGATGAGTTAGCCTTCCTCCATTCGCCATGTCCCCCTTACTCGACGCGTCCGCATGCCACAACTTGCTGCGGTCTTTTCTCGCCGAAGATATTGGGACCGGCGATATCACGACGGAAACGACGGTGTCCGCCACGCAGCGCGCCCGTGGCGAGGTAATTGCCAAAGCGCCACTCGTCCTTGCCGGGATTGAGTTGTTCGCCGAGGTATTCCGTCTTTTGGACCCCACAACCGCGGTGGAAATCTTCTCCCACGACGGCGAAGAACTTACGCCTGGAAAAGTGCCCGCATGCGTAAGCGCCTCCGCGCGCGCACTTTTGACGGGCGAGCGCGTGGCTTTGAATCTCTTGCAGCGGCTAAGCGGAGTCGCAACGCTCACGCGCCGGTTTGTCCGCGCGATTGAAGGCACCGGAGCCGAAATTCTGGATACTCGAAAGACGACGCCCGGCCTGCGCGCCCTCGAGAAATATGCAGTCCGCGTGGGTGGCGGCAAAAACCACCGCAAGGACCTCGGCGAAGCTGTCCTGATCAAGGAAAATCATATTCGCCTGGCGGGAGGCGTTTCGGCGGCGCTCACGGCGGCGCAAGCGGCCAAGGGCCGCGTGGCGTGGATTGAAATTGAAGTCACAAACCTGGACGAATTGAGCGCCGCTCTCACCCACCACCCCGATGTCATACTGCTCGACAACATGAACCCATCCCTCGTGCGTCAAGCCGTCGACCAGGTGCGCAAGCGCGCCGCGCCGAACAAAATTCGGACCGAAGCATCGGGAGGAATCACGCTCGATAACGTGAGAGAATTCGCTGAGGCGGGCGTGGACTGGATTTCCGTGGGCGCGCTGACGCACTCCGCCCCGGCCGTGGATATAAGCTTTGAGATTCAACCGGAATGATTTTCCAATTGGCCTCCTTTCATGAATAAGACAACTCGAACCGACGTTCTCGTCATCGGCAGCGGACTCGGCGGCTTGGCAGCGGCATGGGACGCTGCCAAGCGCGGCTGCGAAGTCACGCTGCTCACACGCGCCCACGAGCCCGAAGACAGCAACACGTACCGGGCGCAAGGCGGAATCATCTATCGCGGGCACGGCGAGACGCCCGAGCAACTTGTGGAGGACATCCTTTCGGCAGGCGCAGGACTCAGCTCACCGGAAGCGGCTTCGCTTCTGAGCGTCGAAGGCCCGCGCCTGGTGAAAGAAATCCTAATCGACGAGCTTCACGTTCCGTTCGATCCCTCTCCGGAACATCCGGGCGAACTCGATCTGACGTCCGAAGCCGGCCATTCCATCCCGCGAATCATTCACTTCAAGGACCGGACCGGATTTTCGATCGAGCATGCTTTTTTTGAGAGGGTGCAGGCTCACCCGAAAGTCAAAGTGATGGCAAACGCCACCGCGGTGGACTTGCTGACGGCGTCGCACCACTCGGTCGAGCCGACCGATGTCTACCGCCCACTGACCTGCGTCGGAGCGTACGTGCTCGACCAGACCACGGGAAAAATTTTCTCCATTCTCGCCAAGGAAACCATTCTTGCGACGGGCGGCCTCGGCAGCGTCTTTCTGCACACGACGAATCCTCCGGGCGCGCGTGGCGACGGCATCGCCATGGCCTATCGCGCCGGGGCGCGTTGCATCAACATGCAGTACGTTCAATTCCATCCGACGGCGCTGTTGGCCCCGGACGGCTGCTTCCTGATTTCGGAAACGGTGCGAGGCGAAGGCGGCCGCCTCGTGGATCGCCAGGGCAAGGAATTCATGGAGCGGTTTCATCCCGCCGGTTCGCTCGCTCCGCGCGACGTTGCCGCGCGCGCCATCTATCAAACCATGCTCGAATCGGGCGAGCCTTGCGTCTATCTTGACATCACGCACAAACCCGCCGACCAGCTTCGCGAGCGTTTTCCAGGCATCTATGCCGTCTGCATGGAGCGCGGGATTGACCTCACGCGCGAACCGATCCCCGTCGTTCCCGCTGCTCACTACAGTTGCGGCGGAATCGCCACCGACACTTGGGGACGCACAACCGTGGATCGACTGCGCGCCGTCGGTGAAGTCGCGTGTACCGGTCTGCATGGCGCGAATCGCCTTGCCAGCACTTCCCTGCTCGAGTGTCTCGTGTGGGGGACGCGCGCCGGCGAGCAATCCGCCGAACGCATCCACCGCGGCAATGAGTTTTACTTTCCCCAAGTGGCCGACTGGCGCTACGAGAATGAGCCTGCGGATCCCGCGCTCATTTCGCAGGACTGGCTCACGATCCAGCACACCATGTGGAATTATGTCGGGCTGATCCGAAGCGAGAAAAGGTTAAATCGCGCGATGCGCGTGTTGCGCGAACTGGATCTGGAAATCGCGCGCTTCTACGAAAAATGCGAGATCAGCGATTCCATCATCGGCTTGCGCAACGGCACTCTCACCGCGCTCTTGATCCTCGAAGCGGCCGATCAGGCTCGCGAGAGCCGCGGCTGCCACTACCGCATCGACTGACGTACAGGTAGCACAGGCTTCAGCCTGTGGCCTTTCTGATCTCGGCGATTCGCCGAAAATCAACCCCCACAGGATCTGAAGCCTGCGCTACCAATCGCCAACGACATCTCGCTGAGTGATCCCGCTAACACGCCGCTGTGATCCCGGTCACGGTGTTTCGGTCGCTCCTCTAGGATCATTCTAGTCAGAGGTGAACCATGAGTTCATCGCCCTTTAATCCGCTCGGCCCGGCGCACTATTCTTCCCAGAATCCTGAACTGCAACCGCCAAGTCAGCCCCCAAAACGGGTTGGCGTCTTTTTCGCGACTCGCGAAGGACACACGCAGCGGATCGCGGAACGCATCGCGGCCGATCTGCGAATACTTGGTTTCGACGTTGATCTTCTCGCTGTTCGGCGCCCCCTTCCATTCTCACTCAGCAACTATTCCGCTGCGGTGCTTGCCGCTTCGGTGCATGCGGGAAGTCATGAAAAGGAGATGGTCCAGTTTGTGAAGGATCACCGCTCGGAGCTTGAACGCATCACGACGGCCTTCTTGTCCGTCACGCTCAGCGAGGCGGGCGCGGAAAGGCGAGATGCGACTCCCATCGAGCACGCGCAATTCGTGCTGGATGTCGACAGAATGCTCGGCAAGTTCTTCAATGAAACACAGTGGCTTCCCACGCTGTCGAAGCCGGTGGCCGGAGCGCTTCTCTACACCCGCTATAATTTTCTCATCCGCCTCATCATGAGAAAGATCGCCAAAAAAGCCGGCGCGGCAACGGACACTTCGCGCGACTACGTTTACACTGACTGGGTTGGACTCGACAAATTCGTCGATGATCTAGTGGAGGAGATTCAACGCTCGCCTGCCCCGGCGGCTCAAGCAGGCGCCACCGTGAAAACCGCCTCTGGGTCGGAAGCACCCGGCCACATTTGACGAACTCGGTTTTCTGCGATCGAAACTTCTATGCCCAGGAGAATCCGTGTTTGGCAATCGGCACGGAACGGACGCGTTCACCGGTCACTTCAAAAATTGCGTTGCAGACCGCCGGAAGAATCGGCGGCAGCGCCGGCTCGCCCAGACCAGTGGGCGAATTCGGCGTCTGCAGGAAATGGACTTCGATTTCCGGCGGCGCTTGCGTCATTCGCACCGGCGGATATTTGTCGAAATTCGATTGCACCGCGCGGCCCTTGTCGATCGTGATTTCATAGCCCATTACTTGGCTCAGCCCATCGATCACCGCGCCCTGCACCTGGTTGACGGCGTTGCTCGGATTGATGATTTGGCTGCCGATGTCGCCCGCCACCCAGATTTTGTGGATTTTCACGCGCTTGTTCTCTTCCACGCTCAGTTCCACAACCTCGGCGAAATAGCCGCGGTGAGAGAAATAGAACGCCACACCCTTGGCGCGTCCTTTCGGGAGCTGGCTGCGCGAGTTCCAGCCGGATTTATCCGCAACCAACTCCAGGACGCCGCGCATTCGTGCCGCGTCCAGATCGGGCTCACCGGGGTTGGGCCGAGCGCCGGGATTGGAGACGCGCGGAGCGGATAGCAGATCGAGACGGAACTGGACAGGGTCCTTCCCCGCCGCGTGAGCCAGTTCATCGATATAGGACTGAAAAACGAAAGCCAGGGCATTGCTGCGCGGCGCGCGCATTGCCCCGGTCGGAATACCGAAAGGCATCAAGGATATGTTCAACGAATAGTCCGGCAGGAATGTTCCCGGGAATTCGTTCTGAGGCAAGTTGGCAGCGTACGCAAATTGCCCGTGGTCGCCAAAGGCAACATAGTGATTCCGCCACGCTGCGATTCTTCCGGAAGAATCGAGCCCCGCCTTGAGGAAATGGAAACCCGCGGGCCGGTAGAAATCATGCGCCATGTCGTCTTCGCGCGTCCACAGCAGTTTGACCGGCACGCCCACCACCTTTGAGATCCAGGCGGCCTCGACCGTGTAATCGTTCGAGAGGCGCCGGCCAAACCCGCCGCCCGCGCGCATCAGGTGGAGCGTGATGTTCTCCGGCGGGATTCCAAGCGTTTTGGCAACCAGTTGGCGGCCGGCTTCGGGCGTCTGCGACGGCGCCCATATCTCAACTTTGCCGTCTTTGAAATGCGCCGCGCAGTTCTGCGGTTCGAGAGGCGCATGGGAAAGGAACGGGTAGAAGTACGCCGCCTCGACCACTTTCGCGGCCTTCTGCATGGCCGCAACATCATCGCCATCCTTGCGGAAAACGTATGCGGGTGTCTGTTGCGAAATTTCCGTGGCGCGGCGCGCGTAGCCTTCGCTGCTTTCCTTCGCCGTCGCGCCTTCGTCCCACTTCACCTGCAGCTTCTTCCGTGCGGTGTTCGCCTGCCACCAGCTGTCGGCCACAATCGCGACGCCGGGCATCAATCCGTTCAAGTCCGTCCCGCCGTCCACTACAAACGCGTGCCGGACGCCGGGCATCGCCTTGATTTCGTCGAGGTTCGCGCTGATGACTTTGCCGCCGTACACGGGACACTTCTGGAACACGGCGAAGAGCATCCCCGGAAGAACGAAATCAATGCTGTAAATCGGCTTGCCGACAACTATCGAAGCGTTGTCCACGCCGTGCATCGGCTGCCCGATGATTTTATAGTCTTTCGGGTCCTTCACTTTGACGGAATTCAATGCGGGCGGAGTGAGCGTCGCCGCCTTGGCCGCGAGTTCGCCGTAGCCGAGCGAGCGGTTCGTCGCCTTGTGAATCACGCGGCCCGAGGAAGTGGTGAGCTCCGACTCCGGCACGTTCCAGGTCTGTGCTGCCGCGGTGACGAACATCTGCCGCCCCGCCGCGCCCACTTTCCGAAGCGGATCCCAGTTCGTCGGCGTGGACGTGCTCCCGCCGGCGCGCTGCGGCCCGTATTTCGTTTCATCGAGATCGGCCTGCTGAATTCTTACGTCCTTCCAGTCCACGTCCAGTTCGTCCGCGATAATCATGGGCAGTTCCGTCTTGATGCCCTGCCCGATTTCTGGATTCTTGGACATGATCGTAACGCTGCCGTCTGACGCTACTTGAACGAACGCCGTAGCCACAAATTTGGCGTTGGGCGATGTCGGGGCCGGAGGAAGAGCCGTCAAACCGCCCTGGGCGGCCAGCACCTTGGTGATGGGATCGGCGTACAGCGCCAGCAGAAAACCGCCTCCGCCAATTGCGCTCACGCGAAGGAAGGAACGGCGCCCGATCAGAGTGGGATTCGTGGGCTTGGGTTCTCTCAGTGTCGTTGCCATGGGGCCTCCTTATACCTTCCCCGCCAGATTAATGGCGGTTTGCGCGGGTGGCGTGAGTCCGTTTCGAGCGATCACAGCGGCGCGATGTATCGCGGGACGTATGCGGAGATATGTCCCGCAGCGGCAAATGTTGCCGTTCATCGCGTCCTCGATTTCCGTGTCGGTCGGGCTGGGCGTGTGCGCGAGCAGCGCCGAAGCGGACATCATCTGCCCCGCCTGGCAGTAGCCGCATTGCGGCACGTCGAGTTCCTGCCATGCGAGCTGGACGGCGTGCGTCCCGTTCGCGGAGAGCCCTTCAATCGTCGTGATCTGCGCGTTCGCCGCGGCCGATACCGGCGTCTGGCAAGAGCGCACCGCTCGCCCGTTGAGGTGCACCGTGCAGGCGCCGCACAGTCCAGCGCCGCAGCCGAATTTTGTGCCCTTCATGTTGAGGACATCGCGGATCACCCACAAAAGGGGCATATCCGCCGGCACATCGACAGAGGTAGACCGTCCGTTTAAATTTAATTGATATGGCATTGTATTCGCTCCCGGAACTCTGAGGGTTAACCCGTGGCCCCCGACAAAAAACGTGAATTCAATTTCTACAAATCGATTCTACCACCGCAACCCGCCGCGGTGGCAAGGAATGAAATCCCGAAAAGTTCGAACCACCTAGCGCGTGGCTTTTTCACTGGAGCCTGGAGGCGCCGTTTTCATCTTCCACTCGCCGACCGGGATGCGCGGCATCTCGAACAGATCCGATGTGCGGGCGTACCATCCGCGGCCATGCATGCGGCCGAGCAGCTTCAATTTCGGCGTATCGATGTAATGGTTCGCAGCGTCGAGCACCAGGTCGTCGCGGACGTGCATCGCCACCACGCGGCCCAGAATAAGCCCGCTCTCGCCCAAATCCACGATCTGCATGAGCTCGCACTCCATTGCGACGGGACTCTCCGCGATGCGCGGCGGCTTCACGCGCACGGAAGGCAAGGGCGTCAGTCCTGCTTGCTCCAACTCGTTTACGCTGGGATCGAACTCGATCGAGGTGATGTTCATCTGCTCGGCGTTCTCTTCGGACACCAAATTCACGACGAACTGGCCCGTTTCGCGAATGTTCACGCGTGTATCTTTTGGCCGTCCCGGCTTATGGCTGGCAATGCCAATGCCGACGACTGGAGGATCACCCGAGAACACATTGAAGAACGAGAACGCTCCTGCGTTCAGCAGTCCCTTGGCATCCTGGCTGACCACCCAGGCGATCGGCCGCGGCGTCACCGTGGAGACCAGTAGCTTGTAACATTCCTTGCCCGGGATATCCTTGAAGTCGAACAACATAATGGAAAATCCTCCCATTTCCAAACTGCGCATATAGCTTACAACAGGAACAGGGGGCGGACCATGCCCCACCTCGGCAATTGATCTACCCGATGAAAAACGCCGCCACGAGCGATGCTGACTGGTGGCCTCTGCTTTCGAGTTAAGAATTCGGCGGAATATTGCGGATTGACTACACGTACTATACGTGTTACACGTATTATGCGTGAATTTTTGGCGGGCGCAACTTATGGCAAATGCAAAAGACAATGGAAAACAGAATCTGACCATCAGCCTCGACCGGCAAACCATCCGGATGGCCAAGATCCTCGCTGCCAGGCGTTCGACCTCCATCAGCGGTTTGCTGGCTCGTCAAATTGAGATCCTCGTTGGCGAGGAAGAAGCCTACGAACGCGCGGAACGGCAGGCAATGTCGTTGCTCGACCAGGGTTTTCACCTGGGCGGCGCAATTCGAGCCAGCCGGGATGAACTGCATGAGCGGTAAGACGTTCATCGATACAAACGTCTTGATCTACGCGCATGATATCGACGCAAATGCGAAGAACGAAGTCGCCAAGGCAGTTCTGCGTGAACTTTGGAGCGAGCGAGCGGGCGTTCTTAGCATGCAAGTGCTCCAGGAATTCTATGTCAACGTCACGCGAAAGATCCCGTCTCCCTTGTCCAAGGATTTGGCGCGCAGCGTGGTGAGCAGCTACGTGTCCTGGTGCATGGAAACCACTCCGGCTGAAATTTCCGCTGCATTCCGAATCGAGGACGAGTCGCGGATCGGATTCTGGGATGCGCTGATCGTTTCCTCTGCCGCCAAAAGTGGCGCGGCGCGGATTCTCTCGGAAGATTTGAACGCTGGACAATTGATCGCCGGCATCCTCGTGGAGAATCCTTTTGTCGATATTCACTGAGGAGTTGAGCGGACAGGAGCGCTATTCGTCCGAATTTCCGGATCGGCACAGGGAAACAGTGGCGCGCCCTTTACTTCGAACGCGACGCGTGCTAATTTGTTTTCCCGTACCGCCATCGTAGCGCCAGGCGGCTGGGCCACTGTTAAACGACCCTTCAGCGATTTTGTCGCGGATCGAACCCTCCCGGTTAAGCGGAATACGTCTCTGCCGATGTTTATGTAATGGGCTTGGTGTAGGCGATTTTCGAGAACCGGACCACCCAGCGCATCCATGGCGGAGGCCACAAAGGGGAAATCTTGCTTAAACTGCGCAAAGTCGAACTCGTTGGCTTCAAATCGTTTTGCGAAAAGACGCAAATTACCTTCAGCGGCAGCGGGCTCACCTGCATCATCGGTCCCAATGGCTGCGGCAAGTCCAATATCGTCGACGCCATTTCGTGGGTTCTGGGCGAGCAAAGCCACAAATCGCTCCGCGCCGAGCGGATGTCCGACTGCATTTTTAACGGGACCGCCAAGAGGCCTCCGCTGGGCCTGGCGGAAGTCACGCTGACCCTGATTGATCCGGAACTCGCGGAGGCGGCGGAGTTTGTGCTAGGGCCCCAGCAGAGTGAAACGGCGGCGCCTGGACCTGTCGGCGTTCCTGACAGCGCTTACGGGGCGACGGCAGAACCGATCATCTCACAGGGCACAGAGGACACAGAAAAAAGCGCCGAGAATTCGGATCCTGCGGACAGCGATGCTCCTCAAGAAGCAATCGCGGAGGGCGAAGATTCGAAAGGGCCGTCCTTTCTGAAGAAAAAGCGCGCGGCGGAAAAGCACGCGATGAATTTGAAGCCCGGCGAAGTCGTCGTGGGGCGGCGCCTTTATCGCTCGGGCCAGAGCGAGTATCTCATCAATGGCCGCGTCGCCCGGTTGCGCGACATTCAGGATTTGTTCATGGGGATCGGGCTCGGGCCGGACTCGTACGCGATCATCGAGCAAGGCCGCATTGGCCAGATTCTCAGTTCGAAGCCGACCGACCGGCGCGCCATCATCGAAGAAGCCGCCGGAATTACGAAATTCAAAACCAAGCGACGCCTCTCGGAAGCAAAACTCGAATCCTCCAAAGTTAATCTTTCCCGCGTCAATGACATCTATGTCGAGGTCGAGAAGCAGCTTGCGTCCCTTAAGCGGCAAGCCTCGAAGGCTCGCCGGTACGCCGAAATCCGCGAACAAATGCGCGGCTTGCTGCGCCAGGTCCTGGCAAGCAAAGCCAAGGAACTCGACCTTGAGGCAGATCGATTGGCGAGGCTCGTTGGCGGAATCTCGCAGCAGGAATCTCAGGAAGCTCAATCCGTGAATCAATGGGAAGCTGAACAGGAGCGGCTCTCTTCGCGCACTTACGAACTGGAAGGCGAGTTGCGGCAGCACCAGAACGTTTTGGGACAGACAGCGCTTGAACTCGACCGCAGCGAGAATCGCATTCTGTTCAACCGGCAGCGTACCGCGGAACTGACCGGCCGGCTCCAGCAATTGAACGCAGAAATCGAGCAGGGCGCCGCGCAAGCCGCGCAGGTCGAGACCCGCGTCGCCGCGCATGGCGAGTCGGTCACGGCCATCCAGGGCGAGGTTGCCCGCGTCGAAGCGATTCTGGCGAACCTGGCAGCGGCCACCGCTGAAATTTCGGGCGCTCACAATTCCGTCGAAGACCGCATTGCCTCGCTGCGCCGCTCGGCCGCTGAACTCGGCGACGAACTGACGCGCTTGCACGGAGATCAAGCGCAGGCCGAGCAGACGCTCGCGCATCACATCGAAAGCGTCACGCGCTACGAGCAGCAGGAACAGCAATTGCTCGAGGAATCCTTGCATCATCGCGAACGTGCGCAGGCCGCCGATCTGCACTGGCAATCCGTGCTGGAGCGCACGCGCCGTCTGGAGGAGCTGGTGCGGAACGCGCAGGCGCGCATTGCCGACCTTCGCCACCAGCAGCACGATGCCACCGCGCAGGCAGGCGCCTCTCGCGATGCGCTCGCCAGCGGCCGAGCGAGGCGCGCATCGGTCGAACAGATATTGAACGAACGCTCCTACACCGCGGATGCGGTCCAAAAACTTTTTGCTTCGAGCCAAAACGGGGATGAATCCGCCGGTTTCCGCGCCGTTGGCGTGCTTGCCGATTATGCCGAGGTCGGGCAGGAATACGAGAATGCCATCGAGCAATTTCTGCGCGACGAGCTGGAATACGTCGTCGTTGAAACTTTTGACGTGGCCCGCGCGGGCATTGCCATGTTGCGCGACGAAGTCGGCGGCCGCGCAACGTTTTTCGTGGATTCGCTGCGCAAACTGAATTTGCAGCCGAACGAGCCGGTCGTGCCCTTCGAGATTGAACGGGAAACAGTTTCGCGCCTCGACCGTCTGGTCGAATTCCGCGATCCGCTAGGCCCGGCGGCAAAGCAGTTTTTGCCTCGGCTGCAATCGGCATTCCTTGTGGAACAATCCGCGGTGGCCGAGCGGCTGGCGCGCGAGAATCCTGCGTATTCCTTTGTGACGCCCGATGGCACGACCTACCAGGGCCGCGTCGTCAGTGGCGGCCGTCCCTCGGAGGCTGGCCCTCTCGGCATGAAGCGCGAGTTGCGCTCGCTGGACGCGGAAGTGCTGCAACTCGAACGCGCGGCGTCGGAAGCGCAGGCCGCGCTCCATCACATTGAAGAAGAGCTTCACGCAAGCGAAGCAACTCTCGAGCAAGCCACGGCGCAGCACGTCGAATCCGAAAAGCTCGCGGTGGCGGCCACCTTGCAACGCGACCAGGCACGAGGCGACATGGTGCGCCTCGGAATCGATCTGAGCGACTGCCAAACCGAGCTTGCCCGTTTGCGCAACGATGCTACAGCGGCCCAACGGCGCGCCGAGTCTGCGCAACAAAGGCGCGGCGAAGTTTCAAGCGCACGAGCAGGAACGGAACAGGAAATCGCCCAGGCAATGGAGCAGCAAATAACACTGCGGCAAACGGCGCAGGCCAAACAGGAAGATCTGGCGTCGCGTCGCGCGGAGATGGCCGCTCTTGCGGAACGCCTCGCCAGCGCGGAATCGATCGCGGCGCGGATGGCGCACGAACTCCAGGAACTCGTCGCGCGGCGCTCAGCATTGGTCATGCAGCACGATTCACTCGTGCAGGAACAGGAACAGCTCGCGGCCCAAACCGCGGAGCATCATAGGCAAGTCGAATCGCTCCGCGCGGAAAAGCTGCGCCTCGAAGCGCGCGGCGCCGAGATGGAGCGGGAGTTCGACGCAACGCGCGTGCGCTCGACGCAGGTGGACGACGCGCTTCGCCAGGCGCGGCAAAAGCTCGGCGATTTCCGCGAAGAACGCAGCAAGTTGGAAATCGAACGCGCGCGCAACGAGTCCGAACGAGAGCATTTGCGGCTGTCGTGCGTCGAGGAGTTGAACGCGCAGCCGGAAGATTTGATCGCGGAATTCCCCGCCCTTTTAACGGGCGAGGAATTGCGCTCTTCCGACGCGCAATATCACGAACTGAAATCGCGGATCGAGTCGATGGGCCCGATCAATATGATGGCCCTCGAGGAATACAACGAGTGCGAGCAGCGCTTCGATTTCCTTGGCCGCGAACGCGCCGACCTCTTGCAATCGATCACGGACACCCAGCAGGCCATCGCGGAACTCGACGAGGTCTGCAAACTGAAATTCGAGGAAGCGTTCTCGGTCATCAATCAAAATTTCGCCACGGCGTTCCACACGCTCTTCGGCGGCGGAACCGGCGAGATGAGGCTGTCCGAACCGGACAGCTCCGGCGAGCCGGGCATCGACGTGGTGGCGCAGCCGCCGGGCAAGCGCCTGCAAAACGTGCTGCTGCTATCGGGCGGCGAAAAAGCCATGACGGCTCTGGCGCTGCTGATCGCCATCTTCCGCTACCAGCCGAGCCCGTTCTGCATCCTGGACGAAGTCGACGCGCCGCTCGATGAAGCCAACGTCGGACGCTTCACCAAACTCGTTTCCGAGATGAGCGCGGGCACGCAGTTCATCGTCGTGACGCACAACCGGAGAACGATGGAGATGGCGTCGGTCCTATACGGCGTGACGATGCAGGAGCCGGGCGTCTCGAAACTCGTGTCCGTCCGCTGGGACGAGCCCGCCGCCGCGCAAGCCGCGACGAACGCCGCGTAATTTGCCACAGAGGTCTTAAGTAGTACAGGCTTCAGCCTGTGGGTTTTTCGGTGTGAGTTGATGGACCAAGAAATCCACAGGCTGAAGCCTGTGCTACTTAAGAGCCGAGACTCAAGCCGGCGATCCGCCAGCCCTCGGGAAAATGAAATCAGATCTGGCTTTGTTAAACGTTTCGCTTTCAATCCGCGGAACGATGTACGCACCGCGCCCACGAAAATCTCATGGCAAGCGAGAAACTTTGCACGCCACTTTGATTTCCCTCCCCCTGGAAAAGTTTTCCACTTTTCGTTTTTCTTCTCCGTTGACATCGCCGCGGCGTACGCTAGAATGTCCGCCACTCTGAAGGGACAGGTTGCCTTTGGCTTCTCCAAAATTAAATGCTGTCGTATGGGAAACAAATCTCCCCGGAATTCACTTTCTAAATCGCGGGAAGGTACGTGATTTGTACGAGGTGGGCGGCCAACTGCTGCTCGTCGCCACGGACCGTCTTTCCGCGTTTGACGTCGTGTTGCCCACGCCGATCCCGGATAAGGGCCGCGTGCTGACGCAGCTCTCGCTGTTCTGGTTCAACCTGTTGCGCGACATCATTCCGAACCACATCGTCACCGCGACGGATTTCCCTGCCGAGCTGGCGCCCTACCGCGCCCAGCTCGAAGGCCGCACCATGCTTTGCACGCGAACAAATCCTCTGCCGATCGAATGCGTCGTGCGCGGATACCTGTCGGGCTCGGGATGGAAAGATTATCGCGCCACCGGAAAAATCTGCGGGATTGCTCTGCCGCCGGGGCTTCGTGAATCCGAACGCCTGCCGGAAGCCATTTTCACTCCTTCGACCAAGGCCACCGCGGGCCACGATGAAAACATCTCGTTCGACGACGCGGTCTCGCGAATTGGAGGGGATCTCGCCGAAAAAGTGCGCTCCATCAGCCTGGAGATTTACCGCCGCGCCGCCGCATACGCCGAACCACGCGGAATCATTCTGGCGGACACGAAATTTGAGTTTGGCCTCGTGGGAAAAGACGAGCCCGGGCTCTCCCCGGAGCCCGGCGGTACATTGATTTGGATTGACGAGGCCTTGACCCCGGACTCATCTCGTTTCTGGCCTGCCGACGGCTACCAACCCGGCCGCGCCCAGCCCTCCTATGACAAGCAATACGTGCGCGACTACCTCGAACGGATCGGGTGGAATAAGCAGCCCCCAGGCCCGGAACTTCCCGCCGATGTCGTTGCCGCGACCCGCGAAAAATACAGGGAAGCGTACCGGCAGCTAACGGGCCACGAACTCAGCTAGGCGCGCCGCCGGAATCGTCCGGCAGCGAACAACTCTTGTGCGGAGCGTGCTACGGTGAAGGAGCAATTGGAAACGCTGGTTGGCCTGATGGTAGAGCGCGGGATCCATTTCGATGAAGCAGTCAACGAATTTGAAAAGAAATTTATCATGCGCGTGCTGGACCGTTTCCACGGCAATCAATCGCGCGCCGCACGGTCTGCTTGGAATTCACCGCAATACGCTCAGCCGCAAGATCGATCTCTATAAGCTCGATCATCGGCATCGTAGGCAGCGGTGATTGGTGACTGGTGATTCGCCCGCACTGATGCCACCGCGGAGACCGAAGAGTAAATCGTGATTTGCTTGCCCTGAGGCCCCCGCAGCGACCGAAGGGTGACTCGTGATTCGTAATTCGTGCGTGTAATCCCCTCAAACATGATTTTCTAAGACCGGCGCCGCCAGTGATGCGGGGTAATTGTGTATTTCCGGGAGTCCCGGAGGGACGGCAGAACGTAGCTCATCGCGGGAGCGGTGGGGAAACGCGAAGACATTTATGAGTAAGCCCAGTCAGGGGCGACACTTGGGGCTCACTCAAATGAAATCAGCCCACTAACCTAAATTGGAATTGCATGTGCAAATGAAAAAAATGGCCCCGAAAATTTCCGGGGCCATTTGTTCGTTCGATCTGCTGGAAGACTTAGTATCAGTTGGCGCTTTTGGCGGGAGCTTTCTTGGCCCCCTTCTTGGCGGGGCCCTTCTCTTCCGGCAAGTCTTCCGTGTTGATCTTGGCTTTGTCCCACGTCAGCAAGAAGGGATTTTGCGTGTAGGCAACCAGCGTGCCTGTGAATCGCACTACGGCGTCTTTCTCAAGGCGCTTGGCTTCCGGCTGGCCATCGATTTTAACTTGCATATTGGACGTTGTGGCCGCCTCAATTTCTTCTGGCGTGGCGCCGCGGAACACTTTCAGCGTCACGGTATCGCCATCCACCATGGGCGCATCCATCACGCGGACTCCGACGTCCGGATACTCCAAGCCGCAACTGGCAAGCCACATGACCTTGCCCGCATCGCCTCCTGCCATCAGTGCAGGGATAAAGTTCGCTGTGTCATCGCGCGCCTTCTGCAGATCGGCGGCGCTCGGAACGTTCAACGTGGCAGGCCGGTCGGTGGCGCTGGCGGCAAGCGTGAGGAGTTCGTTCACCTGGTCATCGACCAGCTTGTCGCAGGCGGGCTGCTGGTAACGAATGATTTGGTTCTTCAGATAGGCCCGCACCTGCGCATCGTTCGGTATCTTCAGGTCGATCGCGCGGGCGAGTTCCCAGAAACCATCCGTTCCCGCGGGCGGAGTCATCTGCAAATCGACGATGCCGAGGCGGTAGTGAGTAACGGGATCATCCGGAGTAATGGACAGGACCGTCTTGTAGTACCCAACCGCGCCGGGATAGTCCTTCATGGTTGTCGAAGCCAATGCAGCGACCGCGTTAAACAGTACCTTGACGCCCTTCTTTTGCTGCTCGAACTGGTCCGCTGGCACGGCGTCTGGCTTCTTGAGATCATCCAGGGCCTTGAGGCCTGCGAGGGCGGCATCGCGCGCCTTGGTCAGCGCATCGGGAGTTTGTAGCGTCTTGTCGGACATCCCCAGATAAAACGCCTGGGCCCGCGTGTAGTAGGCTTCGAGCCGCCCGGTAGTGTCAATCTTGTCGCCAAGCGCGATCATCATATCGGCGTACGTAATCACCTGGGCATAGTTCTTCAGGGCCATGTACGTTGTGTAGTAGTCGCGATAGATGTACGGCATCAGCGTGGAGTTGTTATACGTCTTCACAAAATCATCGAGCTTTGCGATTTTTTGCTGAGGATTCTGCTCCGCGTCCGCACTCTTATACGCGTTATACTCAGGCAGGGTGTAACCAGGCTTCGCCTGGCTCTGTGCCGCTTGCGGCGCGGCCCACAATTTAGCAGCGCCAGATCCCATTGCCAGCGCGATCCATAACAGACCGGCGCCAGTCACAATCCACTTTCGTATCATCGGCTTCCAGCCTCCTCAGCAAATTTCAAAAAAAACCGATTGCAAAAACAATATGCAAGAATGTCTGCTGGCTTAAAGCTCTCGGATTATAGGGAATCCTACTCTATGGTGCAAGCGCGATTCCCTTTAGCTCCCATACCGGAGTCACGGCTCGCCGTTTTGGCCCTATCTCTGACCCGGCGGGCACTAATGTTATGATGACAAACTCCGGACTAAGGAAGCTTGGGCAGAGAATATCATTACTCCCGGCAATAAAGAAGGAGGGTCAATGCCATTGGAAAATGCCCTTGCAGACAAGGTCGCGCTGATTACGGGAGCGAGCCGGGGAATCGGTTTCGCGATCGCTCGACGTCTGGGACGGATGGGCGCGCGCGTGTCAATTTGCGGGCGGGATCAAACGAAGCTCGAACAATCGGCGTCCAGCCTTCGCGGCGAAGGAATCGAGACGCTCGCCGTCCAAGCGGACGTCGCGCGCGGGGACCAAATTTCCTCTCTGGTTCACAAGACGCAGCAGGAATTGGGTCCGATCGACATTCTTGTCAACAATGCCGGGATTGGCCTGTTCGGACCCTTCCATGAATTCGGGGAAACCGACTGGACCAGCGTGATGGACATAAACCTGAAGTCGGTATTCCTCGCGTGCCGCGCCGTTGCGCCGGAAATGATCCGGCGCCAGACGGGCCACATCATCAATATCAGTTCGCTGGCGGGGAAAAACACGTTCGCCAACGGCGCGATTTACTGCGCCTCGAAATGGGGCCTCATGGGCCTTTCCGGCAGCATGGCCGAGGATTTGCGCGGGTACGGCATCCGCGTGAGCGCCATCTGTCCCGGCTCGGTGGCGACGGAATTCTCCGGGCAAGGCGACAAAAACCCCTCGAAAATCCTCCAACCGGACGACATCGCGCACGCGGTAGCGGCCCTCGTAACGCAAGCCGCGGGAAGCTTCATCAGCGAAGTGCACATCCGCCCCACGCGAAAACCGTAACTTCACGCGCCCTGCCCGAATTCCCCGATTTTCCCTGTGCTCCTCCGCGTTCTCTGAGTTAAAGCTTTTGCAGTTTGAAGGGCAAAACCTCGACACGGAAGGCGCCGGGAGAACACGGAAGACGCAGAGAAAGCCGGCCGCAACATTCCTCTTGACAATAGTCGTTGTAACGAGTACTGTTGGCTCATGCAACGAACCGTCAAGCCAAAACGCGATCCGCAGACCGGCCTCGAAGCCCGCGTCTTCGTCAGCCTCTTGCGCACTGCCGATGCCCTGGCCCGCGGCGCCGAGGCCCTGCTCAAGCCCTACAGCCTCTCCGCAACGCAGTACAACATCCTGCGCATTCTTCGCGGCGCGGGGGAAAAGGGCCTGGCCTGCCGCGAGGTCGGCGGGCGGCTCATCTCGCGCGATCCGGACATCACTCGCCTGCTTGACCGGATGGAATCCCGGGGATTGATCGCCCGCGCGAGGGAAGCGCAGGACCGCCGCGTGGTCAAGACTCGCATCACCGCGGAAGGGCTCCGTCTGCTGGACGAACTGGATAAGCCCGTGCACGAACTGCATCGCCGCCAATTGCGCCACCTTCCCGCGAAACAGCTCCGGCAACTCTCGAATTTGCTCGACCGTGCCCGCGAGCACCTGGAAGAAGCGCATTCACCCGATTGATTTTTTTAAGGCCAACTCATTCATCGCAAGGAAATGCACTTAAGGAGAAAAGAAAATGAACACAGCAGTCACGGCAGCATCGCAAGACACCAAAGCAACCCAGTGGCAGATCGATCCCGCGCATTCGGCCGCGCACTTCAGCGTCCGGCATCTGATGATCTCGAATGTCCGGGGAGAATTCACCAAGCTCAGCGGGAGCGCGCTCCTCAACCCGGCCGATCCGGCAAAGTCTACGGTCGAGATAACCATTGAAGCCGCATCCATCAACACACGCGAACCCCAGCGCGACGAACATCTTCGCAGCGCCGACTTCTTCGACGTGGTGAAGTACCCGGCACTTACGTTTCGTTCCAAACGAGTCGAGGCTCTTGGCGCGGAGGACTTCAAACTGACCGGCGATCTCACCATTCACGGCGTCTCGAAGGAAGTCACCTTCGACGTCGAAGGTCCCACCGCTTCCGTGAAGGATCCCTGGGGCAATATCCGGGCTGGAGTTACGGCCTCGGCAAGAATTAATCGAAAAGACTTCGGACTGGTCTGGAATGCTTTGACCGAGGCAGGCGGAGTGGTCGTAGGGGAAGAGGTCAAGGTCACGATCGAGGCAGAATTGATCCAGCAAGCTCCCGCTGCTTGAGACATCAAATGTTGCACCAGCCGGGTTGCGACGCTCGGCGCTTTGGCCGAACGGGACTTGCCCGTCCGGCCAAAGTTGTTCGAAGATGTAGATTCATTTTTTCGGGCGCCTAGGGACATCCGGCCCCAATCGCAGGTTCTGCCTGAATGAAATGACCGAGACGCTCCAATTCGTTGTCCGGCACGGGTACCTGCTGGTGTTCGCGTGGGTTTTTGTCGAACAGGCGGGCCTGCCGGTTCCTTCGGCGCCGCTGCTTTTGGCCGCGGGTGCACTGTCCGGAATGCACCAAATGAATCTGGGGATGGCCATTGCGTTTGCGGTCATCGGAGCCGTGGCCAGCGATTCGATGTGGTACGAGCTCGGCCGGCAGAAAGGCGTGCGTGTCCTCCAATTGCTTTGCCGGATTTCGCTCGAACCGGACTCCTGTGTCCGAAGGACGCAGGTAAGCTTTGTGCGCAACGGCCCGCAAGTCCTGCTGGGCGCCAAATTTATTCCGGGCTTGAACGCGATGGCCGCGCCGCTGGCCGGCATTATCCGGATGGGATGGCGGAAGTTTCTCTTGTTCGACGCGATCGGCGCGCTCGCCTGGGTGGGCGTTTTTACGATCACAGGCTACGCGTTCAGCGGCGAACTCGAGCGCGTTGCCGCAAGGGCCGCGTACCTCGGAGAATGGCTGCTCGTCCTCCTGCTGGCCGCATTCGCGGGCTATATTCTCTGGAAATTCTATAATCGCCAAAAGTTCCTGCGCAAACTGAAGATTGCGCGAATCACTCCGGAAGAGCTGAAAGAAAAAATAGACGCCGGAGAGGACATCCTTGTGGTCGATCTGCGCCACTCGCTCGACTTTGAGGCAAACCCGGAAACGATTCCTGGAGCGCTGCACATCGATGCCGCGGATCTCGAGGAAGCGTACGAAGTCATTCCGCGAGACCGGGAGATTGTTCTATTTTGCGCGTGCCCGAATGAAGTGACCGCGGCCCGGCTCGCGCTTTTGCTGCGCAGCAAAGGAATCACGCGCATCCGGCCGCTTTCGGAAGGTTACGAGGGCTGGCGCAGCCGCGGCTTCCCCATGAGCCTCGCCAACGACGAAACCGGCAAGGTGCAGCCGGCAAAAGCGTAGCCGCTGATTGGATTCGTTTTAACCCTGGAACGCCAATCTCCCAATTGGCGTTTTGCATGACGCCATTCAGGAGAATGGCGTTCCCGGGAGAAATGAGAGCTAGAGCCGCGGGAGCACGATGCCCTGCTGCGCCTGGTACTTCCCCTTTTTGTCTTTGTAGGAAATCTCGCATTCCTCGTCGGACTCGAAGAAGAGAACCTGGCACAAGCCTTCGTTGGCGTATATCTTTGCGGGAAGCGGAGTGGTATTGCTGATTTCGAGCGTAACGAAACCCTCCCATTCCGGCTCGAAGGGCGTCACGTTCACGATAATCCCGCACCGCGCGTACGTTGATTTCCCAAGGCAGATGGTCAGGACATTGCGCGGGATGCGGAAATATTCCACCGACCGCCCCAGCGCGAACGAGTTCGGCGGAATGATGCAAACCGCTCCCTTGAACTCGACGAGCGACCGGGAATCAAAATGCTTCGGGTCGACGATGGTGGAATTCACGTTCGTAAAAATGCGAAATTCGTCGGCGACGCGGATGTCGTAGCCGTAGCTCGACACTCCATAGCTGATGACGCCCTCACGGACCTGGCGGTCCTCAAACGGCTCAATCATCTTGTGTTCCAGCGCCATCTTGCGAATCCAGTGATCCGGCTTTACTGACATCCAGGGCCTCCCGCGCAGGGTGCCGGCTCCGCTTGGAGCCCGCTAAAAGCGACCTTGCAAAGACGCGCATCTTAACCGAGCGCGTCCAGCTTGACAACCCGCAACTGCATGTCTAGCATAGCTTGCCGTCGGATAGCAGGAGGCTGGAGTGATCAAGCTGGATATCGTTAATGCAGTCGTAAACAAGACCGGTGTGAGCCGGACCAAGGCGGAACAGGCCGTCGAAACCGTCTTTGGAGCGATGAAGAATGCGCTCGGCAAAGGGGAACGAATCGAGTTGCGCCGCTTCGGTGTGTTCAACGTGCGCCCGCGCAAGACCGGCATCGGCCGCAATCCGCGTACCGGCCAGGAAGTCAGCATCCCGCCAGGCAAAGCGGTGCGCTTCAAGCCCGGCAAGGAACTGCAAACGCTCTGATCTCATTCTCGCATCGCGCCTGCGTCTCCCGCTATTTCCGTTTGGCGTCCCCTGCCTGCGATTTCTGTTCTCTTGCGGTGCGTCGCGCATCTAATCATTTATGACAGATCGCAGCGAATTTGAATCCACTCCCTCGGAAACTCTCACTCCGGTGGTGGCCGCGTGGGACATGCCTCCCAATCCGTACTGGGAAAATCTGGAGGCCCGCAGGCAGCGGAGATCGCTCGCCATTGCCATTCTGCTTTTCGTGCTGACCTTGATTTCTACGCTGGCGGTCGGAGCGCAATACGCGTCCTCGTACGCGTCCGGTCAATCACCCGATTTTGAGGAACTCTTTTCCACATATGCGGCTTTGCTGGCGCATCCACAACTTTTGCTCGCCGGCGTCCCTTTTGCCTTCACGCTGATCGGCATTTTGCTGGCGCATGAATTGGGACATTTTTTTGCGTGCCGCTATTACGGAATTTCGGCGAGCTACCCTTATTTCCTTCCGGCGCCGACACTGATCGGTACGCTTGGCGCGTTCATTCGCATTCGCTCCCCGATCTACAATCGCAAAGCTCTTTTTGACGTGGGCCTCGCCGGGCCCGTGGTTGGTTTTCTCTTCGCGGTTCCGGCGCTGGCGATTGCCGTTTTCTATTCGAAAGTGGTGCCGTTTTCGGACGCGCATTCTTCCATTGTCTTTGGGCAACCGCTCGTGATGCGCCTGCTCGTCGCCGTGCTTCGGCCGGGCGTGACTCCGGGAGATCTGCTGTTGCATCCCGTGGGACGTGCGGCGTGGGTCGGTTTATTCGCGACGGCGCTGAACCTGCTTCCGGGCGGACAACTCGACGGCGGGCACATCCTTTATTCCGTGGCCAGCAAGTATCACCGAAAAATTACGCTGGGCGTCGCGCTGCTCCTGATTCCTCTCGGCCTGTTTTTTTGGAGGGGTTGGATCCTGTGGTCCATCTTGCTGCTGGCGATTGGCTTCCGCCACCCGCCGTTGCTCAACCGCTGGGAGAAGCTCGATCGCACGCGGCTCCTCTGGGCCGCCGTTGCCGTCCTCATGTTCATTTTGAGTTTCATGCCCATGCCGGTCATGATCCGCTAGAGGGCTCTTGGTAGCACAGGCTTCAGCCTGTGGGTTTTGAATTTGGGTTTGTACAATGGAAAGCTCCACAGGCTGAAGCCTGTGCTACTAAATTCGTTAGAACAAACTGAGCGGATCCACATCCACCAGGATAGCCTTCTGCGGAATTTCCTTCTCTTCACTGAATGCCAGCAACTCTGAGACGGCGCGGGTAAGCTGCGCGCGCTTGGGCGCCTTCAGCAAAAATTGGAAGCGATACTCGCGTTTGAGGCGCGCGAGCGGCGCCGCGGCCGGGCCCAGCACTTTCACACCGCGCGACTCTTGAGGAGCGAGGAACGCGGAGAGCTGGCGCGACCACCGGATGGCGTTTTCGATTTTCGTGTCGCGCACCAAAATACTCGCCAGCGCCGTGAACGGCGGATAGTGCAGCAGACGCCGGAATTGCACCTCTTTTTCAAAAAAAGTCAGGTAGTCCTGCCGCGCGGCTAGTTGAATCGCGTAGTGCTCCGGATAGTAAGTCTCGACAAGCACTTCCCCCGGCAAGTCTCCGCGGCCGGCGCGGCCCGCGACTTGCGTCAGCAACTGAAACGTGCGCTCGGCGGCGCGGAAGTCCGGCAGGCTGAGCTGCGAATCGGCGGAAATCACGCCGACGAGCGTGACCCGCTGAAAATCGTGGCCCTTCGCCACCATTTGCGTGCCCACCAGGATATCGATTTTCCCCGACGCGAAGTCGCCCAGCACTTGCTGGTACGCGCGCTTGGTGCGCACGGAATCCCGGTCCAGGCGCGCGACCTTGGCATCTGGAAATTTCTCGCGCAATTTTTCTTCGAGTTGTTCGGCGCCGGCGCCGAAAAAATAAACGTGTTCGGAATTGCACTTCGGGCAGCTCTCCGGCACGCGCCGCGAGAATCCGCAGTAATGGCATTCGAGCCGGCCGCGCTGCTTGTGATACGTGAGCGAGATGCTGCAGTTCTCGCACTGAACGCCGGCGCCGCACGACCGGCAGATCACGAACCAGGAATATCCGCGGCGATTGATGAGGATCAGTGATTGCGTTCCCTCGGCGAGGCGCGCGGCGATGGCTTCGCCGAGTTTCGAGGAGATTGGCCCGGCGTGATGCGTGGACTTGAAATCTTCGCGAAGGTCGACGATTTCCACCGGCGCGAGCGGCCGGTTCTCCACGCGCGAATCAAGCTGAAGAAGATGGTATTTCCCCGACCGCGCATTCTGAAAACTTTCGAGCGACGGCGTCGCCGAACCAAGCAGCGCGACAGCCCCTTCGAGTTTCGCGCGCACCACGGCGACGTCACGGCCGTGATAGCGCGGCGTTTCTTCCTGCTTGTAGCTCGCCTCCTGCTCCTCATCGACCACGATCAGTCCGAGATTTTCGACCGGCGCGAAGACGGCCGAGCGCGTTCCCACCACGACGCGTGCCTCGCCGCGCCGCACGCGCCACCATTCACGCGCGCGTTCCACTTCCGGCAGCGCGCTGTGCAGCACCGCGACGCCCGCGCCGAAACGCGCCCGGCACAATCTTCCCACCCAAAGCGTAAGCGCGATCTCCGGAACCAGAATCAGCGCGGTCTTGTTTCGCGCGAGCGCCGCTTCGACGGCGTTGAGATACACTTCCGTTTTCCCGCTGCCGGTGACGCCATAGAGAAGTCCCGCGGTAAAAACGCCCGCATCGAGCCAGCCGCGAATGACTCCCAATTCCCGCTCCTGATCCGGGTTCAAAATATTCGAGGGCGGCGTGTAATCGGCATCGAACAAATCTTCTTCGATGGAGAGCGGCTCTTCCCAGCATTTCAATTTTTCCTGCCGGATCATCCGTTCGACGAGCGGACGCGAAACCTTGGCGAGTTTTGCGAGTTGAGGCAGCGGCAAAGGGCCGCGTTCCTCCGCGAGAACATGAAAGACCCGCGCTTCTTTTTCGGGGAGAGAAGCGCTCCGATCGGCCTTTGGTGAATGCTCGGAATGAGCTGCATTCCACGCGACAATTTTCTGCACGCGCGCCTGACGCCGCACCGCGACTTCGCGCGCTTCGAGCTGCCTGCGGCGCTGTAACCGTTCCGCCGCGGCTTCGCCGCCGGGCAGCTTGTGCAGACGGTCCGCGCGCACCGGCCGGCCCTCGATTTCCATCAGCGAAAGCAGCGCCAGCTCCGCGACTTCGGTTTCGCTGCGATTCCCCGCTGCGTCAAGTTCGGCGCGGCGCGCCCGCCCCGCATCGGTCATCAGAAATTCGCGCTCGTGCCGCAGATCGATCTGGGGCGGCAGCATCGCGCGAAACACTTCTCCCAGCGGCGCCACATAGTAGCCGCCCACCCAGCGGCCCAGCTCCACGAGATTCGGCGGCAGCGCCGGAATTGGATCGAGCACTTCGACAATTTCCCTTACATTTTTTACGCGCTCGGGATCGGGCCGCCGGACAGAAGCCTCCACTACCACTCCCGTCATCGCGCGATTGCGAAACGGAACGAGCACGCGGCTGCCCGCGCAGACCAATCCGGCCAGACGTTCCGGAATCTCATACGTGAACAGCGAGCGCAGCGGAACCGGCAGCGCGACTTCGCAATAAGTGGAGAGGCATGTGCGACAGGTAGTCTAGCCCGAATTTCTCACAAGCAGGAAATGTCGTTGAAGAGTTTGGAGATCCCAGTAGGACAGGCTTCAGCCTGTCGCTTTGGTTCTTTCCAATCCACGCGCAAACCCGACCGGCTGAAGCCTGTCCTACTGGGAAGCTTTCTTCACTTTCAAGCCCAAATGCGCCATAACTTTTTGCAAATCCTTCCAGACTTCACCCTTCGCATTCGGGTTGCGAAGCAAATAGGCCGGGTGATAGGTGGCGAGCAGCTTCGTGTTCCGAAAGTCAAACCAGTTGCCGCGAAATCGCGAAATGGAATCCTTGGTTTTCAAAAGCGTCTGCGCGGCGGTTCCGCCGAGGCAGACAATCGCTTTCGGCGCGATCAAATCCAGTTGGCGATACAAATACGGCGAGCAGGTCGCGACCTCGTCATCCTCGGGCTTGCGGTTTTCCGGCGGCCGGCATTTCACGACGTTGCAAATGTAAACCTGTTCGCGCTGCAAGCCCATCGCCTCGATCATCTGCGTCAGGAGTTTTCCGGCGCGGCCCACAAACGGCAGCCCTTGGACGTCTTCGTCGTGGCCGGGGCCTTCTCCGACAAACACGAGTTCGGCGCGCGGATTTCCCACACCGAAAACAATCTTGTTCCGCTGCTGGTGCAGCCGGCACCGCGTGCATTCGCCCAGATCTTCGCGGATGCGTTCGAGCGTATCGCCCTCGACGCGGTCGATGGCCTCGAACAGGGACTGGGCATTTACGACGGGAAGCACGGAAACAGGCGGCGCGGTCTTTGGCGGCGCGACGGCCACCGAAAGCTGAGATGCGGGCAACGCGGCAGGCGCGCTTGCCGCCGCTCGTTTGATCGGGCGTTTTCCCATGGTTCTCCGGTCGGTGTAAAACGCACCGAGATTCAAATCGTCGTAGTAACGAAGCCAGGCTTCCAGTTTTTCGCGTGGTGTTTGCGTGGGGGAGTAATCCATCGGCGGGTCAGCGCGCGCGTTGCGTTGCGGCCGTTTGCCCCATCGATTGCCGCAAGACGCGCAATTGATCGAGGATGCGGTGCGCCGCGTCGATCTTCGGCATGCGAGGGAATGCTTTCTCGCTCCCATCGCGGAAAAACAGAGTGATGATGTTCGTGTCGTGATCGAATCCGGCGCCCTCGGCCGTCACGTCATTGGCCACGATCAGATCGGCTTGCTTGGATTCCAGCTTGGCCCGCGCCTGCGCCGCCACGTTCTCCGTCTCCGCGGCAAAGCCGATGAGCACGCGGTCGCCTTTGCCGAGCGCCACATCGGCGAGAATGTCCAGCGTGGATTCAAGCTCCAAATTCAGGCGGCCATCAACGCGCTTCATCTTCTTAGTCTGTGGCGCAACGGGCCGGTAATCCGCCACCGCCGCCGCCATGATCAGCGCGGTCGCGCGCGGAAAATGCGCGAGCACCGCGCGGTGCATCTGCTCGGTATTGCGCACGGAAACAAATTGGACGCCCTGGGGCGGATCGAGCCGCGTCGGCCCGCTGATCAAGATTACGCTCGCGCCGCGCCTGGCCGCGGCTTGCGCCAGCGCATAGCCCATCTTGCCGGAGGAACGATTGGTCAGAAATCGCACCGGGTCCAAGTCTTCGCAAGTGGGCCCGGCCGTTACGATGATCGTTTCTTTCTGCAAGTCATGTTCTATTCCCAGCCGGGCGCGCACGGCATTGGCAATGGCTTCGACGCTGGCGAGGCGTCCCGCGCCGGTCATTCCACAGGCGAGATAGCCTTCTTCCGGCGGGACGACGTGAACGCCGCGCGCGCGCAGCGTCTCGACATTCTCCTGCGTCGCCGCATGCTCCCACATATTGACGTTCATGGCGGGAGCAACAACCACGGGCGCGGTCGTTGCAAGATACAGAGTGGTCAAGAAATCGTCCGCGACGCCGCGAGCCATTTTCGCGATCACGTTCGCGGTCGCCGGAGCCACGACCAGCAGGTCGATCCGCTGGGCCACGGCGATATGCTCGATAGCGCTTTCCACATTCGCGCCAGCGGATTCGCCGTCAAACATTTCGGTGATTACTTTTTGCCCGGTGAGCGCGGCAAACGTGAGAGGCGTGATGAATTCCCGCGCGCTTTCGGTCATCACCACTTGCACGTCGATGCCTTCCTGCTGGAGCTTGCGCACCAGTTCAGCCGCCTTGTAGGCAGCCACTCCGCCGGAAACACCGAGTGCCACGCGCATAAACGTTTCGCGGCGCTATTCCTTGCGCCGCTTCGCATCCTTGTCGGCCGCTTCGCCCGGGATTTCAGGCAACTGATATTCGAGCACGCCCGCTCCCAGCTCCTCAATCGCCACGCGAGTGGACTTATGCGAGCGCGGATTCGCTACCAGTGGAGACGCTCCGAGCATCAACTGCCTCGCTCTTCGCGCCGCCACCACCACAAATGCAAATTTGCTATCCGGTGCCTGACTTTCGGCCGTCATGAGATCGTTATCCTCCAAAAGATTCCAGTATCTTGCGTGCGCGCTCGCTCAAACAACTGCGAAGACAGCGCGCGGCCACCGTGATCGCCTGGATTTCGCGTCCGGCCCGCTCCATATCGTCATTCACCACGAGAAAATCATACTCCGTGTAGCGCTGAATTTCCTGCCGGGCCCGTTCCAGCCTCCGCTCGATCGCCTCTTCCGAGTCTTGCCCCCGCGCTCGCAATCGCCGTTCCAGCTCTTCCTCCGCGGGCGGAAGAATAAAGATGGCAACCGAGGAAGGCAGCCTTTGTTTTACCTGTTCGGCGCCCTGCACGTCAATTTCGAGCACCAGGTCCAGCGCCCTGCATTGCGCCTCCTCGAGCCACCGGCGCGGCGTGCCGTACTGGTGCTTTCCGAAAACGCGGGCGTGTTCAAGAAACTCACCGGCGCGAACCCTGCGATCGAATTCCTCTTCGGAAATAAAATCATACCATTTTCCGGCGCTTTCCGTGTTCCGGGGCGGCCGCGTTGTGCAGGATACGGAAAACATCGTGCCGGGCACTTCCAGCATTTTTTGCACCAGCGTGGACTTGCCCGACCCTGAAGGTCCGGAAACGATGAACACCAGAGACTGCCGTGCCTGTGCAAGGGTCATTCGACGTTCTGCGCCTGTTCTCGCAGCTTCTCAATATCAGATTTCACTTCCAGCGCCAGGCCCGTGATCGCCAGGCCCTCGGACTCCACGCCCGGAGTCTTGGACAGGAGCGTGTTCGCTTCCCGCTGCATCTCCTGCAAAAGAAAATCGAGTTTCTTTCCCGCCTCGCCCGCGCCGGCGAGCAATTTTCGAAACTGTTCGACATGGCTGCGAAGCCGGGCCAGTTCCTCGCTGACGTCGCTGCGCTCGGCCAGCAGAGCGGTCTCTTGCGCCAGACGTACGGGATCGAGCTGTACGCCCTTCAGAAGCTCTGCCAGGCGTTCCGCCAGGCGGCGCGCGATAGCGGGACGCACGCGCTCCGCGAGCATCTCGATTTCCGACGTCCTTGCGGCAATCTGCCCCAGGATTCCCTGCATCTCCACGGTCAGCGACTGCCCTTCGGACCGGCGCATGGCCTCCAGTTTATTCAGCGCTTGTTCCAGGCAGACCTCCAGTTGCTCGCCCAGCCTCTCTTGCTTTTCCTCGCTCTGCAGATCGCTGGCGGCCCCGGGCGCCGCGACCACTCCCGGAAGCCGAAAGAGCGCGACCAAGTCCGGCTCCGTTTTTACGCTGAATTCCTGGCGTAACTTCTCCACGGCCTTCATGTAGGATTCGACCAAGTCATGATTGACTTCAACTGTGCCGGTCCCGCCCGGCTCGTAGTAAATGTTCACGTCCACGTGGCCGCGCCGCAACCGGTTTCGAATGGCTTGCCGGATGCGCGATTCGAACACTTCAAACCCATCCGGCATCCGAAGATGGAGGTCCAGGAACCGATGGTTCACGCTTCGCAGGTTGATCCGCACGGAGCTTCCATCGCGCTCCACGCGGGCCTGCGCGAAGCCGGTCATCGAATACATTCCGGTAAGTGCCGTAGTGGCTTTCATCGATCCGCCTTTGGCGCGGGAGCCGCCGCATCCTCCACGTCCGCGAACTGCATTTCGTAGAGGCGCGCGTAGATTCCGCCCCGTGCAAGGAGTTCCTGGTGCGTGCCCGTTTCCGCGATCGTGCCGTCTTCGAGGACGATAATCTTGTCCGCGCGCCGGATTGTAGAGAGCCGGTGCGCGATGACGAACGCGGTGCGGTCCATCATCAGGTTCGAAAGCGCGCGTTGCACCAGCATCTCCGACTCGGAATCGAGCTCGGACGTGGCCTCATCCAGAATCAGGATGGGCGAATCCTTCAGGATCGCTCGGGCGATGGCAATGCGCTGCCGCTGCCCGCCGCTGAGGCGCTGCCCGCGGTCACCGAGCATCGTCTGATAGCCCTGCGGCAATTCCAGGATGAATTCGTGCGCCAGCGCCGCTTTTGCCGCGGCTTCCACGCGATCTTTCGGCAGGCCCGGCCGCCCGTAGCAGATATTATTCCAGACCGTGTCATTAAACAGAATGGTCTCCTGCGTCACGATGGCCATCTGCTCCCGCAAGGACCGCAGCGTCACATCGCGCACATCCACCCCGTCGATGCGCAAGGAGCCCGACGTCACCGGGTAAAATCGCGGCAACAGATTCACCAGCGTGGTTTTGCCGGCTCCGCTCGATCCGACAATCGCAATGACTTCGCCGGCGCGCGCCTCCAGGGAAATATCGCGCAGAATGGGCAGCTCCGGATCGTATCCGAAGCTCACTCGATCGAATTCCACGCTTCGTGAAAAGGGAGGCAGCGCGCGCATCCCTGGTTCCGCTGCGGGCTCCTCCGCACGGCCAATGTATTCGAAAACTTTTGCAGTCGCTCCAAATGCCAACTCGAATTGCTGATAGACCGTGCCCAGCCCCTTGACGGGTTCATAAGACTTGAACAACGCGTAGACAAACGTGACGAAAATCCCCGCGGTCATCGCGCCCATCTTGATCTGTACGCGAGCGTACATCAACACCAGCACGATCACGACGGCGCCCAGCAGGTCCATGATGGGTGAGGTGGCCACCGCCGCGCGAATCCACCGCATGTTCTCTCGCAGCAATCGTCCCGCCGAAGCGCGAAACTTGCCGATTTCGAAGTCCTCCATCCCGAAGGCCTTCACTACCCGGTTGCCGCTGACCGTTTCTTCCAAAATCTGTGACAGTTCGCCAACGCCGGCCTGAATTTTTTCCGTCGAGCGCCGGATGCGTTTACCCAACGTCCTGACGGGCAAGACCACCAGCGGAAGGAGAACAATCGAGCCGAGCGTCATCTTCCAACTGGTCGCGAACAGCACGACGAGCAGAAAAAACAACGTGAAAATGTGCCGGAAACCAAGAGCCAGATACTCCGAAAACGTGTTCCTGACGCGCTCGACATCGTTGACGACGGTGGATAACAATCGCCCGGTCTGATGGTGCTGAAAGAAGCCGATGGGCTGGCGGATGACCTTTGCATACACCTGATTCCTCAGATCGGTGACACCCGCAATCCCCGCGTACTGCACCAGCACGTTGCCAAGAAATTCCGCGACGCCTTTTCCGATAAATACAGTCAGGATCGCGATCGAGAAAAGCGTCCCGACGCTATGAATCCGGGAGGGGAGGAAGGAGTTCAAATAAATCGCTTCGTGGGTAAGCGGATTCTTGATCAAGAGAAGTCTGGAATCGGGAGCTTTAGGATTGAGTACCCGGTCAAAAATAGGAGTGATCATGAGTGCGATCAGCCCTTCCGCCAGCCCGACCACGGAAAGGCACACGACCCCTATTGCGAGCCGTATCTTGTACGGCATGACGTAACGCAACAACCGGCCGAGTTCTTCTCGTTTCTTCAAAGAAATTGCTGATCCCCTGTGAGGCGAACGAATGCCGCGGGCCTTGGTACGCTACGAATCGCCCGCGCTTTTGTCAAGCCGCCGCGCCCTAGCAAGCTCTCACGATTTGAGAGTCTTCGCATTTAGGAGGGCCGAGCTTCAGCTCGGCCATTCCGTCGCCTTTGTTTGCCGGCTTCAGCCGCTGAAGCTTCAGGGGCTAAAGCCCTTTAGCAACCAACATTTTCCGCCGGGACTGAAGTCCCGGCCTCCTAAAGGCACTGCCCCGCGAACACTTCCCTACTTCGCCAGGTCGCGATGCACAACTTTGGAAGCATATCCCTTTTGGTGTAGCGTCTTGCGCACCGCTTCCGCCAGCATCACCGAACGGTGTCGCCCGCCCGTGCAGCCAAAGGCAATCGTCAGATAGCTTTTCCCTTCCCGGATATAATGCGGGATCAGATAAACCAGCAAGCCTTCGACGCGCCGCAAAAATTCCCCGGTTTGAGGAAACGACCGGATGTACCGGGCGACGCGCGGATCGCGTCCCGAATACTTGCGCAGCTTCGGAACAAAGTGGGGATTCGGCAGGAAGCGCACGTCAAACACCAGGTCGGCGTCCGACGGAAGCCCGTACCTGTATCCGAAACTCACGAGCGAAACCATCATCGGACGCTGGTCTGTTTTTTGGAAACGGCGGATGATGAACTGCCGCAATTCATGGACGTTAAATTTGGTCGTGTCGATGACCACGTCGGCCAGTTTCCGGATCGGCTCCATCAGCACGCGCTCGCGGCGCAGGCCCTCCAGCACCGGACGGTCATGCCCGAGCGGATGCGGCCGCCGCGTCTCGCTGAACCGGCGCAGCAAAGCGTCCTCCGTCGCTTCGATGAATACGAGCGTCGCGGGATTCTCGCCGCGCAATTGCCGCAGGAGGGCGGGCAATTTTTCAAGCTGGCCGCCCTCGCGGGCGTCCACCAGCAGCGCCGCGCGCTGAATTTCTCCGCCGGCCTGCATATGCAATTCACTGAATGTGGGAATCAGCGCGACGGGAAGATTGTCAACGCAGTAAAAGCCGAGATCTTCGAAGGTTTTGAGAACGGTGCTCTTGCCCGAGCCGCTGAGACCGGTGAGAACCACCAGTTGCCGGGCGTCGCGCGCGTTTCGGCGCTTCACGCGGACCGGCCTACGCCTTGACCCGGCGCTGGTGCGTGCTTGGAATGCGGAGATCTTCGCGGTATTTCGCTACGGTGCGGCGGGTGACGTGGATTCCGGCATCGTCGAGTTTTTTGGCGATCAAGTCGTCGGTGAGCGGGTGGGCGGTGTCTTCTTCATCGATCATTTTTTTCACCAGCCGCTTCAAGGTCTGCAGCGACATGTTGCTGCCTTCCGGGCCGTTGACCGATTCCGAAAAGAACGACCGCAGCTCCAGGACTCCCTGCGGCGTGTGCGCGTACTTGCTCGATACGGCGCGGCTGACCGTGGACGGATGCACGCCCACTTCCTCGGCGACTTCCTTGATCATCATGGGCTTCAGGTGGTCGGCACCGTGATCCAGGTATTCAAATTGCCTCTGAATGATGATCTGGCAGACCCGCAGGATGGTGTGCTTGCGCTGCTCGATGCTTTTCATCAATTGCATCGCGGCAGTCACGCGTTCCTTGACGTAATTGCGGACTTCGCGATCGGCCGCGTCGCGAGCCAGCAGCCGGCGGTACACGGGCGAAAGCCGCAGTTGCGGCACGTCATCGTCGTTCATGAACACTTGCCACTGATCGTCCACCTTGCGGAAATATACATCCGGCTCGACGAGGCGCGGCTGCGTTTTGTTGTATCGCAGGCCGGGCCGCGGATCGAGTTTCTTGATCACGTCCACGGCGCGCTTGACGAGTTCCACGGGGCGGTTCAGGGCGCGCGCAATTTCTTTCAACTGGTTCGCCTGCAATAGCCGCGCCAGCGGCGTCTCCGGGTTCAGCTCCTCGGCTTCGCTCGCCGCCAGGGGCCGCTTCGGCAAACATTCGGAAACAATCTGCATCGCCAGCGCGTTTTGCCCGTCCAGCGTGCGAAGCTGCGTCAGCAGGCACTCGCGCAAGTTGCGGGCAGCCACGCCCAGCGGATCAAATTCCTGCACCACCGCCAGGGCTTCCTCGACGTCTTCCATCGAGTACTTTCCGTTTTGCGAAATTTCTTCGAGCGAGGCGCTGAGATAACCATTCTCATCGAGGTTTCCGATGATCGCTTCGGCGATCTCGCGCACCACGTCGTTGCAAACCGTCACGCTCATTTGCCATGCGAGATGTTCGGTAAGCCCCTGCGCCGAGGAAAGGAACTTGTCAAAGGACGGCCGCTCGATGACTTCTTGTTCGCCGCGCTCCGGATTGCCGCCGCCGCTATCGAGATATTGGTTAAAAAACGAGGCGACATCGAATTCCTCGAAGGGATTGGGAGCTTCTTTCTCGGGAATTTTTTCGGTTTCTGCTTTCAGGAAGGTTTCGGCGCTGTAGTCTTCGGGAGTGACGCTTTCTTCGGACAATTCCTCCAACACCGGGTTCTCGATCATTTCCTGATTGATCATTTCCCGGAGCTCGAGACGGTTCAGCGCCAGCACGCTCACCATCTGGACCAGGCCAGGCGTAAGGATCTGCTTCTGCGCGACCCGTAGGTGAAGTTTTGGCTGGAGCCAGCTCATAAGCGTCAATTCAAACGGAAATGATCTCCGAGATAGACACGGCGGACCTCGGCATTGCCGCTGAGGTCATCCGGCGTCCCGGCAGCAAGCACTTTGCCGTTTTGGACGATGTAGGCGCGATGGGTTACGCTCAGGGTCTCGCGCACCTGGTGGTCGGTGACCAGGACGCCGATTCCCTCGCGGCTCAATTCGCTGATGATCTTCTGGATATCCACCACGGTCAAAGGGTCGATCCCCGAAAACGGCTCGTCCAGCAGGATGAAAGCAGGCTCGAGTACCAACGATCGCGCAATCTCCAGCCGCCGCCGCTCGCCGCCCGACAGCGTGTAAGCCCCGTTGGATCGAACCGTTTCCAGCTTCATCTGCGCCAATAGCTCCTCTAGACGGTCGCGCTGTTGCTCCGATGTCAGAGGCAGCGTTTCCAGGACCGCAATCAGGTTCTCTTCGACCGTAAGCTGCCGGAAAACCGAAGGTTCTTGCGGCAAATAACTGATCCCACTGCGGGCCCGGAGGTACATGGGGAGGTCGGTAATGTCGTCCCCGTTCAGGAGGACGCGCCCGGAATCCGGCCGGGCTAAACCTACCAGGATATAAAACGTCGTTGTCTTCCCAGCGCCGTTAGGCCCCAGAAGCCCTACCACTTCACCTTGGCTGATCTCCAAGTCGAGGTCATCTACGACTTTTCGCCCGCGATACGATTTACTGAGCTCGACGGCTTGGAGCTTGAGCATGCCACGTCATTTCTCGACCTGATGAAGCGTCACTGTTTTCGAACCATCCGCCGAATCTACAACGATCCTATCATCAGCAAAATAGAAGGTCAATTGACGCCCCGTGGTTGTGTCGCCAGTTGAGCTATATAGAGTTGGTTTACCTTCCGAAAGAACAAACTTGCCTTCCGAGGCAGTGTATTCGGCCCGGCCCGAGGTTCCCCGGCGGTCCTCCTGGTGGACGGTTACATCTCCGCTCGCCACGGACCGCGACAGTTGTTTGGTGCCGCTTGCGGCACCGCTATCGGAAAAATACAGATCGATTCGGTCGGCTTGGATTGAGCCTTGCTCCGAGTCGACCCTCGCGTCCTGCTCGATTCGACCGCGCGACTCCGTCTCCCAATACGTCAGCAATCCTCCGCGAACATGCCCCAGCTGCGCGGCAAGATGCGCCGCTGGGCCTGGTGCACTCTTCGATGGCGGCCTTGCTGTTTTGCTCGACGATTGCCCTGGCGCCTCTCCCGGCTTCGGGCTCCATGCCGCCTGAGGGAATACCCCACGCACATGCCCCTTCACCAGCAGAATGTGCGTCGGGCTGTCCAATTCGATTGTGTCCCCCTCGATCACAGACTGCCCCTGCCACAGTCTTCCTTTTCCGGAATACACCGCATGCCCTCGCGCCGTGTCCGCGATGAGGTGTTCCGCGGAAATGTGCGCGGGCTCCTGCGCAAGATTCGAAATACTCGCCTCCGTGGGGTGCAAATCCGTGGTCAGCACATGCCCGTCGGCGCGCAACGTACTCGCCCCTTGAGCGAAGGACGCCGATTGCGCCGTGGTCCGCGTCGTCGCATCTGCAAAGATCACAGAGCCGTCCAGCGCGACTGTATTTGTGGCGCGATCCACGTGTGCGCGGTCTCCCTGGCCCGCGCGCTGGCCATCGTGGAAATGGACGTCCCCCGTTTGGTCGATGGTTGTCCATTCTCCCGCTTTGTCAAACTTCGCCGTAAGTTCGCGCGATGCCGTGGTCTCGTCGGGCGCGTCGCCAAGTTTGCGCGTCACTTCCACTCCGCCGGCGCCCACAAGCTGCTGCAACTGGTTCTGCCCATCGAATTTCAGATTCATCTGCTTGCCCGCCATCCGCATCGATTGCGGAACGGGCTTGCCGTTCACCTGGGCCACGTTTTGCCAATCGATGCGCGCCGGAGCGAGCGAGTTCACGCTTTCCACAAGGTTCTGCCCCGGGCGGGAGTTGCTCGAAAAGTGTATTTCGAGAGCGTCGCTCTCGACGTGGCGTGTTCCCCCATTGAAAGAAGCGCTCGTGGAGGTCAGCGTGACGCCGTTGCTCGCCGTCAGCAGGCGAGGCACGTTGTCAAGTGTAGCGAGCGCCACCTGAACACGCCCGGCATCGATTCCCTCCCCGCCGACAGGAGTGTTGCGCGTGCCATGCACGTTTCCCGTGGCCACTATGGATTCGACCGACCCGTCAGGCCTAAGAACCGAAACAATTTCGTCGGCGCTGAGCGCGAGCGGTCCTTGAGGACTCAAATCGTGCAATTGAGGTTGGCCGCTGGCGATAAAGCGCTTCGCTTGAAACGCAGCATCCAGCTCCAGCGACATTTTCTGCGCGGTAAGCTCGTGCGTCATTTGCTGCGCATGAACATCCCCATCCACCAGCACGATTCGCGCTTCACGCTGGAATGACATGCTGCTGCCCGAAACATGCACAATCTTTTCGTCAGTTGCCTCGGTTTTTTCAGGAAGAGCGGCAGGCGGAGGGGAAAGATTCAATTCGACGCTTCGATGCAATTGGAGTGTCCCGCTGTTGGAATCGTAGCTCACGCCCACGGCGCGGCCTTCTCCCGCCGGCCAATGGAACGTTACCGGCTTGTCCGTCTGTGCCTCGCCGGAATCCCGGTCAAACGTCACGGCGGACGTCGCGACTTGGATAGCATTTGCGCTCGCTTGCGGGGCGCCTGCGGGCTGCAGGATGATTTGGACTTCCCCTGCGCAACTGATCTTCCCGGTGCTCGAAATGAAATCGCACGCCTTGGTGCGGAGCGTGTCGTTGCGCTCTCCTTTTTTTCCGTACACGACAATGGCGACGTCTTCGAGGAGGTTCCTGTTGCCTTCCTTGAACTCCGTTGCGCGGGACGCCCGCACGGTATAAATCGTCCTCTGCCCCTCGACTTTGGAAAACGAAAACTCATTCGAACGCTGCTCGACCGTCGCCGGCACGGCGGGCGGCGCCTTCTTCTCCGCCTGGCGCGCCAGCCAAACGTTCCGCACGTACACCCCGGTAACAACCGCGGCCAGCAGCCCCGCCGCCGCAAGCGACCACCGCGCATATTTCTGCGCTTCGCTGTTACGCATCTGTTCGAGAGCCTCGAAGACTTAGACGCCGAGTATAGGGGACGCGTTGGCAGCGG
>CAWHYM010000020.1:0-19323 GCA_963833595.1 uncultured Acidobacteriota bacterium | reverse complement strand
AGTCAAGATATCTGAGGTCTTGGATCCTTTGTCTTGTGCCGAGGTCATTCGTACTGTAAGTTCAGCGGGACTATGGTCTTTAATGTCGATATATCTAGGTACTCCCTAGCGACAATCCTACGCCTACTTAATTGCTTTCATCCCTGGCCTTTTTTTCGAGGTATCCATATATTTGACCAAGGCTACGTTCGTTGGTCAATTGGCAGCCCAAACTCACCAAGCATTTGCGGTCAGTAATTCTATAATCTTCATAATTGTCCTACTGCTGGCATTCATCATCGGAAACGGATTCATGTTCATTCCTACTTTGATCCAGTTTTTTCTTCGCTATCTCTACAAACTGTGGTGGTTGGCTGGAAACATTTTTGTCAGTGGCCGCTTAAGCCCTTAGTGGATTGGCTTTGCAAGAAGCCTCGCTTTGTTCGCATGGCAGAAGTACGTAACCTAAACCGTTATGTACTTGATATCGGATTCTTAGACAGCCCAGCGGAACAAGAAACCGTGTGGCATTGTTGGCTTACTCTTGCCAGGCGGCTTCTAAAAGCTCGCTACGGAATAGAATCGGAAGATGTAGGTGATAATGAATGGAGCATTCTTTACTGGATGCTCGGCGAGTCAGATCCACGGGACACCCGCGGAAGTTTGCTCGTATTTACATTGGAAGCGACTGGATGGGCCGGTATTGCAGCGATCCGACTCGTGCCTTCATTCGACACGAAACACTTCTACTACTTTTGTCTCTTCCTTGTCGTAAATGGTCTGATCCACGACTGGTTCGTGGTTCGGCGCATGACCGACCCACGTGCTTCCGGTTATAGGAACGTCCGCGCCGTTTTGCGCGAATTGCGTCAACTTCCACAGCAACAGATCTCACCAGCCAAAACATCAGACGGGAAAGGCGAATAGCTAGTGCCAATTTCAAGGCCTCGCGTGCCTTAGGGCGGGTGGCCAAGCCTTTGACCGATTTTGAACTTTAGGGTGGCGCACCCTTATGGTTTTCAAGGGTGCGGGTTTTCTGATCCCTTATTCTCCCTTTCCCGCTGGCCGATTCCGATCTGTCCTTCCTTCGCGCGCGGCGTGTTTCGAATGGACGACATCCCCTGCGGCGGCACAAGGTTTGATATAATCGCTACGCATTCCGGAGAGCATCGTGAAACGACAAGTACATCTGGCGGATGTTGAAGAAGTGGCCATCCGCGTCCGAGTGCAATCCCTAAAAGGGGGACGGTACTTGGGCACGAGTCCGGATGTTCCTGGACTGGTAGCGGAAGGCCGCAGCCTCTCCGAGACCATCGAAATCGCTCAGAGTCTTGCCCGGAAGATTGTCGAATCCTGCCGCGAGCACGGAGACCCGCTCCCGGCCATATTTCGCAACGGACATGTTCCCGCACGAGAATTCCGAGTTCCTGTCATGATGCCCTGATGGGCCGCCTGTCGGGATTTCGCTACCGTGAAGTTGCGCGACGGCTCCGCACATTTGGGTATCGCTTCGACTGCACGGGCGCAGGCAGTCACGAGGTTTGGCGTCATTCGCAAACTGGGCGGAAAGTTACCATCCCGCATCACGCGAGCGACATGGCGGAGGGGACGCTGCGGGCAATTCTTCGCGAGGCAGGAATTGAAGTGAACGATTTTCTGCAAGCCTAGACTCAAGTGGGTGGGCGGCACTCCCGTCGAGCGGTTTTAAATTTCAGGTTGCGTAGCCTTGTGGTTTTCAAGGGTGCGGGTTTTCTTATCCTCCATTCGCTTTTCCCTGTGGCCGATTCCGATCTGTCCATTCTTCGCGCGCGGCGTGTTTTACATGGAAGAAAAACCCCACCCTTCACAAAAAAACGTGAAGGATGGGGCACCCGATTTCAGTGGTGGATCAGACCGTGGGATCGGTGGGCGGGCTTGCGATGGGCCGGGCGAGTTGTGTTGACATAGTATACACAATTTCGTATAGTGGTTGTATATACAGGAGGAACGCGATGCCGAAGACAGACACAGCTCAGCGCGCGGGGCGGGGCGTCACGATTAACCTTCGGGCGGACGAGCGAAAGCGGTCTCTCATCGACCGCGCGGCGGAAAGGCTCGGGAAAAATCGGTCGGAGTTCATGCTGGAAGCGGCTTGCCGGGAAGCAACGGCTGTACTTCTGGACCACAGGTTTTTCCTGCTCGACGAAAAGGCCTACAAGCGGTTCACTGCCGCTCTGGACAAGCCACCGGCAGAGAATCCCCGTTTGCGGCGGCTGCTCGTGACGAAGGCGGCCTGGGAAGAATGACGGCGGGCGCACAGGAACTAACCGCCCCGGAACACCTGACGGTGGCGCATGACGTATCAGTCTTCGATTCCGGCGTGCAGGACCTGGACGATTGGTTGAGAAAGCGCGCCCTGGCGAATGAAGAAACCGGGGCGTCGCGGACGTACGTTGTTTGCGCTGGGGGTCGCGTGGTGGGCTATTACGCGCTGGCCACCGGCGGTGTTGCACAGGCGCAGGCGCCGGGCCGTGTCCGCCGGAATATGCCTGAACCCATTCCGGTGATGATTCTCGGCCGGCTCGCAGTGGATCGGGGCTGGCAGGGCCGGAACCTGGGGGCCAGCCTGCTGCGCGATACTGTGGTGCGCACAGTGCAAGCTGCCGAGATTGGTGGAATCCGGGCCATCCTGGTGGATGCGATTTCCGAGGATGCAAAACGGTTCTACGAGCGGCACGGATTCCGAGTTTCGCCTGTCGATCCCGTGATCTTGATGATTACGGTCGCGGACGCCAAGAAAGCGCTGTCTGGAAAATGAAGAAAAACCACCCACCCTTCACAAAAACCGTGAAGGATGGGGCACCCAATTTCAGTGATGGATCAGACCGCGGGATCGGCGGACGCAACACACAGCCGCCAGAGATGGCACACAGGCACACAGGCCAATCTTGCAGCATGTGATTCCGTGAGATAGGCTTACATGCCCAGTGCCCGGGTGGCGGAATGGCATACGCGGGGGACTTAAAATCCCTTGCCCTTCGGGGCGTGCGGGTTCGACTCCCGCCCCGGGCACCAACAAAAATAATGGCTCCAGTGGTTCCGGTGAAATTGACCGCGAAAACTGTAACCAATTATTGTAACCAATTTGAATTCCAGGCACGCTTCAGGACTCCCGGAAAAATGGCCTTTACAGGGAGTCCACTTTGAATTATTTTAGATATACGTACCCACGAATCGCGGGGAAGGGAACTCTGGCAACATTGCTTCCGTGCTCACGGACTGAGTCCCCGGGTTACCGGATTTAGTGGGAAGCGCGACACCGCAGCCTAACGGTCAAAAGGCGTCCGGCAATAGCCGGGCAAAGCGCAAACTCAACTTTTGGAGTTTGCTCGTATGCCCGGAATCAAGAAGAAATTCCTACCAGAAGTAGATCCCAATCAAAGATGGCTCACGGTTCCTGAGGCGGCACGCTATTTGCGCGTCAGCCCTCAGCTCATCCGCCGCTCGCTGCACGACGGTTCTCTCAAAGCTGCACCTTTCGGCCAAGGTTATCTCCTCGATCGCGCCGACCTCGATCAATTCGTGATGCGTCGCAAGCGCATCATTCCGCCCTATCGGAGAGGAACCCGCCCCTGGGTCGCCGAGCGCTGGGCGCAGCAACGTGAACACAAAAACGCGTGAGTCGAAGGAGCTTGTACGAAGCAATGCTCGGGCCGGGCGAAGAAAAACCGCGAGAGCGGAGAATAAAATGCCAGACGGCCCGAGAAAAATAAGTACACAAGCACAGTAAGTAGGAGAAATCAATGCAAGGCAAAGTGATCGTCTTTTGGAATCATCGCCACTACGGCTTCATTGGCGACGTAGCAAGTAGCAGTGAATTTTTCTTTCACGAGGATGACCTAGCTCCGGACAGTATGCCACCGGCGAAAGGCAAGCTCGTCACGTTCGAGATCGGAACGTGGAAGGGCAAACCAAAGGCCACGAACGTCCGCGTGCTCCCATCGGTGAAGGAAGTCCTCGGCGGTGCGCGATGAGCGACGAATTGAAACCGCCGCATGCCTTGGAGCCTACGGCCCTAAATGGAAATCAGTCCTGCCGGCCGAAGATTGATTTGAAAAAGGTCGCGCTTGAATATGCCCTGCAAGGCGTGCCGGTCTTTCCGTGCTGCCACGAAACGAAGCATCCCTTCACAGCCCACGGCTATAAGGACGCCTCGACCGACCCGTCCCAGATTGAGGCATGGTGGGCAAAGTACCCCAATGCGATTATCGCGATGCCGACGGGCCGCATTACCAACGCCTACGTGGTTGACCTGGACAGTGCCCACGCCGAGGAGGAGCTTTCGCTTCTGGCCGAACGAGCCAACGCATCCCTGCCCCCGACCTACACGGTTAAGACCCACCGTGGCAGGCACCTCTACTTTCAATACTCGGGAAAACCGAACATCGGCTGTTCGGCTGGCAAGGTCTCCCAGGGGATTGACGTGCGCGGCGACGGCGGTTACGTCATCGTTCCTCCCTCGCCGCACCCTCGCGGCGGATTCTACGAAGTCGCTGACGATTCGCCGAAGGTAGAACTGCCGCTCTGGCTCTTCGGGCTGATCGTTGGGCTGGCCAACGAGGGCAAGCCCATTGCCATCACGGAGTGCGCACCGCGTTGGGCGTGGCAGCACTACCACCGCAAGCTCGCGGAGTTGCGTCGTGCCGTGTCGGGAAACCGCAACCACGTTCTCAACAAGGCCGCGTGGTGGGCCGGACGGCTCAGCGGCCACCCGCTCTTGAGCGAGCGCAAGGTCAGAGAAGAAGTCCAACAGGCGGCGCGCGCCACGGGCCTTTCCGACCAAGAAATTCCAGGCACCTTCAATTCAGGATGGAAGTCCGGGCTAGCGGCGCGGATCAAAATTCTACCTATTCACGAATGCACCGACCTCGGCAATGCCGACCGTTTCGTGTCGCGGAATGGCGACCGCGTCAGGTATGTCCCGGCCTACGGCGCGAACGGCTGGCTCGTCTGGAACGGCCAGCATTGGAGCGCAGACGCAAAAAAGCTCGTGCGCAAGCTGGCGCACGAGACCGTGCGGGCGATTTACCAGGAGGCTGCTGCCGTCGAGGACAGTGATATCCGAAAGAGGCTCGTTGCGTGGGCCATCAAAAGCGAGAACGATAGCGCCGTCGATGCCATGCTCAAGGAGGCGCAGCCCTACTTGGCCGTTGCCCCTGATGAGCTCGATGCCGACCCCGAGCTGCTGAACGTAGAGAACGGCACGCTCGACCTTCGCAGCGGCGAGGTCCGCGACCAGCGACCCGGCGATCTGATCACCCGGATGCTCCCCGTGCGTTACGAGCCGCAAGCCACTTGCCCGCTCTTCGAGAAACATCTAGCGCTCGTACTGCCCGACGAGGCGGTGCGAGGCCACCTTTTTGAGGTCATCGCGTACTCGTATTCCGGTTCCACGGGCGAGCAGTGCATCTACATTTTCATCGGCGAAGGGAGCAACGGCAAGACGACGACGAGCGATTTTTTCCGTAATCTCGCGGGCGACTACGGGTGCGTGGTGAAACGTGAGTTTTTTGCCGACGGGTACAGCGGCGTGCCGCCGCACGACGTTGCCGCTTTGCACGGATGCCGTATCGCGACGTGCTCGGAATTCGAGGAGGGCGACGTGCTGCGCGTTGCCCACATGAAGGCGCTCACGAGCGGGCAGTCATCCAAGGTCCGGGCATGTCGCAAGTACGGCCACCCCTTCGAGTTTTATCCGCAGGTGAAGTTTCTGCTCGACAGCAACTTCGCACTCAAAGTCGACTCGCCCGACCTCGGAACATGGCGACGCATTCGCGTAATTCCCTTCACTCAGACAATTGCGGCAGCAGCGAAGGACCCGCACATCTCCGCGAAGCTCTGGGCCGAGCGGTCGGGCGTGCTTAATCTCATCATCGCGGGCCTGAAGCGGTGGAACGAGCGCGGACGCGTCCTTGAGATTCCCGAGATCATTAAGCGAGCCTCCCAGCAGTACGAGGAAGAGTCTGACCTGCTGACACGGTTCATTAACGAGCGGTGCACCACCGGCCAGGGCAAGAGCGTCGAGCTGCGGGCCTTTACGCGCGAGTACCAAGGTTGGGCGAGGGAGGTCACGACGAAGCGTAAGGCACGAATCGGCGAGCGAGAGATGGGGGAAAGACTAAAGAAAAGGAAATTCCAAGTCGAGCCTGATTCTCAGCGGAGGGCCAAGGTAATCTTAGGCGTCGGGTTACAAGCCTCGGGCCTTTGGCCCAACGACCAAGGGGAAGTCTTCTAGACACCTGCAAACTCGTACACTCGTGCCCCTATTTCTATAACTTTTTCTATACTTGCCTTCACGGGATCTTTTATACAAGTAGGGGTATGAGTGTGCAAGTCTGCATTGGCTGGCCTTCTGCCAGTCGGTAATGGGGCCTAGCAGGCCGGGTTTTGAACCCGAAGAGGATGATTGAGTTCCTGGCGCGCAAATAGAATGAAGACTTTTTCGATGTGAGACTTTTTTCTCCCGCGTCGCGCATTAAGTTGTTTCGCCATACATGTACGGGATAAAAACGAACCCGCGTCTGCGGCGCGCTTCAAACCACCTACCCCCTGGTCATCGTTCGTGATCGTTGAGACAGGTGTTCTGCCGGTCTCACGTCCTCGCAGTCGCATCTTTCCCAACGCGCCGGGGTTTCCGGCAATCCTTAGTTACAGGTCCGTTCCCCTGGCGGTCCTTAGCCCCGGAAATGTAACACTTCCGACCGATGTAACGAAACGTAACGATTGAAAAGCCAGCGGCTTACTGGCCGGTTTTCCTGAAAAATGTAACAGAATGGCTACCCTGATACCTGTTGCCGACCCGCTCAAAGGGTTTGGGACGATGCCTCACTGGTGGATGCATTGGAGCGGCCAGGAGCCCCGGTCGCGGCCATTTGCACGGCCCGCCCCGGGGAGGGCGAAGCCCCCCGGTCGGATCTGGCAGCGGTTAGAAGAGTGAGGCGAGGGCCGAGGCGACGGTCTTTCCGGTCTGGTCGTCCGTCGGATTTGTATAGATCGCGGTGGATGCGATGCTCTTGTGTCCCAGAGCCTGCTTTATGTGCGCGAGGTTGACGTTGGCCTGAACGAGCGCAAATCCCAAGGCATGCTTGAGGCAGTGCGGATGTCTCCGGTCGCTAGGCACGCCCGCTCGTTCGGCCAACGCGCGGAACAGCCGAAAAAACTGCACCCGCGTAAGCCGCCCGCCCTTCTGCGACGTGAATAACCAGGGACTCGAATCATGCCGTTCGGCCAACCAAGCACGCAGCACACGTTTCTCCGACAACAGTGGCTGCCCGGACAGATCCAGCAACGGCTGAACAGTCTTCAACGAGCCCTTTAAGCGGTTAACAGTGACCTGTCCATTTTTCATGTCCACATCGGCAAGCCGGAGATTGCAAACCTCGGATGCGCGTAGGCCATGGCGGAAGGCCAACAAAATCATGGCGTGGTTTCGCTTGGATTCCTGTGCGGCGACCTTCAGAATTCGAATGATTTGATCGGGTTCGAGGGCTTTCATCTGTTCTCCTTTCTAAATTAAGGTAACACTATCATAATTATGTTACCATGTAAAGGATTCTTTTCAACTGTTTGTGAGCCGGTAGGAATTTAGCGCCTGGCGTTTTAGCGAAGCGAGCACCGAAAATGTACTCGCAAAATCCAAAATCTGTGCCACGCTCTGCTCAGCAGCCTCTGCCGTGTTTGATTGGAAAAAACCGGGTGCGAATTCGAAAAGAGGGTCCACGAAGGCCAGCCGTGGAGGATTCCGGCCATCGGTTTCCTGTCGTCGCACACGGTCCATAAAACGCAAAATGGGTCCAACGTAATTTCGACCATGGGTCCATTTCGGCCATGGGTCCATTTCGACCACCCAAATCTTAAAAACCGAGATGTTTTTTGCCCTTGGGACCCGTCGCCATACCCGAAGTTATTCCCTGGATTGGACCCATTCCTGCGAACTTGTGTTTCAACATAAAACATATTATTTCTCAGATTATTGTTTTATGATGGAAATTGGTACTCTCCGGAGTGACCGCAGGTTTTTCCTCGCGCAATCCGGTTGGCGCAGTCGCAATCCAATCTTTTAAAAGGGAATGCCTTTTCCAATCAAAAGGAGTGGGAAGGGCTGTCCAAATCCGAAATGCAATCCGATACCGCTCGTCGCCTCCCGGCGATCTTGATTTTCTGCGTGCAATGCAACGCGCAGCGCGTTTCCCAAACCTCCGATCATTTGTGTTGGTTGCACGACCCACTACAAAAGCTTGCGCGCGAAGTTATTTTCCGCGAGGCCAGGCGGACCTCAAGAAAATGAATGCAATTATGCTATCAGGAATTGTGCTCGATCAGCCGACGCGCCGCACCTCAATTTCCGGCGCCGCGAAGCTCGAATTTCACGTCGAGGTCCTCACCCGCACAATTCCACTGCGTTTCTTAGTCCTCTGTTTCGGTGGTCTCGCGCAGTCCCTCGACCTCACGGAGGGCGACGGCGTGATCATCGTCGGGCGACTTGAGCCGAGCACCAGCAAGAACGGCCACGTCGTAGGAGTAACACTATTGGCTACCAGCGTGGAAACGCTTGCGGCCACCGCGCCGGACGAACAGGCGATGGCGCAGCCCCTGGCGGAGTCCGCGCAGTGAGCGTGCGCTACACCAAGGCGGAAATCGCGGCGCGCAAAACGGCGGACGCGACCCTGGTTGATCCTAACGCCAGCATCCAGGCGAAGTACCACGCGCAATTAATTTTGAAAAACACGAAGAAGGCCGCCTTCGCGCGAGCGGAGAAAATCGAGCAGCGTCAGGACGCACCACCGCCAAGCCAGCATCGCGCGCCGGTCCCGTCGGACCCGAACGCGAAGAAGTTCTTGGATGCGTTGGAGGCGATGCTCGAACGACAAGGCGAAGCCGTGACCGTCGAGGCTTCACAACCGGAACCGCCCGCCGCGAGCGTTGCGCCTCGCGCCCCGGCGTCCGAACCGCCAAACGGCGATGAGACTTGCCCGCTGTGCCTGATTCCCCGAGGGAATTGCGGGCACGGCATCAATCAAACCCAAATGAGGTGAAATCCGAAATGAACGACGAACGACAGAATGCATTTGAAAGATCACACGCCCGGGCCACTCTCCGCGAGGACCGCAAGAGCCGTTTCACACGACACGATGAAAGTCGTGCCGCGCAACTGCGTAACACTGATGCGCAGCAAGAGAGAATCAAGCGGAACGACGCGCAGCACTCCACCTGGCAGGGCGACGGCCGCACCGGCGGCGCGCGCGCCACGAGCGTCGTACTCGATAGCGAGACATCCAGGTTGAGGGCAGCGGCGCTGGCCGACCGCCGACCCAAGCCGTCATCCGCACCGGAACCTTCGGACGCGACGGTCTACGCGATAGCTCAGCAATGGATGGCGGACCACCCCGGCTTTCATCGTTCCCCCCATAACGGCGCGAACTTCAAGAACTTCATGTTCACCCAAATAGCGGCGGGCAAGCTCACCTGGGAGTACGAAAGTTTCACGGTCGCCCACGATTGGTTGGAGGCGAACGGCTACTTCGAGAAGGCTCCCGCTCCCAAGCGCCGCGAATTTGCGATGACCTCCGCGCCGAAAATCTATCCGCCCTTTCTTTCGGATAATGAGCGAGCCGCCGAGGACGACCGCGCGCAAATCGAGCAGGCCCGTCGGATCGAGAAGAATGTCGAACGCGCCTTGTCGCTTCCGTTCGAGCAATTGCGGAAGGAAGTGCGTGGTGGCCTCAAGGCATATGGCACGCAGGACGTCCGATGATCACGCCGAAGCTCGACACTATCGCCAACATCCCCCTGGTCGAGTACCCCGGCTCCATCGACGAGGCAAACGCGGAGGGGTGCGAGAACTTCATTATGCGCCACCCCGAGTTTTACCAATCGGACTTCAATGCGGCGGCGCTCATGGCTTGGCTCGACGAACGGCACGTGCCCTACACGCTGAAAAATCTCGAAATTGCGTACGCCGCGCAGCAGCAGGCGGGCTTGATCGAGAAGCGAGCCGCCTCCACGAGACCCGCGCCGAAAAAGATCGTCACAACGCCGGTCGAGGGCAGAATAGCCACGGCTGAACCGACAGCCGAAGAAAGGTCGGTTCTCGAAAAGACGAAGGACGACCCGAGCTTGACGGATCATGCGTGCACGAAACGAGATGAACTCTTGCGCCGCGCGGCAATTGCCTCGCGCGTCGCGAACAGCAGCCTGCGGCCCGGGGAGATTCACAAATCTCAATTTAGGAGGATGACACTATGAAAAATCCATATCCCCCACAGCACGACACACACGAGCGTCAAGGCGGCGGAAACGCTCCTCCGACCGGGGAAGTTCACGAGCAGCCCAAGGCCCGACAAATCCCGGCAGAGCGTAGATATGATGGGGCCGACGCCGCCACTCTGGAGAACTCTCCAGGTCGCGCCTCGTCGGACGTTCAGGATAAACGCTAGCTCCCATGCCCGAGGCCCCGGTCGAACACCGCCCGAAACCCGCGCCGCTGGCCACCACGGTCAAGTGCTCCCTCACAGAGATGGACGTTTGCCGCGCGTACGTCTACGGTGATCTGCAAGCGCAGGAGTGCATCGAAATTTATGGACGGCACAACGCCGACTTTTTGCGAAGCCTCTTCCGCGCCGGATAGCGTCGAGGCGCGGCTGGCGCGACACGATCGTCTCGTCTACTACGCCGTAAACCGCTACATCCGCGCCCGCCCCGATCTGAAGGACGACATCCTGGCCGTGGCCCGCGCGGCGCTGGCCGAGGCGCTCGAAACCTACCGCGCAGACGTGGGCTTCGCCTTCTCGACCTACGCGCTCCACCAAATGCAATGGAGTGCGTCGCGCTTCTTACGGGAATTCACGCGTCACGATCACACGACAGCCTCATTGGACGAGGCACGCGGCGAGGATGAAGATGGCGCGTTGACGCTGACCGACACCGCCGATGAGCAGAACGCGGCGCGTGAGCAATCGGAGGCGACCGCCGATGAGAATCTGTTGAAAAGGATTCACAGCTTGCGGGAGGCCCTCGCCGCGTGCACCACGCTGACGGCGGGCGAGCGGGAGATTCTGAACGCGTTTCTCGAAAGCGGGAACTGCGTGGCGGTGGCCGCGAGCCTTGAATTCACGCCCCAGCGCGTCAGCCAGGCTCTTTCGAGCGCCACCGCGAAACTGCGGAAGCACCTACATATACTCCCGGCTGCTGAGAGCTAACACGGTTTCCTTTGTCGAGTCTGGCATCGCCTCTTCTCTCATTGCTTGTCTGCAATTTTCTCGCAAGCGCCAGAAGAAAGAACACTGGATGTTGGAACCGAATCGTCGATGCTGTCTCTGACTGTGCCCAGCAGAATGTACCGCATTGTAGCCGGCTCGATGGAAAGGTCGTAGTCAACTATGAGCTTAACTGCGGCGCTCCGATCTGCTGAGAGTCTATAGGCCCAAGAGTGTCCGTTCCAGCGGTATTCATCGGCACCGGTGTTCACGCCTTTGCTATACCAATTCAATTCAAGAATTCGTCCACCTCGTTGAAAAAATCCCGAGTCCAGCGCACCCGAGTGCAGCATCTCGTTAGTCAGAAAATTGGTATACGGCCACTCCCCCCTGGATTTGTTCGTATTTGTCGTCCGCCTTATTGTATTCCTCGACCTTTTCCGGATCTTGCGCCCAATTCTTTGAGCTGGCGATTTTCCCCAATTTATAAAGCGCCCAAGCGACCATTTCGTCGTACGCAACCGCACGAATAACAATAAAGCCAGTCGCGCGGTCGTTGTCCTGGAAACAGATGTACTGGTTGGGCAAGCTGGGCGGCTTCGAAAACGCCCCAGCGTCGTAAAGTTGCTGGTAATAGTCGCGGGCGCTAAGGGTCCCTGAGGGAGTCGCGCCCCCAGGAAGCGGTTGCGATGCGACCACTTCAAGTTCATTTGGCAAATCTTGGACCGTTGAAAATTTAGACACAAGAAGACGTTTCGCGTCGTTAATCGGGATTCCGAAATTCAGGTTTTCCCCGCCTTTGAGGGACGAGGTCGTGATGCCAACTACTTCGCCTGCCATGTTGAGCAACGGACCGCCGCTGCTGCCGGGTGAAATTGGTACGGTGACTTGCAACAATTTGCCGCCTTCGTTTTCGATCATTCGGATTCCGCTGACGATGCCGTTTGAGACGGTCGATTCGAGTGAGAGCGGATTGCCAATTGCAATCACTTCTTCTCCCACTTGAATACGGTCCGAATCTCCGAGAATAAGCGTGCGGAAGTTCTCACCGTGGGCTTTGATGATGGTAATATCCCGCACTTTGTCGGATGCAACTATGCCATCGACGGCGTAGAAGGCACCGTCAGGCAGCTTGACGACAGCGGAATCTCCGCTTTTGATGACGTGATAATTGGTCACAATTCGCCCATCTCTGCTCACGAGAAAACCGCTACCTTGGGCAATAGGATGGCCATCCTTATCCGACATAATGATTGATACAACCGTGCCATTCGCAGCCTTGGCTATCGTTGGGATGTCCTTTTTCAAAGGCACGGATTGCGCAGCCGCAATCCCGGCCGAGAGCAACATAAACACAGGGATTTTCATGATTGTTCTCGCTTGCACGGAAGTCGGTCAGATATGCCAGTCAGCCGGAGCCTACCAGATTTGCCGCAGGTGCACCAGATCGTCAGAACTAGTTTCCCGATTCAAGCCGTAAATTTCTGTATACCATCACACAACCTACCAAATCCTCTCCGTTGGAAACCACGGCAATCTAGCCGTTTCCTCCTCAAAAGTCCTTCCAGCAGTCCCCCAATAACGCTAGCCATGGCTGTAGGCGGCCAACGTCTCCGATCCCGACGACATTTACCCTGTACTTAGTATACCAAGTGGTATTAAATAATCGGGAAAGGAGGTGTCCCCATGACACCCACGGAAATGTGTGACGGGTTGCGGAGGGCCATCGCAACGGAAACGGGCTGTTCCGAGCGCCCTCACGCCCTATTCCCCCACGAGGTCGAGGCCATCGAGCGGCGTGTGACCAGCCTGTTTCACGACGCCTACGAACAGGCCGTCCGGGAGCGGCAACGTGACTACGTGGCAAGAGCGGCACGATCAGTGGATGCGGTTTGACGCGCGGCTCGTCCGGCTACGTGCCGAACACCCGATTCTCTTCAACCTACTGGCCGCGGTTGGGGCGCTCGGCGGGCTGGTTGCAGTCCTCGCGCTTGAGTTCCTAATCAACCGCTGTCCATAAGACCGAAAGGGGAAAATAAAATGACCGAGGTCAAAAAGGAAAAATCCCAGAAGTTCACACCCACAGCCGATCAACTGAAAAAGGCCCGCGTCGCGGGGACGGTGGTCCGCTACAGCGTGCCGAAGATCCGCAAGGCGCTGCGGGTCACGTGGTCCGAGGCGCACCAAATCCACGCCGCGCTGCTTGCCGCCGACAAATCCTAGTGCGCAGCACCCACAAACTGGGCTGTAGGTACGTAGGAATGAATCCGAAGCTCTTCGATGAATTCCTTGCCTACTTGTCTCGCGTCTCCAGCAGCGTCGGTCGCGTCTGTCCCTACCCAATCATCCGCCTTGAACTGGCCCTGCCGACCTATTCCCGGGGCCTCCGCCGCCTACGGTTGCCAAGCGGCAAGGTTTGGGTCGCGTTTCATCAGCAGTGGCGGGAACTGGCCGACCGGCTCGACGGGAACGCCCCCATCCAAATCCTGAAACTGCTAAGAAAGGGATGCTTTCCCGTCGTCATCGTGTTTCGCGGGCCGTACTTCGCCATCTTCGGGGTGAAGGTGCAAGTCGTCAAGCGGTTCTAGCCGGTCCCCTCAGAAACCCACCTGTTTGTCATCCGGTTTTGCTAGGCTGGCCACTATGACAGCGGACTCGACGATTGCGACACACGCGCTGCAGGTCCTCATCTGGGCCGGTGGTGTCGCGGCCACTATCGCCGGAAGCTGGATCGCGAGTAAGATTCGCGTCTACCACGATGATCGGAAAAGTCATCATCAAGAACTAAAGGATAAGGTCCTTCGTCCCCTCCGCGATCTTCTCGCGGAGCATCAGGCGCTATTCAGTCATCGAGTGCCAGCACTAATCGAAAAGGTGGGGTATTCGGATATTGTTGACGCCCGCCCGGATCAGGACGCCGTCCGTTCGGGCTTGGTATTGCACTCCAGCAACCCGTGGGAAGGTGCCTTGTTGGAAATAGACCGGGCGCTGTTCGAGGACGCAAAACGCGTTCACTACAAAAAACTAATGACCGAAATTCTTGCGCTAGCCTCTTCCTGGGGGTCACATACCGAACGCTGTCGAATGTGGGTGGCAGAAATGAGCAACGAGATATTGGCCACCTCAAAAATGAATCCGTATGCGCCGCCCTATGCTTCGCCTTGGGTGAACCATCTACGATTAGGATTATGGATATACGGACGCCTCTTTCAGCTTCCCACAGAAGCACTTCGGCAAGCTAATCAAGGCAAGTACTGGTCGATTGAAGGCGCACCAACTGTTCCAAATCAAATCGGCAGTGCGGCCTTGGCAATGGAGGTTCAAAACACTCTGCTTCTGCAAAAGATTGAGGAAATCACGGCGGCGAATCGCCAGCGGGCTGTCGAGCTTCAGGGCCAATCAGAGGAGATCACATCTCAAGCGGTACGTTTGCGCTCGATGCTGGAGTACGAGATTGCGAAAAAGAAGCTAAGAGGCCGTTGCGATCTGGTCAAGTTCATTTGACTGCGGAGAAATGCAATCCTTGAGCAGATTGCCGAGGTCGTCACAGAGCAAGGGGAAGAAATCGTCGCGCAACTCAACCAACGTGCCCACCCGCAGAATAATTGGACTTTGCACGATTTTGGGCGAATGCCACAGGCTGCTCGAAAATGCACGATAATTAGGCAACGAGCATCGCCATCCTGAACGAAGCCCCAAAAGCCACATTGCGATAAGACCGTTCATCTGGACTTGACTAGCACGCAACTGTCGTTCGTTTTGCCCGGTGGAGCGAGCGGGAAGATCAAGGCAAGTTATTCAACCTTCCGCACTCCGGACAGTGTGGCCTCGGTGATGGGTAACCCTGCCTGGCACGAATAGAGCTTTTTCCGGTCCCATCAAGCCTCTGTGCAGGTAAAATCTTCATTCCTTCCGGGCATTCGGAATTGTCGTGATATACCGTTCCTTCGCTTGTGTGCCACGGTCTCCCTTTTTTCTTCTTTGACATGAATCACCTTTTCCCCGGGCCTCAAACATGGTCTTCCGCATCGTCTATTCAAGCCGATTTGCTGCATTTTCACCCCTTCACAGCAAACCTGACGAGCCGATAAAACAGCCACCCCATAATTCCTGCCGGGAAACCCCACAGGCCAAGCACAGCCGCCGCCGTCATATCCTCATTGCGATGCTGACTTTTCGCTTTGGCATACGCCTGCCAATACTCCTCCTCGATTGCGATTTGATTTTCGTCGCCGAGCGACACGGAGAGCGGGCGAACATCATGCCACTTGCCTGAGTCGAGTTTCGGGAACGTGAAATAGAAGCAATCACTGCCATTTGTCGAGCCGGGGGGTATGGGGAGAATCGGAGCGGATTCGGAAGATATCGCACCGTTCTCCTTCGCTATAGCGTCGTTGTCAATATCGGGTGGCTTTCTCACCGATGGTTTTGTTTCAGGGAGCGGTTCGGAGTGTATGACATGAAGAACACCTGCGTCCGACGGGTGCGCCTGACTGCAATCCATGACAAACAGTTTTTCACCGTTAGTGAGTGGCACCAGAATATGGTCATTCACCGCAAGACCGTAGTGCGACAGTGAAGCCGCGTTTATCGCATAGACGGCTTGCGCTGCTTCGGCCTTCACAACTTCGACGCTGCGATGCTCAAAGAACGCGAAGGAAGCGGGTGCCGCCACAATCGGGCCGAGCAGCATGAAGATGACAAGCTCACGCGCCAGTTTGCGAAACGTTCTCACTGTTCCTCGCTCATAAGCCTCATGGTATCCACGGCTTTCTCAAGACTACCCAATCACTCTGTCCCGGATTATGCCGCGCTTGCATTCAGCGTGTCCGTTTGGCCTGTGACTCTTGATGCGGCACGTGCATTGAAGGTCTTCCCCTTGCCCCGAAAGCCTATTCCTCTCGCCCCGTCGCGTCAATTGCAAGTCGCGCTGGCTCTTTTGCGATGGGGCTAGTGCGATAATGCGGGCAAAGTCCCTATAAGTCCGCTCCTAAGTAAGTGGCCGCTAAGTCTTTAGGGAGGCACAGAGCCACTTTCTTCCCTCCCTGTCCGGGCTGAGCCCGTTCAATCCCTTACCGGAATGTGGCTTCCCAGGCTACTTTAAGACGAGCGCCGGTCGAGGGAGCAGCGGGACTAGAAACCGCGCTGAGGGTTTCTTCCTTACCATCCTTCGCACTTACGCTTGGACGCCAAGCGAAACGTCCCGGTGTGCAAAGCGATGAAGTGAGAATAAAACTAGGGTAAAACGAACTTACTACTTCTGACGCCACTCCAAGAAACGCGCATTCAGAAAGGAATTTTGGTGGACGTGACAGGGTTCGAACCTGCGACCCCCTGCTTGCATAGCGGACGGGTAAAAACACTAAGCAGGTTGGTATCGCTTGCACGGAGAATAGTGAATATCCCGCTCTTCCAAATATCCCGAAGTTGCTGTGGGGACCCTCCACTTTAGCCTCTAACGCGCTTCCTCTTCCGGCGTTTCCTCTTTCTGTGTGCCCGGACGTTCCAGAGCGATTTACATCGACTGATAGTTTTTCCAGCATCGGGTGGACAAAAGCGCGCCCTTACATTCGAGTGAATGAAAATTCGGCCACACCCTGCGCATTGGTGAATTGAGTTTTGGCCTAACTGATCCGCGAGCTGCCAGTAGATCGCATGTATCAGCGCGCGAAACGCAAAAACGGTGCGGAGGCCTCGTTGCTCCGTGAACTGAAGACGTCGTTCTGTAATCCCTAGGTTTTCATTCAAAAGGTAGCGGACAATCGCGATTGTATTTTGGACTAGGCGCCGTGGTAGCCGCTCCGACCGAGCGCCGGTTGTGCGAGCTTTAAGCTGGAACCACATTTCTTTTGGCGTGCGCCCGCCGAGCACTAACGGTTCTTTCGTAATTTTCTCCTGGAGGTACCAAGCAAGGGAATGAGGGCCGCCGTCGCGTGCCTGCTTCAAACCTCGGATGAGTCCCGCAACCGTAAGGACCGTGCGGGCGTGGGCCATAAACCAGTCGAGCGGGTCGCCACCGCACCGGTTCGCGGGCGGCACCAGTTTGTCATACCCGAGCAATCCAAACCCGTTGGCGAACTCCAGGGGTTTGAGCCTGCCTTGGCCTACATCGATCAGCGCGCCTAGCAGGCTCGGCTCCTCCATAGGCGCGTACCACTCCCCCTCGTCTCCCGTGGGCACCACATCTAGCGGCGGATCGATGCCATTGAGCACAAATTTCTCCCAATCAGTGAGAGGGCGCGTCGGAACCACGATATCGGCTTTGACCTTCTGGCCGCGGACGCCCTCTGCTTGAAATGGAGCATATTCACGTTTGCGAACGGCATAGGGTGCTTTTCGCCACCACATGCCCACTAATCCCCCGATGGGGCCGCCCTCCGCTGTAATCGGGACGTAATCGTTCGTCATTTGCACTCCGATTACAGTGTACCCCACACTGTGCATGTTTTACGAGACGCGATGTGTGCGTGGTTCTATGGCTTGCGCCATCCCGCTCATTTGCCGGTAGCCCCGGCGTAGGAGGATTTCGCTGTGCTTACAGTAGACCAGATCAAAAGTTTTCAGGAAAAAAAGCTCGAATCGCATAACGACGTTACGAGTCCGACTGCTCCTGATAATGCCCGCGTTGTCGAGTGGGCGCTCGTCGAGATCGTGATCCTTTTGACGGCGATAAGAGACCGCCTCGGCGAGCATCGGACCGAGGGCCGCCACGAGAGGACACAGTCATAGTCGAGCGCCAACAGGCCCGAAACTCAAGGCTGCTTGCCTCGGGCTTCGGGCCTTCCTAATTCCATAACATATGACGTACCTAACTAGTGTACTTACGCCCGAAGTCCCAATAAAATTGGGCAGTATGAAGAACAAGAAGAGAGCGCGTTATGGCACCGGCTGTGTCTACCAGCGTGGGCGCGTCTGGTGGGTCAAGTTCCACGACGCGAACCGGCACGCCGTTTACTACAAATCCTCCGGCTCGGAGGACCGGGAGGTGGCCGAACGGCTGCTGCGCCGCGAGCTGCAAGCCCAGGGCGGCCGCCGCCCCCTGGCGGTTGATCCTAAGAAGGTTTCCTACGAAACGGTCCGCGAGAATTTTCTTGAGCACTGCGTGGCCAAGGGCCTCCGCTCGCTCAAGTGGACCGAGGACAAGAAGCCGACCCTCGCGACCCTGCCCCGGTTGGACCGCTCCTTCGGTGGCTGGCGAGCCAGCGACATCACCGTGGCCGACCTGAAGCGCTTCCGGTTGGATGGAAGGCGCGACGGCCTTTCCGACGTGCGCCTAAATCGGTACATGGCCACCGTAAGAGCGATGCTGAAACAAGCCGTTAAGGACGAACTGCTGACCAGCGCCGAGGTGCCCGGTTACTTTCCCGTGGTCAAGGAACAGAACGAGGCGCGGGGCGCGATTTTTATCGAGCCGGGATGGTACAACCCGCTTCGCAAGGTTCTGAGGGAACCGCTCCGTTCGGCCTTCACTCTGGCATACGCGACCGGCATTCGCGTCCACGAGATGTTTCGGCTGCGCTGGCGGGACGTGAACCCGCCGAAGCACCTCATCGTCCTGCCCGGAGAGATCACTAAGACCGGAAAGAATCGGACGATTCACCTTCCATCCGACTTCGACCTCAAGCCCGGAATGCCGGACGAGCCGCTGTTCCCGGTGGGGAATTACCGCTGGGAATGGTACGATGCCTGCTGCAAGGTGGGGGCCGGTTACTTCGAGTGTCTCGCCTGTGGCGCGCGGTGCGACGGGCGGACCTGCCCGACCCACGGGCGGCGGAATCCGCGCCGCTTGAAATACCACGGGGCGCTGCTGCGTCACACGCGTCATACGGCGGTACGGAACATGTCCGACGCCGGGCTGCCCGAAACCCGCATCATGGCGGTCAGCGGCCATGTGACGCGCTCGATGTTCGATCGATACAACGTCGGGCGCGAGCGGGACGTTGATTTGGCTCGGGATGCGATCGAGCGTTTCCATCGCAAGCAGCAGAAGACGAGCCGTAACCAATTGTAACCAATCACTGGTAAAGCGATGTAATCCGATGTAACTCAAAAGGCGTAAAACATTGGGAATTTCATCATTTGCCAGGGTTGGAGGGCCTGCAAAAGATTC
>CAWHYM010000019.1:0-15388 GCA_963833595.1 uncultured Acidobacteriota bacterium | reverse complement strand
TATGCAATCGATTTAACAACCGGAAAAAGGCTTGTCTTCTACTCGGAACGCGATGCTCATGGATTCCGCGCACCTTCACAAACTGAAAGACGAAGCAAGAGCCAAGCTGCTTAGCAACGTTTTGGTGCCACGCAAGAATGCCCTGCTCAAAGCGGGGAACAAGAATGACCGGATCGATGCTCGAAAGCTGGCCGATCTGCTGCGGCAGTCGGTCTACAGCCGCTTCGGGGGCTACTGGCCGGGCCGAGTTTTTAGTCCAGGGGAAATGAGAGAGTTTTTATGGACGATTTGTTCTGGGCACTGGTCAATGTCAATTCTCAAGCGGCGTGTCCCCGCGAAACCTTCGACATTCTTGTTGGGGGCAATTCGTGATGCGTGGAGTTGGTTCCGGCGTTCGCACCAATTCAAGGACAGTTGCTTGGGGCAGGAAGGCCGGCAAATCGAGCCCGGATCCAACTGATCTGTTCACTAACCGAGTCTCCGATGACTGCGCTCGCATTGAGGCCCGGATATTTGACAAAAAGCACGCGATCTTTCTGTTTGCACAGTCGCGCCACGACTGTGGCAGTGAGGGCTGATGGCACTTCAGGATCCGCTTCGCCGCTGATCAATAGCAACGGACCGTGGACGGGCTTCCGGCCAGGCGTGTTCCTGGTGAAAAACTCTTTGACGTACCGGTTATTCTCCCAACCAGGTTTCAACATTTCATTGGCTGTAAGCTCCGGCCCTAAACTGGCTTGGCAGGCGTCGCTGATGTGCTGGTACAGCGGGATTGCCTTGTCAATCAGCATCTCCTCGACTCGAAACTCGGGGAAGACAGTCTTGATTCCCTGCGCCAGAAATACGAGCATGCGGTGGACGCGCCCCTGGGCGAGGCGTTCAAAGATTTCCTGCGCTTCCGCAACTCCTGAAATTGCGATGGCACCGAGGTAGCTGGGATCGCCAACTTCACTCCCGGCTTCGGCCACCCCCACGGCCGCGAGACCTCCCTGAGAATACCCAGCAGCCACCCACTTGGTTCCAAGCTGTGGCAACGCGGCACGCGCTGCCGGAATGGAGTAGATCACATCCAGCGCATTGGACTGCATATCGAGGGCTGCATTCGGAAAATTGGTTCCCAATCCAGCGTAATCGGAGGCCACGACGGCGTACCCAAGGCCGACGTACATCGAAAGTAGAGGTCCCTCGTTCAGGTTTCTCAGTAGCGAGGGAGCACATTGCCGGGCGGAACCGACGAAATCATGGGCCCAGGCGATGACGGGCCAGCGGCCCGCCCGCGGCGTTCCATCGGGAACCAGCACCACGCCCGATACGGCTACATCTTCTCCGCTCGGAGAGCGCGAATGATAGAGAATGCGAACGGCTGATATCTCGTATGGCAGATCGTACTCGTCAAACGGCTCGAAGCGGATCAGTTCGCCCGGTTTCCCGACGGGCAGCGGATTGGGCGTGTCATAGAACTTCGTCAGCGGGAGCGTGCGCCGCGCGTGAGAGGGCTTCGCCAGGGCAGGGGCTTGGCTTTGCTCGAACGCCGTGGCGCCCGCGAACAATGCTGCTGCCCATAAGACCTTGAGGACTGGCGGGAAGGTTCTCATCTCCACTCAGCCGACACCAGGGAGTCAAGATTTCAGGAAGAATCTCGACGTCCGGATATCGTGCTCCTTTCTCACGCAAGTCGCAGATTTCACTTCGCCATGCGGATCGCCACATTGGCCAGGAAATCCACGAGGGGTTAGAAGCCCACAGCTTACAGTTGGAGCTTTCACAGCGATTTCGCGGTTCTTCAGGCCGTCAGTGACGAGGCGAACCACATCTTCCTCGCGACGCGTAAATAGCGGCATTCCGTCGGAATTGCTAAACTGTTCGGATCTAAGATGGGTTAGAGCATTGATGAGATGTTCGAGGGCCCCAACCGGAATTTGCAACTGATTCAACGCGCTTCGCATCTGGCGCAAATCGCGATCGAGCGCTCCCAGACGGAAGAAAACCTGCGACGCTGCGAAAATCATCTCAACGAAGCGCAACGGTGATCGCTCGCGTCCCCCTTTAAGCGATCTGTGACTTGGTCTTCGCCGCCTCTTTGATAATCCGTCCGAAGACGACTCCACCTTCGTACTCAGGAATCACCACATCATCCGCGCCTGAGCTGCGCATCGCTTGCGCATATCTCTCGTGACCTGCTCTGGTGATCACGTGCAGGTTGGCATTTAGTGACTTGGCCGTGATCGTAATGTAGAGATTGTCGGCATCATTGTCAATCAACGCGCAGATCCCCTGTGCGCGCTTGATCCCCGCCGCTTCGAGAACGCTGTGACGCTTCGCGTCGCCTTGGATCACGAGCATTCCCTCACTCAGCAATTGGCGATAGAGGCCATCGCTCGACTCGATTAGCACGAATGGAATATTGGCGTGGCGGAGTTGCTCGACCACCGTGCGGCCCACCTGTCCATAGCCACACAGGATAAAGTGGTCGCGCGCGCTTTGAATAGAGAGATCAGTCATCATCGTCCTCCACGCCGTCCTGCCCTCCGGATGAAAGAGGGAGACGAGCACTCGCTCGGCGATCCAGACTTCAAACGAGAAAACTCCCGCATAGACTGCGATGCTGTATATCTTCGTCGCGTTGCGAATCCGATCAGGCGGTAACGCATATGGATGGATGGTCCAGAACAGCGCGTCCACCCAGCGCACTCCCTCAAGCCAAACGTAGCCTGCCATGCAAATCATTAGGAAACCGGCGAGCGCGAGGACTGGCAGCGCCAGCTGCCTTCCCATCAGTTTCGTTACATCGCGAACCGAAATCGCAGTTGGCATATGTTCTTGTTGCAATGTCGCATTAGGCGCCGGGTTGGAGAATTCGTCAGAGGTGTTAAAGCCGGAATTTGCGTTTTTGATTTCCCGGCTACTCTTCGTTGAAATGATTGCGCTTTCGGTAAGCCATAACGGTAAGCGCGGTGCAGATGAGAATCGGAGGTATCACCAGAATTAGGATACCGCCGCGCAACGCCTGAATCAACCGCGCGCCAGCACCAGCGGCTTGGGTGTAACACAACGCACAATTCTGCGCGAAGGTTGAGGCAGGAATCCCAAAGGCCGCGACGAGGGCGGCCATCTGGGCAAGCAATCGAATTTCAAGACCACTTTTGCGGTTCATTTTCAAGATCCTCCCGCGAGTATCCGCCTTACAAGCCAATTCGCCAAATGGGGCAATCGCCATGGCGCAACATTCTCTTCTCCAGACTCTCGAGCTAGTGCGCAAAAGGCCGCATGTGCAGCAGACGGAAGCTGTCCGACCAGATCATATTCATGATCAGCAGCACGAAAATCACGGCCGGAATCAACGTCAAAAAGAGGCTGCGGCGTTCCTCTCCCAGGTGCATGAAGTACCTGAGAGCTAAGGCTCCGCCGCAAAGAGCGAGCGCGAGCAAGATGGCCAGCAGCGATCCGGTCGAAAAATGCTGATATGCGAAGAAGACTTCCAGAACTGCGATGGCAAGCAAGGCAAAGTAAACCGGCAGATACTTTGCGACTACATTCCCTGATTTTTGTGAAGCCGTCATCCTTCATCTCCTCAATCTCCCACTGGCGCTAGCGCGAGAGATTCAGCAAGTAGACCAGTGGCACGACAAACATCCATACCAGGTCGACAAAGTGCCAGTAGATTCCCACCGTTTCGACGTGACCGGCAGTAAGCCGCCCGCGCGCGAACCCGCGCGCGATCACTGCAATCGCCACAACCCCACCGATCACGTGCAACATATGAAGTCCCGTGATGCTGAAGAACGTGGCGCCAAAAAGTGGCGAGCCCCAGGGATTTTGAAACATACGCACGCCTTCATCAATCAGCGCGAACCATTCGCGGATGTGCAGTCCGGCGAAAATAACGCCGAGCAAAATTGTGGACCACAAAAAACGTCCCGCCTTGGCCTTATCGTCGGCCTTCGCGGAGTCCACCGCGCCAAGCATCGTCAAGCTGCTGGTGATGAGGACGGCAGTCATGATCAGGACATTCAGGATGCTGGGACGGAATTGGAAGGGTGTGGGCCAATCGACGCTCGCTGTTCGCACATAGCCATAGCCGAACAAGAAGACTCCGAAGGTTGCCGCATCGGAAATGATGAACAACCAAATCGCCAGTTTTCTGGAGGGGATCGCGTAAGGCGACTCTTCCATTGTGGGGCCGTGCCCTTGCATGGCCATTTCGGATTCGGTCACAGTTTCTCTCCCCTCTTTACGCCTAAAGCCTTACGGATATGACGAGAAGCAGATAGAGCCACAGAACGCCCATGAAATGCCAGTAGATGGCCGTGTTTGCAACCGAGCTACTTCGCAAAGTGATATGTTTACGGGTCATGCGCACGGTGAGGCGCACGAGACCGGCAATCCCGCCGAGAACATGCAACGCATGCGCACCGGTGAAAACATACAGGAAGGAACTGTTGGAACTCGTCGCCAGATAGAGTCCCTGTGCGGCGAGCTCTTTCCAAACCAAATACTGCCCCACAACGAAGGCGAGCCCAAACGCCAGCGTTATCCCGAGCCAAAGCAAGCTGTTGCGAAGCGCGCTTCCTTTCATTTCATGAGCGTTTGCGAACGCGCGGCGCGACATCTCCAACGTAAGACTGCTGATGAGCAATATGCCGGTATTCACATAAAGCAGAGGAGGAACCGCGACATGGACCCAGTCCCCGGAACCCTGTCTCACAAAAAGCGCACTAGTGAACGCCGCGAACCCCATGGTGATTGCGAAGATTCCCACCCAGATGCCACTTGGAGAGGTGTTGGGGGGACCTGGCTTAGTCCCAGCGACTTTGATGGCACTCCCCTGCGGTGGCAGCGGAGGAGCTTGCCCGGGACCTGGAGGGAAGGTCGCAATAGACATAAGCGCTCGTTTCTCTGGCGTATGTGCCGGGTGAGTAGACATCGTCCCTCATCCCCGGTAATCGCCGGCGTTACTCCTTGACAATCGCTTCCGGCGAATCCTGCATCACGAAATCACCCTTGGAGCCTTTCACGCCGTACTGATAGGGATCGTGATAAATGACGGGATGCTTGCCTCCGAAGTTATCCCACGGCGGAGGCGAAGGCATACTCCATTCGAGCGACGTTGCATTCCACGGATTCTCGGGAGCCTGTTTGCCGCGGAAACGGCTGTAAATCAAGTTAAAGATAAAAATGAATTGCGCCGCACCGGTAATCAATGCGGCGATCGTAATAAATTTGTGCACCGGCATCAGCGGAGCCATAAAGTCGTCCACAAACGACGAATATCGCCGCACATTGCCTACCAGTCCAAGGTAATGGAAAGGCATGAAAATGCAATATGTCCCGACAAGCGAAAACCAGAAATGCAGCTTGCCGAGCGGTTCATTCATCATGCGGCCTGTCATCTTTGGGAACCAAAAATAGGTTCCGGAAAAGATGGCAAAGATGGCCGCGACGCCCATCACCATGTGGAAATGTCCAACCACGAAATAAGTTGCGTGAAGATAGATGTCAATGGAGGGTTGAGCCAGGAAGAAGCCGCTTATGCCTCCGCTGACAAACATGGAGACAAACCCGAGCGCAAATAGCGATGCGGAGTTGATCTGGATGTTCGCCCCATACAGGCTGCCGAGCCAGATCAAGGTAATGATCGTCGCAGGAATAGTGATGGTTAGCGTCGGAAATGAAAACAAGAGCGACGAGAACGGATTCATTCCGCTCACGAACATGTGGTGGCCCCACACCAACCAGCTCAGGAAGCCAATGGACATCATCGAATAGATGAGGACCTTGGCGCTTAGCATCGGTTTACGCATGCTGGTAATCAGCACATGCGAAACAATGCCCATCGCGGGCAGAATGGCGATGTACACTTCAGGGTGCCCAAAGAACCAGAACATATGTTGCCAGAGTAGCGGCGAACCTCCGGCATGCGGCTGGAGCCGATCACCCACCACAAGTCCCGCTGGTATGAAGAAGCTGGTGCCCGCAATCTTATCGAGAATCAGCAGCAAACAAGCCGGGAGCAGCACAGCGAAGGCCATCAATCCGATGCACGCGGTGATAAACCACGACCAGGTGCATAGCGGCATGCGCATCAGGGTCATGCCTTTCGCGCGCAGGTCCAGCGTCGTCGCTATGAAATTCAACGAGCCGAGCAATTGCCCCACACAAAACACGGCGATGGAAATCCCCCAGAGGCTTTGCCCCCAACCCAGACCAGGCCCGGCATCGTTGCCGACTGCGCTCAGGGGAGCATAAGCCGTCCAACCGGAAATTGGCGGGCCATCCGGTATGAAGAACGACGTAATCAAAATAAGGAAGGCAACAAAAGTGATCCAAAACGACACCATGTTGAACCGGGGGAAAGCCATGTCTTCCGCGCCAACCTGGATTGGCAGGAAATAGTTGCCAAATCCGGCAAACGGCGCATTCGTCAGAACGAAGAAAACCATCAGGGTTCCGTGCATCGTCATTAACGATAGATAGTACTCCGGCGTGATGACGCCGCCCGGCGCGCCGACCTTCGAAAGAAGTTCGAGGCCTGGCACCTTCGCCGCCGGCCAAACTAGATGAAAGCGCATTAGCCAGGAGAGCACCATGCCGATAAATACGGCCACCAGCCCCAATCCGTAATACTGCTTGCCAATTACTTTATGATCGAGGCTGAAGACGTACTTTCGGAGGAAGCCTTCCGGCGGGGCATGTACGTGCGCCTGCTGTGCTGAAGGTTCTTGCATGTGCTCACCTCTTTCGGGGAACACCGCAGACAAGTCCAATCACACCGACGACCGGTCTGCGGGCTCGGGCTATTGCTCTGACGCTTTTTGTTTGAGCCACTTGTCAAAATCTTCCTGTGACATCACGTTGAGATACGCCTTCATGTTGTAGTGACCGAGTCCACAGAGCTGCGTGCACACGATCTCGTACCTGCCGGTCTTTGTGGCGGTGAAATGAATCGCAAGGTCGAGCCCCGGCACAAAGTCCTGCTGGATACGCAGCTCCCGCACGTAGAAAGAGTGGCTTACATCCTTCGAATGCATGAGCAGCTGAATTTCTTGATTCACTGGAATAGCCAACTCGCCGGATACGATGTCATCTCGCGCCACAACGTCATTAGCCGGATCTAGTCCAAAATAGTTTCCGTTGCCCTCGTCAATCTTGTCCGGATGAAGCGCGCCAAACGTTCCATCCGCCCCGGGATACCTGAAATAGAAGGCAAACTGGCCCGCCTGCGCCTGAATCTGTAACGCATTCGGCTTAGGCAGCGTAAAGTAAACATTGGCCCACGCTTTTTGCCCCACGATGCCCAGCGCCAATACCTCGGTGCCTACGAGAATGAAGGCGGCTGCCACCATCCACTTCGCGCCACCCGGCATTTGAGTGACCTTGGCGCCGGCTTTGCGATTCGAGTACTTCCACACAAAAAAAGCCAAGAGCAGTTGGGCTCCGAGAAAAGAGACGCCCGCCTCCGCCATGGTCTCCGATAATTGCTCGTCGATCGCGCGTCCATGGGTCGAAATATCCACTGGCTGCGCGTACATATGCGTCACGATGGGGTACGCCGAGAGCACCGCGATAATCGCTAGTATCACTCCAAACAGTTTTCCCATTGCCTCCGCCTCCGCGCAGAAAAATCCGACGCGCTTCCTTCAGGCATGGACTGCGACGACCCTTGGCTTTCGGTCCTGCTTACGGCCGTCCCAAATCAATAAGGCTTTGCCTTGAAAACAAAGTTTACGGTTTTGGTCTCAGCTCCCGCGATAGTCACTTCCATCGACTGATCGCCATATGATTCATGCCACGCTGTGACCGTGTATTTCCCCGGCGGCAAATTCGGAAGGCTGAAACCTCCGCCCCCACTGGAAATGGCGTAATGAGAATTCTTCATCACCGCGAATTGGCCGGACATCCAGGGATGAATGTTGCACTTCACCGGAATGAACTCCGGTTTGTCATATTTCTCCACATCCGGCGGGCTGCCGGCGGGTTGCGATTTGTTCCACTCGCGATTGATCGTCGGACGCGGGTGAATGTTGTGAGATGTCTGGTCGCTGTTTATGATTTCCAGTGGCTGGTTCACCTGAAAGGCCAGCACATGGGGAATGTATTGGCAACCCCTCTGGTCGAACTTTACGGGTTGGCTCGGCGCGCTCTCATCCGGAGCGCCCGCGGAAATATAAACCACTACATTTTCTAGGCTGTTGTTTGGACCCGTAACTACAGTCTCGGTTGTCACCGGCGTTGCATGCTGTTGGGCGCAACTCGGCTCCTTTGACATATCGATGGTCTTCGCTTTTGCCGGCGTGCCCTCGTAGGTCACTTTGCCGCTGATGGTGCCGCCGGCTGGCCTGGCGTACACAATGGCTGAAACAACCAAAGCGGCCAGTGCTGTCATGCACAATCGCTTGTTCTTCATCTATCCAATCCTCCCAGTTCCGTTATTCACTTTCTGATTCCTTTGACCTTGAGCGATTACCTGACTCCGGAACCCGTTGGCGTGCCGGACGGCATTCTCGCCGCCACTTGTTCCGCGCCTTCCTTTGTCGACTTCCACATCGTCAATTCGGGGCTCTTATGCGTGACCTGCAGGGTGCGAAGGAAGTGCACCAAATCCCAGGCCTCGTCGGGTTTGACGACGTCCGCAAATGAAGGCATTGGCGTGCCGTCTAGTCCCGTGCTGAAGATTTTGTAGAGATCCTCGTTGGTCGTGCCGCACTTGAATCGTGAACCGGCTGCGAAGTTATACGGCCGGATGGGCTGATCGTTGTTGTCGGTGAGCGTGGAAGCCGACGGACCATCGCCGCGGCCCTCTTGGCCGTGGCACTTCCAGCATTCCAGTTTCTGGAAAAGCGCTTGGCCGCGCTTGATGCTTTCGAGGGTGAGCTTCGGTTCCGCTGGAATATGGATAGGTTCGCCGGGCTTTTCAGTCAACCAGCGCGGCGAGAAAGTCTTGATGAAGGCGACCAAATCGGCGCGGTTTTGGCCCGTCAGCTCGATCCACGAGGGCATGTTGGAATTGTTGATACCACGCTCGATGGTGTCGTAGAGATCCTGGTCGGTCGGCAGAGTTCCGGTAGGGGTCGAACGGCACTTGAACGTCGCCGCCACGAAATTGCGCGGCAAGATATTCAGGTACGGCGCGTTTTCCCCGTTGCCGTCGCCCCGGAAACCGTGACATCCCCAGCAGTAACGGAAGTAAAGCTGCTTGCCGGTGTCCGCATGTCCCGTCCATTTGTTGACATGAGTCTCCACCTGCTGCGCCACTGTTAGTGCCGGTAGGACTGAGACCGCCAGAAGCGCTAAGAAGATCCGGATGGATTTCGTCGTTAGTGTGCGCATCGTCTCTCCCCTCAAAAATCGAAGTCAAAACCGACCAGCAAGCTGCTGGTAGTAAGGTCCAAACCGGAAATGGGCGCGGCACCTCGCTGGCGCATGATGGCGTATTCATTGTGAAACGCAAAACCTGCGCGGCTGGAAAGGAATGGGTAATACCTATATCCCACCGTCAGTACATCCATGTCGCCGAAGTTCGCCGGGTTAGTCGCAAAGACCTGCCGGGACATCCGGATCAGCTCGTAGCGATTGATAAGTACGAGCTGCGGATTCGGCGTGTAGTGGGTTTCGAACAAACCGCCGTTCCAGGTCGGCGACTGTGCGCCGGTCGGAAGAGGGATGTTCGCCGGGGTGTTCGAACCGAGGAAAGCACTATCCCATCCATGGAAGAACATCGTAGTGACATCAACCTTCTTGATGTACCACTGGCCGATTAGCCCCAAGCGGTAAAAGCTCTTATTGCCAATACCCGTACCCGGGACTCCAGTTCCTCCCTGAGTAAACTGGTAAAAGGTCGGCGCCTGCCCGAGGTAGGCAAATCCTCCGACGCGCTGCAATCCGAGACTTCCCACCTCGAAGGCCTGGCTAGCGGTGAAGAATCCGTCGTAGCCTCGGCTGGTGGGCAGGCCCGGGTTCCCGTCGTTCGAGCTGAGCAGGGAGGCCGAGTACCTGGTCCGGTCGTCCTTGGAATGTCCCATCAACTCCACGCCCACTTGGTTATCCCCGATACCGAATGTATAGGATTCCGCAGCGATCGCATTTAACGGGCTCCCTGGGGATACCAAGGGTTGGAAATGATAGTTCGCATACGTTCCCGCCACGCTTGAGATCGTCAAAATGCGCTTTTCGGAGAGCAAGTTATCCAACTCGAATTTGCCCATTTTGAGGTTGAGCCAGCTGCTCCCGAAAAGATTGTCGAGGCGCGCCCAAACCGATTCGAAGTGGAAGGCTCCCGTATTGTCTGAGGACGGCAGCACGAAAAACGAGATATTCTTCGCCAGCGTGCCTGCGGCGAAAAAGTCCAAACCGCTCCAGTCGAAACCATGGGTTGTGACCTTGCCCTCGGCGTTCAGAAAACCGCCTGCTCCGTCGTCAACCTGCACGCGGTTCTGGCTCTCTCGATGCCAGTTCGGCGTGATACGGAAGGTGATCGGCCAATAGCCGGGGTCCTGGTAAATGGGGGCATCCCGATCGTTGCCTAGCTGATAGCCATTGTCTTTGAATGCCTGCCCGAAGGGACTGAGCATCGGCCAGCCAAGGTGGCACGCGGAACACGGCATCCCATACTTACGTGCGAATGCCGGGAGCGGGCGAACCTTGACTGTGCGGAGTGGCAGGGCATTGGCGGAACGACTACTTGCGAGGACTAGCGCGAGGAAGATGAAACTGAGGAGAAGTCCGCATGCTAACCAAGACAGGTTTTTCTTTGTGATGCGCGGAGTCCGTTCGTACATAGGGCCTCCTCTGCGTGGCAATCATCATGCAGTCAAATGCGTAGATGATTTGCGGCTATCCGGACAGGGAGGGGCGAAAACAAGACCACAAACATGGGCATGCAAATCGCCCGAAAATGCGGCGGTGGTCGAAAGTGCCTCTTGGACAACACGACCATAAAAAATCAGCTCTTTTTTCGCTGGAAGAAAAGGAGTCCGACTCCCAAGTCCGTGACCTTGGTCGAAATGTACTCCCGCAAAAAATTGAATGCAAGAGGTTTCTTATATTTATTATTTGAGTCTATATTGTTGAAGACCCGAGAAGTGGGTACTCGTTCCAGGTGGCCTCCGCGCAACTTGTGTTGCGCGTGTTTCAATTTCCCTTCTGTTCAGAATAGTGTTTCAGTCATAACGCAGGTTGCCTTCGAGGTTGACATCCCTTCGCCCCCTGGAGTAGGAAGGGATCTTGTTATTCTCCGCAAGGCGCCGCTTGAAAAGCGCGCTTTCGGCAATCGCTACCCCGAATTGACCGGCGAATACTATGCAGACCGCACTGCCGGAACCAAAACAAAGACTCTCGGCCAGCCGGCGTCGATCCATTCCCGCGAGCCTTGCCGCTGCACTGGCAGTCATTATGATGCTCTGCCCGCTTTGCCCCGCCACGCAGGTATGCGCTGCAAAGGATCGCGACTTACCGAGCCCGGGGTTCGCGACTGAATTTTCCGCATCTCTCGATGACGTCCTGCAAGCGTTGCAGGAAGTGCTGCATGATCAAATCATCCACGGCACTACCATGTTCGACAAAGAGAAGACGCTAACCGGTGCGACAACGGTGGACTCCACACCTCTATTCGAACCCTGGCGCGAGGACGGCAAGGTATTTTACAAGATTCGAACCGGCGTCATTGCCCCCCGGCATTTTCGGGACAGCGCCGACCGGGGAACGATAGCCGTTCGCTATATTGTCACCAGCGTCAGTCCGGAACGCACACGTTTGCGGATTGACGCGATTTTTGTCGAGGATTCACGCCACGGCTCGCACCCATCCGACGGCACCGTCGAATCCAGCGAATCTAAAATCATCCAGGATCGTGTCCAGGCCATCCAGAATGCCCGGCAGGAAGCTGCCGAGAATCAACGCCGCCGCGAGAGTATCGATTTGGCAAAGCAAACCATAATTCGTCAGCGCGAAGATGAAACTGCGCGCCTGGCGGTCGCGGAATCTTCCGTGCGGGATCTCAAGCAGCGTGTCGATGCTTTGCGCCATCAAATTGAAATGAGAATCAAGGCCCCCGGCGCCAGCTTGAAATCGGCGCCGTTTCGCTCCGCCGCGGACGCGGCGACTCTAAGTGCCTACACGGACGTCTTGATCGTGATTATCACGCCGCGCTGGTATGGCGTCGAAACGCCGGACGGCCAGCGCGGCTGGCTTCCTCTGGACCAACTGGAGCCCCTTCCGTGAAGATTCAGAGATTCCATGTCCATAGGACCCGAAATCTCTTCTGGTTGCTGTTGTTCGTTGCCTGCAGCGCTCTTCCAAATACCGCCGCTGCTCAAGCAGTTCCCTACGCGCGCTCCTTCTCGAAATCGAAGGAGGAAGTCGAAAAGGCCCTCAACGAATTACAAGCATCCACAGGCCAGAAACTGCCGATCGTCGATGGTTTCGTTGTACCCGGTGACCAACCGCTGGATCGCTACGAGCGCGCATTCTACCAGTTCTCCATCGACGTTCTGCCCGGCACAACCAGCGATGACACCATCGTCCGGGTCTCCGCGAAAATCACGGCCTGGTACGCCGATCGCGATCCCTCGAAATCGGGCTATCAAGTATTGCCGTCCAATGGCCGGCTTGAATTGGACTTACTGGATCGGCTGGCGGATAAATTTGGCGGGAAGCCCGTCACTTCCTTACTCAAACCGGAGCCGCAGGCTCCTAAACCAAGGATCGATCTCTCAATCGGTTCACCCGTAATTTCCCTGCCGCCCAGGAGTACTTCGCCCCCCTCGGCCGGGACATCTTCTTCAACTTCTTCAACGCCAGGCGGAGAGGAAGTGACCGCTCTGGCCACCCAGCGCGGCGTTGAAGAAAAACGCGTGCAACAGCTCAACGCCGAATTGCAGAGCTTGCAGGATATTCAGCACAATCAGGCCCACCCTCACAATTTGGTGGTTGTGAAAAAATCCGGCACTCCCGTATTGGCGCGGCCTGCGGAAGGATCCCACCTTTTGTTCAGTGCCACGGCCGATGATGAGTTCGAATTTATCGACGCTGAAGGTGAGTGGATCCACGTGCAGATTTCCGGCGCGTCCCGCGGCTATATCCGCCGGAACGGACTGGATTTGCCTGAGTCCATTTCCGCGCGGCTGGAATCGCAAAACGGAACGGCCGGCGAAGAAAAACCTGCGGCGTTTCGAATCGAGCGCGAAGAGAACAGCCCATTCCCGGGCGATTGGGAGCCGTTAAAGGGAAAGACCGTGAAGATTTATACCGTGCAGCCCGTCTCGCAGGATACCAAGGAAACCGGCGCGCGGGCCAAACTCGCCTTCGCTGGTAGATTGTTCCGGAAATACGCGGCGGAAACCACCGCTCCTGCTCCGGCATTGGCTGGAGCTGTCGTAATCTTCGATTCGGCGGACGGCGGTATCATGGGAGCGACTCTGCCAAGCGTGAAACAATTCGCTGAGGGTACACTTTCATCCGGCGATTTCTGGAAGCAGTGCTACCTCGATCCCCCGGATGCGTTTCAAGAGTCCCGCAAACCCTAGGGCCGGATTTCAATAGTCTGATCGGCGAAGGGTTTACAGAACTGTATGGGGCTATTCAACTCACCTTGTCTTCCCAAGAAGGGCCGAAAGCACGAAATGCAACATTACGTTCATTTCTCCACTTCGACTGACCGTCCCTAAGTCCTCTGAAACGGCCGGCCAAAGCAGCTAAAACGCAACAGGACGGATGTTCAGTTGCGCCTGCCGAGTCTGAAGTGGATTGCCATGCCCACTCGGCTACATTCCGAGAAGAGGACGCAATATAAAAGGGCGCCCCTTCTGGAGTAGGTTTTGAGTCTTCCGCTCAACCTCTCCAGAAAGGAGCACCCTGTATGGATAGCACGAAGGATATCGGGATGGATGTTCACAAAGAAACGATCTCCGTGGCGGTTCTGGATTCGACCGGCCATCTGGTGATGGAATCCATCATCGAGACGAAAGCAGCAACCATTCTGGAGTTTATTCACGGACTGCGCGGAAGTTTGCGCGTGACCTTCGAAGAAGGGACCTGCGCGGCGTGGCTGCATGATTTGCTCAAGCCCCACGTTACAGAAGTGCTGGTGTGCGATCCGCGGAAAAATGCGCTGCTCAAAGCCGAGAACAAGAATGACCGGATCGATGCTCGAAAGCTGGCCGGTCTGTTCCGGACCGGGCTTCTCTCCCCGGTCTACCACGGAGAGAACGGCGTACGGATCTTGAAAGAACTGGCCCGTAGCTACCTGGCACTGAACCGAGATGTCACGCGAGTGCGGCCATTTCAAATGCTTGATAAACGGCGCGCCTGCGCAACCCAGTTGGGCGCCAAACGCCACGCTTTCGAAACCCATGGAGGCCGAGGCTGAACCACGCGGTTACCTCCCCTGGTCGCTTGGCCGTATTACTGTCTTACCTCCGCTGCCACCGAACTCACCCAAATAGGTGGGCAACTTGTGCCACGGCAAGAGTGACCGCAAAAGCGATCGCGAGCGGCAGCAAGGCGCCGAGCACAGTCCATTTCACAGTGCCGGTCTCTTTGTAGATGGTCCAAGTCGTTGTGGAACATGGGTTGTGGAGCACACAAAAAAGCATTGAGCAAATGGCTGTGAGCAGCGTCCAATGTGCTTGGCCGGCCAGTAGCGCGCGGAGCTGCGTCAGGCTCTCGTCCTGGATCAGCATTCCCGCTCCGGTGTATGCCATCAGAATTGTCGGAACGACGATTTCATTGGCGGGAATCGCGATGATGTAGGCAAGAAGGATGACGCCATCCAGACCAATCGCGTGCCCTAATGGGTCTAGGAAAGCCGCTATTCGGTCTGTAAGCGACGTGCCGGCCACTGTGACATGGCTGAGCAACTATATGAGGCCACCGACAGGTGCCGCCATCACGATGGCTCTCCACAGCACAAAAAGCGTTCGGTCAATTAGCGATGTATAGAGGATCTGCCGGATATTCGGCCGGCGATACGGGGGAAGTTCGAGGGTAAAGCTGCTGGCTTCACCTTTGCGGAGTGTCCGGGAGAGCCCCCAAGAGACAAGCAGCGTAAAGAGGACTCCCACCAAGACGACAGCCACGAGCGATGCGGCAGCGGCAAACGATGCGAAGGCCGGCGGGAATGCTGCGGCCACGAACACGCCACTCAACAGGATCAGGGTTGGGAAGCGTCCGTTGCAGGGCACGAAGTTGTTTGTCAGGATCGCGATCAGCCGCTCGCGAGGGGAATTGATCACCCGACAGCTGATCACGCCCGCTGCATTGCAGCCGAAGCCCATGCACATCGTCAGAGCCTGTTTGCCGTGTGCGCCCGCACGCTGGAAAAGTCGATCGAGGTTGAAAGCCACACGTGGAAGGTAGCCCAAGTTCTCAAGAATCGTAAACGTGGGAAAGAAGA
>CAWHYM010000018.1:0-159118 GCA_963833595.1 uncultured Acidobacteriota bacterium | reverse complement strand
TTTTGAGATGGCGGGAAAAACTCAAAGGGAAATGGAAAATGCCAATTTACGAATATGTTTGCAATGATTGCCAGTCGCGCTACGAGCGCATCGTGATGTCTGCACGCCAGGAAATCGAATGTCCGAAGTGTGCGAGCAAACGCCACACGCTGCAACTCTCCGTGTTCAGCGCCGGAAAATCCGCAAACGGATCTGCCTCCTCCAGCGCGACATCCGCTTCCGGAGGTTGCGGTTGCACGCCCCACTCGTGCGGCTGCCATTAGCCTCTATTACTTCAATTGTCCGAATTTGCGAGAGGTTTGAAGTGGGTTTGGTAGGACAGGCTTCAGCCTGTCTGCTTTTCGCAATGTAAGAATTCAAACCCAGACAGGCTGAAGCCTGTCCTACTTAAAGGCTTGCAGTATCTTCCCGTTGCGTGCAAACTTCCTGCATCATTTCATCCTTGAAAGCTGAGTTACAAGGAGTTCCTCGGTGAATGCCAGCGCGGCAATTTCGGAATTGGTGATTGCGAACCGCATCATTGCGCATCTGAGGCTGGTCGATTCCTTCGGGCACATCACCGTGCGCAATCCGGAAAATCCACAGCGGTTTTTCATGTCGCGGGCGCGCGCGCCGGGCCTCGTGACGAAGGAAGATATCCTGGAATTCAATTTGGACAGCACGCCGGTTGATCTGCGCGGGCTGCGGCCGTATTCCGAGCGTTTCATTCACGGGTGCCTCTATAAATCGCGGCCGGACGTTATGGCGATCTGCCACAACCACGCGCACGAGTTGCTTCCGATGGCGGTGACGAAGACGGTGATGCGCCCCGCTCTGCACTCGGCGTCCGTGATCGGCCAGGAAGTACCCATCTGGGACATCCGCGATCATTTTGGCGACACCAACATGCTGGTGACGACGAACGAGATGGGTGACTCCCTCGCTAGCACGGTCGGAAATGGCAAGGCGGCGCTGATGCGCGGTCACGGAAGCGTGATCGTGGGGAAAACGGTGCAGGACGCCGTATTCACTACGTTCTACCTTCGTCTGAACGCGGAAGTTCTGATCAAGGCGATGTCAATGGGTGAAACGATCACGTATCTCTCGCCGGGCGAAATCGATCGCTCGGGCGAACTCCACAGTCAGGCGGCGGCCCAGGGGCGCGCGTGGGAAGATTGGTGTTCGCAAGCCGGGGTTGCCAAACCTTCCATGAAGTAAGGAATTGCGAAAACTCTGAGTGGACCGCATCAGTATTCCAGCAGAAATACTGCACGTAGCGGTAGAATTTGTCATGGTATTGTGTGCGGAGATACCGGTGGAGGAAGCATGCCCGTGTTGAACCGTTGGTGGATTGCCGTTGCCGGCGTATGCATGCAAATGGCCTTGGGCTCGGCCTACGCATGGAGCGTCTTTCGCATCCCTCTCTCCAAGGAATTCGGCTGGAGCATTACGCAAATCACTTGGATATTCCTGATCAGTTGGTTTTTCCTCGGAAGCAGCACGGTTGTAGGCGGCTTGTGGATGAAACGCATTGGCCCGAGGGTCGTCGCGATGGTGGCAGGCCTGCTGTGGGGCGGTGGAGTATTTCTCGCCAGTTTTTCTTCCCACAGACTATGGTGGCTCTATCTCACGTACGGAGTCATTGGGGGAATCGGGCTGGGCATGGGTTATATCGTTCCGATTACCGTCCTGGTGAAGTGGTTTCCCGACCGCCGGGGACTCATCACGGGAATTGCGGTGGCCGGGTTCGGTGCGGGAGCATTGTTTTCCGCGCCCGCCGCCGGATGGTTGATCCTGCATGTGGGATTAATGCTGACCTTTGCGTACCTCGGTGTTGCTTATGCGATCGTCGCCATCGCCGCGGGCGCATTCATGCAAAATCCGCCCGAGGGTTGGAAGCCTGACGGTTGGACGCCGTCCGCTTCGCAGATTTCGCAGCGTTCCGATCGTGACTACACGCTAGGCCAGGCGCTGGGCACCTGGCAGTGGTGGGCGATCTGCTTCCTGATGTCGATCAACACGATGTCGGGCTTGTCGATTGTTACCCAGGCGTCGCCTATTTTTCAGGAGATGGGGAAAGCAAGCGTGGCCACCGCGGCCTTCCTGGTCGGCGTGATGGCCCTGGGCAACGGCGCCGGGCGAATTTTTTGGTCCTGGGTTTCCGATTTGACGACTCGGAAAGCGGCGTTTTTCATGATGTATCTTGTCGAAGTGGCTCTGTTCTGGACGTACCACGGCATCCACTCGCTCTCGCTGCTGGCAGTCGCCACATTCGTCCTCGTGATGTGCTACGGCGGCGCCTATGGCATCACTCCGGCATTCGCAGCCGACTATTTCGGGCCTCGAGACGTCGGCTCCATTTTCGGTTTGATGATGTTGCCCTGGGCTTTCGCCGCCGTTTTTGGACCGCTGCTCTTCGCGTATCTGCGGCAGATTAATGGAAATTACACTCAGGCCCTCTATCTCATCGCGGGCTTGATGACCGTCGCGCTCATTCTTCCCATTCTTATTGTTCCGCCCAGAAGCCGGAACAGGGCAAAAGAACAGCAAATCAAAAGTCAATTCGACGTGGAAGAGGTGATTGATTGAGGGGGATTGCAGAGTGCAATGTCTGCGTGGCGGCTGGAGGCCAGGTCCTGCAGCGCTCGTCCGCCGCGACAGGCGAGCATCCGCTTGAATTTGCAGTGCCCGTCCCGCATGAGGGACGGCCTCCGCAAAACCTTCTGAAATCCAGGTTGCCACTCGGATTCTGAGACTTGTGCTACTCGAACTCGTCTTCCTCCAAGACTTTCTTCCGAGTTACCTTGGTCGTCAGGCGAATGCCTCGCGACTTCAGGTCTTTAATGATCGCTTGCCGGTCTTCCAGCGGGATCGCGCCAGGAGGAAAAACGCCGGCCAAATCGCGGGGAAAATGTTTGACGAATAGAGCCGCCATGTGCGCTGTCGCGTAGGAGATGGGTGAGAGCGCCAATCCGCGCTGCCTGATCTGGTAGAGGGAAGGAAAGATGACGTCGTAACGGGCGTCGATCCGATCATCCCGCTTTCTTCCACGCACCAGAACGGCAGCGGCAAATCTGGCATTCTGCAATTTGCCCCGGCGGATCATGCGCGCCACCTGACGCGGAGTCGGCGTTTTGGGGAACCGCGAAGCGATCAGGCCGCGGGACTTTGAGAGTTTTCCCTGCCGGTACCAGCGCCGCAGCCTGTCAATTTCGTTGCCGCCGATCTTGACGTCCATTTCCTTCAACTTCAGAAAATAGGGGATTGTGCCGACCTCATCCTGCGCCGCCAATACCACATTCGCTTCGCCGATCGGCGGCGGGAAACGGAATTTTTCCCGCTCGCCGAAGCGCTTTCCGAACCGGAATCGGCCGTCGCGTACGACGCGGGGAAGCGATATGGCCTCGTCGAAAGAGACTTCCGCGGACCACTGCGAAATCGGATCCTCGCTATCCGTGCTCTCATAGAGCCGGATGTACACGCCATCCACCGAATCCATCAAAGTCGCGGCCCGGGCGACCAGTAGGTTGGTCATCCCCGGAGCGGCGCCGGCAGTGATCACTGCGGCGCGGTTCTTTTGCTGGAAGCGTTTGTCGAAGCGGAGCTGTTCCGCCTTGAACGGATTGCGCGTGAGGTGCGCGCCGAGGTCCATGTAATGGCAGCGAATCCGCAGCGCCGCCCGCAGAACGATTTCGTTGAAGACTGCGGCGCTCGCGTTCACGAGCAATTGCGAGCCTTTAGCCGCGCGCACGATGCCCCACAGATTCCGGGCATTCACCTGAACGACTGGAATCGTGCTCTTCTTGCCGAGAAAGCGGCGAGCGCGATCGAGATCGCGGTCGCCGCAGGTGACTTGGTGCCCCTGTCGCGTAAGCAGGTGTGCCAGATAAGAGCCGGTTGCTCCGGTCCCCAGGACGAAGATGCGCATTGGGGCAAAACTCTACCACATTCGTTTCTGGATGTGGCGCAACGGCATCGGAACCGGCGGCGGGGTTTTCTTGGCTTCAAAGGGTCTTGTAGCACAGGCACCCGCCGCGGCGGGGCTGTGCGGTTTTCTCAATTTTCACGCATCCATACACTATCGGCGATCGAGAAATGCACACGGTTGGCTTTGCATCAAATGCATGTACAACAAAACCGCACAGCCAAGAATGGCTGTGCTACGTGCCGATGCCGGGCGTGCGCTACAATGACATGTGGCTTCGCGAGATATGGCGGATTCCGCTCCAACTACGGTCGATGTGCAATCCGCGACGGCTCCCGCGCCCGGCGCTGCCGAACAAGGCCGGGCCGGCGGCATGTTCCGCGCGCTGAAGAATCGCAACTTCCAACTCTTTTTCAGCGGGCAAATTATTTCCCTTGTCGGGACCTGGATGCAGACGGTCGCGGAGGCATGGCTCATTTACCGGCTGACGGGTTCGGCGGCGCTTCTTGGCGTGCTGGGATTTGTAGGACAGATTCCGATCTTTCTGCTCTCGCCGCTGGCCGGACTCGTGGCCGACCGGTGGCCGCGGCGGCGCGTGGTGATCGCGACGCAGGCTTCTTCGATGCTGCTGGCGTTCACGCTGGCGGCGCTGACATTGACCGGGCGCATTCGCGTGTGGGAAATCATCGCTCTCGCGACGCTGCTGGGCACGGTGAACGCATTCGACGTGCCGGCGCGGCAATCGTTTCTGATCGAGATGGTGGGGCGCGAAAATTTGCTGAATGCGATTGCGCTCAACTCCTCGATGTTCAACGGAGCGCGCGTAGCGGGACCCGCGATTGCCGGCATCCTGGTGGCGGTGGTCGGCGAGGGCTGGTGCTTCCTCTTGAATGGCGTTAGTTATCTCGCTGTGATCGCCGGCCTCTTCATGATGCGGATCGAAAAAACAAAGCCGGTGCACGACGGCGCGGCGCCGCTCGAAAAACTGCGGGAGGGATTCCGCTTCGCGCGGCAGACGAAGCCGATCAGCGCGTTGCTGGTGCTCCTGGGCGTCGTGAGCTTCATGGCTCTGCCCTTCAGCGTGCTGATGCCGATCTTCGCCGTCCGGATTCTGCATGGCGGAGCTTCGGCCTACGGCTGGCTGATGGGCGCGGTGGGATTCGGAGCGATGTTTGGGGCGCTCGTGATTGCGATGCGCGCGCAATTGCGCGGACTGGGAGATGTGGTGGCGTATTCGGCGACGGGGCTGGGCATTTCGCTGGCCCTCTTCAGCGCGTCGCGCTGGTTCTTGCTCTCGTTTGTGATACTGGTTTTTTGCGGATTCACGATGATGATGCAGTTTACCGCCACCAACACGCTTATTCAGGCGATGGTGCCGGACCAACTTCGCGGGCGCGTGATGTCAGTCTACTCGATGATGTTTCTGGGCATGTCGCCTCTTGGCTCGCTTCTCGCCGGCAAGATGGCGGACCACATTGGCGCACCGGTAACCGTGGCGATCGGCGGCCTCGTAAGCTGCCTCGGCGGACTGGCCTTTGCCCGCAAATGGCCCGCCATGCGCGGCCCGGCGCGCGAGCTCATCGCCGCGCAAGGCATGATGGCGACGGTGCCGCAGGCAGACGGAGCAGGACCGCCTTCGTGAGAGGTGCGCACGCGAAGTGATGTAGCGGGATCATAATCCGTGTACGCTATGTTATGCTGCCCTGCGCGATAATGTAGGTTTCTGAATTTGCGATAGATCGGTAACACGGCAACTGCGTGATCCCGCGTCAAACCGCACCAGAACTGACACCAAACTAGCGCCAGACTTTTGCACCGGACCCTGGGTGATTGGTAATGTCATCGGTATTCGCCGGCTTCAGAGTTCGTGGAGCAGAGGTGTAACCGCGCGGGCAAAGATCGAAGTTACGGACCGAGCGATGTTTGCCACAAATCACCTTCCAACGAGACGTGCCGTTTCGCATCTGATCCATCGTCGTTATAACAGTGCCAGATCCTACTCCAGACTCTGGCCGCTCACTTTGTCGGACCACCCAATGTTTGCACGGGTGCAGAGCACAGCTCTTCAATCCGCTGCTCCGGTTTGTACTCAAGCTTCCTGGGCGGCGCGCAGCCCTCTTCTTTCGTAATCAGCAGGCTTGGCTTCCCGATCTCTTCTTTTTCGGCTTTGGCCGCAATTGGGGCCAGCTCCTTTTTCATCTGCTCAAATGCGGACGTCTGCACGATCGCGTCCGGCTTTTGTTCGAGGAAAGTGATCTCGCGCTGCGTCTGGACCATTCTCTGATAGAACGGCGGGTGCGTCCGGAACCAACTCACACTATTGACGTAGCCTCTCTTTGTCGCCATCTTGTCAAAAAAGCGAATGAAGCCACTCGGATCATATCCGGCATTCCACGCGTACTGCACGCCAAGTTGGTCGGCTTCGAGTTCGTAGTCCCGGCTGACGCCGAGCAATTTCAGATTGAGCACCAGCCCCAAACCATAAAATCCATACTGCAGCGCGTAGTACATGCCGATGCCGGCCACACCACCCGTCAGAACGATGGCGGCGATTTGCGCCGCCTGATAAAAAATGCTGGCGATCGTGGAGCGTTTCATGAGCTTGTTCGCGTGTCGAGCCGTATCGTGCGAGATTTCATGAGCGATTACCCCCGCCAGCTCGGACTCGTCGTCCGCCGCTTCCAGCAGTCCGCGCTCGATGAACAGATACCCGCCGGGTAGTGCGAACGCGTTGATTTCACGAGATTGAAGCACAGTGATGTGAAGTGGAATTTTCAGATCGGAGTGCTTTGCAATGCGCTCCCCGACCGATCGGACGTATTCTTGAATAGCCTTGTCTTCGACTTCGGGCGGCATGAGGCCGAGCCGTTTCATTTCCTCCACTGATTTTGCGCCGCGCTCAATGTCGTCCTGCTGGTTCGGCTCGATCTCCCGAAAGCCAATATCCTTTACATCTCCCCATCGCCGCGTGTGATAAGCGCCGCTCGCGAGTTCTTGCTGGATTTGTTTGTACTGATCGGGCCATTGTTGAATGACATCCAATTTTGCATTCAAGTTGTCATATGCCGTGGGAATTGCCTGTCCGGCAAGAATGTCAGCTTCGCTCTGCAATATATCGAGATTCTGAATGTCGCAATGGGCCTGCTTGCGTTGCGCGTCGGTGAGCGTCGCCGTATCTTTCTTGAGATCCTTTCGGGCAGCCTCAATTTGGCTCCCATACTGCTTGGAATGCGTTTTAAAGCGGCTCACGCAGATATCCTTGCCGCTCTTGAGCGCATTGCGCTGAGATTCGATTTCTCCGGCGCTGAACTCCAGCTTCGGGGCCAGCTCGAAAAGTTCCAGATAAGATTTCTGCAGATAGTCCCGCAACGTAAGTGTCTGCACCGGCCGAACTGGCGCTTGCTGTGCGTAGGCTACGCCTTCCCCCATGATCGGCAGCAACGCCAACACCGGACAAAGGAGGGTTGCAACCGATTTCCGAAATAGATTTTTCATCGTAGCTCCTTTCTCATCCTCAGGCCGTCGAGTGGTCCGATGGATTCACTTCCTGATTTCTCTTACTCGCGGGCGCGCCCTCCTGGCGCGGTATACCCTTCACGTGTGTAGACTTCGGGCTTCTGCCGTTTGCCCTTGGGATTCGTAACGATCAGCGGACTCCCATCCGGCCGAACGATCTCGACCTTCAGCTTGTGATATTTGCCGTCGTGCGCAAGATTCGCGGGTGAGAAACCGATCCTGTACTGGCTGCGAAGAAACGTGGCAACACTCTTGAAGATATCGGGGATTTCCCCTTCAAAACGAGGAAACCATGCGGTGCCCCCGGTTAACTTCGCAAAAGTCTGGAGTTGGTTCTTGGATTGAAGGTACGTAATATAACTGCCCCCAGAGAGCTGCGTCTCGGCCCTTTGATACTCGGCTTCCGCTACACCTACGGAAAAGATTGTCGCGTCGCTCTCCTTGATTCGCCTGAGTGCATCGTCCAGCGTGCTCTGACTCATCGTGTTGGCGCCCGTGCTGACGAGCAGGATCGATGTTTTTCCCTTCACGCGCTGCAAGCGGTCCAGCGTATCGATTATGGCGTCGAACAGATTGGCTTCGTGGAATTGGGGATAGGACAACGTGCTGAGCGCCTGCTGGACCTCAGCTTTATTCCGCGTGAAATCGACTCGAACTGACGGCTTGATGTCGTAGGTAACGAGAGCGATGTAGTCCTTTGGTTCGAGATGATTGAGAAACGTCGATCCCCACGAAGCCGCCTTGTAGGCGAAATAATCGTAGGCGCTGCCGCTGTATTCCATCAGCATGACGATCGTGATAGGTGCGCCCGTCGCCTCGAAATGGGTAATCGTTTGCGCCTTGCCCTCGTCGAGCACGCGGAAGTTTTCTTTCTTAAGCCCGGCAAGGACTAACCCATCTTCATCGGTCACAAGGACATCGAGACCCACAAGCGTTGTTTCGACCGAAATTACGGGCTTAGGTATCTTTTGCTCACCTTGACCCGACGGGGCTTGAGGGACCCGGTGCCCCGATGGTGGCGGTATGGGCCCAGGCTGTCCCTGAGCCTGCAAGGGAACAGTGTTTGCCAAGAGAACCACGAGTCGCAAAGACAGTGGTCCATATCGCAATGTGCCTTCGTCTAATCGCAATCATTGGATCTTTCACTCGAATGCTCCATGGCTGTAGTATTCCTAAGCGTCTTCCCGAATTGCGGCAGTTCTCGTGATCGATTTTCAGGATGCCTCCAGCCAGGACCTAACTTCTGTCAGGAAACTAGCAGGAGGGCCACCCCTGGAAAGTGATTCAAGTCACATCTGGATGTGAGGCAGGTCACATCTGCCGCGCAACCACTGGCGTAATCATAGTTTGCGGGGAGGCGGATCATGAACGCGGCCAACATGACTATGCGGATCTCACTCAAGAATATTTTGTATGCCACTGATTTTTCGCTGGCGGCGGAGGCCGCCCTGCCGTACGTCAAGGGACTGGCAAGGCAATATGGGGCTACGGTGCATGGCGTGCATGTGCGGTTCCCCGCCTTTTACCCTAATGTCGAGTCGGAGGCGATGCCGGAATTCGTCAAAGCGGCACAGGAACAAGCCAAGATCGAGGCGGAGCTATTGCACGAAATGTTAGCCGATGTTCCGCATGAAGTTTCAGTCTGCGCGGGAGAGTTTTGGCCTACGATCCTCGACATAGTGCAGCAGCAAAGCATCGACCTGATCGTAATCGGCACACGGGGACGAACTGGAGTGGGAAAAGTTCTACTCGGCTCTGTGGCAGAGGAAATCTTCCGGAGCGCCCCGTGCCCAGTCCTGACTGTTGGACCTCGCATTTCAAAAGACACAGAACGCCGTCTGGAAATGAAGGAGATCCTCTATGCAACCGACTTCACTCCGGAATCGTTGAGTGCGTTGCCTTACGCGCTCTCCGTGGCGCAGGAAAACCAGGCGCAGCTGACGGTCCTCCATATCATCGGTGAACCGGAGACTGGAGAATTGGTTCATCCAAAGGATTACGTCGAATCTACGCTGCGCCAGCTCCGTGAATTGGTGTCGGCTGAGGCAAAGACCTGGAGTGAAATAAACTTCAGAGTGGAACAGGGGCCCGCGGCGGAAAAGATCCTGGAAGCCGCCGTAGCACTCGGCGCCGACTTAATCGTTCTTGGTGTCCGAGGCACGACAGGCCACATGGGCTCGACTACACACCTGCTCCGTCCGACTGCGCACCGGATCGTCATACAAGCTGAATGTCCGGTACTCACCGTTCGCGGGTGAGAGACCATCGAGACAAGTGTAACGCGGATGCGGGCGCGGAAACAGAACGCGGGATAGAGTGCAATCGCACGTGTGGCGTTTGAGTGTGTGTCCAGTTCGGGTCAAGACGACCCGGGCGGGAAGTTGGTGCGTGGCAGCGCTAACCGTAACATGCGCGATAGTCCCCTGGAACATTCGTAATTCAACAGACGGAGGATTGGAGCTATTTATCGCATGCGGCCCTCTAGTGATACGGTAGAGCCCAGACCGGTATTTGTTCAGATGACACAAATTGAGTTCATAGGCATCGAATGACGACCGGAATAAACGACACCATGAGAAAATGGGCTGCCTTCGTCTGTTTGCTGGGCTTGGCAGCAATCGCTCTTTATCTCTGTTATTTGATCGCAAAGCCGTTTCTGGCTCCGTTCGTGATAGCAGTGATGTTCGCGATTGTTTTTCATCCACTTCATTTGAAGATTCGAAGATTTCTCCGAAATCCCAATGCAGCGGCCACAATCTCGACGACGCTTGTATTGGTTGTTGTGGCTATTCCGCTTGTGGTCCTTGGAATATCGCTCAGTAGGGAGCTGAGCACGGTGATTCAATCGTTGCGGGAACGAAGTGTGTCTCAAGGAGGCTTGAGTCCGTACCTGACGTATCTGGGCGACAAATTACTGATACGGCTTGGGAATTTCGTGAACCTATCTCAGCTTGATCCGCGGGAGGCTCTCTTGCGCGGCGCAGAACAAGTCAGCCGATACATTCTATCCGCGGGGGCCGCCGCCGTATCCAACTTGCTTTCGTTTATACTTGATACAGTTGTTGTATTTTTCAGCCTTTTCTTCTTCCTTCGGGAAGGCGAAAGCATCCTGCAGGGATTCGGCGCCATGCTTCCTCTCAGTTCGGACCAGACGGGAAAGCTTTTCGCGGACATTAGTAAAACAATGACCGCGATCCTGTATGGCGGTCTGGCTGTAGCCGCGGTACAAGGAACTCTCACTGGCGTTGCTCTTGGAATCTTAGGAGTATCGGCTCCGATTTTGTGGGCGCTGGTGACTGCCTTGGCATCGTTGGTCCCTGTGTTGGGATCTGCCCTGGTTTGGGGACCCGTCGCGATTCTACTTTTCATCAGTGGACACTGGATCAAAGCCATCATTCTGCTCGCATGGGGAGCCGGAGTGGTGGGGCAGGTCGATGCGATTGTCCGGCCGTATGTAATTGGCGCGCACGTCAAAGTTCACACGTTGCTGGTCTTTTTCTCATTACTTGGCGGGGTCAAAGCGTTTGGCATTGTGGGAGTTTTCATCGGTCCTGTCGTTCTCTCCGTCACGATGGCGATCCTGGACATACTGAGGAAAACGGACTTCTCGTGGAAATCGACTCCGCGGGGCACCTAATCAGCAAGGATGGAAATCCTATTGGGTGCGGACGCGCGCCCCGTTGCTAACCTCATTCGAGGGGTGCAGGATGACTTCTTCACCATTCGCGAGACCGCGAAGGATCTGCGCTTCACTCTCATTGCGCTGACCGATCTCAACCTCGCGACTTTTCGCGCGCCCGCCCTCGATCGCAAACACGCTCCAGCCCTGTCCCTGGCGAAAAAGAGCGCTTTGGGGAACCTTCAAGATCTGCTCACCCGACCAGATTACGGTTCGCGTCTCCACTCGGTAGCCGTCCCCAAGCGGCCCGGGAGAATCGACAAAATCAGAAATGACGTTGACGCGCTTCTCTTCGATTCCAAGGGCGGAAACCTTCGTGAAGCCCCCTGGCTCGACAAGCCTGACGCGTGCCCGAATTGGGTGATCTCCTCCCCATCCTTCCAACAGAACCGGCATGCCCGGCTGAATTTTCACGGCGTCTGTGGAAAGGACATCGGCAACAATTTCCAATTGTTTGGAATCACCAAGCGTTAGGATCGGAGTACCCGCGGGAACAACGCGCTCACTTTTTTCGATCACGCGGAGGACGCGTCCCGCCACAGGCGCCCGCAACTGGATCAACGGACCCGCTTTCCCCGAATCTGCCTCAAGACCGACAAGACCGGATCGCGCAACCTTCACCTCCGAAGCGGCAATTTGAGCGCTGTACTTGGCTGCATCGAGTTCCTGCGCAGCCGTGATGTCCGCGTTTCTTGCTAATTCAAGTGCTTGGGCCGAAATGAGGTCGCCATGCGCAAGGCGCTCGGCGCGCTCTCGATCCCGATGGGCTTGTCCCCAATCTTCACGCGCATGCGCCTCCCGGGCATTTGCTTGGTGTTCCGCCGCCTCTGCCGCTTCCACGCGTGCGAGAATCTCTTGCCGTTCGCGCTGACTTAATGGAAGTGGATCGATGCGGGCAACGATTTCATCGCGTTTGACTGTGTCGCCGTCTTCCAGATCGACTCGCAGAAGACGGCCCGGAATTGGCGCCGACATTATGAATCGATCATGGGCCCGTGTTTCCCCTTCCTGATCGATCGTGACTTGAAGAGGACCAGTGGCCACACGTCCGACCTCAACCAGCAGAGGAGAAGGTACGAGAGCGAAAACAACGATCGCTCCGATCCCAATCGCCGCAATGAGCCAGAGAATACGCCGCCGGGTTTTCTTCCGCTCCAATTCATTCCCTCGCTTTCAACACCGCGATTAGGTCAAGATTGCGAAGCTTCCGCAAAATCAACAGGCCAGAGACCGCGGATGCCAGTGTCACCGTGATGCATGCAAATGCATAGGTGCGGCTACTAATCACAAGAGGCATGCGATACAGCTCCGATTGCATGGAGTACACAAGCAAGGCGCAGATTCCGTAACCTAAAAGGAATCCCAACGGAATCGAGACTCCGGCAAAGATAGCCTGTTCTCCGAGCAGCATCCATCCAATCTCCGTGCGTGTGAAACCCAACACGCGCAATGACGCCAATTCATGCGCACGTTCGGAAAGCGCGATCAAAGCCCCATTGTAGACAATGCCAAACGCGATCACACAGGCGAAGCCGATCAGCGCGCCCGTGGAGATACCGAGGCTGCGCGCAATAGTGTCCCGAAAACTCTGGAGCATTGCATCGCGGACGTTGACTCCGCTTACCGCCGGAGTTCGTTTCAAGAAGGAATACAATTTAGGGGCAGTTAAAGAGTCCACGGACAAATAGGCCCCGGAAATTGTCTCGCCCTCCCGCATCAGGCGATTCAGCGCGTGGATATCCATATACGCGGAAGTTCCGATCAAATCGTCGACCGTTCCGGCCACGATCACCGAGCGTACGGGGCGCTCTCCTTCCAGGACTTCGATCGTAAGAGAATCTCCGGGCGACACACCAAGGATCTTGCCAAGACTGGCTGACAGCACTATTCCCTCGGGAGGCAGATCAATCACGCGCAGGTCTTGATCGACAATACGTCGCAAGTCTCTATGGTCTTCCAAGCCAAGGATTCCGACAAGACGAGACCGATGTTCGAATCGCAACCTAGCCGCCACGACTCGGAACGGCTCAGCTCGGAACACGCCGGGGAGTCTCTCCACGGAGTAACGAGCTGAAGAGCCTTGCGGTTCATTGAATGTGATTCCAACGTCCTCGCGCGCTGCAGTTTGAAATTCCACACGAACCAACTGCTCGATGGCGTCGTAAAAGTAGAAACCCACAATAAGAATCGCTCCGGCGAGCGCGAGGCCCAGAGTCGAGAGTATCGCTTTCCAGGGGCGGCGCTCCAGATTGCGGAGAATCATACGGGCGCTCAGAGGTACGAAGCGCTGCAGGCCAAGGCGCTCCGCAATTCCTGGCCGAAAGCGCGCGGGAGCTTCCGGTTGCATGGCTTCGGCAGGAGGCAACGCTACCACAGAGCGCAGGGCGCTCAAGGCGCCAAGGCACGCGGCTCCGCCGCTGATTGCGACTGCCGAAACGATCATGTTCAGGGTTGGAACAAATCGGAGTTCCGGAAAACGAAAAAAATCCTGATAGAGCTTTGAAAGGCCTCGACCCATCCAGATTCCCAATGGGACTCCAAGTAGAGTTCCCAGCAGAACAGCTACGAGGGCGAATCCCAGGTAGTGCAGGGCAACCGACACATCGCCGAATCCGAATGCTTTCAGCAGTCCGATTGCGGCACGCTGCGTATGGACCAACCGCGAAAGCACGACGTGAATCAAGAAAGCTGCCACAGCAAGGAAGATCGTGGGAATAAATATCCCGGTAACTCTGTCCTGCACAATCTCGTCGGAAAGAAACTTGTTTGAGACTTGATCGATGCGGCCGTACGCACCAAGCCCGCCGTAACGTTCGAGCAGGTTATCCATTCGCGAGATGACTTCCGCTTCGCTTCCGCCTGGCGAAAGGGAAATGGCAACATCGTTGAATCCGCCTTCCATATTGAAGGCTGGTCCAAGCGCTTCGCGGCTCATCCAGAACACTCCAAAACGCCTGTTGTCCGGGAACACCTCCGCGCCACGAATCTCGTAAACATACTCGGGAGAGAGCGCGATGCCTACGATCCGAAGCGGTTCCCAGCGGCCATTGATGACCGCACCAATCGTCGCGCCAGCCTCCAGCCGATTCGCATTTGCAAATGCTTCACTGACGAGCACCTCGTCACGCCGCCCAGGTTCGATATACCGTCCGCGGCGGATGCACAAATCGTTCAATGAAGGGGCGCCGCGCTCGGGTATGGAGACAAGCCGGCCCACGGCAGGTTCTTGCAGTCCGGGCACATCGAGGGTCACCTCGACGACGATTCTCGTTTGGACGGAAGAGACGCCGGGAATCGCCGCGATGGATGTCTCAAGAGAATTTGGGGCCCGTTTCAGCGTGGCAAAGACATCGGCAAAACGGTACTTCGCGTAGTATTCCCGCTGGGCATTCGCGATCGATTCATACGAACCGCGCATCGTCACATACGTCGCGATTCCGCATGCGACGACCAGAGCAACTGTAATCAGTTGCCCGCGCATGCGCCATAAATCGCGCAGCAGTTTTTTGTTAAGCGCGGTCATGCCGTGTTCACCATGTCAATTCCGATGGCGCAATCTTTTTCTCGTTCCGATGGATGTCGATAATCTCGCCGCTACTGATCCGGATCACGCGATCGGCCATATCGGCGATCGCAACATTGTGCGTGATGACGACGGTGATAGTTCCCAACTCGCGATTCACGCGCTCAAGGACTTCGAGCACCAGCCTTCCGGTTGGGTAGTCGAGGGCACCGGTTGGTTCATCACAGAGGAGCACTTCTGGCCGCTTCGCTATCGCGCGCGCGATGGCCACTCTTTGCTGCTCCCCTCCAGACATCTGCGCTGGAAAATGATTCAACCTTTCTTCCAGGCCGACTAAGCGGAGGCACTCGTGCGGGTCAAGTGGATTCTCAGCGATCTCGGTCACAAGGGCTGTGTTCTCAAGCGCGGTGAGACTCGGGATCAAATTGTAGAATTGGAAAACGAATCCGACATGTTCTCGCCGGTACCGCGTCAATTCAGCAGAATCAGCGGCTGTCAGATTGTGGTCCAGATAGAACACCTCGCCCGAAGTCGGCACGTCTAAGCCACCAAGAATGTTCAGCAGAGTTGACTTTCCGCTTCCGGAGGGCCCGAGCAGAACTACAAACTCACCGGGAAACAAGTCCAGATCCACACCGCGGAGTGCGTGGACTTCGACTTCGCCCATCTGGTAGACCTTGCTGACGTTTCGGACGTGAAAGACCGGATCCGGCAACCCACGCCTCCCTCACAAGTCATGCGCAAGTCGCGCTTTCCTAAGCGAACACAAAAAAAGACACCATATTCCATCGCAGATACTATCTACAGATGCCGCTCCATAGCGGTGGTGCTGGAAACCAGCATGACACTGGATTATTTATTCGCTTGGTCCGACAAATTCTTCGGTGATCGCTTATTCAGCACGGATAGAAGTTCCTGAGCTGCCGGAGGCGGGCTTGCTTTGGCCTCCAAAACGATATCTTTCGCACTAATATCACTCTTATAGATTCTCTTGTTGGCGTCTTTGTCGGGACGAAGTGTAGAGCCTTCGAGATACATTCCCGCGAACAGTCCACGCGATCTTGAATAGCTCAGTACTTCCGCCCGTAGAGCCACGTCCGTCGCCGCGCTTGCGTCGCGCCCCTTTGGCCCGGCCGCTGCGGATATTCCTGCTCCCAGCTTTACTTTGCTTGACAGGATCGAGTCGGCGCCTCTCGGATTCATCACCAGGAGAACGAAATCAGTGGCTTGTCCTCCCAACTGAAGTCCGAAGCTGCCGCCTTCAAGAGCCATCATGGTTGGAGCGCCCCACGGACCATTGAAATTCTTGCCGCTCCGGCAGGTCATTACGCCGCGGCCATAGCTCCCGCCAAAGCCAATAGCGAAACGAAGCACCGACGGGATAACGATCACACATTCCGCCTTGTCGAGCAGGTCCTGCGGGATGTCGTCCGGCACATTGAGTATCTCTGACATCACGTTGCCAGCGTTCTTGATCCGATCGTTTTCTTTCCCCTGAGAGAATGCTGGTGGGCTGAGCAAGAGGGTGAGAGCGAATAGTGCAAAAATAGTTTTCATGGTGTTATTCCTTTCATTTCGGCGTGTCTCGCCGCCTTCAATGGCTCCCCACGCTCTTGACCTCCGGCATTGTAAGTGCCCCTTTGAACGCATCTCGATGGCCCATCTCATCGTGGCGAATTTCTTCGAAGCGGTCCGCCGCAGCCTTATCTCCCGCTGCCGCGGCCTGTTCAGCAAACTCGCGGTACATCGTATCCACTTCATAGGATTCACCATGTATCGCATCTCGAAGGTTGTCGGCATCGCTGCCCACTAGTCCCGCCAGATCAGCTTCCTCCGCGAAATGCTGGAATCGTTCGGTTCTCGCCACCCTTTCGAACAAGGCGGCAAGATGCTTCTTACCATTGCTGCGAGCATGTTGGGCGTAGAGCATATATTTTGCGTAAGCCATGGCCTCGCCATGCATCGCGGTTGAAAGATCGTCCAGAGTCTGTTTGGAGAGTGCAGGACGTTTCTGCGCGCCTATTCCCCCCACGGCCAAAAGTGTTGCCATTACCACCAGCCCTGTGACGTAAACTGAGATCTTCATGGTTTTTGCCTCTTCTTTCGTTCACTAATCCCGGATTCTGACTTGCATCCGGCGGCCCTGGAGGTCAAGACAGAGGCCTTCGGCATGATGGGTTCAGGGCGCGCTCGGCGACCTCGGTGCAACCGAAATTTTGCGTGCGCGAACGATGAATCGCTCCGGCGCCGCTCCGACGTAGTAAAACGGAAAGCAAGTAACCAACGTCAGTGCTGGCTCCGTCGTCGGTTGGATCACCCGCACCGCTGTCGGAGGCACGATCGCAGTCCATTCCACCTCGTACTGGAATTCGCGTTCCGGCGTCCTCAAAGTGATTGTGTCGCCCGGCCGGACGTTGCGCAGAGGCCGGAAAAGCCCGTCGCGATGGCCCGCCAGGGCGACGTTTCCTGCTTCACCCGGCAAGGCGGTTTCCGGGAGATGCCCCACCGCGCGTCGCAACAGGTTCTCCGAATCGCCTTGAACCACAATCGCCTTCAACTTCAGGCGCGGCACCTCGATCTCGCCGATCACGCCGCCATCGGCGATAGGAACCGCTTCGAAAGCACGCGGCCCGACAGGCGTGCTGACCGTCTCAAACTTGGACGTCTCAATACCCTGATACCAATAAAGGTCCAGCACGGCATAGCCCGCATAGCCGAGCGCTATGATCCCGGCCGCAAGGAACACGTAGTAAGCCGCGCGAAGCACTCGGCGCGTCAGCGCTCCGCCCTCTTGGCCCATGGCGATGATCGCTCTCATGAACCTTCCTTACTTGCTGTGGCCGCGGGCTGTTTCTGTGGCCCGGCAAAATAGCCGGAGCGCGTCCGCACGTGCAGCTTGCCCCGTCCGGGAGCCGTCACTTCCACCCGAATCTTCCGGAACGAGTCACCGTTTCTCTTCTCCGGGGTAAATCCAATCGTGTATTGCTCGCGGAGATCGTGCGCGATACTCGCGGAGATATCCGCAACTGATTGCCCTTCCGCCGGAAAGAACGCCAATCCGCCTGTGTCTTTGCATAGACGCCGGAGAACGTCGGGGTTTTCTTCCTCGTGCGCGTCGACCAGTCCGATCGCGTAAATCACCGCCTGTGACCGGTGTGCCAGTTCCAAGACGTCTGCGTACTTCCGCGCGCTGGCGTTGTCACCGCCGTCGCTGACGATGATCAGCGCTTTTTTATCCGAGCGGCCGAGTTGCAGATGATTCAACCCTTCGGCCACGGCGTCGTAGAGTGCGGTCATTCCGCGCGCGGAGACCGCCGAGACGGCCTGTGCGAGATCCCGCGGATTGCTGGTGAAGGGTTTTCCGCCGGGCAGTTTCACCGAAACGCTGTCACTGAAGTCCACAACGAACATTTCATCTTGTGGATTGCTCGATTGCGCGAAGGCAGAAACGGCAGCAGACACGCTCTGGAGCTTCGGCCCCATGCTGCTGCTGTGGTCCACGACTAAACCCACAGTCACCGGCGTATCTTCCTGCCGGAAAAGCGTAATCGGCTGCTGCCGCCCGTCTTCATACACTCGAAACTGTTCTTGTGTCAGTCCGGGAACAAAATCCCCGTCCGCGCCGGTTACGCGAACAGGCAACACCACCAGCGAGGTTACTACGGAAATCGTGCCTTGATCCGCGGAGGTGGACTGCTCCGGTTGCGGGGTGCGCGTATACGCCGCTGCATCACACAACAGGGCCACCGCGGCGAGAATACCGCAGATGCGACAGATTCGATGACGGATTGAAGTGGCGAGATTCATGGAAGAACCTCCTTGCGCCGCGGGCCATAGCAGCGGCTCTTACCCGCGGCGCAGTGGAGTTTCGACGCGTTCATGATGTTCAGCTCAAGAATCGCTTCAGGATGAACGCGAAGCTGACCGACATTACGCCGAATAGCGCGATCAACGGAACCTCGCTTGCCGTCTTCGGCAAAGCCGGAGCTGACGCCACCGTCTCTGGAGCCGGGGTCGGGATCACTTCGGCAATCGCGACTTCCGTCTGCTCGGGAGTTTCCGCCACGATGGGCTCGCTCTTGAATTCCTCGGCGGTTGTGGGCTCGGTTTCAACCGCGGGAATGGACTCGTGCGTCACCTGGGCGAGTTCCAATGCGCGCGCCTTCGGGTAGACAAACTCCTGGCCAGAGCTCTCACCTGGGTAGAACCAGGCCTTTAGTGCGTCCGGAGCATTACCGGGCCGCTCAGTGAACTTCAACACGTTGTCGCCGGTTGTCTTCAATCGCCGGTTCGGAATCGCTAGTACGGTTGCGATCAGCTTCGACCGGTCGGAGTTGTAAATGCGCACGACATGGCGGTTGCCAAAGCTCTCATACAGTTCGATGGTGTAAGTGCCCGAGGGAAGAACTTGACCGGGAATTTCCACGGGCTGGTTAAAGGTAACTACGGTTCGCTTGCTGAACTTGGTATCGGCTCCAACGCCCGCAGCAAACGTGACCATGAGTAATGTAACTGTGAAAATCGTTAGGATCGTCCTCACTATTTTCATTTTACTGCCTCCTCATTGTACCGACGGATGCCGGCTTCCATGTTCGGCCCGATCTTATGTCCCCTTGCGTCAGCTCCGTCGATACCTGTCATACGTGTACTCGCGTCCCGCTTTTGCGTATGTGACGGCGCTCACACCTACAGATGGTCCGCGTCACCAGCGAGAATCAACATTCCACACTACGGCACTATGAAAAAGATCAGCATCGCAGGTGGATGCACAGCAGCCTATTGGTTTGAGTCGCAAGTAGATAGCTCCCGGAATCATGGCGAAATTGGAAGTTATCCTCGGATTAGATTTGCCTTGCAGATGGGATGCAAAACTGTCGGGAAATCTGTGATCACTGGTCAACTGCCACTTCGGGGATGGGATAGCACGCTATCGCGGCCTTCGCGTCGCCCGTTAGTTTCTGATGGGGCGCAGGTTCAGAGCTGTGACACAGGTCATAGCGGGGCGTGAGCTTTCTCACAGCCTCAGAGGTGCATAGAGGCATAAATGATGGCTGAAGGCGCGATTCCATGACGGCAAGACACGAATGACGCAAATCCATGGGCGGCAGATCGGAACGAAAATTCGGATAGTTGAATGGATCGGTCTTTAAGGAGGAAATAGCAATGAAAGTAAACAATGTATTGTCACTAGTTCTCGGCGTGATCGTGCTCGCCGGACTCATGGCGATCCAAGCTCAAGCTCAGACTTTTAACAAGAGGACGACAGTCACCTTCAACCAACCCGTGGAAGTTCCTGGACAGGTCCTTCCCGCGGGGACGTATACGTTCACAATCCTCCATTCGTACGGTATACGGAACGTCGTGCAGATATGGAATAAGGACAAAACCAAGCTAATCGCCACGATTCTAGCGATTCCGAATTATCGGCTCGAACCCAGCGAGGAGACAGTGATTGAATTCAGCGAGCGGCCAGCAAACAAGCCACAGGCTTTAAAGGCATGGTTCTATCCGGGCCACGGTTACGGCATCGAGTTCGTGTATCCGAAGCAGGAAGCGATCCAGATTGCCGAGGCGACGAATGAGGTCGTTCCCGCCGAAATCGGCGAACTCACTCTAAGCACGATAAAGACAATCCCACTGATCGCAATGACTCCGGGACAAAAGGAAGAGCCGATTGAAGAAGCATTTCAGATTACGCCGGCTCCTGCAGCCAAGACGGCAAAACCGGTTGAGGTCGCCAAAGAATTGCCAAAGACGGCAAGCCTGACTCCGCTACTTGGGTTGCTGGGAATAGTGTTCATCCTCATGGGATTCGGCCTGAAGCGATTTGCACAAAGGCCGCTGTAGCGGGAACAATTTGGTTCTGTGAGAAGAGCCGTGTTTTATAGCTAAGCATCCGAGCGGCCGACTCGGAAATCCCAGCTTGATTGCTGCCCCTTAAATATCAGACGGGGCACCAGCCATGCCATGTGAAGATGCACGGCCAGCCACAAAGAACTGTGATTTCGATCACAGCATCATGCAGGGCACGCGAAGTATAAAAGTTCCACGAAGAAGCCATCCGCTGCCTGTGACTTCTCAATCTTCGAACCCGAAAATTAAGTCGGTTCCCATGTAGTGAGGCCAATATCACCCACTCGAATGCGAAAAACGGAGGGAAGAGATGAAAAAGTCGACGATACACAGCGCCGTTCTGTTGTGCGCATTGTTGTTTTCAACCGCAACACTTGCCAGGGCACAGGAGACCAAGAAGACGATCAAGAAAGTCCCGATTACGCAAACATCCGCGGCGTCCGGCGAAGAGATGTTCATCACCTATTGTGCTGTTTGCCATGGAAAGGATGCCAAGGGCGATGGTCCGGCCGCGTCTGAATTCAAGACTCCGCCGACCAACTTAACCATCATTTGCCCAAAATCACAATGTGGTAAATTCCCAGACGGCTATATCGCCCAAGTACTAAAAACCGGACCGCAAAACGCCAAAGCACATGGATCCAAGGACATGCCTATTTGGGGACCTCTGTTCGGTTCGCTCAACCGCGCGTCAAGTACAAAGGCGGGAGATATACAACTTCGAATTAACAATCTGAGTGACTACATCGAATCGCTGCAGGTGAAATGAACTGGCTGTAGGGCTGCGGGAAGACGGCAAGCCAACATGTGCAGCGAAATATACCGGGGTATAAGGTCTCCTGCACAAATCTATTGGCGCTTTCAGGCCGATTACCTGGGAACACATTTTCAGTCTTCTTTACAATCAAATTACTCGACTGGGTCGGGAATTATTCTCTACTTCTAAGTCGTGGCTGGAGCTTGTGTCTTGCCCCAGATGGAACTGGAGAAAGCGTTCTTCCGTTAAGATAACGGAGAGGACGCATGAGAAAAGAGCGAAAGCATTACACCGGAAAAGAGAAGGTTGCCATCCTGAGGCGGCACTTGTTGGATTTGTGTCCTGTCCAACAGTGATCTAGATCAGACATTCTTTTCTAAGCTAAGAAAGCTGTGTACTACTCATGCGTTTTTTCCGCACCTAACCTGGATGTGTCCTGAGAAACGGTCTCATCGGAATGTGGCCCGGAACCCCGTCCGTGGCTGAAAGCCACATTCGGAGAACAAGACTTCCCGTCCGCGGCAAAGCCGGTTTGATTTCTGGTAGGTCCTTCGCCTACGGTGTCAGCGGTCACATCGATGCATGACGCTGATCACTGCATTTGCCTGAGAACCGCCGCATATTTTGTGCGGATGGTGGATGGATACACGGACGGGGACCGTGGGTATTAAAGCGGTGCTGAAGGACGCCAGGCCTCAACGCACCCGCAAGTTCATCCACCTCCGGGAGCAGCGGTCAGAAGCGCGAAGCCGTTAGTGCAACACTTGACTTTCGACGCACCGACCATCACGGTCGGACTCGCTGGGCAGAGACCGCTGCTCCTTTTTTCTTGCTTGGGGGCTGACTCTGATATCGGTCCGCAGAGAACGACCCGGAGAGGAAAACCAGAAGTTCACATCGGGAAAAGGGGGATTCCCTTTTCAGCGGACTTCGTCCTCTTTATTTCTTCTTTCACCTGCCTACGCCATAGTTCTTGAAACATCTCGACAGTCGCCGGGCCGTAGCCCGCATAATGATTGTTTGCATAAGCGCAGATTTGAATTTCGCGCTTGTGAACTTTCACTAAAATATTCGCCCACTCGGATAGCAGTCGAACGAATGAGCTCATCTTTTGCCAATTCAGCTAGCACCAAACTGACACCAGCGATTAAGGCCAAAGAATCGGTTTCTGCGATGGTGCAGTAAGTTTTGTTTTCGCTTATAGTTACCTTGCGGGCCTGTAGCTCAGCTGGTTAGAGCAGCGGACTCATAATCCGTCGGTCCCAGGTTCAAATCCTGGCGGGCCCACCAACCAACTTGCATCTCCCGCAGATACAACCGGCCAATTCCCGCGTCACAGGGGCGTGTTCAGCCTCGTAATTTTCGGAAAAAATTCCGCACGTCTCCCGCGAGCGATTCCGGTTGTTCCCAGCAGGCGAAATGTCCACCTCGCGGCATTCTTGTGTACTGGATCAAATTGAAATTTTGCGCGAGCACGCTTTGGGGAGGATCCAAAATCCGCAACTCGCGGGAGAAAGAAGCGAAGGCGGTGGGCACGTTCACTTTTCCCGTGAGATTGGAAATTTCGTCCACCCTGCCGCGGTAAAACCACACGGAGGTGCCTATGGTGTCCCTGACTTCGAATTCGGTGGAGACTCTCTGGAACCCAGGCCCGCCGGCCTCCCGAGTGTTGGGTGAAAGAGTTTCAGCGAAACCAGTGAAAGCACTCAGTGGAAAGCACTTGCCGCGAGTTAAATGTTTCCTTAAGTTTCACTGATTGGCGTGCACCAAGCAGTCGAAATTATTTGACACGAAATGGCCGCGTGTGGTTACCTGAGGCAAGGAACAATTCTGCCATGCAACGGTTTATCAGCAGAAACTGGGTTCAGGTGAACCCAGCACTTTCGTTCGTGAGGTGTCGCATGAAGTCCAAGCTAGCGATTCTTTTCGCTGTGATTTTCGGTTTCCTGTTGGTTTCCGCCCCGATGTTCGCTCACCACGGGAATTCGGCTTACGACATGTCGAAAACGGTCCCCATGAAAGCGACCGTCACGAAATTCGAGTACAGCAATCCTCACACGCAAGTCTATTACGATGTCACGGATGATAAAGGCAACGTCGAACATTGGGTCGCCGAAACGACCAATCCAGCCATGCTAAACCGGGTTGGTTGGACCAAGGATACTTTGAAGCCAGGGGACCAGGTCATTCTGTTCGTCAATCCGAACAAGGTTGGGGCGAAGATCACGTTTCTGGAAAAGGTCGTGTTTTCCGACGGCAAGGAATTGTCAACGGCAAAAGCGTTTTAGCTCTTCTTGCACCGAGAGAAGGATGGAGTTGCTCCGGGAAAGCGCGTGTGAGCAATTTGAGTTCCAGGAAATTTTTCCTTGTGGGCGCAAATCGCATAAGGAGATTCCTGGAATTGTGACGGAATTACACGCTGACATTTCGTAATCGACTCGAGGAGTTCAAGATGCGTCACTGGTTGACGGGTTCGTTTGGCGTGCTTGTAGCCGTGCTTGCTTTCTCGCCGATTGGGTTTGCCCAGACGAGCCAGCCATCGGAAACGAAAAAGGCGCCCGCCGCAAACTCTTCATCGACGAAAGGCCTTTCCCATGATCTGTCTGGAGTTTGGATGCAATACGATGACGGCACAGCTCCAGGATTCGCGCGCATGAATGGCGTCGATGATCGAACTCGGCCTCCGTTGACGCCTTGGGGACAGTCAATGTTCGATGCCGCGAAGCCACTGATGGGACCCCGGGCCATTGGAGGCCAGGAAGATAGCGCCGCCCTGCATTGTGACCCGAGCGGTCCTCCGCAACTTCTCATTCTTCCCAATCCCTGGGAGATCGTTCAGATTCCTGGCAGGACGTTCATGTTTTTCGAGGAGTATCACATTTGGCGCACGGTCTGGACCGATGGGCGGCCGTTGCCGAAGGATCCCGACCCCAGCTGGCTCGGGTACTCGGTTGGCCATTGGGAGGGCGACACGTTCGTTGTCGAAACGGTGGGCTTTAACGACAAAGTGTGGGCCGATCTCTCCGGGAATCCGCGCAGCGAACAGATGCACCTCATAGAGCGGTACCGGCGATTGAATCATGACACGATGGAACAGCAGATCATCATCGACGACCCCAAATCGTATACGAAGGTCTGGGTGAGTCCGCCGAAACTCCACAAACTGGAGCCGAAATGGGAGATTGCGGAATGGTTTTGCGCGTCGAGCGAACTTCAGACTTATGACAAGGATGTAAGGAAGCCCTCTGGCAGTGGTTCGACCGAGCCAAACAAATAGACAGGCCAAAGCAGAAAGGAAGTAATGGAAATTGAGGAAGTAGAGGAAGCAAAGGAAGTAATGGACAAAACCTTGCCTATCCAATTGTGCCTGGGCGATTTTTCCGTTCCTCTACTTCCTTTACTTCCTCCACATCCTGCATTCCCTCTTCTGCGGCGAACGGTTCTTGCAATGCGACTCGCGGGTTCGCTCGCATTCCTCGGAGCGGCGCTGGCTTTCTCACCCATGGGGTTTGCCCAGGCCAATGCTCAAGCCGATAAGCCTTCCGAAACGGCAATGTCTCAAGACGCGTCCGCAGCCCTCTCCCATGATCTGTCTGGAGTTTGGATGCAGTATCGGGACGGCGATGTGCCAGGAACTCCCGGCATGAATGGCGTGAATGAAAGATTTCGTCCTCCCTTGACGCCCTGGGGACAGGCGAGATTCGACGCCGCGAAACCCCTGTCGGGGGTCAAGGCCGTCGCGGGCAAGGAGGACAATTCAGCCTTGCGCTGTGAGCCGAGCGGTCCTCCGCAAGTTCTCATTCTTCCCAATCCGTGGGAGATCGTTCAGATTCCAGGCAGGGTGTTGATGTTCTTCGAGGAGCAACACATTTGGCGCGAAATCTGGACCGACGGGCGGCCACTTCCTAAAGATCCCGACCCTAGCTGGCTCGGGTACTCGGTCGGCCATTGGGAAGGCGACACGTTCGTCGTCGAAACGGTTGGCTTCAACGACAAGGAGTGGGTCGATCTGTATGGGAATCCGCGGACTTCCACGACGCACCTTACGGAGCGCTACCGGCGACTGAATCATGACACGTTGGAACAGCAGATCATCATCGACGATCCTAAAGTGTACACGAAGCCGTGGGTAAGTCCTCCCAAACTCCACAAACTCGAACCGGGCTGGGAAATTGCGGAGTGGTTTTGCGTCCTAGACGAAAACAAGGACTATGACCAAGTAGTTCGGAAGCCGGCCGGCGTTGCTCCCGTGCCTAAAAAATAGAAGAGCCAGCGTATCTTTAGGCTGGTGCAGCGATCAGCTCGAGTTGAATCCGCGAATACAAATTGAAGAATGGGATCTAACCAGGGGAATGAAAGAGAAAATGAAGACTCCACAAAGGGACAATCGTTTCGACTCAAAACATTTCGGCCAAGGTACGCTCCACACACAAGAGCAAACGCGGTGGCATTTCACTCGGCCAACTGCAAGCGGCACACGAAGATCTGCGGGGACTTTCGTCAGGATTTTTGTTTGTGCCTTGGTGCTCGCGTTCATTCCCGCATTGCGGATCGGGGCTCAATCCGCGCAGCAATGGAAGCTTCCGGATATTCCGTGGGCGTTTCCCGTACGGGATAAGGTTCAACCTGTGATAGATGAAAGAAGCGGCCCGCAGCATGTCCCGGGCAGCACTAAGTCGTACACCCAGGATCAGATTGATGATCTCCAAAATCCGCCAGACTGGTTTCCCGACGAACATGCCCCGATGCCGAAAGTGGTTGCGCACGGGGCTGAAGGCGGGGTGCTCGGATGCGCTTCCTGCCATCTGGCATCGGGACTCGGTCATCCGGAATCCGCCAATCTTGCCGGCGTTTCGGCCGCATATATCATGCGCCAACTATCTGATTTCAAAGCCGGAAACAGAATGGGCGAGGCGATGAACGACATGACAAAGAATTTATCGGACGAAGACGCCAGGCAAGCCAGCGAGTGGTTTGCGGCGCTCAAGCCGAAAGTGTGGCAGTCGGTTGTCGAAACCGATCGCGTGCCGAAAACTTTTATCAACATGCATCTGATGCGAATGCCGCTGCCCGGTGGTGGCGACGAACCGATTGGCAATCGGATTATTGAATTGCCCCAGGATCCGGCCAGGGCGGAGAGCCGCGACCCACACTCCGGATTTATTGCGCATGTTCCGAAGGGCAGCCTTGCCAAAGGCAAGGAACTCGTGACGACAGGCGGCAACGGCAAAACAATTCAATGTGCGATCTGTCACGGCCCCTCGCTCGGCGGTTTGGCCGAGGTGCCCCCCATTGCGGGACATTCTCCGATGTATCTCTTCCGCCAGCTCTACTACTTTAAGGATGGCTCTCGACACGGGGCCATGGGCGCACTGATGAAAGGTGTCGTCGCGCAAATGAGCCAGGACGACATGCTGGCAATCGCGGCCTACGTCGGCTCACTTCCGCCTGGCATTGAAGAAGGCTCCTCAACCGCGCCAGCCGGTCAGATATCGGCAAGCCTTCCAGCGGGCGCAAACAATCGGAAGGCCGCCAAGTAACGAGAAGAAGCATGGCCTTCCGAGCGGGCTATTGTTTTTCGGGGCTGCGCGAGGCCACGTAAGCAGCTAACGAAACGATGTCGTCCTGGGTCAAGTTTGCGACGACACCCTTCATCAGTTGGTCCAAATCACTATTGCGAGCGCCAACCTGAAACCCGGCCAACTGGCGAACGATGTAGTTTGGTGAATGTCCAGCGATTCTGGGTATCGGTCCCAGGCCCGTCAGCGCCGGACCGTGACAAGCGATGCATGCAGTCGTCTTTCCTCCACCGCCCGTCGTAGCTAACGCCTCGCCTTTGGCAATGCTTCCGGGCGGCACATACGCGACGAAACCGGTGTGCGGATCGCGGCACGTCACTCGCGCCGGATCTTCAGGCACTTCGATAATCCGGGAACCGATGGGTTCCATTTTTCCACCCGGCCGCACATAGCGCCGGCGCCCCTCATTCATGTAGGTTTCCGGCACCATGTCGGTCTCGACGACCCTGATCCAAAGGCGCGGCTTAAGGCTCGCAAAATAAGCGGTCGCTTCCTTCGCGTCTTCTTCCGTCATGCCCTTGGCGATTTCGCTCATGCGGTGGCGCGGATCCGTCCGCAACCCTTGCTGAAAATCGTGGATTTGCGTCAAAAGGTAATCGGCAGTCAGGCCGGTGAGATTGGCCGATTCGGGATGTCCGCTGCCCGATGCAAGGTGGCAAGAAGCGCAGCCAGGCGTCGCCTTCCCTTCCCCGTGGGCGACCACGTTGGGGAACGGCATGTGCTCGTCGGGAAACCAGTCTGGCGGATTGTAGATATCGTCGATCTGCCCCTGCGTGTACGATTTCGAGCTGCCCGGAACGTGTTTGACAACGCTATTGTCCTCGGGCGGAAAATCCGGAGAAGGGTCGGGAAACGCCCACGAGAGGTCCATGCCATTCGCCCATCGGGGATCGGGAGGCTGACCTCCGAACGCCGGAACAAACAGGAAACCAACCGCAAGCACCAAAACCAAAGTCCGCATGAACACTCTCCCCCAAGATTATTTTTCCGGCACTGTCAACGGCGGGTCCCTGGTTCGAGATCCCGATCACGGAATCCCCAACTCATTGTCGTGCGAAAGAACCATTGCGCTAGACTATATACGAATTCAATCACGAATTAGTTTCACTGTAAAGATTCGACATGGGCCGCTTTGAAATCCTGAAAATGCCTTTTTTGATGTTGATTTCAAAATTCTCCAGAGGAAGATTCTTCGAGAATATCCGATTTCACAATCTATCCTTTCAACCCTTTCAACGAACTGCTCTGGATGCGCTCCGTGGCCTTCTTGGAAATAGGCGGCGTCGGCAGCCAACTCTCTCCTGGCTGAAGAATGAACGTATGCTGAAGCGAATACCATGCACCGGTCACTTCCCGATTAGGGGCCGGCTCGTTTTCATGAACTTCATAGTGCCCGATGAGCGCGCGGGTCACGCCGAATTGTGAGTCGGTATGGAGGTGAGGATCGTCAGGCGAATAGATCTGCGACGTGACGGTCTTAAAGCCCGGCTTGTAAACCAGAAAGTGCAGGTGCGCCGGCCGAAAGTTGTGACGCTTCTGGGCATTCAAGAGGGCGCCCACCGGACCGTTCGTCGGTATTGGATACCCTGACGGCTTGATGCTTCGGAAACTGAATTCACCGTTTGCGTCTGTCGTAAACTTGCCCCGCAAATTCATCTCCGCCTGCTCGGGGTCTTGATTCTCATAGAGGCCGACAGGCGACGCGTGCCAGACATCGACCTCGGCTCCGGCCACCGGCCTGCCTTCCTGATCGCGCACCCAGCCTTTAAAGAACAAAGCCGGCCCGGGAGTGGGAGACCGGAGGAGCGATCCGCCGTTCTCCGTTCTCGGAGAACCTGTTCTCCAAAACGGACCGAGGAGATTTGCCGAGCTTTCGGTGGCTGCGTTGGGGCCATTATTCATGAGGCAGACCAAGGTGGAAACTCCCAGCGACCCCGCCATAAGCCTGACTTCGTTGTGGCTCTCCGTGGTAAGCTGCCCAAGCGCGGCGACATAGTTAATTGCTTGGTCAAATTCTTGTTCGGTTAATTTAATCTCGCGCACGAACGCGTGCAGGTGCCGCACCATGCACTCCAGAATCTCCTTGGTGCGCGCGTCCGGCGTGCGTTTCATTTCATCCAGCACCGCTTGTGTGACCTGTTCCAGGTTTTCAATAATCATTGGTTTCGGCTTTCTCAATATTCATTACTGCCCTTTTGTTTTCGCTCGTCTATTTGGGCGAAGGCGCGACGCCTGCCGGTTTCCGAACGGCATCGCCATAACTGTTCTCTTCGTCAACAATGCAAAAAAATTCCGCGATTTCCCAGCCCGGCTCCAGCTTAAAACGCTGGGGAGGATTTACCCAGGGCTTCGTGTAGGCCTTGGGGTCGTCCATGATGATCTGCATTTCCAAAGTGTCATGATCCAATCGCCGGTAGCGCTCCGTAAGGTGCATCTGCTCGCTCCGCGGATTCCCGTAGGAATCGACCCAGGGCTTATCGTTCATGCCAATCGTTTCGACCACAAAAGTGTCACCCTCCCACTTTCCAACCGAGTAGCCCAAAAAATTGGGGTCGGGATCTGTGGGAAGTGGCCGCTCGTCCGACCATATGGTGCGCCAAAGGTGGTACTGCTCGAAAAACATGAACATCCTGCCCGGAATTTGAACGATCTCGAACGGATTGGGCAGAACGAGAGATTTCGGAACGGCCTCCGGCTCACAGTGCAAGGCTGGGTTGTTCTCCTTGCCCGCAACGGCCCTTGGTCCCACCAAGGGAGCTGAGGCATTGAATCTCGCTTGCCCCCAAGGCGTCAAGGGTGGACGCAGCTTTTCATCAATCCCGTCCATGTGGGTCGAATACGGCATCCATACTCCGGACAGATCGTGCGACAGCGCCGATGCAACCGCGGCTGCCACGGCAGGCGCCTGGGCCGTTCCCGGTGGATTGCTGGCTTGAGCAAATGTGGCCGGAGTGAAGGCCAGCATCGCTCCCGAGACAGCGAGTGAACCAGCTAGACGCATGCGAAAAATCTTCCAACGCAATGGGCGACAATCACCATAACGAGGTCCGAGAGATTGCTTTTCAGGGAAAACGGTTCGATGATTCATGTGCCTTTTTTCTTTCTGTTATTTTATTCGCGGCGAGTCAGCTCGATCCGCTCACCGAACCCACAAGAACCACAGAAAATGTGCCGGCCAATCTACTTAGGAGCGGGTGCAATGCCCGCAGGCTTTCGAACCACATCGTCATATGCGTTGTCTTCGTCCAAGACGCAAAACCATTCCGCAATTTCCCAGCCCGGCTCCAGCTTGTGAAGCTTCGGAGGACTAACCCAGGGCTTCGTGTACGCTTTGGGGTCATCGATGATAATTTGCAATTCCAAAGTGTCATGATTCAATCGCCGGTAGCGCTCCGTAAGGTGCGTCGCGTCGCTGCGCGGATTCCCATAAGAATCGTCCCAGAGCTTATCGTTGAAACCAATTGTCTCGACAACGAAAGTGTCGCCTTCCCATTTGCCAACCGAATATCCCAAATAGGAGGGGTCGGGATCTTTGGGAAGCGGCCGCCCGTCGGTCCAGATTTCGCGCCAAATATGCCCCAGCTCAAAAAACATCAGCATCCTTCCCGGAACCTGAACGATTTCAAATGGATTGGGAAGGTTGAGCAGTTTCGGAGGACCGTCTGGATCGCAGCGCAACGCTGGATTATTTTCCTCGCCCGGGACAGCTCTCGGGCCCACCAAAGGCCTCGCGGCGTCGAACTTCACCTTTCCCCATGGCGTCAAGGGAGGCCGAGTCCTATCATCGACGGCATTCATGCCGGGGACTCCGGGCACATCGCCGTCCGGATATTGCATCCAGACTCCGGACAAATCGTGCGACAGGGCGGGGTTTGCCGCGGGGGTCGCGGCTGACGCCTGCGTCGTTCCCGCTGGCTGACCAGTCTGAGCGGAAAGAATCGGCGCGAAGGCCAGTATGGCTCCCAGGGCGGCGAGCGCACCTGCGAGCCGCAAGAGATTTTTTGGCACGAAGCGCGCCTCGGTATGACCACCCTCAGAGTTGTTCCGCATTCTGTTAAGCCGCTATCTAAACCCGCGCAAAGAATTATGTTAACAATTTTATTTAGACGCAGGCGCAACCCCAGCCGGTTTCCGAACCGTATCGTCGTAAGTCTTGTCTTCGTCCGCGACGCAAAACCATTCCGCAATTTCCCAGCCCGGCTCCAGCTTGTAAAGTTTTGGGGGACTTACCCAGACCTTCGTGTACGATTTGGGATCGTCGATGATGATCTGCTGTTCCAAGGTATCCTGATTCAATCGCCGGTAGCGCTCCGTAAGGTGCGTCTGTTCGCTCCGCGGATTCCCATAGGGATCGGCCCACTGCTTGTCGTTAAATCCAATCGTGTCGACAACGAACGTGTCGCCTTCCCAACGGCTAACTGCATAACCCAAATAACTGGCGTCGGGATCCTTGGGAAGCGGCCTCCCGTCTGCCCAAACGGTGCGCCAAATGTGTTGCTCCTCAAAGAACATGAACACCCTGCCCGGAATCTGAACGATTTCAAATGGGTTGGGATGATTGAGAAGTTTTGGGGGACCGTCGGGATCACATTTCAGGGACGGGCTATTTTCCACACCCGGAATAGCCCTCGGTCCCAGCAGTGGCTTAGAAGCGTCGAGCCTTGCCTGCCCCCATGGGGTCAAGGGAGGACGGGTTCTTTGATCAATGGCGTTCTTGCCGGTGCCTGGAGGCACATCGGTCTCTGGATACGGCATCCAAACTCCAGACAGTTCATGGGAGAGGGCCGCGGCCGCGTCTTGAGTTTTTGCCGTTTCGGATGGTTTTCCGGTCTGAGCAAGGGCATTCGGCAGTCAAGGCCAGTGCCACTCCCAAGATAGCGAGGGAACTTGCGAGCCGCATCTCAAAAACCTTTCGCCGCAAATCGCAGCCGGCGCCTGAACGATCCTCAAGGGTTCGCTTCACAGGGAAAGAAGCCCGATGCTTCATCGGTTTTTCCTCTCCAATTGCTTGTCGTCAGGCTCAGGAGCAGCGCGGGAATACAAAATTTCAGCAATATCCCGCCGAAAAGTTATACGCCGTCTTTACGAGGAACTATAGGTCCGCCATCCACTCAAATCAAGTTTTTCTAGCCCACATTCTCACGAGATTCGATGACGGAGACGAAGCGAAAGGACAAGACTCTGTCAAGGTAACCCTGTCCGATCAGGATGTGCGAAGAATTACAAGGTGATGTCGCCCGGGAACGCCAATCCCCGATTGGCGTTCCCGGGCAACATCTTTCCCCGGTGCGTGCCGGAATTATTCTTCTGCAACGACGCAATGGCGTGCCGCCAGTCGTGCACCCCGGGCGGTAGTCGGACAGATGGCTTGGAAGCGATTAGAACATGAATGCCGGCCGCGTCTTCCAGAGCATTTTGCACGGCGGCTTGGCCCGCCCCCTCTGTCCGAGTTACTGACCGGGAGGGGTCCCGCTATCCCCTAGATAACTCAACGGAAACGGGTATGGCTTTTGCACGCTACTTTTGTTATAAGCGAAGGGTCCAGTTTGGTCCCGGGATACCACCTGCCTGGTATTGAACTTGAGACCTCATGGAGATTGGGTCATGAGTTTTTGCGACGTTCTCAAAGGTGCGAACCGCGTATTCGTGTCCACCCATGGGCAAATGCCTGCCCGCTTTTTATCCCTATATTTACGCCATGCATCCGGAACGAATCACACTACATCTGCGCAGAAGCCGGGGATCACGGGCCTTCGTTAGGTCAAGGAAAAGTCTGAGGGAGCAAGGAGGATATTCATGGCGACCGCAGTTACTCACTACACTTCCTATAAAGCGCGACCCTTCACAAGGGAACAGCGGGATAAAACCACGATTCTGTTCGGCGGCCTGACCTGGAAGCATGAGCGGCTGGTCCAGGGCGTCTTCAATAATTTGAATTACAACGCGAAGCCGCTCCCCAATATCGCGCGCGCGGACCTCGACGCCGGCAAGGAATTGATCGACACCGGCGCGTGCTGCCCCACGATCTTTACGACGGGCAGCCTGGTGAATTTCCTGAAGTCCGAAGTGGCAGTCAACGGGAAGCAAAAGACCCTCGATGACTACGTCTTCCTGACGGCCGGAGCCTGCGGCCCCTGCCGGTTCGGCCAATACCACGAATCCTATGAGATGGCCCTCGATGGCATGGGCCTGAAGGATTTCCGCCTCTTCCTGCTCGCGCAGGACCAACTGGACCAGGCGCCCGAAAAGGGCGGCGGCCTCGAAATCAATATGCCGCTAAGCCTCGGCATCGTGTGGGCCATTTTGGTGGGCGACATCCTCACGGACATGGAGTATTTGACTCGTCCATATGAGGTCACGCCCGGGCAGACGGACAAGGTTATGAAGGAAAGCGCGGATTATCTCTTCGAAGTCTTCCAGAAGCGGCCGCTTCGCAGTAACAAGTATGGGATGCTGGCGTGGCATTTCCTCTCCGGCTATTTTGCGGATGCGTTGCGGGTCGTGCGGAAGAAATTCGACGCGATCGAGGTCGACCGCCTGCAAGTGAAGCCGAAAGTGAAAATTACGGGCGAATTCTGGCTGCAAACGCACGAAGGCGACGGCAACTACAACATCAAGCGATGGCTCGAACAGGAAGGCTCCGAAGTGATGCCGCCGCCGGTAGCCGTTTGGCTGGGCTACCTGCTGCACACTCCACTCTGGCGCCTGTCGGCGAAGCCGAACGTTGACCGCAAGATCCGCATGAAGATGGCCATGATTCGCGGGATGGAGAAGCTCTACGTCGGGACCTACAACCGGTTCCGCAAAGCGCTCGCCTACGTGCCGCACGAATTGCCGGATCAGGAAGAGCTGAAGCAACTGGCATCGCCCTTCTTCCACCACGAATTGCGCGGCGGCGAAGGACACATGCTCATCGGCAAGGCCCTCCATGCGCATCTTCACAAGCATGCCAACATGACCTGCGAGCTCTCTCCGTATTCCTGCATGCCCAACACGATGTCCCAGGGCGCCATGGCGAACGTGCTGGGGCGGCATCCCGACCTGCTCTACGCTCCCATCGAAATCAAGGGAGACGCCGAAGTCCACGCGCTTTCCCGCTGCCAGATGATTTTGACGGAAGCGAAAAAACGCTCGCAATCCGAGTTCGTGGAAGCGATGGCGAAGACCGGATTGACGCTCGAAAAAATCCGGCAGATCGAAGAAAAGAATCCCAAAGTTAAGAAGGCGACTTATCGCATCCCGCATTACGGATATGCGTCCACGGCAGCCAATTACGCTCTCCATCTCGCCAGCATGAAGGCGGCGGTCTAGTTCAGGAAGATTCAAGAAACCGGCGGCTGGAGGACTTGGCCGCCGGAAGCAAAGAACGGAATCAGCGAGGACCCCTCAATGGCCGACGGGAATTTCGTTCAGATCGCGCCCCTCATGCGGGACCCGGGCGTGATGGAAATCAAGACGCCGCCGAAGCTGCAGCCCAGCGCGAATGGCGCGATGATCTGCGGCGTCGACGTGGGAAGCACCACGGTCAAGTACGTTCTCGCTTCGCCGTCCGGCGAAGTGATCTCCCAGGCCTACGAACGGCACAACACAAAGCAGGGGGAAAAGGTTTTGCAGTTTTTGTCGCGGCTCGAGGCGCAGCATGATTTCACGCCGCAGCGCGATCGCGTCTTCCTTACCGGGTCGGGAGCGGGCCTGATTGCTCCCGCCGTGGGAGCCAAGGTTATTCAGGAAGTCGTGGCGGTGGCGGCGAGCGTCGAACGGCTGCACCCGGCGGTGCGTTTCGTCAGCGAGATCGGTGGAGAAGATATGAAGACGATCTTCTTCAACGGCAATGGGAACACGAAGAGCAAGCAAGTCTTGATGCAGAGCGCCTGCTCGGGCGGCACCGGCACATTCATTGAGAAAACGGCGCGCAAACTGCAAATTCCTCCGGAAGCGCTCTCCGAAATGCATTACACGGGGCACACGCTGCACAAAATCAGCAGCAAGTGCGGAATCTTCGCGGAAGCCGACGCCAACACGCTGCTGAAGGCCGGCGTCACCGTCGATGAAATCATCGCTTCCCTGTTCGAGGCCGTCGTTTACCAGAACCTCGCCACGCTGACGCGCGGGAACACGCCGTCGCCGGAAGTTCTGCTGCTCGGCGGACCGAACCTGTTTTTCAAGGGGCTGCAAGAGGCCTGGAGGCTGCACCTCACGCACATCTGGCAGGAAAGAAAAATCCAGATGCCGAACGGCAAGGCGCCGGAAGAATACATCACCGTGCCGAAGGATGCGCTGTACTACGCGGCGCTCGGCTGCATCGAAGTGGCCCTCGGCGAGCCGCACACGGTCGGAATCTACCAGGGCATGAAGAAGCTGCAATGGTGGATCGAAGAAGGCCAGTACGAAGAAAAAAAGAAGCAGGGCCGCGGCGGGCTTTGCGATAGCGCGGACAATTTGAGGACGTTCATCGACGTGTATTCCAAGATGGATGCCACCGCCATTGGAAATATCGAAGTGAAAGCGGCGAACGCCCCGGTGGAAAAGAAAAAACTGGATCGCGTCGTGGTGGGCTGCGATTTTGGCTCGACCACGGCGAAAGCCGTGTGCCTGGGGCCCGACCGGGAAATGCTATTTTCTTGCTACGCGCTGAGCAAGGGCAATCCCATCGAAGACGCAAAGAGCCTGTTCCGCCAGCTTCGCGAAGCCATCGGTGACGGCGAGATCCTGGGGCTCGGAATCACTGGCTACGGGAAGGATTTGCTCAAGGGCATCCTGGGCGCGGATTGCGGCGTGGTGGAAACGATCGCGCATGCCTCCGCCGGGCTGCACTATTTCCCCGATGCCGATTGCATCTGCGACGTCGGCGGCGTTGACGTCAAGATCATGATCCTGAAAAACGGGACCGTCAGCGATTTCCGCCTGAACTCGCAATGCTCGTCGGGCAATGGCGCCTTTCTCCAGGGCGTTGCCGAGCGGTTTGGCATTCCCCTGAGCGAGATGGCCGACAAAGCGTTTCTTGCGCAGGCCATGCCTCAGCTTTCCATGGGATGCGGCGTTTTCCTGCAAAGCGACATCGTCAACCAGCAGCGCAAGGGCTGGCAGGCGGAGGAAATTCTCGCGGCCCTTTGCTCGATCCTTCCGCTGAACGTCTGGATATATGCGGGCGGGATGAACAACCTCGCGCAGGTGGGCAAGAAATATATCCTGCAGGGCGGCACGCACAAGAATCTGGCCGTGGTGAAAACGCAAGTCGATTTCATCCGCTCCAAAGTTCCCGACGCGGACGTCGTCGTGCATCCGTATTCCGGAGAGGCCGGCGCGATCGGCGCGGCGCTCGTATCCCTGGACTGGTGGGAAAAGGGCGGCCGGAGCCAGTTCCGCGGCTTCGACGTGATCGAAAAATTGACGTACGCAACGACCACCGCGAAGGAAACCGTTTGCAACTGGTGTCCCGTGAATTGCCAGCGCAGTTTCATCGACGTAGCGCTGCCCGGCGGCATGGGCCGGGAATGGAGCAAGGTTCCGCTGTCCCTCGGATGGGAGCGCGTCATCGTGAACAACTCGTGTCCCAAGGGGCTCGTGGAAGATTTGAACGAAATGAAAGTGATCAAGGCCGAAATCGAGAAAACCAAGAATGCGTTTCCCAATATTGCAGACATGGTTCGCAAAGAAGGCTTCCGCCGAGTGTCCGCCTCCGCCTAAGGACCGCTCGGGAGTCCGCGTCGGGATTCCCAAGGTCCTGAACATGTGGAGCACCCACCAGTTCTGGGTCGCGTTTCTGCGCGAAATCGGGATCGCTTCCGAAAACATCGTGTTCAGCTCGGACACTTCCGAGGAGCAGGGGCGCGAATTTGGAAAAGGCCGCGGCACGGTGGACTGCTGCTATCCCGTGAAGGCCATGAGCGGCCACTACGGGGAACTGATCTTCGGCCAGAAGAAAAAAGTAAACGTCATCATGAGCCCCATGATTTATTCGCTGCCGTCCTTCATGCGGGGGCACGTTTCGGAAACGCTGGCCTGCACGCGCGTGATGGCCGGGCCGGAAAACATCCGCGCCGGTTTCGTGAAGGAAAGCGACGTGTTCGCCGACAACGGCATCCAGTACGCCGCTCCGTTTGTGAACATGGCCGAACCGGAGATGGTTCCGAAGCAAATGTACGATTGCCTGAAGGATGTTTTCGACCTTGATATGGTGGAAACGCAGCGCGCGGTGGATGCCGGATACAGGGCCTTGCGCGAATTCAATCAAAAGGCGCGCGACGAAACGAGAAAGATCCTGACCTGGTGCGCGCGCGAGGGAAAACCGTGCGTCCTCGTGCTCGCCCGCCCGTATCACATGGACCCGGGAATCGGGCACGAGATCGAAGCCGATTTGCAGGCGCACGGCTACCCCATCGTTTGGCTGCAATATCTTCCGATTGACGACGATTTGCTCGGGTGGATTTTCGGAGAGGAAATGCAGGCGAAAAAGATCCGGTCGCCGCTCGATATCTCCGACGTGTGGACTTCATCGAACAGCAGCAACACGAATGAAATTCTGTGGGGCGCGAAATTCGCGACGCGTTTTCCGTGGATCACGTGCGTGCTGCGGCTGTCGAGTTATGAATGCGGCATGGATCAGCCGACCTACACGCCCACGCAAAAAATCGTGGAAGCCACCGGCACGCTGTTCTTTAAGTTTGGGGATTTGGATTCCACGAAGCCTGCGGGAAGCATCCGCATCCGAATCGAGACCATCGTCCACTACCTGGCAAAATATTCGGATAACATCATTCAGAAAAAACTGGCCCTTCTGCCCGCCCATTGCCCGCTACTTCAAGATAAGCAAGAAAAAGATGAAAAAGCACTGGCGGTCGTCGCCGGAAACGATTAGCACAAACGCAGTTGAGATTTTGTGGCGCCACGCAATTGCAGCACGGTTCCTTGCTAATTCATCTTCCCGCTTCGCCGCTGGACGTTCGCGCCTGCGGCTGAAACCACTCCGCGAGCCAGTCAAAAATCGGCAGGAAAACGTTGAAGCGGCCGGTGTCCCGCGCATGATGGAGCAGGTGGTGCCTCGCCGCCGGGCGCAGCCACTTCGGCAGCCAGCCGCCCATGTGTGAGCGCCAATGAATTTCTTCAAATGCGATGTAGTAAATCGTGAAGCTCGCGAACACTCCGGCGGTCCAACCATCGCGGAAAATCCACTGTAGAAACAAAAATGGCGCCGCGTTCGCGAAAAAGAGCGCGACGACTCCCCAGGGATTGCTGGAAAAGTTGACGTACCGGGCCGCTTCCGGGGAGTTCAGCGTCGTGTGGTGCACCATGTGTTGCTGGCAAAAGACGCCGCGGCCCGCGTGCAAGAGGAATCGGTGCAAGCAATACTCAAAACCGTTGGCGTAAAAAAAACCTAGCACGAAGCCGGCCAGTATCCCGCCGATGGAATGAGGAAAAGACTGGATGGAAATCCATACGAGGACGGAACCGGACAAAGCCGCGGCCAGCAGGTTATTTCTCTTGATTCTCAATCCCTGTGCTTTGGTTCCAGCCCGAATATCGCTCTCGGAAAGCATCTCACAAACAAAGTAACGCGTTCAAAGGCAGGCTGCAAGCGGCCCAACCGTTCGGCACTCTCCTAATTTCGACCTATCTCCGGAATCGAACTTGAGATTGCTCCTTTAGGAGGTCCGACCTTTAGGTCGGACAACCAACGACGCAGGAACGGGGCCTTTAGGCCCTGAAGCTTCAGGGGCTAAAACCCACAAATGCACTAGCCTGAACGTCGGGGCTGAAGCCCCGACCTCCTGAATGCCAGAACTGTCGCGACGATTTTCAAATTAGGACACTACCCACCATTCAGGTCACAATCTTGGGCGCATCCTTCGGCTTGCGCTTTTGCACGAACAACAATGCCAGCAATCCCATCAGCAATAGGATCGCTGTGCCAGGCTCAGGCGTTGCTACGACAGGCGGAGTCGCGGGCCCTGCGGGGTACGGGATCGGTCCTACTGGGCCGGAAGGCAGGAAAGTGCCGGGTCCGGTTCCACCGCCGGAATAAAGATTTGTTCCGGGCGGCGGCACGTTAGGTCCCGCCGCCAACTGAATTTCAGGGAAACGATCGTCGCTCTCAAGGTCGCCAGGCATGTAGGGAATTGGACCCGGCGTGTTCAGCTCCGTTGGCCCGTTCGGAAAAATGGACGCCACCATTGCTTCGGCAATCGGGCTTCCGCAGTGTATCAAGACCGTCTGCGCGCGGTCTGCGATCGGGATTTCGTCTTTCGCGAGAAGCAATTCGCGCTGCTTCCAGTAAATCTGATCGCCGCGCCGGGAAGAGTAGTGTATGGCGCGCTCTCGATCCAATTGCACGATCCGTGCGTTCGCCAACCAAAATGCGGCGTAGTGCGGGGACACAACCGGATCTTTCGCGGTGGAGTTCTTCAATTCCTCGATGCACTGAATGCCGCCCGGCATGACCGGGAAAGGATTGACAACTTCCCGGGATGGCTCTGCTTGAACTGCGAAGGGTAGAATACCTTTGGAAGCGAGCAGAGGATCGCTGTGTGCGTCTACACCTGAGTTGCCGCTCGATATGGATTGCATGGAGGCAGCCGCATGGTGGCGCGGCGACACAAACCAATCGACCGCGCAGGGCAACGCTAACACCAACACTAAGGCAGCCAGCCAGCGCATACGCCGTCGCACTATGAACCGTCGTGACTCTCGTCTCTTGAAATGTTCCGTTCTCATTTTGGCAATTACAGGCCTCAAAAACACTTGTCCTTCTCTCGCCCATGCTTTTGTTATGCAACCAAGGCACCAACTCATGACATTGATTCAATGGGAGTTAGTATTCGCTTAAGCGCTAGAAACTCCATGAATGGCACCACAATCTCCTCAAAGTGGAAGATCACTGGAAGTTTCGCACTGGCACACTTACTTGGGCCGGCACGACAGACTCAGGGTTTGTAACACTGGGATGATGCTGCACCGAAATGAATCACAGGCTGGCGAAAATGGATTCAAGCATGGATCGGCGATGCTCGGCCGATGAAATTGCAGATGAGCGTTTCCCATGAAAACGCGAGGGAAGAGGAGCAATATAAGTTAATAGTACACTAACCCTCACATAAACAAACGTTCGTGGCCCATAACATTTGTTTTTCGTATCAGAGGATTGCGCGAGCGTCGCGCATTTTCCAGCAGGATAGCTGCGATGCCCTCTAATCTCCGGGGCGTGGAGCTGCGTTGAGTCCCGAAGTTTTGGGGTTCTCGGCGCCCACCCGCGTCAGGTAAATCTCAAAGGGAGTGACTTCAAACGGCATCTTCTCGCGGTCTGGGACGGTTCCTGCAGTCTTGGCTTTCAGCAGCGCCAGGGTATCGTCCCACGGATCCAGCTTGACGCGTCCGCCCAGGGGCAGCGCAACGACATGCCTTGCGGATTCCCCCTCTTCGGTTTTGGCGGCCACGGGGAGCCTGAGCAAACCGGCATCGCCCACCCGGGGGCTGATCAAGTTCGGAATCTCGCGGGCGCGCTCCTGCAATTCGGCCATAAACATTTCCGCGGTCCCGAGCTGATCCTTGTACGGGGAATTTTTCAACAGGTCCGCGGCCTTCGCGCTTGCCGCGGTATCCTCTGCCGGCTTGCGTTCAAAGTCGAAGTGTTGAAATATTCTCTTCTCGTCGAACTGCAGGCGGTCGTAAAAAGCAAGCCGCGTATCGACTTTCTTCCGACTGGTCAAGATGTAGCCCATTTCCTTGGCCAGCATCGCCGCGAGACTGGGTTCATCCGGCAGAACGTCGATCAAGCCGCGGCTCAGCACAATGGTATGTCCCATGGAAAAAGATTCGATGGTTGACGTCATCAGAACGCGGCATTGAATTTCGGGTTCGATGTCGAGATTGTTCGTGACTTCCAGATTGTTCACGACCGTCTCCAAAATCTTGTCGATCTCGCCTTTCGGGGCGATCAGCTCGGATTGTTCCAGCTTGCCGATGACGTTCTTGGCCGCCTGCTCGTCCCACGCGCGCTGTTCCTGCACAGGTGAAAGATCGTTGTTCTATCTGCGATTGATCGATCACCGGGGAGGCTGATTCGATAAGGACCTGGCTCAGTTCCTGCTCCTGGTGAGACCCTCCGGCGTCGTATCCCCAGAGCCGTGTCTGCGCCTTGTAGGTATGCCCCCTGGAAAGGGGGAACGCCGCCGTATTCTCCTCGGAGTAAATAAACGCGGGCAGCCAGAGATTCGGGCCAGCGTTCACGCGCCAACTGTCAAAATGAAATTTCAGATTGGAATAGTTGTGGCCGGAATAGGAGCCATTGAATCGAACGATCGTGTAGTCCTGGTCCTCGACCCAGATGCGCCCTATGAAGCGCCCTTTGCCCGCCTTTTTCTTTGGAGTTACGTCGAAGACCAGCGTGCGCACTTCCCCGAGGAATTCGCGGTGGACGTAGTCGAAATTGTAGGTTCTGCGTATTCAGGCCGTCGTTGTCGAGATAGATCATCTGCAGAAACCCTTGCGGCAGAAACTCCGTGCCGAAGTCGAAAAGCCGGGTCAGGCTGGCGACCATATGGTGCAGCGAGTCGTCGCCGGGCGCAGGAAGAGCCTTGAGATCAAGCCCCTTGGAAAATTCCGCGCGTCCTATGAAGTAGCGGTCGCCATCGGGAACCCAACTGCCGTCATTCTCCGCGATCCTGACTTTCTGGATGTAGGTTTCCACCAGCGGGGAGTGCTGCCGGATCATCGCCATTTCCTGCTTTTCACGGGAAGTCACTTTGGACACAACTTGGTCAAGAGCCCCGACAGGCGGAAGCGACTGCTGTTGCGCGGCGAGCGGCGCGGAACAAAACATTACGGCCAGAATCAGGAACTTCAAGGTACGCATGGCGCTCATCCCCCCGAAAAACACAGGCCCAGTGGAAAAACTTCAAAGCCGAAAGACAGAGCCGAAAAATCCCTGAACAGAAAAATGACGCACGCTGCTTGCCATCCAATCGCAAAACAATATATTCCAGCGAAAGGAATTAACCGCTGCGTGTTCTGTGAACCATGTAAGACTTTCGCCCGGACTGAAGAATTGTCACGGAAGCAAGTGGCCTCAGCAGGCCCAGTATGCAACGGCACGGAGTGATCGCGGGCGAAGCAACAGCAGCGAATTTGAAATAGAAATCAATGCCCTCCTACAGTTCCTTGAATTTCCAACGTCTTGCCGGGTAAGACGTGAATCCGCTCCTGGTGGAACGCGTTGCCGGACGGATCACGCAATTCGATATTGTGGTTGCCGACCGGGAGGCGAAACTTCTTCAATTGGCCCACTCTGCCCGCGTAACCATCGTCGACATAGACCATTGTATCTTTGCCCGCGTCTGTAATCTTGACGTCCCCAAACTGTGGTGATGAGTCGCCATACGCGTAGGGATATCCACCCCAGTAGTATGGGTCATACCCGCCCCAGCCCCAACCCCAGCCTGGACCGTACCAGCCCAAACCCCAGCCGCCGCCATAGAAGCCACCGCCACCGTAGAAGCCACCGCGACCGTAGAAGCCACCGCGACCCCCAAAGCCGCCGTGTCCGCCAAACCCGCCGTGTCCGCCAATCCACCGCGTCCGCCAAATCCACCGCGTCCGCCACCACCGCCTCGCTGCGCGGAGGCAACCGGGACAATAATGAAAAGCGCCAACAGGGCAATCGCAAACATTTTCAAAAATCGTGACATAGCGTTGCCCTCCCTTCCGGGTCCCCACAGCGGGCCCAATACCTGATTTCTCTTTAATTTAGATGCTTCCGAAGGATATAGCCGTTGTCCAGTGCCAGTAGCACAGGCTTCAGCCTGTGGGGGGTTCAGTCTTGCAGAAAATCAAAACCCACAGGCTGAAGCCTGTGCTACAAAGGGCCATTCCCACGTGTGCTTCCACAGCACATTCAAGGTTTGCTGTTGTGAGAAACGCGGATTTAAGTCTTTGCTTAAAGCTTCTACGCCATCAAGCGCACTTCATGGTAGAGTTTGCCGAGGAGAATCCTCCATGAGACGCTTCCGATGGGTTTTGTTGATTTTCCTCGGCATTGTTCCGCTTACCGCGCACGCGCAGCAAGCAAACTCAGAGAAGCCACTCAACGACGTCCAGAAATTGGGGCAACGCATCTTCCAGCAACGCTGCGCCATCTGCCATGCGCCGGCGAGGCCGGGATTCCAAATGTACGGGACTGCCCTGTACAAAGACCTCGTCAACGGCAGCGAAGATGCGATCAAGGAAATAATCCGGAGCGGATCGAGCAAAATGCCGGGATTCAAGCTGGGATTGCAACCCTCGGAAATTGACGCGATTGTCGAATATTTGAAAACGGTGCCGAAGCCGCCGAAGAACACAGAACCGGCCACCGGCGGCACCATGGGCCCCCTCGACTAGGAAAAAGGAGAGCCTGCAATGAATCACACACAAACTCATGCGTTCTTGAAATTCATCGGCGCCGCCCTCGTGGCATTTGTGCTGGTGGCGATTCTTCCCCTGATGGCTCATGCGGCTCCAGACGGCACGCTACTGACCGGAACGGTGAAATCGGCGGCGGGAGCGAAGATGAGCGGCGTGACCATCTCCGCCAAGATGGACAACACCACCATCACTACCTCCGTGTTTACGGACGAAGAGGGCGCGTTCTATTTTCCTGCCATGAACGCGGGGCACTATGAGGTATGGGCGCAAGCGGACGGTTTCGAGACCGCGCGCGGCGTCGTGGACTTGGCGGCAACAAAGCATCAGGATTTTGTTTTGAATGCGACGAAGGACTTCGCACAGCAACTGTCGGGAGACCAGATGCTCGCGTCGCTGCCGGACCAGACACCGGACGACCGCCGGCTGAAGCGCGTGTTCCGAAACAGCTGCACGAGCTGCCACCAGCCCAATTACATTCTGCAGAACAGGTTTGACGAAAAGGGCTGGACCGCGATTCTGGAAACGATGAAACGCGTGAACGTGTTCGGCGGCTATCTGGGTCCGAACAGTCCGATCGCAGCCCCGATCGACTTTCACGAGAAGGAGCTTGCCGCGTACCTCGCGCGGGCTCGCGGTCCGGAACCGAGCGCGATAAAAAGTTTCAAGCTGCGGCCGCGGCCGACGGGAGATGCGGCGCGAGTTGTCTTCACCGAATATGACGTGCCGCTGTTTGGCGCGAATGATGCCCCTAGAAAATACGCGCTCAATAACGGAAGCGATTGGTCGCTGGGCACGCCTACCTCCTTCTGGGGCCAGCACGGAGTCCACGACGCCCAAGCGGATCTGGACGGGAACATCTGGTTTTCCGTGAACGTCCCGAACCCGTACGCGAGTCTCGGACGAGTCGATGCGAAGACGGGCGAAGTAAAATTCTTTCGCGTGGACGGCACACATGGGCTGGCCGCAAACGGACACGGCGCGACCCGGGATGCGCAGGGCCGTCTTTGGTTCAACACCGCTCCGGCCGATGAAAAAGGTCCTGGGCGATTGATCGAGGTCGATCCAGCAACGCAGACGCTTCAGGTCTATACGCCGCCGAATACGATGGAAGGGCCGACGTTCGTCGCCGGGACCCTGGACGTCGACGGCAAGGGCAAGATCTGGGCCTCGACGTTCCACGGCGCCTCGCGCTTCGATCCCGTGACGAAGGAGTTCACCGAATTCAAGTCACCCACGTTTAAGAATTCGGATGGAATCGGAAACACGTACGGGCTGACCGCGGACGGCGACGGCAACGGCTGGTGGGCCGAAATGAATCTCGATATCGTCGCCAAGACCGACCTCGAGACGGGAAAAGTCACCGAAATCAAGATTCCCCCGGTGCCGGGAATCAAGGCTGAGTTTTCTCCGGATGAGGTGAAGATGTATGAAGCGGCCGGATCGACATGGAATACGGCCACGCCGTGGGCCGAAGGTCCGCGCCGGATGGGCGCGGACAAACAGGGCCACGTGGTGTGGGTTTGCGACTGGTGGGGCGGAAACCTCGCCAAGATCGACACGCAGACGCTCGGAGTGACGATCATTCCCCTCCCCAGGCCAGACGTTCAGGAGCCGTACCAGGCCGTGGTGGACAAGGACCACAACGTGTGGATCAACCTCATGAATTCGGACGAAGTCATCAAGTTTGACCCCAAAACATCCAAATGGACCGAATATCCTTTCCCAACGCTTGGAGCGGAAACTCGCTACATTTCCATGGTCGAACGCGACGGCAAAATGGAAATCATTCTGCCGTATTCCCGGGCGCGAAGAGTTGCGCGCATGACGTTCCGCAGCAAGGAAGACATACAAGCGCTAAAGCAGCAAGTGCAGCAGCAGGAACAAGCGCGGGCGCAGTGATAGAAAAGGCGTAGCCCCACGGAACGGACCGGTTTTCATTGTATTCTACGAGGCAAAGCATGTCCTGAACATTGACACGGCGTGGCAGAGGGTGTACGGTCCTGCGCAAGGGCAGGTTCAAGTCCATATCAAGTATCCTTGCGTGAGGTGAACGATGGCCACTCTCTCAGCCGGCGGGCCGGGTTTCGGCAAGTTTTTCTTTTTCTCCGACACAAGAAATAAAAATAGCACCGAGCGCAGCAAGCACATGCGCAGGCGCTGGGTGTTCCTCGCCGGAGTGATTCTTTTTTCATCGCTGGCCGTTGCGCAGAACGCGCCGCAGGTGACCGGAGTCGATCCGGCATCGGGCAAGGTGAACGATACTCTGACCGTGTCCGGAAACAATTTAGGGAAGGCGTCTGTATCTTCCGTGTACCTGTCCGACGACAAGAATGATTACAAAGCCACGATCGTCGACCAGAGCGACGATAAAATTTCGGCGAAGGTGCCTCAGGTGAAGCCCGGCGATTACAACATCTCCATTCAGGTGGGTGACAAACTATTTATCAAACCAGTAAAATTTAAGGTTGAGCAATAAAAGCAAAGTGGCGCAGGCTTGAGCCTGCGGGGGTTCGTCCTTGAACGGATCAAAACCCGCAGGCTGAAGCCTGCGCCACTGGCATGTGAGAAACCCGATTTAAACTGGAAGGGGAATCGAGAGGGCCTTGCGCGCCTCTTCAAATGTGGACTCGTGAATCTGCCCGGTGGCATCCACTTTCATGTGCTTGGTTTGCATGGGCTTGCCGTCCAGGCGATCCTTCAGCCAGTCCGCCATGTAGGTCGATTGGCTCGGACCAAGCGCCGCGGCGGATGATCCGACAAGGCCATGTTCCGCCCCTTCGTAGACCAGCAACTGTTTGGGCGCTGAGATCGTCTCGAACAAATCGTAGGTGAATTCAATCGGACTGAGTTGGTCGTCCTCGCCAGCCATAACCAGGTAAGGAACTTTGATCTTCTCCCCGACTCCCTTTAGCGAAAGCGTCTGCGCGAATTTGTCGAATTCCGCTTCGTCGGTGAAGCCCGCCATGTACATGAACCTCAGCTTAAAAGTAGGCGAGGCCACATTGAAGAGCGTGTTCAAGCCGGGTTCGTGGCACACGGAGCGCAACACGCAACCCTTCAGCCGGTCGTCCACCGACGCAACTTGCGTGCCCCAAAAAGAGCCCATGCTTACGCCCGACAACGCAATGCGGTCGGGATCGACTTCACTTTGCGAACGAAGCCACGACAGAACCAAGGGGCCAGCCTGCATCCAGTTCGTTGCTGTCGGATGGATTTCACGGACGCAACATTCGCCCTGGCCCGGCCCTTCCAGCGCCAGCACAGCGATGCCACGCTCGAGCAGTTTGTCTCCATAGAGCGCGACGCCAATTTCCTTGATGCTGTCCATTCCGCCGATCGCCCACACGGCGGGAATCCTGCCCGTCCCTCGCTTCAGCGGCAAATGCAGATAGCCGGGCAAGGATTTGCCGTTGCCGCCAAACGGGATTTCCACTTTGCGGATTTCGTGATCAGCGAGCTCCATGTATTTCGAATAGGCGGAATCTTTCTTTTCATTGAGGGCCAGGTTTTCGCGCGTCACCTCGAAGATCGGCCATTGCGCGCTTCCATAGAGCAATGCGGCGATGAAGTAACTTTCGCGGGCGGCGATGGCATGGCCATCCGCTTCGAACTGGCGCGCCATTTTTTCTCGGCGGACGGCGGCGCGCGTGTACTCGCGCGCGATATCGTTGTACTTGCGCACTCTCGAACGGATGGCGTTGAAATCGCCCGTCGCGTCCGGGCCGCAGGGTCCCAGCGTGTACGCGATGCGCGCCTGATCCCATTCCAGGCCCAGGGTCTGCACGACGGCGTCAAGCAGCCAGCGCTGCTCCTGCCAGCGCTTCATCTTGCGCTCCGTCGCCGCGTTCATTTCGGGCGCGGGCGGCGGATCGGGTGGCGTTGCTGCCAGAATTCCTGGCCATGTGGATCCAGCCCCGCGCCCCATGAAGGACGCGCCAGCAATTGTTGCCGCGCCGCCTAGAAACTCCCGGCGCTGCACCAATTTCTTTGCAGGTTCTAATTTGTTTGATTTAGACATTGCCACCCTCCGTCCGATCCCCGCAGACAACAAAGATTGGCGGCCAGTTCGCCGCAGCACATCACCGAGAGACTCCTCAGATATCGTCCTGAATAACACGGCCTACGCGCGATGTAAAGCAAGCTTGTCACGGGGAATAAAGAATTCCCATGGTCCGGGATGAAAGCTTGGGTTTGCCTCGCAGGCCTTTAGCTGAAATAAACACCCGCCGAGTTAGAGTTTTCTGCCCCGCGCTTGTAACCTATCCGCGGAAGAAATCCAAAAAACTGCCTGACGACGAACAATTTGGTTCAGTCGGAGGGGCCCCGGGTGTATAAGGGTGCCCATTCGGGATGTCAAAACAGAAATCCAAATCTTTTGTCTTTGAGTTGATTTTCTGAGAGTGAGGAAAACGTATGGTGCGCAGACTATGCATTCTCGTTGGATTATTCATCCTTTTCGCGGGAACTGCGTCCGCGCAGACAGTGGATGCCCGGAAAGCTTTGGAGGCAGCTTCCAAGGCTATGGGCGCTACCAGCTTGAAGACGATTCAATACTCGGCGAGCGGCTGGTTCTCCCAAATCGGACAGACGTACGGGCTTGCCGAAGACTGGCCGCATTATGAAGTTGCGGACTATACGCGCGTAATCGACTACGACGCGAAGTGGTCACGCGAGGATTACACCCGCAGGCAGGGGAAGTACCCGCTGCTGGGCAGGACACCGATGCCGGAGCAACACATCACGTCCATTTTGAGCGGCAACTACGCTTGGGACTTGCAGGGGGACGTGCCCGTGCCCCTCACGCGGATGTATCTGGACGGCGTGCCTTACTCCGATCTGCGGCAGCTCGAGATCGTGCTTACTCCCGATGGATTCCTCAAAGCGGCGCTGGCGGCATCGGATGCGACGGCAATCTCGTTGAACATTGTGGGAGCATCGGACTTTGGCCTCTCACAGTTTGGAAGGAAGGTGACGATCGTCTCCTTCACCATGGGGAAATATAAATTCAACGGAACGATCAACGACCAGAATCTGGTCGAGCTGGTCGACACTTGGTTTCCGAACCCCGTCTACGGCGACATGGACTACGAGATGCGCTACACGAAATACAAAGATTTCGGCGGAATCATGTTTCCCGGGCAAATCCATGTGCATCAAGGCGACCCGAGGCTGAACCCGGCGCACAACTACTACGAGATTAATGTGACGGATGTAAAGGCCAACATGCCCGTAACAACGATGCCGGTTCCTGAGGCAGTGCGGACGGCAACGGCGCCGCCGGTGAAAGTAGAGAGCCAAAAGCTCGCGGACGGCGTCTGGCTGCTGGGTGGAGGGACCCACAACAGCGTGCTCGTCGAATTCAACGGCTTCGTCGCGGTCGTCGAAGCGCCGCAGAACGAGGCGCGGTCGCTTGCGGTGATCGCCGAAGTGAACAGACTTGTTCCGAACAAACTGATTCGGTACGTCGTCAATACGCATCACCACATGGATCACGCCGGCGGTCTCCGCACGTATCTTTCGCAAGGCACAACGATCGTGACGCACGAGTCAAACAAGCAGTATTACCTCGACATCATGTTCTACCCGGCTCCTAGGACGCTGCAGCCGGATCGGCTTGCGATCTTCAGTCCGATGTACATGATCAGCAGGCGGCCCGCTCCGATTGACACGGTGGGCGGCGACACGCGCGGCGAAGGAAAATACGTCGTGACCGATGGCGTGCGCATGATGGAAATCTTCCATGTGCAGGACCTAGCCTACGAGTTGGGGGATCCGTCGTATAGCCAAGGAAATCACAGCGCCGATATGTTGATGGCCTATCTGCCGAAAGAGAAGATTCTGGTGAATGCGGATCTCTACTCACCGCCACAGCCCGGGGCGCAGCCGCCCATGCCAACTCCCGGCATGCGAACGCTATACCAGAACATGCTGAAGCTGAAGATCGATGTCGCGCAGCACGTCCCGATCCATGGGCGCGTCGGGACGAATGATGAGTTCTTGAAGATTGTTGGTAAGGCTCAATAGCGGCAAGTAATGGAACGAACGCGGTCAGAGCCTCGGCGACCTGAATTTGACACGAGATAACGCCAAGCATATAGTTTTGCGCAAAGATAAAGTTGAAATCGGAAATGTGGCCGAACTAGCGCTGAGCGCGTCCGGCCGCCGGATGAGCTTGGACGTTTAGGAGGCGCGAAAACGGAATGAATGATTCCATCAAAGCCGTCGAAGTCAGTTCGCCCGAGATGCTCAAGCTGATTGATAAGGACGCGGCCGTCGAAAAACTTTGCACGGGCTTTTGGTTTACGGAAGGCCCTATTTGGAACCCGAAAGAGCAATGCCTGTACTTCAGCGACATGCCCGGTGACGTGCGCCGCCGATGGAGCGCCGCGGATGGCGTCAAAGAAGTTCGCAAGCCAAGTAATAAGTGCAACGGCATGACCTATGACGCCGCGGGGAACTTGTATGTCTGCGAGCACGTCACCAGCTCGCTCGTGATGGAGACTCCGTCGGGCGAGCGCAAGGTCCTCGCATCTCACTGGCAGGGAAAAGAGCTCAACAGCCCCAACGATGTAGTGCTTCGCTCCGACAAATCCATTTATTTTAGCGATCCCTCGTATGGCCGAATGCCGGTCTTTGGCCTCGAACGCAAGCAGGATCTGGGCTTTCAGGGCCTCTTCCGAATTTCTCCCGATGGAAAGCTGCATCTGGAGGCGGATGATTTTGGCCAGACAAATGGCGTGTGTTTCTCGCCGAATGAGAAAATTCTGTATGTGAACGATTCCCCGCGAGCCCACATCCGCGCGTTCGATGTCGCCCCCGACGGCTCGTTGAGCAACAGCCGCATTTTCGCGGAGAAGATAGGCGACGGCGTTCTCGAGAACGGCATCGTCGACGGCATGAAAGTCGATGAGCGAGGCAACATTTACGTCACTGGCCCGCGCGGCATTTGGGTTCTCAGCCCCTCTGCGGAGCATTTGGGCGTGATCCGAATGCCCGAGCACGCCGGAAATCTGAACTGGGGCGGGCGGAACTGGGACGAGATGTATTGCGCCTGTTCGACGTCGATTTATCGTGTAAAGATGAAAGTCCGAGGAAATCCTGTCGCATACATGAGTATGCGCTAAGAGGGAATATGGCCGACCGGAAGCTCAATGCGCGAAAGACGGCGCTGATCATTCAGGATTTGCAAAATGATGTCATTATCGAGGGTGGCGCGTTCGCCTCTTCCGGCGCGCCGGCCCATGCGAAGAAGCAGAATGTAGTTGAAAATGTGAAAAAATTGGCCGCCGCAATGCGCAAGGCCGGCGCGATTGTGATTCACATCCATTACATCGTCGAGCCCGGAGCGCCTGGGCTCAAGCTAAACGCCCCACTCTTTCGCGGATTGGCGGAGAGCAAAGCCGTGGTGCGGGGAACGTGGGGAGCGGCGCCCGTCGAAGGGCTCGAGCCTCAAAAGGGCGACGTGATCGTCGAGAAGATGCGCATGAACGGATTTCACGGCACAAAGCTCGAGACGATCCTGCAAGGATACGGGATCGATTCCTTGGTAATTACCGGGGCCTGGACCAACTTTTCCATCGAACACACAGCGCGGCACGGAGCCGATTCGGGCTATGAAGTTGTCGTAGCGACCGACGGGACGTCCACCATCGACGACGAATGGCAAAACGCGGGAATTAATTTTGCTCTTCAAAATATCGCCGACCGCCTGAGTTGCGAAGAAATTATTCAGGCTCTGAGGTAGACAAGCAGCAGCACAGGGCTGCGAGGCGCAATCAAACTCAACTTCAGCGGCTAAACAGGTTGCGGAAAAAGTCGATTCGCGGAAGGTTTTAGTAGCACAGGCACTCTTGCCTGTGTGGGTTTTGCGATTGTCGCTAGATTGGTAGCCTACGCGTGCGACTCACAAAACCGCACAGCCAAGAGTGGCTGTGCTACTCGACTTTTTCCGCAACGTGTAAAGCGGATTTTAGGATTGGTATAATACAGAGTGCATGACCTTTCCCCTTGAAACATCCATCGTCGTTTCTTCGGAAGACGAACGCGCGCTAATCGTTCACGTCCTCGCAAAGCTTGGAGCCAACGAGCGGGAATGCTCGATTCAAGCGGACGTTCTGACGGAAGCGGATCTGCGCGGCCATCATTCCCACGGTTTGCAACGCCTGCCCGTTTTGTCGACTCGCATCAAGAAGCGGCTTATCCGCGTCAATGTCGATCCCGATTACATCTGGACTGCGGATTCCGTTCTGAGCGTGGACGGAAAAGATGGTTTGGGTCCATTTATTGCGGAGTCCGCGCTCGAACGGGCAAAATCCGTGCTGGAACAGAGGGGAATCGTCGCGGTTGCGATTCGAAACAGCAGCCACATAGGAATGATTGGGTACTACTGCGAGAAGCGGGCGCGCGAGGGCCTCATCTGCCTCGCGATGACGGAAAGCGAAGCTCTCGTTCATCCGTATGGCGGCACAAAAGCGCTGGTCGGCACAAACCCGATCGCCATAGGCATTCCGAGCCAACCGGCGCCGTTCGTGTTTGATATGGCCACTTCTACGAGCGCGATGGGCAAAATATACGCCAGCAAGCATCGCGGCGAGCCGATCCCCCTTGGATGGGCAATCGATGCCGCTGGCAACCCGACCACCAACCCGGATGATGCTTTGAAAGGCTCGCTCACTCCCGCAGCCGGACCCAAAGGCTACGGTCTCGGCATTTCCATTGGAATCCTCGCCGGACTTTTGCCGGGAGGCGAGATTGGACGGCTCGTTCACGGCACGTTAGACACGGAATTTCGCTGCACCAAGGGAGATTTTTTTCTCTTGTTGAACCCCGGAGCTTTTGCGGGCGGGCCGACTCTCACGAGCCGCGTTGCATCCTACCTTGATGAACTACGTCATTCGCCGCCGCAGAAGGGTTGCGAGAGTGTTATCGTACCCGGTGACCGGGCGCGGCAGATTCGAGAAGAGCGGGCGCGCTCCGGGATACCTCTTCCAAAGGAAGTTTGGCTCGCGGCAGAAAGGCTCAAAAATGAGTTCTGATAGCAGCAATCATGTCTGGGGGTTTTCGACCGCAGGCAGAATATTTTTTGGATGGGGCGCGGCGAGCGTGTTGCGGGACGTTGCGCGCGAATTCGGGCCTCGAGTGCTGGTTTGTACCGACCAGAACATGGTCAAGGCCGGCGTGTGTGAGACCGTAGTGGCGCAACTCGCGGAGGGAAAAGCCGAGGTCAAGGTCTTTGACGGAGGGCAGCCTGAAGTCGATCGTCAGACCATCGAGCGAGCCGCCACGGTAGCCCAGTCATTTGCGCCCGATGTAGTGGTTGGCTTAGGCGGTGGCAGCAACCTCGATCTGTCCAAAGCCGTGGCAATCCTCGTGAAGTATCCTGGCCCGCTGTCCGCTTATTACGGCGAAAATAATGTTCCAGGTCCGATTGCGCCAGTCGTTGCGGTTCCCACAACGGCGGGCACCGGATCGGAAGTAAGTCCAGTCGCCGTAGTCGCCGACCCTGAACGCGCGATGAAAATTGGCATAGCGTCTCGCGCTCTGATTCCGAAGTGGGCCATCGTGGATCCCGCGCTGACGGTTTCCTGTCCAGCGAGCGTGACCGCCCATTCGGGCATGGATGCGCTCGCGCATGCGATCGAATCCTTCTGCGCGAAGGTGCGAAGCGATTGCTCTCCACACGCGATCTTCGTCGGCAAGAATCCGATGTCGGACGTTCTCGCGACCAAAGCGATTTCCGCAATCGCAAAATCCCTTCCGACGGCGGTAGCTCAACCGAAAGACCGCGCGGCACGGCAAGAAATGGCATTGGCGAGCCTCCTCGCTGGCATGGCATTCTCATGCGCTGGAACGGCTGCCGTGCACGCGCTGCAATATCCCGTTGGAGAAGCAACGCACACACCGCACGGGTTAGGAAATGCCGTTCTGTTGCCCACGGTAATGAGAAGCATCACGCCCTCGCGCATTGCGGAAATGGCATTCATCGCGCGCAGTCTGGATCCGAGCCTCAAGTCCAAGCCCGATGCAGACGCTGCCAGCCAGGCCGCTACACTCGTCGAGGAGCTTGCCGCGAAAGTTGGAATACCAAAAGGCCTGCGCGCACTGGGCGTGAAGAAAGAACAGCTCCCTCAACTCTCACAGATGGCGTCAACCGTGCGAAGGCTTCTGGACAACAGTCCTGTTCCTTTCGACGAAAGCGACCTCCTGCGCCTTCTTCAGGAGGCTTTCTAAAAGTCTCCAAACGTCGATTCCCGCCGCCGGCACTGGCTTCCTGATTGGTTCAGGTGTATAAGGGTCCCCACCGGGATGGTCAGAACAGAATTTCCAACGGATTATGAGGGGGAGGCCCATGCGTAAGGATAGGAGCGTAATGGCATTTGGCCTGGCGGCAGGCCTGTGCTTGTTGGTCTTGTTTGGTGCTCGAGGCGCGCGCACACAGAACGCGCCAAAGTACAAGGTTGATGCGGATTGGCCAAAGCCCTTACCGAACAAGTGGAAGATGGGCGGCGTCACGGGATTGGCCGTGGACAAGGACGACAACGTTTGGGTTCACGATCGTCCGAACGATCTGACAGATATTGAGCTTGAGGCAGAGCTGACTCCTCCGATTGCCGATTGCTGCGTCCGGCCTCCGTCCATGATTCACATCGACAAGGAAGGCAACGTAATCGGCTCCTTCGACCCGCCGCAAGGGCACGGCATGGCAGTGGACAGCAAAGGATTCGTCTACCTCGGTAACGTCGTTGGCGGGATGGGCAACGTCCGCAAATACGATCCGAAGACCGGCGCGCTTGTCGCCGAATTGCCGCGCGCACCCGAGATGCCGCCTGGCGGCGGTGGAGGCGATGCCGCTCCAGACAATCCGCGCATCCCAGGCCACGGCAGCAAGGGGCCAGTTGCGGGATTTTTGCCTGGCGGACGCCCTAAGATCGACTCCGGAGGAACGGGCGGCCCGGGAGGCGGCGACTGCCGCTTTCCGCGCAAAGTATCCCCCGACGACGCCGATGATCGTCGGAGGAATCGAAGAGGTTCGGCTGGACGAACCGGCTCACGAGCTTTACGCCGCCGACAATTACCTGGGCGGGCGCGTGATGGTGTTTGACTTGGACACCTTCCAGTTCAAGCGAGGCTGGGGCGCCTATGGGCACAAGCTGTCGGAAATCACAACCGATGACAAAGACCGTGCATATATCCCCAATGGCCCGGATGCCCAAGGAATTCAGGGGCCACCTCACGCTGAATGTATCCCACGATGGGCTGGTCTACGCCGCCGACCGGATGGCGAACCGCATCGACGTAACCACGAAAGAAGGCAAGTTCGTGAAGGAATTCGTCATGGCCCCGTGGACGGGCGTGGGCGGCTCCACTGGGGGCGTGATGTTCTCGCCCGACAAGCAGCAGCTGTTCTTGTTCATTTCCGATCTCACCAACAACCACATCTGGTTCCTGAATCGCGAGGACGGCAAGGTCGTGGGCCAGTTGGGCAGCATGGGCCAAAACGCGGGCCAGTTCTACGGACTGCACATGATCGCCGTAGACTCCAAAGGCGTCATCTACACGGGTGAAGTGTTCGGCGGCGAGCGTGTGCAGAAGTTCGTCCCCGTTAGATAAGAAGTCAAGTAGGAGCCGGACGCAACTCAGCGGACCGGTTGTCGCGTCTCTTAATTTGCGCGCACGGCGAGCCGAAATCAGCTCGCCGCGCACGCACTCGCAAAAACTCCACCGATAGCCCGGCTTCGTAGGAAGCGAGGACTGCTTCTTGCGTAAGCGCTCGAATATTCGCGCGAAGGGTTTCCTCTACCATCTGTCCGCACACAGTTTTGCCCGGCGGGCCGCACAACCTCAAACAACTGTGCACACTCAAACATTGAGGCAAAAGGGAAAGAAGGCTATAAGGTCATAACTGTGAGTTCAACAAAGATGGGCTCAGGCAAGAAACTCTTGGACCAAGACGTTCGGATCTCGGTCGTTGGCAGCGGTGGTTTCGTCTGGCTAAGCCTGTGTGTACTGCTTTGGGGCTCCCCAGTGCTGGCGCAATCTCAGCAGACGCCGCCGCAAACAGGAGCATCCGCCGGCCAGCAGATTCCCGCTCCGCAATCGGCGGCAAGCATCAGCGGAACGGTTGTTGATCCAAGCGGAGCCGCAGTGGCCGGAGCCCGCGTGAGGCTTATGCATGAGGATCGTTCCACAAGCCAAGAGGTGCTATCCGACGAAAGTGGGCAATTCTCCTTCGGCAACATCGCTCCCGGGCCTTTTCAACTCACAATTGCGGCAGAAGGCTTCGCGGCGCAAGCATTGTCCGGAACCCTGCATGAGGGGGAGATTTACAATGCCCCGAGGATCGCGTTGGCACTTGCGACAGAAAAGACTGAGGTGCGCGTCGTAGTCCCGCGTGTGGAAGTTGCGGAAGAGCAGATCAAGGAGGAAGAGAAGCAGCGCGTGCTGGGCTTCGTTCCAAATTTCTATGTCAGCTACGTCCCCAATGCAGCTCCGCTCACTTCGAAGCAAAAATTCGAGCTTGCCTGGAGGACCACACTGGACCCAATCACCTTCCTACTGACCGGGGCCGTTGCGGGAGCTCAGCAGGCGAACAATGTTTTCAGTGGATATGGGCAAGGCGCGCAAGGGTACGGGAAACGCTACGGCGCGGATTACGCTGACGCGGTTGCCAGCACTTTCATCGGAAGCGCCATACTGCCATCGCTCCTGAAACAGGATCCGCGTTATTTCTACAAGGGAAGCGGAAGTGCGCGATCGCGCATTCTCTATGCGATCGCTAATTCCGTGATTTGCAAGGGCGACAATGGACGCTGGCAGGCAAATTATTCCAACATCCTCGGAAGCCTCGCCGCAGGTGGAATTTCCAATCTCTACTATCCAGCGCAAGATCGCGAGGGTGCGGCGTTGACGTTTGAAAACGCGGCATTCGAAATTGGCGCAAGCGCCGCCGCCAATCTTCTTCAAGAATTTGTCATCCGGAAATTGACGCCGAATGCTCGTAACCACGATCCGGCCAAACCCTAAAGCACGATCGGCAAGGTATTGACCACTCCCGTCCATGAGGTCGACTGGGACAAGTGCGTTTCGGCGCGGCGTCGACTGCCGCCAGGTGCTCGGAGTGAAATTCTCGGCAACTGACCAAATGAATTGCGAGGATCAAGTCTAACAATCTGAGATTATAAAAGTTCTGCGCCTGGCGGCAGGAAGCCGGGCGGAAACGCGAGTTGTGCGGCAATGCCGGCATGGTGCGGCGTAAGAGAAATTAATCTCGAATCGATCGATGCAAGAGGCGACCTAAGACAATGCCCTCAAAAGACAGGCGCGCGACTCCGCGATTTCGAGCCAAGCCGGAAAATCACATCGCTTACGGCGAACGATCCGCGCCCATCCGGGACTTAAGCTTGGAGGGCGTTTTTGTCCTCGACCCGGACCCCCTTCCTGCTGGATCGGAACTTACCTTCACACTGCGCGCCGGACATACGGACATCACGCTGGAGGGGATTGTCCGGCACTCCGCAGTGGATGTAGGTATGGGAATTCAATTCACGAACCTCTCTGCTGTATCGAAAAAACGATTGATAATACACATCGCCAGTTTGGTTGCGGCTCCTGGCCAAATAGCGGAGCCTTAATTGCGGAGGTCATCCGTTGTGTGCCCGCCATGAACGGCTTGCACTTCTGACTTCGGCCCGCGCCAATGCGGATTTCGCGCGATAAGCGCGCTGATTGGCATCTGCTCCGCTACCCATTTCCCGATCTCTTTACAAAAATGAGCGGGACACGTAAAGTTTGACCATCGAAGAGACGTATGGAGGCAGTGGGATGAAGCATAAAGCGCTGGCCATTCTCTTGATGGTTTTCGGTTGTGGCTTCATGTCAACCGGCGTTTTCGCGCATCACGGCGCCTCGCGGTGGGACGTTGATGCGTGGGGGACCATCACCGGAACGGTCAAGGAATTCGATTGGCAGAATCCGCATCCGCTGCTGCTCCTCGACGTGAAAAATGAAAAGGGCGATATCGAAACCTGGGCCGTGGAATTTCACCCGCCCAATGTCATGAGCCGCGGCGTCGGATGGAACCACAGCACGTTCAAACCAGGGGACCAGGTCACGATTTACGGACATCCCGAGAAAAAAAGCGTTCCCGTCGTCAACGGGATGAAAAGTCTGAGGCCCGTGAAGGTCACGATGCCCGGCGGCCAGGTTGTCACCGTGGATCCTCCCGGCTACTGACCGCTGCGTGAATTTGGTTGATGCGCCCGCAGAGCCGCCGAGGATCGACAGAATTTGCGGCGAAACATGAATTTTCCGGCGGTGCGTGAATCCTGAAGGACGGGGTCTTTCGAATGAAACGGTATGCATTGCGTCTGGTCCTGACCGCTGCGGCAGCGCTTGCATTGCTGCTTGGACTGCTGCCGCGTCTCGCGCCTGAGCTTCACGCGGCGCGACCCCAAGCGCCCGCCTCGACGCCCGACCTGACAGGAATCTGGTCTCCGCCGAGAACACCCAAGGGCTTCTTGCCGTACAACTTTTCTCCCGAGGCGCCTCCCCCGATGCAACCGTGGGCTGCAAAGCGATGCGAGCTTGTTGGTTGCGGAACAGGGCCGCTCGGCCGTGCAAATGATGACGCGATGGATCCTTATCTGACAAGCTGCGCCCCGTACGGAATTCCCCGCCTGATGAACAACGTTGGACCGTTCGAAATTTTGCAGGGCAAGAATCGTGTGCTCATGCTCTTCGAAACAGGCAACTCGATTCGCCAAATCTGGATGGACGGGCGAGGCCACCCGGAGGACCTGGACCCTTCCTGGATGGGGCATGCGATCGGCCACTGGGAGGGCGACACGCTCGTCATCGACACGATTGGAATGACCGACAAGAGTTGGCTCGATACCGCGGGCCATCCGCACAGCGACGCACTGCACATCGTCGAGCGCATTCGCCGCGTGGATCACGACACGCTCGAGAACACCCTCACGTTCGACGACCCGAAGACTTATACCCGGCCCTGGACGTCAACCATCATTTACAAGTTGCGGCCGGATTGGTCGCTTAAGGAAGATATCGCCTGCGAAGACAAGATCCTGATGGATCTGAAAGCTAAAAAAGATAAGGTCTATCCCTTCCAGCCCTACCCCATGTCATTTCCGGTTGAGGCGATTCCGCTTCCAGATGTTGCCCATGCAAAATAGGGCGTGTCCAGGCGGTGCCGCGCGGCGCCGGAACATATCCTCATGCGCACAGACTTGCCCTGAGACTTTCGCTCAGACTTGCAATGAGATTTGTACGGGCCACCTACAATAATGCCGTCACCCTTTCAAAAATCCACATCGATCTCCATTCTGGTTGCCACAGCGTTTTTTATGGAGAACCTGGACGGCACCGTCATCGCGACGGCGCTGCCTCAGATGGGGAAGTCTTTCCAGGTGAGCCCGGTCGATCTCAATATCGGAATGACGGCTTATTTGCTGATGCTGGCGGTCTTTATTCCGATCAGCGGGTGGGTGGCGGACCGGATCGGGGCACGCTCCGTTTTCGTTTCCGCCATCGCGATTTTTACGGTGTCTTCGATTCTTTGCGGACTGAGCAACGGAATTATGGCGTTTACCGCCGCTCGCATCATCCAGGGGATCGGTGGAGCGATGATGGTTCCCGTCGGGCGGCTCGTCGTGCTGCGCACGACGGAAAAACACAATTTGATGGAGGCGATCGCCTACATTACCTGGCCGGGACTGGTCGCGCCCGTCGTCGGGCCTCCCCTCGGCGGCTTCATCACGACGTATGCTACATGGCACTGGATTTTCTTCCTCAATGTTCCGCTCGGAATCATCGGGTTGGTGCTCTCCGTTCTCTGGATTCCGAACTTGAGAGAAGACAAAGTGAAACCGTTCGATTGGATTGGGTTTGCACTGAGCAGCTCGGCGTGCGTGACTTTCATGTATGGCATGGAACTCGTGGGCCGTGAAAACGCGACGTGGGGGCCGACCTCGTTTTACTTGATCTGCGGATGCGTGCTGGGCGCGCTGGCCGTGATTCATTTCCGGCGTGCGGTGACGCCGCTCTTGAATCTTGATTTACTCAAGATTAAATCGTTCGCGATCACAATCGAGGGCGGATCACTATTCCGGATTGCGATCAGCGTGTCGCCCTTCCTGCTTCCCCTGATGTTTCAGGTGGGATTTGGACTGAATGCGTTTCAATCAGGCATTCTGATGCTGGGCTTGTTTGTCGGCAATTTGGGGATGAAACCGGCCACCACTCCGGTTCTCAGGCGTTTCGGATTCCGGTCCGTGCTGATTTGGAACGGAATTCTGACGGCCATCCTGATGCTGGGTTGCGCCGTGCTTGTTTCCTCAAACACCGAGGATCATCATTCTCGCGGTGCTCTTCGTGAACGGCCTCTGCCGCTCGATGCAGTTCACGTGCCTGTCGACGCTCGCCTTTGCGGACATCCCGAAACCGGAGCTCAGTTCGGCCACCAGTTTCTTCAGCATGATCACACAAATGTCGATGGGAATGGGCGTGGCGGTTGGCGCCATCATGCTTCGCGTGGCTGGATTGCTGGACGGCAATCCCCACGGGACTCCGACGACGAAGGAATTTCACATCGCGTTTCTTCTTGTCGCCGTTCTGACGCTCCTCGCGACCGTCGACTGCTTCACCCTCGATCGAGAAGCGGGCGCGGCGGTCAGTGGACACCGCTTGAGCCCTGTGCCTGAGAAAAGCACCGCTGCGACGTAAACAATGAATCCCGTCCCTCGGAACCCAAAACCTAAAACCTGACACCTAATACCTCGGAAGCTTATTGCGAGCGACGTTTATCCGTGGCTGCCGCCGCCGGAGAGTTCGCGGACGATCGAGCCTACGAAGCCTTTCGCGTCGCCGAAGAGCATCAGGGTTTTGTCGAGGTAGTAGAGAGGGTTATCGATTCCGGCGAAGCCTGCGGCCATGCTGCGCTTGATGACCATCACCGTGTGCGCCTTGTCCACGTCGAGAATCGGCATGCCGAAGATGGGGCTCGACGAATCGGTGCGCGCGGCGGGATTCGTGACGTCATTCGCGCCGATGATCAGGGCCACGTCGGTCTGCGGAAATTCGCCGTTGATCTCGTCCATGTCGAGCAGCTTGTCGTAGGGGATGTCCGCTTCCGCGAGCAGCACGTTCATGTGCCCGGGCATGCGCCCCGCGACCGGGTGAATCGCGAACTTCACGTCGATGCCGCGCTTGGTCAAGTTGTCGTAGAGTTCGCGGACTTTGTGCTGCGCCTGCGCCACGGCCATGCCGTAGCCAGGCACGATGACGACCTTGCTGGCCACAGCGAGAATTTCGGCCGCCTCTTCCGGCGAAGCGCTGCGAACCGGCCGCGCTTCCTGCGCGCCCTTCGGGCCAGCTTGTTCCTGGCCGAACCCGCCAAAGAGCACATTCGAGAACGAGCGGTTCATGGCCTTGGACATGTTGACGGAGAGAATCAAGCCGGAAGCGCCGTCGAGCGCGCCCGCAACGATCAGGAGCTTGCTATCGAGCACAAATCCCATCGCAGAGGCGGAAAGCCCGGCGTAAGCATTGAGCAGCGAAATCACCGTGGGCATGTCTGCGCCGCCGATCGGGATAATCATCAGCACGCCAAACAGCAACGGGATCGCAAGGAGCGCCGGAAACAAGTATGTGTGATCGGGATGAAACACTAGATAAACGGCAACGCCGATGGCAACGAGGAGCATGCCGAGGTTGACGATGTTCTGACCCTTGAAGATGATCGGGCGCTGCGGCAGAATTTCCTGCAGCTTTCCGGCGGCCATCAAGCTGCCTGTAAACGTGAGCGATCCGAGAATCACTTCCATCGACAGAACGGACATCATGAACCTGGGCACCGCGGGAGCGCGCAGATAAAATTCCGCCGTGCCGACCAGCGTGACGCAACATGCTCCAAAGGCGTGGCTGAGCGCCGTCCGTTGAGGGACAGCCGTCATCTGCACCTTGCCGAGTGGAACGCCGATGATTGTGCCCAGCACCAGCGCGATCGCAACCCACTTGTAGTCCACGATGTTGCGGTTGAGCAAAGTTCCCACGATTGCAAGGAGCATGCCAGCCTCGCCCGCCCAGACGCCGTGTCGCGCCGTCGTGGGCGAGCTCATCCACTTGAGAGACATCACGAACAGGGCCGTGGCAATGAGGTACGTCAGTTCGATAATCGTGTCAGTTCCTGGGAATGGAGTCATGGTTTCGGGCTGCGGCTCGCTTTGAACATTTTTAACATGCGGTCGGTGATGAAGAAGCCGCCCACGACGTTGCTGGTCGCGGCAACGATGGCGATAGTGCCAAGGACCGTGGAGAGCGTGGTTTTGTGCTCACCCGCCAAAAGGATCGCTCCGACGACGGCGATCGCGTCAAGCGCATTCGTGAGCGACATCAGCGGCGTGTGCAGGAGCGGCGACACGCGGCGAATGACCTCCAGGCCGACGATAGCGGCCAACATAAACACATAAAGGCTGGTTATCAGATCCATTTTCATCGTTAGGCTGTCTCCTTCCGCTGGGCTACGAGAGGCGGGAGTGAGAAAAATTCGCGCACCCGGGGGTTGACCACTTCCCCTCCCTGCGTCAACAGAGTGCTCTTGATGATGTCGTCTTCCAGATTGAGCTGAAGCTTTCCGTCCTTCACGAGCAGCTGGAGAAATGCCGAGATGTTGCGCGCGTACATTTGACTGGCGTGATGCGGCACGGTGGATGCGAAGTTGAAATAGCCGATGATCGTGACGCCGTGAGCGATGATTTTTTCGCCGGCCTTGGACAGCTCGCAGTTTCCTCCGCGCTCGGCGGCCAGGTCGACAATCACCGAACCCGGCGCCATGCCCTTGACCATTTCTTCGGTCACCAGCACGGGAGATTTCTTGCCCGGCACGACTGCGGCCGTAATGACCACGTCGCTCTCCGCGATCACCTTGCCCAGCAATTCCCGCTGGCGCCGGTAGAATTCCTCATCCTGCGCTTTCGCGTAGCCGCTGGCGTCCTGCGCATCCTTGGCTTCGATCGGGAGCTCGACAAAACGCCCGCCGAGGCTCTGGACCTGCTCCTTGGCCGCGGGCCGCAGATCGTAGGCGGAGACCACGGCTCCAAGCCTGCGCGCCGTGGCGATGGCTTGAAGCCCGGCCACGCCAGCGCCAATGACGAGAACGCGCGCGGGTGTGATCGTTCCGGCGGCAGTGGTGAGCATGGGGAAAATTTTCGGAAGCGTGTCGGCGGCGATCAATACGGCTTTGTAGCCGCACATCGTGCCCATGGAGGAGAGCGCGTCCATGCTCTGCGCGCGCGTCGTTCTCGGCATCAATTCCACCGAAAAGGACGTCACGCCCGCGGCCGCGATCTCCTGAATCGTTTCCAGCGATCCCATGGGACGCAGAAAACCGATCAGAACCTGGTTGCGGTGAAACAGCGGCAAATCGGCGCGGCCCGTCTGGTCATTCGACCCGTAGCAAAGCATCTGGGTGATGATGTCGGCAGCCGCGAATACCTGAGCCCGATCCGCGACGATCTTCGCGCCCTTGGCGGCGTACTCGGCGTCAGGGAAACCCGCCGCCGCGCCCGCGCCGGCTTCGACGATAATTTCCAGGCCGGCCTTGGCAAGATTGGGAATGACGATGGGCACGAGCGCCACGCGCCGCTCCCCCGGATACGTTTCTCGGGGAACACCAACAATCATGAACCTTCCTCCCTCTGGTCCATACGGCGTGGCACACACGCAGTATCAGCAATCTGAGACAAATGGTCTATCCTGCCCAAGCCAGGGTCGAGAATTTTCTTCGAGAGGGCCACGCCAGGAATGAATTGCTTCCATGTAGCTGCCGGCGTGGGTCCCAAGCTGGAGGCGCTGCCGTGACGCAATCACTCAATCTGTATCCTGCAGAAACGCACACCAAAGAATAGATTTTACATGCAAATTTGCGAAAGTCCAATCGAAGATCACGATGCGTAAATCCGATTGGGCACATCGCAAAACCGAGAACGGCGAGATCGGCTTTTCCGGTACAATTTAATGAGTTTGCGCTGGGAGCGCGAAACGCGGAATGAGCAATTCCTTCATGCAGGAAGCGATCCAGCGAGCGGTGGAAAATGTCCGCTCGGGGCGAGGCGGACCGTTCGGCGCAATTGTGGTGAAGGATGGCCGCGTCATCGCGACCGGAACAAATTTAGTCACCTCCGCAAACGATCCCACGGCACACGCGGAAGTGACCGCCATTCGCGAAGCTTGCCGCGCGCTGAGCACGTTTCAGCTGACCGGCTGCGAGATCTACACGAGTTGCGAGCCCTGTCCGATGTGCCTCGGCGCCATCTATTGGGCGCGGCCGGACCGTGTCTATTTTGCAGCCACCGCGAGCGATGCCGCCGAAGCCGGGTTTGACGATTCCTTCATCTACGAAGAATTGAAGCGCCTGCACCGCGAGCGCAGGATTCCATTCGAGCCGATGATGCGAGAAGCGGGGCTCGAACCGTTTCGCGAATGGATGCAAAAAAACGACCGGATCCGGTATTGAAAATCGCGATCGGCCGGCTGGCGCGACGTTTTCCTTGAAGGATCCTGAGGGCATGGAAGAAAAATTTATTGGACATCCCGTCATCCGCAAAGAGGGGCGGGGAAAAGTGACGGGCCGCGCCCGGTACGTGGATGACCTCGCCTTTCCGGAAATGCTGCACGGCGTGACCGTGCGCAGCAGCATCGCGCGAGGGCGCATCCGCGGCATCCGCTTCGGCGAAGGCATTCCGTGGAGCGAATTCACGATCGTCACCGCCGCCGATATCCCGGGCAAGAACGAAATCGCATTGATCGAGCACGATCAGCCCTGCCTCGTCGCGGAATTGATCAACCATCCCGAAGAGGCGGTCGTCCTGCTGGCGCATCCGGATCGATATTTGCTCGAGGAGGCGCGCCGCGCGGTGCAAATCGATGTGGAACCGCTGCCGGCGATTTTTTCGATCGAAGATTCCATCGCGAAACGCACCGTTATTTTTAGAGAGGACAACGTCTTCAAGTCGTATCACATGGAAAAAGGCGACGTGGATGCCGCATGGGCGCAGGCGGACGTCATCGTCGAAGGCGAATATCGGACCGGAGCGCAGGAACAGCTCTACATCGAAAACCAGGGCATGATCGCGACTGCAAATCCCGCGGACGGCGTGACCGTCTGGGGATCGCTGCAGTGTCCCTACTACGTGCACAAGGCGCTCGTTGCTTTGTTCGGTCTCCCCGCGGAAAAAATCCGCGTGATTCAAGCCGAAACGGGCGGCGGCTTCGGTGGCAAGGAAGAATATCCCTCCATGATCGCGGGGCACGCGGCGCTTCTGGCGTGGAAGTCCGGAAAGCCCGTGAAAATCATCTACGACCGCGCGGAAGACATGGTGGCGACCACCAAGCGCCATCCATCGCGCACGCGGCATCGCACCGGCGTCACGCGCGATGGCAAGCTGGTCGCGATGGACATCGATTTCGTGCTTGATGGCGGCGCTTATGCCACGCTTTCTTCCGTGGTGCTCTCGCGCGGAACGATTCACGCGGCCGGGCCTTACTTCTGTCCAAATGTGCGCGTGCATTCGCGGGCCGTGGCGACCAACGCTCCGCCGCATGGCGCGTTTCGCGGTTTCGGCGCACCGCAGAGTATTTTCGCGGTGGAACGGCACCTCGATCAGGTGGCGCGCGCCGTGAACCTTACGCCGGAAGAATTTCGGCGGCGAAATTTTATTCGCAAGGGAGAGACGACCGCGACCGGCCAACTGATCCACGAGGACGTGAATTTCAACGCCCTGCTCGATCGCGCCTTCCGGGAAAGCGACTACCACGCCAAGCGCGAACGCTTTGCGCGGGAAAATCCCGGCGCAACGATCAAGCGCGGCATTGGGTTCGCCTCCTTCATGCACGGAGCGGGGTTTACCGGTTCGGGAGAAGTGTATCTCGCATCTGTCGTGGAACTCGAAGCGACGCCGGAAGGAATTGTCCGCGTTCTTGCGGCCAGCACCGAGATCGGACAGGGAGCGAACACGATCTTCTCGCAAATTGCCGCGGACGCGCTCGGCATTGGCTACGACCGCATCGAAATTGCTCAGCCGGACACGGGAGCGGTGCCGAACAGCGGCCCGACCGTCGCTTCGCGTACATCGATGGTTGTCGGCAAACTGGTGGAGACCGCCGCGCTCGGGTTGAAACGAACATTACTGGAAAGCGGCTTGCTATGCGATGCGTGCACCGAAGATGAATTTGTGCGCGCGTGCAAACGTTACATCGAAACGCGCGGACCGCTGCGTTCGCGCAGCCAGTACGAACCCCCTCCCGGCCTGCACTGGGACGACACGACGTACAGCGGCGACGCCTATGGCACTTACGCGTGGGCCGTGTACGTGGCCGAAGTCGCGGTGGATACGATTACGTTCGAGGCGCACGTCACCGACTTTGTCGCCGTGCAGGAAGTGGGCAAGGTGATTCATCCCGTGCTCGCTGCGGGACAGATCGAGGGCGGCGTGGCGCAGGCCATCGGCATGGCGCTTTATGAAAATGTTGTCTGGCGCGAAGGGCGCATGGCCAACGGCCAAATGACCAACTACATCATGCCAACCGCCGCGGATATTCCTCCTATTCGCGTATTTTTTGAAGAGCAACCGTATCCCTTCGGGCCGCACGGAGCAAAAGGCATCGGCGAGTTGCCGATGGATGGCCCGGCGCCGGCGATTCTGAATGCGATTGAGAACGCGACGGGGATTTGCTTGCGCGAAATTCCCGCTACGCCGGAAGTCCTGATGGAAGCCATGACGGAAAAGGCGGGCGCGCTTGTCTGAAACGGTCAGCCGGATCAGCATCGCGTGCAGGGTCAATGGCGAGCCGCGCCGCGTTCAAACATTTCCGATGGCGCGCCTTCTGGATGTTCTGCGCGAGGAGATGCATCTGACCGGCACTAAAGAGGGCTGCGGCGAGGGGGAATGTGGCGCGTGCGCGGTGCTCATGAATGGCGCTATCGTGAACAGTTGTCTCGTCCCCGCAATCGAGGCTGATGGAACGGACATTCGCACCATTGAAGGAATTGCCCGCGGCGACCAATTGAATGCTGTGCAGGAGGCGTTTCTGGTATGTGGCGGCGCGCAATGCGGCATTTGCACGCCTGGCATGGTCATCGCGTCCGTGGCGCTCCTGGAACGGCATCCTCATCCCACCGATGCCGAAATTCGCGAAGGCCTGGCGGGAAATCTCTGCCGCTGTACCGGCTATCAGAAGATTTTCGCCGCCGTTGTGCGCGCTTGCGAATCGGCAAGTGAAAAAGGGCCGGGGAGCCGATGAGAGCCTACATTCCCGATTACGATTTGCGCGTCCCGGGAAGCCTCTCGGAAGCTCTGGCGCTGCTGGCACGCGAACCGGGAGTTTGGCAGCCGTTCGCGGGCGGCACCGACTTGATGGTACTGCTGGAGGCCGGAAAACTCCCTCACAAACGATTCTTGAGCGTGGCGAAGCTGGATGATTTGCGCGGCATCGAAGTGACCGCCGATTTCGTGATTCTGGGTGCGCTGACGACGTACACGGAAATCCAGAAGCATCCCGTGCTGCAGGCGGAATTTTCGCTGCTGTGCGCCGCGGCGCGCGAAACCGGCAGCATCGCCACGCAGAATCGCGGCACGCTAGGCGGAAATATTGTGAATGCTTCGCCCGCGGCCGATTCCCCGCCCGCGCTGCTGGTCTACGACGCTGAAATCGAACTTATTTCCGATCGCGGCGTGCGGTGGCTGCCGTACCACGGATTCCACACCGGCTACAAAAGAATGCAGCTTGCGTCCGATGAATTGCTGCGCGCCATCCGGCTGCCTCGCCGCGCCAAACCGTGGCGGCAGTACTACCGGAAAGTGGGCACGCGCAAGGCGCAGGCAATTTCCAAGGTGTGCTTTGCCGGCGCGGCGCTCGTCGAAGGCGGCACGATTCGCGACATCAGAATCGCGCTCGGAAGCGTGGCTCCCCTCGTGATGCGCGCGGTGAAAACGGAGGACGCGTTGCGGGGCAGCAGCGTCACGCGCACGGGCATCGCCGCGGCAATGAAAACACTCGCGCGAGAAATCGCGCCCATCGATGACATTCGCTCGACCGCGCACTATCGCTTACGCGTCGCGCAAAACCTGCTCGAAGAATTTCTCTCGCAGCTCACGAAATGACCACCATCCACGCGATCCGCAGCAAGCGCGTCGTAACGCCGGAAGGAATTCGGGCGGCGACGGTGCACGTTCGCAACGGCGCGATCGAGGCAATCACCGGTTACAACGACCTTCCTTCGGGCAGACACATTTACGACGCTGGAGAATCCGTCGTCATGCCGGGCCTTGTGGACACGCACGTCCACATCAACGAGCCGGGACGCACCGACTGGGAGGGATTCGAGACGGCGACGCGCGCGGCGGCTGCAGGCGGAGTGACCACGCTCATCGACATGCCTCTCAACAGCATTCCCGCGACGACCACGGCCGCGGCGCTCGAAATCAAGCGGACTGCGGCGCGCAAAAAATGCTGGGTAAACGTTGGTTTTTGGGGCGGCGTTGTACCGGGCAATGCCGGAGAGCTGCGGGCGCTGCATCGCGCGGGAGCGTTCGGCTTCAAGTGTTTCCTGGTGCCGTCAGGCGTGCCGGAATTTGCTCACGTCAACGAAGACGATCTCCGGGCCGCGTTGCCGAAACTTGCTGCACTAGATGCTCCGCTGCTGGTTCACGCGGAGCTGCCGGGGCCGATTGAGGAAGCAACCAAGAAGCTCGCGAAGCTCGATCCGGCGAAGTACAGAACGTGGCTGTTGTCACGGCCGCCGAGCGCGGAAACGAAGGCGATCGAGATGATAATCCGCCTCGCGCGCGAATTCAAAGCGCGAGTCCATATCGTTCATCTTTCCTCGGAGCTTTCCGTGCCGCTCATTCGACGCGCGAAAAAGGTAGGTGTGCGCGTCACCGCGGAAACGTGTCCGCATTATATCTTTTTCGCTTCGGGCTCGATCCGGAACGGGCGAACGGAATACAAGTGCGCGCCGCCCATTCGGGATTTGCGAAACAACAAGAGCCTGTGGGCTGCTCTAGGCAAGGGCGCGATCGATTTCGTTGTGTCCGACCATTCACCTTCCCCGCCTGCGATGAAATGCCTGGATTCGGGCGATTTTTTTAAAGCCTGGGGCGGGATAAGTTCCTTGCAACTTGGCCTGCCCGTCCTGTGGACGAAATTGGGCGGACGAAATGATTCGCTGAAGCATCTGGTGCGCTGGATGTGCAGCGGACCGGCGCAACTCGCAGGGCTGGAAAAATATAAGGGCGCGATTGCAATCGGATATGATGCGGACATCGTCGTCTGGAATCCGGAGAAGCGCTTCATCGTGCGGCCCAAGATGGTGCAACACCGTCACAAGCTTACGCCCTACGCGAACCAGGCGCTGCGTGGCATTGTGGAAGCCACGTTTCTGGGGGGCGAGATGATCTATGACCGGGGGCGCTTCCTGGGCACTCCGAGCGGCGCGCTCTTGCGGCGAGGCGAACACTAATGGAATTCACCGAATACATCGATCTTGCCGCCGAGCGGCTGGGCGGACGAGTGCTCGCCGCCAATGACGAATTTTTTGCTCCGAAAGAAAATCTGCTGAAGGCCTCTGCTCCCATCTGGATCGCGGACAAATACACGGACGTCGGCAAGTGGATGGACGGCTGGGAAACGCGGCGCCGCCGAACACCGGGCTACGACTGGTGCATTGTGAAATTGGGCCTTCCCGGAGTCATTCACGGCGTCGTGGTGGATACTTCTTACTTCAAAGGGAACTATCCGGAACATTGCGAACTCGATGCGTGCGCGGTGGATGGCGATCCCGGCCTCGCTCAACTCGAGGACCATGCAACGAAGTGGAACACAATGCTGCCGAAGTCCCCTCTTACGGGCGATGCTCGAAATCCGTTTCCTATCACGCCATCGAGCAGGGTCACGCACCTGCGTTTCAAAATTTACCCGGACGGCGGTGTGGCGCGCCTTCGTGTCCACGGCGAAGTCATCCCAGACTGGCCGGCGCTCAATCGCACTGGCGGCGAGATCGACCTCGCTGCTGTCGAGCACGGCGGTTGGGTGATTGTTTCGAGCGACATGTTCTTCGGCTCGCGCAACAACCTAATCCTGCCGGGCCGCTCGACCGGGATGCATGACGGCTGGGAAACGCGCCGCCGCCGCGGGCCCGGACATGACTGGTGCATCGTGCGTCTGGGCGCCTCGGGAAACGTCAGCCGCGTCGAAGTCGATACATCCCATTTCAAAGGCAATTTCCCGGAAAGCTGCTCGCTCGAAGTATGCGCCGCGCCGCGCGACCTCATCGATCCGAGCGCGCTTGGCGCCCTTCCCTGGAAAGAAATATTGACAAGGACAAAGCTGCAAGCGGATTCCCGGCACGTCTACGAAAAAGAGCTGCTGGACTCGGGTGAAATCACGCTTGCGCGTTTTCACATTTACCCCGATGGCGGCGTTGCCCGCCTGCGCATCTTTGGAACTCTGGCGGAGAGGGCCACCTGACATGACACTTGCGGAATTCAATGCGCTGCCATCCGCTCAGGCGGAATCGGTGCTGATGGATTGTTGCGGCTCGGCGCGCTGGGCCGCGAGCGTCGCTTCGCGGCGGCCCTATGCAACCGTGGAAGCGCTCCATAAAGCCGCTGACGCAGTTTGGTGGAAACTCGAGCGCGCCGACTGGCTTGAAGCCTTCAGCCATCATCCGCAGATCGGCGACACGCCCGCGAGCGGCTCAGAATCCGCCCGCCAGTGGGCCGAAGGCGAACAAACCGGCGCGCGCGCGGCGACCGAAGACGTGAAGGCGCGACTGGCCAGAGCAAATCGCGCGTATTTTGAAAAATTCGGTTACATCTACATCGTTTGCGCAACGGGCAAAACCGCCGAAGGAATGCTTGCGATTCTTAATCAGCGCCTCCAAAATGATCTGGCTAGCGAACTCTCGATTGCGGCGGAACAGCAACGGCTGATCACGCGCATTCGCCTGGGAAAACTCCTGGCCGGCGAGCAGCGACCGTCATGAGCACTATCACCACCCACGTTCTCGACACATCGCGCGGCCGCCCCGCCGCGGACCTCAAGGTTGAATTGCACAAGAAATCAGGCGAGGACTGGAAATCCATCGGCGCCGGCGTTACCGATGCGAACGGTCGCTGTAATGCCCTGCTGGGAGAAGCCTTGTTAGCGGTGGGAACATACCGCCTCACGTTCCACGCAGGGGCTTACTTTCAGGCCCTGCGTGTGGAATCGTTTTATTCGGACATTCCAGTAATTTTTGAAGTGCGGGACGCGAGGATGCATTACCACGTGCCGTTTCTGATCAGCCCGTTTGGCTACTCGACCTATCGCGGCAGTTGAAGCGCGGGAAAAACTGCACTTTTACTTTGTGCGATTTTTCAGGATTTTCAGGAACGACCCATAATGTAACTCCTCGATTGTGACTCCGGTCAGGCGTTCCGCTTCCGCTTCGCCGATCGCTCCGCAGTTGATCGCGCGCAAGAAAAAATTCAGCAGGCCTTGTCCCGTGGCGGCATCGTCGAACACATCCCCGACGAGCGTAGCCTTCGCCGCTTTCTCGACGAAATTTTTCAGCCGCGCGGCGGCGGAATCGAGCCCTTCGAGAAAAAACGAAAACACGGCCGCGTACCGCGTGGGAAGCTGCGCCGGATGCAGATCCCAACCCTGGTAGTACGCGGAAACGAGCGAATGCTGGATGTGTCCGCAGTGAAGCCGCCACGCGCGATGAATGGCTTCGCGATTTTCTTCTTGCTGGGCGCGCGTGAGCCGCTTGCCTTTTTCGGCGCGGTGGGGCGGCGTGGGGAGAACATTTGTCGCGCCATCGGAGAGCCAGATTCCCGTGCCCGCAAACGCGACTTGCATCATGTGTTTGGCGAAGTCGCAGGCGGGGTGGTCCATCACTTGATAGGCCGCGGTGATGCTGCAGCTTGCAGTGTAGTCGTAAGTTCCAAAATGCGCGGCGATACAGCGCCCTCCTGATGCTGCCAGAAATCCCGGCAAGCTCGATTCCCCGCGTTCGTTGAGGATCGCCTGCGTCGTTTCGACCATCATCTCGAATCGAAGCGAACCTTTTTCCAGGCCTAGCGCGGGTTCCATCGCATCGAGCAAGTGCGCGAGCGCGGCCATCTGCTCGGGGATCACAACTTTGGGCAAAGTGACGACGAAGTTTGCCGGGAGCCGTCCGCGCGTGGCTTCGCACAGCGCACTCACGAAAAGATTGAGCGTGCGGATGCTGCGGTCGCGCAATTCCGGCGAGAACGGTTTGAGGCGAATGCCGATAAACGGCGGCAGCGAACCCTCGCTCAACCCCTTGGCAACTTCCTCGGCAGCGAGCTTCGCGTGCTGGTCTTCTTCCGCATCGGGCCGATTTCCGTAGCCATCCTCGAAGTCAATCCGGAAATCCTCGACCGGCTCACGCTGCAATTTTTCGAGCACTCGGCTGTAAATTGTTTGGGCCATCCAGGCGGCACGATTTTCGAGCCGCAGTTTTTCAGGCGATTTCGCGAACTGCCGCTCGGCCGCGGCGGCTTGCTTGCCGGATTTTGGAAGCGCTCCCGCTCCCGGCAATCCGATCGCGCGCGCGAAGGTGAACGCATCCGGCGCGAATTCTCCGAGGGTCGCGAGGGCCACATCGCCAAGCCGTCTGGAAATGCCTGCGCGGAACAAATGCGCGCCGCCGTACACGACGTGAACCGGCTGGCGGCGTCCTGTTTCGCCGGGGTAGCGAAGCGCGAACGCGGCGGAAGGCCCTTCCAAAATCCGCAACGCAGATTGAACAGCCGAATCCGACAATGATGTTTTCATTTTCCCGATCTTTCCCCAAGTTTGGCCGAGGCTTGGCGCACGCCACTCGCAGACTGGCGAAAACCTGCCGCGCACACGCCGCCCATCTTAAACGCGCGGTGCGCAAGATTCAATTTGGAACGAATCAAGTTGGTAGGTCCGTTTGCGATTCCAGTAGGACAGCCACTCTTGGCTGTCCGCTTTTGCTCCCGCTGGCATTGTGCGGGACAGCCAAGAGTGGCTGTCCTACCAATGAATTTGCCCACTATCCAAATCCAAGAAACATTCCCAGCAAATTATGTCTGCAGAATGGCGACGGGAAATGAGCGAGGGAATGGTTAGGATACGCAGGCAGAATCGTAGCGCGGAGAAGGACCCGGGCAAACCAGCTGTGACACGAGGGAGAAATTCGCCGTGCCGCCGCGTCAGGCAGCGATGGGCGACCGCGATTCCCTCCCTCGAGCTATGCCGGTGAGCTCATGGACCGCCGCTGCTGGAAACATTCGCGGCAGAACACGGGCCGTCCCTGCGTCGGGCGGAAAGGAACTGTGGTTTCCTTTCCGCACTGCGAGCAGGTCGTTTTGGTTTCTGCCCGCTGGAAGTTATTGGCACCTGGGCCTGGACCCGGGTTCTGAGAGCGCTTGGCTTTGCAGTCCTTGCACCGCTTGGGCTCGTTTTTGAAGCCCTTGTCGGCGAAAAACATCTGTTCGCCGGCGGTGAAGACAAACTCCTGACTACATTCCGCACACTTCAGGACCTTATCGTGATATTCCATACGCTGCTCCGAGGCTCCACGCTGGTTGGAGAGCCTACGGCACCCCCGTCTCAGTCAGATTTTGCTGGGATACGCCGGGGATGAACGTGGGTCCCAATTCCGACTGGTCCGAGGGTGCTTAGGAAAATCCCGGGTCGTCTTGCCCGCCTGGGGGAGCTTAATCCTGCTCCCGCCGCTGCTTCTTGCGCAGCCGCTTGCGCGATAACGCTTGTTTCGCTCGGCGCTTCTCACCAGGCTTCATGTAATAACTGTGTTTCTTGATTTCCTTGATGATGTCTTCCTGTTGCACTTTGCGCTTGAACCTGCGCAGTGCATTTTCCAGAGACTCACCTTCTTGAATGCTGACTTCAGCCACTTAGACTTCACCGTCCTTCCGATGCATGTGGCAATGATGGCTATTAATCATAACTACTAAGAGAGGTCCACTCGAATAAAAAACAGCCTATTGGCACTCACTTCTAGCGGACCCGGCCACCGAAGTCAAGCTTTGTTTTTCGGAAGCCGTCCTCGGGGTGAGCACGGTCCCGGACAGGGCTGTATGGGACTTTCGGGCGTACCTGCTAGAATGTCGGAGCACCTACCCCTTGCTCCCCGGACCTTTCGGGAGCGGGTAAAGAGATGCTCTTATGCCCCTGATGCGCGATGCGATCGGCGTTCTGCTGGCGGGCGGACAGGGTGAACGGCTATGGCCGCTCACGCGCGACCGCGCCAAGCCGGCCGTGCCGTTCGGCGGCGTCTACCGGATTATCGACATAACGCTTTCCAACTGCATCAACAGCGATCTCCGCCGCGTCTTTGTTCTGACGCAGTACAAAGCGCTTTCGCTCAACCGGCACACTCGGCAGGGCTGGTCGCAACTGCTGGGCCTCGGCGAATTCATCGAAGTCCTGCCGCCGCAGATGCGCGTTTCGACCAATTGGTACCTGGGAACCGCCGACGCCGTTTACCAGAACATTTATTCGATTGGCAGCGAGCACTCGCGCTACGTCATCATTCTGTCCGGCGACCACATCTACAAAATGAACTACCAGAAAATGCTTCAGCAGCATGTGGACTCCGGGGCCGATGTGACCGTGGCCACGTTTGAGATTACGTCGCAAGAAGCGTCGGGCCGCTTCGGCGTCATCGAGACCGATGCGAATTGGCGGATCGTCGGCTTCGAGGAAAAGCCAGTAGCGCCAAAGCGTTCACACCTCCATCCGGACATGGTCAACGCCTCCATGGGCGTCTACGTCTTCAATACGCAGCTTCTGATTCCGGCGCTCTTGGCGGACGCCGAGGACCCTAATTCCAAACACGATTTCGGCCGCGATATTTTGCCGCGCATTTTCTCGAAATATCGCGTGTTCGCCTATAACTTCATCGATGAAAATAAAGTCGGCGCGCAGTATTGGCGCGACGTCGGCACGATCGAGGCCTACTATGAAGCGAATATGGACCTGGTGTCCGTGTCGCCCGTTTTCAATTTGTATGACAAGACCTGGCCCCTGCGCACATGGCAACACCAGTATCCGCCGGTGAAAACCGTTTTTGCCGATCCCAATCGCATGGGCGTGGCTCTGGATTCCATTGTGGGTGGAGGTTCGATCATTTCGGGAGGCCGCGTAACTCGCTCCGTGCTGGGCTATGACGTGCGGACTAACAGCTACTCCGATGTCGAAAATTCGATCCTGTTTAACCATGTGAACATCGGACGCCATGCCCGCGTGCGCAACGCCATCATCGACCGCCACGTCACGATTCCCGAGCGCGCCGAGATTGGCTACGATCTCGAAGCCGACCGCCAGCGCTATCATGTCACCGAAGGCGGAATCGTCGTCGTCGTCCGCGAAGAATCCATGATTGAGGACCCGGAATGAGAAAAGCAGTTCAGAGTCAACACTCGAGAGTTAAGAGTTAAAAACGCCTAGCAGGCAGTGTTTGTTCTTGGCTGTTAACTCTCAACCCTCAATTCTTAACTCTTGACTCTTATCCGTGTTTATCTGTGTTGATCTGTGGTTTCAATCGGTTTAGTCTTTTCTTCAGGAGGCAGCATGTCGACGAAAATCGCGCGGGTGCATGGCAGGGAGATTCTGGATTCGCGCGGCAATCCGACCGTGGAAGCGGATGTCATCCTCGAAGGCGGCGCATCGGGCCGCGCCGCGGTGCCCTCGGGCGCGTCCACCGGCGAGCACGAAGCCATCGAATTGCGCGATGGCGATAAATCGCGCTACCTCGGCAAGGGCGTGCTGCAAGGCCGTCGCCAACGTGAATGGCGAGATTGCCCGCGCGGTAACTGGCCTCGATGCCTCCGACCAGGGAGCGCTCGACCGCCGCATGATCGAAACCGACGGCTCGCCGAACAAAGGGAATCTTGGCGCGAACGCCATCCTCGCCGTTTCCATGGCGGCGGCGCGCGCGGCCGCATCGGCGGCGCGGCAGCCGCTGTACAAATATCTCGCGCGGTATTCGAGCGACCCTTCCGGCAACACGCTTCCCGTGCCGATGATGAACATTTTGAATGGCGGCGCGCATGCCGACAATTCCGTGGACGTGCAGGAATTCATGGCCATGCCCGTGGGCGCAAAAACGTTTGAGGAAGCCCTGCGCATGGGCGTCGAAGTCTTCCATCGCCTGAAGGCGGTGCTTCACAAGCGCGGCTACTCGACCGCGGTCGGCGACGAAGGCGGCTTCGCGCCCAACCTGAAATCGAACGACGAAGCGATCGAAGTTGTCCTCGAAGCCATAACGGCAGCCGGCTACAAGCCTGGCGAGCACATCGCCATCGCGCTCGATCCCGCGGCAAGCGAGTTCTTCGACAAAGCCAGCAATAAATACGTATTCAAGAAATCCGACAAGTCCGCGCGCACGCCGGAACAGATGACCGCATTTTGGGCCGATTGGGTGCGGCAATTCCCCATCGTCTCGCTCGAAGACGGCCTCTCCGAAGACGATTGGGCGGGATGGAAACATCTCACTGCCGAACTCGGCGGCAAAATTCAACTGGTCGGCGACGATATTTTTGTGACCAATCCGGAGATTTTTAGACGTGGCATTTCGGAAAAAATCGGCAACGCGATCCTGATCAAGCTCAACCAGATCGGCACCGTCACCGAAACCATCGAAGCCGTCGAAATGGCGCGCAAAGCGGGCTACGCGTCGATCGTCTCGCATCGCTCCGGCGAAACAGAAGACACCTTCATCGCCGATTTCGTCGTCGCCATGGGCACAGGCCAGATCAAGACCGGCTCGGCCTCCCGCACCGACCGCGTCGCCAAGTACAACCAGCTCCTGCGCATCGAGGAAGAGTTGGGCGCCGCCGCGAAATTTCCGGGACGTGCCGCGCTCGCGCGAAAATAATGCCGGATGAAATCCCAACAACCTATGCCAAAACGACCGAAACCGATTGTGCTGACCGTGCTCGACGGATGGGGCTACCGCGCCGAAACCAAGGGCAACGCGATTGCCCTCGCGCGAAAACCGAACTACGACCGCCTGCTCAAGGATTTCCCCAACACGCTGATCCAGACGTCCGGACCCTCCGTCGGTTTGCCCGAAGGGCAAATGGGCAACAGCGAAGTGGGCCACATGAACATGGGCGCCGGGCGAATCATCCGTATGGACATCACGCGCATCGACTTGATGATCGCGAACGGCGAATTTTTCAAGCAGCCGCTTCTCGTCGAGGCGATGGAGCGGGGCCGCGCGCGCAACCTGCACCTGCTCGGCCTCTTGAGCGACGGCGGCGTGCACTCGCACATGCAGCACCTGTATGCGCTGCTGCGGATGGCGCGCGAGCAGCACGTCGAACGCGTGTTCATCCACTGCTTCACGGATGGGCGCGACACGCCTCCGCACAGCGGCGTCGAATACATCCAGCAACTGCAGCAGAAAATTCGCGAGATCGGCTGCGGGCATATCGCGTCCCTCACCGGCCGCTACTACGCCATGGACCGCGACAACCGCTGGGAACGTGTCGAGCGCGCCTATCGCGCCGTCGTGCACGGCGATGCCCCGGTGAAAACGGCCGACCCGGTCGAGGCGATCCGCCGCAGCTACGAACGCGGCGTGACCGACGAATTCGTCGAGCCCATCGTGATCGCGGCGAGCGCTTCGCCCTCCGCGCCGCCTGCCGGACCGATTCGCGACGATGACGCCGTGATTTTCTTCAACTTTCGCGCCGACCGCGCCCGCCAGATGACGCGCGCCATCGCCGAGCCGGGCTTCAAGGAATTTGCCGATCCGAAGCGGCCGTCGAATCTTTTCTACGTCGCCATGACGCAGTACGACAAGACCTGGCCGTGGCTGCGCTACGTGATCGCGCCGGAAAAAATCGCGCACATCCTGGCCCAAGTCTTCGCCGAGCAAAACCTGAAAAATCTGCGCTGCGCCGAGACGGAGAAATACGCGCACGTCACCTATTTTTTCAACGGCGGCATCGAGAAACCCTTCGGCGGCGAGGAACGAATTCTCGTTCCATCGCCCAAGGTGCCCACGTACGATCTGAAGCCGGAAATGAGCGCCGCGGGCATTGCCGAAACGGTTGTGAAGGCCATCGAGAAGGGCGGCTTCGACGCCGTCGTCATGAATTTCGCCAACGCCGACATGGTGGGACACACGGGCAATCTGGAAGCCGCGATCAAGGCCGTCGAAGCGGTGGACGATTGCCTGGGCCGCATCCGTCAGGTGTTGCAGCCGCGCGGCGGAGCCTGGATTGTCACCGCCGATCATGGAAACGCCGAAACCATGATCGACCCCGTCACCGGCGGCCCGCATACCTATCACACGACAAATCCCGTCCCGCTGATTCTCGCGACGGAAGATGAAATCGGCCCCCTCGCGCCCGGAGGCTCGCTGCGCGATGTCGCGCCGACGCTGCTCGGCGTGCTAGGTCTTCCCGTGCCGCCGGAAATGACCGGCCGCGATCTGCGCGTGAAGAAAAACCTGTGACTCGTGACTGGTGATTCGTGACTGGTGACCGGTGACTAGAAGCTATCTCATGAATCGTTTTTGTGGGTCGCGGCTTCAGCCGCGACGTTCAGGGGCCTGAAAAAAGGCTTTAGCCCCTGAAGTCCCGCAGAGTTTGGATGGCTCGCCATTTATGAGATGGCTTCCAGTGGCTGGTGGTTAAAGATTGGCCGCTCGTGGGTCGTACAAAACCATGCCGCGCGATCTTGAATTTGCAAATTTCAAATTTGCAGATTTCAAATTTTGCTTTCGGATTCCGCCAAAACCTTCTCCGGACTGCCGTTCAGGATTTTTTCAAAGATGGCCGGAATCTCAAAGATCGCGCGGTTGTCCATTGCGGCGGCGCGCGCACGGAATTGCTCCAGCTCGCCCGGCTTCAGCAACTCCGCCACGGCGCCCGCCACCTGCCGGTGGCTGTGCACAACGATGCCGACTTCTTTTTCGCGAACCCATTGCGCGTTGTAGCGCTCCTGCGGCAGCGTCCACGCATTGCAATCAATGATCACGGGCAAGCGCTTGGAAAGAGCCTCGCTGATGCTTCCCGGGCCGGGCTTCCCGATAAAAAAATCCGAGAGCGCCATGAAGAAAGGGATTTGCGTAGTGAACCCCTCCACGTGAATGGGAATCCGCGTGGGTTCCTTCCGGAGCGCCTCCGCCAGTTTTTCATTCCGGCCGCAAATCAGGATGAGCTGCATCTGCAAGGAAGACCGGTTGATCTGCCGCACAATGTCCAGCATCTTCCAGGTGCCGTATCCCCCGAACAAGACGATGCCGGTCGGAAGGTCCGGATCAAGGCCCAGCTTTTTTCGTTCGGCGGCCCGGTCCACGGCGCCGGTCTCGTAAAAGCGTGGATGAAGGATCATCCCGGAAGTCCGGAAGACGGTGCCATCGAGATGCCCGAGCGCGCGAGCCTGTTCGACGGCGCGGTCTGTTCCGCAAACAACATATTGGGATTCGCGCTCGATCCAGAAATGCTTCGGATAGTCCGCAGAGGTCGGTCAGGACCGTGACAAAGGGCCGGCCGGGAAACGCCTTATCATAGCTTTCCCGCAGCGCGCGATTGAAGTGCGGCACGAGCGACACCACCATGTCCGGCGAGCGCTCCTTCCAAAATTGTTCGAGCACCCGCACGGAGGGCCCGTGGTACGTCCGCACCACGAGCTGCAGGACGCGCATGAGCTGGGGGCTTCCCAGCGTCCACCCGTTGCGGAGCATCTTGTTGTACATGTCCTGAATGCGAATTCCGGTCAGCTTGCGGAGAATGTCCAGCGGATCGAGGATTTCCTGAAGGTTCACCAGGGACACATCCAGCGGCAGGCCCTGCCGCTCGATTTGCACTTGCAAAGCCGTGGCGGCGTTGCGGTGGCCCCCTCCTGCGTCAAAGAAAACAAGATGGATGCGGCGTCTTCGGTCCTGCGGGCCGGACATTCCGTCTGCCATCTACCGTTGCGCCTCCTCGCCCGTTAACCTGTTTGTGTTCAATTAGTAACAGACAATTCTTACAATTTGTTCAACATTGCGTAACAAGTTAGCAAAGTCTTTTTGAGAGAATTTTCCACAATGAGATGCGATCTACACGTTCACTCGCTTCACTCAGGCACCCTGCCTGTCGCGATCCTGCGTCACTTTTTTTTGGAAAGCTACAGTGCTCCGAAGGACGTCTACTCCACGCTGCGCAAGCGCGGCATGGACCTGGTCACACTAACCGATCACGACTCCATCGGCGGAGCGGAGGACCTGCGCCGCTACCCGGATTTCTTTGTCAGTGAAGAGGCGACCTGCCGCATGCCGAGCGGCACGGAGGCCCACGTCGGCGTTTATGACATTACGGAACGCCAGCATGTCGAAATCAACCGCCGGCGAAATGACATGATCCGCCTGCTCGCGTACCTATCCGAGCAGCGCCTGTTTTTCACCGTAAATCACGTTTTTTCTTCCCTCACAGGCCGGCGAGACGCGGACGACTTCGAATGGTTTTCAGGATACTTTCCCGCCGTCGAGGCCCGCAACGGCCAGATGCTCGCCTCCGCCAACCAGCATGCCGCCGAGTTTGCCTGGAAGCGATGCAAGACGCAGGTGGCCGGAAGCGACGCGCACGCGCTCGCCTCGGTGGGCACGACGTACACCGAAGTGCCGGGCGCAAGGAACAAAGAAGAGTTTTTCGCAGGCCTGCGCGCCGGAAAAGGCCGGCTCTGCGGCGAATCGGGCGGCTACTGGAAATTGACGCGCGATATTCTGCTGCTCTGCCGGGAAATGATGCGCGAGGACCGCTGGACCGTGTTGCTTGCTCCGCTGGTCGCACTGGTCCCTGCGGGTGTCGCCGTCGACTATTTCGTCGATCTGGGTTTTGTCCGCCGCTGGGGCGCCGCCATTAACGGTCCCCGGCCCGTGCCAAAGGGTCTCCTGGAGACTCTGCCGGTGCGTCAGAAGCAGATGGCGTAGCGGGTGCGGGCTGTACTTGTTTACCCCGAGTTTCGAAGGGCAGCCCGCCAAGTTAGTGAGGTGCAGCCATGACCGCTCGAAGAATGGTCTGGGAGTTTATACAAGCGCGCGACTACCAAGTCATGAGGAAGGTCCATCGCTGGCGCCCGCCGCGATGGCTCCGCTTTTGGATGATTGCTTCAACGCGGCTGGGAGATGGCTGGGTCTGGTATTCCGTCGGGATCGTCTTGCTCCTCTTTGGAGGCGACATGCGCTTCATCGCCTTTGCCGCCAGCGCGTCGGCCGAGGCCGCGACTGTTGTGGTTTTCCGCTTTCTCAAAAAAGCCAGCAAGAGGAAGCGCCCCTGCCACCTCGAGTCGCACTGCTGGGCGAAAATACTGCCACCCGACCAGTTTTCTTTCCCTTCGGGCCATGCGATGAGCGCCTTCGCAATCGCGATTCCTTTGTGCATCTTCTATCCGCAGTTGCAAGCGGCCCTGCTCGCTCTATCGGTGAGCATCGCCGTGTCGCGCGTAATCCTGGGAATGCACTTTGTGAGCGATGTAGTAGTGGGATCCTTGCTGGGAGCGGGACTGGGCTACGGCGCGTACTTGCTGATCCGCTAGAGAGCGCGCCAAGGCCGCGAATGAATCAAGTGAAAGGCTTTTCTCCGTCTTTCTCTGTGCTCTCTGCGTCCTCTGTGTTAAAAGCCTTTGCCTTTGCCTTTGCCCTTATTTTAAGACGCAATCCGCTCGAAAATCCCCGCCGCGCCCATCCCTCCGCCAATGCACATCGTGACCATCCCATAGCGCGCATTGCGCCGCTCGAGTTCGCGCAGGATTGACGCCGTAAGCTTCGCCCCAGTGCAGCCGAGCGGATGCCCGAGGGCAATCGCCCCGCCATTGGGATTTATGCGCGCAGGGTCAAGTCCCGCCTCATGGATTACCGCCAGCGACTGCACGGCAAAGGCTTCATTCAGTTCAATCACGTCCATCTGATCGACCTTCAAACCTGTCAGTTTCAGCACCTTGGGAATCGCATACGCAGGGCCGATGCCCATGATCTCAGCCGGCACTCCGGCCGTCGCGAAACCGAGGAAGCGAGCCATCGGCTTCGCGCCCAGCGCGCGGGCGCGTTCGGCGCTCATCACGATCGTCGCCGCAGCGCCGTCGCTGGTCTGCGAACTGTTACCGGCCGTCGTCGTGCCGCGCGCATGAAATGCGGGCTTGAGTCTGGCCAGGGCCTCCATGCTGGTGTCGGCGCGCGGTCCTTCGTCCATTTCGAAAAGCGCCATGGTGGTTTTGGCCTTTGCCGCGTGGCCGTTCACAGCATTGGCGACAGCCGTAGTCTGCACCTCTACCGGTACAATTTCGTCCTTGAACTTTCCGGCGGCAATGGCGGCGAGCGCGTTCTTGTGGCTGGCGAGCGAAAATTCATCCGCCTTTTCGCGCGTGATTCCGTATTTCTTGGCCACGTTTTCCGCAGTCAGGCCCATGCTGAGATAGGCGTCCGGGTAGTGGTCCACCAGCCATGGATTTGGGGAAACCTTATTGCCGCCCATGGGAATCATGCTCATCGATTCGGTGCCGCCGGCCAGAATCACTTCGGCGTGGCCGACCATAATGCGTTCGGCCGCCATGGCAATCGCCTGCAATCCCGAGGAGCAAAATCGGTTGATCGTGATGGCCGGAACTTCCGGCGGCAGCCCAGCGCGCTGGCAGGCGATGCGCGCGACGTTGTTGCCCGCCTCTCCCTCCGGCATCGCGCAGCCCAAGATGACATCTTCGATGTCCGCAGGATTTAGCCCCGGCACTCGGCGAATCGCTTCCAGCATGGCGATGGCGGCAAGATCATCCGGCCGAGTCGAGCGCAGCGTGCCCTTGAACGCTTTTCCGACCGGCGTGCGGACTGAACTGACGATGACGGCGTCTCTCATTTTATGGCTCGATTCTGGTGACTAGTGACTGGTGTTTGGTGACTCGTGACTCGTAATCCGTGAGTCGTGATTTGTGATTCGTGACCCGCGCCACCTGTCAGCTCGATTAGATGCTGCGCCATTTGAAAATGGAACAGCTCGTGATAAGCCTAAGGTAGCACAAGCCCTGCACGCTGAGAGAGCGAGTCGCGTCGACGTTGCCTTTGTCGCGCGGCGCTTCGCCTGCGGAGGTGGCAGGATGACCGCTTGCCGGTCGCGCCTCCCGACCAACCCCCGCAGGCTGAAGCCCGCGCCACGAACGTCGCACGTGGTAGCCTGTACCGCGCGATCCAGCGACGCGCCGCACACTGATCTCGTTCGACCGCTTAATGGCGGATGACCGCTCTGCCGGTCGCGCCTCCCGCAGAATAGCGCCGCTTGCCGAAACGGCGACTACGCAATTGCCAGGCCTGAAGATACGTGCGTCGTCGAGCGCAAGGACCTGAATGACCTCGTCCGCTCGTTCCACGTGGAACGTTCCGTATTCGTCGCGCGCCTGCGCCGCATGAGCGCATTTCCCGACCGCCTGCTGGTCATCACCGCCGCGCTGAGCCAGGTGAAATCGCGCTACGAACACAGCCCCGCGAACCCGAACCAGATCACCCAGTCGCTGATCGCCACGCTCGCGGGACTTCGCGTGCCGTTCCTTTGCGTTGAAACGCACGAACTGGGCGAAGAAATCGTCGCCTCCTACCTGTACCAAGTCCACCTCTACCACTGGCTCGAATCGAACGGCCACGGCCGCCGCCTCGCCGATGACGATATGTGATGATTCCTACAGGGGCATCAAGATTGCCAGCGCGATTTGTTCTACTCCTGCTTTAGGTGTTTGTGCCACGGAATGAAGAATCGCTCGCATTATCTTGGCCAGTCCCGCCAGGGACGAAAGAACGTAGCCCACCGCGCGAGCGGTGGGCAGGTGTAGGGGCAGAGAACCAAGCCCCGGAGGGGCGGCAGAGGCTACCCCAAATGTGCCGCCCCTCCGGGGCTGTGATTGATCGCATCCCGCACCCCACCGTTTCCACGGTGGGCTACGCTGTAACGTCCCTCCGGGACTTCGAGCAAAGCAAAAGCACGACGCCGCACACCACAGCGGTCGAAATTCCCTGCGGGACTGACTCTTAGACAAGAGTACCTTTCCCGTCACCCGCCGCCACGAATTCATGGTTCTGAAACTGTCCGGCTCGGAAAATGGAAGCGGAGGCAATGTTGCCCTCGCGCCGGACACTTGTGCTTTGCCTGTTGCTGGGGGTGCTGATCCTCGGCTGGCTCAATTGGCGGGAGCACTCATCGCAGCAGCAGCTTAGGGAAACGTCCCGGCCGACCATCGTCAAGCAGCCGGTCAATTTCGCGAACCGCACGTTTGATCCGGCCAGCCCGCCGTCCGATATGCCGCCCCTGACTGCAGGGGAAAACGCGGAATGCGTTTCCGATTTCATCTCCAACGCCAATGTCGCCGGACAGACTCGGCGAACGGATGCCACGCACGCGACCGTCACCATCACGCAGATCAACGTGACGCTGCAGCTCAACATCACCATCTGGGTGCCGACCGACGTGACGCAGCACGTGATCGAACATGAGGAAGGCCATCGCCAGATTTCGGAATATTATTACCAGAACGCCGACAAACTCGCCGAGCGAATCGCCGCGACCTACATGGGCAAACAAGTCGAGATCACCGGCGCGGATCTGAACGCCGAGTCCATGAAGGCGCTCAAACAAATGGCCGCCGAAATTACCGATGAATACGACCGGGAACTAAACACCGAACCGACGCAACTCCTTTACGACTCCATCACCGACCACAGCCGCAACGAGGTCGTCGCGCAGGATGCTGTCGATCATGCCCTCAAGAACATATCCATCGAGTCATCTCAGCCGGCAAGTCCGGACCAGCCCAGTTGGACGGATCAATGCCTTGTCGGAAGCTATTATCGTCTCGGATCCGCATTTAAGAGGTCGGAGCCCCGCGTTCAGGCTGAAGCATGTACCTACTTCAGGCGAACCTCGCATTCAGGTCCGACCTAAGGTCGGACCTCCTAAACGGAATCAAATTCGATTTGTACCGCCTGTTGGGACGTCCGCTTGCTTTTTTTACTCCACTGGTAAATGGAAATCACGCTCGCACCGATCGAAATCAGGATGAGCACGATCATCACGTCTTCGAGAATTGGCGAACTCGCCTGCCTGATGATCCATCGCCCATAGTGGATCGCAAGCGCGCCCTCGATCACGAAGCGCGCGAATCTTCCCGCGCCGACAAAACTGAAGAGTTTGTTCCGGGGATACCGGAACGCCGCCGCAGCCGCCACAATCGCTGTAAAAGGGAACGGCGGCGGCATGAGGGACGCCACGACAAGTGTCCACCCGGCATCCTTCTGCACGTGCTTTTGAATATTGCCCATGTGCTCACCCGATGCGAACTTCTTTAGCCGGGACCCGCCCTTCCGGCTGATCCAGTCCGTCACAAAGCACCCGATCAGCGATCCCAACGTAGCCATCACTGCGTAATAAAGCATGCGATCGTGATAGCGTGCGCTCAGCGCCAGCATAAGCAGGTCGTTTCCCAGCGGCACGATAAGAGGCGACGAATCAAACGCGCCCAGCGTCAGCAATCCCAATCCGCCTGCACGAAACAAAGCCCTCGCGATAATGCGGATGATCGGTCTCACGTGATTTGTCTGCGCCGATTATATGATGCCACCAGTCACGACCAACGGCCTTTCACAAACCGCATGGTGATGGATCGGATGATTGGCAACGGGCCTTAGAATGCCCTTGAGACGCGAAGATCAATTCCGCAGCGGCTTGCCGGTCTTGAGGGTGTGGGCGATGCGCTCCTGGGTTTTGCGTTCGCCGCAGAGGGAGACGAAGGCTTCCCGTTCCAGGTCGAGAAGGTACTGTTCGCTGACGAGCTGCGACGACGTGAGCGCGCCGCCGGCCAGGATGTGGCCGAGCTTGCGCGCGACTAATGCATCGTATTCCGATATATATTCGCCGCGCAGCATCATGTGAACGGCGAGCTTCGCGGCGGCGCTAAATTCTTCGCCGAGGACGCGAATCGACGGTTCCCCCGGCGCGGGCGCCGTTTGCCGCCATTCGCCGCGGACGAGGCCGAGCGCGGTTTGCTTTGCGTCGGCCACCAGGCGGTCGAGATTCATCGCCACGAGGTCGGCGCGGCGCAGGTAGCCGAGTTCGCGCGCTTCTTCCCCGCTCGTCGAAACTTTCGCCATGGCGATGTTTTCAAACACGGGCTTGAGCGCGTGGAACAGGTCGAGATCCTCTTCGCCTTCGGCGCGCTCATTCGCGCGGATGATCATTTCCTTCGTGCCGCCGCCGGCCGGGATCAGGCCGACGCCCGCTTCCACGAGGCCGATGTAAGCTTCCGCCGCGGCGTGGATGCGCGTTCCGTGCAGCACGACTTCGCAGCCGCCGCCGAGCGCGAGGCCCTGCGGCGCGACGACGACCGGCTTCGGCGAATGCTTGATGGCCAGCGTGGTGTTCTGGAACTGCCGCACCATGACGTGCAGGTCGTCCCACTCCTGCTCCTGCGCGGTCATCAGGATGAGCATCAAGTTCGCGCCGGCGGAAAAATTCTCGCCCTGATTGGCGATCACCATGGCGTCGAAATCGGTGCGCAGGCGCGCGAGGCCCTTGTGGATCATGGCCAGCAGGTCGCCGCCGATTGCATTCATCTTCGAATGGAATTCGCAGCAGACCACGCCGTCGCCCAGATCGATCAAGCTTGCGCCGGAATTCTTCTCGATTTCCTTGGCGCGCTCCTTGAGCGATTTCAAAACGATGATTCCCTCGGACTGCGGCGCGGGTTTGTAGGACTTGCCGGCAAGATCGAAATACGACGTCTCGCCCTGCGCCGACTGGTAGAACGATTTCTTTCCCGAGGAAAGCAGCTCCGTGACGAGCGGCGGCAGTGCGTTGCCCTCTTTTTCAAGCTGCTTCGCCATGGGCTCGACGCCGATGGCGTCCCACGCCTCGAACGGCCCCAGCTCCCAGCCAAAGCCCCAGCGCATGGCGCGGTCCACGTCCACGATCGAATCCGCAATTTCGGGTACGCGGCGCGCGGCGTAGAGGCACATCCCGGAGATCACGCCCCAGATGAATTTCTGCGCCTTGTCGCCTTCTTTCCCTTCGAGCGCCGGGCCGGCCAGCATGCGCAGCCGCTCGCGCGTGTCCTCGATGGCCTTTCCCGCTTCGATGGAAGCGAATCGCGCTTTCTGCTGCGGGCGGTATTCCATTTTCACGGGATCGAGCGTGAGGATTTCGGATTCGCCGCCGGACTTTTTCACGCGCTTGTAAAAGCCGCTGCCCGTCTTGTCGCCAAGCCAGCCGCGCCGCGCCATCTCTTCGATGAGCGCGGGCACGCGGTAGAGTTCGCGCGATTCGTCGTTCGGAATATTTTCGTGGATATTGCGGATCACGTGCAGAAGGACGTCGATGCCGACGATATCCGCGAGGCGAAACGTCGCCGACCTCGGCCAGCCGAGCGCGGGACCGGTGCAGGCGTCCACTTCTTCAAACGTCATGCCGAGTTCGCCCATCAGCCGAATCGCATTCAGCATGGAAAACGTTCCGACGCGATTGCCGATGAAATTCGGAGTATCCTTGGCGACGACGACGCCCTTGCCGAGCTTGTGGTCGCAGAATTCGGCGAGAGTTTCGATCACCTCGGGGCGCGTCACCGTTCCCGGAATAATTTCGACGAGCTTCAGGTAGCGCGGCGGATTAAAGAAATGCGTGCCCGCCCAGTGCTGCTGCCATTCCTCGGGCATCCCTTCCGCGATGCGGCGCACGGGCAGGCCGGAGGTATTCGTGGTGACGATCGTGCCGGGTTTGCGAATCTGCGCGACGCGCGAGAGCAACGCGCGCTTGATTTCGAGATTTTCAGCGACGACTTCGACGATCCAGTCCGCCTCGGCGCAAAGTTTCAAGTCATCTTCAAAATTGCCGGTGACGATGCGATTTTCGAGGCCGCGCGTGAAAAATGCGGCAGGCCTGGCCTTGACGGCGGCGGCGAGCCCCGCGCGAACAATGCGGTTGCGGACATCGGGACTTGCAAGAGTCAGCCCGCGCTTCTGCTCCTCGGCGGTAAGCTCCGCCGGCGCGATATCCAGCAGCGCGCACCAGACACCGGCATTGGCGATGTGCGCGGCGATTCGCGCACCCATGGTGCCCGCGCCCAAGACCACAACTTTTTCGATCGATTTTTTTGCCATCTCTGTTAGTTTAGGCCTGCCGCCGATACGTTAGTTTGCCCTCGTTTCAGGAGGGCCAAATCGAATCGGATTGGGTCGGGCGCCAATGCAGGTTACAGAAGCGACAATCCGGGGTCAACGAGAAACGCGCGGCGCCTGATTTAAGGTTAACGTTATCTTATTCCGGCTATGAGTAAGCGTAATAAAAAGAAGGTCCTGCACTGGCTTCAGAATGCGGTTGGGCGCGTTCGCGAATTCGCCTATGCCGAGCCACCTGCGCCGCCGCAGCAGCGGCCCCGCATTGGAGTCGCGCTGGGCGGAGGATTCGCGCGGGGCATCGCCCACCTGGGAGTCCTGCGCGTGCTCCAGGAGGAAAATATCCCAATTGATTATCTGACCGGAACCAGCGCGGGAGCCTTGATGGCCATCTCCTATGCCAGCGGCCACACCATTTCGGAAATCGAACGGCAGGCCCAGGCCACTCGATTCAAGGACTTCGGCAATTGGAAGCTTTCCTGGCTGGGACTCGCCTCGAACCAAAGGCTGGAACACTACCCGCGCAGATTTCTTGGCGTGAGCACGTTTGAAGATTTGCGTATCCCGCTGGCCATCGCGGCGACCGACCTTGCCACGGGGGAAGCGGTCTATTTTTCCCACGGGCAGCTGGGCCCGGCGCTGCGCGCGTCGTGCGCGTATCCCGGAATGTTTGTGCCGGTCGAAATCGAGGGCCGCACGCTCGTGGACGGATTCCTCGCCGCGCCTGTCCCGGTCGACGCGGCGCGGATTCTGGGGGCCGACATTGTCATTGCAATTTTCCTGGAGTCCGCGAGCGATCGGAAGCCAGCCAGCATCGTGGACGTGATCGGCCTTTCCTTTGCCATTTTGCAGCGGCACGCGGACCTCGAATGGAGACGCAGGGCCGACATCATCATTGAACCGATCGTGAAAGAATTTCTATGGGATGATTTCGACAAGACTTCCGAACTGATGGCCGCGGGCGAAGCGGCTGCGCGCGCAGCGGTGCCGAAAATTCGCGCCGCGATCGCGGCGAAATCCGGCAAGGAAACATCCGAAGTAATTTCAGGCCAAGTTTGAGGCAGAGAGTTTGAGGAGAGTCCCAAGTGTCGTCCCTCCAAGACTTCCTGGGAACGCCAATCTCCCCGCCGCGGCGGGCGGTTTTGCGCGACACCATTCAGGAGAATGGGGTTCCCGGGCAACATCACCCAACGCTACATCCCGTGTGGCAATTCTTTCTCTCCAGAGATGTCGGCGCGGTCCTGAAGGTCCATGAAGCGTGAATCCGCGGCTTCCTCCCGCACGGAGCTGAGGGCCACTTGTACTTCTCGAGCGTAGTAGACCATGCCCCCTAACAAACTAAGTATGGAAAGTACGAAAACAATAGCGGCCGCCCGTTCGGCCCATTGCCAATACATGCCTGCCCCGAGCAACAAACAGGTAGCGATTGTCCCGATCAGGCAATACAGCGTGAGCACAAATGCACGGCGAATCATTTCGGCCCGCGTTTCAATCGAGGCGATCTGGGAGGCGTATGCCTCCGACTCAGCCAGGCGGCCATGCCTTACGGCGTGATGCTTCTCATGAAGATACGATCGAAGACGGCTCACGATCCCCATCAGGCGTACATTGAGGGAAAGGAGCAGAAGCCCCTCGGCCGAAACAAAAATGGCCGGAGCAACGAACGCCTGAAACAGTTGATGGATGCCGTTCATCGCCATTTCGATTAACGCGCTGTGGCAACAGGAAGAGGCCCTCGTCCAGCAGAAAGTCGAACCAGCCGGGCTCGGTGAGTTGCGCACCGAGCCCGGCCGGCCGATTGAGCCCACGAATCATAATCGATGGAACCGGCGATTGTTTTCCTAAACTCCTAGAAAACGAATCGCGCGAGTAAATAGACTGTGTTGTTTGAACCGGCATTCCGTCCCGCCAGATCATAGTTGGTGCCGGCTCCATTGAATCGCGTATAACCCGTGTATTGGAAAGTGAGTCCGATGTTCTGGACCGGCCACCATGAGACGTTCGCGATGTAGCCGCTGTTTCTCGGGTCGCCGTTCGCATTGCCAAACACGGGGGCCTCTGGATACAGCGTCGGATCGGGTGTCCCGTCGACGTTGAACCATCCGATCGTGGCAGAGTACTTGTCGCCGAAGTGATACTCTGCGTTCGCCTGAGCGGTATTGAGGTGATGCTGGCTGAAATCCGCTAATCCATTGAAGGAGGACGAGTCAAGCGATGAGTTTTCTCGAATATACGAGCCGCGGAGCGAAAGCACGTCACCCCCGAACCGTGGAATCGTCCGATCGTACTGGAAATCAACGGCCCAGTCGGTATAGCTGTCTTCCAAGCCGGTGATGCCCCCTGGGAGGCCCCCTGGGGTCGATTTCACATACATTCCGTAGGTTCCAACCTCCAGGTAGTTGTTTTTCGAGGTTTGCTGCCAGGCAGCGCGCCAGTAGGGAGCAACCCCGCGGATGTTAATGCCCAGCGGCGATCCACTTCCGTCCAACCCAGTGTTTGGGAGGGGAGCCCCGATGTGCGCCGAACGGTAGACGGTTGCAGCGAGATACAGATGATTGTCCCACATGGCGTACCCGCCGAGTCCCGCGACATCTTGCGCCAGCCCTCCGTTGATGATTGCGCCAGCGGTGGGCGTAGGCGCCCAATCGCTGCTCACCCATGGAAAGCCCCAGGCCGGAGTGCTATTCCAGAGGTCTTCTACGGTCGGATTGTTGTTTAGAGTGATTCCATATACGAAATCCTTCTTCAAGAACTTCGTGGAATTAGCGTAACGGATGTCAGAATTGTCCCAGGTGAAATGGTCGTCCTGGCTGGAATAGGTCACCTGCACGAAGCTGCCGACATGCGTTGACCAGGCGCCCGCAAGGAAGAGCGAGGCGTCCTCGGGAAACTGAAAGCTACCGTTCTGAGACGGTAAGGTGCCCCCGCCCGGCTGAGGGACCGGTTGTGGAGATTTCAAAGAGGTGAAAGCAGTATCGAATAATACCGAAAGCGGGAATGACTGCAAAATATTAAGCCCGCTCGTGTTCCCCTTGCCCGGCGAGGTGACCGTTGGTTGCCCGGCCATCGTGTAGCCGTTCAGCTTGAATGCCCGCCCGAGCGGCGTGAGTTCCGGCGGCATATAGTGACAAGACTTGCACGGAAACCCCGTCTGCCGCGCGTAGCTCGGGATCGCGGAAGCCGTCGGCACTTGCAGGAATAGACTGATAAGTAGTGCGAGGGATGCACCGAAGATATTAATTGCTCGGAAGTATATCTTTTGATCGCTCATGCTTGTTTTCCCCTTTCTCTCCATCGTTCCAGGTTCCAGGAATTGACACACCCTTACTACAGCGACTTGGTGAGCGCCTGCCGTGGCGAGTGGACGTCCTACCGATCCACCCGCACGGGTCGTTCATTTCGTGATGATGGCAGCTAGTTTAAAGGCCGCCTGAACAGGGACCTCAACTTGGCTTCTTACCGCCCGCTTTTTTCTTGCCAAATTCGCGGACGATCGGAATCAAACTATCAATCTGCGCCTTATTCAGGGTTCCTCCGAAAGGAGGCATATTCCCCTTCCCCTGATCGATCTGCGTGTGAATTTCGGCGTCGGTCAGCTTCTTGGCTTCGGGAGCACTCAAATCCTTCGCCCCGACCGCTTTTCCGACGACCGTATTTCCGGTTCCATCCGGTCCGTGGCACTTAGCACAGTTTGTGTCGTATAGTTTCTGGCCGTCTGACTGCGCTGCCGCGAAATGAGGGAAGGCGAACAGAAACAACGGGAGAAGTGCGATGGCGCCAACTCTGTATTTTCTTGTGATTCGTTCAAACATTTTTCCCTCGCAAAGTATTAAGAGTTGCAGAACCTAAGAAAGTGCACTTACATTTTTGGCACAGATGCCAAGGTTTCATCTGTGACCAGCCGCACGGATGTTTGTGACGCATGTCACAAGCGGCCAGTGAACGCCCGCTGGGGCCCCAGGACCGATTCCTTGGAAAACGGGGGATCGTTGGAACCCGCCCATCGCAAAACCTCCTCGCAATCTCGGCCGGACGCCCGCCTCCAAATATTACTACCCTTGGTATTGAGCCGGAAATAAAATTCGGCGCACTTTCACCTTCCATCGGCCTTAATTCACTATTGCTTTATTGGCTACAGTTTCGAAGGGGAACAGAATCGGTGTGTCGCCTCCCGGCACAACCCTCTTGCCGATGACTTGCGTTTGCCTCATCCGTGTCTTAAACTTCGTGTTTCGGTGTGTATTTGCTGCCTGATTCGTTGCTCAGTGTTGATCGAGCCATAAAATCTTCCGCTGGCATACCGAAATAATCTAGAGGAGGTTCCGTGTCTACGCCCCTTGAACAATGGGTGGAATCGACTGCGCGCATGACCCGCCCCGCGCAAATTCAGTGGTGCGATGGGTCGGAGGAAGAAGCCGCCCGCATCGAGGACCAATTGGTTCGCGAGGGCCGAACGTTTCCTCTTAATGACAAAACTTACCCGAACTGTATCCTTCATCGCAGCGATCCAAGCGACGTGGCGCGCACGGAAAAAGTGACGTACATCTGCACGCGAAACCGCGAAGAAGCGGGACCAACCAACAACTGGATCGCTCCCGCCGAAGTGAAACAGACGATGAGCGCCTTGTTCGATGGCTCGATGAAAGGCCGCACGATGTACGTTGTTCCGTACATCCTGGGTCCGGCAGCTTCGCCGCAGAGCCGCATCGGAGTCGAGATCACCGACAGCGCCTATGTCGTCGCGAGCATGCGCATCATGTCCCGAATGGGAAAAGTTGCGCTGGACCGGCTGGGCAGTTCCTCGGATTTTGTTCCGGGGCTCCATTCCCTGGGCGATCTGAGTCCTGACCGCCGCTTGATTGCGCACTTCCCCGAGGAAAAATTGATCTGGAGCATCGGCTCCGGCTACGGCGGCAACGCACTGCTCGGCAAAAAGTGTTTCGCGTTGCGCATCGCAAGCTGGATGGCGCGCGAACAAGGCTGGATGGCAGAGCACATGCTCATTCTGGGCTTGGAATCGCCCTCTGGAAAAGTGACGTACATGGCGGCGGCGTTTCCGAGCGCCTGCGGCAAGACCAACCTTTGCATGATGGTTTCGGCGCTCGAGAACGAAGGCTACCGCGTGTGGACAATAGGCGACGACATCGCCTGGATGCAAGTGGGCTCTGACGGCTACCTGCACGCGATTAATCCCGAAGCTGGCTTCTTCGGCGTGGCTCCCGGCACGAACGAAAAAACGAATCCGAATGTGATGGCGGCGATTCGCAAGAATACGATCTTCACGAATACGGCGATGACTTCGCAGCGCGAGCCCTGGTGGGAAGGCATGAGTGACAATGTCCCCACCGGCATGTTGGATTGGCAGGGCCGCGCGTGGTCGCCGTCGAATGGGCCCGCGGCGCAGGCGAATTCACGTTACACCATGCCGGCGGTTCAGACGCCTTCAATTTCTCCGCGCTGGGAAGATCCGGCCGGAGTGCCCATCTCCGCATTCATTTTCGGCGGTCGCCGCGCCCGTCTGGCTCCCTTGGTATACGAAGCGACGAACTGGCAGCACGGCGTCTACATCGCTGCGACGATGGCGTCGGAAACGACTGCGGCTATCACCGGAGCCGTGGGTGTCCCGCGGCGCGACCCGATGGCCATGCTTCCCTTCTGCGGATACAACATGGGCGATTATTTCAGGCATTGGCTCGAAATGGGGAGGAACATCCCTCATCCACCGAAGATTTTCCACGTGAATTGGTTCCGCAAAGGCGCCGACGGAAAATTCCTGTGGCCAGGCTATGGCGAAAATGCCCGCGTCCTGAAGTGGATGCTCGAACGGATCGAAGGAAAAGGCGCGGCGGCGGAAACTCCCATTGGCGCGGTTCCCGCTCCCAATGCGATCACGCTCGACGGCATCAACGTGTCCCGCGAAACGATGAACGAACTGCTACGCGTCGAGCCCGCCGATTGGGCCAAGGAACATGCCGACGTCGGAGATTTCTTCAAGATATTCGGCGATCGCTTGCCGGAAGAGATCCGCGAGGAACACAATCGCCTTGGCGAGCGCCTTCAGGGTGTTCCCGTCGTGCGGAAATAGGCACTCGATTGGCAGTCACTCGTCATCGAACATGCCTTTCAATGAAACAAAAGCGTTCTAGTTTAAAACTTTATAAGTTAACTTGCCGATGTTAAATCGGTGTTTAATGCAAGTTCAGCTTGTCTTCGATTCTGTCCGCTGCTAATATCCGCGCTTTACTAACCCCTTTACGATTGAGCATGCGCAAAATTCAAAAATCCGATCCCTGCCGAATCGCGTTTTGGGCGTTGCTGCTGTCGTTGGTGCTCTTGATCGGCGGACTGGGTCTTTCTGGATGCCGCCTGGGCGCCACGGATGCCGCCACTCGCGGCCAGGATGTCTTCGAAACGTGTGTCCCCTGCCACAACGCGGACGGATCAGGAAATCCCGTAATCGGCGCACCGAACATTGCCGGGATGAAAGAGTGGTACGTCGAAAGGGAGATCGAAAAGTTTCGCGGTGGAGTTCGCGGCTTGCAATTTAACGACGTCGAAGGGATGCGCATGGTGCCCATGGCGGTCAGCTTGACGACCGAGGATGACGTGAAGGCTGTGGCTCATTACGTGGAGTCTCTTCCGCCCGTCCGGCACGCTGCGTCTCTTCCCGGCGATCCAAAAGCCGGAGCGGCGCTGTACGCGACGTGCGGGGCCTGCCATGGCGACAATGGCGCGGGGAATAAGGACTTGGGAGCCCCGCCGCTTGCCGGAGTGGACGACTGGTACCTCGCCGCGGAGCTGAGAAAATTCCGGAACGGCGTTCGCGGCACGAGTCCCAAGGATCGCGAGGGGAGATTGATGCGCCCGATGGCGCGAACGCTTGCTGACGAAGATGCGATTCGAAATGTCGTTGCCTACATCGGCACGCTCAAACCCTAGGCCCGAACGACGGGAGAAAAACATTCCATGGATCACGCTGAAACATCGCCCGATCAAGTGGCCAAGACCGTTTTTTGGATCATTGCCGTGTGCTCGTTGGCTTTTATCGCGGGAATATTGCTTCTAATCCGGTAGCGGGAGTCCCTATGCTGGAGCGGTACCTAACGGCTGCATCGACCTACGCGCATAGTATCGATCACCTATTCATCCTGATCGCTATCGTGGTTGGGCTTTGGCTGATTGCCGCCGAGGGCATGATGTTTGGGCTGATCTTCAAGTTTCGTGCGAAGGACGGGCGCCCAACGCAATACATCACCGGGGAAGAACCGCATCTGAAGCGGTGGATTTCAATCCCTCACTACCTGATCATCTTGTGCGACATCGTCATTCTCGCCGGTGCGATCACGGTCTGGTACAACATCAAGCAAGTCATGCCTCCTGCGGACGCTACGGTGCGCGTCATCGGCCAGCAATGGGCCTGGAGCTTCCAGCAGCCGGGGCCTGACGGCGTCTTGGATACGGCCGATGACATTCGCACCGTGGGCGAAATGCACGTGGTGGTGAATACCACGTATCACTTCGAGCTCCTGTCGCGAGACGTGGTTCACAGTTTCGCCATTCCGGCTTTCCGCCTCAAACAAGATGCGCTGCCCGGCCGCACCATCAGCGGATGGTTTCGCCCCAATCGCGTCGGCACATACGACATTCAATGCACGCAGATGTGCGGTATCGGCCACGCGCTGATGGCGGGCCGAATTATTGTCGAGACCCCGCAGGACCACGCCGCTTGGTTGTTGCGCAATTCCAATCCGGCAGTGGCCGAACGGCCAGCGCCTCCCGCATCTACCACCGATGGCCTGGCGACGATGGCGGAGGTGCGGCGATGAGCACGGAAGTCCAACACGCCGAGCCGGGACTTTTTCAGAAATACTTCTGGTCCACCGATCACAAGATAATCGCCATGCAGTATTTGTTTACCGGGATGGCGATGGCCATAATCGGCGGCTATTTCGCATACGTCTTCCGAATGCAACTGGGCTTTCCAAATCAGTATGTTCCCGGGTATGGAATCGTTACTCCTGGCAGGTACAACGCGCTCGTCACCATGCACGGCAGCATCATGATTTTCTGGGTCGCCATGCCCGTGCTCATCGCCGCATTCGGAAATTTTCTAATCCCGCTGATGGTCGGCTGCGACGACATGGCGTTTCCGCGAATTAATCGCCTTTCCTATCAGATTTTCCTGTTGAGCGCCCTCGTTCTTCTCGCTTCTTTTTTGGTAAAGGGCGGCCCGTTTGGTGGGGCCTGGACCGCGTATCCTCCGCTCTCCGCAAGCGGCGCCTATAACTTGACTCCAATCGGCGCCACGCTTTGGCTGCTCGCGGTTGCGCTGGAATTCGTCGCGTTTTTGCTGGGCGGCATCAACTTCACCGTCACCGCGATGAACAGCCGCGCGCCGGGCATGAAAATGTACGACATCCCGATCCTGATCTGGATGATCATCCTGGCCAACATCGTCTTCATGGCTTCCGCGGGGCCCTTGATCGCCGGCGCGGTCATGCTTCTGTTTGACCAGACGATGTCCACCGGCTTCTTTGATCCTACGCGCGGCGGCGATCCGCTGTTGTGGCAGCACTTGTTCTGGTTTTTCGGCCATCCGGAGGTGTACGTCGTATTGCTTCCGGCCATGGGGATTGTGGCGGAAGTCATCGCCGTATTTGCCCGCAAAAAAATATTCGGTTACAAGACCGTCCTCTACACAACGTGGGCCGTCGGATTCCTGAGTTTCGTTGTGTGGGCGCACCACCAATTTGTGGCCGGGATTGACCCGCGCATGGCCAATATATTTTCGGTCACGACGCTTCTGATTTCAGTCCCCATCACGGAAATGGTGTTCCTGTACATCGCGACCCTGTACGGCGGTTCGATCCACTTGGACACGCCCATGCTGTGGGCCTTGGGATTCATTGCGGAGTTCATGATCGGCGGCGTGACGGGAATTTTCCTGGGTTCCTCCGGCACGGACATCTATCTGCACGATACGTATTTCGTCATCGCGCACTTCCATTACACGTTCGTCCCCATCGCAATCATTGCCGTTTTTGCCGGACTGACTTTCTGGTATCCAAAAATGTTCGGCCGCATGCTCAACGAAACGCTCGGAAAGATTCATTTCTGGGGCACGGTCATTCCGTTCAACGTGATTTTCATACCGCTGTTCATCACCGGCATCGCCGGCGACCAACGGCGCATTTACAATTACGCCCAGTTCGCGGAGCAGTCGCGGCCCGCGCTGCAGCATCTGCGCACCACTTCCACCATCGCGCTGCTCGTCATGCTGTCTTTCCAACTGGTCTTTTTGTTCAATTTTTTCTGGAGCCTGCGCAACGGCAAGCGCGCAGGCGCGAATCCGTGGCGGTCCGCCACGCTCGAGTGGACGGTGCCCTCGCCGCCTCCGCACGGAAACTTTGCCGAGATGCCGACCGTGTACCGCGGCCCCTACGAATATGGCTTGCCGGGCCGCGCGGATGACTATTTGCCGCAGAACATTCCTGATTAGCCCTTCGGAGACTAGGACTCATGAGCGCAAGCGCCAAGCCAATTGCCAATACTCGGAGCGCCACGGGAATTCCGACCGCGCGGCTGATTACCTGGTGGGTGATCGCCTCGGAAATCGTGATTTTCGGCGGCCTGCTCGCCTCCTACATCATGCACCGGCTGGGACACCCGGAATGGGCCGATGCCGCGTCGCACACCAATACCTGGGCGGGTGCGTTCAATACCTTCGTGCTTCTCACGTCAAGCTTGTGCGCCGTCCTGGCTCACAAAGCCGCGGACGCGCACGATGGTCCCAAGGCCGCGAAATTGCTCCGCCTGACTTCTCTCGGTGGATTGATCTTCCTGACGGTCAAAGGGTTTGAATGGACCAGGGACATTCACGAAGGATTCGTGCTTTCGTCGGGCGGTTTTTGGTCGTTCTATTACACGCTCGCCGGGCTGCACGGTCTTCACGTGCTCGCGGGAATGATCATCATGCTGATCGTTGCGGCGGACGCGGCAAAGAATCAGGAATTGCAGCGCGTGGAATGTATCGGGCTGTACTGGCACTTCGTCGATATCGTTTGGATTTTCCTATTCCCGTTGCTGTACATCGCCCGGTGAAGAACGCCGACGAGGAATCCCGGTGAGGAATCATGACGACTGAAGCTCACGTTCACCATCCCAACTACGTCAAGATCTGGGCCATCCTCGTGGTGTTGCTCATCGTGAGCGTGCTCGGCTCGACTTCCCATGTTCGCGAAGTGGTGCTCATCGCCGCCTTTGGAGTCGCGCTGGTCAAGGCGTACCTGGTCGCCAAGAACTTCATGCACGTCAACGTTGAAAAGCGCTGGGTGCCATATCTTTTGATCATGTGCCTCCTATTTATCGCGATTCTCTTTGCGGGAGTGGCCCCCGACGTGATGAAGCACAGCGGCCTGCATTGGACGAAGAATCCGGCGGATCAGTTAGTGCCGTCCGCCGCGGGCGCGGCAGAAAAACATGAGTAGCCCAACTACAACGATCGAATCACGCATGGCCACTCCCGCGCCAGAGGCAGGGAACCGGCTGCCCAATTCCGTTCTGGCCATGATCATTTTTGTCGTCACTGAAATCATGTTCTTCGCGGCGCTGATGAGCGCCCACACCATCGCCCGCGCCACGGTGATGGGCGGTGTCTGGCCTCCGGTTGGCCAGCCACGCCTGCCGGTCGAACGAACTGCATTCAACACGGCGATCTTGCTTCTCAGCGGCATCCTGTTGTTTATTGCCAACCGCCGCGCGCGCGACGGATACGAGAAGGCGCGCCCTTATCTCGCGGGCGCCATCGCCACGGGGATTGCCTTCGTGTTGCTGCAAGGAGTGGAGTGGGTAGCGCTCCTCCGCGAAGGCCTGACGATGCAGTCGAGCACTCATGGCGCGTTTTTCTACCTGATCGTTGGCGCGCACGCGCTCCACGCAGTAGTCGCCATTGCCGTGCTGACGACGATCTATTTCCCGATGCGCCGCGGGACGCTTGCTCCATCAACTTTCGTGGCCACGCAGGTGTTCTGGTACTTCGTAGTCCTTCTTTGGCCGGTGATATACTTGCGTGTATATTTGTGAGGGGCTTATGCGTAGATCAAATTTTGTAGCGCGTTTCCTCATCGCCGCGGCTGCCGCGTCGCTAATCCCCGGCGCAGCATGGGCGTGCCCCGCCTGCATGGTGGGCGATCCCAAAACCGCCGCAACTTACTTCGGAATGACCGTGGTCATGAGCTCGCTTCCGATTCTCCTCGTCTGCGGCCTCGGTTATTGGCTGTGGCGCCGGCATTCATAGTCCCGTGATCGGTCAAGTAGCACAGGCTTCAGCCTGTGGCCTTTATGTTCCGCAAGTTCAATACCCACAAACTGAAGTCTGTGCTACAAAAGGCTCTCCACCTCGCTCCAAACCTTACAAGACGGACTGAATTTCCTCGTCAATCGCGATGTGCGTCTGCTCGAAGCCGTTAATCATGTAGGCGGGGCCGGAAACCTGGCTGAAGTGAAAATAGCGGCTAATATGGTAATCCTCGTCGAGCGCGCCAAAAATGCGCTCAACCTCGCTCGGTTCCATGCCAAAATCCGCGAGCGGCGCAAGAAATGCAAAGCCGCCTGCAATGGCCAGATATTTCTCGACAATTTCGCGCAGCGTCATTGTTTTAGTGGTCCACGCAAAAACAATATGCTGTCATTCCGAGGCACGCTGCGTGCCGAGGAATCTCTCTGTCTCTCGGCTTTCAAACTCAGAGAGATTCCTCACTTCGTTCGGAATGACAACCGGAAGCAATTTACCCGCAGCGTCATCGCTTCAAATCCAAACGTACGCGCCGGAATCTCCGTAGGGCGCGTTGACGTAAAACAGATTTGCCTCCGCCACTTGTCCCAGGGCGTCGCACAATTTCGCGGCTCCGTGATTTGCGCAGAAAAGCGCGCCGGGCGAGGTTTCAATCCGCTCCGTCTGGTCGAGGTTTGAAACTTCGCGGCGTGAAATCCACAGCCAGGATGCCGGCTTGCCGCAGTCGCTGCACTCGCCATCCAATTTTGCAAGACGCGATTCGATCGCGGCGGCTACTTCGGAGCGCAGACCGGCCGCGGCGAAATCCTCCCGGCCCAGGAAGAAATATTGCGTAAAATTCTCGCCGTCCGGTTCAAACGCAACCACGCGGCTTGGCCAAGCCGCCAGTTCCGGCTCCAAAAGGCCGGCCAGGCAATCGAAGCAGACCGAGACTTCCGGCCGCGCGGGGTTGCGGCGCAATCTGGCTTTGCCGCGAAGATAGAGCGTATCCGGGATGAACGTGGCCATCCAGTGGTGTCCGTTTTCCAGATGGATGCACTCCGCGGGCCAGCGCATCAGCCGCGCCCACCAACTGCGCGAACGCGGACGAATCGATATTCCCGGATAGGCCTGGTCCACGTTGAGGCGCGCCATGTCGCGGCGATGGTACCAGAATCCGGGACAACGCTCGAAAAAATCCGCTATCATGGGCTTGAGTAGCACAGGCTTCAGCCTGTGGGGTTTTGTCCTTGCATGCGCCAAACCCTCACAGGCTGAAGCCTGTGCTACTAGACAAGATCGTTCGTGACCGCGCTTTCGCCGGTCGCTCGCGAAACTTGCAATTCATTCATTTCAAATTTGAGGAGGCTTCATGCCGATCGCAGTAGGACAGCCCGCTCCCGATTTCACCCTGAAAGACCAATCGCAAAAGGAAATCAAGCTTTCCGACTTTGCGGGCAAGCGCAACGTCGTTCTGATTTTTTACCCGCTCGATTTCAGCCCGGTCTGCACGAACGAACATGCCTGCTTCGTCAATGATTTGAAGCAATTTGAATCGCTCGACGCGCAGGTTCTCGGCCTGAGCGTGGATAGCGCGTGGGCGCACAAGGCGTTTGCCGAAAAGATGGGGATCACCTATCCGCTCCTCGCTGATTTTCATCCCAGGGGCGCGGTGGCGGAAAAATTCGGCGTCTATCTCGCGGAAAAAGGGATCACGGGCCGGGCCATCGCCATCATCAACAAGGCGGGAAAAATCGCCTGGTTCAAGAATTACGATATTCCGGTCGTGCCGGACATGAAGGAAGTCGGGCAGGCTCTCGCGGCGGTCAAGTAAGAGAGAAATCGGGGCGCGGTTGCGATCTGGCAGGAATCTCGCGGAGGCCGCGCCCTCGTTTTTTCAGTTTCGTCCCGTTTGTTACTTCTTGGCAGCGTCTTTCGTAAGCTTGCGGATGTAGCCCACAAGTTCCCAGCGTTCCTTTTCCGACAGAGTATCTTTCCAGGAAGGCATCGGACCGCGGCCATTGGACATTTTCCAAAACAGCGATCCATCCGTCTCCGCGGCCATCATCTTCGCGTCGGTGAAGTTCGCCGGTTTGACCTTGATGGTCTTGGCGCCGGGACCATCTCCCATGCCCTTTTCGCCGTGGCAAAGCACGCAATTGTCCGTAAAAAGCTGCTCCGCATCGGCCAAAGTTTCCTGAGTGGGCGGGACTGGATTCTTCACCTTCTTTGCGTCATCCGGCGCGACCCAGGGCGCGGGCATATCGTCCGCCACAACACGCCCTCCCACAAATGCAAACATTCCAAGCACCAGGCAGGCGCCCGCAGCACGCGCCAGCCACAATGAAGCTCCCTTGCTGAAAACACTCATTCCGATGTCTCCATTTGAACCGAGATTTTGCTAGGCATCAAAAATTCTGCCATAAGACAGGACATATTTCACCTGCTAAAGCACCAGTAGGACAGACTTCAGTCTGTCTCTTGGAATGGTTGCAAACCAAAACCTGACAGGCTGAACTGTCCTACCTAGAGCTTTCCGCCAAAGGTGAGCCAGAGAAGCGCCACGTTGAGGACGATGATGGCTGCAGCCATGAACCAGCCGAAAATCGCCGTGATCGGACCATTTGTGAATTCGCCCATTTTGGAGCGGTCGCCGGTAAATTGAATCAAGGGCACTACGGCAAACGGCAATTGGAAGCTCAAGATCACCTGGCTCAGGATGAGGAGCGAAGTCACACGCCCTTCGCCCATGAATCCGATAACGATCGCCGCCGGAATAATGGCCATCGATCGCGTAATCAACCGCCGCAGCCATGGCCTAAGCCGCCAATGAAGGAACCCCTCCATGCAAATCTGCCCGGCCAGCGTCCCCGTGAGCGTGGAATTTTGCCCGGAACACAACAGTGCCGCGGCAAAGAGCACGCTCGCGAAACTCACGCCCAGCACAGGCGTCAGCAGTTGGTATGCCTGGCTGATGTCCGCCACGTCGTTCATGCCGCGCACGTGAAACGCCGCGGCGCCCAGAACCAGGATAGCCGCGTTGATGAAGAGCGAAAGTCCAAGCGCAATCGTGGAATCGAGCGTGGCGAAGCGGATCGCCTCGCGCTTTCCCTCCGCACTCAAGTGGAAGGCGCGCGTTTGCACGATGCTGGAATGGAGATACAAATTGTGCGGCATCACGGTGGCGCCCAAAATGCCGATCGCGAGATAGAGCATCTCGCGGTCTTTCAGGATCTGGATCGTTGGAAGAAATCCTCGCGCCGCTTCGATCCAGAGAGGACGCGCAAAGAAAATTTCGTACGCGAAACACGCGCCTATCGTCATGATCAGGGTGATGACGAGCGTCTCGAGCACCCGGAAACCGCGCCCCTGCAACGCCAAAACGAGCAGCACATCGAAGCCCGTCAGCAACACGCCGGCGAGCAGTGGCAGCCCGAACAGCAATTTCAGCGCCACCGCGGATCCCAGCACTTCCGCCAGATCGCACGCCGCAATCGCAATTTCGCAAAGCACCCAAAGAATCGCTGTCGTCCGGCGCGAATAATGCTCGCGGCAAGCCTGCGCGAGATCGCGCCCCGTCGCAATTCCGAGCTTCGCGGAAAGCGCCTGGAGAAAAATGGCCATGAGGCTCGAAATCAATACGGCGCTGAGGAGCGTGTAACCATACCGCGAGCCGCCTCCCAGGTCCGTCGCCCAGTTCCCTGGATCCATGTAACCGACAGCCACCAGGTAGCCGGGCCCCGCAAACGCAATCATTTTCCGAAAAAAGGAGGCGCCTGCCAGAATTGGAACGCTGCGGTACGACTCCGGAAGCGAGGGAGAACCTGCTCGCGGGTGAAGACTGGCTTGCTTGGCGGATCCTGTTTCGTCCGGATTGCCGGCGCCCGAAATCGCGTTCGCAGAGGTAGGAGATAGGGGAGGCAAAGCCATAGTTAACCTAGATAAATATCTCATATAAACTAGCATTAATGCCCCGGCGAGTCAATCCTTATGCCGCCAGAGTGTGCCTTAAAAATCGCAAGGTGTGTTGTGGCGCTGGCGTCTCGCTTGTCCCGACGCAAGATGAGCCGGCGGTTTTTCTACTCTCACGAAACCTGGACGCACGTTGCTCGTGCCCGGGTCCCGGGGAATATGGTAGTGTCGGAAATGGAACGGAGGAACCCATGGCGCAACCGGGTGGCGAGCAGGTGCAAGTTCAGATCAAGGCGGATGAAAAAGAATTAGTCGGACAATTTTCCAATCTGGTGATGTTTCACCACACGGCGGAGGAATTCACGGTGCATTTCATCTACGTGTTTCCGAATGTGCCGCAGGGCAAGCTGGTTTCGAGCGTGATTGTAAGCCCGGGGCACGCGAAGCGAATCTTGCGGGCGCTCGAAGAAAATGTCAGACGCTACGAAAAGCAGTTCGGCCCCATCCGCGAAGTCCCCGAGCCGACCCCTGTCCCCAACGTGGGCTTCGTTCAGTAGGACGAAGCTTCGCGCGCATCCTCCCCGGCCAGCGTGAATACGATCTACGCGGAAGCCGCAGCATTCGAATTCGACGCGAACATTGGAAGCAACTGGGGGGAGCCCCCAAGAAATCCATCCTGTACGATGGGCTAGTTCCCATGTCGAAACATCGTGCGCGAAGTCCTCTTGGATTGCGAAATAGGCATGCTAAATTAGATGCGGAACCATTCATGAGCGGGCCTCACACCCCGGCCGGGCCGGGGCATTCAGCGTAAGAGTGGAGTCCGCATCCGCAGGAACCGATGAAAGCCGCTTGCTCGAGTTGTGGCGCCCAGCACTCTCTCCCAGACAAGCAATTGGTGGGTCTCCCCCGCGTGCAATTTCAGTGTGCCAAATGCGGGAAAAGTACCGTTGTCGAAATTGCGCCCAGTCCCGACGCAACTCAGGTCCTGACGCCCCTGCCGGGCTTTGCGCGCAGCGCGGGCGCGCCCTGGCTGGCGGCGAGTGGCGGCACGGAAGCGAATTCCTTGCAATTGCCCAGCGGAAAGGCAATCGCGCTCTCTGTGATCGCCGGCCCCTCCCGCGGCCTTGTCTATTCGGTGGTGAAACCTCGCGTGGTCCTGGGAAGGGCCGACGCCGATATCGTCATCAATGACAAAGAGATTTCACGCTGGCATTGCGCCATTGAAATCAAGGGTGACGTCATCCGCTTGCGCGATATGGATTCGACCAATGGCACCTACTTTGCCGATGAACGCGTCCGGGTCGCGGAGCTGAAACACCTCTCCGAATTCCGCATCGGCACTTCCGTCATTCTTGTCAGTGTCACGCCCAAGCTCGCCCCCGAACGTTAACCGCCGAGGCTGTGAGTAGAGCAGGCTTCAAGCCTGCGGGGTTTGGTCCTTGCAGAAACTAACCCCCACGGGCTGAAGCCTGACTGCCCCACTAAACCTCACGCGCGCCGCATTTCGTGTTACCGTACCCGATTGGATTTCCAATGCCCGCTCTGACAGCGATTCTGATTTCATACAACGAGGAACTGGACCTGCCGCGCGCGCTCGCCTCGCTTGCGGGAATTACCGACGAAATCATTTTGGTGGACTCGGGTTCCACGGACCGGACCTGCGAGATCGCACTCACGTTTGGCGCTCGCGTGTATACGCGCAAACTGGACAGCTTCGCCGAACAAAAGAATTACGCCGCGTCCTTTTCCTCCAACGACTGGATTCTTTCCATCGACTGCGACCAAGAATTGAGCCCCGAACTGCGCTCCTCGATGCTTTCGTGGAAACGGCAAACCCCCGGGAAAAACGGCTACGAAATCCTGTTGTTGACGAATTATCTCGGCGGATGGATCCGCCATTCCGGCTGGTATCCTGAATTCAAAGTGCTTCTCTTTCGGCGCGACAAAGGCAAGTTTGTCAGCGCTCTGCATGAGCGCGTCCAGGTGGAAGGTCCCGCGGGCCGTTTGGACGGCCACCTGTTCCATTACACGATTCGTTCCCTCGCCGAGCACAGAGCGAAGCTCGATGCCATGTCGACCATTGCGGCGGAAGATATGTTCGCGCACGGGCGCAAGAGCTGGCGCGCCGCGATGATTTTTGCTCCGCCGTGGACTGTCGTGCAGCGACTGGTGTTTCAGCTCGGCGTTTTGGATGGACGCCGCGGCTGGCTGATTGCGTGGCTCTCCGGGAATTACATTTATCTCAAATACCGCAAGCTGGGCCGGCTGCTCGCTGGGGAAAAGCTCGCCCGCCGATCCTGGCCCAATCCCGGCGAGGCCTGAGCGTGCGCCCGCTCATTGTCGACCTCGGCCGTGACTATCGCGGTGGGCAGCACCAGGCTTTGCTCCTTCTGCAGGGCTTGCGCGAACGCGGCCACGCTCCGGAATTGATTGCGATCCGCGATTCGCTGCTGGCATCGCGCGCTAAGGAAATCGGCGTGCCCGTGCATGTTGCCAATCCGGAACGGCGCCGGCTCACGGCTGCATTGCAAATCCGCAGGTTGGTGCGCGAACACCGGCTTGACATCGTTCACGCCAATGAACCCCACGCGCTAAGCTCCGCGTGGCTGGCACGGGCCCACCGCGCCGTTCCGATCGTTATCTCGAGGAGAATCGCGCTTCCCCTGTCAGGAGGCCTTTTTTCTCTTGCGCGATACCGTGCAGCGGCGCGCGTCGTTGCCATTTCTCATTTCGTGGAGCAGTCTGTGATTCAAAGCGGACTCCCCGCGGACCGCATTTCGGTGATCTATGACGGCGTACAAATCCCTCCGGAGATTTCTCAAGCACAGCGGGAAAGCGCCCGCAACCAGCTTCGGAATCCCGCCAGAAATTCCCTGCATCGGAAATGTCGCGGCCTTCGTGCCGGAGAAAGGCCACGCGCTCCTGCTCGATGCATTTGCAAAATTGCGCGCGCAGTTCCGCGAATGCATATTGCTCCTTCGCGGGGAAGGTCCGGAATTGGCGATGCTGCAATCTCTCGCGCGAAAGCTTCACGTTGCCGACGCGGTAAAATTCTTGCACCCATCCGTCGATATCGAAACCATGTTTGCGGCCATGGACATTTTCGCATTCCCTTCCCACGAAGAACCCCTCGGCAGCGCCCTGCTCGCGGCGATGGCGCACGCCTTGCCCGTCGCGGCAATCGCGCGCGGAGGAATTCCCGAAGTCGTGGAAGAAGGCAAAAACGGCCTGCTAGTGAAAGATCTCAATCCCGACGCGTTTTCATCTGCCATCGCGCGCCTCGTTGCGCACCCCGATGATGCAATCCGCCTCGGCAAGGCCGCGCGCGAAACAATCCTCTCGCGCTTCTCCGCTGATCGAATGGTGGAGGAAACGCTCCGTCTGTACGAACGTCTTGTAGCGCGGGCAGTGGTTTGAATTCGAGTAGTTGAACCGAAGATGGTCAAGCCGGAAGTGCCGCCCCTCCAGGGCTCCCAGCAATTACGAATCGCCAGTCTAGTCACCAATCACCAGTCACTCCTGCTCCCCACAAACACCAAAAACGCCTGCCATCCCGTTCCCGCGGAATGTCAGGCGCTTCTGGGTGAAACCATACGCCAGTTGTTTGCCTTCGCGTGTCCCTCCTATCCTTGCAGCGGTTTCCCTGAGCCGACTGGGGTGTTAACCACCCACCGGCCACTGGGCTCTAGGAACTCAAGTCCGATGACATACCCTTCGCGGTGCGGGCGGCAGTAGGCCACGCGCGCCAGGGCATGGAAATCGCCGGGCAGCGATTCGAAATTCAGCGTTTCGTTGGGCCGCCAGCGGCGGATGCTCGGGACCCGCGCCCCGCGTGAACTGACGTCCTCGGTGAACGTCGTCTCCACGGAGGAAGCGGATTGGTGCCCGGAAATATGGACTGCCACCGTCATCGGGATTCTTTTTTCGAGTCGTTCGATATCAAATGCTTGCGGCATCGTTTCCCTCAGTAATCCGTCGGGCTCTCCGCTGCGGCGGACGCGCACCCGGTTTTCCTTACAGACAGGCCGCGATGCGGGCCAGCGCCCGAATCCCGTCCGGTCGCCGCTTCATTCCATACAGAGCCCGGTCCGCGGCATCGAACAGTCCATCAATCGTTTCCCCATCCCGCGGAAAAACCGCGGCGCCGACGCTCACCGTGACATGCGGAAATTCGCCGTCCTTTGCCAGTCGCTCACAAATGCGCCGGCTCACGGAGGCGGCCGCTTCCTCGCCCGCTTCCGGCAACACCACGGCAAATTCATCCCCGCCATATCGCGCCGCAGTGTCCATCGCGCGGGAATGGATCCGAAGGACGCTTGCCAGGCGGCAGATGGCGCGGCTGCCAACCAGGTGTCCGTGCTCGTCGTTAATGGCCTTCAGACCGTCCAGGTCGAGCAAGAGGACGGCAAATGGGCGGCCGGTGCGGCGCGAGCGCTGGATCTCCGTCTCCATGACGTTGATCAGCGTGCGGTAGTTCGAAAGGCCGGTCAGTGGGTCCGTCACAGCGAGTTGGCGGACCTGATCGAAAAGTCGTGCGTTGTCCAGCAGCGCCCCGCCCAGGACGATGGCATAGCTGCCCACTTTCAAGAATTGGGCCACGGTGAACGGCGCGTCGAGCAACCTCTCGGATTGCGTTGCCAGAGCGTGGCAAGCCACGTTCATCCACAGAGCTGCGCAAAATGCGCGGTCGAACGGGGAGGCATGATGTCGCGATCTGCGGCCAAATCCAATAGCGGCAATGCCAAACAGAATCGCGGGCAGGAGATCCCCCGGCCTGGAAAGCAGGGCCCTGGGGTGCATGACGGGTTCCAGGGGAGACCCGAAATATGCTGCACTGGTTATATAGGCCACGACGATGACCACAACGAGCGCTATCGCAATCTCGCGTCCTGGGTCGCGTGAGTTCGGCACGCGACGCTCCACAACAAGCGCCGCAATCAGTACCAAGGCCAGCAACGTGCGGCTCACCATCCACGCCAGAGGCACGCGCATCTGACTGAAGGTGCTGGAAGCCAAAATGTCGTAGAAATTGAATGTCGCGGCTGTTTCGATCGCGCCGGAAAGCACGAATCCAAAGGCAAGTATCAGCGTAAGACGGTCATGCGTGCCGCGGAACCGCACCAAGGCGTTCGCGGCGTACGTGAAGCAAAGTAGGCTCCCAACAATCTGCAGGTACGAATAGAGTATGGGCTCGGAGGAAAACGGAAGCTGGCGAAGCCAGACAGCGCACGCCAGAAACGCGACCGCGCCGACTATTCCGAGAAACCACCGAACGTGCCAACACCACGCCCGAATTTGATGTACCACACTCACCGCTCCCCCAGTAGAGCAGTCCCATGGGCCCCATTTCTTACTGCGTAACAAAGGGGAGCAAGTTCAGAGCCTTTTTGACGAAGATTTGGTCAGTCCTGCAAGATGCTGATACACAATGAGTTGCAGATTCGGAATGTTGGATGACATCCAGACGCAGGCAGCGCGTGCCCGGAGAATGGGTAGGAATGTAACCGGCACTCCAACGGCCTTCTCAATATGGCACACACTAGTAACTAATTTTACACTACTCTAGGGTCGAGTTAGAGGGCTGAATTAGGAATTTATAATGTTGCTGGCGTTGGCTTTACGCCTTGGGTGGCTGCGGTGGAAGGTCCCGGGCTTGCTGCTTGTCCTGAAAACCTGCGGTCTTGTGGGAGCCATCGCAAAAGGGCTTGCTTGCGGAGTGGCCGCAACGGCAAAGCGCGACCGCGGTTCGACCGCCAAGGCCGTACGGCTTGCCTTCCATATCGACGAGTTCGAATTCCCCTTCGACGCGCAACGGACCGTCATTGCGGACAGTGATTTTCGTCGGTGGCATTTGTCCTCCCATATGCCAGGCTCGCCGCCCCGGCCAGACCGGGGCGTTCAGAGGAAAAGCGGGGCCCGGATTTTTCTGTTAATACTTCGGCATCCGCGGATCGACTTCATCCGCCCACGCCAGGACGCCGCCCTTCAGGTTCCACAGCTTCTTGAAGCCGGCTGTCTGCAGGAAATGGATGGCGTCAGCCGAGCGTTTCCCGCTGCGGCAGTGCACAACCATCTCGACGGAACTGTCGAGTTCGTTGACCCGGCGCGCGAGTTCCCCGAGCGGAATTAACTTCCCATTTAAGTTGCAAATCTGATATTCGTGTGGCTCGCGCACGTCCAGGAGGAACACTTTTTCGCCTCGATCCTGCCGCGCCTTCAACTCTGTTGCCGTAATTTCCGGAATACCGTCCGTCATTGCCGGGGCCTCCTCGCCGCGAATTCCGCAGAATTCTTCATAATCGATCAGTTCTGTAAGCGTCCGGTGCTCGCCGCAAAGGGGGCAGTCCGGGTTCTTCTTCAGCTTCAATTCCCGAAAGCGCATGGCCAGGGCGTCGAAGAGCAGGAGGCGCCCAACCAGCGGCTCTCCGGTGCCCAGAATCAGTTTGATGGTTTCCATTGCCTGGATCGAGCCGACGATTCCGGGCAGCACGCCCAGCACGCCGCCTTCCGCGCACGAAGGCACAAGCCCCGGCGGAGGCGGTTCGGGATACAAGCAGCGATAGCACGGCCCGCCCGGGTATCCGAAGACGGTTGCCTGTCCCTCAAACCGGAAGATGGAACCATACACATTTGGCTTGCCGAGCAGCACGCACGCATCGTTGACCAGAAAGCGCGTCGGAAAATTGTCGGTGCCGTCGACGATGATGTCGTAATCGCGGAACAATTCGAGCGCATTGTCGCTGGTCAGCCGCGTTTCGTACGACACGATCTCAATCGCCGGATTGAGCGCCGAAAGGCGCGCCTTCGCGGCTTCGGACTTGGACTTGCCCACGTCCGCGGTCGTGAACGTCACCTGGCGCTGCAGATTCGAGGAATCGACGACATCGAAATCCACGAGTCCCAGATGTCCCACGCCCGCAGCGGCCAGATACAGTCCGAGCGGCGCGCCCAGGCCGCCTGTGCCGATCATCAGCACGCGGGCGCGCTTGAGCTTGAGCTGTCCCTCCATACCCACTTCCGGCATGATCAGGTGCCGGCTGTAGCGCTGAACTTCTTCTTTGGAAAGCTTCACTTCCTGTTGCTTTAATGTTTCAGTCGGAATTGCCACGGACGTTCTCCTCTAAATTCTTAGAACTCAAAACGCTGTCATTCCGAGCGAAGCGAGGAATCTCTCTTTGGTTTAGATCAAAGAGAGGAGGGATTCCTCGCTTCGCTCGGTATGACAACCCAAGTTAATTTTTCCGCAAGCCGCAGAACCGCCGGCGATAGAAGGCACGATGCTGATTGTGTCGCCATCCTTGGTTCGCGTGTTTTCCTTTTCGAGGAAACGGATGTCTTCGTCGTTCAAGTATACATTGACGAAGCTGCGAATTTTTCCTTCGTCGGTAAAGAGATGCTTCCGCAACTCGGAAAACGTGCCCGTCAGGCTGCCGAGCGCCTCGCCCACCGTGGCCGCGCTACACTCGATGCTGGACTGCTTTCCGGTAAATTGGCGGAGCGGCGTCGGAATCAAAACCTTTACGGCCATACGATCGTTTCCTCCTCAAAGGACTCAGGCAAAGGCTCACCCATTCCGCTGAACATTTCAAGCGAAGCGTGGAGCCCGCCAAACAAACCACTCTATCGGATGCTTGAACCTCGACTCAAGGTTCAAGCTGAAAGCTCAGCCCTTTTCCACTTGACCGGTAACCCGTTCCGGCACAACCACTTCCGGCTGAAACTTGGTGCGGTCATCCTCTAATTGCCAGGATGTCAAATCCTTAGGAACGCCGCCGTCCACGCTGACAATCACATAGCTGTACCACGGCCAGGCATGCTCGCGGTCGAATTCGCTCGGCCGGGCAGGATGGTCCGGGTGAGAATGATACCACCCCAGGAGATCGAGTCCACGTTCGGCTGCGGCGCGCTCGGCCGCGCGAAAATCCTCCGGCGTAATCGAAAAGCGGTTGCGGGGGGAGTCGTCGCGCCGGTTGATCAGCGGAAACAGCGCGCGCACTTCCCTCACTGCGGCATCGCCATCCGTTCCGAGCATCGCCCCGCAACACTCGTGCGGATAATCCCTGGCGCCGTGATCTCTGATTTCCTGTTCCAATTTTTTTGCCAGCAGCAACATGACGCTTCTCTTTTCCGAATGGCGCTCTAGCACGATGCTAAAAAATTAAAAACGTTGTCATTCCGAGGCACGCCGCGTGCCGAGGAATCTCTCTTCTCTCTGGTCTAAACCGAAGAGAGATTCCTCGCTTCGCTCGGAATGACAAAATAAACCACTGTTTCCGCAAGCTGTAAAGCCGCCTTGACGCCCGGCATAATGTCACGGCTGAAGCCGTGACCCACAAAGAATCAAATGTCGTCGACCGTGTTCAAGAAACTCTCGAAACGATTGCAATAATTCGCTCGCTTTGCGGGTCATGCCTTTAGGCATGACATAAAGTTGTCTCCTCTTCAGGGGTTTTAACCCCTGAAGGCGGATTGCTCCGCAAATTGCTAAACTTCGTCCCAGAAACGCTCGCTCAGATATTTTGTTCCGGAATCCGGAAAAATTGTCACGATGACGGCGCGCTCGTCCGGCCCGAGCGATGCGGCCACTTGAAAACAACCTTCGAGAGCGGCGGCGGCGCTTGGGCTCAGCAGCAATCCCTCTTCTCGCGCGGCCCGCTTGACCAGGCGATACGCTTCTTCCGTCCCCACTTCCAGATTGGCATCGGCGAGCTTCGCATCATAAATGCCCGGCACAATCGCCGTCGCCATGTGCTTCCATCCTTCAAGCCCATGAAAGGAAGCGTCGGGCTGCAAGCTGATGCAGCGAATCGCGGGATTTAATTCCTTGAGGCGCCGCGTGGTGCCCACAAAAGTTCCGCTGGTGCCGAGTCCGGCCACGAAATGAGTGATCCGTCCGGCAGTCTGTTCCCAGATTTCGTTTGCCGTGGTCTTGTAATGAGCGCGCCAATTTGCAGGGTTGCCGTACTGATCCGCATAAAAATATTTGCCGGGCTCGGCAGCGATAATTTCCCGCACGCGCAAAATCGCGCCATCGGAGCCTTCATCCCCCGGCGTGAACACCAGTTCGGCGCCAAAGGCCTTTAGAATTTTCTTCCGCTCCTCGCTCGCGCTTGCCGGCAAGCAAAGTTTCACGCGATATCCAAGCGCCGCGGCAATCATGGCGTAGGCAATTCCGGTATTTCCGCTCGTTGCGTCCAGGATGGTCTGGCCCGGCTTCAGTTGCCCGGAACGTTCCGCCTCGCGAATCATTTCCAGCGCCGGACGATCCTTTACGGAGCCGCCCGGATTGAGCCATTCCGCCTTGCCATAAAATTCCACATTTGGATAATTCGGGCCGACTCGCTCGAGACGCAAAAGCGGCGTATTCCCAATGCAATCGAGCACATTGCGGCCAATGGTTCCGGTGTTCGCCGACGCTTCTGCCCAAAGAGGTTTTTTTGCCGTGTTCATGTGTCGCAGTATTCTCTGCCCTCTGCTACAAGGCCCGCCGAGGGTCTTTTCGACAAACCAATCGACAAACCAAAGGCTACGCCCGATTATAGATGCCGGAGTAGCTCAATTGTATTCAGCTAATTTAGCATAAACTTCGGCGATTCTAGCGGGTGCAGGGGAGATGAAAGGTTGGAAGGTGCGGGCGCGTTTCTTTGAATCCATCAGACGCCATGCCACGCTTCACTCGTCACTTAGCCTCGAGCATTCTCGGTGCACTCCTCATTTCTCCGTGTCCTCTGTGTTGCGCTTTTCGGATTTAACACAGAGAACACAGAGAAAAGCGGAGGGGCACGGAGAGATCAAGCACGGAGAGATCAAGATCGAACAGATGCCCGCCCAAAAAGCGGGCGGCCTCTACAAAACCTGCAACCGCCAGTAGAGGATGGTCTTGTAGAGGCCTCTGCGTCCCGTGTTCTTCGGGACGGAGAGGGCACGTTTTCCTTTCAAACTGAGTCGCTACCCAAATGACTTTTGCCTTTACACCCCCTCGCGCCGCCCGTATCCTTAAAATCTATGTGGAATGTGAAAGACAAGTTCCCGGCCAAGTTGATGGATGCCCTGTCGACCTCAGGATTCGTCGTAAGCAGCACGGGCGGCGTGATGCGCGTCGAAAAATATGGCAGCGGCGCCGAATTTCGCCGCACCTCCGACGATCACTACACGATGACGATTCTCCCCACCATCCTGCTGAACGGCCAATTCGTCCGCCTCTGGGACGCAGGCTACCAAAAATTCCTGCTCACCGACGACGGCAGAAAATTTCCCGCGCACGCAGAGCAACTCGTCAACATGCGCAAGTTCAATGAAGAGCTGAGAACCGCTCTCGGCGTCCCCACCTACTACAACGAAGCCCTCGGCTCAACCTCACTCGTGTCCGTCTACGACCGCGTCAAAGGCCGCGCAGGCGATATTCCCGACAAAACTGTCGGCGTGAAACCTATCTCGGGCCACTAGGAGTCTGTCCCGCAGAATGAAGAATCGCTCTTACTTTCTTGGCCAGTCCCGTTAGGGACGAAAGAAGGTAGCCCACCGCGTGAGCGGTGGGTAGGTTTGAGGGCAGAGGGCCAAGCCCCGTAGGGGCGGCACAAGGTATCCATGTGCCGCCCCTACGGGGCTGTCGATGATCCAACTTCGTGCCCCACCGTTGAAACGGTGGGCTACGTTGTGACGTCCCTTCGGGACTTCGAGCAACACAAAAGCAGGACGTCGCGTGTGCTGCTCTGCCTTTACCGCGAGCACTTGGTCGCGTTGCACGGGTTCATCAAGAAAACGCGAGCCGGATGAGGATTTGGCGGCGGCCCGAAAGCGCCATAAGGAGTTGGCCAGAAAGAAGGTAGAACGATGAGCAAGAAGCATATGGGCTCCAGCATTGATGACTTCCTCAAGGATGAGGGCATTTTCGAAGAGACGCAAGCACAGGCGGTCAAAGAGGTCGTCGCATGGCAGCTAGCCCAGGCCATGAAGGAAAAGAAAATCTCCAAGAACAAGATGGCGACGCTGCTCAAGACCAGCCGCACGCAGGTTGACCGTATCCTCGATCCGAAAAACGACATTACGCTCGGCAGCCTGCAACGGGCGGCTGCGACGGTCGGGCGCCGTGTAATGATCGATCTGGTGTAGGGGAAAGGAATCGCGCTCGGTATCCCCACCTGCTACAACGAAGCCCTCGGCTCAACCTCCCTCGTCTCCGTCTACGACCGCGTCAAAGGCCGCGCCGGCGACGTCCCCGACAAAACTGTCGGCGTGAAACCCGTCACGGGCCACTAGCCGACTCGCAAACAGTGAATACTTTAGGGACGTTCAGTGAGTGCTTACTCACTTCGCAATGCCGGCCTGTTTGCTCCTCAATTCTCGTGCGCAGGACATATGTCGAGCCCTGTAGGAAGAAGACGCATCATCCGGTCGTTTATGGACGGCACTTTGATTGACGCGGCGCCCGGACAACTCCCAAACTTCTGATCACTTGGATATTCGCAAATACGTGGAATCTCATAGACGTGAGGTTTGCCCGGCGGTCTGATATCTAGAAGTGCGCCGCCGACACTGCCGGGGCCGATTACGGTCGACCACGCATTTCTGCACCGAAAGAATCCGGCCACGTATATCGCTCGCCCGAAATCGACCACTTGCAGGACGACATTGCCGTCTGGACCGATAATTTCGAGTACGTGATCGTTATAATTTCGATCGTAGATCCCTGGCCGCGCCTGATGGGACCATTGATTGTCATTGAGCTCGGCGATAAGGTCACCGCTTTCATCGCGAATTTTGGTAGTCACGTAGAGTCTCGTATCACTGAGCCGAACCCGCAGCAGCGGCTCCTGCCCATCTCTAAGGACGACGCCATTCTCGGAGTTAAAAGATATTGGAATCCCACCTAAGAGAACCAGCAGTTCCTCCGCATTCCCAGTTCCTGAGAGAAACCCCGATGTCACTTGCCGCCGTTGGTCCCTGAAATAGATTCCTATGGAAAATAGTGTCCCAACCGTGCCCAAGATACCCACGATTGCTAGCACTTTCTGATTCGCAAAGAAGTTAAACACGCGCCTTAGGAAGGTGGACTTGTCGCCCCCATGGGCAGACAGGTAGCAGTGCTGCGTACCTTGGATGGCGTTGTTCTTACACTGATCGCCGAGCTGCGTCTTGGCTTTGCAACGTGGCATGTCGTAAACAAATCGTGAAGACAACTCTAGCAGTTTGTAAGAAGATATGTAAACCGCGTGCGACCCTCATCCCTGCCAGGTAAGCGCATTCGGAACTATTTTTCAACCGGAAGTGTCGCGCAACTGGCGGCGGAATTGGGCGGGATCGACGCGGTGCTTCGCGACTTTTCGCGCGCCGAGAAAAATTACCGGGACGTCGTAGTCGTAGCGGGCGCGCAGTTCCGGGTCTTCGTCGATGTTGATTTCGGTGAGGCGCGCGCCGAACTCTTTCAGCATGGGAGCGATTTGCGCCTTGGCTTCCTCGCAGAGATGGCAGCCGGGGCGCGAGTAGATCGTGACGTCGCGCGGGGCGGCGAGTTGCAGGCGGCCGTCTTCGGTGCGCGCGTACGTGTCCGGCGACTCAGTGGCTCGCAACCATCCTCGCTCGACCAGTTGCGACACGGCACCCTTCACGATCGCGGGGTCTCCCAGGTCCGCGAGAGATCGCACGCGCGCGCCTGGGCCATCGAAGGCGGCAAGAATTTTTAGTTCCAGCGAATCCATAACAAGAACTATTTGTATCCCAATTCGATCTGAAGCGGAAGCATCCCTGGCCGACTCAGCCCGATTTCTCCAGTTCGTTCTTCTCCGTGCTCCTCTCTGTCCTCTGTGTTAATGCTTTTCCTTACTCCAAAGAAGGCAAAGGCTTAACACAACGCGGCGGAGCCACAACCAAACTCAACTTCAGCGGCTAAAGCCGATTCTAGGACCGATGGTTACGGCCGGGCTGAAGCCCGGCCCTCCATAGCGAGCCAAAATTCGTCCGGCGAAGGCGACCATTGCGGCTTGTGTTGCGGCGGCGCGCGTGGTACATCGGAAAGGCGAAGTATTGTGAGGATTGAAATCCATGGCTGACGCAATCGCACTGATCGATGATTTATTTTTTCTTGCCAAGGTGCACGAGACGGCGAAACACACCGGCGTCACACTGGAAACCGCGGCGACCGGCGAGCAACTTCTGAAAGCGGCGGCGGCAAACCCGGCGGCGGTCATCCTGGTGGACTTGAACGCGAGGCAAGGGGCGCTCGACGCCGTCGAGCGTCTTTGCGCGTCGAACGGCGCGGCGAATGGGCCCGGCAACCCGCGGCGCGTGATCGCGTTTCTATCCCATGTGCAGACGGATTTGGCGGAACGCGCGCGCGCCGCGGGATGCACGGACGTAATGCCGCGATCCAAGTTCACGCAAAATCTCGCCGAAATATTGCGCGGAGCGAAATCGTGAAGAGCGGTGTAACAGAGGAACATCCGTTGATTGAGGAACGCACGGGTAGGACGGGCTTCAGCCTGTCTGTCTTTTTGTTGCAGTGCGCAAAATCAAAACCAGACAGGCTGAAGCCTGTCCTACTGGCGCTCGCGGCAATCGCGGCGCTTTCAGGGCCGATAGCGCGCGCGCAACAGCAGCAGCAAGCAACGGAAAACCCCGAAACGGCTCTTTCCGACGCGCTGTCCGCCGCTTGCCGCCAGGACTCCCCGGCTTTTGCAGATTCCCTGACGGCGGACAATGCCACCGCTTTCCGGGCGCTTCCCGGCCCGCAACGCACCGCGATGATGAAGAGGTTTGTGCTGCTTGACGAACCGGGAAAGCCGCTCCTCTCAACCAGCGGCAACGGCCAAGAAATCGTGCGGTGCGAGAGCCCCAGCTTCAGTACGGAAATGCGCCTCGGCAAGACGCGAGTGCGTGAAAACCTCGCCTTCGTGCCGATGGAAATCCCGGTCACCGGAGGGGACCCGCGTACGATCACGTTTGGCCTCGTGCGCGAAGGCGGAAACTGGAAGCTGCTTTCGGTGGGACTCATCCTGCTCGACGTGCCTGCAATGGCGAAGCAATGGGAGCAGGCCGATCTGGACGCGAGCGAGGACGCCGCGATTGCCGATTTGCGTTCGGTGGCGTTGGCGCTGGACACTTACCGCCGCGCGTACGGGAAATTGCCCGATACGCTCACGGTGCTTGGCCCCGCGCCGCCAAACGGGGTTTCGCCGGAGGCGGCTAGCCTGCTCGATGCGGATCTGGCTGCCGGAAGCAAGGACGGCTACACGATCCGGTATAGCATCACACCCGCGGCCGGCGACCTGCCGGAGGAGGAAGCAGACAAAGCGGAGACCTTCTCCCTGGCCTCATCCCCCACAGAATACGGCAAGACAGGCCGGCGTTCGTTCTTTCTGGACTCGTCCGGGATACTGCGCGGCGCCGACAAGCAAGGCGGCGTGGCGACCATCACTGATCCACGCATCGGGCCCTCTTGACCCCTCCGCGTTTGTATCACACCCCGTAAAGTTTCTTCTTGCCGGCCAATCCTCCTCCGGAGCCACAATGGATATACCCTTCCGATTTCCATGCAGGAATGCGCGCGGAATCCCAATCCAACTGCCTACTACAGAAGCCCAGCACGGAAGTCTGGCATGGATGACGGTTTTGGCGATAACATGGCAGGCTCAGCCATGGCCTCTCTCCACCGAAAAAAGCTTTTGCGAATATTTATGACTGCGACGCTCTTGCTGCCGGCCGCGACAGTCTGGGCAGCATCGTCCGCGGGACCGGCGCCCGTTAACAGCGCCGAGCAGAACACAGCTGTGCAAGCATCCAACACGGAGTCGCCGCTTCCAGTCTTTGAAATGCACAGCGGTTTTTGGGTGAACTTGCATCACTTTCTCTATCTTCAGGCGCGCCTGCTGAATGGCAATTCGTCTTCCACGGAAACAGGAAGAGGAGCGGCGCAGCCGGATGAACATCCCGTGTCGCTGATCGATTTCCCAGAGGCGGATATCCACGCCTGGCAAGATGCCGTCACGTTTTACACGAAGGATTTGGCGGGCCGTGATCTTCTGCTGAATGGCGACATGGAGATCATCAACAACCAGTTGTCGGCGATGGAGACCTGTCCCGATCTGGAAGGGAAAACTACCCCGTTGTGCAAATCCGGGTTGCGGCAAGATCTGGTCGAAGCCCTGGAACGCGCCGCGCCCGTTTATCGAGCGCACTGGTGGGCGCAGCAGGATCGGACCAACCGGGAATGGATTGCCCAGGTTGCGCCGATGATCCAGAAAATGGGCGTCGAGCTTTCCGGCCAACTCGCGGACGTGTACCAGAGGCCCTGGCCCTCCGAGCGGCTGCGCGTGGACGTCGTTTGGTACGGAGGCCCTTTCGGAGCGTACACCACGCTCGACCCCATACACGTCACGATTTCAAGCCACGATCCGCGCAATCGGGGCATGTACGGATTTGAAGTGTTGTTTCACGAGTCGTCCCACGCGCTGGCCGGCGCCGTGACCGCGGCGATCGCCCGCGAATTCCGCGCGCGCGACAAGCCCATACCGCGAGACTTCTGGCACGCGCTGTTGTTCTACACCACGGGCGAAATCGTTCGCCGCGATGTGGAATACGGAACCATGACGTTTACACACGAGCAGAGCAACGGCCCCTCGGGTTACCTGCCCTATGCCGCGCGCTTCGGACTCTATTCCGGATCGTGGGAACACTTTCGCGGATTGCTGGACCTGTACTGGCTGCCTTACCTCGACGGAAGAGTTTCCTTTGACACCGCGATGGCCCGCCTGGCGTCGGATATGTAGCGCCAACCTTCAGGTTGGCATTTTGGATCAAGATACCCGTCCGCCACGGCGGACGGACGCTGCATAAACCAAAACCGAGATCTCACACAGACTGTCGAGCCCCGACCTCCTGATTGGCAAATCTATCGTAAGAATTTCCAAATTTAGGACAGCGCCAGGCGATGTGACGCAATTGTCCAGCGACGCCGAGTGTGCTACCCTTCTGCTCTCAAACGTGCGGATTCCTCATAGGTGGAATCCGCCCCAGACGTTCCTCTCTGTGACTCGGGTGTGGCGCCAGTTTTCCTGTGACTCCAGTGTGCCTGGCAAGTGAGCAGGCCGGAGTGACTCTGCGGGAACCCTACCGATATCGGAGAAAACGCACAAAGGGAGAGATTGCAGAACGCAATGCCGACGAAACCAGCTATCGGTAAGATCACAGAGATTAAACTGGCGCATTCGCCGGATTCCGACGATGCCTTCATGTTCTACGGTCTGGCTACGCAGAAAGTGCGAACGCCCGGGCTAAAATTTTCACACGTACTCGCCGATATTGAGACGCTCAATCAGGCCGCCCGCCAGGAAATCTATGATGTGACGGCATTTAGCTTCGGCGCATACCCGTATTTGCGGGACAAGTACGTGCTGCTGGATTGCGGAGCGAGCTTTGGCGAGGGCTACGGGCCGATTGTCGTCTCCCAGCACCCGATGAAGCGCGAGGACCTGACGAAGTGCAGGATCGCCGTGCCGGGGCTGCAAACCTCCGCCTATCTGACGCTGAGGCTATATGAGCCGCGCGTCGAGCCGGTGGTCATGGCCTTCGATCAGATTCTGGACGCGGTGAAAAACTCCGTGGTCGACGCAGGTTTATTGATCCATGAGGGGCAACTGTATTTCCCCCAAATGGGTCTGCACAAGGTCGTCGATCTGGGGCAATGGTGGGTCGAACAGACCGGGCTCCCTCTGCCGCTTGGCGGAAACGCCGTGCGACGCGCCCTGGGGCGAACGATTGGCCTGCAGGTCGGGCGCGCCATCCGCGAGAGCGTGTCCTACGCCCTGGACCATCGCGAAGCAGCCGTCAATTACGCCATGCAATTCGCGCGCGACATGGAACCGGAACTGGCCGACAAATTTATCGGCATGTATGTGAACAAGTGGACGCTGGGCTACGGCGAACGCGGCCGCCAGGCCGTACACGAATTTCTGAAGCGCGGCGTCGACGCCGGACTAATCCCCGGCCCTCCAGACGCCGAGTTTTTGCTCGAAGAGTAGAGTCCCGAAAAACACGAGCCTCCAAGTTCCAGATTGAGTTTCTATTCCGCCGCTCGGCCGGAAAGGGCTTGCCTTGACGCGATTTGAGGCTTCGCATAAAGTCGAAATCATTCCGAAGCATAGGGCCCGCACATTGTGACGATGCAACGCGTTCTCTCCACGTATCTTTTTGTAAATAAGAAACTGACGGCTGCCTTGGTGGGCGAAGCGGCGCGCGCGGGAGTTTCCGCGATCGAGCTGTTTTGTTCGCGCGGGCATTTCGATTACCGCTCGGCCGAGGATGCGCACGAACTGGCCTCGTGGCTCGCGGGAAATAATCTCACGCTCCATTCCATTCATTCGCCGACGACGCGCGATTTCCATCTCACTCGGGAAAGCGGCGCGCCGCTCTCGATTTGCGATCCGGAGCGTTTGCGGCGCCAGGAGGCCGTGGACGAAATCAAGCGAGCGCTGGACCTGGTGGAGCACATTCCCTTCCGCTACTGCGTTCAGCACGTGGCGCGGCAACGCGATGTTCCGGACGAGCGGAAGTGGGATGCCGCGTTCAGTTCTCTCGAACACTTGTCCCTGTTTGCGCGACAGCGCGGCATTACCCTCGCCATTGAAAATACGCCGGGCGAGATGGCGACTCCGTTAAACCTGAAAAACTTTCTGGAACAGACGCGCCTCACGAGCGTGAAGATTTGCTTCGACGCCGGACACGCGCATCTCGAGGGCGGCGCTCCGGCAGCGCTGGAAATCGTCCGCGATTTCGTCGCGACCACGCACATTCACGACAATCGCGGCGAGCGCGACGAGCATTTGCTTCCCTACGAGGGAACGATCGACTGGAGCGCCACTCTTGCGGCGCTGCCGCCCGAAGCGCCCATCGTCCTCGAATTGAAAGAGCCCGCCGCCGCAGCGGGTTCCGTCGAGGTACAGGCGTTCGCGGAAACGCTGCGCGGCGTCCGCGGCGTATACGAAAAATTCGAGCAGGAGCGAGCCAAGTAGCACAGGCTTCAGCCTGTGGATTTTGGTGGCAAGCAAGATCGATCCTGCTGGAACTAACCAACGAAGGCTGAACAGGCTGCGGAAAAAGTGATTTATTTTGTCATTCCGAACGAAGTGAGGAATCTCTCTTTGGTTTAAATGTAGGAAAAGAGAGATTCCTCGGCGCGCAGCGCGCCTCGGAATGACAAAAAGTTGAGTTTTTCCGCAGCCTGCGAAGCCTGCGCTACTTGGAGTTCAAGGTAATCGGGACAAATTTTGCAGGGAGAGAAACCGAATTCCATGCCGGTAGTAGCCATTCAAGACGTGGGAAAACACGACGGCCAGGAAGTCACGCTGCGCGGCTGGCTGTACAACCTGCGCGAAGCAGGGAAACTCCTTTTCCCAATCTTCCGCGACGGCACCGGAACGATTCAAGGCGTCGTCTCGCTGAAAGACCAACCGGCGGCGTTCGAATCCTTGCGCGGCCTGACGCAGGAGTCCAGCGTGATCGTCACGGGGCGCATCCACGCCGATAAGCGCGCGCCCGGCGGATTCGAAATCCAGATTACCGCGATCGAAGTCGTGCAGCGCGTGCCTGACGATACGCCCTACCCGATCCAGCTCAAGGAACACGGCGTCGATTTCCTGCTGGATCACCGCCACCTCTGGATTCGCACGCCGCGCCAGGCCGCAATCCTGCGCATTCGCGCGGAGGCTGTGCGCGCCGGGCACGAATACATGGATTCGCAAGGCTACGTCCTGACCGAAGCGCCCATCTTCACGCCGGCCTCCTGCGAAGGCACCACGACCCTCTTCGAAGTGCAATACATCGACGACGAGAAAGCCTACCTCACGCAGTCCGGCCAGCTCTACGTCGAAGCGACGGCCATGGCGCTCGGCAAGGTCTACACGTTCGGCCCGACCTTCCGCGCGGAAAAATCCAAGACGCGCCGCCACCTCACCGAATTCTGGATGCTCGAACCGGAAGCGGCGTACACGCACCTCGAAGACATGATGGCGCTCGGCGAAGGCCTGGTCAGCCACGTCGTGCAATCGGTGCTCAAGAACCGCGCGCGGGAACTCGAAACCATTGGGCGCGACACCTCCAAACTCGCGAACGTCAAGGCCCCTTTTCCGCGCATCACCTATGACGAAGCGATCCAGATCCTGCAGCAGCGCGGAAATCCGGCGAAATGGGGCGACGACTTCGGCGGCGACGAAGAAACGATTCTTTCGAGCGCATACGATCGCCCGGTGATGGTGCATCGTTATCCCGCAGCGATGAAGGCGTTCTACATGCAGCCGGACCCGGAGCGGCCCGAGCTGGCGCTGGGATTCGACATGCTCGCTCCCGAGGGCTACGGCGAAATCATCGGCGGCGGCGAACGCGTCGCCGATTACGATTTACTCTTGAAGCGGCTCCGGGAACACAATCTGCCGGAGGAGGCGTTTGGCTGGTATCTGGACCTGCGCCGCTACGGCAGCGTCCCGCACGCGGGCTTCGGCCTGGGCCTGGAACGCACGGTGGCCTGGATTTGCGGAACTGAGCACATTCGCGAAGTCATTCCCTTCCCCCGCATGATCTACCGCGTGTACCCTTAGTCACGCCGCTATCCCGCCCTCGTGGGGCGAGCCGGACTGGCCGCAAATATGGCGCAAAAAATTCGGATCATCGGAGTTCCGATGGACCTCGGCCAAAGCCGCCGCGGAGTGGACATGGGTCCCTCGGCGCTGCGCGTGGCCGGCCTGCAAACGCGTCTGAGGTCGCTCGGCCACACGGTGGAAGACATCGGCAACGTGAGCGTGAAGCAGCCGGAAGAGCAGCACTACGGCGAAAAGCGCGCCAAGTACCTGAACGAAATTGCCGAAACCTGCCGCGGCCTGGCGGAAATTACCGAGCGCGCTCTCACGGAAGGTTATTTTCCGCTGGTGCTGGGCGGGGACCACTCCATCGCGGTGGGCTCGTTTTCGGGAGTATCGAACTTTTTTCGCGCGCACTCGAAACGCGTGGGGTATTTGTGGCTGGACGCGCACGGCGACATGAACACGCCGGAAAGCTCGCCCTCGGGCAACATTCACGGGATGCCGCTCGCGGCCATCATCGGCTACGGCGCGCCGGAACTCGTCGAGCTGCTCGGCTACAAACCGAAAGTCGAGCCGCGCAATGTCTGTCTAGTTGGCGTGCGGGATCTCGATCCCAAGGAGCGCCGCTTGATCAAGGAATCGGGCGTGCATGTCTTCACCATGCGCGATATCGACGAGCGCGGCATGCGCGAAGTGATGAGCGAGGCGCTGCGCTTCGTAAGCGACGACACCGACGGCGTGGCCGTCAGCCTCGATTTGGATTTTGTCGACCCGGACGACGCGCCCGGCGTGGGTACTCCGGTGCGCGGCGGCGTAACGTATCGCGAAGCGCATCTGGCGTTCGAAATGATCGCGGACAGCGAGGCGATGGTGTCGCTCGAAGTCGTCGAAATTAATCCGGTGATCGATTTGCATAACCAGACGGCCCTGCTTGGGCGTCGAAATGGTGCTTTCTGGATTAGGAAAGAAAATTTTGTAGGCCGGCTGCTTGTAGCACAGGCTTGAGCCTGTGGATTTTGATTTTCTCATCGGATAGGAATATCCACAGGCTAAAGCCTGTGCTACCAGTACCGTCACACCACCATGACCACGGAAAAAAAGCGGCTACGAATTGGCATTCTGTTCGGCGGGCGTTCGGGAGAGCATGAAGTCTCGCTGATCTCGGCGGCGTCCGTCATCTCCGCGCTAGATCCCGAAAAATATGAAGCCGTGCCGATCGGCATCTCGAAGGACGGCCGCTGGCTCGCCGGAACCGCGGCGCACAAAATGCTGCCCCCCGCGCTCGGCGAAGTGTTGCGCACGGGCGAGAGCGTGATGCTGTCCGCCGATCCAAATGTGGCCGCGCTCGTTCCCGCGAGCAATTCGCGGGCTGACGCGTTGCACGTGGACGTCGTGTTTCCCGTGCTGCATGGCACGTTTGGCGAGGATGGCGCCGTTCAAGGCCTGCTCGATCTCGCCGGGCTTCCCTACGTCGGCTCGGGCGTGCTGGGCTCCGCCGTCGGCATGGACAAAGATGTGCAAAAGCGATTGTTCCTGCAGGCCAAGCTGCCGGTGGGAGATTTCCTGGCGATTCCGCGCGCGGAATGGGAAAAATCGCGCGGCAAAGTCCTTCGCGAGATTCGCAAGAAATTCCGTTTCCCCGTTTTCGTGAAGCCCGCGGCGCTCGGAAGTTCGGTCGGCATGACCAAGGCGCACGACGCGAAGGAACTGGCCACAGCCATGGACTTCGCCGGCGAATTCGGACAAAAAATTATGGTGGAACGCGCGATCCGCGGGCGCGAAATCGAACTTTCCGTTCTGGGCAACGAAGATCCGAAGGCGTCCATTCCCGGCGAAATCATGCCGCACCGCGAATTCTACGACTATGCGGCGAAATATCTCGAGGAAGGCACGCGCCTCTTGATTCCCGCGAAACTAACAAAAGCGCAGGTGAAAAAATTCCAGGAATATGCCGTGCGGGCGTTTCGCACGCTCGAATGTCTGGGCATGGCCCGCGTGGACTTTTTCCTCGAGCACCGCACAGGGAAAATCCTCCTGAACGAGATCAACACGATCCCCGGCTTCACGTCCATCAGCATGTACCCGAAACTCTGGGAAGCTTCCGGCCTGCTCCTACCGCCAATTGCTCGACCGCCTGATCGAGCTCGCGCTCGCGCAGCACCGCGAACGGCAGCGCACGAAATACACGATCGAACTTCCCGCCGCTGCTACTTCGGACGCCCTCAAGTAGCACAGGCTTCAGCCTGTGGGTATTAAGTTTTCGTTAATTCGAAACACCCCCACAGGCTGAAGCCTGTGCTACTAGTGCCGCGATTCTCTTTCTGGCGACATCGGCGCTCGGGCTAGTCTATAATGGCGCGTTCGGAATCACAGTATTCAGGATTGTGCCGATGCTTTCGATTCGCCCTGCCACCATTGAAGACGCCGCGCTCTTGACCGCGATGATCCACGAATTCGCGGCCTTCGAGCATCTCGAGCACGAAGTCAGCACGACGGAAGAGGACATCGTGCGCGACGGATTCGGCCCGCGCCCGAGATTCCGCGCCGTCATTGCGCAATGGAACGGAGAACCCGTCGGATACGCCGTGTTCTTCGAGTTTTATTCATCGTTTCAGGGGCGCGCCGGATTGTTTCTGGACGATATTTTTGTCCGGCCCGCATTTCGCAAGCACGGCATCGGCACTGCTCTGCTCAAACACGTCGCCGGAATCGCCTGGCGCGAAAAATATTTCTGCATGCGCTGGGAAGTTCTGGACTGGAACAAGCAGGCGATCGACTTTTACAACAATCTCGGCGCGGTATTTCTGGAAGAATGGAAGCCGTCGATCCTCATCGGCGACGCCCTCGAGGCGGCAGCCAAGGGAGCTCTGTAAGTACCTTCCTTTCACCGCGCAGCCCACGAATTCCCTCTTATTCGCTAATCCCCTGCAATATTTTCGCTGCGCTCAAAGCAAATGCAAATGGAACACCGGCTCATGCCGGTGTGTCTTCACGGGCAGCCAAGAGTGGCTGTCCTACCAAAATCTTGACACCTCCCTTCTCATACTTTAGACTAACCAGTTAGTTAGATATGAGACCTCTCGCGCACGCACGAGCACCTTCGCCCCCGGAGTGGGAACTCAAGATCCTGGGCCGGCGCTTGCCGCGCAGCCTGCGCCACGCGCGCGACCTCACCACCGCGCAGCGCATCGTCGCCGCGGCGGCATCGATGTTCGCCGAGCAAGGACTGGCCGGCGCGCGCATGGATGAAATCGCGCGCGCGGCGAAAGTCAACAAGGCCCTGCTCTACTACTACTTTCGCAGCAAGGAAGAGCTGCACCGCTTCGTTCTGGAAACGCTCCTTTCCCAATTGCGCGCGCGCGTATGGGACGAAAGCACATCATCGCTGCCGGCAGGAAAGCGTCTCGCCGCGGTGATCGACAACTTCTTCGAGTTCATCCGGCGCCACCCCAATTATCCGCGCCTGATCCAGCGGGAAATGATGAGCAACGGGCCCAACGTCGAGTGGATTGTTTCCCAATATTACAAGCCTCTGCACGCGCGTCTTGTGGCCCTGATCGAAGAAGGAATTTCCGGCGGGGAATTCCGCCGCGTGGACGCGCGGAACACGGCGCTGACGATCGTATCGAGCATGGTTTTTTATTTTGCGGCTGCGCCGGTGCTGAAACGCATCCTGGGCCACGATCCGCTGCGGCCCCGGGAAGTGGCGCGGCGCCGGCAGGCCATTCAGGATTTGCTCGAGCACGGGCTTCTTCTGCCCGGGGCAGGAACGCCATGAAAATGTCCAAATTTTTTCTGTTTGTCGGCGTGTTGTTTGCCATCTCCGTGGTCGTGTACTTGGCAACGACGCCGAGGGGAAAGGAAATTCCGCTCACCGGAATCGTTACCGGCAATGACGTGATCGTGAGCTCGCAAATCGCCGGCCGCATGATCCGCCTCACCGTGGACGAAGGTTCGGAAGTCCACAAAGGCGACTTGATCGCGGAAGTTGATCCGGCGGAATGGATCACGGCACGCGATTCCGCCGAAGCCAATATCCACATGCTGGAGAACAAAGTCCTTTCCGCCGCAGGCACACGCAGCTGGACCGACGACCAAACCAGCGCTTCCGTGCGTCAGGCCGAAGCCACGTTGACGTCCACGCGCTCCCAACTCGCGCAGGCCCAGGCCAATCTCTGGCGCGATCAGACAACGTATAAGCGCACGCAGAGTTTATTCGACAGCGGCATAGCCGCCGCGCAAGATCGCGACCTCGCGCTCGCGGCCATGCAAGCGTCCGATGCGGCCGTCAAATCCCTGGAGGATCAGGTTCGCGCGGCGGAAGCGCAAGTGGCTGTGGCAACCGCCAACCGCAAGCAGCTCGACGTTCAGCAAAGTGATCTCGCCGCCACACGTGCCCAGCTTCAGCAAGCGCGCGCCGATAAAGCCACGGCGGACGTGCATCTCGGGTACACAAAAGTTTTCGCGCCGCTGGACGGCATCGTCTCCGTTCGCGCCGCCCGGCAGGGCGAAGTGCTTCAGGTGGGCGAGCCGATCGTGACGGTTCTCGACGTGGACCATCTCTGGGTTCAGGCGGATGTGGAGGAAACTTACATTGACCGCGTCGGCCTCAATCAGCGGATCAAGGTTCAACTCCCCTCCGGCAACATCCTCGAAGGCACCGTCATATTCAAAGGAGTGGAAAGCGATTTTGCGACCCAGCGCGACGTCAGCCGCACCAAGCGCGACATCAAAACGTTTGCCATCAAAGTGGCCGTCCCCAACACGGGGCGAACACTGATGTCCGGGATGACCGCAACGGTACTGTTGCCGCCGCTTCCTTCGGAGCAAAGCTGGTGGCGCCGGCTGATTTAGGTTTTAGTAGCGCGGGCTTTAGCCTGCGGGTTTTGGTCAGCGCTAGGACAAAACCCCACAGGCTGAAGCCTGTGCCACTAAACAGTCCTTGAACCATGGATTCTAGCCATGAACACAGCCAACAACAATGCGATCGAAGTCACCAAATTGACAAAGCAGTTTGGCGATTTCGTGGCCGTGAAGGAAGTGAGCTTCACGGTGCAAACGGGGGAAATCTTCGGCCTGCTCGGGCCCAACGGCGCGGGTAAAACTACGCTGATCCGCATGATGACGACGCTGACGCCGCCCACTTCGGGCACTGCCAAGGTGGGCGGGCACGACGTGGTCACCGATGCCGACGGCGTTCGTCACGCCATTGGCGTGATCCCCCAGGCGCTCACCTCCGATCCGGAGCTGACCGCGCGCGAAAACATGATGATCCACGCAAAACTCTACGGACTGACGAGCGTCCAGCGTGAGCAATTGATCCCGCAATTATTGGAATCCGTAGGGCTCACTGAATTCACCGACAAATTGGTCGGCAGTTTTTCAGGCGGAATGCGCAGGCGTCTCGAGATTGCGCGCGGGCTCGTCCACTCGCCCAAAATTATGTTCCTCGACGAGCCGACGACCGGCCTGGACCCGGTGTCGCGCACGGCGGTGTGGGAAATGATCACCAAATTGAAAGAATCCGCTGGCCTGACCATTTTGCTGACGACGCATTACATGGACGAAGCCGACAAACTGTGCGACCGGATTGCCATTGTGGATCACGGGCAACTCGTGGCCCTCGATACGCCCACAAAATTGAAGGACAGCGTGCCGGCCGCCGACATCGTGGAAGCGGAATTCGACAATCCGCCCGCGGACTGGAACGCGTCCCTGGAAAAACTCGTAGGAGTCGCGAGCGTGGCCGATCACGACGGCATCTGTCACATCTCGACGACCAGCGGCCCGCTCACCGTGCGCGAACTGATGGACCTGGCGCGCGACCGCGGCGTAAACGTCCGGCGCGTTTCCGTGCAGGGCACGACGCTGGACGACGTGTTCCTGTACTACACGGGACGCCAGCTCCGCGACGCCGCCTCCGAAACGATGAAGCGCGATTTGAGCCATCTGTACAAATAAGGGACCGCCTGAAACGCATGAAAGTACAGCGCATCTCCGCCATCATCGAACGTGACATGCGGAAATTCCTCCGCAGCCCCGCGCTGATGATGAGCTCCATGATTTTTCCGTTGATGCAACTCATCGTGCTCGGGTACGCGTTCGGCGGAAAAATCAAAGGGATCAAAATCGCGGTCGTGGACGAGGACCGCACAGTTTACTCGCGCGACCTCCGCGAGCGCTTTAACGCCATCGTGGCGGGGCCGCAGACGATGCAAGTGGAGAACTACAACTCGGTTTCCGACGCCATCGTCGACTTGCGCGCGGGATTCGTCCGCGCCGTGGTCTATATTCCCGTGGATTATTCGCGGCGCGTCAACCAGGGAAACCGCCCGCGCATCGCCTTTATCGAAGACAACACGGACAATTTCGTCACTTCCGAAATCCTCACTCGCATGCAAGATCTGGTGAAGGACATCAATCAGGGCCTGAACCCGTTTCAGCCGGGACAGCGTTTGACCGTCCCGTTGCCGCGCCTGAATCCTCTGGTGGATCTGCAGGTCGTCGAACTGTATCCGTACATCGAATACATCAAGTATCTGCTCTCGGGATCGATTGCGATGTCCATTTTCATCGTTGCTATGATCGGCGGGGGCATCACGTTCATCGACGACAAATCGCGCGGCCTGCATGAAGGCTACCTGGTAACTCCGATCACGAAGACCGAGCTGATTCTGGGCCTCATTTTTTCCGGCGCGATCAAGGGACTGATGGCCGGAACGACGATTACCATCATCGGCGGGCTGATCGCGGGAATCGACCGCCTGTGGGATCCGGTGCGGCTGCTCTATCTCATGGCTGTGTTGGGAACGACTTCGGTGGCCATGATCAGTTTCATGTTTCTCTTGATGGTCCGCGTCAGCGATCCGCTCGTGCCGCGCGCGATGTTCGGCGTGCTGAATACTTTGTTGTACTTTCCTTCGGGAGCGATTTATCCGGTCGAGGGATTTCCGGTCTGGCTGCGATGGATTTCCTACATCGATCCGTTCACCTATGCCGTTCACGCGCTCAAGGCGCTGCTCCTGAAAAATACAGGAATCTCGGGCATCTATTCGGATATTCTTATCCTGTCCGGATTTTCCGTTGTGCTGGTCAGCCTATCCGTCGCCTTCTTCAAGAGGCAGATCTAGGATGCGAAAAGGAGAAACATTCATGGGACTACTCGACGCTGGCGCCGAAGAACCCAAATCGAAAGCATTGCGCTACGTCATCAGTGGGGTGGCGCTGATTCTCTTGCTCGGCGCGAGCGTATGGTATTTTCTTCGCTACACCACCGAAAAACATACGGTCGAGCACTTCATGCACGCAGTTGTAGTGGGAGATACACAGCAGGCTTACCAGATCTGGCATCCGCATGCGAGCTTTTCCTACCAGGACTTCCTCAGTTTCTGGGGACCGAACGGCTATTACAGCCCGATCAAAACCTATCGGATTGAGAGCGCGGAAGTTCCGCCAAAGGGCGGCAGCGGCGTGGTGATCGTGGTGGAGGTTAGCGCGTACGATCCGTTTCCCAAGCCGGAAGAAACTGTGAAGTCCGCTCAAAACCGCGAAGTGCAGCTCTGGGTCGAGCGCTCCGACCAGTCCATGAGCTTTCCCCCGCCGTAGATCGCCACTTCCGCACACATTTACAATTAGTGGAGTAAGTCCCTCGGGTTGTCATTCCGAGCGAAGCGAGGAATCTCTCCGTTCTTGAATTCAAACCACGAAGGGATTCCTCGCTTCGCTCGGAATGACAACGTTTTGGTGTTTTCCGCGGGCATCTACGCAAGATCGCGCACGGCGGCAATCAGCTCGCCGGGCGTAATTGTCGATGTGCCAAGTTTTCCCACAACCACACCGGCTCCTGCATTTGCCAGGACCGCAGCCTCACGAATCGGAACGCGGGCTGCGACCGCGAGCGCAAGCACGGAAAGCACCGTATCGCCCGCTCCGGTCACGTCGAATACCTGGCGTCCGTGCGCGGAGCGATCGACACCGGCCTGCCCCACGCGCGCATAGCTGATTTCACTGCTCGTCGCGGAAACATGGAAACCCTTGGGCGACGCGTCTTCAAACACATTGAGCCCCTCGGAACCTCGCGTGATCACGACGGCTGAACAGCCAAAGTGTGCTAGCAGGGCTCGCCCCGCCTGTTCGACCGACTCGTCGTCTTCGAGCGAGCGAGTGACAAAAAAGCCGGCTTCTTTTGCATTGCACACAATCAGGCTCGCGCCTCGATAGGCGAATAATCGCGACGTCTTCGGCTTGACCAGCGCGGGAACGCCGCGGCGATGGCACTCCGTCAGCACGCGATCCGCGAGCGAATCGGTGACCACGCCCTTGTCATAGTCCGACACGACCAGCGCGCCAAGGCGCGGAAGCGCGGCCTTGATCGCGCGCACCAGGCGGTCTTCGAGGGCGCGGCTGAGCGGTTCGCGGCGCTCGCGATCGACGCGCACGATCTGCTGATGCCGCGCGACGATGCGCGTCTTTACGGTCGTGACGCGCGACGCATCCACGGCCACTCCCTTCGCCGTCATTCCCGCCGCTGCAAGGCTGGACCGGATCGCGCGCCCTTCCTCATCCTCCCCGACCACGCCAAACGGAACAACCGTGGCACCGAGCGCGGCAAGATTCGTGGCCACGTTTCCCGCGCCTCCCAGCACCTGGCTTTCATTCATGAAGTCCACGACGGGAACTGGAGCTTCCGGCGAGAGCCGCGTGGCCGAACCCCATACATAGCGGTCCAGCATAAAGTCGCCCGCCACGCCAATCCGCCTGCCGCGAAGGGCCTTCGCAAAACGCCTGAGTTTTCCGTTGTCGATGGTCATGTCCGGAGGAAAAGCGCCTGCGGGCTCCGATTTCTTCCGTTCCCGTGTCGGCGAAAAACAATGTTTATCATATGCACGCACTCTAGCAGAGACGATTTGTCCGGGGCAACTTCGGCAACGCAATCACAATCCCCTCGCTTTGCGAAACGCGCGAACGACATCGCCTGGATCGCGATGCTCGCCATCGACCTCGTAATTCATCAGGCGAATTTCGTCCACGGATATTTTCCCCGCGAGCGCGCCAATCGCGTCGCGCACCTCGGGATGCTTTTCGAGCGTGGCGCGGCGCACCAGGGGCACGGCCTCGTACGGCGGGAAATAGTGAAGGTCGTCCTCGAGCGCGACCATGTGCAGCGACGCGATCACTCCATCGGTCGAGTTCCCGGCCACAAGGTCCACCTGCTTGTCCGCGAGCGCGCGGTAGAGCAAGCCGAGGTCAAGGATGCGCGGCTCACCGGCAAAATGAAGCCCATACGCCGCCATCCAGCCGCGATATCCGTCCGGCCGCTCCATGAATTCATAGCCGAACCCTGCGCGCCATTTCGGGGCGTAAGGCGCGACGTCGGAAATCCGGCGGAGATGCAGTTTGTCCGCGTCGTCGCCGCGCACAATCATCGCGAACGTATTGTTGAAGCCCAGCGGCGGCAGCACCTCCACGTTGAACCGCGCGCGATACTCCTCCTGCACGCGGCGGAACACTTCCGAAGGATCCTTCTGAGGAGGATCGTTCAGGACTGCCGTGAGCGCCGTGCCCGTGTATTCCGGATAGAGATCGATCTTCCCGGAGACGAGCGCATTGTGACAAATAATTGTTCCGCCGAGATTCAGCCGTCTATCCACGCGCAGCGCCGAATGCGCCTCAATCTGCTGCGCAAAAAGTTCCGCGAGCACGATCTGCTCGGTGAAATTTTTCGACCCGACAACAATGGGCTCCCCGCCGCGTTTGCCGCAGCCGCCTGCAGCAAGCAAAACTGAAGCACACATCAGTAGCGAGGCTATCGCCGGCCGTGAAACACCGCGCTTCGCCGAGGGGAGACAATCACTCATCTTCTAGCGCTGCTCCGCTGGAAATATCCCAATCCGGAATCGGCCGCAATCGCAAGGCATGCGGCGGGAATTGCTCCCGCAAGAATGACCTGATTGTTGACCATCGCGAGTCCGCGAAAAATGAAAACTCCCAGGCCTCCGGCGCCGATCGCGGCCGCGATCGTGGTCACGCCGATGCAAATCGCGGTCGAAACGCGAATTCCCGCCAGCAAGACGGGAGCTGCCAGCGGCAACTGCACTTGCCAAAGCACTTGTCGCGGAGTCATTCCCATGCCTCGCGCGGACTCGATGACCGCCGGATCGACTTCCGCGATCCCGGTGCATGTATTGCGCAAAATGGGCAACACGGCGTACAGGGAGAGCGCTACGATGGCCGTACTGGCTCCGACGCCGCCGATCCACGGCACCGGTATCAGGAATCCAAACAGCGCCAGGCTCGGGATCGTTTGCACGACATTGGCGGCTCCGATCACCCAGCGCTGCAACTTGGCGCGGCGGACCAGCACGACCCCCAGGGGCAATCCAATAACGAGCGAAATCGCCATCGACGCACCGACCAGGCCAATGTGCTCGATCGTTCGTTCGAACACCTCGCTGCGGTTCCGCAACATGAACTCGTACCAGTTCATTGCGCCCCCTCGTGAGCCCCGCCGGAATCCAGCGACGCGGCGAATGCCCGAACTTCTGGTTCGGTAGCCTTAAGAAATTCCGCTGGGGCGTACACCCCAACCAACCGCCCTTGATCGAGCAGGGCGATCCGCGTGCCCAGGAACAGCGCCTCTCGAACGTCGTGCGTGACGAAGACGATCGTCTTCTGGAGCCGCTGCGCCAGCGCCCGGAATTCCCTCTGCAAGTCGGCGCGCGTAATCGGATCGAGCGCGCCGAATGGCTCGTCCATGAGAAGGATCGGAGGGTCCGCGGCAAGCGCTCGCGCTACCCCCACGCGCTGCTTCTGGCCGCCCGAGAGCCCGGACGGACGGCGTTCCGCGAACTCCTCAGGCGGCAGGCCAACCAGCGTAAGCATCTCCCGCACGCGCGCCTGGATTCTCTCTTCCGGCCATCGCTCCAGCCGGGGCACGAGGCCAACATTCCGCTCCACCGTCCAATGAGGAAATAGCCCGGCGTCCTGTATGACATATCCGATCCCTCGCCGTAGCTGAATCGGGTCCCAGGAGAGGCTAGCGCGGCCTGCGATCAGAATATCGCCTTCCGTGGGCTCCAGGAGGCGGTTAATGAGCTTCAGGGTCGTGGTCTTACCGGAACCGCTGCGCCCGAGCAGTATCAGTGTCTCGCCACGGGCAACACTGAGATTCAGGCCGGAAATAAGGGGCGCGCCGGACGGTAGCCGATAGGTCGTGGCTCGAAATTCCAGGGCATATCCATCCTGGAATCCATCGCTTAGCGACGTCACGCCCTAATTCCTCCATGCCCCGAAACCTGGCATTTTGGTTCTACTGAAAAGCATGCATTGACTTCCCACCTTGGAGCATCTAAATATGGTCTCACAAGGCGTCCCGGCTTCTTTCAGCCGGTCTTCCCAGCCCGCTGCAAGGCAAATCAGTCGCTCAGGAGAACTTCATGAATCCGGCAGCAGTGGTGCCATCTTCCCGGGTCGACCAGCTCAATGCACGCCTCCAAGTGGCGCGCGCCCGAGGCGAAGAACTCTTCAAAATTGTCCGCCCCGCAGCACTGTACGACCGCCCCGTCCCGGAACGCCACCGGATTATATTTTATCTGGGCCATCTGGAAGCGTTCGACTGGAATCTTCTCCGGGAACCCCTGGGCCTTTCTTCCTTCGACCCGGACTTTGACAAGCTTTTCGCCTTTGGCATCGACCCGGTAGAGGGAGGCTTGCCTACGGATCAGCCCAAGGATTGGCCTTCAGCCGACCGGGTTCGGGAGTACAACACACGCCTCCGCGAACAGTTGAACGCTGCGATTCACACTGCCGGCGCGGAGGACCCAACTCTCGCACGCCTCGAACATGGCCGCCTGCTCGAAGTCGCCATCGAGCATCGCCTGATGCACGCCGAAACTCTGTGCTACATGCTGCACCAGTTGCCTGTGGACCGCAAATTTAGTCAGCCAATAGCCCCGCCACCCTCGACGCCGGTACGCGGTCTGCACAGCGTGGAAATCCCCGCAGGGACAGCCACGCTTGGGCTCGCGCGCAGCGAAGACGGGCCGTTTGGCTGGGACAATGAGTTCGAGGAGCATCGCGTCGAAGTCCCCGCATTTGCAATCGAAGCCTATAACGTAACCAATAGAGATTACCTGCGATTCGTACGCGAAGGCGGCTATGAACGCCGCGCCCTCTGGAGCGATTCAGGTTGGGAATGGATTACTTCCCAGGAACATCGCTATCCCTCGTTTTGGATTCCAAACGGAAATTCCTGGTGCTATCGCACCATGTTTGCGGAAATTTCCCTGCCGCTCGATTGGCCTGTATACGTCAGCCACAATGAAGCGTCGGCCTATGCGCGCTGGGCAGGAAAAGAATTGCCGAGCGAAGCGGAATGGCATCGCGCCGCGGTCGGCACTCGCAGCGGCAGCGAACGCGCGTATCCGTGGGGCGCTGAAACTCCGGCCGCGCGCCACGGCAATTTTGATTTCGAGCGATGGGACCCGGTTCCCGCGGGATCGTACCCCGAGGGCAACAGCGACTTCGGCGTTGCCGATCTCGTGGGGAATGGCTGGGAATGGACGCGCACGCCGTTTGCGCCCTTTCCCGGGTTCCAACCATTTTCGTTCTATCCCGGGTATTCCGCGAATTTCTTCGATGGGAAGCACTTCGTGATGAAGGGTGGTTCCCCGCGCACGGCCGCATGCATGTTGCGACGGTCGTTCCGCAACTGGTTCCAGCCGCATTACCCGTACGTGTACGCCACATTTCGCTGCGTAGAACACTGACGCCTACGGAAAGAATCGAGGATAAGCCATGGCTACCGCGGTGATCGCTCAACATTCCAGGCCAAATCTTGCCGGAGACGTGCGCGCCGGATTGTGCCGCCCCGGACAGAAAGAGCTTCCCTCCAAATATCTTTATGACGAAATTGGCTCGGCCCTATTCGAAGTGGTCAGCCTGCTTCCTGAATATGGTTTGACGCGCGCCGACGGGCGGCTCTTGCAGCGCCATGCCGTGGACATCGTCTCTCGCCTGAAGCCGCATGTCCTGGTGGCGGAACTGGGAAGCGGCAGCGGCAAAAAAACGCGCTGGCTGCTGGAAGCCCTCGCACGGCGCCAGTGCACGACCTACTGCCCGATTGAAATCTCGCCCACGGCGCTGGCACGTTGTGAAAGTGAACTGGGCCGGATCGAATGCGTCAGCATCGTCGGATTTGAGCGGCCTTATCTCGACGGCCTATTGGCTGCCGCGGCCCGGCGCAGCGAAAATGATCATCTGCTCGTGCTGTTTCTCGGCAGCACGATCGGCAATTTCGATCGCGATGCCGCCGAGCGTTTCCTCACCGAAGTGCGCCGCATCCTGTTTTCCGGCGATGCGCTCCTCCTCGGCACGGATCTGGAAAAATCGCTCCCGCAATTGCTTGCGGCCTACGACGATTCCATCGGGGCCACCGCCGCGTTCGACCTGAACCTTCTCGCGCGCATCAACCGCGAGCTGGGCGCGGATTTTGACCTAACCGCGTTCCGCCACGAAGCGCGCTACAACACCCCGCACCAGCGCGTCGAAATGCATTTGCGCTCGATGCGCGATCAGATCGTCACAATCCCGCGCGCCGGGTGCACGGTATCTTTCTTGAAAGACGAAACCATCTGGACGGAAAGCTCGCATAAATACCGCGCCGAAGATATTTCAGCGATGGCGCGGCGCAACGGCTTTCGCTGCGACGCGCAGTGGATTGATACCGAGTGGCCCTTTGCGGAAAGTTTGCTGATTGCGGAGTGACGCCAAGTAACACAGGCTTCAGCCTGTGAGTTTTCGATTTGCTCGATCGGAAACACCCACAGGCTGAAGCCTGTGCTACGATGAGAAATCCCGCTCAGGCGCTTTGCGCCGCCGATACATGTAAAACCGTTTCGGCACTCCAGGATTCCGTGGGGTCGAGCGTCACATTCCACACGCCCAGAATTTGCGATCCCTGATAGACGCGTTCAAACCCTTCTTCGGATTCCGAAACCGTCTCGATTGGCGAGATCCACAACTGGCTTGCGCCGCGCGCTTCGATCTCCACGGCCACGTCCTGCCATTCATCCGCGAGACGCACCCGCGGCCCGTCGATTTCGCCGCTCCACTCCAAAGGTTTCCGGCCGCCCGCAAATTCGATATAGCGGTCCGGCACATTGGGCGCCAGAAGATTGAGCACAATCTCCAATCCCACGGTGAACTGCGCGGGACCGCTCGAGCCCGTGGCCGGATGCGCGGACCCTTTCGGCGCAAGATCGACGCGGCAACGAACGTCAAAGCCCTGTTCATGATTTTCGAATTGCAATACCTTCACTGCGCGCAGAATGCAATCTGGATCTACCCCCGCAATCACCTGGCGCAGGGGCGCCTCCATGCTTAACTTAATCTCCTCCGCAGTCGCGTGTTCGACCTGGTAATCCCCTCCCGCAAACGCAGCGCTCTCTTCGAGACTCAATGCTTCAAAGTCCGCGTGCGTCTTCCCCGGCGCAAAGAGCAGGAGCCGGAGCGTGTTTCTCGCCCAGCGATCGTATTTCAGCCGTTTTTCGAGCCCCGGTTCCTTGGCGAGCGTCTGATCGTGAATCGATGCGACTTTGGCGGCGAACTGGGCCGCATTCTGCAATCGGGAATGGTAGGCCTCGACGCGCCGTTGCAGCGAATTGATCAGCGTTACGGCGCTCGGGCGAAAATCCAGGACACCCAGAGTGCCCCCGTCGGAAGGTTTGATCACGGCGGCGAAATTGGGCGCTGTAATCTCGATTTCTTCCCTGCCGTCCGCGTCGAAATCGAGCTGCGTCATCGCTTGATATGGCTTTGCGCCGTGATGGAGGGAGTCGGCAATCGTCTCGGCGCGGACCAGTTCGCGCCACAATTCAGTCCTCAAATGCGGCGCGTAGAGCCCGCCGAAAATTCCGTGCCAGTACGCGTCATTGCATTGCGACCGCATCAGGTGCGTGACCGCCTTGTCGCGCTGCACTGCTCCCTTGGCGCTTTTTCTCGAACCCCGTGCGCCGTCGCTTCGCAGTTTCGAGGAAACTCGCAGCATCTTCTTGTGCAACAGATTGGCCTCGGCATACTTGCTGAAAAATCCGCGCCAGAATCCGCCGCGCAGGAATCGCCGCACATCGGGCCGGGCCGAAAACTCGTCGAGGAGCGCGTGAAATCTCAGGCGTACCGAAGTAGGCAATACCCATTCCATCATCTCCGTGTAGGACGCCGTCGGCAGGTCCACGCGGCCCAGCGGGGCATGCGTTGCGAGCGCTTCGCCCGGCGGGACCATTTCCAGCCACTCGTAATTGGCTTCGATGGCGCTGAAGAAACGGTCGAGCCAGCCGTCGCGGAAGCAGTGATCGTACGTGTGAGGCCAGGCGCCAAATTTCTCCATGTCGTCGCCCATGCAAGCCATTCCGCCCGGATGATCGCTCGCGGACCGGCGAAGGAACGCCACGGAATCCTCGACGCTGCCAAAGGGGAGCAGGTAGCGGAGCTCCTGCAGACCGGGAATCACCTTCACCGTTTTGCCGCATTCCTCAGCGACGTAATAGCCGAACAGTTCCGGAATCTCGCGCCCTGCCGTGAGAAAGTGGCTATCGTCAACAAGCGTGTATTCCACACCGGATTCGGCGAGCGCCGCGGGCAATTGAGGCTCCCAGACGCGTTCCGCAAGCCAGGCGCCGACGGGCCGTTTTCCAAAATGATCTTCGATAAAATGGCTCAAACGCCGAATCTGCTCGATTCGATCTTCGTATGGAATCGCGATCAGAATCGGCTCGTAAAATCCTCCGCCCACGATCTCCACCTGGCCACGCGCCACGAGCGCGCCAATGCGCTGGATGTACTCGGGATGCTTTTCGGCCATCCATTCGAGCAGCGAGCCGGTATAGTGCAGCCCTAAACGGACGCGGGGGTGGCGCGCCACGCACTCCACAAACGGCAAGTATGAACGCTCATAGGTGCGTTCCATCACCTCGCCAAAGTTGCCGACAGGTTGGTGCGCGTGAATGAGCAAAACCAAGTTGAATTTCGGCAAGCAAGAACCTCGCGACCGCGCAGGCTATCCATAATAGCCCGGGTAGTGACAAATGGAGAAATTCAAATGCCCGATTGCCACGATTACGAAGTACGACACCTGCGCTCCTGGCGGGCGACATCATTATGCGTCTGCTATGATGCCGTACTCGCGAGTGCAAATGGCTCAAGGTCCAAAAACGCGCATGGATTCACACGAAAAAGATCGGCTGTATCAAAAAGGACTTGAAGCGTTTAATTCCGCTCACTTCTACGACGCCCACGAGCATTGGGAGGAAGTGTGGCTCGAGACGCCGAACCCGGACAAAATGTTTCTCCAGGGCCTGATTCAGGTTGCCGCGGCGTTTCATCACTATTCCCGCGCGAACCTGCTGGGGACGCGAAATTTGCTACAGGCTGGTCTCCTGAAACTGGATTATTTCCCGGAAGTCCATGGCGGGCTTGAAATTGAGGCGCTTCGCGAGGCCGTCCGCGGATGGCTCGCCGCTCTCGACGCTGGAGAAATTCCTGATACCAGGAAGCCACCGCGAATCGGGCGCAATATTGTGAAGTAGCACAGGCTTCAGCCTGTGGACTTTGATCTTGCACGAGCGAAAACCCCACAGGCTGAAGCCTGTGCTACTAAACACCACCCGCAAATTATAGAGGCTCCAATACACTTCAGGTTTTGTTGATGTGAAAAGCGAGGATTAATTCAAGCGGCGCGCTCTTCCCCCGGCACTTTCGAACGACGTTTAAACACTCGGGGAAAAAATCTGGGCTTTCCGCCCATGGTCAGGCGATAGGCAGGATTCGACATGAGAACGCCATCTTCGACTTTTAACCTGCGCCGCAGAATTTCGAGATCTCCCAGTGTCCCGACGATCGCCGTGATCCACGCCGTGTAGATCATGGGCAGCGAAAATATCTCAATCACCACGGCCACATAATTCGGGTGCCGCACCCAGCGATACGGGCCTGAACTCACTACTCCCACTCGCGACGATTCCATCACTTCCACGTTCCAGTGTCCCGCCAGGGTTCGGATCACCCACCATCGGAGAAGATTGGCCAGAACAAACAGCGCAGCCATCGGAATGGCCAGCGCGGGAATCAGGGGACGATGAAGAATCAGAACTTCGGCGGCCGCACACACAATGACGCCGCCATGCAAAAGCACCATCCAACGAAAATGCGGTTCGGGAATTTTGCGAACGCCTTGTTTTTCGAGCTGCCGCTGGTTGCGGCGCGAAATCCCTAATTCCGCGAGCCGCCCAATGGCAACGAGCACCAGCAGCCAGAGGTAGGCAACCCTCATGGCCATTGCAGCAGGAGCATCTCCGCCGTGAATCCCGGCCCGAACGCCATCAGGAGTCCGTAGCTCCCCGACGGCATTTCTTTCTGAACCAGCCATTCGTTCAAAATGAATAGAACGCTGGCGCTCGAAAGATTGCCGTACCGGCGCAAGATGTCCCAGGAAATTTCCGTGTCGGAGCGGTCCAAGCCCAATTCCTCCTGCATGAAGGACAACAGCTTTTGCCCGCCCGGATGCAGGAGAAACGCGGAAATATCATCGCGGTGCAAACCCTGTCGCGCAAGAAAACCTTCCGCCAGATCCTTGATTCTTTCCCGGATGAGCTCAGGCACATCCTTGGAAAGAACAATGTGGAAACCGGAATCGCGCAGATCGAAACCCATCGCGGCAAGCGAATTGGGAAACAGAAAACACTCTGACGCCAAAATGCGCGGCCCGGGCGCTTCGCGCCCCGTGACGACCACACCCGCCGCGCCATCCCCGAACAGCACGGCCGAAATCAAATTGGCCTGGGAGAAGTCCTTGCGCTGAAATGTGAGCGTGGGAAGCTCGACTGCGACCAAAAGAGCCGTGCGATCCGGAAACGCGGACAGATATTCCCAGGTGCGCGCGAGGCCCGCAGCGCCCGCAGCGCAGCCAAGTTCCGTGATGGGGAGGCGCCGCACATCCGGGCGAAATCCCATGATCGTTGCGAGGTGGGCATCCAGCGAAGGGATCATGACGCCAGTGCACGATACCGTAATAAGCATGTCCACGTCGGTGGGCGTCATGCCGGCTTGCGCCAGCGCGCGCTCGGCCACCTGCAGGCCAAGTTCGACTGACTTTTCCTGATACTCCGCGTTGATCTGCGCGAGCGGGCGGGGCTCAATCGTGTATTCCGGAGGAAAAACGCTGTAACGCTGATCGATCGCCGAGTTGTCGATCACTTCGCGAATGGCATCCAGCCTTGGGCCGTCAAGCGAAAAAACCTCGCCGATGCGGTTCTTCACGATTTCACGGGACAACACGTGCGGCGGTACGGCCGTCGCGGTCCCCGCGATGGTGGCCACGGCAGGTACGATCTTATTTTTGATCTTCGTTTGCGGGTCTTGCCGGCTTACCAGGACTTCCTCAACCGCAAGAGATTTTGGCGTTCGCGTGGATGACAATGTGAGGCTCCTCTGACTCCGGCTCCGGTTGGGCATTCTCGGAGTAAGAGATACCTGGCGCCAGGTTTCCAACTACCGCGGTGGGACGAAGATTCTTGCCAACAGGCGCCTGAGAAAATGAAAATAGTTCGCAATCCTGCCGCCCCTTCAGATGTCGAACCAGGACGCGATCTAACTTCCCAAAAAGAATGCGGCGCCCTTCCACCGCAAAGGGAACGCCGCACGAAAACCCACTCCGGCAAGTTGCCGTTTTCGGACGGTCTGGATCAGCCTTGCTTGGTGTACCAGTCCGCGTTAATCGGCGTAAAGTGAGCCCACTTCTCCGGCAAATCTTCCAAAGCAAAAATCGCTGTCACAGGACAGACCGGGACGCAGGCGCCACAGTCAATGCATTCCACGGGACTAATGTACAGCTGGGGCTCGGACTCGAATTTGGGTTCATCTTTCCGCGGATGGATGCAATCGACCGGGCAGACGTCGACACATGCGGTGTCCTTCGTTCCGATACAGGGCTCAGCGATTACGTACGCCATCGTGACTCTCCTTCGAGGGATATCGATTACTCAAAAAAATACAAAACCGCCTTACGTTTTCATGGAAAGTATCGGTTTATATCATCAAACCGGCGACTGCACAAGCCGGTTTCTCCTCGCAAAAAGTATATCACGTCTCGATTAGCGTGAGCCGGCCGCGCGCCCCGGCATCGCAGTAATCTTGCGAGATCGGCAGACGATGACCCATGAGTGCTGGAAGGATGCGTATGGTCGCGAACAACCACAAACGTGGTACGTTTCAACCACACCCTAAAGAGCTCGGCCACACATCAGAACGGCCGCGCCTTGCAGCTTTCCGCTTCGCAACTGATTCAAGGCCTCGTTGGCCTGTTCGAGCGCGAACGGCTGGGTCGTCGTGCGCACCGGGACTTTGGGCGCAATGTTCATGAATTCGGCGGCGTCTTTGCGCGTCAGGTTGGCAATCGAGCTAAGGGTCCTCTCTCCCCACAGCAAATCGTAGGGAAACGAGGGAATGTCGCTCATATGAATGCCGCCGCAAACGACCGCTCCTCCCTTACGTACGGCGGCCAGCGCGGCGGGAACCAGCGCGCCGACGGGAGCAAAAATAATCGCGGCGTCCAGTTCCTCCGGCGGACGCTCGTCCGATGCTCCTGCCCAGGCCGCGCCCAGCCCTTTCGCAAAGCGCTGCGCCTCTTCATCGCCGGGCCGCGTAAACGCGTAAACGCTGCGGCCTTGATACCGCGCCACCTGCGCGACGATGTGCGCCGCGGCGCCGAATCCATAGATGCCCAGCCTTTTTGCGCCGCCCGCGCGCACCAGCGAACGGTAGCCGATCAATCCCGCGCACAGCAGCGGCGCGGCCTCGGCGTCCGAATAGGATTCGGGAATTGGGACGCAGTAGCGCTCGTCGGCAACGGTGAATTCGGCGTAGCCCCCGTCGAGCGTGTAGCCTGTGAAGCGCGCTTCCGAACACAAATTTTCGTTGCCCGCGCGGCAATAGGAGCATACGCCGCATGTCCAGCCAAGCCACGGCACGCCGACGCGCTGCCCAATGGAAAGCAGGCTCGCCCGCTCTCCCACGCTCGTGACGCGGCCCACAATTTCATGCCCGAGGATGAGAGGAAGTTTCGGATTGGGCAATTCGCCGTCCACCACATGTAAATCGGTGCGGCACACGGCACAAGCGAGCACTTGGAGTTGAACCTCGCGGTCCCGGGGTTCCGGCACAGGACAATCGCGGAGGATGAGAGGTTTGCCCGGCTGATCGAGAATCATCGCGCGCATGAATTTATTTTGGCTCATTGAAGACTTGGTCGACATCCGTTTCTTCTATACGTTCCTCTACAAAGGGGACGCGGCCGCGCGAAAGAAATTCTTCGCGAAGAAGAGCAAGTTCGCGGGACGTTCCGCGAGACGGCGCATGAAATACGGAAACCAATCCTGCCCGAACGGAATGTACACCCGCACACGATAGCCCTGCCGCACCAGGCGGCTCTGCAAGTCCGTCCGAATTCCGTAGAGCATCTGAAACTCGAACTTATCCTTGGTGATGTTTTGCTCGGCGGCGAAGCGGATGGCGGCCTCGATCATCTTCGGGTCGTGTGTGGCCAGGGCATGGTAGGTTCCGCTGGAGAGCAGAATCTTCATCAGCTTGATGAAGTTTGCATCGACATCATTCTTGCGGCGAAAGGCGATGCGTGAGGGCTCTTTGTACGCCCCTTTGACGAGGCGGATGCGGCAGCCGATGCCCAGCAATTCACGAACATCTTCTTCGCTCCGGTAGAGATAAGCCTGAATGACGGTTCCCACGGAAGTTGTTTCCGTGCGAGCCTGCTTGACCATGCGCAGCGTGCGGTCCGTATAGGCCGAGCCTTCCATGTCCACGCGCACGAAATTTCCGAGCTCCTCCGCGCGGCGCGTGACGATGCGCAACTGTTCGGCGCAAAACTCCCCTCCGAGATCGAGGCCGAGATGCGTCAGCTTGAGCGAGACGTTCGCCTCGACGCCCTCCGCCGCGATCTGCTCAAGCGCCTCCGTGTAAGAGGAGCGCGCGCGTTCCGCATCCTCGCGCGTGATTACGTTTTCGCCGAGGTGATCCAGGCTCGCGGCCATTCCAGCCTTGTTGCAGGCGCGCACGGCTTCGATGGCAGAGGCCAGTTCCTCGCCGGGGACAAACCGGCGCGCCATGCGGCGCGTTGCGCCATGGGAAGTAATCCAGCGGCGAAGCCGGGAGCTTTTTGCCAGTTCGAGCAGCAACGCGCGTAGCATCGGAGTTGTGCCGGCAACGCCGTGAAATGAGGAGCGATTTCAGCGGTCCGGATGGGCCTCGAGAAATTTCTCGGCGTCGATCGCGGCCATGCAGCCCGAACCGGCGGCGGTCACGGCCTGCTTGTAGTGATGGTCCTGCACATCACCGGCGGCAAAAACACCGGGAATCTTGGTCTGGCTGCCGTGATGCGTGATGAGGTAACCATTCTCGTCCATGTCAAGCTTGCCGCGGAAGACCTTGGTGTTGGGCACGTGGCCGATGGCGATAAACACGCCTTCCACGGCCAGCTTCGAAGTTTGATTGGTTTCGGTGTTGCGCAGCGTCATATTTTCCACGCCGCCCTTGGACACATCCGAAATGTCTTCGACGACCACCGGAGTGACAAATTGAATTTTTTCATTGGCGCGCGCTCGATCGACCATGATTTTTGACGCGCGAAATTCCTTCCGCCGGTGCACCAGGTACACTTTGCTCGCGAAACGCGAAAGAAAATTGGCTTCCTCCATCGCCGAGTCGCCGCCGCCGACGACCGCGATGTCCTTGCCGCGAAAAAAATAGCCGTCGCACGTCGCGCAAGTGGAGACGCCGTACCCGATCAGCTTGCGCTCGGACTCGAGACCCATGAGGCGCGCCGTCGCGCCCGAAGCGATGATCAGCGCGCTGGTTTCATACGTGTCGTTGCCGGCCGTGATTTTGAATGGCCGCTTGCTCAAATCGACGTCCGTGATCGAGCCGGACTTGAATTCCGCGCCGAAGCGCTGCGCCTGCTTGCGCATGTTTTCAATCAAATCCGGTCCGAGAATCCCGTCTGGGAATCCGGGAAAATTCTCAACCATCGTCGTGAGCGAGAGCTGCCCGCCCGGCTCGAAGCCATCGATCACGACAGGTTTTAAGTTGGCGCGTCCGGCATAGATGGCGGCCGTCAGTCCGGCGCAGCCGCTCCCGATGATAATGACGTTGTTCAAGTGGTCTTCTCCCCGCCTGCAATTGGCCTGTAATTGGATTCACCAGCACGACGCCGCGATGCAATCCGCGAAGAACGAAAGTTTAGCACTCCGGCGCGCGCGTGCGCTTCGATAAAATCGCGGCGTTCCCTTTTCGCGGGCAATGCTGGCCTCCTCGCCCGGAATGGGCGATAATGCCAGCGCATTTTGGTTACCACAGGAGGTGGTCTTGAGCCGCGCACCAGGCACATACGCAGTGTTCGAAACTTCGCAGGGGACGATCGTCGTCCGACTGTTCGAAAAGGAAGCCCCGCTGACGGTCGGGAACTTCGTCGGCCTCGCGGAAGGCACTAAGGAATTCAAGGACCCGAAGACCGGGCAAAAAGTGAAGCGTCCGTTTTACGACGGCCTCATTTTCCATCGCGTGATTCCGCAATTTATGATTCAGGGCGGATGTCCCCTCGGAACAGGAACCGGCGACCCCGGCTATCGCTTTGCCGACGAGTTTCATCCGTCCCTGAAGCACGACAAGCCGGGAAAACTCTCGATGGCCAACGCCGGACCCGGCACAAACGGAAGCCAGTTTTTCATCACCGTGGCGCCCACGCCCTGGCTCGATAACAAGCACACCATCTTTGGCGAAGTTATCGAAGGAATGGACGTCGCCACGAAAATCTCGGAGTTGCCGCGCGGATCGAACGACAAGCCGAAGCAAGCCGTCGAATTGAAATCCGTACGGATCGAACGGGCCTGACCGGCCTGAAGCCAGCATGCTAAACCCGGCCAATTTGTTCCGGATGATGACCGAGTTCATCTTCATACTGCTCGGCGGTTTTCTGGTTTGGTTGGGATTGAACAACCGGTTCCTCAATCCTCCAAACTTTAATCCGCGCAGTCCCGCATGGCTCGGCTTGGGAGCGGCGCTCATCTACTGGGGCGTGCGCGCGTGGGTGAAAACGGCGCGTGCGGCTCGAACGTCGGATCGCACGGCCGCGCGCGTGGGCGGCGCTTCGCTCGTCCTGGTAGGATTCATGATGCTGGCGCTCGTCGTTCTCGAACTTCGATGGGTGGGCATTGTTCTTGCGACGGCCGGGGCAGTCTTGGCTTTGCGCGGCTTTCTGGGTGCTGTGCTGTCTCTTCGTACGGACTAACCGCAGCCGATATTTCCCGAGTGAAAGGAGCCTGTGATGATCAAGGAATTCAAGGAATTCGCGATGCGAGGAAATGTGCTCGATATGGCCGTCGGCATCATCGTCGGCGCGGCATTCGGGCAAATCGTCAATTCGTTTGTGCAGGATATTTTGATGCCGCCGATTGGGAGGCTTCTCGGCCACGTCGATTTTTCAAATCTTTTTGTGAACTTGACCGAGACGCATTACCCCACAATCGCGGCGGCAAAAGCGGCGGGCGCGGCGACGCTCAACTATGGCGTCTTTCTGAATACCGTCATCAATTTCCTGATCGTGGCGTTTGCGGTATTCCTGCTCGTGCGCCAGGTCAATCGTTTCGCGCCGAAACCGGCTCCCGCAGCCGCGCCCGCAACGCGCGATTGCCCCTATTGCCTGAGCGCCGTCCCGGCCAAGGCGACGAAGTGCTCGCACTGCACGTCTGAACTTCGCCCCGCGTAGTCGCAATTGCGTGTCGTATCTCGACGCGAGTCCCTGTAGGACTCGAGTAGCACAGCCACTCTTGGCTGTGCGGTTTTGTATGTCGTACGCGCAGACTAGCCAACCATACCACGATCGCAAAACCCGCACAGCCAAGAAGCCTCTGCTACTACTGCTTCGTGTGTGCGGCTTTATTCCTGTTGATGTGTTCCTTCAGGCGGGCAGCGACATCGGCTTCCTTGCCATCCTCCAACTCTTTTAACACTTCATCAAGGGCAAAGTGGACCACGTCGTGATGGTGAATTTCGTCCGGCGCCACCAGATCGCTGAAGCGCAGCCAGAGACGGTGCACGAGGCGAACTTCGTTGGAAGTGAGATTCGGCGCGTGCGGACCGAGCAGGAAAAATTCGCGCTGTCCTCCGGGCGTGAAAATCTCCAGGTTAAATTGCGGGCGGGGATCGGGGATCTGCTCCCAGGCGAGGCCGATCTCCCTGGCCTCTTCGGCTAAGGAAACCTTCGCCGAGCGGCCCAGAACGATGGTGCTGGCTTCGAGCTTGACCGCGGCATTCAGGATGCCGCCCCAAAGGTCATTGGCGGAGACGACAGCCAGACGAATCGGTTTGCCGCGCTTTTCCGCCAGCGACAGGGCCTTGGTGAAGAGGAACTGCTCGACGCTTCCGAAAAGCTGCTCGGCTTCGAGTTCACTCGATCCCGAGGTTGACCGGCTGAGAAGGCGCACATGCATCACGACAATGTCGCGGCGCTCCGTCCGGATGCGGTCCAGGACCGCTTGCAGGTGGTACAGCGCATGATAATTGCTGACCGGCACGAGAACGCTCCCGGGCCGGACGCCGACGGATTGCCGGGTGAGTTCTTCCCGCGCCGCGACGTTGAATTGATCCATTTCGACGTGCGCGGCGCCGCGATTTCTGTGCGTAATTTTTTCAGACACCGTGAATACGCCAAACATGATGAACGAGAAAATCAGTCCGGCGACGGTCGCGCTTGGTTTAGTGAACAGGTTCACGATCGCGATGAGAAATAAAATCACGGTGATCAGAGCCAGGCCCAGAGGAATTTCCTTGCCGAACAGATGAAAGTTCAGAGGCACTCGGTATTCGCGATCGCCGGGATGCGTGTACCGGATCACGAGCACTGCAATCCCCTGCATCGTGAAACTCCAGATCACGCCGAACGCGTACAGGTTGGCGAGAAACGTCACATCGCCGCGGCTGGCGATGATTGTCAGGATCTGGAACAAGACGACGATGTTGATGATGCGATTGGATGTGCCGTATTTGCGGTGCGGCTGCCGGAACCAGTCCGCCAGTACGCCATCCTCGGAAACACGATTCAGTACGCCGTTCGAGCCGACGATCGCCGTATTCACTGCGCCCGCGAGAATCAAAGTTCCAACCGCAACAACGAACACATGAAAGGCAAGCCGCAGCGGGAACGGCCCCTCCAGGCTCATGGACAAGCCGCCAATCAAATTCTCCAGATACTTGCCCCGGACGTTGTCGGGAATGATCATGACGGCGAAAAACGATACGAGGGAGGTGAAGAGCAGGCTGTAAATGAAAATGATCAAGCCCGCCTTTTTCAAATTCGGCAGCTTGGGAGCCTCGATCTCGCGATACACCTGCGCGAGGGACTCTTCGCCGCTCATCGCCAGAACGGAATGCCCAATGCCCACAAACACGGCAATCATCGGAATCATGCGCACGATCTGGTGTCCGTAGAGCCAGCCGAGAGAACGTTTGTCCAGCTGAATATTGGCAGGCGTGGGGAACGGCGGGAGGTGGGCTCCGCGGACCCAAATGGTGTACGTACACCATACGATCAGCACGACCACCATCACCGTGGTGATCTGCATGATCTTCAATGCCTTGTCGCTGGATTCGTGAACGCCCTTGATGTTCTCCCACCAGAAGTAGAGCGTTACCAGAACCGCAAAAAACGCGGCCGTCGAATTCTCGGAAAGCACGATGCCCATGTGGAAGTAGGCAAACAACTCGTTGAGGAGGCCGGCCAGATATTGCCCCGCGGAAACGCCGCTGATCGGGCCCGTCAAAACGTAATCGAACATAAGCGCCGAGACGGAGAATTTCGCCAGCGTTCCGCCCAGCGCCTCCTTGACCACGCGGTACACGCCTCCGCGCACGAACATGCTGCAGCTTTCGACGTACACGGCACGCACGCAGTAGGAGAACAACATCACGCCGAGAATGAACCAGGGCGCCGACTTCCCGATGAAACTCTCGGACTCGCCGCCAGCGTAGTAAGCGGAGGACGCCAGGTCGTTCAAGACGATCGCGGCCGCGCGCCAAAAAGATATGAACGTCAGCATGGCCGTCGTGGCCACAATGACGCGTGGTACGGTTATTAGGGGAGAAGGTTCAGGGCTTTGGCCCGCAGGTGTCGAAGACATGAGACATCAAGAAAGTATAAAGAATTCATTATGGCATCTTTATGCGGGGCTGTCTACGAAAAGGGGAAGCCATCGCATTAATTTTCTGTTGCTGCGAGGCCGACCATCAGTTGTGCAAGCGGGGGAATTGGAGGAGCAACGGCTTCGTTTCTTATGAGTTGGGAGACCCGATTCGATCCTCCCTCCGGTACCGTAACCACTTGTTGCTCTTTCCGGGTCACTACCTTCAACTCTCGCCCAGAGGTCGCAGGTTCAATCGCTTTCGAAATCTGAAGTGGAAACCAATCGTCCGGCGGGGATGCGATGCCCCAGATATTTCCGGCGATCTCCAGCTCCACGGCGATTTGGAAAGCCCGCTCCTTGGCCCCGAGCTTTTGCGTCCACTTCACTCGCGCCTTGTTCGAACATCCCACAGCGCCATCGTTCGGCAATTTAATATCCAAGTACACGATCTCACCCTGAATGACCTCATGCTTGGACTGGTAGGTGCAGCCGTGGCAACTGATCGACACGGTCGAGACCTGCTCCTGGTAGGGTTCACGCAAAGCACCCACGCCCTGTACAGCGAGCGGGATGGCTTGATCGATGCGGGTGCTACGACGCTTTTGCGCGTATAGGAACGGATGGGATGACACAGGATCCTCCGGAGGGGCTGGAATAAAATGATACGTGAGAATGAAGCGATGTGTCCGCGCAACAGGAAAGCCCTGTAGCCGAGGAGTTACCACCTCATGTCGCGGGGTCCAAACTCAAACTTACACGTCGGGGTTTGTCCGGTATTCGCGGGCGCACTCTTCGCACGGGCAAATCGTTCTCAAGAAATCGAAACTGAAGATTCCCGTCGCGTGGCCATCGTTAAAATCAATCTGCAGGGCGTAGTTGCCGACCGCATGCGCCGCCTTCGCGGTGAGCTTCGGCTTGAACATGGGGAGCAGCGGCGAACTCAGCGCCGGGGCCGTGGCGAGCGGGGCATTTTCTTTTTTCAATTGCATGTCTTTTTGCTGCCCCGCCGCCTTTTTTTGCCGCTCGTCGTTGCACATCGCGCACGGACATTCCTCGCGGAGATAGGCGAAATCGTAGTGGCTGGAATGGCTGTCGGCCCAGGTGATGTCGACGCCCGCGCCGGACGACACGTGCACTTTCACGCTGGCCGGTTTTCTTCGTGCATCGATGGGAATGGGCATGGCGCGGCTGCGTTACTCCTTGGCCAGCGAGGGAGCGGTGATCCGGGCCAGGCGGCCGTGTTCGAGTTCCACGCGGCGGTCCGCAAGATTTCCGATGGCCTGCGAATGGGTCACGACAAGAATGGTATGCCCCGCATCATGTAGCTCGTGCAACAGTTTCAGAACGACCGCCTCGTTCGCCTCGTCGAGATTGCCCGTGGGCTCATCGGCGAGAATTACCTTGGGCTGATTGATCAGCGCGCGAGCGATGGCGACGCGCTGCTGCTCGCCGCCGGAAAGCTCCGCGGGAACGTGATTCAACCGGTCGCTGAGGCCTACACGGCCCAGGGCTTCCGAGGCCTCTTTTTCATCCGTGATGCTGTGAAAATATTGGGCCAGCATCACATTTTCCAGTGCCGTGAGATAAGGAACCAGATGAAATTGCTGGAACACAAAGCCGATTTTATCAGCGCGGTAGCGCGTCAATTCGCGTTCGCCAAGATTGCCGATCTCCAGGCCGTCGACCACGACGCGCCCCGCGGTCGGATGATCGAGCCCGCCGAGAATATTGATCAGCGTCGTCTTGCCGGAGCCGGAAGGGCCCATGATGGCGATCCACTCGCCCGCTTCCACATCGAAACTCACGCGGTCGAGCGCACGGACTTCGCCGAAGCGCTTTTCGAGTTGCTCAACCTGGACAAGCGGCGCCATCATTCTCCTCGCAAAATTTCCGCCGGGCGCACTCGCCCAAGAAGGCGCAGGGGAAAAGCCCCGGCCAGCGCCACGCCGACCGTCAACGCGATCGTGATAGGCAAAACCTCAAAGCGCGCCGAAATGACGACGCCGAAGATGCGCTCGCCAATCCATCGGGCTAGCACAACGCCAACCAAAAAGCCAAGCATGCCGCCCACAGCGCCGAGCGTGCCCGCTTCGGCGAGAAACAATCGCATGATGCGCGGGACCGTCCCGCCGAGCGCCTTCATGAGGCCCACGTCCCGCCGGCGCTCCATCGCCAGAGCCGCCATCGAGGCCAGCACGCCAAGCATCGAGAGAACCAGAATCAGCGCAATGGTCCAGAAAATCAAACCGCGAATTCGTCCCAGAATTGTTCCCTCAGCAGCGGCAATTTGACGCACGGGCCGCACATCGAGGCCGGGCAAATTGTCCGCAAGCGTGCGCGTAACTCCCTCGATTTCCGATGGCGTTCCTGAAACGCTCAATTGCACAAGGCTCACGCGGCCGGAGAGGCCTGCAAGAGCCTGCGCGAAACCGAGGTTCGTGAGGATTTGATTGTCTTCGGCGCCGCCGGTTGTAACAATTCCCGCGACCGTAAGGGAAATATTGCGATCGCCGGAACGCAATTGAACCGAACTTCCGGGCGCGAGTCCGAGTTGGCGCGCGGCGGTAAAGCCCACGAGGCAATGCTCGTGGTCGTCACGAGAAGATACCCAGCTACCCTCAAGCTTCCACCAGGAATTCATCTTGGCCACCTGGTCAAACCAGGTTCCCGCCAAAATTACCGGCTGCGACCCGGAATTCGCCGCCACGTAAAGATAAGGCGCCGTTGCCACAATCTGCGGGACGCGCAGTGCGGCGATGCGATCCAGAACGGCGGCATCGGCGAGCGCGGCGTCGCTGCCGCTGGCTGGCGGAGCGATAACTACATTTGAGCCGAGCGTGCGGAATTCCTGCGTCAGTTTGCGTTCCGCATCCATATTGACATTCAGCAAAGCGGAACAGACAGCTGCCCCGCTCGTGAGTGCAATCAGAGCCACGGCGAGCCGGCCCCGGCTTGCCCCGAGCAATTTCCATAGAATTCGCAGGAACATCGAGCGGCTCGCCACGTCCTCACTCTCCCCGCAACACGGGAGCGGGATCGACGCGCGAGGCACGTCCAAGCGGCAGGAGACTCCCCAGCAGCGCTACCACTGCCGCGAGGACCAAAACAATCGGAAGCAAAATCCAACGAAGCTCGGGAGCGACGCCAAAAATTCCGATGCCGAGGGCGCGCGCCAGCACAACTCCCAGCGCGTATCCCAGAACGCCGCCGACCAGTGCAAGAAACAATTGCTCGGCCACAAAAAATGAGCTGACAGCGCGGCGGCTCGCGCCCAGCGCCTTCATCAATCCAATTTCCGAGCGCCGCTCGAGCACCGTCGTCGCGGAAGTCGCGCCCACCGCAAGCGCCGCCGCAAATAAAGCCGCAATCGTCACAATCCACATCAGGCCGCTGACGCGCGTCAGAATCCGGCCCTCGCCTTCGGCGACTTGCCGGATCGCGCGCACTTCGACGCCCGGCAGTTGCTGCTGAATTTGGTGCGAGATCGAGGAGATATATGGGCTGCAATACCAGCGGTCGTATTCGACTGGAGTCATCGTCGAGGGATCGCGCTCGGAGAAAGTGTCCGCCGGTTTCGTCAGCGCGCTCACCAGCAGGCGCCGATACTGGCCGGGGCGGCCGGCCAAGTCCTGCGCGATTTCCAGAGGCGCCAGGATCGAGTTGTCCTCGCGGCCTCCGGTGGAAACGACGCCCGTGATCGTAAGCGTGTGCGAACGGCCGCCTGCATCGATTTTGACTTTGCTTCCGGCGCGCAAATTCAACCGTTGCGCAAGCGCCGCGCCCGCTACACCTTCTTCGGAAGCGTCCGAAAACCAGCGGCCTTCGACGTGCCACCATGGATCGGTGGCCGAAATTCCCGTAGTGAACGCGCCGCCGTCGGGAACGGTGACAGAGTGGCTGTACCAAGTGCCTATCAATTCCTCGTGCGATTCCTCTTGCGAACCGGCAGACGCGATCGCCACGGGAACGTCGAGAAACGGGGCAAATCCCATGACGTTGTTGCGCCAGAAAATGGTCTTCAACTTGCCAAGATCGCCTTCGGGCAAATAGGCGCCGGCATCGACCGGCCGGTAATCAACTCCCCCAATTTCGAGCGGCAGCGTGTCCGATGCGGGCGTGACAAGCAGATTCGCGCCGAGCGAACGGAATTCCCGCGCCAGGCGGTCTCCCACGTCGAGTGCCACTTCCAGCGTGGCGGTCGCAACCGCCATGCCAAGCGCCAGCGCCGCCGCCGTTAGCACTTTCCGGCGCGGTTTTCGCGTAAATGAATCGCTGACGATTCGAAGAAACATAGTCTGTCGTCTCTAGGAGCTATCTCATGAGCAATTTTTGTGGGTCGCGGCTTCAGCCGCGACAATCAAAGTCCTGGAAACCTTGGGCTTTAGCCCCTGACGTTCGATCAACCTTGTTTCGTTGCCGGTTTATGAGGTGCCTTCTCGCTATTTAGAGACCCGGCTCCTCGCTTCGGCCAGCTTCGAGACGTCGATCACCAGCGCGCCACTCTCCATGCGCGAGGGGACGCCGACGGGATTGCATCCGCCCGCTTCCCCAATGGTCGGAATGTAAATGGCGGAAGCGCAGTTGCGGCACACTACGTTCGAACCATCCTGGCGATATCCGGCCGTCCCGCAAATCAAGCAGGCGTCAAGCGCGGTGCCCCAGCTTCCGTTTGGCTTTCGGATCACGAGGAAGCGCAGACTCGTCCCGCTCGCGTCCACGCTGTAAATGTGAAGATTCGAATCGCTGACCTCGGACAGGGGAATGCGAACGGTCCCGTTTTCTGACTGGATCGATCGTGCCTCGGTCGTCGCGCTCACCCGCGTGTAAGCGAATTCGGCGGCCAGAATCAGGATGACGGCAGTGCAGGTGAACGCCGAAGCGAAAGCCCAGCGGCGCTGCTTGCGGCGCTCCCATTCGAGCCGTCGGCGCTCCGCCGCGTCGGGCACATTCTCCGCCGCCCGCCCGCGCGCTGCCATCCATTCGCGCAGGACGAGAAGCGCCGCCGCGCCGAGGATCACGGTGAAAAAGAAAAACTCGTTGCGCACGATTGGACCGACGTAAGCCATCTCGACCCTGCTGGATGGCAGCCACATGGCTTCACTCAATTCGTGAACGCCGGTCAGCGCCAGTTGCACGGCGACGATAATGAGAATCGTGCTGGTCGCGGAAAAAAATCTTCCGAGGGAAATTTTCAGCGTCCCCTCGAAAAAGAAGACTCCCACGGCGACCGCGACGCCCAGCCCCAGAACCGTTCCGATCCAAACGGCGAGGCCTTCCGTGGAAAGCTCCACGGCCCGCAGAATCAGCGCAAGCTCGGCGCCCTCGCGAACCACCATGAGAAAAACGAATGTGGCCAGGCCGATCCCAGCGGAGAACTCGGATTTTGCCGCGTGCTTTTCGACGTGTTTTTCGATTTCCGTTTTCAGATGCCGCGCCACGCGGTTCATCCAGATAATCATCGTGACCACAAAAACGGCCGCGACCAGAAGCAGCACACCTTCGAATCCGTCTTCGCTGACTTTCCAGCGCTCCAGCGCGATGGCAACGGCTAGGCTAGACACAACCGCGGCGAGGACGCCTCCCCACACCCAGCGCGCGAGATTCGGGCGCCCGGTGCGGTTCAGATAAACAAGTACGATGCCGACAACCAGGGCGGCTTCGACACCTTCACGAAGAGCGATGAGAAAAGCAGAGAGCAAAAAGCAGTCCTTTTCCTATTCTTGCGAGCCCCACGCTTCACTTGACGCATTCAGCGCAAAAGTAAAGCCCGCACCCGGTAAGAGCCCGAAGGGGGACATCCTCCAGTTGCAACTCATTCGCAACTGGAAATACAAGTGTACACGCCCCATCCACTGCGGTCAAGTTTGCAAGTTTCTACCGCCTTGGTGCGTCCCCTGACGGTAGAATATGCATCTACATGATTCTAGCCATGATTCTAGCCATGATTCAGCCCCGGTGCCACCTCGCATTTCGTTCCCAAACCGGCCGATTGGTTATGGTCGCGAGGCGCTTCGCGGGATTGACATTCGCGGGATTGCTCTTCGTGGCGCCGGTTTTGCCCCAATCTTCGGGCAGCCCCTCGTCGATTGCTGCCGCCCCTGCACAGGCCGCCTCGCCATCCACGCCCGCTCCCCAACCGGATAAGGGCCGCGCGCGGAAGGCGTTCCAGGCGGGCCGCCGCGCGGAACAATCCGGCGATTGGAAAGCGGAGTTCGCCGCCTACTCCGAAGCGGCTACGTACGATCCGTCTAACCGGGAGTATAAAATGCTGAAGGAACACGCCCGGTTTCAAGTCATTCAATCGCTCAGCGATAGCGCGGAACGCCAGGCCATCGCCGGAAATATTCCCGGCGCGCGCGCGCTGCTGACCGAGGCGCTGGAGATTGACCCGAATTACGTAGCGGCGCAAGAACGCCTGTCAGAATTGACGCCGAGTCCCGCCGAGGCGGATGCGGAAAAGGGCCCGCGGCTCGCTGGCTTGCCCCGCCTGATTCTCAAACCTGGAACTCAGGCATTCGACTATCGCGGCACGACCCGAGGCGCCTATGAGGAAATCGGCAAGCAATTTGGCGTCAAGATGGTGTTTGACGGCGATCTGCCCGATCGCACGATTCGGTTCCAGGTTCCGAATTTGGACTTCGACACGGCGGTGATGGTCCTTTCGCGCCAGACCAGGACATTCACGCGCGTCGTGGACGCGCATACGATGTTTGTCACCGAAGACACCCCGCAAAAAGTGAAGGAATACACGCTCGAAGTGGAAAAAGAACTCTTGCTGCCGGCTTCCGTCTCGACGGACGAGATGAACGAAGCGGTCCGGATGATTCGCGAGATGACCGGCATCACGCGGACACAACTGAATACGGCGATGCGCACCCTCACCGTGCGCGGCACGGAGCAAAACGTCGCGCTCGCGCAAACTCTTCTCGAACAGATCGAACAGCCCCACGGCGAATTGATGCTGGAAATCGAAATCCTTGAGCTCGACCGCAACTTGGCGGATCTGCTCGGAGTTACGCCGCCGGCCTCCCAGACCATATATGCGCTCACTTTGCCCCAAATCGAGGAGCTCGAGGCAGCGCAGAATATTGGGACCCTCGTTCAAATCCTGCAAACCATTTTCGGGAGCAGCGCCGGGAGCCCGGCATCGAGCTCCGTGCTTCCCTCTTTGATTGCGTTCGGCGGAGGAAAATCCATTTTCTTCTCCACCATGCCCAGCGCCACCGCGAATTTCAGCGAGGCCCTCAGCGCCGTGCATAGCGCGCAACGCATTTTGTTGCGCGCCCAGGATGGAAAGCCCGTGTCGTTTTTTGTAGGCGACCGCTATCCCATTGATCTGGGTCTGCTCTCTTCGGATTTGAACTCGACCACGGCGGCAGCCGCGCAGGCGCTCCTTTCGGGTTTGGCGCTTCCGCGAGCGGATTACGACACGGGCCAAGGCCCCGTCTCGGTCGCCATCGCGGACTTCAACAAAGACGGCTTTCCCGACCTGGCGGTCGCGAATCAGACGGACGGCACGATTTCGATCCTCCTCGGAATTGGCGGCGGAGCATTTGGAACGCAGTTTGTCATTCCGTTACCGGCGGTTACGACGACCTCGGGCGCAATAAATGCGAGCCCCTCGGCCATCGCCACAGGCGATTTCAACAATGACGGCAACATCGATATCGCCGTGACGGATTTGGCCAATAGTAGAGTAATCATTCTATTTGGCGACGGGAATGGTGCCTTCCAGACGCCCGTGGCTTATGCGACAGGGAGTAATCCCGTCGCCCTCGTGGCCCAGGATTTCGACGGCGACGGACAACCTGATCTTGCCGTCGTCAATCAGGGTGACGGGAAAACTCCTGGCACGGTGTCAATTTTGCTCGGCAACAGAATAAACGGCATACAGATCGGAACGTTTGGCCCGAAGACCGATTACCCCGTAGGCATCTCGCCCTCGGCGATTACAACCGCCGTTTTCTACATAGGCGGATTTACGGACCTGGCGGTTGCAAACAAGGGGAGCAACACCGTCTCCATCCTGCTTGGCGGCGGAACAAATGGCATACAGAACGGAACATTTGGCGCGCAAACAACTTTTGCCACCGGGAACGGACCCGCGGGCATCGCCGCGGCGGACTTCAACAGCGACGGGAACCCTGATCTGGCCGTCTCCAACCAAACCGACGGCACCGTGTCGATTTTGCTGGGCCTTGGCAACGGCACTTTTCTTGCGCAAACGGCCTATGCCGCCGGGGCCGGCCCGGTCGGCATGATTGCCGCGGGCTTCACGGGCACAGCCCCGGATCTCGCCGTTGCGGATGAAGCAGCGGACACTGTGGCCATCCTGATCGGGAATGGGGACGGAACTTTTAACCCTCCCATTCCATTGCCCACGGGGAACTCTCCCATTGCGGTGGCGGGCGCTGATCTGAATGGTGACGGTACAATCGATGTGGTAACCGCGAACAATTCATCCAATACCGTGTCCGTCACGCTCAACACTCTGCAATCCGCGGTGAATTCTTCCGCGCAAACCGGCTATCCATCCGCCGAGTATGAGGATTTGGGACTGAAAATAAAGGCCACGCCGCGTCTGCATGACAATGATGAGGTCACGCTGCAGCTTCAGTTCGACATTAAGAGCCTTACGGGCTCGAACATCAACGGGATTCCCATCCTGAGCAATCGCAACATCGAACAAACGATCCGCCTGCGCGAAAATGAAACCTCGATTGTGTCCGGCATCCTCCAATCGAGCGAAATAGGAAGCACCAGCGGATTGCCCTGGACCTCGACGGCGCCGGGCGTCGGCTTGTTGACGGGCGAGGACAATATCAACAATCAAAAAACAGAATTGCTCATCCTCGTAACTCCCCGCGCCCTGCGCCTGCCGCCGCACGATGTCCCAGCGGTCTATGCCGGACGCGGAGAGCCATCCACACCGCCGGCGGCACCGCCAGGGCCAGCCGGAGCGCCTAACCCGAACCAGCCGCCGCAAGCAGGCCGACAGCCCTTTCCAGCTATAGTCCAACCTGGCCAGCCTACTGGGACCTTCGTCCAGCCACAACAGCAGCAGCAACAGCAGCAGCAGACACAGCAACCGCTACCGCAACAGCAGTGACTAAGTGTGATTGCCTCGCCTGATGTACTTCAGGTGTTACGAATTCAATCGGCTTAGAAATTATGCGTGCGGACGGGCCCACGGAAGCGTGGAATTGGCAAACGCGATTTTCCCGCGCAACAGATGGTACACATACGCGCCCAGACAAAATTTCCCAAACAGGAGCGTCGCAAACGCGATCACCAGGAACGCTTCGAGTATCCAGGCCGCCATCATCCAGCCTGTCGAAAGCGCCACCCCTGCCAGAAGCATGAAGGCCGCCGCCATGCCTTGTGCAAATGCGCGCGGCGCAGGCGCAGGTGCGAGAAGCGGCTTTCCGCGGGGCGCGGCGATCACACGGTTGTATAGCATTTCAAAGGGATTCCACTTCGGAAACGCAACATTCCACCAGAGCATCGCGGAAAGTACAAAAAAGAAAACGGGAGATTGCAGGACAATTGCAACGACTACGAGCGGCCCCATAATTCTTGGCTGAAAATTCAGCCCCGCAAAATGCATATCACAGACAGAATCCGGCTCTTCAACAAAGCCCTGCTGCTTCATGAAATTTCTTACAGTTGTGGATATCATCTCAATACGATTGGATGACGGAGCGGCCCTTAAGAGCTCCGTTAAATCTGTCGTCTAATCCGCAAGGGCGAACCGCCCTACCCTCGTGGATAGTAGGCTCGGCAGTTTAGCTGTTCTTCAAGCTATCAAGTCGGGGCGGCATGTCCAAAAACGCGCGCATCACGTGCCAGAACTGTTGACGATTTAATCCCAATGAAAGAGCATGCGCCGCCCCAGGCAGAATGACAAACTGCCGGTCCGCATAGGGCAGCTTCGTATAAAAATTAATCAGATCCACTTCGGTCGCGATTCCGTCATATTCGCCGCGCACGATCAGCACCGGCGAATGCACTTTGAGCGGGTCGACGATCGGCAGGTTAGTGGTCATGTCAAGATACGTTCCCGTCGGAATGTCATTGCCGAACTTCATTTCGGCGTCGGCCAGCGCTTCGCCGACAGCCGGGTCGGATGTGCCGGGCTTGTCCCGCGTGAAAATACTGCGAATCATGTTGCGGTCGCGCGGACGCCGGTTGTGCGTGCGGTAGAACTCCACCTGCTTGGCTCGATCCGTCAGCGTGGGCGAACCTTCCCCGGTGTACGTGAACGCCGCCAACACCAGCCGGTTGATGAGTTCCGGATGAGCCATGGCAAACGCGCCGGCGCGCAACGCGCCAGACGATTCGCCAAAGACATGGAACCGCTGCTGCCCCGTTTCACGCGCCACAACTGGCATCGCGGCCTTCAAATCCTCAACCCCATCCGCGATATTGGAATTGCCCTCGGTCCTCGACGATTTTCCGTAGCCCTCAAAATCCATCGTCCAGACGTCAAATCCATACTTGGCAAACGCGTCCATCATCGAATAGTCGCCATGCCCCGGCACGGTCAAGTCGAATGATGACGAGGATATGGAAGAACCATGCACGAGGAACAGCACAGGCAACGCCGGCTTTCCCGCTTGCGGCGCGCCCACGCGTTTCCGAAACATGTAGAGCTTGACGTCGCCCTTCTGCGCCCAGTATTCCTTGCTCCATATTTTTTCGTTCGCCGCGC
>CAWHYM010000017.1:0-182165 GCA_963833595.1 uncultured Acidobacteriota bacterium | reverse complement strand
TGCGCGAAGGCGGCACCGCGTGGATTCTGATCAACTTTTATCTTGAGAACCCGCATTCCCACCAGTGGGCCAAGCAGTTTGCCACGCCTGCGCACTTGCTCAGCGCCGGTGAATGGGAAGCATTGTTCCACGATGCGGGCTTCACGAATATCGAGCATCGCCGGATTCCCGATCCCACTCCCGCACCCGAATTCTACACAGGGCGATGGTTTCAAGACGCTGCTCAGTGCCGCGCCTCCCGCCAGATTGGCGCACTGCTCGTTCATGGGACAAAATGAAATACGAATTTGCGAATCAGAGGAGTGGCAATGGCGAGCAGAAGCAATGCGAGGCCATGCCAAAGTGATATTCTTATGTCGTTGAGGAAACTGGCATTCGGGTTTGACTCGCCTTGCCGGGGATGGATATACTCCCCCTTCCTAAGCGACTAGAGGAGACACATGGGCGTTCTCGATCAGCGGTTTGAAAAAAACTTCATGATTTCCTCGGTGGACTACGTGTTCAACTGGGCGCGGAAGTCCGCCATCTGGCCACTGACCTTTGGCCTGGCATGTTGCGCCATCGAGATGATCGCCTCGACCACGTCGCGCTTTGACATTGCACGGTTCGGCGCCGAAGTCTTTCGTCCTTCTCCCCGGCAATCGGACCTGATGATTGTGGCCGGCACGGTGACCCTGAAAATGGCGCCGGTGCTCAAGCGCGTGTGGGATCAGATGCCCGACCCCAAGTGGTGCATCTCGATGGGCGCCTGCTCGAGCGTAGGCGGTCCTTTCAACGCCTATTCCGTGCTCCAGGGCGTCGACCGGATCGTTCCCGTGGATGTTTATGTGGTTGGGTGCCCACCTCGCCCGGAAGGTCTGATCTACGCGCTGCTGAAGCTGCAGGACAAGATCGACCAGATGTCACTTGCGAAGCGGCCCACGGAAATCCGGCTGCACCCGGGCATGGCGGAGGACTTCAAGCGCAACGTAATGGTCGCGCAGACGCCGTCGCCGCGCTGAAACTGCTGTAGCCCGCATCTCTTGCCCTGGGCTCAAGCGAAGGATTAGACGCGGGGTTTTCCGGCTAACTTGATGAACTCCTCGCTGCGGTGCAACCGAGGCGAGCTACAAAGCCTGACAATTTCGAAAACCTGCTGAAGGAGTCGGCAAATGGGTTTTGTGCGTGCGGCGCGAAAAGATGAGATTCCGGCGGGTTCGATCCGCGAGTTTCAAGTAGACGGGCTCACTGTCGCTATCGCTAACATAGGAAACAAGTTCTACGCGGTGAATAACACCTGTCTGCACCGGGGAGGGCCTCTGGGTCAGGGTGATCTCCATGGGGTAGCCGTTACCTGCCCCTGGCACGGCTGGCAGTACGATGTTACCACCGGTAAGCTCGTCATGAATCAGGCCATCGGCGTCAAGACATACACGATTGAGGTGAGGGGCGAGGATCTCTGGATTGAAGCGGGTTAGTTTGGGGATTTCAATAGTGTGGTTCCCTTCCTAAGCTATTCAAAAATAATCACATAGTTGATATTTTTGGCAAGCATCTGGCACGCAATTTCTCTTGAGTCCGATTTTGCAGATCATGCGTCTAATTGTATAGGTTTGATGAATCACGGGTTAATTCCCATTCTGGGATAACCCAGAAATGCACGAATTTTTGCACAACGGGCGAGGTCCCGTGTATAGTGTCCGACCGACTCAAATCTCGGAGAACGATAATAATTCGGAGGCTGCCCGGTTTGACGACAATTCGCCCACCGGCAAAGCGAGGTCATTGGATTTTTTCGGTCAATCCCCACCATTATCACTGGGATACGCTTTTTGTGAAGGGCAAGGAGATGTGGAGGGGGGCCGGAACGCGTCCTGACGCGATTCGCGCCCTAAAGCAGGTGCGCAAGGGTGACCGTGTGCTTTGCTACCACTCCGCGCCCGAAAGGGCTCTCTACGCAATAGCCGAGGTCACGCGCGATCCTTACCCGGACCCCCACGACCGGGAATCGAAAATGATGGTTGCGGACTTGCGTGCCATGGAGCGTCTGCCCCGCCAGATTCCCCTGGACGAGCTTCGGAACAACGCCTCCGTGCGCAAGGTCAAGTTCCTGAAAAACGTTCGCTTAATCATTTCGCCGGTTACCGAAGACGAGTATCAGGAGATCCTGCGAATGGCCGGCATTGTCGCCACTCCGGGCCTCCCGCTTCCGTGATTCGGTGACTGGTGACTCGTGAACCCCCTTTCCTCTTCGGGGGTTTTCGGTTTGTTTCCCACAGAATCCTCCAACAGTTGGTTCCATAATGCTCACCAATTAATTGTGCTATTTTGAATGAGATTTCCCGATGCCTGAACTTCCAGAGGTTGAAACGGTTGTGCGCGGATTGCGTTTGTCGCTGCCGGGCCGCACCATTGTTAGCGTGCGCTTCGGCAAGACGGACTTCGTGGACAATCCTGGCGAGATTGCAGAACGCCTCCCCGGAACACGAATTGCGAACGTAATGCGCCTGGGAAAATTCATATGTATCGGGCTTGAGGCGTGTGCGCCGAGCGCCGCGCTTGCCGCTCCTCCTTCGCAGTTCTACCTCATCATCCATCTCGGAATGACGGGTCAGCTGACCTTAATTCATTCCCGCGAATCCGTTGCGCCCCACACGCATGGCTTTTTTGTTCTCGACGATGGTCGCGAGCTGCGCTACACGGACATCCGGCGCTTTGGCCGCATGCTTCTCATTCCGGAATCGGGATTGGCAGAATTCACCGGGCATCTGGGAAAAGAGCCGCTGGAAATCGGCGCAGAGGAATTTTGCCGATATTTTGGGTCGAGGCGCGCGCGCGTCAAGGCTTTGCTACTCGATCAAAGGGTCTTGCGCGGCATCGGCAACATCTATGCGGACGAGAGCTTGTTCCGCGCGCGCCTGCACCCTGCCCGTATTGCTGAAAACATGACGAAGAAGCAGCTCTTGGCGCTCCACGGGGCAGTCCGCCAGGTTCTGGCCGCCGCAATTCGTTTCCGTGGTTCTTCCATTTCAGACTACGTCGATTCCGAGGGCAATCGCGGCGAGTTCCAGCTCCGGCACCGCGTTTACCAACGCGATGGGAAGCCGTGTTTTCGTTGCAAAGCAAAAATCCGGCGCATGATCGTGGCGGGCAGGAGTAGTCATTTTTGCCCGCGGTGCCAGCCCGCGCCACGCAGTCACAGAGGCTCGGGGAAGAGTTTGAAACCACAGATGAACACAGATAAACACAGATTAAAAAATGTAAAGATAGAGACAATAAGAATAAGACCCTTTCGTCACGCCTAAAGCTTCTTCTTATCTTTTATCAGTGTTCATCTGTGTGAATCTGTGGTTCCATTTTCCGTTCCCGCCTCGGAGGAACGGATGACCCCGGGGAAGAGAATCGCAACGTATATCGAAATCCAGAGCGGGGCGGGAAGGCGTATAATTGCGGCAGCCCCGGGGTGAGAATTCGCATCGAAGCTGGCAACGGAGAAACCGCATGAAAATCAAATTGCCGGTTCTTTTATTGGTTGCGGGGTTATGGACAGGCGGAACTGTGCTCACTGCGCAGATGCCGGCAGGACCGGCGCAAGGCCCCGCGGCGCAAACTCCGCCAGCACAACCACCGGCAGCGCAAGCGGCGCCGGCTTCCTCGGTTTCAGTTTCCGCTCCGAAGGCTACGCCGGAAAGATACGTGGTTCCCTCAGGTACGCGCTTGCCCTTGATCCTGCACAACGCGGTGACCACGCGAAATGCAAAGCCAGGTGATCCGGTCTATCTCGAAACCCTTTACCCGGTCGTGATCGACAACCGAATTCTCATTCCTGCCGGATCCTACGTGCAGGGCGAAATTCAGGAAGCCAGGCGTCCCGGCAAAGTAAAAGGCACGGGCGAAATTCGCCTGCGGCTGAATTCGATGATTCTCCCGAACGGTTACGCGGTCGATTTCAACGCCATCCCCACCAATGCCGGGACGGGCGGCAATGAATCGACCGACAGCGAAGGGAAAATTCACGGCGATACGGACAAGGCGGATGACGTCGGAACCATTTTGAAATCGACCGGAATCGGCGCAGGCGTCGGAGGGATCGCTACGCAAAGCGTCAAGGGCGCGGGCATAGGAGCAGGCGCCGGCGCGGCGGTCGGACTCGCTGCCGTGCTCCTCACACGCGGCCCCGAACTTGAACTGCCGCGCGGCACGACCGTCGACGTCGTTCTCGATCGCACCGTCTATCTCGATGCCAGCCGCGTCAATTTCACCGATCCCGGCCGTGCCTCGACGCTTCCCGGTCCGCCCAGCCGCGAACCTACACGCAGCCGGTCCCCTATCTGATTTGCGATTTGAGTAGGACAGTCCCGCTGCAGCGGGACTGTCGATTTGATCTAACCCAACTCGCAAACCTGACAGGCTGAAGCCTGTCCTACTAAAAGCCCGCCGCCGCAATTCTATTCGTAAGGATAAATTTGATATGAGTAACTACAAGTAAGATAGGTTATGCGTTCACGGAACGGTCCGCGTTTGCGCGCGGGAAGCGCAGCGGGCTAAACGCCTCCCAATCGAGGCTGGTCTTGCCTTCGGCGATCCACTCGCCGATGAGCTTCGCCGTGATAGGGGCAAGCAGAATTCCGTTGCGGTAGTGGCCGGTCGCGAACACCAATCCATCGACATCCACGGGCCCCAGGATGGGCAGTTGATCCGGCGAGCCTGGGCGCAAGCCGGACCAGGTCTCGATGATTTCCGCCTTCGCCAGTTCGGGCGCAATCTCATTCGCCGCCGAGAGGATTTTTTCGATGCCGCCCGAAGTGACCAGCTTTTCATAACCCGCGTTCTCGATCGTGCTGCCCAGGATCACCGTCTGTGGGCTCTCCGCGCCGCGGGGAACAATGTAGCCTCGCTCGGAGCGCAGCACATTTCGGATGGGCGTTCCGGAATGGCGCAGAGCGGCCATCTGGCCGCGCAAGGGAACTGTAGGCGCATAAGGCGCGGCCTCGGGAATTTGCGATGACCAGCAGCCTGCGGCAATCACCACCTGTGCCGCGTGAAAAATGTCGCCACTTGAAGTTTTCACGCCGGCGCACTTTTTCCCATCGAGCGCGAGCGAAATCGCTTCAACGCCGGGGCACAGCGCGGCGCCGACAGACGCCGCAGCGGCGAGCACCGCGGACGCCAGTGCGCGCGGCTCAATCGAACATTCGGCGGGAAGCAGTGCCGCCGCGCGAGCATCCCGTCCGAGTGCAGGTTCCATGTTGCGGGCTTCGTCCAGCGGCAGTGGTTCGCATGCGAGTCCTAATCCGTGGTGGAGCGCCACCAGCGTGCTCAATTCGCGTTCCGCATCGCCATGGCACAAGACTACGATCGCTCCACCCGTGCGATAGCCGGTGCGCTGGCCGGACGCATCTTCCACTGCATCTACAAATTTCGGATACAGCGCCAGGCTGGCGCGTCCCAGCGGAACAGCGGGAATCGCCGCCGGGCAATCCGGAGCGGGAGACAACATTCCCGCAGCCGCCCAGGAGGCTTCGTGCATGAGTTCCTTGCGGTCCAGCACGGCAACACGCAGATTCTGTCGCGCCAGATCGAACGCAATCGATCCTCCGATGATGCCCCCGCCAACGATCACGACATCGTATGTTTTCACGCTTATATCTTACCAGCAATGCGGATCGATGGCGGACTTTGCCGTGTTCGGCTTGAAGGTTCTCTCATAAATCGCTTTGTGGCAGTTTTCTCCGCTTGAAAACAAGCCCACTCTGTCGCGCCAACGGCGCGGAGAATGCCAGGCCGGGGCAACGCACCGGGTATCGTGCCCAGGTAGCATCGTCCGCCCTGAAAGGGCGGAGGGCATTCCTGCCCACAATCGATTGATTCCGAAATTCAGGGCGTTGCGCTGGGCTAATGTACGGCGGCGCTTTCAGCGCCGAAATCTGCATTGGATGAATATTTTTTCGCGGACCTTTTCCAAAAGAAGCTTCCGGGCTTACAGTCTGCACTCAAGCGACGGTGCTTCTCCAATTTCCCCTTCCTTCGTCAGGGCAAGAAGGCCGGACCCTCTACGCAGCAACTCTGCGTCACGGAAGCTCAAGTTAATTGCACGAAATTTGTCGGAATCAGGACACACTTCCCGCGTTCGAGGAAATTCGCCAACAAACCTAAAACGATTTTACGAGTTCAGCGGAAAGTACGCGCGCCTTTTCGGCGAGGTTCTGCGCGCGGACCCAGTCGTCGGCCAGGATGGCCTCGTGAGCCTGGCTGAGGAATCCATTTATTTTCTCGGTCAGGTCTTTTTGCGCCGCGTTGAGTTGCTTCCCATTCGAAAACTGTAGATTCTGTTCAGCGGTTGTGATGTTCTTGGTCGTGCTATTTTTGGTCGCTTCTAGGTCGCTGGCGGAGAGCTGCGGCGAAATCTGCGGCGGCGCTGGTTTGGCCGGGGTTGGCTCGGACGTCTCCGTCTCCGGCGGCCCCGGTCGCCGAGGCGCGGCGGGGCGCTTGGCTGGCGCGGGCGGCGGGGCGGGAGACGGCACCTCCGGCGCGGGTTCCTCTGTGGTACTCACCGGGGGAGGGGCCTCCGGTGGCGGCATTGGCGAAGTCTCATCCGGCGGCGGCGTGCTCACCGATGGCGGCGCAGCCCGCACAATGTGCTTGCTCGCGCAACCGGCCATGCCGGCGGAAACCGCGCAGAGCAGCGCGAGAAGTTGGGTTTTCCGCATCACAGACTCCTCGCGACGGCCGCGTTGGAGTCCCGGGGGCGGGTGAGCGCGGATTCCATCTGGTGAGCCAGCGGCAAGTTGATTCGAAACGTCGTGCCGCGTCCAACCTCCGACTCGAATTCTATTGAACCATTGTGCAATTGTACAGTTCTAAAAGTGCTCGCCAGCCCAATCCCGCTTCCTCCCGGCCGCGTCGTAAAGAAAAGCTGGAAGATCCGTTGCCGATGTTCGGGAGCGATGCCGCGGCCAGTGTCCCGAATTTCGATCTCGGCCATTTCTTCGTGCCGGCGAAGCGAAATGAAAAGCTGGCCTCCCCCGGGCATGGCTTCGAGAGCGTTCACCAATAAATTAATCAGTGCTTGCTTCAACAACGGCTTGTCTACCAGGACGTTCGGCACGTCGGCGGCCAAGCGGGCATCGAGTTTGATATTTGCCTTGTCGAACTCGGGCCGCTCGACGGCGAGGACTTCCTCCAGAATTTCTTTGAGGCTGGATTCTTCCTGGTGCATCTCTGGTGGACGCGTGAAATCGAGGAAGCGTTTCACGACACTGTCCAGCCGGTCAATTTCATTGTCCAAAACGCGGACAGCCTGGAGCGGCAACCCCTCGACGTCAGGCAGGCTGGCTTTCAGATTTTCCAGCCAGATGCGCATCGAGTTCAGAGGATTTTTCACTTCGTGGGCCACGCCCGCGGTGATTCGTCCGAGATTGGCGAGGCGTTCGGAAACCTGCAGCTGCGTGCCAATACGCTCTCTCGACTCCAGATCCTTGAATTTTACGAGGGTGCCCATTCTCGCGTCGCCTTCGCCGATGACCTCGACGCTGACGCCGACGCGCCGAGGCGGACCATCGATTCCGGACAGCACCACTTCGGCGGAAGCGACAGGTACGAGCTCGCCATTCTGCAGTTTGATCGCTTCCCGGACATCATGATCGGGAGGGAAAATATCTTCCACGCGGCGCCCCAGAAGCTGATCCGACGGCATGGAAAGAAACCGCTCGACGGCAGGACTCACCATGACCGCCCGGCCATCGACGGAAAACAACAGCAAGCCGTCGTCGAGCCCGCCGAGAACCTGGTCGATGTTTTCGCGCAAATTGCTGAAAATTTCCCGGACGCCGCGGAGTTGCATTCCAATCTGGCTGATCTTCGTGCTGACCTGTCCGAATTCATCTCCTCGATCGAGTGGCTTCTGGTCGAATTCACCTTTTGAAATGCGGTCCAATTGGGCCGTGATCCTCTTGAGCGGCGCCAGGGAAATACTGCTCACGATCGCCGCGAGCAAAACCGAGATTCCCACGGAGGCCAGCGCAAGCAGCGCCGCCGAACGCAATGCGGGAGTGATACTGATTCGCAACAAGCCTGTCTGCACCGCGACCCGAACGACTCCAAACGGGATCTGGTTGCCCGGGGGCCCGATTTGGAATGCATAGTCCACTTCGTAAGCGCGCGGCGGGCCATAGAGCACCCTGAGCTGTTCCATAAAACCGCTGGAAACAAGTTGCGCCAGCCTTGTTCTGACGGGCGCCAATTTCCCAGGCAGGGACTTGTCGCTTGAGACCAAGACTGTACCGTTGACGTCAGTAACAGAAACCTCGTATATCAGCGGGGAGTACCCGACTTCGGAGTCGATGGAGGAGGCCAGCGGCGCGCTAGCGTCGAATGCTTGCTGCACATAGGCGCGCAAATCCTCGGCGCTATCCGACGCCGGCGCCTCGCCCGCCTTGGCGGCGTCCACCAGCGCGTTTTGGGCCTCGAAAAAAATATGCCGGGATACGAGTTGAGCGCGATCGTCCGCTTGCCGGATGACCTGCCGCGTGAGATTCATGACGTAGATCGTTGAATTCACGCCCACCACGGCGAGAACCAGCGCCGCTGTGGTCAGCGTAATCTTCGTTTTCAGGCGGAGTTGCATGAGTTGCCCTGCTCCTCATTGCGGAGGAGCTTTTGCAGCCTCGTATTCCTTCAGCTTGTTGTGCAGAGTTTTTAGACTGATCCCGAGCAGTTCGGCGGCGCGTGTTTTGTTGTTCGTGGATGCAAGCGTTTGCAAAATGAGTTCGCGTTCGGCCGCTTCCACCGTGGTTCCCAGCGGAAACCGCAGCGATGCCAGATCGGAGGCGGCCGCCGCGGGAGCGCGGCCGAAATCCGCCGGCAAACTCGCGCGGCCAATGAGATCGCGGTCGGAGACGATGGCGGCGCGTTCCAGCACATTGCGAAGCTCGCGGACATTGCCCGGCCAGGAATAACTCGCAAACAGATCGAGCACTTCGGGATTCACACCGCGAACGTGACGCCCGTGCTTGACGTTGATATCGCGCAAAATGTGTTCCACCAGAAGCGGAATGTCTTCCTTGTGATCGCGCAGCGGCGGCAGCAGAATATGAAACACGTTCAAGCGGAAATAGAGATCCTGCCGCAATTCCCCCTTCGCCACGGCCTGCTCGGGTTCCTTATTCGTGGCGGCGATCACGCGCACGTCGACCGGTGTTTCCACTTTGCTGCCGAGGCGCCGCACTTTGTGATCCTCGAGCACGCGAAGCAATTTTGCCTGCGTCGGCGCGGGCATCTCGCCGATTTCATCGAGCAGCAGCGTGCCGCCGTCGGCCAGCTCGAAACAACCGAGCCGCCGCTCCGCTGCGCCGGTGAAAGCCCCGCGCTCGTGGCCGAAAATTTCGCTTTCCATCAAGGATTCGGGGATCGCGGAACAATTGATCGCTATGAAAGGGCGGTCGGCGCGAGGCGAGAGGCGGTGAATCGTGCGCGCCAGAATTTCCTTGCCCGACCCGGTTTCGCCCGTGATCAGCACGGATGCGGACGATGGCGCCACCTGCTCGACCAGATGCATGACCTCTTGCATCGTTTTGGACTGGCCCACCAAATCGCCCAGCTTGCCAGATTCGCGCAGTTGCCGGGTCAGCGCCGCAACTTGTTTGCGGTCTCGTACGCGGCCGAGCGCCCTGTCCAGCAACACATGCAGGACCGAGCCCTTGAGCGGTTTTTCGATGTACCAAAACGCGCCAGCTTCGATGGCCGCTACGATGCGTTCTTCGCTGCCCTTGCCGGTGATGACAATCGCCGGAACGTGTTGCAGCTCATCGCCGAGCCGCGCCAAAAGGTCCAGGCCGTTCATTCCGGGCAGCTCCACGTCGGCGATCAGCACGGCGGGCGCAAACTCGGAAAATTTTGCCAAGGCGTCCTCCGCGCTGCTTACGCCCAGCACTTCAAATCCCCATCGGCGTAATAGCGCTTCGTATCCCAGGCGAGCGTTTTCCTCGTCCTCGACGATCAGGACACGGTCAGGAGAAGGTTTCGCTGTTTCGAATCGGTTCACTTCAGCCATTCAGTTTGTGAGCAGTCCCTGGGACGTAGGGGCTCCGCCTCTATTCGAATCTACCAGCACAGCCCCGGAAATGCCAAGCTGAGATGCAGAACGCTACCCTTAAGTTTTACGCGAAGAGGGATTTGCCGGCCACCTTTTCGAGCGCGGCGCGCAGCCTCGTGCTTTCCACTTGGAACTTACAAATGTGGGGGGCTGGTCTCATCTGAAATCAAACGTGAAACCGGACTAACGCGGCGTGACGAATGTCAGCTCATTAACGGGTTTGTTAACTAAGAGCGCAACTCTGGTACGGAAGTCCTATTCGACTAAGTCAGCCAGATTGTCACAATTCAATCGAATCAACTCTCAGAACAGAGGTTCCTATTCATGCGCAGATTCGTTGTGATAGTTGCTCTTCTGGTATTTAGTCCACTCCTCGCAGCTCAGCAAGCGCTAAACAATGACTCCGTCATCAAACTGGTAAAGGCGGGGCTCTCGGAGGATCTAGTCGTCTCCACGATCAATGCCTCGCCGGGTGAATATAACACATCAGCGGATGGCCTGATTGCGCTCAAGACGGCGGGTGCCAGCGACAAGGTTATCTCGGCGATTGTGCTGAAGTCCTCATCTCCTGCGTTGGCTGCTCAGACTCCAGTCCTTGCGCCGTCTCCGTCGGACGGGCTAGCTAGCTCGGGACTGCAGACTCAGTCTTCCGCCGCTCTGTCGGCGCAAGAGTCGGCTCAGCAGTCATCAGACCAGACTTCGGGCAAGCCACGAGTTTTCTTGGAATCATCAAGTAAGGGCACAAACCGGAACGCAGACCGGGACCAGTCAATGGAGATGAGCAAAGACCTTGAAAAGGACTGCCCCGGCGTGCGGGTAACAATCAACCAACAAATGGCAGACTATACGATAGATCTAAACCACATAGAAGTCGGTTTGCTTGTCCGAGACAACCAAGTACAGATCGCTAACAAGGATGGTGACCTCATATCCAAGACCAAAGAGGGGGGTAGTATCGCAGGTGGTATGAAGAAGGCCTGCCAACTCATTCTTACGGACTGGACAAAGAGGTAAAGGCCCTGACCCAACCTCACCGGCGGTACGTCGCAAAAGCAAGGCTGGGGTATAGTACCCGAATTCCTCGCGGCACCCTAGCCTTCCGCTTTACGGAACGCCAGAACCTCTGACTTGTGGTCCTCAATTCATTTCAGCAAACCGGATCGATTTGAACCTGCACCAAAGGCCCGCCCTCGCAACGGCGAGGGCGGGGCACTCCAGCCTCCAAAATCTTGACTCCGAGTTGTTGTAGGGGAGTAGTATTCTGCTGCGATATGCTCACCTTGGTGCGGGGGCCAATAAGGCGGGCCATCCAACCAAAAATATTGTCGCCAATATGACTTTGCCTAAGGGGAGATCCATGCGAAATCGAACGGTGATGCTCGCGCTTATCGTGATGGCCGCGGCTGGGTTCGTGGCTGGTTTGGTGGTCGAGAGCAGAATACAACGCGTGCAGGCGCAAACGAGGCCCGACTCCGCGTTCCCGGCTGTGCCGGGACAAAAGGGCGGCGAGGACATCACCGGTCCTTACGAACCTGTTCTTGACTGGCCGAAGCCTTTGACTTCGCTGCCCGGGCATGAGAATTGGACGTGGGGAGCCGTGGAGGGCATCTACGCGGAGAGCCCGAATCGAGTGTTCATCGCGCAACGCGGCGAATTGCCGGCCTTGAAGAGGCCTGTGAACACCCCGGTTCCCGCGTTTGGGCCGAGCCTCTCCTTTCCCACCGGTGAGGTGCCGTTCCGAAATGCTTCGCAAGGGCCGGTGGCCAGCTTGCCGGGCGGAGGCGCTCCGGGCGATCTGCCCGAGGATGCTGATAAAAAGTGGGGCGGCAAAAAGGGCGTCGACGCGCGCTGGGAACACGCGCTGGTCGTCGTGGATGCGAGCGGCAAGATCTCTGAAGATTGGACGAAGTGGGACACCTTTTTCGAGCGGCCGCACGCCGTGTACATCAATCCGTACGACCCGGAGAAAAACGTCTGGGTCGTCGACGACTACAAAGAGGCCGTCTTCAAGTTCAGCCACGACGGAAAACAGCTTCTCCAGACGATCGGCACGGTCAGTCAAGCCGGCGCGGACGACAAGCATTTTAATCGGCCCACGTTTCTCACCTGGCTGCCCGACAGCACCATGTTCGTCTCGGATGGATACAACGGCACGCGCGTCGCGAAGTTCGACAAGGATGGAAAATTCCTGCTCGCCTGGGGCGAAAAGGGCGTCGCGCCAAACGAGATGCGCCCCGGCTACTTCAATGTCGTGCATGGCATTGCCGCGGACCCTGTCACGCATCGCGTGTACGTGGTCGATCGGAGCAATCACCGCATCCAGGTTTTCGATGAGAACGGAAAATTCGCCGACCAGTGGCCGGTCGACAAATACTCGTCCATAAATTTTCTGTACCTGTCCGCTGACCGGAAGCTATGGGCCGCGGACGATAGAAACTCAAAAATCCTGGAGTACGATCTCGAAGGACATTTGCTCTACGCGTGGGGCACGCTGGCCGACTGGCCGGGAGGTCTTTTCAACACCCACGGAATGAGCGTTGACCAGGAAGGAAATTTCTACGTCGCCGAAGTCGGCAATGGCCGCGCGCAGAAGTTTCGCCCGCGCGAGGGCGCGAATCCGGCGCTTCTCGTAGGCAAGCCTGTTTACGCCGCGTGGAAATAGCGGGCGCGAATCAGCCGGCGAGAGGCGCAGCCTTTGAAGTTGAATCCGCTGGTGCCCTTCGCCACGTGATCATTAATGGGCGGGTACTCCTTGTAGCACAGGCTTCACAGGATGCGGAAAAAGTGATTTATTTTGTCATTCCGAACGAAGTGAGGAATCTCTCTTTGCTTTAAACCCAGGAAAAGAGAGATTCCTCGGCGCGCAGCGCGCCTCGGAATGACAAAATTTTAGTTTTTCCGCAGCCTGTTCAGCCTGTGAATTTCCCATTCCGCGTTCGTAAACCCCACAGGTTGAAGCCTGTGCTACTCAGACGGCAGTGGTGTCTCCGGGGCGGCCTGCGGGAATTCCTGGCAACCGGGATTACTCAAGTAACTAGGTCCCTTCAACTCTTTCCATTCCAGATGAATAGGTGGGAAAAAATATTTGGTGGCACACATTGCCAAGATATAATGGCGGCCGTTTGCGGTTCGAATGAATAGAATGGTCGGGGGCTCGGTGCCGAGGGACCTTGCGCCGGGGAATGCAATCATACTTACCGGTTCGACGCTCAGGGCTGTTACTGTGTCATTATTGACAAAGCTATTGATGGAGGTTTCCGTTCATGTTGCGACTGTTTTCGCGGGGTGCGGGGCTATTGATTTTGATTTTACTCCTCGCTCCGGCCGGTTTTTCAGAGAGTTCGGCAGAGAAGGCCGATAAAAACCTTAAGAAGACCGACGACGCGACGGCTGCAACGTCTTCCGATACTACAAAGGCTGATGAAACCATGGCCTCGGAAGCAACTGCCCCGGCCGCGCCTGCTCCTCCGGCACAAAACGCGACCAGCGATAAGAAAAGTGCAAACGACGACTACAAGCCCGCGCCGAAATTCACGCCCATGCTGGCAACGACGGGGACCATTGGACTGTTCACACTTGAGACTGCTGATACACTCCCGAAGGGTGGCTTTGCGTTCTCCGGATTCGGAAATGAATTCGGCCGCATGCCGGGAAGCGTTACCGTATTGGAATTCGGCGCGGATCTTAGTTATGGCATAACGGACAAACTGAATTTCTACGGCGCCTTTGATCCGTATGGGCACACGCACATCGGATGTCCCGGCCAGTTGAGCTTGCGGTCGATTCCCTTGTCACCTACCTGTGCCCCGGGAGCTTTCGGAACTTCGGTCCCTAATTCGTTCTTCCCTACGGTCGCCGGCAGCGCTCCTGGATATGTGGAGGATTTTCCTTTTGCCGCGAACAATACCGGCGGCATCGGGAATATAACTCTGGGGCTTAAGTATGCGCTCCTTTCCGAGCGGCATGGCGCTCCTGTCAGTGTTTCGGTCCGCAATGATTTTATTATTTCAACCAAGACGGACGTGATTAAACTGCTTGCTAATGGCACGCAAGGGAGTCCGGTCAGCGACTTGGTTTCCGCGGCGGTCAGCAAGCAATGGAGCAACGTCATTACGGCCACATTTAATGTGGGGTACTGGTTTGGACGCGATCCGCGCGATGCCAACGGCGATCCTCTGTTTAACATGTCGAATCAAGTCAAAACCGGAGCGGGCTTTATCTTTTTTCCGGAAAGCCGATTTCAACCGATGACGGAGTATTCGGCTGTGATCTTCACGGACGCTTTCAGTAACGGCACGCCCGGCACAACCTTTGGCGCGCGCGATCCGGTCGATGGAGTATGGGGACTTCGGATGTATCCCTGGAAAAGCATTGCCTTCGACGTCGGCTACCGGTACATGCTGAATCTGAGGGACCTCAACGATCGGCACGGATTTGTCGTGAAGATTGGGACCGCATACTGGCCGGAGAAGGCTCCGCCGGTGAACCATCCGCCCACGATTTCGTGTGCCGCGGATAAGAGCATGGTGTATTTGGATGCGAGCGACGCGGTTGCGATTAGCTGCACAGCCTCAGATCCCGATAACGACCCCCTGACCTACACTTGGTCGTCGACCGGCGGCAAAGTGGACGGCAGTGGGCCACAAGTTCGCTGGCTCTCCACTGGTATGCCGCTCGGATCGTACACAATTACAGCGAAAGTGGACGATGGCCGGGGCGGCTCCGCCAGCTCCAGCGTTGCAGTCCGCGTCGAACCGAAGTCAAATTCGCGGTTGTAGGGGCATCCGCCGCGGCGGATCGTGCCCTGCACCGGGCCCAGGGAGTCCGCAAATCCATGGGCAAGGCCGTAAGCGGTCCGTGGCCCCTGCAAAACCGTCCTGCCCTATTGGCCGCAGGTATTGTAGAGGCTGCCCGTTCTTTGGGCGGGCAGCCGTTTGCTCCTGAGCTATCATCAGACTGATGGGTCGCCCAAAAGGGCTGCCGGGCCATCCTGTTTCAAGACCATCCTGTTTCAAGAATTGTTCCATTCTGAAGCCCCAGCGATTCCCATTCTTGCTTCATCTACGTGCCAAAGAAATTATTCAACGCAAGAGCGAAATGGGCTTGCATTAATTCCCGATTCGGCAATAGAATCATCCATATATTTCTGAGGTTGTCATGATAAGTGACAGGCATGACATGATTTAAGAATTTCTCCTGATTTGGCACGCTTGTTGCTCCAGTTTTGAAAAGAGGTCCCAGTTATGGAAGCCAAAATGGAAACTGAAGCTGAAACTGACTCTGAAACTAAAGTCGAAACGCTTGCCGCGCGGAGTACAACCTTCAGTTTATTGGTCGTCGATGACGAGGTCACCACTCGAAATTTATGCCGGGATGTCGCCGCCGATGCCGGTCTGCAGGTCTACGTGGCGCCGACCACCGAGGAGGCGATCGAGATCCTCGACCAGTTTCCGGTCGACATCGTCGTTACGGATTTGCAGGTGCCGCAACTCGGCGGCCTGGAGCTGTTGAAGCGAACCCGCGCCAACAACGCCGAAATTGCCGTCATAGTGCTGACGCAATATGGAACCATCGCCACGGCGATCGAGGCCACGCGGCTCGGCGCGACGGACTACGTGACGAAACCATTTCACGTGGAAGAATTGCGCGCCAAGCTCGATCGCCTGATTCATTCCATCGAAATGGATCAGGAGAATCGCCTGATGCGCGAAGAGTTGCGCAGCCGGCCGGGCTTTGGCGGCCTCATCGGCATGTCGCCGCGAATGCAGCGCGTGTACAAGCTGATCCAGAAAGTGGCGCAACATACTTATCCCGTCTTGATTCTCGGGGAGAGCGGGACAGGCAAGGAACTGGTAGCGCGTTCGATTCACTTCTCGGGCCCGCGCAAAAACAAGCCATTCGCTCCGGTTGACTGTTCCTCGCTCGTTCCGACGCTCATCGAATCGGAGCTGTTCGGTTACGTCAAGGGAGCGTTTACCGGTGCGCAGCACTCGAAGCAAGGATTGTTCGAAGCCGCGGGAGAAGGGACACTTTTTCTCGATGAGATTGGCGACCTGCCCATCGACTTGCAGGCGAAGCTGCTCCGGGCCTTGCAGGAGCGCGAAATCAAGCCCGTCGGGTCCAACGAGCGGATCGGCATCCGCGCGCGCGTGATCGCCGCGACCAACCGGGACCTGGAATCGGCCATTCGAACCGGGGGCTTCCGCCAGGACTTGTATTTCCGCCTGAACGTGGTGCAGATCAAGCTGCCGCCTCTTCGGGAGCGCAAGGCCGACATCCTGCTTCTCGCCAACGCGTTTCTGGAGAAATTTTCCGATTCCGCGCGTCCGACCCATACTGTTTCCGAAGATGCCATGAGCTGCATCATGGCCTACGATTGGCCGGGAAACATCCGCGAACTCGAGAACGCCATCGAACGTGCCGTAGCGCTCGGTTCGGGGCCGATCTTGCACGTGGGCGACTTGCCGTCGAACCTCCACTACGCCGCGTCGGAGAAACATTCGGACGGGGACGAACTCGTGCCGCTGGAGATTCTCGAGAGGCGCGCCATCTTCCGCGCGCTGCAGGAAACGTCCGGAGACAAGCTGGCCGCTGCGCGCCTCCTGGGCATAGGAAAAACCACGCTTTACCGCAAGCTGAAGCAATACGAATCGGGACGCGCGCAAGCGTGATTATTCTTACTGGCGTTCGTACTACCGCGAGGCTTGGGTGAACACTCAAGTCAAAATCCCCACCCTTCGCGAGGCGCGAAGGATGGGGCACCCACCCTTGTCCGCTCCTGCGGACAAGGGTGGGGTTCTTGGTTGTGGTGTTCACGCCCGAAGGGTCCCGCGTGCATCATGCGCCGTTTTCCTATCCGGGAATCGCGCCGCCACTGAGTTTCGGGATGGGAACGCGGGGTATCCGCGCGACCCGCATCTCCCTGATTCTGGACACGTTATCCTGTCGCACCTATTGGCCACTGTGGTGCAAGACAAATGGCGAGGGGAGGCTGCCATGATTCTTCGAGCATTTTTCTTGCACTACCGCATGGTTCGCGAGGCGATCACGACTGTGGTCGCCGTTGGGACAGCGGTGCTGTTGAGCTATCTAATCCTGTGGATGCGGCTATAGGGGGCGGAATGCCTGCGGCTGGCTGGATGCGAAGATGGCGGGGAGGTCGCGGCGCGGGGGATCAGGCCAGCGCGACGGTTCATACTGCTTCGGAGTTGGATCGCGAGGCTGCGCGGGATGAACGAACGGAGTCAAACGAAATCCTGCGAAAAATCATTGAGGACAGTGGTGATTGCCTGATCGTTATCGACGGAGAGGGAAAGATTTTGGAAACCAGCCGGGCCGCTGCCCAGCTCTTGTTTACGCCCTGGGGACGGGTGGATGGAACGCTCCTTGAGGAGCTGTTTTCCAGTGCAGCGCGCGACGCGGTCATCGAGTGGCGGGACCGGCTCCATTCCCATGCTACCGCGCATGCGGGGAAGAAAAAAGAGGTTGCCCCGGTTGCGCTCGAAGCGGCGCTCGTTCGAGGCGGCATCGTTCGCATGCACCTCCGGCGCGAGATCACGGGAATGGGCGGGAATGGGCCGAGGTGGCTCATTTATCTTGAGGATCAAGGAGCGCAGCAGACACTGCGCGAATCGGAAGAACGCCTGGAGGCCCAGATGGCCGGGCTTCTCGACTCCATCGAATCCGGTGTGCTGCTGCTCGATGCCGACGGACGTATTCTCAAGGCTAGCGACCGGCTGGCAGCCATCTTTGGATTGGAATCGCGCCGCCTGCTGGAATTGGGCACCATTGACGCGCTGATCGACAGCCTGACTTACCATTTCCTGCGCCCGGCGGAAACCGCGGCGCGATGGCGCGAGCATGTGCGCCAGGGTGACGAGGCGAGTTGGGATGAATTCGAGCTCGTCCGTCCGTCGCGAAAAATCGTGGAACGGTTCGCAAGACCTCTCCACAAGCCTGACGGTACGCGGCTGGGCTGGCTCGAAGTCTACCGCGACATTACCGGGCAGCGGCTCATCCAGTCCAAGCTCTTGCAGACGGAAAAAATGGCCGCGCTCGGCCAGCTCGTCTCCGGGATCGCCCACGAACTCAACAATCCGCTGACGAGCATCCAAGGCTACGCGCAGCTTCTTCTGAGCCGGCCGTCCGCATCAGACCGCGCGGGAGACGCGCTGCGCATCTCGCAGGAGGCCGAGCGCGCAGGGCGCATCGTAAAGAACCTGCTGCTTTTCTCGCGAGAGACCAAGCCCGAGCGGCGCGCCGTGCATCTGAACGATGTCATCGAGCGAACGCTTTCCCTGCGCTCCTACGAACTGAAACTCGAGAACATCGAAGTGGATCTCGTTTTAGATCCCGGACTGCCGCAAACACTGGCGGACGCGGCGCAGCTCCAGCAAGTGGTGTTGAACCTGATCGTGAACGCGGAGCAGGCGATCGTGCTCGCGCGCGGGGAGGAGGCCGGCATTGGGCGAATCCTCATTCGCACGCGGCGCCTGGCAGGGGACCGCCTGGCGCTAGAAGTATCCGACGATGGCCCGGGGATTCCGCCCGAAATCGTAGCACGTATTTTCGATCCATTCTTCACGACCAAGCCGCCGGGCGTCGGGACGGGCCTGGGGCTTTCGATTGTCTACGGGATCGTGCAGGAGCATGGCGGGGAAGTGAGCGTGGATAGCCTCCAGGGCCGCGGCGCCACTCTGACCGTCGAACTTCCCGCTCTGTCCGTTTCCGGCTTTGATTTCGCGGGTGCAGAGCCGGCCATCCAGCCGCGATTGGCCGCCGCGGCGCCTCTCCATGCCATGGAGCGGACAGCGGAGAGGGAGCACATTTTGATTGTGGAGGACGAGCCGACCGTCGCGGAACTGATCGCGGACGTGCTGGCCGAAGAGGGGCACCGCGTCGACACGCTGCTGGACAGCCGGGCGGCCCTCGGCAGGCTCGAAGAGAAGAGTTATTCCCTGGTGATCTGCGATTTGAAGATGCCGTACGTGGACGGGCCGGGGCTTTATCGCGCGCTGGTGCGCCGGGAAAACCCGATGCAATACAGGGTCCTGTTTGTCACGGGAGACACCATGGCGCCGCGCACGCTTGAATTTCTGAAATCAAGCGGCTTGCCGTATTTGGCAAAGCCGTTCCTGGTAGAAGAGTTGAAAGAGGCCGTACGCCAAGCTCTTGCCGCCGTCCCGGCGAACGAAGAAATGGCCGCAGGAGCGGAGCGGTCACGCGCCGCCGCAAGGGAACAGTGAAGAAGAAAGAATAATGAAGAGGGAACAATGAATTTGACGAGCCGGACAATTTTCATTATCAGCGGCGATCTTATCCTGGCACAGCAATGCTTCGAGGAGCTTGCCGCATTCGGCGGACGCTACCGGACCTTGGTTGTCGGCACGGTCGAGCAGGCACGGAAGAGGATCGGCCGGAGCGCTCCCGCGGCCGTGTATCTGGACGAATCCGCGATCGACATCGCTCACGGGGGCGAGACCCTGGAATCCGCGGTTGCATTGCTCACCGAAGCCGCGCCCGTTGTCGTAGCGGGAGCGCCGGAGAAACAGACGGGTCTGGCCTTCCTGATTACTTCGGGCGCTGTGGATTTTGTGGCGCGGACGGGCCATTTTCTGCCGATTGTCGCGGGCATGCTGGACCGCCGGGTGCGGATGGCCGAGCGGGCCACGGGAATGGTCCACTTTCCAAAAGACGAATTATCGGGCGACTTCGGCGAAATTCTGCGCCATGAAGTGAACAATCCGCTGACCGGAATTCTCGGGAATACCGAACTTTTACTCGCACGGCGCGATCGGCTGCCGCCCGCCGCCGTCGAACGGCTGGAAACAATCGCGGGACTGGCCGTACGTTTGCGCGAAACCGTCCGCCGCCTCTCCAATGCCTGGGACGAGCATCACGAGCCTGCAGGGCCCGCTTGAAAAACGGAGGCAAGGAGGCAAGGAACCACGGAGGCAAGGAAGCAGGAGGCAAGGAAGCAAGGAGACAGGGAAAAGTACATGATGGGTTGTTCCTGCCTCCTTGCCTCGTGCCTCCCTGCCTCCTGCCTCGTCCTTTTAGGTCCTGAACAGTACGTCTTCCCGTTGAAAGAGTTTTACTGCAATGGCGAGGGCCGCTCCTGCATAGACGCTGGAGGACAGGAAGATCAGCGCGATCAAGTTCCAGTGATAGGTGCCGGTGATGATTTCCTTGCTGACGAGGCTGGTGTTCAGCACGGGCAGGAGCGCCAGCGCCGGGTTCAGCTCCACGCCGGGCAAAAGCGCGGCCACCGCCGGCAAGACCACGACAATCATCAATGGAGAAATATAGCTCTGTGCTTCCTTGAAGCTCTTGGCAAAAAGAGAAAGGGCCAGCAGGGCCGCGGAAAAGAATACCGCCAGCGGCAGCACGACGACGAATATGGAAACGATGGCTTTGCCGGTGATGGTGATTTGCAAAGCCGCATCCGCCGCTCCGTGTGTGACGCCAAGAAGCATCTTCTTGCCCGCGCCAAAGGAAACCGCCATGGACGCGATCGACAGAACCGCTGTCGCGATCGAAGCCGTGAGCACCATCAGGAATTTTCCAAGGACAAGATGCGTGCGGGAGACCGGGCTGCAAAGAATCGTTTCGATTGTGCCGCGCTCTTTTTCGCCAGCGGTCAGATCCATGGCCGGATACATCGCCCCGGTCAGGCACAACAGAATTACAAAGTAGGGAACCAGCCCGCCGAGGATCGCGCCCCCCACTTTTTCGGGCGGAGCGACATTTTTCCGCTGGATGTCGAACGGACGCACCAGGCTTTGCGGAAGCTGCCGCGCCTCGAGATGCTCGCGAATAGTCCGGTCGCGCAATTCGCGGAAGAATCGTTGGAGGCGGTCGGTGCCGAAGCCGGACTTCATCTCACCCTCGTACATGTAAATATTCACGGTCGACGATTCGCCGGCGGCAAGCTTCGCCTCGAAACCTTTGGGGATTTCCACGGCCGCGCGAATTTGTTTGTTCGAGATTTCCTCGGCGTAGTCCGGTTTCGAGGGAACGATCTGCAAATCCTTGAGTTGCCCGAGTTCCGCCATCACGTGCGGGGAATCATCGCCGCCCAGGATCATGACCTTGGGGATTTCTTTCATGGCCTGGCCTACCAAGGTCACGGAGAGGACGCCCATGCCAATCGTGAGCAGTGGCATGACGAGCAAAGGAACGACAATCATCGAAATCACCGTCCTGCGATCGCGCAGGGAATCGATAAGCTCCTTGCGATAGACGATGCCTACATTGCGGAGGCTCATGGCTCGACAACTTTCACAAATAAGTCTTCGAGATCTTGTATGCCAAATCGCGCGCGCAGTTCGGGAAGGGTTCCTTCGGTCAGAAGTTTGCCGTCATGGATGATTCCGATATGGTCGCAGAGCTTTTCCACTTCGCTCATGACGTGCGTGGAAAAGACCACCGTCTTGCCGTTGTCGCGGCATTCCCGGATGAACCCGGCGATCGTGCGGGCGGCCATGATATCAAGGCCCACCGTCGGTTCATCGAAAATCATCACCGATGGATCGTGCACCAGCGTGCGCGCGATGGAAACTTTCTGCTTCATTCCGGTGGAAAGCTTGTCGCAGCGCCGGTCGCGGAAATCATTCATTTCGAGCCGCGCGAAAATTTCATCGATGCGGCGCCGCAGGGTGGGTTCATCGAGCCCGTGCAGGCGGCCGAAATATTCCACCATTTCTTGCGCGGAAAGCCGCCCGTAGAGCGCGGTAGCCGTGGAAAGAAATCCCACGCACGACCGGACTTTTTGCGGTTCTTTTGCGACGTCATATCCCGCGACGATGGCGGTGCCTTCCGAGGGCGTGAGGATCGTGGCGAGCATGCGCAGCGTGGTGGTTTTTCCGGCGCCGTTCGCTCCGAGAAGTCCGTAAATTTCTCCCGGCCGGCAGGAAAAACTCACGTCGTTGACGGCGCACACGGTGCCGCGTTTCTTGTCTCGGAACCGTTTTACCAGATGACGGGCTTCAATCATTCCATCTCATTTCGCGAGGATGCGGCGCAAATTGTAGCCGATCGGCAGGCCAATTTGCAGGAGGATGGAGTGTCAAATCGGATACAGGGCGGAGAACTTAGCCTTTATGGCAATTTGGGCACTGCTTGGCGTCAAAATTCTCAGGCGTAACGCGGAACATGTTGTTACACTGAATGCAAACACGATGAAGGACAGGTTGCCCCGGCGTTGGAGATTCGTGTTTCGGGGCATGGGTTTGGGGTTGAGCGGGTTCGGTTGTCATAAACAAATTTTAGCATACCGGCGGCCGTTGCAACACTCATGCTGTGCGTGTGCTTCGGGCCCGCGGCATCCCGAACGCAGGGAGCCGCATCTTAAGGGACGCAGTCGGGGTCATTCAAGCCGCCGGCCGGTCGTCTGCCGCCTGAAACTTTGTTAGAATGCCGAGTTTTAATCGCGCCAGTTAAGGCTGGCAGAGCGAGGACGGAATGACATCGGCGCTGGGCCGAAGACTGTGGATTCTTGTGGGCGGCGCCCTGGTGCTGATCGCCCTGCTGGTGTTTCTCGGCGGGAGAGGATCCACGGCGCGTGTGGCTGTTGCGGACGTGGTGCGCGAAAATGTGAGTTCGGTGGTATCCACGAATGGCAAGGTAGAGCCAATCATGCCGCGCACGTTTCGCGCGGGTTACCCGACATTTGTGGAGCACGTCTATGCGGTCGAGGGCCAGCAGGTGAAGCGGGGCCAGATGCTTTTTGCCCTGGATGACACGGAGGTTCAGGCGGACCTCGCGCAGGCTCGCGCCGATCTTGCGGCCCAGGAAGAAGCGCTCAGTGTGGCCAAGGCGGGCGGCCACGCGGGCCAGGTTGCGAGAGCCGCCGCCGATTTGCAGAAGGCGCAAGCGAGCCGCGATCAATTGCGCCGCGACAACGAATCCTTGGCGAAACTGGTGGCCGAGAACGCCGCTACGCCCGAGCAATTGGAGCAGAACCGGCTGCAGCTAACCCAGGCGGAAGCCGACGTTCAATCTTTTGAAAAGGTAAAACAGACACTGGACCAGCAAGCGCAACTCGATCAGGGACGCGTGGCTCTCCTGGTGGAACACGCGCGCGTAACCGTTCGCGATCTCGAGGAGAGACTGGAGTCGGCTCATGGGACCGCTCCCTTCGCCGGCACGCTGTACTCGCTGCCGATTCGTCAGGGCGATTTCGTGAAGGCCGGCGACCTTCTGGCTGAGCTTGCGGACTTGCGCCATGTGCGGATCAGGGCGTTCATCGATGAGCCTGAGCTAGGGCAGATTGACGTCAACCAGCCCGTCGAGATTCTCTGGGACGCGCATCCCGACCGTGTCTGGAATGGGCGAACGGAAGTGTTGCCAAAGCAGGTGGTCACCCGGGGCACGCGCAGCGTCGGGGAATTGATCTGCTCGGTAACCAATGACCGGCTGGACCTGCTCCCCAACACGACCGTCGACGTGCGAATTCATATCAGCGAACGGCCCGCGGCTCTGGTGGTTCCTCGCGGGGCGGTTTACATCGATGGCGACAAACGGTTTGTGTTTCGGGTGGAGGGTGACCGCCTTCACCGCCGTCTTATCAAAGTGGGCATCGCGAATCCGACCAAGATCGAAGTTCTTTCCGGCTTGAGCGAAGGTGATGTGGTGGCGCTGCCTGGCGAAGTCTCGCTCAAAGAAAACTTGCGCATAAAAGCGGTGCGCCCGGAATGATCTGGCGTTCTTCATTTGCAGCCACGGCGGTGATTCTGGCCTGTGGATGGAGCGGGGCATCTGCCCTTGCGGGACAGACTCCTCTGGCCGACGCGCAACACGACTATAACGCCGGACGCTACAACCGCACGGTGGACGCGTTGAACAGCGCGATCGCCAAATCTCCAAATGACCCGTCCCTGCATTTCCTGTTGGGGCAGAGTTATTATCAACTCGGTGAATTCCCGCGCGCCGTGGCGAGCTTTGAGCGCGCCGTTCAGCTTGCTCCTAAAGATTCCGAATATCACGACTGGCTCGGCAAGGCATACGGCCGGAAGGCCGAGGAGAGTCTGTTTCTGAGCGCGATGAGCTGGGCGCGAAAAACGCACCGGGAATTTGAAATCGCCGTCGAGCTCGATCCTCAGAATTTCGAGGCGCAACGCGATCTGATCCGATACGAAATGAACGCTCCCAGCGTGGTCGGAGGCGGCGACGATAAAGCGCTGAAGCATATCGATGGGCTCGAGAAGATCGATCCCATTCAGGGGCAGCTAGCCCGCGGGGAGTTCTTCGCGACGAAAAAGCGGATGCCCGAGGCGGATGCGGTGTTCGGCAAGATTCTGGAATCGCACTCCGACCGGGTGGGCGTTTATTTCGAGGTGAGCGACTATTACCGCGACCGCGCCGACGCCGAAAAAATGGGCGAGGCCATCAATAAGGCCGAGCACATCGATCCAGATGACCGCCGGTTGAAGTTTTATAACGGGGTTCTCCTGGTGATGAAAGGGAAAAACCCCAGCGAAGCTGAAATGCTGTTGAAATCCTATTTGGCCACGGTCCCCGACAATTCCGATCTCCCGCCGCATGCGGCCGCGCGGGAATGGCTGGGTAAACTATACGAATCCCTGGGGCGATTTTCCGAAGCGGCGGAAGAATACCGGCTCTCCCTCTCCCTCGATCCGCACAACAAGGAAGTGGAAGAGGACTTGAAGCGGGTACAAAGGAAATAGGAAGTAGAGGAAGTGAAGGAAGGCAGGCCAGGCGGGCGAGCGTTTTTTTTACGAGGTTTGTTATAGTCCACGGGAATCTTCATGATGCTACGCAACGAGACCTGGATGGTCGCGCTGGACGCTCTTTGGGCAAATAAAGTCCGCGCGTTTTTAACCACGCTGGGCGTGGTCATCGGCAGCGCCTGCATCGTTCTGGTTGTGACCGTGGCGCTCAGCGGGCGGCGCTACGTCATCCAGCAAATCGAAGGCGTCGGTTCCAACCTGGTCTATGCGCGGCTCGACGTTGATCCAAACCGGCCGGTCATGCTGCAGGACGAATTGTCCGTTGAGGACATGAACGCCGCGAAGGCGGGGATTCCGGGAGTGGTGACCGTGGCGGGAACTCGCGGGACGCTGGCCACCGTGAATGTCGGATCCATTGAGCGAAACGTGAATTTGGTGGGCGTCACCGAAGGGTTCCAGCAGATTCGCAATTTGCTGATTTTGCAAGGCCGGTTCCTGGATGCCGAGGATGTTTCCCAGCGAAGCCGGGTCTGCCTGATCACGACGCAGCTCGCAAAGTTTGCTTTTCCGTTTATGGATCCGATCGGACAGAGTTTGCGCGTCGGCGAACTCAGTTTTACGGTCATCGGAGTTTTTCGGGAGCGCGTGGAAACTTTCGGGCTTTCTGAAATTCAGGATTACTCGGTCCTCGTTCCGTTTCCGTTGATGAAATATTACCTGGGAGACTCCTCCCTGGAGATGCTCTACGTGCAGGCCAGCACTCCCGAGGGCGTGATCCCCGTGACTCGCCAACTGGACGCCCTGTTGACCAGCCGTCATCCTACGCGGGCGCGTTATTCGGTACAGAATCTCAGTTCCATCCTGGAGGCGGCGCGAAGAATCGCGCTAGCCCTCACCATCGTTCTACTGCTGATCGGGTTCATCGCGCTGCTGGTCAGTGGCATCGGAATTATGAACATCATGCTGGTGACCGTTCAGGAACGGACCCGGGAGATCGGAATTCGGAAGGCCATCGGGGCGAGGCACCAGGAAATTTTGTATCAGTTTTTGCTGGAGGCATTCATGATCAGCGGATTCGGCTCGGTGCTGGGAATCCTGATCGCGGTTGCCATTCCCGTCATCGCGCGGCCGTGGCTTCCGGAGTATATAAGCGTTCCAGTGCCGTGGGAATCCGTGGTATTGGCGTTCGTGGTGTCTTGTTCGGTTGGCGTATTTTTTGGGTATTTGCCCGCGGAGCGCGCGGCGCAATTGCAGCCGACCGAATCGCTGCGGTATGAGTAAGCGCGGCATGATCCCTTCCACGCGGAAACTGGTAAATGACGATGGCTTCCCTGGGGCATCGAAAGATGTGCGTGAGAGACCGATGGAAAGCAGGTGCAAGAACATGGGCAGGCGAAATTACGGCGGAAATGCTGAGCGGTTTTGGCCGGCAGTGGTTTACGCGGTGGGTTTCGCGATTTTCATTTTGGCGGGCGCTGGGACGAGCCGCGCGCAGGACGCGGAGTTTGCACGCAAGCTGACGTTGAAGGAAGCCGTGGCCATGGCCGTGGCAAACAGCCGCGATCTCGCCCTGGCGCGGCTGCAGTATGGCGTGATGCAACGCCAGATTGGGGTGGCGCGATCCGCGTTTCTTCCCAACCTTTATACCGGGACGGGCGTGGCCTATACCAGCGGCTTTCCGCTCCTGGAGGGAGGAGGTGCACCCGCCATTTTCACACTTTCCTACACCCAGCAAATTTTCAATCCCCCGCTAAAAGGGGAACAGCGCGCAGCCGAACAGAGAGCCGAGGAGCAGCGGCTTTCGATGGATGACGTGCGCGACGCGGTGATGTCGCGCGCGGCACTCGATTATCTTGAGCTGGCGAAAGTGCGGCACGCGCTGGAGCTCATGCACAGCGAACGGCTCAGCGCGGGGCGAATTTTGGATGCGACGCGGGAGCGCGCGGATACTGGACGCGAGCTTCCCATTGAAGTGATCCGGGCGCAGCTGACTACGGCGCGAATCGAGCAGCGAATCGCACAAATGGAAGACCGCGACGATTCCCTGTCGGGCGAGCTTCGCGACATGATGGGCCTGCCGCCGGACGAGATGATCGAGGTCTCCACCGAGGAAATTCCCGGAGCGGCCGCGGAAATCTCGAAGGATGTTGTCTCGGAGGCCATGTCCAACAACTTGGAGCTGAAACAGGCGCAAACCGAGTTGCGCGCGCGCGAATTCAAACTCAAAGGCGAACAGGGCGGGCGTTGGCCGTCGTTCGCGCTGACCGGCCAGTACAATGTGCTGAGCAAGATCAATAACTACACGGATTTTTTTAGCAAGTTTCAGCGCAATAACGTCATCTTTGGCGTCCAGGTGCAAATCCCGATTTTTGCTTCGCGCACTTCTTCCGCCGTGGCTTTTGCGCGGGCGGATTTCAACGCCGCCAGTCTGGCGCTGCAAAAGAAGCGGAGCGAGCTCTCACTGGATGTTCGCCGCAAGGCCAGGCTGGTGCGGGAGGCAGAACTGGGCGGGGAAGTGGCGCGGCTGGAGTTGCAGCTCGCGCAGGAGAATGTGCGCGTTTTGCAGGCGACGTTTGACGAGGGGCGCGGGAGCCTAAAGGACCTGGAGGCCGCGCACATCGAGGAAAATGACAAGTGGCTCGCCTTTCTGGATGCCAACTATTCGCGGCAACAGGCGCAGCTGGAACTTCTCCGCACGACCGGCCAATTGGCCCAGGCGCTGCAGTAGCGAAGGGTTGCGGGCCTTCGCAAACTCAAATGGCATTATCAGGGCGATTCTGGGTCGGGACTTTAGTCCCGACAATCGATTGCAAATGAATCGGGCTTTAGCCCCTGAAGCTTCAGGGCCTAAAGGCCCCGTTCATGCGTCGCTGGTTGTCCGACCTAAAGGTCGGACCTCCTAAACAGCGCGACTTTGGATTTTCAGATTTGGACAACACCGCCCTCTGAGTTTTGTTCCGGGGCCGGCCGTGTTTCAGGTAAGATATTAGCTTCAGGAAGTTTGCAATTGGCACGGATGCTGGGATCAGGGGAAGAAAAGAATGCCCGAAGTGATGAAAACGCTGTTTCTGAATCCGCCGAGCTATGAGGGCTTTGACGGCGGGGCTGGTGCGCGCTACCAGGCGCGACGCGAGATCAAATCTTTTTGGTATCCGACGTGGCTGGCGCAGCCTGCGGCCATGGTCCCCGGCAGCCGCTTGATTGACGCTCCCCCGGATGGGCTGACGGTGGACCAGGTGGCTCCGTTGGCGAAGGATTACGAGCTGGCCGTGCTGCATACGAGCACGCCATCGTTTCCCAACGATGCGAAATTTGCCGCGCACCTCAAGGAAGTGAATCCGAAAATCATGATCGGGATGGTCGGCGCGCACGTCGGCGTTCTGCCGCTGCAATCCATGAATGCGGCGCCGGCTGTGGATTGGGTTTCCCTCGGCGAATTCGACTACATTTGCGCGGAAATTGCCGCGCGAAAACCGCTCAAGGATGTTGGCGGCATTGCGTATCGCGACAACGGGCGCGTCACGCTCACGCCGCCCCGTCCCACGATTGAGAATATGGATGATCTTCCCTTCGTCGTGGACGTGTACAAGCGCGATCTGACGATTGAGAACTATTTCATCGGCTACTTGCAGCATCCGTACGTCTCGCTCTATACCGGGCGGGGATGCCGGTCGAAGTGCACGTTCTGCCTGTGGCCGCAGACGCTGGGCGGGCATCGCTATCGCGTGCGCAGTCCGGAAAATGTTGCCGCCGAAATGGCGCTGGCGAAGAAGCACTTTCCGCAGGTGCGCGAATTCTTTTTTGACGATGACACGTTCACGGACGATTTGCCGCGCGCGGAAGAAATCGCGCGCCGCCTGGGCAAGCTGGGGCTGAACTGGTCGTGCAACGCGAAAGCCAATGTTCCGCGCAAGACGCTCGAAATCATGAAAGACAACGGACTTCGACTGCTTTTGGTTGGGTACGAATCCGGGAACGATCAAATTCTGATCAACATCAAAAAGGGCGTTCGCATCGATATCGCGCGCGAGTTTTCACGCAACGCCCGCGATCTCGGAATCAAGATTCACGGAACATTCATTCTTGGCCTTCCGGGCGAGACTCCGGAGACGATTCAGCAGACGATCAAATTTGCGTGCGATATCGACCCCGAAACGATTCAGGTTTCGCTTGCTGCGCCGTACCCGGGCACGGAATTGTACCGGCAGGCGCAGGAGCAGGGCTGGCTGCAAATTCAAACCGGGGAACTCGTGGATACGCACGGAATCCAGACTGCGGCCATGAATTATCCGAAGCTCAGCTCGACCATGATTTTCAATTCCGTGGAAGATCTCTATAGGAAATTTTATTTCCGTCCGCGGAAGATGTTCTCGCTGTTCGGCGGAATGTTGCGCGATCCGGAAGTGATGAAGCGGCGGCTTCGCGAAGGCGTCGAATTCTTCAAGTTCCTGCACGAGCGCAAGGCGACGGCGCGCGAAATGGCCCAGTCCGCCTCGGCGGCCGCTTCGAGCGCCGGGGACTAGCGGGCACAACGGAATTCTGGGAATGAAAATTCTGATTTCGTGCGTTTCCTGCTAGATTTGTGCCCGCAATGACCTCCGCACAAACTCACAAAACCAAAACGTACGTGCTGCTTTTCCTGCTCGTCCTGCTCGGGTCGGTCGGGAACACGATTCTGAGCAAAGGGATGAAGGACGCGGGGGACTTGGACATTTCGCACTTTTCATCGTTAGTAGCTGGCGCTGCGCGAGTTCTGACGAGCGGAACGATTTGGGCCGGGATCGCGATGATGCTGGGTTTCATGGTGTGCCACATGCTCGTGCTCTCGTGGGCCGACTACAGTTTCGTGATGCCGTTTTCCGCGATTGCTTACGCGCTGGTCCCGCTGCTCGCGTATCTGTTTTTGCACGAACAGGTTTCCACGGCGCGCTGGATTGGAATCGTTCTGATTGTTCTCGGCGTCGTCCTGATCAACCGCACGCCGCATCGCACGACCCCGCAGGGAACCGTTCCGGGAAAGATGACCTGACATGCGCACGGCGTCCATCCTCATCTTCGTGGTCGTGACCGGCACGGGCGGAGAAATTTGCCTGACGCACGCCATGAAACTGCTGGGCGAAGTTCACGATTTCCATCCGCGCGCGATTCTGTCGTTTGTTCTGCGCTCGCTGCGCGTCGGCTGGCTTTGGTTTGGCGTGCTGCTGATGACGGCGTCGTTCTTCTCGTTCCTGGCGATGCTGTCGTGGTTTCCCGTCAGTTTTGTGATTCCCGCGACGTCGCTGGCGTACGTGGCTGGAGCGTTCGGCGCGAAAATATTTTTGGGCGAGCAGCTGAATGGGACGCGCTGGGCGGGAATTCTTTTGATCTGCCTCGGCGTTGGCATGGCGTGGGCGGATGATCTACCCGCATCCATGCATCACCCTTCCGCGATCGCGACCGTCCGGTGGGCGATTCTGGCGCTGGCGTTAGGCCCGCTGTTTTATTACCTCGTTGGAATTTATTCCGCATGGCGATTCTTTCGCGTGGCGCATCGCGGAGCAGGCCAAACGCCGCCCGCGAAAGGGGAGGCTCCTCCGATCAGCGTGTTGAAGCCAGTCCGCGGGCTGGATCCCGGCGCATACGAAAACTTCGCTAGCTTTTCCCGCCAGGACTATCCGGAATTTGAAATTCTATTTGCCGTGAACGATGCCGCAGATCCGGCCGTCCCGATCGTGCGAAAACTGATCGCGAATTTTCCCGGGCGGTCCATCCGCTTGGTTGTGGTCGAGGAGCGGCTTGGCCCGAACACCAAGGTTTCAAACCTTTGCCGCCTGGTGCGCGAGGCGCGGCACGATCTGCTGGTCGTCACCGATAGCGATGTGCGAGTCGAGCCAGGATATTTGCGAAGCATCGCCGCAATGTTCCGCGATCCCGGCGTCGGCGGGGTGACCGCGCTCTATCGCGGGCGGGACAACCTGCAATTCGTCGCCGCCATGGATTGCGTGGGCTCCTCGGCTGCGTTTTGCGGCGCGGCGCTCGTCGCGCGCGAACTCGAAGGGCTGAAATTCATGATGGGTTCGACGATGGCCACGACGAAAGAGCGTCTCGCCGAAATCGGCGGCTTCGAGGCCATGGTGGACCTGCACTCCGACGATTACGAACTCGGACGGCGCATCGCCGCTCGCGGCTACCGGATCGAGTTGTTGCCTGACCCGGTCTGGATGGCGTTTCCCTCGCAGACGCTGGGCGTGTACCTGCGGCACGAATTGCGCTGGGCCATCGGAATCCGCAATATTCGGCCGGGAGGGCATTTCGGCATGCTGTTCACGCACGGACTTCCCTGGGCGATTGCGGCGGCCTTGGTCGCGCCATCTGCTGCGGTCGGCGCGGCTTTTATTGGCGCTTATTTTGTATTGCGGTTTGCGATGGCCTGGGCCGTTGGCGTTTGGGGATTGCACGATCCGGTCTTGCGGCGCCGGTTTTGGCTGTTGCCCGTGCGCGACCTGCTGTCGTTTTTCGTTTGGCTCGCAAGCTTCGGAATGAACCGCATCGAGTGGAGGGGGAGCTCTTTCACACTTGAAAAAGGACGAATGATCCCCGTCGCGCCGCGAGCGGAACGCAGTTAAAACTTCTCAATCGCTTTTAATCATCCACAGTATTCAGAAAGTAAATACTTTAATTGACAATTCCGCTTCGCGGAGGCTGGGAACTGAATCCTGTTCGGTTCCAGCCATGCTGGTCCATGGCCGATGGTTTGACTCGGCTCGCAATACGTGCGTATGGGCAGTACTCCCCCACTTTAAATTGTTATTGCCTTAGGTCCAGATTTACGACGAATCATTTGACAATCAAGAAGAGAAGATATATTACATCTGGCGTATTTGTTTGTCGGAGAGAAAAGGCCGGGAAATGACCGTTTTCAGACGTATCTGCGCAAGGAAAAGTTGTAACGCTCGCATCCTGAAATTCATGCAATTGGCCGGTGGGATTGTTGCCATGCTTTGCATGTGCCTTCCGGCTTTTTCGCAGGCAAACTTTGGCCGAATTCTCGGAGCCGTTACGGACCAAAGTGGGGGTGCCGTGGCGGGCGCCACGGTAACTATCGTAGACACGCAGAGAGGCGTGGCGCGAACCCTGACCACGGATGATGCCGGGGAATATAACGCTCCCACACTGATTCCCGGAACTTATATGGTCCGCGTCGAGGCGAAAGGTTTCAAGAAGCTCGAGCGCCAGAACGTTTTGCTGGAAGTGGGCAAGGAAGTGCGAGTCGACTTAACCGTTGAGCCCGGCGAGCAAGAGCAGACCGTCACGGTCACCGAAGCGATGCCGATGGTCGAAACCACCAACGCCACTCTGGGTGGAACGCTTGGACACGACACGATCGAGGATCTTCCATTAAATGGCCGGAATTACCAATACCTGCTCACGCTGCGCCCCGGAGTGACGATCTACCCCGGCGGTGGCCCGTGGACCACGAGCACCAACGGAGTCCGTCCCGACGACATGGTTTATCTGGTGGACGGCGTGCTGAACGACAATCTCTTTGACGGCCGCAGCATGATCAACATGACCAGCCCGATCACCGATGCGGCGACCATTCTGCCCGTCGATGCCATTCAGGAATTCAACACGGAAGTGAATCCAAAGGCGGAAATGGGCTTTAAGCCCGGCGCCGTGGTGAACGTCGGACTAAAATCCGGCACCAACGGCTTGCACGGGACTGCGTTTGCTTTTGGCCGGGATCAAGCATTGGATGCCCGCAACTATTTCATTCCGGCGCCCGTGAACGGCGTCTGCACCATTAACGGCGCCGTGGGAGCTCGCCTCGCAATGCGATCAGCCTCCCCTGTCACTGGAACAGTTTGGGGGCACCGTGGGCGGCGCTATCAAGAAAGACAAGCTCTTCTATTTCGCTTCCTACGAGGGTCTCCGCTCAACCGTGGGGAGTCCATACACTTTGCCTCCAACGAGTTCCCCGCAAACGAACGCTCAACGCCGACTGCCAATCCGAGCGACCAGCCTTCCAGATGCCATCGCGGCCCTGAATGCTCGCGGGCGCCGTTGAGTAATGTCAGCCTGGGATTGGTCGGATGCACGACATCGGGCGTTTGCGGTGGCCCCACCGCCCTGATTCCGTTGAACAATTCCACCTCAAATGTGGTCAGCACGGACTTTCCCAATTACCAACACCAGTGACAATGGTTTGTTTAAGATGGATTACCACATCAACGATCACAACACTTTGAATGGCATGTTTTTCGATTCCCATTACGAGGGCAACGGAGAAAATCGCGTCTACACCGATCCGATTTTTGACGCCAACTTTCCGGTTCAGACCTGGGAGAACTACTATAACTGGACCTATACCCCGAACTCAAATTGGGTGAACGAGGCCAGGTTTGGGATCAGCTAGTATGATGGCCAATATCGTACAAGGCGACATCGGCACGCCCCCGACCGCCTACGGTCTGAACACTGGGGTAACCAATCCGCAGGTTTTCGGGTTGCCGTCCATCAACATTGCGGGTTTTAACTCCATCGGGACTTTCGCCGGCACGCCGAAGCTCATTGGCCCGCTTTACAATTACGATTTGACGGATGACGTGTCTTATTTGCATGGCAAGCACACGTTCAAGTTCGGCGGCGAGTTCATCGATACAAAAATGACCAACGGCACATTTCGAACGGGCAGGGGCCTATTCAAATTCAATGGCGGCGTGGCTTTCCCTGGTTCCACGTCCACTGGAAGACTTTCTTGCTGGAGCACTCACTCAGGGACAACTGCTCACCGGAGATCCTACGCGACAGTACACGGAGCTGTACGGGGCCGGGTTTGCCCAAGACGACTGGCGGGTCACGCAGAGGGTGATCGTGAATCTAGGACTTCGCTATGAGTACCAGACGCCTCCAACCGCGCAGGGCAATCTCCTTGGCAACTTCATTCCAGGACAGGGATTGGTCCAGGTGGGCAACCAGATCAGTTCACCCTGGAATCCCGATCACAAGGATTTCTCACCTCGGATAGGAATCGCCTGGGATGTCACAGGTAAAGGGACGACGGTGGTGCGCGCTGGAGCCAGCATCATCCACGATATGATGAATGTGGACACTTTCGTCGCGCAGCAGGGTACCCAAAACACCTCCACGCTCGGCCTGTCTGCAATTCCTACCGGCGCGTGTATGACCTCTCCGGCGCCGGGATTGCCGTGTCCGCAGACCTATGGAGGCAACATCGCTGTCTCCACTCTGACCTATAGCAAACAGCAACTCGCCGGCCTCTGGCCCATGAATAGCGGCAGCACTACGCCCATTTTCCCCGCCGGCGTTTTCAGCTGCACGGCAGCCAAACCTTGCAGCATCATGGGGGTGAATCAGAACTTCACGAGCCCGTACGTAAGCATGTGGACGCTGGGCATACAACATGCTTTCACGAACAACCTTTCCTTGGAAGTTTCCTACGTCGGCAATCACGGCACGAGGCTGCCGGGCGTTACCGATATCAACCAACCATCGCTGACAGACGGAGTATTCGCCCCTACCAGAGCCAGTATCCATACCTGGGATATATCAACTGGCTGTCGAATATCGACTCCTCCAGCTACAACGGGCTTCAAGCTACCCTGACCCAGCGCGTGACTCATGGACTTTCCTTCACGGCCGGATACACCTATTCTCACGGCTTGGATAACAATTCATTGAACTGGGCTCAATTGCTTCCCCAAAATAGCGCGAATCCGATGCTGGATTATGCCAGCAGCGACTTCGACATCCGGCACCGCTTTACACTCACGGCGACCTACAACCTGCCCAACATAAAGTCGCCCTTTCAAATGCTGGAGGGTTGGAAAATCAATACCGTCCTGACGATTCGAAAGTGGACAGCCCTGGCTGGTGAACGATTCGTCGAACAATTTCAGCGGAACCAACGAAAGTACGGACCGGTGGGATTTCTACGGGAACCCATCCAACTTCTCTTCCCAAGGGCAGGACTCGATCCCCTATTGCTCCGGCTTCGGGGCTGGCGGCACGGTTAGTTGCTCGCAATCCACACCAGCTGGCAGCATCCCGTTTTCGGCGGCGCAGACGACTGCGATGGCTTCGTTGTGCCAGACCCATGCCGCTTCGCCGACCACGTTGGCTCAGGGCGGCTGCTTCGTGAACGGAGGCTCGGTTATGACTCCTCCGCTCGCGGATACCTTCGGGACGATGGGCCGCAATATTTTCCGAGACACCGGCTTCCAAAATTTGGACCTTTCGGTGGCCAAGGACTGGACGTTCAAGGAGCGGTACAGCGCCGAATTCCGACTGGAGTTCTTCAACGTGCTCAACCACCCCAACTTCGCCAATCCGTTTGGCGGTCCGAGCGCCAACGGCACGGGTTTCGATCCATCCGCACCCAGCGCGTTCGGATGCGGATGTCAGACGCCTGACATCATGGCCGGCAACTTCATCATCGGTTCGGGCAGCGCCCGGGCCGTGCAACTCGGGCTCAAGCTCGCGTTTTAATCGGGTTAAAGTCGAGGGGGACGTCAAGTCGTTCCCCTCGACCTTTCCATCACTACAGAGAGTCAGTGCATCCGCGCAATCTGAAGGAAAGCCTGATTCCACAGCCTGCCACTCACAGAAAACATTCTCCGTTTGCCTCCAGCACGCACCATGCGATTGGTTCGGTAAGCTAACCTCTAAAGTTTATAGATAAATCTGGCTGCGACGCGGCCCGCCAGCACCAACGCCAACAAAATCAGCCGGTTGTAACTCGCGACGTAAGTGGCAACTGGGAAATAGCTGCTGATCTCTTGAAAAGACAGAATCGTCACACTCAATTCACAATAATTAACGACCGCAAAACTACCCCGTAATATGCGCAACGCATATTCCCCAGGCCGGTTCTGGCATTCAAATTTCCACCCGGCCTACGGAGGTAAGAATTCCATGAAGCAAGTTCTTGCAAAATCGTTGCATTATCTGCGAAATAGTTTGGTTTCGATTGTGTTATTTCAGCTCAGCTTCGGCGGGATGCTCGCCGTCCCTGCACGGGCGGATGATGACCACCGACAAACACAGACTCCCATCAAGCATGTCATCGTGATCATAGGCGAAAATCGATCCTTCGATCACCTTTTCGCCACTTACAAACCGAAGGACGGGCAGAGCGTCGACAATCTTCTATCCAAGGGGATCGTCAACGAGGATGGCACGCCCGGTCCGAACTATTCGCGGGCGCACCAGTTTTCCGCGGACGTGACCGGCAGCAGCGTATTCCAGTTGAGCCCGAAGAATAAGTCCCTTTATCCCTACCTCCCCGCGCCCCTCAACGGAGGCCCGACGGACGTCTGCAAAAATAAGGGCATCTGTTCACTCGGCGACGCCACGTCGTCTGAAGACGGCCTGTCATCCAGCCCAGTTGACTACTATGAGTTCATGACGACGGGAGGAACGGGGCTGACGGGCAAAGTTCCCGACTCGCGCATCAATGGGGTCCACGGCTCGGCGCCTTACTCCACCCTGCCTCCGGGTCCGTTCCAACTCACCAATTCCAAGACCTTCTCTTATGACGCCTATGCTGCCAGCCCAGTACACCGTTTCTACCAGATGTGGCAGCAGGAGGATTGCAATGCCAATTACGCGACTCGGCGGAATCCTAGCGGCTGCAAGGCAGATCTGTTCACCTGGACCGAAGTGACTGTCGGTTCCAACGTCAATGGCGTGGCGCAACCGTCGAATTTCAGCACGGACTATTCGCCCACCGCGACCACAACCGGCGAGGGTGCGACGACCATGGGCTTTTACAACGTCCTGCAGGGCGATATGCCGTACTTTAAGGAGCTGGCCGACCACTACTCAATGAGCGACAACTACCATCAGGCGGCCATGGGCGGCACCGGCGCCAACCACATCATGCTGGGCTATGGCGATGCCATGTGGTTCAGCGATGGAAACGGCAATCCGGCTCAGCCACCGCACAACGAATTCGTTTGGAGCGGCACGCCAGACGCCGGCACGGTGGACGAAATCGAGAATCCCAACCCGGTTCCCGGCACCAACAACTGGTGGACTGAGGACGGATACGGCGGCGGCGGCTTCGGCTCCGCTGTTTACGGCGGCGGTTCCTACAGCAACTGCTCTGACCCGTCCCAGCCGGGCGTGGACCAGATCCGGGATTACCTGCAATCGCTGGATCGTCCGATCGACCCCCACTGCGAGAAGGGCCATTATTACCTATTGAATAACTACAATCCGGGTTATTTCGGCGATGGCTCGAACGCCTACACCGATCACTACGTATATAACACTCCGTTCACGATTCCTCCGACCAGCCAGCGGAGCATCGCCGATGTCCTGCTCGAAAACCACGTTTCCTGGAAATACTACGGCGACCAGTGGAATCAGTATCTCACGGACAAATACGAGCTCAACTACGGAACGGTTGGCCCGAACAGCGACCAATACTGCAACATCTGCAACCCGTTCCAATACCAGACCTCGATCATGGCGAACGATGCCGTTCGCACGGCCCATATCGTGGATACCACGGATCTTTACACGGACATCAAGAACGGCACGCTGCCCGCCGTCTCTTACGTCAAGCCGAGCGGATGGGCTGACGGCCATCCGGCCTCGTCCAAGTGGGATATCTTCGAAGGCTTCACGAGGAAGGTTATCCAGGCGGTGAAGAGCAATCCGGAGTTGTGGGAGAGCACCGCCATCTTCATCACAGCGGACGAAGGCGGAGGCTACTACGACTCCGGTTACGTTCAGCCACTTGATTTCTTCGGCGATGGCACGAGAATTCCGCTGCTGGTGGTTTCTCCCTACAGCACCGGCGGAAAGATCTCACACGTCTATTCCGACCATGTGTCCATCCTGAAGTTCATCGAGAAAAACTGGAACCTGGATCCAATCACAAATAGGAGCCGGGATAATTTCCCCAATCCCAAAGTGGATGACGATAACCCCTACGTGCCGAAGAACAGTCCTGCAATCGGCGATCTAATGGATCTGTTCGATTTCGGCCACCACGATGGCGGCAACTGAAGGTAAGCGTTGCGCGCCTCACCACGTGTAGGCCGTAGTTGTTCTGAAAGCAAGGTAAAAGAGGGCAGTGGCGCCGGTTCGGGCATGATCCCCGCCGGCGCCACTTCTCATTTCACTTCTTGGGCAACGCGACTTCGTCCAAGTTAGGAGGCCTTGTAGATAAACTTTGCGGAAATACCGCCCGCCAGCACCAGCGCGGACAAAATCAGCCAGTTGTAATTCGCGCCGTAAGTGGCCGTCGGGAAGTGGTTGCTGATCATCAGGAAAATCAGCGGAACGGTCATGTACGTGTTGTGGATGGTGCGCCCTTTCGCTCTTTCCGCCAGCTTGAGATCGACGGGCTTTCCCTCGCGAATGGCGTTCAGCATCTTGCGCGTCGCGGGCAGGATGCGCATCCAGACGTTGGCGGCCATGATGGTGCCAAATAGCGCGCCGATGTGGATGTAAGCCGCGCGGCCGCTGATCAGATGGGTCAGTCCATAGGCAAGCGCGACGACGAGGAAGATAGCAAATCGTTCCGGCGAGTAGCGGCGTTCGCCCGAGCGGCGACATCCAGATCCCCTCGTACACGGTAAAACCCACAAAAAGCGTGCCAAGGCCAATCGCGACTCCCATCCCCATGCCGATATTCGAAACGCTGTCATCCAGCAGCAGACCGCCGGAGTAATACAGCAGGCCTAGCAGCAGAAAGCCCGAAATCCAGGTGATCAACGCTTCCCAACGGAACCAGTAAAATTTCGCGGGCACCGACTTAGGCGAAGCCTGCTTTTCGACAACGGAGAAGCTTCCGCTGTGCACCAGCCAAACCTGGGGGAGTCTGCCGGCATTTCGCGCGGTCTCCTCATCCAAGGCCATGCGCCCTTCCAGCTTGGTGAAGTAATACGTCTGCCCGATCCAGAAAATACCGGCGAGCACGTGAATCCAACGAAGAATGAGGTTTGACCATTCGCTGACGGCGGGCGGCATTGTGCTTGGCTCTCCTGAAAGTGTGCGTGTCCGCAACGGCGCGAAACGCTGGCAGACGATGGTACTGGCCGGAACCTGCTAGCTCAAGAACAAAAGTCTGCTCGCCATCATCGATTCGGTTGATCCATCCAATCCATATTTATTTGCATTTATGCAGGAGGGCGGAAAACTGCGTGTGGACCAACATCGAGTGAACACAAGGATTTTGGGTGACGAAGCTAGCGGTGTTGGCAAGGGTGCGGCGCTTATCGCTACGTGAAGAAGCCGTCCTGGAGCCCGGTTGACGGATTCAAATTTCCTGTCTAAAGTAAGGAAGCTGGGTCGTGAGGCTGGGAACGATTCCTGGCTCGCCACGGCCCATTTCTTTCTTCTCCCTCGGCTGGGAGGTCGTACAATCGGTAGTACATCAGCCTCTGGAGCTGACTATCCTGGTTCGAGTCCAGGCCTCCCAGCCAAAAAACTCGTTGAATCGGCGTCATTTGACTGTGCGAAACCCCTTCTTATTTGGGCTACTACTTGGGCTACGCTTGTCCAAGATTGGACAAGACTTCTGAAAACTGAGCACCAATCGACAACAAAATCTTCCATCCCCCCCAACAAGTTCTGTCCCTGGCGCATCCGACCGTCACGGCAAGAGGGCTAGACCGTGCAGCTTTTCAGTTTTGAGGCTCATTCGGCGGCTTGACGTCCAAATGCCGAGCCAACCAGGGAATAATCACCTGCTTGAAAATCACTGGGTCCGGCCAGACTCCCGCCTGCCTCCCTAAGTGGCCGCCCTGTGGATTGATCCATGCATCTTTCGGAATGTCGCCGTTATCGAGTATCAGATAAATGTCAGACATTGGAACCAGAGTGTCTTTCACTCCGGCAATAATCAGCATCGGAGTGGTGGGTTTCCCGATCAAACCCTGATTCACCAGAGACATCTTCGGCGCAATTTCCTCCACTTCGTCCAACGACTTGACTCCGTAAAGGAACATGGAGACCTGGTCCAAGCCGAACAGGTACTCACGATTATTCAGCATCGCCTCTCTATCGATCTTGCGGCGGTAATTAAAATCCACGCCAGGAGACTGCGCCACAACGGCTTTCAGGCGATCCCGTTCGACAATCGCCAGTTTTGTCGCCCAGTAGGCGCCATAGCTCTGCCCCTCCACGGCGATTCGACTCTTGTCCACTTGCGGCTGGCTCATCAGCCAATCGATCACACGCGAATACATGCGATCTGCCGTCGGAGTTTCCCTGATCGGCGATTGCCCGGTTCCCGGAGTATCCACGGCGACGTAACCGATTCCCCACGCAATCGCCGCGTCGAAGCTGTCCGACATATTTTCCTTGCGACTATCCGCCCCATTGATGGCGATCACCATGGGGATTGGGCCGGCGGCGTTCTTCGGCATGCGCATATAGCCGTGAATCTCGGACCCCTCAAACGGGATCTTCACCATTTGCAGCGGCGGATCCAGCAACCGCCCATGCGCCGCAAACGCCTGAAGCGCCAGATCGTAGGCATGCTGTTTTCCGGAAGAAACGGGCACGGGCCAATTGCCGAAATAATAGAGGCGCCACGCTCTGAGATAAAGCGTATTGGCCTTCGCGGGATCTGTTTTCTCCAGCGACTTGGCCTGCGCCATATATTTGTCGCCTACTTTGATAAATCCCGCCGCCCATTCATCGGGATCTTTGGTCTTGACGGAGGTGAATGCTTCCTGCACATCCGCAGGATCGAGGCCGATGAGGGGATAGGTTCCCTTCTGCGCGCGCTCGATCGATTCTGTCTTGATTTCGTCGAGAGTTCGTTCGCGCGGAGTCTCCTGGGCCGGGGCGGCACCTGGGAATGTGAAAACAACGGCTAGAAAGAGCGATAGTAAGGAAAACGAAATTTTCATTATTGACCTCCGGGCCAACCGATAACGTATGCCTGACCGCCGCCAAATGCAATCTTCAGTCACGTTTGCAGCGTGAGGAGCTTCCACTGGCCACGCGATGGGCCATTGGCGCTTCTCGCAAAATTTTGTTCGATCAATTCTCCGAACCCAAGTCGCTCATCAAATTCACACATTACGATCAGGCCGCCGTCGGAAACGCGGCAAGACTCGCCCTCGCCAAATCGTGCTCTGGAACCCGTCGACATCGTCAACCATTCCGGAAATGCTGTGCGTTCGTCCCATTCGCCGAAGCCATGTTAAGCGTCTGGTCGTACAGGTTTAAACTGCCCCTTCGTTTAGCTTCGGCAACGACCACTCCTTTACGGGCATCGGGTCAAGGATTGGTTTTCCGAGGTTCGGACAACTCAGCGCGTAGATACCGGTGTCGGCGGCCGCATAAATGATGTTGCGGTCCCACTCGACAAAGACGTTGTCCACGGTCCGGTTCCAACTGCCCCAGTCGCTGAAATCGCCGCCCTGCGGAGGGATGAAGTACGCAACCTCTTCGGGTTTGTAGAGATTTCCGATGTCGTAACACCTCAGTCCTGCAATGAAATACGCGTGGGCCATGAAGTCCTGGCGCGGCTTTCCGGGGGCCTTCAGGTGCGGAGGATTGTGCGTGCCGAAACGCCCGCGCTTGAAGCAAAAGTCGGCGTAAGGGGCATTCGGCGGGGGCACGGGCCGCGGGAATTGCGCAACGGGAACAGGATGCTGTTCATCGCGAATGTCCACAACCCAGTTCGGCAGGAAGATCTGATTGCAGTCCGAGTTCGTAGTCTCGCCGTTGGTGATCACAAATCCGCGGTCCATGACGCCGCAATAAATTGTGTGGAAAGCTATGCCCATGCCCGCGTACTGCGGCGGAGGTTCGAACCGGCCGATTTCCTTTTGATGAGTTGGGTCGGAAAGGTCGAGAATAATGAACCCGTTGCATCCGAACGCTCCGTATCCGCGGTTGCCCCCGTCTTCCAGCTTCTTAGGGACATACACGGGACCGTGCAAACCGGCAAAGGGCGTCTGATCGCCCACAACCTTGGGAGGAACCAGCTTCGACCACATCCACTTCTCATACTCGGCTTCCTCGCCCTTGCGCGAACCCGGCACCCACCAGAACGAAACTTGCTTGGCGCTGGATGGATCGGAGCAATCAATAATCATGTTGCCGTTGACCAACGGCCGGAAGTAGGAAGGCTGATGGATGAAGGTGTCATCCGGAGCTGTATCCAGAAACGCGTATTTGCCACCGTCGTAATAATTTCGGTGCGTACCGGAGCCAGTCGCTCCGGTGTTGAATTCCGACAGCTTGACTACTTTCGACGGATCGCTGATGTCATAAAACCGCACGCCGCGGAGCCCTTTGAAGTTTCGCCACTTGTCAGCCAGTTTTGGGTCGTCGTACTTTCCCATCGGCGCTGCGGGAGTGGAATCGGTGATCGGCGCCTGCGCCCCGGTCATCAGAATCCACTTCTTTAATTCCTTGTTGTAGGCCGCCTGAACCTGGCCGCCTTCGAAACACTTCCGGTTGTACATGCCCGGCTTATGCAGGTCGCTGACATCGATAATGTCACCCTGCTGAATCAGGTATCGCCGGTTCCCGATAGCCATCATTTGCAGTTTGCCGCCGCGGCGCGCACCCGGCTCGATGTGGGCGAGAATCTCCATGTTTTGGATGTACATCCTGCGATCGAGATAGGTAAGGCTGTTCGGAGTGGGGTGGGGATGATGATCGGCTAGCGCCGGCAGAGCAGCGGACGCCACCGCCAATCCCGCTCCCGTCGCGGCATGCTTCAAGAATTGACGGCGGCTAGACACATTGCGATTCTCTTTCATCTCGGTTCCTCCCCATTTTCGGTTTTGGGTAGTTCTACTTCTGCCTCACTCCGGATTTTTTGCAACTCGTCTAATTTTGCCACGGCCTCAGAAGTTCAACTTCAAGCCTAGATGGATCGCGAATTCTTGTGCCGCATTTTCCCCGCCAGCGGGAACTGCTTTGCTCAGTTGCCCCCGGCAGGCGTGCCGCGGGTCGTCGACTCCGCCGTCAGGTGCTGGTGTTGCGGATGCTTCAGGTGCTGGTCGAAGTACCCCATGAAGATGTCCCATGACTTTTGCTGAATCTCATCGGGCTTATAGGAGCCGTCCTGCTGAGGGTAGATGAACACGTACCCGTGCACGGGATGATCGAACTCCTGCCACGTAACGTCCTTACCCGCTTCCTCCATCCATTCGTACGTCAGCTTGAAGACCCCATTCTGGTGATCGTGCACCCGGCCGAAGATCAGGATCGGCATGTTGATCCGCCCGATGCGTTCCATCGCCTCGGCCTTGTTCGCCCTCTTGCGGACCACCTCAACGTCATTGAACTGGATCTCTGTCCCTTCCCGCGGCGCCGTTGGGCCCGTGTCCACGGTCAGAAACTCGTGATCGGCGGGTTCGATAGCGACGCCTGCACCCCATGAATACTCGGCGGCCGCCTTCATGATCATTTCGCCGCTGTGACTGACGCCCATCGACCCAATCGCGTCCTTGTCGATGTACGGCACGGTCTGGAGATAGCGGACGACGGCGATCAGGTCCTCGTGATCCAGCGTTGGGCCGGACTTCAACATGCGCCTCTCTCCGCTGATGCTGTCAGGAAGATTCTGCGGCGGCTTGGCATGCTCATATTCATATGGAATCTCATTGCGGTAATTGATCGTGACGCACACGTAGCCGCGCGCGATCATGTGGTCCTGCATCTGCGCCAGGCGCTCCGTGAGCTGCTCGACCTGTTTCATTCCTCCGCGGCCCTCGCCGGAGGCCATGGTGATGGCAGGGAACGGGCCGTTGCCTTTTGGTTTACGGATGGCGATGGGCACGTAGATATCGTCCCGCGTCAGCACAAAGGTCAGATCCGCCGGGATGGACGACCCTTTGACGGGCTGGCTGGCGATCACGTAGCCATGAGTCGAGATCGATTCGGCTGGCGCCGCCCCACCCGGTAGTTGCGCCCAGGCGGGAGGGGTGAATCGAGGAGCCAGAAACAGCACGCCAAGAAGAGCGAGCGACCCGACGACCAGGATTGCAATCCAGCGTTTCATCGGAGACCTCCCCAAATTGCCGGACGACAACTTGCAGCGACTAGCATATCGACGAAGGGTTCTTGCTTGTGGCGCTCCTCACACCGCGGAGGAACCGAACTTGCGTCCGGCCCCTTCGTTCTCCCCTTTTGGTCCTTCCGCATGGACTAGAAGATGAGCTTCAGACCCAACTGGATCGCGCGGTTGGCTCCTGACCCGAGAACGGGGTTGGAAGCCGCTGTATCCGGCGTGGCACAGCCGCACCCGAAATTTCCAGGGGCTGAAGGATCGTTGTTTAGAAAGCCATTGCTTGACCCATATGGATTGGCAAACTCGGGATGGTTGAGAACGTTGAAGAACTCCGCTCGGAACTGCGCGGTGACCCGCTCCTGGAATTTAATGCTCTTGATCACCGACAAATCCCAGTTCCGGAAGCCACTGTCGCGGAAAGGATTCCGGCCGGAGTTACCATAAGTCCCGGCGGCCGGAGGCGTCAGCACGGAGCTGCCCACCATGTAGCAGCCGTACGACTGGAGGTCCGTCAGATTAGAATGAGTCAAACACGTAGACGGGAAGTTTGAGCCGTAATATGGGATCGGGTTTTGATTGGATTTAAAGTCGGCGGGGTTGCCGTAGAAGTTCCACCACTCGCCATTGGTCATGGGGTTATTGACTTCTCCGGTTCCGCTGAAGTCGTTGCTAAAATCCATCGGACCCCATGGTTGCCCGGACTGTATAGTGACGACGGAGTTGATCTCCCAGCCCTGCAACAGCTGCAGTGGTGACTTTTTTCCGGGGATATCGTACGTCGTCGATAGTGTCAAGCGATGCCGGATGTCGAAGTCGCTGCTCGCGTACTGCAGCGGGATATCGTAGCTGTTCAGCGGCATGCCACCTCCCCAGTTATGGGAATTATCGTCCAAGCCATGCGAATACGTGTAACCAAGGACGTAGGACAGGCCATGCGAAGCACGCTGCGTCAGAGTCACCTGCAAGCCGTTGTAGTTGGATATGTAAAGATTGGATAGTTGGTTGATATTGGCCAGATAGGGGTACTGTGTGGCAAAGGGCACGGGCCCGCCGGACGTGGTTGGCTGGTTAAGGTCGGTAAACCCAAGCAGCCCCGTGCCATGATTTCCGACATAGGCTGCGTCCAAGGAAAGATCATTGGTAATGGCGCGCTGGATACCCAAGGTCCAAGTGGTGACATAGGGCGTGCGCAGGCCGGGATTCACGGCCAGAGTGCTGCACGGCGCAGCGGCATTGCAGGAGACCTGTCCCGTCGGGAAGATTGATGCTCCGCCAACGGACGAACCGTTCCAATTGAGCCCTGAGCCGGGAGTGACCACGGTGTTCACCGCGATATTACCGGGACTCGGGACGGCCCCGTTCATCAGAACCGCTCCCGTGGGAACGGAGCCGAGACCCAACGTATTGCTTTGCGCCGTGAACACGTTGAAGCTGATCGCTTCGTACATGACACTGGCTCCTGCGCGGACCACGGTCTTGCCATCCCCCTTGACGTCCCACGCGAGGCCCACGCGAGGCGCGAAATTGTTGTGATCGCCGTTGTAGAGAGAGGGAATCTGTTGGCCGACCTGCACCAAACCCACGCTGGGAAGGAAGTTGCCCAACTGGTCGTTCGCTTCGTTGAGTACCGTGGTCAACTCATAGCGCAGGCCGAGGTTGATCATCAATCTGGGCTTGATGCGCCAGTCATCCTGAATGAAGGCCGCATACCCTTGATTGGATATGGTGCGCAGGGGATCTCCGCTGAGCAATTGTCCCTTTTTCACGTTGCCCGCGAAGAAGTTTTCCACGGAGGAAAAGTCGATGCGGCCTCGGGCCGTGGCGAAACCGGCATCGGTGCCTTTATTGTAAATAATCTCGCCTCCGAATTTGAAGCTGTGATTGCCGTGCAAATACGAGACGTGGTCCAATACCTGGAAGACATCGTCAGGCCCCTGTTGCTTGAGAAGGTTCTCGCCCAACAGGAAACTGCCGAAGCCCAAGGAAGCGATGCGGATCATCGGCATCCCAAAATAGAAGGGATTCGTAATGCCTGTGTTGATGCCGTACCCGGACGCTGGATTAACACTGCTGTCCGCCGAGCTTGTGGGCTGGAATAGGTGGTCAAAGCCCACCCGGGCTTCATTCACCCATGTGGAACTCGGGGTCCACACCCAGCTTCCAGAGGCGACTTGAGCCCGCGTGTGAATAACCGCTTCCCATTGCGGTTGCAGTTCGTTGCCCGCGTCATTCCACGTTCCATCGTTCTGGCCGAAAAAGTACATGCCGTTCAAGGCGTGATGGTCGTTGATGTGGTAGTCGATCTTGGCCAAGCCGTTGTTTTGAGTGTTGTTGCTCACCAGACCCGGAACAACTTGGGCTCCGAGAGCGCCCGGCGCTGTGCTCAGATTACTTGGGAACATTTGCGCATGAGTGCTGCCGGCCAGATCCTGGCCTGTGCACTTGTATGTGGCCCATTGGCCCGAACCCGCCGCGGGCAAGGGCGTCGGGCAACCCGCCAGGTTCATGCTGAGCTGGCTGACCGGAGTCCCGGCAGTTACCAGAGCGTTGAGGGCATCCACCATGCTGTACCCGGGTCCCGCTCCTGAGACAAAGCTCGGGCTCGCGTCCACATAGGTACTGCCCACGTTATATCGCTGCCCTTCATAGCCCACGAAGTAGAAGAGTTTATCCTTCTTGACGGCTCCGCCACCGGTAGCGCCGAATTGCTCGAGGCCCACGGGAGTCTTTGGGGACGGCGCCGTATTGAAATAATCGCGGGCATCCCAGGCGCCATCGCGGCCAAAAGCATAGGCCGTGCCATGCAGTGCGTTCGTTCCGGACTTCAACCCGACATTGACGATCGCTCCAGGCTTCCAACCGTATTCCGCTTTCGGATTTTGCTGAGTAGTGAACTCCTGGATCGCGTCGATGGGTACGTTTGTCGAAGCATCCCCCGCGATCGGCGCCCCATTCAGCACACTCATGCCGGAAAACGGTTCGTTGTCGTTCACACCATCCACCAGATAGACATTGTCCTCGGGACGAATGCCGTTGGTGCTCTGGGTCCACCCTCCACCACCCGGGTAAATCGTGACACCGGGGCGCAGACTGAGCAGGTTTTGGTAGTTACGGCCGTTCAAGGGCAATTCATTGATCGTCTCGTTACTCAGCGCTCCGCCCAAGGTGGCGTTGGTGGTTTCCACCAGCGGGGCTTGTTCCGTCACCGTGATCGTCTGCGTTTGCTCGCCAGGCTGAAGCGTAAGGTCAACACGAATTTCACTTCCGACCTGCAACAGAATGTTTTGGCGCTCAACAGACTTGAAGCCTTTGGCCTCGGCGCGGACCGTGTACGTACCGGGCAGCAGGTTGGGAGCGTGGTAGGCTCCTGCATCATCCGCCGTCAATGGCCGTGAGATGCCACGTTGCACGTCCACGATGGTTACGGTGGCACCCGCGATTACGCCGCCGCTTTGGTCCGTAATGGTTCCGACCAAAGTGCCAGCGTTGCCTTGCGAGAACAACGGAATGCAAAGCAACAACGAGGCAAAAATAAGGATAAGCAACCGGCTTGCTTTTCTCAATTCAATCGTCACACCCGCACTGTTTTTCACCGCAACCACCCCCCTAGAAAAGATTTTCGACGCGGGAAGACAGCACGAATCGAGGTTCCATAAACATCGATGCCTTCTTGGAAAGGCGTTATCCTGAGAGCCGCGTCTATCAGCAATTGATTCGCTCTCAACCCCGACTTCACATCTGACAGAGAAACTGTGGCCTAAGGCCGGGGCGAGGGCTACGGTACTCGCATGTGATTTTGTCTGTCCTGCACCGTCGAACTGGGACTATCCCCAAATACTGGGCGCATTCTTACGCTCGCACGGGTTGCACGCGCAGTGCCCTGGGTCACACTGTTTTGTGTCTTGGGTCACTGCATCGCGAGCCCCACATACTGACACTCACCATGACTTTGTGCGTGCCACCGGAATGGATCGAGAGGCAGGCCACAATAAATCGCTGCAGGATCTCCGATCGGGCGGTCTTCGAAAAAAACGGGGCATGCACTTACGCGCGCCGGAATGCGCGTGACGGAACTTCTGGCCAAGGAGGGATAATCATGTCGTTATTTGGACCGGGAAGGTGTGAAGGCTCGGCGAGGGGCGGCCGTTTGCGTTTGAACGGTCGTTCACGCTTCGTGGCGTTTGCGGTGGGAGCGTTGTTCGTGATTCTTGGCGGCCAGGTACCGGCCTCTGCGGCAAATGATCCAGCATCCATTCAAGGGCTCACGTCCAAGTTTGTGGACGTCAAGGGCGTGAGAACGCGGTACTACGAAATGGGTCAGGGCGAGCCGATGGTGCTCGTCCACGGAGGGTCCACGGCGGGATCTTCCACGGCGAATGTCTGGTCCAGGAACATTCCAGGTCTCGCAAAACACTTCCACATCTTCGCCGTGGACCGGCTCGGTTCCGGCATGACGGCCAATCCGCTCGAGGATAAGGATTACAGCACGCAGGGACAGGTGGAACACATTTATCAGTTCATACAGACGCTGAATTTGGGGCGAGTTCACCTGGTCGGTCATTCCGCCGGTGGCGGGATCGTTTTCTTCCTTGCTATCCTGCATCCGGAAATTGTCCGGACACTAACAATCGTCGCTCATGGGCCAGAAGCGCCGAGTGCGGCCCCGGACGGAGGCCCGACCAAACTCGAGGCAGAGCTGAAAGAGTGTCCTGACCAGACGCAGTATCAGGGCTTGAAGTGCCGGGTGGTCGAACTCGCCTGGCTGCCCACCACTTTCGATGACCAGTATTGGGCGGCAGACGAGTACATGGCGAAACTGCCCAAGTCGAAAGAAGCACGCGAAAAGATCAACGCGGGCGCGGGCCAAGCCGAGCGCAAAGAGTTCCCCGCTTGGAGGGAGATGCTTTGGGATAAGGTGAGAAAAGAAGGCGTCCTCCAAGTACCGGTGTTGCTATATGCCGGGAAAAACGATGTGCTCGATTGGGCGGCGAGCGATGCCACGGCGAAACTGTCCGGAGAATTGGGGCTGTTTGACATCATTGCCGCAAAGAACACCAGGGTGCGGATGATCGTCCAGAACAACGGCGGCCATTTTATGTATCGGGAATATCCCGACCAGTTCAACCAGGATCTGATCGGCTTCATTGATTTTTTCGAGCATCACCCAGACGTGCCGCCGCAAGGACAGTTGCAATTGCCAATGTAGGACCGCACGACCGTGGATTCTTTGAGCCTTTCGGAGTCCAGAAGTGTGTGTGTAATTTTCGGTTACGCTATCCCCACGGTGCCCGAGGCATTGTTTGCGAATCTGTTGCGGAATTGCTAGGGAATTCATTGCCGTCGCATTCGCGTTGTTTTGTCGATGGTTCCGTCCTTGCCGGCAATCTTCGCAAGGAGCTTCGGGTCAATTTTCGGAATTTCGAGGCGTTCAAGTAGTGTGTTCGGTTTCCGCCGAAGTACGTCACTCGCGTCCCACGGATTGCTGGAATCGGTGTGGAATAGATAGCCGTCAGTTCTACCGGGCAAGTATTTCTTGATGGCTGCGCCGAGGTGTCGGGTGGGCTTTAAAGGGACAACACTTATTCTGGACTCATGACAATGGCCTTGAGTGGAATGAAGTAAGTGCCCTGCAAACCGTGGCGGCATTTGCCAACACGTTTGCTGGTCTCTTGCTTCTTGGCGTTAGCGAGAAGGATGGCAGACCCGACTCGATTGTTGGAATTTTATCGCTGGAGAGTTGGGTCGAGTTTTAACCCGCTGAATTCCTCCCGCCAGCGGTAATAAGTCTGTGCGGTGATCTCGGCTTCCTTGCAGGCTTGTGGAGTGGTCTTCCCGTTGGCGATTTCCACTTCGACCTGCTGCAGCAGCGTCACGAATTACTCCGACTTGTATTTGTTCATCGGCATACCAGCTTTCCTCCAGAGTAAATTCTCTCTCACTCTATGAGTCGCACGGCTGCGCCGTAGCCGCGGCGGCGAAAATGCGTCTCATCTGCGCTATTCGATTTCTCCTGGGCTATGCTCCCGCATCTACTTCAGATCGCCGACAGTCTTGCACATTGCCCCAGCCAATCCGCGCACAGCGGGTTGGGGTAAGGAGAGGTGTTGCAAAAGCAGGCCACAAATGGGGCAATTTTGCGCGGCGCTGGTGCCGATGCCATACAGTCGGGAGTGCTCCCGATGAAAATCGCATTACGGTATCGCGAACAAGCGAGACGGGTATACTATGGCGCTGTTTTCGAAGCCAAAAAGGAAATTCCGGATAGGGACTACTCACCGGTGAGGGAGAAGCAAGCGGATGTCCTACGAAAACCTGCTCTATGAGAAGCGGGAACGAATTGGCTTCATCACGTTCAACCGGCCGAAGGTCATGAACGCGCTGAACCGGAAAACCATGGAAGAACTGAATGGCGTTCTCACCGCTGTCCGGGAGGACGACGAAGTGCGCGCCCTGATCCTGACCGGCGCGGGCGAAAAATCATTTGTCGCCGGGGCGGATATCGGAGAACTTGCCGTGCAAACGCCGATCAGCGCAAAAGAAAAATCGTCGTTTGGCCAGAGCGTATTGCATCGGTTGGAAACACTGGGAAAGCCGTCCATCGCGGCAATCAATGGATTCGCGCTGGGCGGCGGCTGCGAAGTGGCACTGGCATGTTCGATCCGTCTGGCAAGCAAGACTGCTAAGCTCGGGCAGCCGGAAGTGAAGCTCGGAATCATCACCGGCTACGGCGGTTCGCAACGGCTGACGCGACTGTGCGGCAAAGGAGTGGCGCACGAACTTTGCCTGACGGGAGAAATTATTTCGGCAGACGAGGCACTGCGCATCGGTCTGGTCAACCATGTCTACGAACCAATAGAGCTATTGCCCGCCGCGGAGGCCCTGGCGAAGAAAATCATCGCGAATGCGCCGCTTGCGGTGAAGTTCACGATCGAGGCCATCGAGCGTGGAGCGGAAATGCCGCAGGAAGAAGGCCAGTATCTTGAAACGACACTCTTTGCTTTGTGCGTCGCCACTGAAGATATGCGGGAAGGCACGCGCGCGTTCCTGGAAAAGCGTCCAGCTCAGTTTCGCGGGAAGTAGTGCGAGCGGATCAGGCCAAAATTCATCCACAGGACCCAACTCAATCACACGAAACAAATTCGAGCGGCGGCGACTGCGGCGGGCTTCCATATCGCTCTGGTGATAAGCCGCTTCAACAGTTTTATTACGGACCGGCTGCGGATGTCGTGATTGTCGGCGCGGGGGCTGCTGGCCTGCGCTTTGCGTCTCTCCCAGTTGATTGCCCCACACGCCGCCGCTGCGCAATCACGGAAACTGCGTCGGCAGACTTTCGCGTTGGCCACGTTAGGCACCGTGAATTTCACCGATAACATGATGTCAGGCTCGGTTAAGGACTTCGCAAGGCCTTCTTCGAAGATGCCGCGGGCGCATTCTAGAGCGGGAAATAATGGAGCGTTGGATCAAAAGCATTGAGGGGTCCGCCGAATCCCGCCGCTCTTCAAATGTGGAAACTTTCAATTTGCACTAGCATCGCCACACCGAATCGCCAGCTGCCAGCTATTTGCAACACAAATTGGACTATTTCTTCTTTATGGTGGTGACTCATGTCACGGTCCGGCGTGACGTGAGTCACAGCTTTTTAGCCGATGCGCCGATAGCCTAAATAGCGTCAAGCTGTCTGGGAGCCCGAGCATGGGTGTGAGGGTGGAAATAGATGACGAGGGCGTGCCGCGGCTGCGCTTTCCCGAACCATTCAATATCGCTGAGTATCTAATCGACCGTCACGTCGCCGAAGGGCGCGGCAACAAAGTGGCGATCTGGACCCCCAGCCGGGAAGTGACCTATGCTGATCTGCTCGACAACGTCAACCGATTCGGCAACACTCTTAAGAATTTTGGCATTCGACCAGGTGATCGCATCCTGATGGTGGTCAAGGATTGTCCAGAATTCTTTTTCTTGTTCTGGGGGGCCGTCAAGATTGGCGCAATACCCGTTCCGCTGAACGGCTTGGCGTCCGCCAGCGATTTCGAATTCATTATCCAGCATTCGGAATGTTCCGCGCTGTTTTATTCACGGGAGTTCGCAACGACGATCGACGCTGCTGTCGCAGCGTGTTCCCCGCGGCCAAAAGTAGTGCTGCCCACGGACGGCGGTAGAGAATCACTCACCGATTTGTCGCGCAATGCTTCTCCTCATCTTGACGCGGCTTTTGCGAGAGCCGAGGACGATTGCTTTTGCCTTTATTCTTCGGGCACCACTGGCCTGCCGAAAGGGGTAATCCACGCGCACGGCGATCTCGCCGTCATCAGCCAATTCTATACGGTTGAAACTCTCGGCGCGACCGAGGACGATGCCTTTTTCAGTGTGGCACGGCTCTGCTTCTCATTCGGCATGAATGTTGGCATGATCGGCCCGTTGTATGTCGGTGCGACTGCGATCCTGGATGACCGGCGCCCGAGTCCGCAGAGTGTGATCGAGCTGTTTCGCGCCTGCCAGCCCACCATTTTCGGTGCTGTGCCGACCTTCTACGCGCAATTCCTGGCTTCGGGACTGCTGAATCGGAAAGATGTTTCCCGGCTTCGCCGATGCATCTCCGCTGCCGAAGCCTTACCCCCGGAATTGCATCGCGAGTGGCTTGCAACGACCGGGGTGCCGATCATGGAGGGCATTGGTTCGACGGAAGTGGGCCACATCTACATCTCGAACCGCGTTGACGACATTCGGCCGGGCGTAACGGGCAAGCCGATACCCGGTTATCGGGTCAGGCTGGTTGACGACGCGGAGAACGATGTTCCCGATGATGTGCCCGGCCGCCTGCTGGTAAAGGGACAGTCGGTGATCAGGCGTTACTGGAACGATCCAGAAAAGACGGCGAAGACAATCGTCGACGGCTGGTACGATACGGGCGATACCTTTCGCCGGGACGCACACGGCTACTACACCTACTGCGGGCGAAGCGATGATGTGTTCAAGGTCAGTGGCAGATGGGTTTCGCCGTACGAAATTGAATCGGTCCTCACCCAGCATCCCCAGGTACTCGAGGCGGCGGTTATCGGCCGGAAGGATGAGCACGGTCTTATCCGGCCCGATGCTTGGGTGGTGCTGAAAGATGCCGCGGCTCTCGGTCCGCAGATCGCAGAAGAGCTCCGGCACTTCTGCGAGGGCAATCTTCCCCGTTTCAAATTGCCGGGGCGGATCCACCTCGTTGACAAGCTGCCGAAGACGGCTACGGGGAAGATCCAGCGGTACAAACTGCGTGTTGCCGTTGCCGATGAAGATCGGCCGTCTCACAAGCGGGAGGCCCTGGTTTCGATTGAGCGGGTCGGCGGGGTCGTCACGGCCACGATGTCTCGTCGTCCGGTCAACGCGCTCAATGATGAATTGATCGAACGCCTCGACGAGCTACTCGATCAGGTAATCGACGACCGGGAGGTGGTGGTGCTGCACCTCCGCAGCGACCAGCCGGCGTTCTGTGCGGGAGCCGACCTCGCCTTGATGCAGTCTTGTTTTGGCACGTTCGAAGGCCCGGATGTCATGCTGGACTTGGTACGGCGCATGCAGCGCCTGTTCGCGCGGATCGAAGCAGCGCCTCTGCTCACGCTCGCCGAGATAGGCGGCGCGGCCATGGGTGGCGGCCTGGAACTGGCGCTGGCTTGCGATATCCGCGTCGCTGCGGCCGAAGCGAAACTGGGTATGCCGGAGGTGGGCCTGGGCCTTTTGCCCGGCGCCGGCGGCACTCAACGGCTCACCCGGCTCTGCGGTCGCGGCATCGCGAATCGCCTTATACTCGGCGGTGAAGTAATTGATGGCGCCTTAGCGGAGCGGCTCGGAGTCGTTCAATGGACTCAGCCATTCTCACAGTTGGCTCAGTGGACCGGGGAACTTGCGGCGCGCTTTGCCCAGGCGCCCAGGGCCGCACTCGCCGCCAGCAAGAGGTGCCTGGCCGCCGCTGGCGATCCGCACCGCGACGGCTATGCCGAGGAACTTGCCGCTACGCGGAAGCTCTACCAGCATCCCGAAACCCGGCGCAGGGTTGCTGAATTCCTTGAGAGAAGTGCCAAGAAGCGCCAGGCCGTCAAAGTCTAGCAGGTTTATTTGCGTTCCATTTTCGGGGAGAGGTCATGAAACTCGATGGCAAGACTGCTGTTGTTACAGGTGCCGCTTCCGGCATCGGCTTGGCGACCGCGGAAACTCTGGCCGCGGCCGGAGCACGGGTAATTGTAGCGGATATCGCAAGGGACAAGGGAGAGGCCGCTGCTACCGCTTTTCAGAAGCAAGGCTACAAGGCTGAGTACCTTCACCTGGACATTACCGATGACGCTTCCATCGCCGCATTTGCCGATACGATTCAGGGCAAGATGGGCGGGGTCGACATCGTTGTAAACTGCGCCGGGTGGAGTCAGATCAAGCCATTCTTGGAAATGCCGCTGGATGTTTGGAACAAGATCGTGATGCTCAATCTCTTCGGTCCGATGAAATTGATCAGGGCTCTTTTACCCAAGATGACGGAGCGTAACAGCGGCAAGATTGTGAACGTGAGCAGTGATGCCGGACGGGTCGGCAGTTCCGGAGAAACTGTCTATGCCGGCGCCAAAGGCGGCCTGATCGCTTTCACGAAGTCCCTGGCCCGCGAAGTGGCGCGCTACAACATCAATGTCAACTGCGTGTGCCCCGGTCCCACCGAAACACCCCTCCTGTTCGCCGTACCGGAAAAGCATTTGGAGGCCTTCAAGCGGGCCATTCCATTCCGGCGGTTCGGCAAGCCTCAAGAAGTTGCCGATGCGATTCTATTCTTCGCAAGCTCTCGGTCCGACTACATTACGGGTCAGGTCTTGAGCGTCAACGGTGGCCTGACGATGGTTGGCTAAATCTCCTATACAAAAACAAGGAGCAACAACACATGAAGCAAGTTCAGATGGCAAACTACAAAGCCGCCCATTTCGGCTGGACCGTCTCCGGCAAGGTAGCCACCATCACGCTAAACCGCCCCGAGCGCAAGAATCCAATTACCTTCGAGTCTTACGGAGAACTGCGCGATTTGTTCCGCGAATTGGTCTACGCGACGGATATCAAGGCAGTGGTGTTCACCGGCGCGGGCGGCAATTTCTGCTCTGGCGGCGACGTTCATGAAATTATCGGCAAGCTGGTGAAAATGGACATGCCTGAGTTACTGGCGTTCACCCGGATGACGGGGGATCTGATCAAAGCCATGCGTTCGTGCCCGCAGCCCATCATCTCCGCCATTGACGGCATTTGCGCCGGAGCCGGAGCCATGATTGCGTGCGGTTCAGATTTGCGATTCGGCACCGCCAGGAGTAAGGTCGCCTTTCTGTTCGTGCGCGTCGGCCTTGCGGCTGCCGACATGGGAGCGTGTACGCTGCTGCCGCGGTTGATTGGACTTTCGCGTGCCGCGGATCTGCTCTACACTGGCCGCGCCATGAACGGGGACGAAGCGGAGCGCTTCGGATTTTACAACCGCGTCGTGGAACCGGAGAAGCTTCTCGTTGAAGCTACGGCCATGGCCAACGCTCTCGCCGATGGTCCGACCTTTGGCCACGGCATGACCAAGACCATGCTCTACCAGGAATGGAGCCAGGGACTCGACGAGTGCATCGAAGCGGAGGCCCAGGCTCAGGCCATCTGCATGCAGACCAAGGATTTCGAACGCGCCTACGTTGCATTTGCAGCGAAGAAGACACCTGTCTTCGAAGGGAACTGATGGCGGACAAAAGCTTCCTCGCCTGGCCTTTCTTCGACGATGATCATCGCCGTCTGGCCGTCGAACTGGAGCGGTGGGCGCAGGAGGCTCTGCCGCCGCTGCTTCAGGGCTCCGAGGATAGTCTCGATGCCGTGTATGCGTGCGTACGCCGGATCGTGGCGGAAATGGGCCGTGCGCGGTTGCTGCGTGTGTGTGTTCCTACCGCCTACGGGGGCGCGCGCGAAAACCTCGACGTGCGCAGTTTATGCTTGGCTCGCGAGATCATGGGCCGGGCGTCGGGCTTAGCCGACTTCGCGTTGGCCATGCAAGGTCTGGGCAGTGCGCCAATCACCTTATATGGACGCGAGGACCAGAAGCGCTCCATCTTGCCGCGCGTGGCCGCCGGCACTGCGCTTGCCGCCTTCGCGCTTTCTGAGCCGGACGCTGGCTCGGACGTCAGCGCCATCGCAACCACTGCCACCCGCGACGGTAATTCCTGGCGCCTCGACGGAGTCAAAACGTGGATTTCCAACGCTGGTCTCGCCGCTTTCTACGTCGTGTTTGCCCGCACCGGAGAGGGGTCGGGAACGAAGGGACTGTCGGCGTTCGTCGTCGATGCGGATTGTTCCGGTCTAGATGCGTCTGAGCGCATCGAGGTCATCGCGCCTCATCCTTTGGGCACATTGCGTCTCACCAACTGCCGCGTTCCCGCCGAGTGCATGCTGGGACAACCGGGCGAAGGCTTCAAGATCGCGATGGCTACGCTCGACATTTTCCGCTCCACGGTCGGAGCGGCCGCGCTTGGATTTGCCCGGCGGGCGCTGGACGAAGCGGCGGGGCGTGCGCTCAAACGGCGCATGTTTGGCCGAGTACAGGCCGATTTCCAGTTGACCCAGGCGAAGCTCGCGGACATGGCCGTGTTAATCGATGCCGCAGCCCTGCTCATCTACCGATCCGCATGGACGAAGGACGTGCTGGGCGGCCGCGTGACGCGCGAGGCCTCGATGGCCAAGCTGTTTGCCACCGAATCGGCTCAACGGGTGATTGACGAAGCGGTGCAGATTTTTGGCGGGCTAGGCGTCGTTCGTGGGTTTACAGTAGAGCGGCTTTACCGCGAGATTCGAGCCTTGCGAATCTATGAGGGTGCAAGCGAAGTACTGAAGCTCATCATCGCTTCCAAGGTGATCGAGGCGGCAGGCACGGAAGGATCCTCAGTCCCTTCCTCCTAAAGTGGTCGCGCCGAAATAAACCTGCTTCGAGCCGAACATCAATTGAAACGAGACAGCTCCGTGGAATTGAACACCCAGGCGTCATATGCGCGCCATCACGCGGTAATCACCGGCGGAGGCCGAGGGATCGGCGCGGCAATTGCCGACGCACTGGCACGTTTAGGCGCCTCCCTATCTCTCATTGGCCGGAACGCCGAAGTGTTACAGGCCACGGCAAATCGCATCACCAGGGACCATGGAGTCAAAGTGACTACGGCGTCGGCAGATGTAGCCGATGAAGCGGCAGTTCAAAAGGCGATAGCCGCTGTCAGAGATGTTCTCGGTGCGCCGACCATCCTAGTCAATAACGCCGGTGTTGCCGTGTCAGCGCCGTTCCTCAAGTCGGACGCTGCATTCTGGCGGAAGGTGCTGGAGATTGACCTGATGGGCGCCATCTATTGCACCCAAGCGGTTCTGCCGGCCATGCTGGAATCCAAGTGGGGCCGGATCATCAACATCGCTTCCACGGCTGGCGTCAACGGATACGCCTATATCACCGCGTATTGCGCGGCCAAGCACGGCATGATTGGCTTTACGCGGGCCCTGGCCATTGAGACAGCGCGCACGGGGGTGACGGTCAATGCGGTTTGCCCGGGGTACACCGACACCGAGATGACTGCTCAGACCATCGCCAACATCATGAGCAAGACGGGCCGCAGCCGCGAAGAAGCAATCGCCAGTCTTGTGGGGCGCAATCCGCAAGGACGCCTTATTCAACCGGCCGAGGTGGCGGACGCAGTGGTTTGGCTGTGCGGTGAAAATGCTGCGTCACAGACAGGGCAAAGCGTCGTCATTGCGGGCGGGGAGCTTATGCCATGAGTTCGAACTGATCCCTAAAGGAGAGACCTTGGATTCCGAGGATGGGCGTAATCGTAGAATCCACGCCCTTATTTCCGCCTGTCCCACAACGGGAAAACCGCCTACACCACGATCTGCGCGATGCCGGAACCCATCAGGCCGCAACCCACTACCCCGACCTTGTCAATCGCCATTGCCGTTCCAGACGGTGTGCGTCAACTGCAAGCGCTCGGTGCGCATGTCATCCCCGCGGAGTTCCCGCAGCGCATACGTCACGAACGCAGCGGTCACCTTCTTGCGCCAAGTCATATCGAAATCGGTGTTGTCGAGAGGCTTTGCCAGCCGTGCCGCGAGCGCCGCGGCCTGTTCGATTGCCTGCTGATCGAGTTGCCCGCCCAGCAGAGACTTGGCTGCCTCTGCCGCGACAACCGGGCGAGACGCGACGGCGCCAAGGACGATGCGGGCCTCCTCTACAACGCCGCCGCTCGAAATCCGTGCAGCGGCTGCAACGGACAGCACTGGAAAATCGAACGACCCGCGACGCCGCAGTTTCCAGTAAGCGCTCTTCCAGCCGTGCAAGGAATCCAGATGTATCTCCGAGAGGATCTCATTCGGCCGGCGCGTGATGTAGTTCATGCCGTCGTTGTTATAGAGATCGGCTAGCGAGACCTCGCGCTCAGCGGAACGCGAGGTCAACCGCACCCTTGCACCCAAAGCAATGAGCGCCGGCGCGGTGTCGGTCGAGGAAACAGCCATGCACCGATCGCTTCCCGGCGCGACCCAGCAGGTTTTCCCGTCTTTCTTCATGCAGAAATTGATCGCTTTTCTCCATTCATAGTTCTGGTCGTAGTAAGCGCAGCGTGTATCCAGGCAGATGTTTCCCCCGAGGGTAGCCATATTTCGAATATGCGGCGTAGCGACCAGAGATGCGGCCTGCCACAAGGCAGAGGATCCATTCCGAAAACGAATGTCATTCGCGATCTCGGTAAGCGTGAGACATGGTCCAATCCGCGAGGACGAATGGTCCAATTGAACACCGCTCAGGACTTCGACATGCCGGAGACTAATCAGCGTTCGGGGAACTTGTTGTCTTCGTTTCATGTTGGGAAGCAGGTCCGTCCCGCCCGCCAGCAGCATTGCGTTCGTCCCTTCGCCGTCTAGAATGCGAGCGGCCTCCTCCAGAGTGCGGGGGACGCGGAAATCGAAAAGGGGAAGCCGCATCATCGCGTGAGCACCTTTTCCTTTTCAGAATGCGGTTTGGCGCGTCGCGGAGGTTCGTTGATCGCATGCCCGTCCCCGCCCTCCCACGGCGGAGGCACACGCAGCGGTTCCGGCCAATGAACCTCCGGAAAGTGCGCCGGCCCGTAACGCGGCTCGCGCCCCGCCTTTTTCTCTGCGAGCGCCTTGAAAATCTTTTCCGGTGTGACAGGAACCTCGTCGATTCTCACTCCCACGGCATCGTAGACTGCATTCGCCACGGCCGGCATGATCGGCAGAAGCGGGCCCTGCCCAACTTCTTTCGCCCCGAACGGACCGCGCGGATCGGGCTCTTCCATGAACTCGGTGACAATTTCGGGCATGTCGAGCGAAGTGGGGCTCTTGTATTCAAGCATCGACGGGAATTTGTGCATCAGTGCGTGAGAGAGTTTCTTCGGGAGACGCCGAAACTCCTGTTCCTCCATCAGCGCTTCGCCGAGCCCCATGTACACGCTGCCCTCCACTTGGCCACGCGCCAGTGTCGGGTTCAATTGGCGGCCAAGGTCATGTGCGATCCAGATCTTCGGCACGGTGATCCATCCTGTCGTGGGGTTCACCTCGACTTCGACCACCGCAGCCGAATACGAATAGGTTGGAGAGGTTCCCACGCCGCCGCCCTTGTACTGCGCGGCCGGGAACATCGGGGGGGTGTAGGAACCAACGGCGCCAATCGTGCCGAACCGAGTCTCCCCCAGGCAGACGGCTTCTTGAAAGGTGACACTCTTTTCCGGCGCTGCGATGTCGAATACACGATTATCCGCGAAGCGGAGCCGTTCTTTGGGCACCTGAAGTTTCTCGGCCACTGCTTCCGCCAGCATGGCCTTGGCTCTTTCGGCGGCTTGGATGGCTGCGTTTCCGGCCATCAGGGTAACGCGGCTCGAATAAGACCCTAGGTCCACAGGTCCGAGGTCTGTGTCGCCAGAGTACACGCGAATATCGAGGGTCGTGATTCCCAGAACCTCGGCGACGATGGACGCCAGGACATCATCCGAGCCTTGTCCGATCTCGCTCGTGCCCGAGAAGACCGTGACGCCCCCTCCGCGATCGAGCTTGAGCTGAATGCCGGAGTGCGGCATGGCGTTCCAGTAGATGGGAAGCCCCGCCCCGGTCAGGAAGCAGGAGCAGGCCAGCCCGACGCCGCGGCCTTCCGGAAGCTTGCGGAATTTTTCCTTCCAGTTGGACGTGCGAACCACGCTGCGGATGCAGTCCGCCAGTTTCACCGTTCCCAGCTGGAGAAAATTCGCGGTCAGCGCGTTGGGCGATTCGACGATGCGCAGCCGCAGATCAGCTGGGTCCATCTTCAGCTTTTCGGCGATCTTGTCGAGCTGGATTTCTTGGCCGAACCGCGGCTGAACGGTGCCGTGCCCGCGCTTGGGTCCGCAAGGCGGTTTATTGGTGAACACGCGGCAAGCCTGGTAACGGTATTTCGGAACGTGATATGTCGTTGTCTGCAGCGCGCCGGCGTAAAAGGTGCTGGCCACGCCGTAGGAACCGTACGCGCCGCCGTCGATCACATTTTGAAGCTGCACGGCCGTGATCGTGCCGTCCTTCTTCACGCCAGTCTTGAATTTCATCAAGACGGGATGGCGGCCCCGGTGGCAGTAGAACACCTCTTCGCGCGTCAGGCAGAATTTGACCGGGCGGTCGAGAACGAGCGCTGCTTTGGCCGCTACAATTTCGTGGTGAAAGGGATCGCTCTTTCCTCCAAAACCTCCTCCGTTCGGGGCGGCGATAACCCGGATTTGCCCGCGCGGCATCTCCAGCACCTTTGCCAGAGCAATGTGCAGGTAGTGGGGCGTCTGCGTGCTGGACCAGATCGTCAACTTTCCCTCGGGATCCTTGATGGCCACCGCGGCATGTTGCTCGATGGCCAGGTGGTTATTCCCCTGGTAGAAGAAAATGTCCTCGAAGATTTCATCCGCCTCAGCGAAGCCTGCGTCCACATCGCCAAACTCGAATGCCACGCGCTTGTGAATATTTCCTTCTTCGCCGTAGTCGTGAATCCGCGGCTCCGGCATTGCAAGGGCTTCCTCCGGATCGGAGATCGTCGGAAGGATTTCATATTCGACATCGATAAGGTCGAGAGCTTCAAAGGCCGTCAATTCCTCTCGCGCGATCACGGCAGCCACTGGATCCCCGACGTGCCGGACATGGTCCAGACATAGGGCTTGCTCGTCGTTGCTCACCGGGAGAATCCCATACTTTGTGGGGACGTCTTTTCCAGTGAGGACCAGATACACTCCGGGGTGAGCGATCGCTCGCGAGGCGTCAATCTTCTTAATGCGTGCGTGCGGATGCGGCGATCGCAGGAGCTTGCCAAACGCCATACGCCGAAAGGAAATATCGTCCGCGTAAGTCGTCTGGCCTGTCACCTTGGCTCGGGCGTCAACCCTCCGTCGCGGGACTCCGATGACGCGCGGCCCATCGGCATCTCCCTGATTCTCCGGCCTGGGCACTTTCGGTGAGTCTTTTGGATTCGGCAAGTCTCGCTCCCCCACTCTAAAACGTGCGTGCGCCTTCCGATCACATTCTTACGTGGCTGAAGTATTCAGCTTCGCGATTTCCAGTACCGCCGCTTCGACGGCGTCAAAAATCTGGAGATAGCCTGTACACCGGCACAAATTTCCCGAAAGCGCTTCGCGAATCTCGTCGCGGCTGGGATGGGGATTCCGGTCCAAGAGCGACTTCGCCGTCATGAGGATCGCGGGCGTGCAGTATCCGCATTGTGCTGCACCCAGGTCCGCAAATGCCTCCTGCAACGGATGAAGCTTTCCATTCGATCCGAGGCCTTCTACTGTCTCGATTTCCCTTCCATCGCACTCAAGCGCCAACACTAGGCAGGAAAGAACTGCCTTGCCATCCAGGAGAACCGCGCAGGCGCCGCACTCTCCTAATTCGCAGCCGTGCTTGGTTCCGGTGTGGCCGAGATCCTCTCGAAGGACTTCCAGGAGGGTTTTGTACGGGGCGAACGAAACATCAAACACTTCACGGTTCAGAATTATACGAATGTGAGCCGTTTTTTCAGATTCGATCGGCAATTTTGGTTGCGTTGTCATGCACACTGACCCCAGAAAAAGTCTACCCGCACCGCGAGCCGGGCCTGCCTTTATTTTCGAACAATATCACCGTAAGCGAGACGCTCGGATGGCGCAGTGACCAAGATCACAAACAATTGTGACTATCATCACGAAGGCAATGCTGTTAAAACGGATTCAGTTGTATTCGTGTCGCCGGGGCTGTGACGACTGTCCCGCATTCGAGCAGTTGCGCGAAATAAGGCGCCCCGCCCATCGTCTGCCGGCTCGCATCAAGCCCTTCGCCAACTCAAGCGGCGCCCGGCTATTCCGAGCGTCAGGCGTAAGCAGGAATGCCCGTGATGCGCTCACCGATGATCAGACGATGAATATCATGGGTTCCTTCGTAGGTGTAGACCGACTCGAGATTGTTCATATGGCGCATGACACAATAGTCTTCGACGATGCCGTTGGCGCCCAGAATATCGCGCGCCCTGCGCGCCACCTCCATCGCCATCCATACATTGTTCATCTTCAGCATGGAGATATGTGCGGGGTGTACGCGCCCCTGGTCTTTCAGTCTTCCCACGTGGAGCGCCAGGAGCTGCGCTTTCGAGATTTCGGTAATCATCCATGCCAGCTTGTCTTGCACGAGCTGGTGCGCCGCGATGGGCTTGTTTGAAAACTGCTTGCGCGCTTTTGCGTACTGCAGCGCCGTGTCATAACAAGCCATCGCCGCGCCGATCGCTCCGCACCCGATGCCGTAACGCGCCTGGTCGAGGCATGAAAGCGGCCCGCGCAGGCCTTCGACACCGGGCAGTACGTTCTCCGCAGGTACTTCGCAATCGCTAAATGAGAGGCCGGAAGTCACGGAAGCGCGCATTGACAATTTGCCATGCACGTCGAATGTTTTGAAACCCTTGGCGCCCTTTTCCACGAGAAACCCGCGCACGCGGTCGTCTTCACATTTGGCCCACACCACGCTCACGTCGGAGATCGAACCATTCGTGATCCATATCTTTTCCCCGTTGAGCACGTAGCGATCACCGTGGCGCACAGCGCGCGTCAGCATGCCGCCGGGGTTCGAGCCGAACTGCGGTTCGGTCAGGCCGAAGCAGCCTACAGTCTTGCCGCTTTGTAACCGGGGGAGCCATTTGTCCCGTTGCGCGGACGCACCGAAGGTATGGATCGGATACATGACCAGCGCGCTCTGCACCGACACGAAGCTGCGCAGCCCTGAGTCGCCCCGCTCCAGCTCTTGCATCACAAGGCCATAGGCGACGTTTGACATTTCCGCGCAGCCATAGCCTTTCAAATTCGAACCGAAAAATCCGAGTTCACCCATCTGCGGCACCAACTCGATTGGAAAAGTGGATTCCCGATTGTGCCTCTCGATAATGGGGATGACCTGTTCATCGACGAACTGCCGTGCGGTCTGTCGCGCAAGTAGTTCTTCATCGTTAAGCATGGAATCAAAGTCCAAATAATCCACACCGGAATACACGGGCATTCCACCCTCCTCAGGTCAGGTCCTCGGCGCACTAGCCAAGGCGCTCATGGCGCATGAGCATGCGATCAAAGCTCAACTCATAACGTGAAGGCAACAACCACACTAGCGAAACAGAAAAGCAGAAGATGTGACGGCAGTCACTGCCACTCAGGATGAATGTGTTCAGAATCGAAGGAGTTTGGACAGAAACGGATCATTCGCTGACGGTGTGTTCGCGGCAATTGCGCGCCTAATTTCAGAACTCAGGAGCAAGTAAGCCAATGACGATGATGAATCCCGGCGCGCTTCCTCGAAGTAGCCTTGTTGGAATCATTGGAGGCGGAACCATGGGCGCGGGCATCGCGCAAGTGGCGGCAACCGCGGGACACAGCGTGATGCTATACGACACTCGAAGCGATGCTGTGCCAAGAGCAATTCAAGGCATCCGGGAAAGCCTTCGGAAACTTGCCTCAAAGGGGAAAATTTCCACGGATGAAGCGGAGAACGCGTCGGCGCGATTGCACGGTGCATCGAGGTTGGAAGAGCTCTGCGAGTCGGCAATCGTCATCGAAGCGGTGGTGGAGGATCTCGAGGTCAAGCGCGATTTGTTTGCGACACTCGAAAATATCGTGCGTGTGAATTGTGTGCTGGCGACGAATACGTCATCGCTTTCCATCACGGCGATCGCGGCGGTGCTGAAGGCGCCCCAACGGCTGGTGGGGATGCACTTTTTTAATCCGGTGCCGCTGATGGAATTGGTGGAAGTGATCGGCGGCCTGGCGACGGACCCCGAACTGTTGGCTACTGTTCATTCGACGGCTGCAGCCTGGGGCAAGACCCCCGTTTATGCCAAATCGACGCCGGGTTTCATTGTGAATCGTGTCGCGCGACCCTACTATGGGGAAGCATTGCTTCTGCTGACCGAACAAGCGGCGAGTCCCGCCACGATCGACGTAGTGATGCGGGAATCTGGTGGATTTCGAATGGGGCCCTTCGAATTGATGGACCTGGTTGGAATCGACGTCGGTTTTGCCGTGAGCCAGTCGGTGTTCAATGCTTACTTCGGCGATCCGAGGTACCGGCCTGCCCTCATTCAGCAGGAAATGGTTCGTGCTGGACGTCTCGGAAAGAAAACCGGACTCGGATTCTATGAATATGGCAAACAGGCAGGCGCGCAGCAGCCGCACACCGAACCGCTTGCGCCAGCGCCCGAGCGTGTGACAATCCCCGCAGCGGGAACTCTGGCGGAAGCGCTGGCAAGACGCTTAGCGGATTCCGGTATAGCGGTCACCCGAGTATCTTCGCGAATCGGCCACGAGAATTGGATCGAGCTGGAAGATGCTCTTCTCGCAATCACTGACGGGCGAAGCGCCACACAGATTGCCTATGAAACCGGGCGCCGGAATATTCTGCTCGCCGATTTGGCCCTCGATTACACGAAGGCCCGGCGCATGGCGATCACGAAGGCAAGTACCTGTGAAGATCGTGCCTACCTTTCCGTAGTCGGACTTTTGCAAGCTGCTGGATATTCAGTCTCCTATTTGAAAGACACCCCCGGAATGGCTGTGATGCGAACGGTGGCCATGCTGGCCAACGAAGCAGCCGACGCCGTAAATCAGGGCGTCGCCACCGTCGCGGATGTGGACACGGCGATGCGAAAGGGAGTCAATTATCCGCAAGGACCGCTGTTCTGGGCCGATACATTAGGCATGGGGACTGTGAACGGCGTACTGACGCATCTCGGCACTCATTACGGTGGAGATCGCTACCGCGTCTCCCCTCTCCTTCGGCAACTGCTGTGGAGTGGGAGCCGGTTTCACGATGAATCATTCAAGGAATAGCGCCTGCGGAAGAACTGCGCACCGACGCTTCGCCAAACGCGCTCAAAAGATCGCGCTGCCGTTCTTTCTCCGGCGGGCCGCCCGGCTGCCTGCGCCGATTCGATTTCGCTTGACTCTAAAAGTAGTATTACGGTACCGTAATTAGCATTAAGGGGGTTCCCATGCAAACTTCGCCGCGCGTTCCGGAAAGTGCAAACGCAGTCCCGGCGCTGCCTGGAAGGCAAGTGCGTGACGTGGTTCTGGAGAAGGCAGCGGCCGCGCGAATTTTCGAAACATTCGGAATTGACTATTGTTGTGGCGGAAGCCAGACCCTTGCCGAAGCCTGCAAGGCCGCGAACCGCTCGATAGAGGAAGTGGCCGCTGCGCTTGAGAAATGCGATTCCGCTGCTCCGGAGAGAGACTGGCGGGGCGAACCGCTTGCCGAACTCGCGCAGTACATTGTGGATAAGCATCACGCGTTCACGCAGGCAGAGATCAGCCGGCTCAAGGATCTGCTTGCGAAGGTAGTTGCCGTGCACGGCAAGAATCATCCGGAATTGTCTCGCGTGCAGATGATCTTCGCGGGACTCTCTGAAGAACTGCGAGAGCATATGAGGAAAGAAGAGGAATTGCTCTTTCCCTATATTGCCCGGATGGAAGAAGCGACCCGGATCAAACGCCGTCCCCCGGAGTCCATGTTTGGAACGGTGCAGAATCCGGTGGCGGTAATGATTATGGAACATGAGGCTGCGGGCCAGGCATTTGAAAAGATACGCGAAACAACCAAGGACTATGCCGTACCGCCGGATGGCTGTGCCAGTTATCAAGCACTCTATCAAGCGTTGCCCGCATTTGCGGCGGATTTACATCAGCATATGCATCTCGAAAACAACATACTGTTTCCTAGAGCGGTTGAACTCGAGAGTCAGTGGTCATGAAACGCGGCCCTAGGCTCCTGCTCAGCGCTGCGATTTTCGCTGGGCATGCGTTAAAAGCATGAAGCATCCGGAAAAGCCGCATGTTACGGGAGAACGCAGATGAAAAAGACAGCCGCGGTGGAGAAAACGGTACAGCCGGAAATCGCCGGACCGAATGTAGACGCAGTCCTTCGGATCATGGATGCGATGGAAAAGGCGTGGAGTGATAAGAATCTCCCTGAATTGTTCGATCATTATTGGCACGATGACGGTTTCGTCCTCTTCACTTCTCGTGGCGCCTACTATGGCTGGACTGCCGCAAAACAGATGCTGGAGGGATATTTCGATAACTTAGAAGAAGTCAGCCTGAAATTTGGCCCGCGCAAGGCAAGAGTGTTCGGTGATGTGGCTACTGTGGTCTATGAATGGCGCACCGACGGAAGATCAAAGCTAGACGGCAATCGCCTTCTCCGAGAAGGTTATGGAACGGACGTCTTTCTTCGGGACAAAGGAGAATGGAAGCTCTATCACAATCATGCCTCTTTGGCTCGTCCGGGGATCAGCCGAATGCAGGATCATCCGTGGTGAGAGTATCCGCGTCCTTGTTGCGCCTTTCCAAGGATAAGAGCAACGCGGCATCGATCCTGCCGTTCAGCTTCCCTGGCTTTGGCCTTTCCTCTTTCGCAGCAGCAGGATTGTTTCTCCCGAGGCTGCATCGTTTGATCCTATAATCTTTGCGTTCCGGATCAAACAGCACTAGATTGCATTTTTAGATGAACATCCTATGACGCAACTTCAGGTTATGAAGACCGCCAGCACTTCCAAGATGGCGGGTGTTGTACGCATTCGGCCAGCAGCCCTCTCGGATCTGAAGGCATTGATCTCCTTGGACGAAGAGGTTACCGGCTTCACCAAGCCGAAATATTGGAAAGAAGCTTTCGCGCGCTATGGTGTGCGACGCCGGGCGCCGCGTTTCTTTTTGATTGCCGAAAGTAGCGGCCGCATCGAGGGATTCATCATCGCTGAAGTCCGCGCGTGGGAATTTGGTGAGCCGCCGTGCGGATGGATTTTGGCGGTTCAAGTGCGTTCCAAGACACGCCTGAAAGGCATAGGAACTCAGCTCTTCGAAGCCCTATGCGATGCGTTTCGACGCGCTGGTGTCAATAAAGTGCGCACTTTGATGGTGCGCGATAATCATCTGGTTCTCTCTTTTTTTCGGAGCCAGGGAATGATGGCGGGGCCATTTATCGAACTCGAGACGACACTCGAATGAACATACGCAGGGGCAAAAGTTCATGAGATTACAAAAGGCAAGCTCATTTGCATTGTATGCTGTACTTGAGCTTGCTGCGAATCCGACATGCCAGCTCTCAGGCACCGAAATCGCTACAAAATATGGCATTTCCGCTCATCATCTCGCAAAAGTGCTGCGTGATCTGGGACGCGCTGGCATCGTTGACGCAGTCCGTGGTGTTGGTGGGGGCTACCGGCTCGCGGTTAATCCGAAGCGGCTTACGCTGCTTGATGTCATCCAGATCTTTGAGCCGGTCGGGCCGCAGCGCGCGGCAGGCGGCGATCCAGAACTTGCCACCGACGCGGGATGCGCGCTGCGCATGGTGCTCGATGAATTGGATGACCATGCTCTTGCCACGTTTCGTTCGATCACCGTCTCGACAATGCTCAAGTTGATGAGGCGCACACCCTGGGCGCACTCGGTGCATTCACCAAAACTGACTCGCGGAGCAGTGTCGCGCCGTTGATCTCGCCAGCGCCCCAACAAGTCAAGTAATGTCCGTTCGCGCGGCGCCCGGCGGCGTGAGGAAGCGGGCTCTCAATAATAGTATTATAGTACCAGATTGATGTTGACAAGCATTTGGCGCGAGCATAACATTCGGCTTGTGAAAAGGTATCGCGGGATATGCGTGGAACTCAGTCATGCGGGCTTGCCGCACCGGCTGCATGCAAAAATGTGCCTGAAACGTTGGTCTCGGCGGGCGAAATGCGGCGCCGGAAGCCAGCCGGAGAGCTGTCCGAAAAAGCTGGCGTGCATTGAACCGTAACGGAGGAGGAGAACGTGGCTACGACTCCGGTCCAAGAGATTGCGAAACTCGACTCGATCCTTGCTTCCTGCCGGGAGATTGCCCAGGACCCGGACTTTGCCGTCGCCAAGCGCTGGCTCGAAGAGCATCCGGGGAAGAAAGCGATTGGCTGTTTTCCGATCTATTGTCCGGTGGAGCTGATTCACGCATCCGGAATGCTGCCGCTCGGCATTATCGGCGGGGGCAATCAAATTGAGGTTACTTACGCCGATTCTCGTTTTCAGTCCTTCGTCTGCTCGATTGTGAAAAGCACGCTCGAATTGGGGCTTACGAACCGGCTCAAGTTTGTGGAAGGGATGCTGTTCCATTCGATCTGCGATCCGGCAAGAAACCTCGCCAGCGTCTTCCAGCGAAACTTTCCTGGTATGTTTGTTGAATATATCCACTTCCCGCAGAATTTCGCATCGCCTTTGGCAAGGCAATATCTGGAGACGGAATATCGGCGGATTCTGAACGGCCTGCAGCAGAGATCGGGGTACGCACCCACCGCCGAAGATCTGAACCGCAGTATCAACCTCTACAACCGCATTCGGGCTGTTTTGCACGAGATTTATCGGATCAGGACCGAGGCCCCGCATCTAATCTCGGCGGCGGAATCGTTTGTGCTTACACGCGCGGGCACTCTCATGGCTCCGGAAGATTTCTTAAAGATTCTTGAGCAGGTCCTTGTCGAACTCCCCGGACGCCCGTCCCAGCCCAAGGACCGGATTCGTGTTGTTCTGGAAGGTTCGTTCTGTGAACTTCCACCCGTGGGTCTGATCGAAACTTTGGAACAGGCGGGTTGTTACATCCTCGATGACGATTTTCTGCGGGGGTGGAGATGGTTCACCGAGGATGTGCCCATTCGAGACAATCCGCTGGCTGCGCTGGCGGAAAGCTATTCGGAGCGTGCCTATTATTCCGGCACCAAACATGATTCGCGGGAGGCCAAGGCAGCGCACTTGATCCGCTTGGTCAAAGAAAAAAAAGCGGATGCTGTCATCTTCCAGGCTGCGAAGTTCTGTGAGCCAGCCTTGTTCGATTACGCCCTGTACCGCAAGGCTCTGGAGGAAGCAAAAATCCCGCACCTGCTGCTGGAATTTGAGGAAAAGATTTGGGTTTTCGATCGCGCTCGCTCCGAGGCGGAAACGTTCGTGGAGTCGCTGTTGTTCGACTAAAAGCAGAAAGTTGATCGGGGAAGGAGCTTGCTCATGGCGCAAGGTACAGCAAAGACCGACTATCAGGGACGCATTCATAATTTGCAGAAAGACATGATTGGCCGGTATTACTCCAGGCTAACCGCGGCGGCGGAAAACAAGGGTGAAAAGGCCATCTACATGCTGATCAGCGGCAATCCCCTGGAGTTGATTGAGGCCTTTGACATGATCCCCGTATATCCGGAGGTCAACGCACTGCAACTCGGAGTGAAAAAGCAGTCGCTGCCTCTCATCCTGGCAGCCGAGGAAATGGGCTACTCGACGGATAACTGCGCTTATGTCAAGGCCGATATCGGAATGTATTTTGCGGGGCGTAAGACGCCCTTCGCCACCATTCCGGAGCCTGATCTGCTTCTTTGCAACTACGTGGGCTGCAACGTTTACCTGCAATGGTTCGAGCATCTGGCTGAGTATTCTAAAGCTCCGATTTACAACCTGGACGTACCTTTTTTCCGCACCAACGCCAGCGATCCCTCCGAGGAGGACATCCGCTATGTGGTCAAGCAGTTGGAGGAACTCGTCGAAATTCTGGAGCGCATGAGCGGCAAGAAGCTTGACTACAAAAAGCTGCAGCGGATCATGGAGCTTTCTGGTGAAACTGGAGAGCTGTGGTCGGACATCAAGAGACTCGCGCGGCAACGCCCTACTCCCTTCGATGCCTATTTCGATTCCGTCATGATGATGGCTCCACTCTACTGCTTGCGTGGCACCGAGGACGGACTGCGGTTCTTCCAACAAGCGTACAAGGAGATGAAGCAGAGGGCGGACAACCATGAAGGGCCTCTCCCGGAGGAGAAGTTCCGCCTTGTCATGGAGGGACCTCCGCCGTGGCCGTTTCTGCGGCAGTTCCGCGATATGTTCAGCCGTTGGGGCGCTGTGGCCGTGGCGTCGACGTACTCGACCGTCGGCGGTATCTGGGAGTTTGGCTTCCGGCATGACCCGCAGCGGCCGCTCGAGAGCATCGCGCGGCATATGCTGCAATGGAACGTGACGAACCGCAACCTCCTGCAGCGAAACCAGCAGATCAAAGAGTACGTGGAAGATTGGAACGCCGATGCTCTAGTCATCCATTCCGTGAAGAGCTGCAGACTCTTTTCGGCAGGCCAAGGCGATATGAGGGAGTTCTTCACCAAGCAGCTCGGCGTGCCCACTCTCTTGATCGAGTCGGACATCGAAGACCCGCGGTATTTTTCCGAGGCCCAGTTACGAAATCGTGTGGATGCGTTTTTTGAATCACTGACGCACCAGAGGATGTTGGTCAAAAAATAGGGGGCCGGCCATCGAGCGCACGGCGTGCTGAAAAGCATAAAGAAAGGGAGGGCCCAATGATTTACGCAGGCGGAGTGGATGTCGGATCAACACAGACAAAAGCGATCATTCTCTCGGAAGAGCGCAAGATTGTGGGTCGCTCTTTGATCAACACCGGAGCGCATGTCTCGATGGCGGCCGAGCGCGCATTCCGGGAAGCGGCCGCTGCCGCCGGAACCTCTCCCGAAAGTGTCGCTTACATTGTGGGGACGGGCTACGGGCGCTATAAGGTGAATTTCGGGAACGCTCAGATTACCGAGATCTCGTGTCACGCCCGTGGGGCCAATTTTCTGTTCCCCAAGACGCGTACCGTGATTGACATGGGGGGCCAGGACGCCAAGGGCATCCGCGTGGGCGAAGAGGGCGACGTCAAGGACTTCGTGATGAACGACAAGTGTGCCGCTGGCACGGGACGCTTTCTTTCCAACTCGGCTGAGACCGTCGGTCTCAGCTTGGACAAGATCGGCCCGATTTCTCTTGAAGCGAAGAAGCCCGTGCGCCTGAGCACGGTCTGTGCCGTGTTCGTGGAATCGGACATTATGTCCTACTTGGCGGAAGGGAAGACCGTGCCGGATATTCTGGGCGGCGTCCATAGCGCCATCGCGGCCCGCACCGTGGCGTTGGTGCGCCGAGTGGGAATCGAACCGGAGATCACCTTCACGGGCGGGGTATCACGGAACATCGGGATGGTGAAAGCGCTTGAAGAGAAGCTTGGATTGCCTATCAATGTTTGCGACGATTCGCATTTCATCGGTGCCATTGGCGCGGCGATTTTTGCGCTGGAGCACGCATTGGGTGGGGAAGCTTCCGCGGGGTCGGGCAGGATAGGCCAGGTGGTGGCGCCGGCGTAGTCGCAGCCAAGTTCCAGCACGCGGGAAGACGTGCTCGAATCAAATTGAGTGTGACCGAGGTGTTTTATGGTTTACGTTGCAGGAATTGATATCGGGTCCAGAAGCACCAAGGCCGTCCTACTGGACGAGTCGCGGCATATCTGCGGTACCGCGCTTGTGAAAACCCGGCCGGACTTTCCCGGCGTAGCCAAAGAGGCGATGGAACAGGCGCTCGCCAAGACCGGAGGCCACGTGGAAGATGTGAAGTATGTGGCGACGACGGGCTTGGGGCGATACAACATCCCCTTCCGTGATATCCAAATCACGGACATTACCTGCGCGGCGCGGGGAGCGGAATTCCTCTTTCCCAAGACAGCCTGCGTCCTCGACGTGGGTGGACAAAGCACCCGCGCCATCCGGCTGCGCGAAGGCGGCAAGGTGAAGGAATTCAAATCCAACGATAAGTGTGCTGCTGGGTCGGGAGGATTCCTCGAAAGGGCCGCCCACTATTTGGAGATCCCGCTCGATCAACTTGGCCCGCTTTCCATGGCGGCAGAGAAACCAACGACGATCAGCAGCGTGTGCGCCGTGCTGGCGGAATCGGAGATCATCAATCACGTCAGCGAAGGGCAGAGCGTTGAAAACATCATTCGCGGCATCCATAACTCGCTCGCCTCGCGGTCCAAGGCGCTGCTTTCCCGCGTCGGACTTGAAGACGAAATCACCTTCGTCGGCGGTGTGGCCCGTCAGAGGGGAATGGTAGAGGCATTGAAAGAAACGATCGGCCGCCAGGTGAACGTCAGTGAGGAACCGGACACGGTCGCGGCTCTCGGGGCCGCTTTGTTAGCTCACCGGCGTTTGCAGAAACTCGGTGGCCTAAGCGGAAGGGGACAGGACCGGGACCTCTGCATCTTCGGTTAGAGGCGCAATCCGGAGTCTTGCGGTTCATGCGCCCGTGGCGGGCGCGGGATCCGCGAATCTCTTCTTAACTTCCTCGGGAATCGGCTCGCTACGGAACGCGACCGGCCCTTCGCCTATGCGCATGACCCACACGCGCCTTTCAAAGATTTCGAGGCCGAGGACTCCGTCGGGTCGGAAAACCTTGTGTTGGGCCAAAAAGCTGGTGCGCCCCCATTCGGGAATGCACGTTTCGTAAACAACCTCGTCGCCAAAATCGGAAGGCACGATGAATCGCGCGCGCAACTCGACCAATGGGGTGCCGATGATGTTGTAGGTTTTGAGCATCAATGGTTTGAACAGCCCAGCCCGTGCGAATAGAGCATTCGTGCAGGCGTCGCCATACTCGAGATAACGCGGGAAAAAGACGGTCCCTGCGGCGTCGCAATCCCCCCATTCAATTTGAATGTGCCTGCGATTAATCAACATGCTCTCGGTCCTTTTTCCGGAGCCCCCAGGCGAGATGCACTCCGTAAGCCTTTAATCCGCAAAGTTCCGGTGCTCTCCGAGGCCGCGGTGCTCGTTGGTCTGCTGAGCCGGCCCGCCAGGCCCGACAAGGTAGGAACAGGCTCGGTCATAGCCGCGTGACGGCTTCTTTCGATCCTCGGATAGCAGAATATTACAACTTATTTGAGGCTTTGTGGGACGTCCATTCTCAGCGCATAAAAAAAGATGATCAATATGGAAAACCCAAAATCGAAATCTGGACTTTATGACTCCTTGGCGAAGTCTCTGTGCCTGTCATTGGCCCGAAGTTCCAGCCAGCGCGGATACATATTTTTGAAATCGGCGATGATTGTGTCGTAAGGCACGTCCGGGTAGTGACCCCGCTCCCTGACATACTCCATGTGCCGGCGGCCTCCAAGGTCGTACTCGTGGAAGAGGGAATCGTGCCGCCCATCGAACTCCAGCGGATGCACATCAAAGCGCTTGCAGAGGCTTAGGTTGAAGGCGGGCGTAGCTTTCACCCACCGGCCTGAAAGGTAAAGTTCGGTGAAGCTGTGCCAGATGAAGAGGTCCCCGCCAATCAACTCGAGGAGTCTGTTCGTGGACAGATGGTTGCGCACGTCGGCGTAGCCGACCCGTGCGGGAATGCCCACGGACCGGGCAGCCGCAGCTAAGAGGGCAGCCTTTGGTATGCAAAATCCTCGCTTGGCATGGAGACAATCGCTGGCTCGGAAGTAAGATCGAGCCTCACCCACGCAGTAGGGATCGTAGAGAATGTCGTCGCGAACCGCGTAATAGAGCTTCACTGCGCGCGAGATGGCATCGGCAGCGCCGGCCGTCGCCTTCTGTGCGAAGGCGTGCACATCCGGATCACTGCTGTCGATAAATTCACCTGCCGCCAAGTATAGTTCGATATTCATGACTCCATTATAATCCCCCAAACTGGAGATTTCGTGGCGATGTAAACTCTCTCATTTGCTGGGGTACAAGAACTCGGGCAGGTCGGTGTTTCTGAGTTTTGACGTAGCTGCCAGAGCAAACACGGAGTGAATTGCTTTGTTTGAGAGTAAGCGTCATCCGAAGACCGTCTGGACGGAGTGTGGGTAGGTGGGGATGATGCCCGAAGTGGGCACTTGCGATGGTGTCCACTTGGGGGATACGTGGACACTTCGGAGCGGGCGATTGCTCGACGAGAGCCAACGCGACGGCGCTGGGCGGTAGAGGAAAAACGGCGGATCGTCGAACAGACGTTAGCGGCAGGGGGATCGGTGGCACGGGTGGCGCGGGCGCATGCAGTGAACGCGAACCAGGTGTTTCAGTGGCGCAGGCAGTACCGCCGAGGGTTGCTGGGTCCGGGGAACGCCGAAGCGATGGAACGCATCGCCGCACTCTATGCCGTCGAAAAAGAGATCCGCGGCCACCCGGCAGGCGAACGGCACGAGGTCCGCAACGCACGCGCCAAGCCCTTGCTGGACTCGCTGAAGCAATGGCTCGAAGAAACGTTAGGGAAACTGTAGCGCAAATCCGACACGGCGATGGCAGTTCGCTACGCGCTCTCGCGCTGGGAAGCGTTGCTGCGTTACGCGGACGACGGCTGCATCGAGATCGACAACAACGCCGCCGAACGCGCCCTGCGCACCGTCGCCCTGGGCCGCAAGAACTACTTGTTCGCCGGCTCCGATGCCGGTGGCGAGCACGTCGCCGCGATCTACAGCCTGATCGGCACCGGCAAACTCAACGGTCTCGACCCAGAGTTCTACTTGCGCAACGTGGTGTCCCGCATCGCCGATCATCCGATCAACCGCATCGAGGAACTCCTGCTCTGGAACCTCGTGACCAACCCCGCCGCGCAATCCCTCTACGTCGCCTAACAGACTCCCCTCCTTGTCAACATGGCCACAGCAGACGCTTACCGAGGAATAGGTCTCCCTGAGCATTCTGGCAAAGGCTTGCCGCAAGGGCAGATATCACCTGCGCCAGTTGTGAAACATCGCCAAAGTGCCCACAAACCCAGGATCGGTAAGTCACTTGGCGAGTTGTCGGCGACTCGGAAGTTACCCTCGGACGAGACTTGCTCGCGTGGGAGGTAGAAATATGTTGGAAAATCCCACACCACTCGTGAAACATCGCATTGCGGGTCGGCCACATTCCGTGAAGTTCTCTTCTCGGAAGGTGGCTTGCCACGTCCGGCTGTGTTCGGCCCAGTTGTTCTGCGTTTCAGGAATCGCGGCTGCCGCCGCTCGTACGGATTATCGTGTCGGCTGTGCGAAATACGGCCACCAGAAAGTGGAATGTTTCCGAGTGCGCCGTCGGTCGAGGCGAATCACTAATCGCCTGGACTTCTGCGCTCTGTGCAGTCAGGGTGGTCGCTCACGCCTCAGGATGCGATTTGCGGACCGCAAATAGTTGCCAGAGCTTGCGGACGTATTTGTCAATTCCAGCCGAAGCCATCCATCTCTTGAGCTGGAAATCGAGCCATGCTGCTAGACTCTTCTCCACATTCAATCGCAGACCGTTCAAAGTCGGGGCGAATATATGAACCGGGCCTTCCATCGACGATCGATTGCAGATCGCTCGTTTGTAATTACGATCACCCCAACCCAGATCCACGACGCTCACTCCGGCGGCTGGCTGACAAGATTCTTCAATCGCATGTAAGAGGACTTGCAAACCTGGGGAGTATTTGTGGAATTGCGGATTGAAGCCAAGGACCTGGCCGAAGAGTGTTTCCTTGAATTTGAAACCAATGAAGAATGCGACCGGCTCTGCAGAAACATACATCACGCAGCCGCGCAGCGCGTCCTTTTTCGCGGCAGCACGAAAACGCGCCCGCGTACCCTCGCTATCCGTAAACCCGACTCCCAAGGTGCCTTGATAGGATGTCGCGTGCACTTTTTTGACGTCGCCAGTCAGCTGCTCAATCTCTTGCTCATTCCTGTAACAGTGAATGTGCGTGTCTTCGGGAAAGTCCTCCCGCAACTGGCGGGCATGCCTTCGCGCCTCGTGTCTTTGTTTGCGTGGAAGCGCGTGCAAGTAGTCTTCGAAACTATCCGGTAGCTCCAGATATCTGTGTACGTGTTCCACACAAACATGTTGGCGGCAGAAAAAGCCTGGCCGAGTTTTTGCTTCCACGGAGAGAGAGGACTCGAGTGGGACCTGTCTTAACTCGGCGCAGTCTGCCTCTCCGGACCTGAGAGATTTGCAGATTTCCGCAACTATCAGCTCGCTATTCTCGCGTGTCTGATTCCCCAGATACCCGCCTGAGAGGAAAAGAAGCGTTCTTACATAGGGTCGGAAGACAGTCGCATATCCAACTTTCATTTTTTGGAAACCTGCTTCCAGGCGGCCGACCAGAATGCAATCTGGTGTGCCGTTGCGAAAAACAACAATCACGTGCGGCCGTATGACTTTGCTTTCTGTCTCCGAGGACAGTAAGAAGAGATCCAGATCAGCCTCCGGATTCTTGCACCAGTTGGCCCAAACTCCGCGGATGGAGTGTATCTCTTCAGTTGTCTTGATCACGCGCACACAAACGTCGATTCCAGAGCACACGTGATTTTCAACCCAATCGGTAGACCGCCCTGAATCGGAACTGATGTCTGAGGACACTTCGAACTTAGCCATGAATGAAATTCTAATGAATCGTCGTTGCGACGGCAATAGAACCGCAGCTTGAAAACAGTATAACCACAGAACTAGTACTTTATCGGCTCGCGATGGTTTTCACTGTGACGGGAATCACAGCAATCTGTGACAGCTGTTACACTTCTGCGAGCTGGGACAGGTATCTGACCCATTCGATCACAAAGTTAATCTGCAACGACGCCCCGGAGCGTGTCAACGACGTTGAGATCGATGGTCATGGAATTTAGAGTTTGTCATTCCAATTGAACGTACGAGGGAAGAGCGGTTACGTGATCCAAGGTCTAGTCTCTTGAGTCATAAGTAGATTGCATAAATAGAACAGAGGGGTTATCGTGGATCATGTCGAATCCACGAGGACGCCCCAAGAAGCGAGATCTCGTTGTGAGTCCAGAGCAGAAGATCGCTTTGCGGCAACTGCTACAGCAATCACGGAGTTCGCGATCCTTGGCCTTTCGCGCCCGCATCATTCTGGAGTGTGCCAGTGGACAGAGCAATGCCGCGGTAGCCGCCAAGCTGCACACCACGGGCTTCACCGTGGGCATGTGGCGGAATCGTTTTATCGGTGGTGGGATTTCGGTTTTAGGAGATGAAGTGCGGCCGGGAGCGCCACGGCAAATCGGTGATGACCGCGTCGAACGGGCCGTGCGTCTCACCTTGGAAGAAGCCCCCCAAGGAGCAACCCATTGGAGCAGCCGTGCTTTGGCCGCGAGGACCGGACTGAGTCAATCCACGGTGAGCCGCATCTGGCGGGCGTTTGGGTTGCGTCCTCATCGCAGCGAAACATTCCAACTGTCCAACGATCCGCTGTTGGTCGACAAGGTGCGAGACATCGTGGGCTTGTACCTGAATCCTCCGCATCACGCCATGGTGCTGTGCGTGGATGAGAAGAGTCAGATTCAGGCACTGAGCCGCAGTCAGCCAATCCTGCCCATGCTACCCGGCCAGGCCGAGCGCCGAACCCACGATTATAAACGTCATGGCACCACCAGCCTCTTCGCGGCTTTGGATATTGCCACCGGATCGGTGATCGGCAAGTGCTGGCCACGCCACCGCGCCATCGAGTTCCGCAAATTCTTGAATCAGATCGATCGCGCCGTTCCTGCCGATTTCGCTGTTCATCTGATCTTGGACAACTACGCTACCCACAAGACCAAGGAAATTCAGGCATGGTTCCTGCGGCATCCTCGCTACCACCTGCACTTCACTCCCACGCACAGTTCGTGGTTGAATCAAGTGGAACGCTGGTTCGCCCTGCTGTCACAACGCCAAATCAAACGGGGTTCTCATTACAGTGTGCGTGAACTGGAAGCGGTCATCTCCGAGTTCATTGCCATTCACAACGAGCAGCCCAAGCCCTTTGCGTGGACCAAGAGTGCCGAGGCGATTCTAACCAGCATTGGCCGGTTCGCCTCCCGCACGAGAGCTCTTCATGGCACAAATAATATGCAAGAAATCAATGACTCAGGAGACTAGTGGCGCTCTCCGTCGAGCACGCCGATCCGGTGCACCGCGTCTCAATCATCCCCAGGGCAGTCGGGGCGCTGGGCTACACGCTACAGTTGCCTCTCCACGAGAGGTACCTCATGACGAAACCGGAGATTGAAGACCGGGTCGCGGTAATGCTTGGCGGCCGCGTGGCGGAGGAGATCATCTACAACGGAGTGATCTCGACTGGGGCATCCAACGACCTGGAGCAGGCCTCCGAACTGGTGAGGCAAGAGGTCACACGATTTGGCATGAGCACGCAACTCGGTCCGTTGACCTGGGACGTGACGACGCAGCCGCGCTTCCTACGGACGCCGTTTGGGATGGAGCAACGCAACTATAGTGAGCGCACTGCGCAGATGATCGATGAAGAAGTGCGGCATATTACTGATGAAATCTATATGCGGGCAAAAAAGAGCCTAACCGAGCGCCGCGCGGATCTGGAACGGATAGCCGCAGAACTCATCCGGAAGGAAACACTAGGCCGTGACGCGCTGGACCGGCTGCTATCGGAATCGCAATTGGCTGCCGCGTTCTCCGGGGAGAGCGGGCAGGTTTCCTCTTAACAGGCAAATTTGCAAGCCCAGCCGAAACTGCCGAATTGGGCACTCCCTGCTTTTTCCAACAGAATTTAGGTCAAGCGGCGGAAATTCAGACGTGAGCATCAGGTTTCCAGCGATGATTGCCGTAGAGCCAACACAGGCGAACGTGCGTCGAAACACAGACAGCGGTGACCTGGATCACTTCCATTTTGGGGCCCGCACGTTCAGAGTGCGGATGTGGACAGGGCTCAGCACACAAGAAGTAGCAAGTCCACAGCGGTTTGAGCGCCACAAGAACAACAGCGAATGTCACAAGGAAGCCTCGAACGGGAGAAATACAGCCATGACAAGATTCGGGAAAATCGCCGTGATGACGTTGATCGTGCTGATCGCCGGACTGCTGGTTGCTGCGGCGCGCGATCCATCGTCCGCCGCAGCCAGCGCCAACGTGAGCAAGACGCTCCAGAACTTGCAGTCAGCATTCGAGGGGGAAAGCAATGCCCACAACCGGGACGTTGCATTTGCGCAGAAAGCCGATCAGGAAGGCTATGGCGAAGTCGCTAGCCTCTTCCGTGCGTTGGCCCGAGCTGAAGAAATTCTTATGAAAAATGACGCGGCAGCCATCCGAAAGATGGGCGCCGAGCCCGAAGCGACAATCGTGAAGTTCCTTACTCAATCCACCCAGAAGAATGTGGAATCGTCCGCTTACAAATTTGAGCGCTACGAAAGTGAGAGGATTTATCCCAGGTTCATCATCCAGGCACGAGCGGAAGGAAACTCAGACGCGGTCCGCAGTTTTGAATACGCGCGTGCGGTGGATGCGCAGCACTTCAAACTTCTCACAGAAGCCTTGAAGAACCTAAAGAACATGCGCGGAAAGAGCCGAGCCTATTACGTCTGCACGACGTGCGGCGCCACCTCGGAACAACCAGTTCAGGAAATATGCCCCATTTGTGGCAGTCCCGCAAGCGCGTACGAAAAGGTCAATTGACGCACTCAGCCCGCGGCGCGGTCGGGGAAAGTGAATTGAACGAAGCAGTGTCACAACAGCTTTTCAGGAGGCTCAGACATGACCATATCTGCACAATTGAAATCACATCTCGCGCAAGCACATATCGCTTATTCGCCCATTTACCACCTCCCGACACGCGGGGCGCAGTTTACAGCCGCCGTGTTGCAAGTTCCGGGAAAAGGGGTAGCCAAAACGGTTGCCTTCCGTGCTGGCAATACGTATTTGCTCGCGGTTCTACCGGCTTCCTCTTATGTCGACTTGAAAAAGTTGGAGGCCGCGGTGGGCATGCCGATGCAGCTCCTCAGCAAAGAGGAGTGCGGCAAACTGTTTCCCGATTGCGATGTCAGCGCGATTCCTCCATTCGGTGAACTGTATGGCTTGCCGGTATATATGGATCAGGCTTTAGCCGACAATCCCGAAATCATTTTCAACGCGGGCACGCGCTTCGATGCCATCCAAATGGGCAATGTTGATTTTGTGCGGCTCGTGAAACCACACATTTGTTCGTTTGCGGAAAAATCTTAAGGGAGAAATCCAAACGAGATCAGAAGGAAGGCGTTCTATGGCCACGTATGTGATTCTTAGCCGATTTTCACCTGATGCGTTTCGAGATCCAAAAGGCTTTAAGAAATTGGCCGATGCCGTGTCCAACAAGATCAAGAGCGATTGCCCTCATTCCTTCTTCAACTCCGGGCGCCCCTCACCGCAGCCCGGCGACTGATTTTTCACGGCCCTCAATTGAGGCGTTGCCTTATGCACGTGCCGTGGCACGCAAATATGGCTCCAACGTGATTGCCGCACACGTAATCTCTTCTGCTGCTTTTCAGATATCTCCGCAGACGATGGAAATGCAGGCGATCACAGCGCAAGCGATTCGATAAGCCGATCGCAGTAACCGAGCTTCAACGGAGCTGGATTTAGAATCTGTTCGAATGAATATTCGGAGAGCTAACGAGTTCGGGTAAATTGCAAGAAGAAGAGAAGTGAAAGCTGAGCATCACGAAATAGATTTCCCGCGACCCGATGCAAAGGGATTTGAAACCAAGATCGGTCCGCCCATTTCTCATGTACGCTCCGCCAAAACAGATCGAGATCCGCTCGCGTATAGACCTTGCTAGGAGCAAGCAACGGACTCCATTTAGCCCAAAATAATTGCAGCTTGGATGGAACATGCAATGCTGGAAAATGACCCTTGGCTCTCAGGAAGGCCGTTTGTAGGTCTGCTACCTTCATCCGTCCATAGGTAGTGCGGATTTTCTCCAATTCCTCCAGAACCCGCTGTTCGGCTTCGCTCGGATTGCGCGTCTGAAGCCAGAGTTCTTCCATCTCAAGAAGAATACGCATCATGCTCTTGAAGTGACGATAGATTTCACGCACGCGATTTGCATAATACTTCCTGCGGGACAATATCGGATAGCCGGGGCGAACATTTTTGCGGCCCTTCAGACGAAGGAAGCCACACATCATCGGGTGACGTTCCTCTGTAAGAATGGAATTCTTGTACCAGGCAAAACGTATGAAATTGTTCCAGTAGTTGCACGCCGGGGTGCGCCGCAGCACCGCCTTCATATTCTCAAAACCGTAGAATGTGCGCCAGGAGTCGAGATATAGGGCTTTCCATTCCTCCGCAGTCAGATTTGGATGCTTGCAGACAGCGTGGTGGGAATCGTAGCGATTGAAGTCTGGATCCATCCATGTCTTTCGCTGGAAGAGAACTAGATGATCTTGCGAGCCCGGCAATGGCATGAGCATGAAGAAGGAAGCATGGTCTGGGCGTACTTCCTGCATCAAATACGCAACGTCACGGCGAACAGACTCGATCGTGTCGCTTGGGAAACCGATAATGTAGCCTACGTGGGTGGAAATCTCATTGCTGCGGTAGGTCTCGATCAATTCCGAGTATTCACTCACATGATTCTGATTCTTGCCTGCCGCCTTTAAGTTGACTGTATTGATGCTCTCCATTCCGATAAACACATTAATACAGCCCGCGCGGCGTGCCTTGGCAACAAACCCTTTGATCTTCCACGAGAGCACGTCTACCTGCATCATGAATTCCACCGGGATCTTTTCTTGTTCGCGCAGCAGGATGAGCACGTCAAAAATGGCTTCCCAGTTCTTGTTGCGGGCGAAGTTGTCATCCGTGAAAAAATAAAAAGAGATACCGTGAGCGCGATAATTGCGGCGAACGGCTTCGGCAATGCATTCCGCCGAGCGGAACCGCATCTTGCGCCCCTGGACGTTGATGATGGTGCAAAAACTGCATTCAAATGGACAGCCTCGCCCGCAATCGAGGGTCCCAAAGTTCGGATCTACAAATTTGCGCAGGTACTTCTTCTGAATTGTCGGGATCGGCTTCTCATACAGGTCCGGCTTTTGATCGATAAAATCATAGAGTGGCTTCAGGCGGCCATTCACCGCGTCACAAAGCAAGTCGCCCCAAGTTTCTTCCACTTCACCTTTGACTAAAGTCACGCCCTCATTCATAAGCTGCTGGATGTCCGGCGGAATCTCAGGGAGCAAGGCCAAGTAACCGCTGATGTGAAAACCGCCGATCATTACGGTGAGACCCGCCCGGCGAAACGTACGGGCGAGATCAACGGCGCGAGGAAATTGATTGGTCTGGACGCCAACTAGACAGACAATCGTTTTCACGTGGGAGCCGCGCTGAGAACGGCAAATGCGGTTCACCGGAATACGGTCCACAGTTTCATCTAGCACATGGATATCGACCTTTAGCGAGTCTCCTAACCGCTTTTGGGCCACGACGTCTTCCGTTAATCCCGCAAGGCAGGCTAAGGTATTGCTCGGCAGGACCCCACGCCAGTGGCGCACAACATAACCATCATCATCGTAATGCGAAGGTTTGACCAGATACAGGGTCAGTCTTCTGAGCATTGGGCGTCTCTCATGCTAATCAAGCGTTCCGCAACTAACCTCGGGACCCAGGTAGTCGATATCTTCGCATTCGTGACTTTCTTTGTGTTCCGCACGGATTGAAAGCATATTGTCCTGCACGTTCAACCGCACGCTTTGTGGATCCACTCCTGCCAGCGTAATGCGGGCGTTGTGGTTCTCGTCCGCTTTGCCCACCCAGGCGTTACAGGTTCTTCTCCTCTGCGCTGGGACTTTGTGGGGCTTCTGGCCAGTTACGCAAAAAAAGATCGTGTTTGCGCAAACATCGAAAAGATACACAAAGTTGCAAGTCATACTCAGTGGCCTTCGAAGGCAATAAACTCCGGCTCCAAAATCGCCTTGATGATATCTCTCCGAGAAATGATCCCAATGAGTGCATTGTCATTGGTTACAGGCACGCGGACAATGCGGTTGTCTTCCAAGCTTTTCATCACATCCTCAAGAGAGGCATTTTGGTCCACTGTGATTGGGGGCCCGGTCATCACATCCGAAGCGGTTAAGTTCTCCAGCCGCTTGCCCTCAAGCAGCGCGCGAACGATATCTGCTTCAGTAAAGACGCCTATAACCCGGCCATCATCTGCGGCTACAGGCATCCCGCTGATTTCATTGGTGACGAGCTGGCTTGCAACGTCCCGCAGAGAAGCGCGTGGAGTCGCGGCGAGAACAGATTGTTCCATGATGTCCTCGGCTGTCAGTGAGCTCTGGACTGCCGCATGTCGCGCGGCACTTGATTTTCCTGGCATGGTTCTGACTCCTTTCTCAAATGCTTACGGGGACTGGCGATTTTCTCTCTTGTTTGTTGCAGGTGAGAAATTCTGCCCCCCCACATAAGCTACAGTGCGAACCGTCGGGATTCTGTGATGGTCATCACCTTCTCGTCTACCGAGTCAAATCGATCCTTCCTTGAGTAGTGCAGAATTGACCCTTAAATACATCGGGCTGACGGATTGCTCTGAGAGATTCCTAGGACTGGGGCGCGTAAGTACGGTAATGGATTTCCCAAACTATCGGCTCCGCCTGGAAGATAACGATTGCGTAATGCCTCGGGCAGCCATTGGAATCCATGCCTAACGAGAGCGACGAAATCAAAGGTCGTAGAGGGATGATAGACCAGGCGCGTGAAATGATGTAAAGAGCGCATCGTGCCCTCAAGATGAAGGATGATATACACAAGATGTTCACGGCTCCCGAGTACCGGGAAGCCAAACGTTTGTTGAAAGAGGCTGACCCAGCCTCCATCGAGCCACTCAAAGATCAGCTCCGCACTACTTCGCTACGACCATTCTCTATGGAAGCAGAGGTTCAATCGTGGATTGATGCGGGCAAGTTCTATCTTGAGAGGTGTCAGCGGTCACATCGATGCATGACGCCGATCACTGCGTTTGCTTGAGCGCCATCGCACATTTCACATGGATGATGGATGGATACACGGACGGGGACCGTGGGTAATAAAGCGGTCCTGAAGGACGCCAGTCCTCAACGCATCCGCATGTGACCATCTACCTCCGGGAGCAGCGGTCAGAAGCGCGAAGCCGTTAGAGCAATATCTCGACTTCCAACGCACCGACCTTCGCGGTCGGAGTGGCTTGGCAATGGCCGCTGCTCCATTTTTGTTGCTTTGCAGCATGAGCCACTTGTAATGTCGGTCCATGGGCAGCGGTTACCTCTCATAGCTCACTCATACATAACTAATTATGTAACTATGCTGGTCGTCCTATTTGCGGGTGCATTCTTAGGTTTCATAAAGGACTGAGGCGGCTTTCCAGTCATTGGACCGCCCTGGGGCGCGATGCTGCGAAATCGGTTGCCCATCAGACTCTAGCTCGCTTGATGGTTGCACCTAATATCTACATGCATTTCGTCAATTGGTACGGCGAGCAGGCTCTAAGAAAGCCGCACGCGCATTTATCAACATTTTGGCAGGAGGGCTGATGCCTTATCTTACGGATGTCTCTCGGACAGATTTAACAGGTCGGACGCATGCAGGAAGCCAGCGTCAAATCCAGACGCACGTAAACCAAAGAACGCACGCGCTAAACTCTGCTGTCGCACAATCCCTGTCGTGGTACAACCTCGATGAGAACGTAAATGCGCTTACGATCCCTTTTCGATCTCCGCGGCGGGTTCAGATTCAACTTGATCGCCTAGGGCCAGTCCGGATTTCTTTTGAGCGTCCTGTCGAGACGCGTCTGGGGCATTCGCAGGCGCGATACCCAGTAATTCTTCAAGACTAGTCTTGGGTGCGTTCTCAAGTTCCTCGATCGTGCAAAGCGCTCTGTAAAGTCTCAGAAAATCGGCCCATTCCGTCGCGGATCTTAAATTGGCGACGTGAGGTTCCAATTCCTTTTTCAGTCCTTCAATCGTTTCGCCGTAAGTGTTCATGCGACTTCCCATTTGGCTGCTCATGCGTGGGTCACCTCGGCAACCTATTTGCAGTTTACGCCTGAGGAGCCGTTGACGGCTAGCGTTCTAATTTTGTTGCGGCATCGATTGAAAACGTCAGGTGGTGATACGGTTCCAGCCGGGGCGGTTCAATTTTAGAGGGTATTCTTCTCAATCAGCGCATTCAACCACTTCTCATTTTTGCGATCTGGCCTAACATCATCAGAAGTCCAAATCGAGCGAAGCACAAAAGAAGGATGGGCAGCGTTTCCTCTATAATGCGAGGACCGCGTCCTCCACCTGCTTGGCCAGCGCTGCGTAGTCTTCGCCCTGAAGGTACAGTGGTGCCCCAAAGACAATCTCTACGCAGCCGGGCCGCGGCCACCACTGGTGCCGGTGGAGAACTTTTTCCACACCCCGCAACCGAATGGGAACCACTGGCAACCTCAGCCTTCCGGCGAGTAAGCCGATCCCGGGCTGGAAACGGTGAATTTCACCCGCCTCTGTACGCTCACCTTCTGGAAAGAACAATATTGACCAATTATCGCTAATCAAGTCTCCAATATACCTGAGCGATTGGCGTGCGCCAGCTTCGGTCTGCGGGACTGGGAACGCATTGAAGAACAACGCCACGAGCCAATAGATTAAGCTATCCACAAATCGTTCGAACCGCGTGTGGCGCTCTGGCGAAAAGTGAGCATCGAAGTACTCCTTCCACATTGCCACTGCAACGCGGTAGCGGTATCGCGCAGGCAAAACAGACAAAATCAAGGGCGTATCCAGATGGCTCTGATGGTTTGGCGCGAAAATAACAGGCCCCCGCAGCGAGGCCAAGTGTCCTCGGCCGGAAACATGGGCGTGCGCGAAAAGCCGAGTGAGTGGGAGCCAGACTAGCGGTAACGCGACATTGCGAATGACTTTCGCCAGGCAAGCGCGGTTCCATGCGGGGAATACCGAGGCACTGGGAGGCATGCCGATTTCAGCCAGCGCTGAAACCGTCTGCGCGCCAGTCAAGAGCGCTTCGTCGATGCTGGTAGCAAGATGCTGCTCCAAGTCAATCATGAGTTCCACCCGGTCGAGAGAGCTTAGTGCCAATTCGTCTAACGTCGTGTTCGGCGTGATGGTGCGGTCTGGAGCATACCTTCGGAGAAGATCAATCATCTCCTGTCCGCTTGATGTTGTTGGCGCTGAAGTGCCACTCTCGACCCACGTTTGGATCTCGCCATGCTTTAGTTTCTGCGTGCCTTCCGTACGTGGCAGCCGGTCACCGGGCCACATCGAGACGCTTCGAATCTTCTGGTGATCTTCGAGTTGTAAGTTGGCACGGCGGACGACTTCGTTGGGGTCAACGGTATCCTCAAGTACTAGCACCGCACGTACGTGATCCCTGCCTACTACCGCGGATTCTCGGACTCCTGGAATCTCATTCAGCACGGCCTCCACGTCCTCGGGGAAGACCTTTAAGCCCTCCGGTGTGACGATCATTTCCTTCTTGCGTCCTCGAATGATCAGGTTCCCAGCATCATCAAAGGATCCAAGATCACCCGTGTGAAACCAGCCGCCCTCGAACGCGGACACAGTCTCAGAGGAAAGTTGGTAGTAGCCTGACGTCACGCTTTCACCGCGCACTAGGATTTCACCGTCTGGTGCGATCTTGATTTCTAACCCGGCTATTGGTTTTCCGACAGTGCCTTCCCTGGTATCGAAGGGATTGTTGAAGGCAACGAGGGGCGCCGTCTCGGTGAGACCGTAGCCTTGAACGACAGCGAATCCGAGCCCTGACCAGAATTCTTCCAGCTCCTTGGCAAGCGGCGCGCCACCGACGATGAATGCCCAGAACTTCCATCCGAATGAGGAATGTATACGGCGGTGTTGACACCAGCGCCATACCCAATGCGTTGGAACCTGGGGTAAATGTGCGGCTTCCGGAAATTGGTGCAGAATGTGCTTCCTGAGAACCTCGAGGATCTTTGGGACTGCGACCACTACGGATATGCGCCGGGTACGGATTTGCCGCACAATTTCGTGCGGGCTATATCCGCGCATGAAGACCGCTACTCCAGGGATGAGTGGCGGAATAAAGAGCGTGAGGACCTGACCGAACATGTGGCTCAGCGGGATCAAGCTCAGAAAACGCACGGGGAAGACTGGTCGAAACCATTTGGCGTATCTGGAAACAATCTGTTCCGGCGACACAATATTGGCCAGAATATTTCCATGCGTGATGAGGACTCCCTTCGGCTCTCCTGTAGCGCCCGAGGTGAACACGATCTCAGCGACGTCGTCCCTATAGAGACGAACAGGTGGCGCTTCGAAGTTCTCAGTGGTCCACTCGAGTTCGGAGAGCCGCCAAGCGGGTGGTTGGAGGTCCCAGGCGCTCACCTGAACTTCCTCTCCAATCAGGATGAGGCGAGCATCGACGATCTCATGAACGTGCCGCAGGAAACGCGGTGACGTACGGTAGTCGATTGGGACAACGATGACACCGGAGAGGATGCAGCCCCAGAATGCCGCAACCCATTCGGGGCGGTTTTCAGACCAGAAGATGACTTTATCGCCCTTGCGAACATTGTGTTCGCCCAGCCGCATCGCGAAGTGACGAGCGGCGTGCGCCACTTGTGTGTACGTGTATTTCCAACTGCGGTACCCGTTATCGTACTCAATAAACTCGTCCGGAGATCGGGAGAACTCGCAGAATAGGTCTGCGAGGTTCTGACGAGAGCGTGACGGCGATTCGGGATGGTTCGACATGCCCTGCCCTGCGAGTTACCGAATAGATCCCACCTCTGTTTTTTATCCCAGATGTGGTCCGGTCTCTGTGAGGCTCATCACATCTTTTGGGATCAACGGGGAAGTAAATATGCCAATAGGTTTGTGACGTGCCACATGGACAAATGTGTGGATGTTCTAAGGCAGATGAACCCGCGAAGAATGTGGGCCTGTGCGAACACGAATTAACAACGATCGGACTTCGAGCGCAAAGGAGGTGTTACGCATGCGTTCCATTCTCATTCTCGTATACAGCGCTCTCCTCATGATTTCGACCGGCGCTTTTCCACAAAAAGCAAATCAAGAAACTCCATCTTATGAACCGCCGGCCGTGGTTTCAGATACGGAGGCCGTCTACCCAATCAGTAGCGTGGCGTCAGGGACGGTCGTTCTGGAAGCCGCGCGCGATGACAGGGACGCCATTACAAGCGTCCGAGTCGTGCGCGGGATCCCCTCCGTAACAGAGGAGGCGGTACGTGCCCTTCGCCAATGGAAATTTCAGGCCGGCTCGGCTCAACCGCCATCCCATTGCATCAAAGGTCCCGGTGGGGTTCATTTTTGTTCTCCCCAGTTTTGGCCCTCGTCGTTAGTTTACGGTTGCTTCGATGGTTCAGTAACAAACGAGGAACGGCCCATCGCAAAACATGATGAGAAAATGCAGGAAAGCAATGAGGGAGGATTCGCCATAGCAAAGGAGCGACTCGCCATGACATTTCATCTGACCAGCCCGGCGTTTGAAAGCGGCGAAGATATTCCAAAGGAATTTACATGCGACGGACCGGATAGTTCGCCTTCCCTAATCTGGACCGACCCCCCTCCAGGGACAGAAACCCTTGCATTGATTGTGGACGACCCGGACGCCCCGTCAGGCACGTGCGTTCATTGGGTCCTCTATAACCTTCCCGCCACTGCTCGAGGATTATCTGAAGGCGTAGCTAAAGATCGCCAACTCCCCGATGGAGCACGGCAGGAACGCAACGATTTCGGGGAACTCGGTTACAACGGTCCTTGCCCGCCTCGGGGCGCCCCACATCGCTATTTCTTTAAGCTTTACGCTTTGGACTGCAAAGTGAAGCTCAAGCTAGGAGCCAGGAAGAGGGAACTCGAGCGCGCCATGAAGCGTCACGTGCTGGCAAAGGCCGAACTGGTTGGCCGGTTCCAGCACTAGACATGTGCGGTGGAGTTCTTACAGGCTGTGCTTCTTGCAACGATACTTCCTGGCGGTCGTTGGACGCTGTCACGCTGTCAATGAAGCGACGCATGCGGCGATAGTGAGAACCCTTCCAATAGATCCGGCTACATTGAGGACAATTGTAAAACTCGTTGAAGTGCTGTCGTGTCTGCGGCAAGAGACGATCGCTGATTCAAGGCTTTCGCCACTTCAAAGGCGACCGGAACTCCGCCGCGTGGAATTCCGAGGACAATTACATCCTTGCGATTCGCCTGATCTTATGCCTGACGGCTCAAAAGTCAGCGACTGCGATCCGAGTTTATCTCCCTCGACCTCGGGCCATCCCGGCGGCTGCGGCTGCTTCGACGGCCGCGGTGTTCCTTTGTGAAGGATATTGCGGAGGGAAACTTCTAAGCCCTGAGCGGCGTCGCTGTGCGGTGGAGCATGCGCGGGAGAAGCATGAACTCTCCGAGCGACATGCTTGCCAACTGGTGAATCAGTTGCGTGGAACGCAACGCTGCCAGCCGATCCAGCGAATGGACGAAGATGCGCTGAACCCAGACATCATCACGCCCGCCAGCGAGTATGGCCGTTACGGCTACCGGAGAATCACGCCGCTGTTGCGGACAGCAGGCTGGCAGGTGGGGAAAGATCGAGTGCAGCGCATCTGGCGTCGCGAAGGGCTGAAGATACCCAACAAACAAAGGGCATGGAGAAGGCTCTGGTTAAATGACGGCTCTTGTGTGGGGCTAAGGCCCGAGCGGGCGAATCATGTCTGGAGCTACGATTTTGTCAGCGCCATGACGCACGACGGAAGAACACTGCGACTGCTCGTGCTGATCGACGAATACACGGGAATGCCTGGTGATCCGGGTGGCACGATGGTTGGGGAGTTACGAGGTGATCGAGACGCTGGCCAATGTGATGGTCTGGCGAGGAATCCCGGAGAATATTCGCTCCGACAACGGTCCTGAGTTCATGACAAAAGAGCTGCGGAAGTGGTTAGCGAATATCGGGACGGGAGCGTTGTACATCGAACTGAGCAGTCCTTGGGAGAACGGGTACTGTGAGAGTTTCAATGGAAAGCTGCGGGATGAATGCTTGAATTGGGAGATCTTTTACTCGCTAAAGGAGGCACAGATCGTGATCGAGATGTGGAGAGTCGAATACAACACGCGTCGACCTCATTCGGCGCTCGGCTACAGGCCGCCTGCCCCGGCGGCCTGTGGCCCATGGGCTCGGCCCAATGAAGAGTCACAGTCCATCGCTGTGATATAAACTCTCTCACTCGCCCTGGTACAAAAACTCGGTCTCGTCAGGAGGGGGGCAAGTCAAACCGGAAGCCGGCAATGCGTACTGGAGATATGCTCCCGACGTATCGGTCGGTGCGGCGCAAACGAAAGCATTGAGCGCCGCCGGTTGGCCCACCTCTTTAATGTGCGCGCCCGCAATAAGCGCATAGGCGTGATTCTCCAAGGCCTGGAGTTGTATGGGAGTCCAACCCTTGAACCCGACCTCGCTCAGTTTTTCGTTCTTGCACGCATTGTTCTTACAAACTTGCTCGCAAGCACTCGTGAGAGATGTATCGGCGTAAAAATCGTAGCCTGGTTGCAGCCAGCAAGCTTGCTCAAGTGGTTTCACAGGAATAAAAACGACGAAGGGAACAGAGCCGCTCTTGGGAGCAATAATTCGGCTGGCACTTGCCGAACTGAACGCGAGATCGTTAAGCGTACTCAGGTTTCTCGTGGTCAAATCAGGAAAGATAGTATGAAGGCCTGGCATTAGTCCTGTATTGCTCCCCTCTAAAACTGGACACCTCAATTAGGTAGAATCAGGGCCTCCATGATCAGTTACTCTCTGGCAATCCGGTGGAAGACGACAACGATTTGAACGACTTTGCCAAAGGATTGGAGGAATTCGCGCAGCTTCGAAAAGACAGTGACACCAAATACAAGTTTCTCGTTGGGGAAAATCGTTGGCCGATGCCAATTCCAATCGTGAAGCGAGGAAACGGGTGGCTTTTCGATACGAAGGCGGGGCTCGATGAAATCTTGAATCGCAGGATCGGCGACAACGAGCTCTCGGCGATAGCAACGTGCCGCGCCTACGTCCTCGCGCAGTGGGAATATTTTACGGAGGGCGACCGTGACAACGATGGCGTGGCCGAGTACGGTTAGAGACTTTTCAGTTCGCCCGGGCAGAAGGACGGGCTTTACTGGCCCACGGCTGATGACGAAAAGCCAAGCCCGTTTGGCGAGCTTGTTGCGGATGCGCGCGCCGAAGGATATGGCCCCAAGGCCCGAACGAACATCAGGAGCGCCAAGCCCCAGAGCCCGAGTGGCTAGCCCAAACAAAAGAGCGCGGAGCGTCCCCGCCATCCGTATCACGGATATTATTTTAAAATCATCACACGACAGGGACCAAGAGCCCCCGGTGGCCAATACAATCACATAATTAATGGGAACATGATTGCTGGATTCGTTCTGGTCGCGTATCCGGAAAAGTGGGGAAACTCGGGGGTGATGACGTTCATCGTGAACCAGCAAGGTCGGGTGTATCACAAGAACCTCGGTCCCAACAGCGATAAGATCGCGAGCGCAATGACCGAATACAACCCCGACCCAAGCTGGCAACTTGTCCAGCAATAGTTGGAAAAGTTCTAAAATCGTTTCCTTGGGCACGCACTCCTTGCCAACTCCCGTGAAGTCGGCTTTTCAGCAACTGGCTTTCTGCTCCTCGCTGGTGTGGGCCACATTCCGAGAATTCCTTTTATCAGACACTGAGTTTGCTTGTAGCGGTAAGACCCAAACCGATAGCAATTGGCGAAGAAAACTCCCATTGAATTTGTCGGTGTCTCTTTTGGTCAGCTAAGATGCCAAGGATCGCTGGAGCGATTGCCTCTAGAGATCCCTATAGTTAACGAGATGAGGGCTGGATGCCTCTATCGGTGCAGCAACGGAAACTGAAGATGAGCGAGACCTGCCATGAATAGGAGGTTTGGCGTCCATCCAGACGTGCTCAAGCTGGGTCTCGTGAGCTTCCTCACGGATGTCAGTTCCGAGATGATTTTTTCCGTTTTCGCGATCTTTTTCACGACCATCGTAGGGGCATCGAGCGCTTTGCTGGGTCTGGTTGAGGGCTTCGCCGACTTCTCGGCATCATCGTTGGATTATGTTGCTGGCTGGTTGTCGGACAAGACTGGCAAACGCAAGGCCTTTGCTCTTGCCGGATATGGCTTCTCGACAGTTGCAAAGGTCATTCTTCTGGTTGTGAATTCCGTTGTTGCCCTGAGTTTGTTCCGTGTCATCGAGCGCTTAGGCAAGAGTTTCCGTGGCCCGCCGCGGGACGCATGGCTGTCGGCTATCGCCGCCAAAGATGTCCGGGGATATTCGTTTGGCGTCCACAAGGCCTTTGACAAAGCCGGGGCTATTCTCGGTCCGCTTCTTGCCTACGGGCTGCTTTCGTGGCTCGGTGAAACGGTCTCATCGTTTCGGACTTTGTTCTGGGTCGCGTTTTGTCCTGCTGTGCTCGCCGTTTTCGTGCTTGGCCTAATCAAGGATCAACCGGACGTTCAACACAGACAAGAAAGTATTTTCGCGGCCTGGAAGACGTTGAGTCCCGGGTTCAAACGCTATCTTGTCGCAGCAGGGATCTTCTCACTGGCCTACTTCAGTTTCGGATTCCTACTTTTGCGTGCGAATAATGTCGGTTTCTCGGTCAGGGATATCGTATTGCTTTACGCGTTGTTCAATGTCTCTTTCGTCGTCGCCGCACCACTCATCGGCAAGCTCGGCGATCGGATCGGAAGGACGCGTATTATTGTATTGAGCTACCTAATCTATCTTGGCATGAGCCTCGGGTTCGCTTTTGCAACGACGAAGTGGCAGATCATCCTCCTATTCGTCATTTACGGCGTCTTCTATTCGATAGACGAAGCCCAAAGCAAGGCATTCATCGCAGATGTCGAGCCCGAGCGACGCGGGACGGCGATTGGTGCCTACAACTTCGTGACAGGCGTTATCTACTTGCCTGCATCGCTTATTGCGGGAGCGTTGTGGGCAGTAGATCCAGGCATCGTCTTCATTCTGGCGGCGTTCCTTTTGAGAAAGCGAGAGCGTTGTAAGAACCAAAAGAATAGAGCCAAGCATGAATCCGCAGTCGATCATCATAAGATCACTCCTTCTTTCAGTAGCCAGCAGAACAGTGGCCGCAAAAGCTCAATTCAGACGTTTCATTTTGTCCTATTTCTCGCATCATCAAATCTAAGGGCTCTTTAATCAATCATTATTTGGAGGGTGCCTGTTGCTCTTTCTTTTTCTTGTTGCCGAAGATATCGAACAGCTGTTGAACTGGATTTGGTTGTTGTTGTTCTTGCTGAGGCTGCGCTTGAGTCCCGCCTTTTTTGCCCAGCAGACCTCCTAGAATTCCAGCCACGCCCGCCGAGGGATTGTTGAGATTCGGCACCAATCCCTTCAGCTTCATCTGGGCCACCTTTTGCAGGTCAGGAGTGAATTTGGGGCTTTCGAAAGTTCCTGTAACGATCGCGGGAATCACCAGTTCTCCTTGATTGTTGGCCAACGCGGTACTCATATACCCGCCGATTCCTGTTCCCCCAGCCCGCTGGCTGAAATCCTTCGAGAGCACCGCGGTAACGCGCAGGTCCAATGCCTCGTTTACTAAATTCGTGGTTCCAGCCACCCCAACGTTTCCGATGTCTAGTGTCGCCAGTAGATTGTTGGTTTGAGCAAAGCCGTTTTTCACAGCGACATCGCCCGTCATGCGAGAGATATTGGTGAATCCCTGATCCTTTTCGCCTGGCTTGAGGAACCCTCCAATCGAAGCCAACTGGTACCCGATGTCGCTGCCCGCGTAACGCATATTGTTGAAGTTTAGATTTAGCGTGCCGTTCAGAGCCTTCACGACTTCAGCGGACGTCAATGCCTGAAGGGGGCCTGCCGCATGCAGGTCCATTTTGAGCGTTCCTGCTCCTGTGATTTTATCCAGTCCTGTGACACCGTACGCTTTGGCCAGGGACAGTATCTCGGGAAGTGCTGCGTTGGGGGCCCGAAGTGCGGCATCCAGCAATGGTGTCTTCGATAGGTATTGTCGCAGGGAGAATTGCGCAGCCAGGGTGGTGCCGCCAGTGGTCACATTGAAACTGTCGGAATGAATCTCGGTTGGCGTGAAGGCTAGGTTGACAGACTTTATGTTGACCGGCTGAGGGATGCTTTTCCCGCTGATCTGGAGTTCGCGGCCCGAAATGTTTCCACTCAGCGTTGGTTTGTCGGATGTGCCTGTCGCGTGCAGGTCGATGGTGAGCGTTCCTGCTCCGTTGATATTTTCCAGTCCAGTGACGCCATACGCTTTGGCCATCGACAACGCTTCAGGAAGTGCTGCGTTGGGGGCGCGGAGGGTGGCATCCACCAGTGGCGACTTCGATTGATATTGCCGCAGTGAGAATTGTGCGGCGACGGTAGTGCCGCCAGAGGTCACATTGAAATTGTCGGAATGGATCTCAGTTGGTGTGAAGGCCAGGTTGACAGACTTCATGTAAACCGGTTGGGGGATGCTTTTCCCGCTGATTTGGACGTCGCGGCCGGAAACCGTTCCACTCAACGCCGGTTTGTCAGCTGACCCTTGGGCTCTTACGTTGACGTCAACATTTCCGGTGATCGTGGTTCCCGGCGCGAAAGCTACGCCCGAGGCTGAAGCCAACTTGCCTGCTTCTGCAATCGACACATTGTCAGACTTCACGCGAAGATCGATTTGGGCAGGACTCGTTTTGGTATCGACTGTGCCGCTCATGAGAATCGGCATTGTTCCGAGTTTTATGGTTGTGCCGCGGATCGTGATCAAATCGGCTGGAAGATCATCCGTAATGTCATAGTCCGCCGAAATCGAGTATCCCAGGTCGAGGCCATGCACTTTCGCGTTCTGCAGGTTCATCTGGCCGCTGGCCGTTAGTTTCCCTGATTCGCTGCCAATCTTTGTTTGCCCCGAGAGCACGCCATCTGTGTTGACCAGGGCGGGTGAAGCAAGAAACTTCTGCAGACCGGCGATTCCTACCTGTTGGACCTCTAAAGTTCCTTGGAAAGGCGTCGAGGCGGGTTGACCTTGCACGATTGGCCCGGCTTGTCCCTGCAGTCGGACCTGCTGCGTCCCGGAGCCCGGCAGATGAGCCGCCACATTGATGGAAAAGGGCATGTTGGGAGCAAAATTCAGTACGATCAAATCAATATGGTCATACAGCGCCCTGGGCGTTTTACTCTTTAGATCGGTAATAGCTACCTGCCCATCTGTGATGGCGAGCTTGGCCAGCGAAAACTGCTGGCCGCCCTGATCACTCGATTCCAAAGGCCCGCGCTGTGAAGTCTGAGGGACACTCGGATTAGTCGATTCTGAAGGTCCGCCCTGCGGAGACTGCTTGCCAGCCGGAGTATTCGATACCGAAGACCCACCAAGCGAGGAGAAATTCCATACGCCTTGCTGGTTCTTGATGAGTTCAACGCTCGGACGCTGCAAATCCAAGGAATTGATTTCGACCCGGCCTTTGAGGAGTGGGAAAAGTCTTACCGACACGTCCAACTGCTGTGTCTGCACGAACGGTTTTTCTGTACCGAATGTGGAATCATCCGCAATAGTCAAATTCTGCACGCTGAATCGCGGCGGGAATAGATTCAGGTGCATATCACCCAGAGTGACTTTGCGAACCAATCGTTGTTCCAGCTCCGATTGAATGGCACCGTGGTATCGGTTCACGTTGAAGGTCGCCACAAACACCACCGCGCCCGCAATGGTGATCGCAATGATAATTCCAATCACAATGAAGAGGCGGCGCATATTGAACATCCCAGTCGATTCGGCATCGACTCAAGAAACCTGCTCTACGTTTATAGCAGCCCTAAAACTATGACAGTGATTGACATCACATCTTGGCGTGAGTTCAAACACTCGCCGCAGTGATGCGCGCAGCCGTTCCGAACTCACACTGTTGTCAAGGTAGAGGTGCAGTGCGGATACCGGGTCGCTTTGATCGTAATGGCTGAGGAGCAAAAGCAGACAACACAGGCCGAGAGGTGATCTTCATCACATCATTTCTTCGGGTTTGAGTGCTGAATACGAACGAATCTCGGTTTTCAAGAAGACGGGGCTGATCGAGGTAAATGGTGAGCTTGATGTAAAGGCCGAATGATCGATTTTCATTACTTCATTCGCATCGAAGAGTTGGCGAAAAGAAAAGGAGAAATGAACCATGAACGAACTTGTTCAGATGATTGTACAAAAGACGGGCCTCGCGCAGGATAAGGCTCAACTCATTGTTGACATGGTGGTGACTCATCTCAAAGGTAAGCTCCCTAGTTCTGTCAGCACCCAACTCGACTCTTTCCTCAGTACTGGAGGAGTTGCCGATACCGCTGGGGGAGTTGCAGAAAAGGCTAAGTCCATGGTGGCAGGACTGGGTGGCTTGATAGGCAAGAAAGACGAGTAATTGATTGCAGGAAAGCCAGCCGGTCAAAGAAGGAAGCCGCCGTGAAACGGAGGGCTAGAAGTTAAAAAGGATTGGTGTGGGCAGACCATGCGCTGGAGTATCTGACTGTGCCTAATGTTGTCGCGCAGGACTGGGGTCAGGTGCAGGCGCTCAAATACTGGCAACTACCAAGGAAAAGACATCGGTGGACAATTCAACCGCATCCGGTACATCGGAAAGGAAATCAATCATGATCCAAAAACAGTTTCTTCGAGCGACGGCGGTCGCCGCCTTAACCTTACTATTCTTTGCCGCGATGGGAATGGCGCAGTCGAATTCTCCTAGTAAGTCCAGCACCAAGGCAGCCTCAGCTCAGAGCCATGTCCCATCGGCGGCTTCGAGCGCCAATTTGATCGACTTGAATACGGCTACCAAAGAGCAGTTGGAGGCCTTGCCGGGCATAGGGACAGCATACTCGCAGAAAATAATTGACGGTCGGCCGTACAAGGCGAAAACGGACCTGGTTCAGAAAAAGATCATTCCCCAAGCAACCTACAACAAGATCGCAAAATTGGTCATTGCGAAACAGCCTAAAAAAATAGGGAGGAAGATTGGTTCGAAAATGTCAATCTGATTTCTCCGCGATGGCCTGTGCGATCAACGGCAGCGGATTTCTGTACGGAGGGTCTGTCACAGTGCTGCTTTCCTTCCCGATCAGCGCCGCTGCGGTCAACTCATTCCTCTTGGTTCCCGTGAACGCATTGATCGCGAGATCGCGGCAGGAGCCATTAGCCGACCCAACAACGCGCAAGTATGCCGATTGCTTGAGCGAAATCCCAATCAACACATAACGGTGCGCTTTCTGCACGCAACCAAGTTCAGCTCAGTAGATTGAGAAGTGCGAGGAGATTCACGATGAGAAACATTCTAGCATTGGTGTTAATCACCTTTTCGCTGCCGTCCTTGGCGGGAATCGTTCGGGCCGACACATTGGTTTTGCGCGACGGAACGCAGTTGTCCGGAGTTCTAGTGTCCGCGACCGCGCAGACGATCACCTTCAAGGATGCTAAGGGTGTCGTGCATCGCTACAACAGAACGAAGATACAGACGCTCGAATTTGCGACAACCGATCAGAAGGCTACTGGAGCTGCGGTGCAAAGCAAGAAGCTGGAAACCCTTCCTAGCGGAACCGAGGTCGTAGTGCGAACAAATGAGGCAATCGACTCAAAGTCCGCCAAGGAAAATCAAGCCTTCGCAGCGCAAGTGGACCAGGATGTGATGGGCGGTTCGAATAACGTGGTGGTTCCGAAGGGTTCTCCTGTTGAACTCGTCATTCAAAAGGTTTCGTCGGGCGGTGTGACCGGCAGTCCCGAGATGATGCTTGACGTCCAGTCGATTACAGTCGGGGGGCAGCGGTACCTTGTCAGTACGGCGGATTTGCAACAGAAGAGTGACACCGGAATCGGCGCGAACAAGCGCACAGCTGAAGCGGTGGGAGGGGGAGCTGCATTAGGTGCAATTGTCGGCGCGGTAGTTGGAAAGGGAAAAGGCGCTGCCATTGGGGCTGCCGTTGGTGCCGCCGGCGGTGCGGGTACGCAGATACTAATCAAAGGCAAGGAGGTTCACGTCCCTGCCGAAACTGTGCTGAAATTCCAACTCGATAAACCGGTCAGTCTGAAAGCTGCGCCATAGGGCGTGCAGACGCAAGAGCGATTTGGTATCCCCGTCTAGCCGCTAATCGGAGATCCTGAAGGCAGGCTCGGATGCCTTTGTCGAAGCAGGTCACGGAGGGTTCATGTGGTTCATGGCGAGATCTGAACCAGTTAGGCACGGCCGCTGGCTGGCGGTTTGCTTGGCGGGTTGTTTGGTGGCGGGGGAAGGGCTCGCAGTGGGAACCGCGCCGGAGCTGCCCGATCCGGGCAACCCTCAGATGAGCCGCGACCAGCAGGAGCAGCTTGGCTTGCAAGTTGCGGGCGAAGTGTACAAGCAGATGCCCGTGCTCCCGGACTCAAGCCGGCAGACGCAGTACATCCAGAAGCTGGGCAAGCGTCTGGCAGCGACGATCCCACCGAAGCGGTCGTGGCCGTTCCAATTTCATGTAATCGCACAGAAGGAAATCAACGCGTTCGCGTTGCCGGGCGGGTCGATGTTCGTAAACATCGGAACCATTCAGGCAGCGGACAACGAAGCGGAGTTGGCGGGGGTGATGGCGCACGAGATGGCGCACGTGTACATGCAGCATTCGGCGAAGCAGCAGGAGAAAGAGTCGTTGCTTGGAGGCCTCGCGGGAATCGCCGGAGCGATGGCGGGAAGGTTGGGCGGAGCGTGGGGAACTCTGGCGCAAGGCGGAATACAATTTGGCGCGGGCACATTGATGTTGAAATACTCACGGGGCGACGAGGCGCAAGCGGACGCGGTGGGAGCCATCTTCCTTTGGAAGGCGAACTACAACCCCGTGGCGCTGGCGGATTTCTTCGAGAAGATCGAGAAGCAAGGGAGTTCGGGGCCGCAGTTCTTGAGCGACCACCCGAATCCCGGGAACCGCAGGGCCGCGATCCAGCAGGAGATTGCGGAGTGGCCGGTGCGGAAGTACGGGCGCGACAACACGGATTTTGCTGCCGTGCGCAAGGGCTCCGTGAGCGTGCGTGCCTACACCGCGCAGGAAATTGCTGACGGGGCTAAAAGCGGACGGTGGGCTGCAGAGAACCGGAAGAATGGGGCCGTGTTTTCAGGAGCTACCAGCGGCGGCTCGGCAACCGTGGGCACGGCGAGCCAGGCGAGCGTTGGAAGCGTGCCGACTGTGCCGGTCACGGACGTGCAGCCGAGCTCGATTTTCAAGCAGACCGACCTAAGTACAATGAAGATCGTGCGACCGGAAAACTGGGATGTAATGCAGGGGGAGCAGCAGGATTCGGTGACGATCGCGCCGCGCCCGGGCGTGTCCGGCAATGCCGTGGCGTACGGCGTGGTGATCCAGGTGGTGCAGCCGCCGGCCGCAAACATGAGCGTCCGGCAGATCACGGCGGCGATCGTGACGAGCCTCGAAAGCGGCGACAGCAATGTGAAGCAGAGCGGAGAGATTCAGGCGATTACAGTGAACGGCGTGGCCGGAGAATCGGTGGAGCTGGAGACGGTGTCAATGATGGCCGATGCGAAGGGCAAGGCGCAGCCCGAGCGCGACTGGCTGGTGACCGTGCCGCGAGGAGACGGAAGCGCAATCATAATTGTGTTCGTGGCGACGCAGAGGCATTTTGACCAGATGAGGCCGACGTTCGAGAAGATGATTCGGAGCGTGCAGTTCTAGATCGAGCGTGCGCCATACGTTCGATAACTTTTTGGTGGTGATCATCAGCGCGATGTTGTTGCTGGTGGGCTATAGACTAATCAAACGGACATCGTGACAATTTCCTTGGTCTGTTTTTCACACTGACTGAAGGTCCAGCAGGAGAGCACTTTCGCTGGACGATTGTGGAGTCGGATATCAATCTAGCGTGAGATGCTCGATGCTGTGAGGATTCCCTCCAATGAACTCTTCGCTGTCCTGACGGCAACCAGCTTCGCCGCCGGACTGAACGTATACGCAACCATAGCCACGATCGGTGTTTTGGCGCACACCGGCGTGTTCCCATTGCCGCCGGGTCTGCAATTACTCTCAAGTTGGTCTGTGATAGCGTGCTCTGGCATTCTATTTCTGGTGGAGGTTTTCGCCGACAAAATTCCTGTTTTTGATCTGCTGTGGAACGCTCTGCATACGTTCATTCGAGTTCCAGTAGCAGCACTGCTCGCCTATCGCGCCACAGCCCAGCTCCCATCCGCATGGCAACTGTTTGCAACGCTGCTGGGAGGCGCAATTGCGCTGGCAGCGCACAGCGGCAAGACTGCTGTCCGAGCTGCCGTCACTCCTTATCCGGAACCCTTTTCTAATGTGACACTGAGTCTGGGGGGAGGATACGCTCGCCGTATTTCTGACATGGTTTGCCACAAGGCATCCTTATTGGGCGGCGATGATCTCCCTGGCATTTGTGCTGGTCGTCGTCGTTTTGATGCGCTGGGTCGTGCGTGCCCTTCGCAGTATGTTGCGCAGGGCCCGAAAGGAAGTTTACCTAATCTTCAACGAAGTTTGATGATCTATTCCACTGATACCGGGCTGGTCCTGCGTCGAAAACCCCAAGTTGAGATGAACACTCGAAAGCTACTTCAGAAGGAGCGCGCTTTCACAATGCGTTGGATTATCGGAATTGGTGTTGTGCTCCTTAGCGGGAATTTGCTCAAGAGAAACAAATAAGCCGAGATATGGCAATTCGCCACAATCTGACTTGCGCAAAAAGTTCTAAAATCGTCCCTAGGGCACACCATTTTTTCAATCACCTCAATTACGCAGCCCGGCGAGCAAAGGCGGACAGTAGCAGAAACTGTAGCCAGTAATGTGAGCGCAAAACTTGTATTTTCCGCCCGTTAAAACTCTGGTTGCTAAGTGTCCTTAATTTGGCGCTTCAGTGGGCGAATTTGGCCAAGGTTTTTCGCTCACTCCCGTTTGAGCCTTTCGCGGACCGTCCCGTACCCAACCCCCAAGTTTGCGGCGATCTGCCGCAGGCTATGGCCCTGCGCCTTTAAGTGAAGAATCAGCTCGCGGTCCACTGAGCTTTTCGGACGCCCCAGCTTCTTGCCATTCGCTCGCGCATTCCGAATACCAGCGCTCACGCGTTCCCGCCCCAGAGGCGTTCGATGCGCCTTTCTTCTTTTTCATTTTGCGTTCCTCCTTCGGAGCGCGGCTCGCCATAGCTCAATAGTCACCAAGAACTCAGTACCATGACGGCACTGTTCTGGCATGCGCTCCTGCTAGCTCTACACATTAAGGTTCTTAGAAGGTTTTTGGCGCGTCCCAAGCGCTGGATCTACTGTTACCGCAGGCAGTCATCTGTGATGCAGGTCACCGCTTTGCGCCCTGTCCTGAAGTACAGATAGGGCGTTCAAGAATTGCATGACTTGCAGTTGATACGACGGCGCGGGAAGGCTAGGTTTTCAGGCGAATGGGAAGCTCAAAACATAAACTCCGGCTTAAACCCTGCCTTGCTCATCTTTGTCTATCGGAGGCCTCAACCGATGAAGGTGCAGAGGAGGTTCAAAAACATGAACATTTTCGGACGTGCCGTCAGGCTTCTCAAGGCCTCGATTGGGCAAGCAGATTTTGGTTTCCCTGTTGTCGTTGGTTCTGTTGTTCGCGACATGGCCTCAGAACCTGTCGGCCTATCAAGACGCGCAAGCCCCGGCGCAGGCCGCGCCGGCGCCGCCGTACACGCAACAGACTCCCGAGCAGTTGCAGCAGTTGGTAGCGCCGATTGCGCTGTATCCGGATTCGCTTGTGGCGCAGATCCTGGCGGCGTCCACGTTTCCCGAGCAAGTCGTCCAGGCCGACAGATGGGTGCAGGCGAATCCTGATTTGAAGGGCGAAGCTTTGGGTCAAGCTGTGGACCAACAACCTTGGGACCCGAGCGTCAAGGCGCTCACTGCATTTCCATCCGTCCTTGGAAATATGGACAAGAACCTCTCCTGGACGTCATCTCTGGGCGACGCCTACTACAACCAGCAACAGGATGTGATGGATGCCGTACAGGTGATGCGCCAGCGAGCGGAAGCAGCCGGCAATCTTAAGACCACCCCGCAGCAAACCGTAACGACGCAAGGCTCGACGGTCATCATTGAGCCTGCCAGCCCCGATGTCGTTTACGTTCCCGCGTATGATCCGTGGTTGGTTTACGGATATCCCATCGTGGCGTGGCCGGGGTGGTACCCGTATCCCGGAATCTGGTATGAGCGGCCCGTACCTCTCGTTCGGAATCGGCTTTGGAATCGGCTTCTTCGGAGGTTTTGGATGGGGCTGGCCTTACTGGGGATTCGATTGGCATAACCGATACCCAATTTATAACCACAACAGGTACTACTCCCGGAGCAGCACGTTTTACAACCGGAGCAATTTCTACCGAGGAGGAGGCGCGCGCGGCGGAGTTCACGGCGCGGCCGCGGCGGAGCTCCGCTCGCGCAACGCAGGGAACAGGCCTTCCACCGGGAACATCGGCGCGGGCGGCGGAGTTTACAACCGTCCCGGCGCAACGACCAGGCCTTTCAACGGAAACACTCAGGCTGCTCGAGGATACGCTGCACCCCGCGGTCAGAGCGGCGTCCGCTCGGGCGCCTTCAGCGGCTACGACAATGGCGGACAGGCAAGGAGCTATTCGTCACGCGGAAGCACCAGCTTCGGTGGCGGAGCACCGCGTGGAGGCGGAGCGACGCGTGGAGGTGGAGCACCGCGTGGCGGTGGAGCGGCGCGTGGCGGAGGTGGCGGGCATCGGTAATTGAAGTTTCGTCGTAGTGCGGGATCTACTTCTACGCTGAACGCCCCGATCTGATCGGGTGTGGAGTCCGCCGAGATTGTGTTCTTAGCAGATCGTGAAATTTAGAATTGGAGAGAAGCCATATGCGGCGAACGAAGCTGAACTTCGACAAATTTCATTGGGCCAATCTTTCCAAATTAGCCGCGGTCGCCATCCTTTTGACGGGGTGCTTTCCCGCCCGTTCCATGGCGCAGCAACAGGGCCAGAAAACATTTTCATCGCCGGAAGACGCGAGCAACGCACTCGTCACGGCAGCGCAGAGTAACGACGAAAAAGCGATGCTCGATATCCTCGGACCAGACGGAAAGCAAATCGTCTCGTCGGGAGACGAAACCGAGGACGCCCAAAACCGCGCTAATTTCGTACAGAAATATCAGGAAATGCACCGTCTGGTGAAAGAACCGGATGGAACCACCACCTTGTATATCGGCGCGGAGAATTGGCCCACGCCCATACCGCTCGTGAACAAAGGTAATTCGTGGTATTTCGACACCGAGGCGGGCAAGAAAGAAATTTTGTACAGGCGAATTGGCCGGAATGAAATATCGACCATTCGCGTTTGCCAGGAGCTCGTGGCGGCGGAAAAGGAATACTACTCCACACAGCACAACGAGTACGCCCAGAAAATCTTCAGTGATGAAGGGCAGCACAATGGCCTTTATTGGAAAGCGGCTGATGGCGAACCTCAGAGCCCCATCGGGCCGCTGGTGGCGTCGGCCGTTGCTGAGGGCTATGTCAAAAGTCGAGACGACGCTCCGACTCCTTACCGCGGTTACTATTACCGCATCCTAACGCGTCAGGGGAAAAATGGCCCAGGCGGCGCGAAAAGTTACATCGTAAACGGCAAAATGACCGAGGGTTTCGCTTTCGTGGCCTATCCGGCGGAATACAGGTCGTCCGGCGTGATGACATTCATCGTGAACGAGGATGGAGTAGTGTATCAGAAGGATCTCGGCAAGAAGACCGATGTTCTCGCCAAAGCCATGAAGGAATACAACCCCAATTCCAGTTGGCAAAAGGCTGAAGACGAGCAGGAGACAGCTGACGAGCAGAAAGCTAAGTAAAAGATCTCCTGTCGTCGCCTTACAGCACAAGCGTGCAGGTGGGCGTCGGTAAGACCGTGTCTCGTTTGGGCTCTCGTCAGTACGCTCGCGCTACCAGATCCGCAACCCTGCGTACCCGCAAGCAAATCTAATCGAAAGGGATGCGCCGGCTACCGACCTATGGTCTTCTCCACCTTCGCGCTGGGACCGCATCCATGAAGCAGGCTGGCGTGCGGTTTTACGCGGGATTGAATGACTTTCTGCCGCCCGAAAAAAGAGCGCGAACCATCACGTGTAGCTTTGACGTGAGCGGCTCCGTCAAAGATATGATTGAATCCTTGGGCGTGCCGCACACGGAAGTGGACCTGATCCTGGCAAATGGGGAGCCGGTGGATTTCACCTATCGGGTGCAACAGGGCGACAGGATTAGTGTCTACCCTGAGTTTCAGTCCATCGAAATATCACCGCACGTGCGTTTGCTCCCACAGCCCTTGCCCGAACTGCGGTTTGTCGCCGATACGCATCTGGGCCGACTGGCGGCTTACCTTCGAATGCTCGGCTTCGATACCTTGTATCGGAATGACTATGTGGATGAAGATTTGGCCCGACTTTCCGCGGGCGAACACAGGATTTTGCTGACCCGGGACCGGGGATTACTCATGCGAGCTGTGGTCACGCACGGCTGCTATCTGCGAGCTACAGAGCCGGCCGGGCAATTGGCAGAGTTGTTACAGCGATTCGATCTGGCCCGGGCAATCAAGCCTTTTTACCGGTGCATGCACTGCAACGATGTATTGCGTCCGGTTTCAAAGGAGACGATTATTGATCGCCTCCTGCCCAAAACTAGACAGCACTTTAATGAGTTTTACACTTGTCCTCAATGTGGCCGGATCTATTGGAAGGGTTCTCACTATCGCCGCATGCGCCGCTTCATTGACAGCGTGACCGCGTCCAATTGACCTGCGGAAATCTCGTTTGCCAAAAAGCATGCCCTGAACAATCGTGATTTGCATCACAGCCTTATCGGATTCTCTTGGGTTACAAAGGAAGCGTCGGAGGACGAAGGCTGCAATGGGAGAGAGTTTCCGAGACCGAACGGATTGCAGAAATCGTAAAGGTACGGAAATTCTTCGTGCCGCCTTCCAAAGGGAGGCAGCCGTAGCCTTAGCAGCCGGGACAGTGTCGTCCTTCGATTTTATGGCAGCGGTCAGGCGCGAAGGCTACGTCAAGCGTGCGGGAGTTTTGACGCACTGCCTGCGATTGTCGGAATCACTTCGCCACCGGCCGCTGCCCAGGATTTCTCGCATGAGTTTTAGAAAAAACCTGTATACGCCACGGCGATCCGTTCAAAGCCTGGGCGGAGGTGTTTAATGGCGACTTACATAATTCTCAGCCGATTTTCGCCTGATGCTTTTCGGGATCCAAAAGACTTTAAGAAACTGGCCGAAGCCGTGTCCAACAAGATCAAGACCGATTGTCCCGGGTTGAACTGGAAACACAGCTTTGCCACGCTCGGGCGTTTCGATGTTGTGGACGTTGTTGAAACCGACGACCCGAAGCAGGTCGAGCGTGCGACCATGATCATCCGCGCTTATGGCCATTCAACAACGGAGACGCTTGCCGGAACGCCTTGGAAGGAATTTCTGGCGAGGTTGTAGGCAAAGTCCAGTTGGATGTGCGAATTTGCATGGATATCCGAGCCTCGGATTTGCGCTCCCCGGGTCGTCAAAAGGCAGCTGATGTTCGTTAAGGCGCGGAGGTTCCTATGTTGAAAGCCGGCACTATTCAGTCTCTTCCCGATCTTCCAGATCCCCTTTTGACAATTTATTTGGACACGAATCCGACAAAGCAAATGATTCGAGGGCTCAAGCCGGACTACTTGACTCGGCTCGAATCTCAGGTCAAGTTGATCGCGAAAACGGTCCCCACGGGTGATCTTCCACTTTTCTTCCAGCAAGTGCAGCGAGCCGACGCTTATCTGCAGAATCATCCTTTACATTGCCGCGGCGCCGTAATTTTCGCCGGACCGGATACTTGGGAGTTCGTGCCACTCTATGTAGAGGTGGAGGATGAGGTTCACTGGGGCGCGCCTGCGCTCGCGCAATTGTTTTGGTTGCTGGATGAACATAAGCCTCACGGCATCGTGCTAATAGGGCAAAAACGCGCGCAGCTTTTCCTCTGGTGGCTCGGAGAGATGCTCGAACTCGAAGAGAAGGAATTCCGGATGGAACCCTCGAAGCAGAAGGAGATGGGCCCTGTCTCGCGACCTGCTGGTGTGCGGGTGCCTCGCGGGAAGGATCATGATGTCTTTGAGCACCACGTCGATGCTCAGTATGCGCACTTTTATAGGCAGATCGCAGTGCATGTCGGTCTTTGGTGTGCTGCGGAACACTTGGACTCATTGTTCCTGGTCGGCTTGGTCGAAATGGCGAATGGCATCCGGAGAGAACTACCGCACGGGCTCCGGGAGAAAACAACTGTGATCGAAAAGGACCTTGGTTGGGTCGAATCTCGAACCGAACTGGAGAAACGTATCGAACCGTTCGTCGAAAAACACGAACGCGAGCGCGAGGTAGCATTGATCGATGATCTACTCGGCGACAGCCGTGCCGTCGTGATTGGGATCGACGAGACGCTGGTTCAACTTCAGCAGGGGAGGATTCGCAATCTGGCGGTCGTCAAAGGCCTGGATGGTAGCCTGCAACAGTGCCTGAAATGTTCGTGGGCGGATCGAACGCAAGACCCTGCTTGCCCGGCTTGCGGAGGTGAGCGGCAAGTCGTCAGGCTTCGTGAGGTTCTTCCTCAGTTGGCCCGGCGCTACAAGGTCTCCGTGGATGTCGTGGCAGGCGAGGCCACCCGCAGACTGCAGGAGGCGGGTGGAATGGGCGCGTGGCTCCGAGAGACTGAGAAGAAAGAGTACGCGCAGGCTTGAATCCCCCGGAGGAATCTATGCGCACGCGGAAGAGCAAAATGCGAATAGTGATTCAGTGAAAAGGCCTATTCCCGCCGGCCGTGTGTCGTAACTTCCGCCTCATCCGGATCGGGCGCATTTTCCACGCCGCTTACCTTCTCCGCCTCGAGGTCTTGCCCTTCTTCAACCAACTCCGCCATGCTCTCTGAATTTCCAGTTGCAACGGTTGACAAGCCTTCAATGTCACCTGACTGGCCTGCTGTATTCGGCCCGAGACCCGTTGGTTCGGCCTCGGTGATCTCTAGGGCTTGCCAATCTTTTGGGGCGAGTCCCTTCTGCGTGGTTCTCCTCTTGCCGTGCGTGGCTTTTCTCTTGTGGATTGCTTTCTTGGCGCGCATGAATAGAGCCTCCTTTCTCAGTGTAAGCTCACAAACAACTCACTGTTGACTTCGCATTACAGGCTCCCTTTTTCGAATGTCCGGCTCGATTCATCGAGCTAACTTTCTTTTACTTCCGCTTCCGGCGTCTCTTTGCCAAACGCCTCTCGCCGCGCAGTTACGGCCTCGCTAACTTTCTGCTGGCCCTGATCCACCAATTCATGCATTCGAAGACGCGCCTGCCGAACTCTCAAATTGGCGGAATCGATTCCATCCAAGCATTTTGTTGCAATCCATTTTCGCGTTTCTGCCCCTGATTTGGGGGCCAGAAACACGCTGAGCGCGGCTCCAACCCCTAATCCGGCCACCAAGAAGGCAAACGCCGCCCCATTACTCCTGCATTCCATTTTTTCATTTTGATTTTCCGTTTGGTTTTTCATTTCTTCCTCTCTATGCTCATTCGCACTGCCCTTCACATGCCAAATGCAAAGACCCACCTTTTCTGCATACACGCTAGGCTGCATTCGACTCGGGCTGCAGTGCGCTGCCGCACCTCGCGACGTGATGTTCATCACAGCCTTACGGCAGCCGTTCAGACTAGAAGTCTTTCAAGGAGATAGACGCTGTGTTGGCGGGGATCTGGAGATGAAATCCTTCATCCCTGATGCGAAGGACTATGGCGAGCTGGGAACACTTTTCGCATGGTTCGGATATTGGCGTGCGCGGCATCGGAAGTTCGGCGGAAGAGGCATTCGAACAAGCCGCCGTCGCACTCACGGCCGTCGTCGCGAATGTTTCAACGATTGAACAGAAAGAGATCATTGAAGTTCGGTGCGATGCCCCGGACGTCGAACTCTTGTTGGTCAGCTGGCTCAACGCGATCATTTACGAAATGGCAGTGCGCAGGATGCTGTTTAGCAAGTTTCAAATCGCTTTGGCAGGGTGCACGCTGACAGGCACCCTGGCCGGCGAAAGGGTGGATCCCGAACGCCATCAGGTCGCGGTCGAAGCCAAAGGGGCTACAGTTACTGCGCTCAGAGTCGCATGTGACCAAGATGGGCAATGGCTGGCACAATGCGTCATTGATGTATGAGAGGCGCACTGGAGCATCTATGAACCCACAATCGCTTCTGCGTTATTCGGATTTTGAATGGTGGATCAAACCCACGGGTCAGATGCGAGTGCCCGCAATCATCTACGCGGACGAGCATCTGATCACTGACATGGACGAAAAGGTTCGCGAGCAGCTCACCAATGTAGCCACTTTGCCCGGAATACAACGCGCAGCGTATGCAATGCCGGATGCCCATTGGGGCTACGGATTTCCAATTGGTGGCGTCGCGGCATTCGATCCGAATGAGGGAGGCGTAATTTCCGCGGGAGGCGTCGGATTTGACATTTCCTGCGGAGTGCGTGCTCTGCGCACTACGCTCACGGCTCATGACTTGGAACCAAAAAAGACGGACCTTGCCGATGCGCTGTTCAGAAGCGTTCCCGCCGGGGTCGGCAGCACTGGTGCGATCCGGCTCAACGAACAGGAGATGGACAACATGCTTTGCGGCGGCGCGCAGTGGGCCGTGGGGCAGGGCTACGGGAATCCCGAAGATCTCGATTACATCGAAGAACGCGGACGGGCAATTGGCGCGAAGCCCGAGTGTGTTTCGCACATGGCAAAGAAACGCCAATGCGAGGAAATGGGAACGCTGGGCTCAGGCAATCACTATCTGGAAGTCCAGCGGGTTGCCCAAATTTTCGACGCTGCGGCGGCCGAAGCGATGGGACTCCATGAAAACGGCATCGTCGTAAGCATCCATTGCGGATCGCGGGGGCTCGGCCATCAGGTCGGGACCGACTATTTGAAGAGCATGGTGATCCAGGGGTATCGGCCGATTCCGGATCGCGAACTCGCCTGTGCCCCGATTCACTCGGATCTGGGGCAACATTATTTGGGCGCAATGCGTGCCGCCACCAATTGCGCACTCGCAAACCGGCAAATCATCACGCATCTAATGCGTGGCGCCTTCAGCCAGATCCTGCCGGACGTCAAACTCACTTTGTTGTACGACGTATCTCACAACACCTGCAAGATTGAGCAGCATTCCGTCGATGGCGATCGACGAGAGCTATTCGTGCATCGCAAAGGCGCAACCCGCAGCTTCGGTCCAGGGCATCCCGACCTGCCACCATCACTACAGGCAGTGGGACAGCCGGTGTTGATCGGCGGCACGATGGGAACCGAGTCCTATATTCTCGTCGGTACGGGCGAGAGTGAAAAATTGGCGTTCTCTTCGGCCTGCCACGGCGCCGGACGGGCGATGAGTCGAACCCAGGCAACCAAGCGCTGGCATGGGCGCCAACTCATCGACGAACTGCACGAACGCGGGGTGTTGATTCGTACCCGGTCTTTTCGCGGCGTCGCGGAAGAGGCGCCGGGCGCCTACAAAGACGTCAACGCCGTTGCGGCGGCCGCCGAGCAGGCAAAATTGGCGCGGCGAGTCGTGCGCCTCGTGCCCGTAATCTGCGTCAAAGGTTGATTTCGACCGAGGCGCGCCACCAGGTTAGTCGCTCGACAAACTACGAGCCGCACGAGCCGTCGCCCTTGATTCCTTAGAAACAAGTCAACTTCTAATCTGCCTGATCGGTGACACGCAATGGGGACATCTGTGATGCGTGTCACTGTCGACGGCGCCTGTAGGGTCTACAAATCATCCAGTAAGCGAGATTCGGATGGTCTGGTCTCTCATCCTCTGAAGATTGAAAGGAGATTATGATCATGTTGGTTAGAGACGTAATGGCTAGAAACGTGATTTTCTGCACGCCTTCGGACACTGCACAGACAGCAGCTCGAAGCATGAAGTTGCACCGAGTTGGAGCCCTTCCCGTCGTATCCGACTCTGTGTTTGCAAAGCTCGAGGGGATTGTGACCGATCGCGATTTGTGCTGCAGCGTCATCGCGGAGGCAAAGCTTGCCGAAAAGACAAGGATCGCTGATGTCATGACGCGAAATCCCGTGGCGTGCGCACCCGAGAATCCGCTGGAGGACTGCGAAGCACTGATGCAAGAGCACCAAATCCGGAGAATCCCGGTGGTCGACAATCAGGGTCGATGTATCGGAATTGTCGCGCAGGCCGACATCGCACTGCACGCTCCAGCGGGAATTGTCGCCAAGACCCTTGCGGAAATTTCCAAGTCGATCGGGACCGAGCGGAAAGTGTGGGCCGCGGACGCCTAGAGCAACTGGCGGCCGTTCGCTAGCGCTCAGAAGTAGCCAAATTCCGGCCTTCCATGGGCCATTGCTTACACAGGGCACTGAAAGAGACAACTATGGCGTTTCATCTGACTACCACAGCGTTTCAAGATGGAGAATTCATTCCCAAGGAATTCACCTGCGACGGGCCGGACATTTCGCCCGCGCTCGAATGGACCGGGCCGCCCGCCGGAACGAAAAGTCTTGCTGTTATCGTGGATGATCCCGACGCCCCTGTCGGCACATGGGTCCATTGGGTGCTCTACGATCTTCCTGGCGACGCGCGCAAGCTAGAGGAGGGTGTCGCGAAGAATCGCCAGCTTCCTGAGGGGGCGCGTCAGGGTCGGAATGATTTCGGCAAGATTGGCTACAATGGGCCATGCCCGCCCATGGGTGGCCCGCACCGTTACTTCTTCAAACTCTACGCGCTGGACCGGAAGACAAATCTCAAGCCCGGAGCCAGCAAGGCTGAACTGGAGCGTGCCATGAAAGGCCATACTCTCGCCGAGGCCGAGGTGGTCGGGCGGTTCCAGCACTAGTGGGTCGTCGGACGGCAATTTCAAGAATAAAGAGGAACTTTTCAATGAACTGCATCTTCATCGTGTACAAAGGATGTGAGTCATGAAATGCGCGACCGCCGGCTGTTCGCATGAAGGACGAAGGCAATGCTCCGAGTGCTCGAGGAATTTCTGCGACGCTCACATCGAGACATGCAGCTTTTGCCAGGCACTTGTGTGCTTCGAGTGTCGGGACGAGCACGACGCTAACAATCCTCTGCATGAGGAAGGGCCCGGGACCGGGTGATTGGGAGTTTAAATCTTATCCGGCACGCCAAGCTGCGGAAGATTGCTGTTTCGCAGTAGAAAACCTGATGCTGGCTGCCCGTAATGCGGGGTTGGGAAGTTGCTGGATCGGCTTCGCCCGTCCCTGGCGTGATTGGCCGGCAACGAAAGCTGAACTCAAATTGCGGGAGCAGTACTATGTCGTCGCACTTGTCGTATTGGGCTATCCCAAAGCCTGGCCGGAGTCACATAGAAGGAAGCCAGCCGAAATCTATTGGCTTCGATGAGTTGTGAAGTGTCGGACGACGCCGTCAAACAAGAAGTAATAAGGATGACTGCCGAAAAAAAAGGTGAGGGCGATCCAATCCGCTTGCCACTCGGACCCAGCATTGGAACCCCCAAGGAAATTTTCTGATGAACTTCGAAACTACCATCGAATCTCCGAGGCCTTTTGACGACACCGTGAAAGCGATTGAGGAAAAAGCTGCCGAGAAAGGGTTTCGCGTTTTGCACACACATGACGTCGCTGCCATCCTGGCCGAGAAGGGATTCCAGCGAAAGCCGCTGAAAATTATCGAAATCTGCAATGCCCGCCATGCAAGCGCGGTCTTGGATAAAAACGTAAAGGTGTCTCTCATGCTTCCTTGTCCGATCAGCGTGTATGAGCAAGAGGGAAGGACCTTTGTCAGTGCGCTGCTTCCTTCTCGAATTGCGGACTTTTTCCCTGGGGCGGGAATGGAACCAATTGCCAACGAGGTAGAGAAGGCCGTTTTGGCGATCATTGGAGAAGCCACAAACAGAGAGATCTCTGAACAACCCAATAATCAACACAGCAATGAAGAAGCTTCGTCGCGAATGGCTGAAGAAGGATGTCCCAACGTACCTGAAGAAGCTCTGCCTGAGGGGACAAAATCCTCTGTGAAGACGGCGACGCGAAACTGAAACTGGTGTGCATCACTCGATGGAACTCCCAGTGCTTCAATTGTGTTAGGACGGCAAACCTACTTCCGGGAATGTATGAAATACGTCTTCGTAGTTATAGCTTGCCTGCTCATGAGCGTTGGCCTGGTTTGGGCAGGTTCTTTGATGGCTTCTTGCGGCAACTGGAGTAACGCTTGGGCGTGCCGCGTCGCCGAAAGAGTGGGCGGCGCTGTGCTTGCGCCCGGTCTCATGACTGAGCTATATAGCGGCTCAAGACTTTTAGTGCTTATGAGCGACACACTGTTTTATGCAGTGATCTTCTTTCTCATTCTGTCCTTTTGGATGCAGCGAAAGAGCAAGATCGTTCAGAATGGCTCGCCTCCCAGGCAATGACTTTAGAGTAGCTACGGCGGTGATGGTCCTATTCCAACAAGAGGCGCTTCGCTTCTATGTGCGTGCCAAATTTCCATGGTGATTTGCACTTGCACAGCGTGCGTAGAAGCTGTTGCACAACCTAGTACAGGATAGTGAAAAGAAGGTAGTTGAGTTTTCTGGGATGAGAGATAAGGAGAATCAGCAGCGTCGAAGGAGGGCCGATGGCCCGATCGGGTGCGTTGCTGACCGAAGCGCAGTGGCAGAAGATCGCGCCCTTGCTTCCCAGGCCGCCCAAACAGCGCCAGGGTGGTCGTCCGTGGATTCCGAATCGTCAAGTGCTGGAAGGGATTCTGTGGATTCTGCGGAGCGGGGCTCGCTGGCAAGACATGCCGGAGAAATTCCCGCATCCCTCGACCTGCTGGCGGCGGCTGCGAGACTGGGAGGAGCGGGGCGTTTGGTTGAACATCTGGCGGGCGTTTCTGAGCGAGTTAAACCAGCGCCAGCAACTGAAGTGGAGCGAATCGTTTTTGGACGGGAGTTTTGCTCCCGCGAAAAAGGGGGCTGCGGAGTCGGAAAAACCAAGCGGGGCAAGGGGACGAAGTGGATGGTGGTGGTCGACGGCCGCGGTCTTCCTTTGGGAAACTCCCTTCACTCTGCATCCCCGGGGGAAGTCACACTCGCGGAAACGACTCTCGCAACGATCCGGGTAGGACGGCGTCATCACGCGGGCCGACCTAGGCAGAAACCGCTACGGGTGATCGCCGACAAAGCCTATGACAGCGATCCGCTGCGCAAACGATTGCGGCAGCGGGGTATCGAATTGATCGTGCCGCATCGCTGCAACCGAAACAAACCGGCGACCCAAGACGGCCGAGCGCTGCGGCGCTACAGCAGACGCTGGATTATCGAACGCACCAACGCTTGGCTCGGTAACTTCCGGCGCTTGGTCGTGCGCTACGACCGCTCGCTCACGATCTACGGTGCCTTCTTTCATATCGCCTGCTTCATGATCGTCTTGCGGAGGGTTGTGCAATAGCTTCTAGGAATCGCGAGTTCCTGCGCGGTACCACTGTCTCGGCAACCTCTTTGCCCGGGACATGCATGATGGAAGCGGCATCCCGCGCCGTATACGTAAGTGCGTGAGTGATCTGTGAGTAAGAAATGTGGGCCTGATCAAGATGCGACTTTAAGCGCGCGGGCATTGTCATATACAACCTCCTGCAGCCGCTTCGGGGCGACGACAAAATAGTGTGCCCGGATTTCTTTCAGGGTTTGATCCAGCACACCGATGAATTCTCTTGGCCGCAAGACCCGGTGACTGCTCATCGAGCAAAAGTGACGGGCTCAGCTGCCGCCAGTCGGAGAACCCCGGCTGTCTATTCTCAGCTTCCGGCACCTTTCATTTCTCCGTTACTTCGCGAGCGCACAAGTGTGATCCGCATCACTGTGCTTTTTCTTGTCGTTTGCGATTGTGCTCATTACAGCGTCGGCTTCCGGAAATCCTGCTAAATCGTGCTGCAAGACCGGGCTGAAATGGCCGATTGAACCGAGGCCGGCGCTGAACGAAAACTGGAGGCATACGGCAATGCCAGAGAGATCCCTTGCAGTGCGGCGCGCTGAGGAACCATCGACAATCAAGCCGGTTAAATTCGAGAGTCCACTCGACCGGATGGATGAGGTCTTCACCAACATCACCAAAAGGGCTTTTGAAATCTTTGAAGGAAATGGTCGTATTTTTGGTCACGAACTCGATGACTGGCTCAAAGCCGAGAGTGAATTTCTCCATCCTGTTCACATCCAACTCGCTGAATCTGGAGAGTCGTTCGATGTGCAGGCCGAGGTCCCTGGCTTCGGCGAAAAGGACCTGGAAATCAATGTTGAGCCGCGCCGCGTGACCATCAGCGGCAAGCGGGAGACAAGCAAGGAGGAGAAGAAGGGCAAGAGCGTCTACTCCGAGACGGGACGCGACAAAATCTTGCGAGTTGTGGACCTGCCCGCGGAAGTCGAAACGGATAAAGTCACCGCCACATTGAAGAACGGCGTCTTGGCGTTGACGATGCCCAAAGTCGCTAAATCACGAAGTATTCGGATTCAGGCCAAGGCCGCGTAGTGCGCCGGCCCTTGGATGAAGGGCAGACCCAGGAAATGGAGACTGGGTCATGTCTATGCTTCTCTGGGCATAACGGCCCAGGACACACCTCCACGCTACGAAAATAATCACCTCGATGAGAAAAGGAGAAAGACTATGAAAGTTACAAACGTTATGGCGAAGCCGCCCGCATATTGCAGTCCGCAGACGAACTTGGCAGCTGCTGTGGAAATCCTGTGGCGACAAAACTGTGGGATTCTTCCCATCGTGGATTCCAAGGAAAAGGTCGTTGGCCTGGTCACGGACCGAGACATCTGCGTTGCCTTAGGTACACGGAACAGGCTGCCGAGCGACATGACGGTGAGCGAGGTAGCCTCCGGCAAAGTCATCGCATGCAAACCGGATGACGACCTCCGTAGTGCATTGGCGACGATGGCCCAGGCAAAAGTGCGGCGTTTGCCCGTAATCGATGCCGCTGGCAAGCTTCAGGGGATACTCTCGATAGACGACGTCGTCCTGCGCGCCGAAATAGGAACACTCAAGGGAGACTCCGAACTATCGTTCGAGGACATCGCAAGTACTCTGAAAATCCTTTACGCGCCGCAGCCTCTTCGAGCGGAGCGGCAGAAAGCTGCTGCGGCTTGATCTGAGAAGCATTGGAAATCGCGGTTGAGCGGCGATGCTTTGGCCTTTCGCTGTAGTTGTGCGGCGATTTGCACCAAATTGACTTCTACTCGATCCTTGTGTCTGGTTCACTGCCGAGCAGCAGCAGGGACATGTCGGTCCCACGGAGAAGCGCATCAAGTGGCGGAAGTTTCTTGAGGAATTCCCGGCCTCCCAACACGAACACTCCTGTTCTCTCGGCCTCAAGTGCCCGCAGCAGGCTGGTCTTGTCGTCCGGATCAATTTGACGATAACGCAAATTGTGGGCAGCGCGCCGTGTCAGGGTATCGATTTCGTCCTGCAGCACTTATTGCTTCGTCTCGGTTTGCCGCGTCAAGAAGCACAGTGATGCCGTCCATGCCCGCGTCTTCCAACTGTAGGGCGGCGAGCAACCCACGTTTCGCGGCCGACGAACCATCGTAATAAACCACCAGAGATGCTTTGGGGGGCAATCCGCTCTCTGGTAACAGAAGCACGGGAATAGAGCTCGTCGAAAGTTCGAGGGCCGTGGAACCCATTCGAAACTTCCGATCCAATGACCATCCACCTTTGCCCATGGCCAGGAGATCAACGTCGCTCGCGGCAGCTAAGACTTCAGATGCAACGTCGCCTCGCACAGTTCGGAACGACCACTCAACTTGGGCACGACGCGCCGCGGCTGCCAGTGCTTTTCGAGCCTGTTCGGCCTGGCCTCTGAGCCTTGATTCCATGCTCGCCCGGCTCAGCGGAACTTCTGCGGCCGAAAAATAGAGGATTTCGCGGGCACAAGGGGCCTCGGCGAGACGCAAAAGCGCAGTGTCTTCGACGAAGAGTCCTCGTAGTTCGGCATTCATCTTAGCTGCCAAATTCACGGCAGCCTCGAGGGCCGCTAGACTATGCGGAGAAGTATCCAACGCCACGAGAATCCGTCGAACCACAAACATGGGGTTGCGTTCGCTCATAGCTCGCGTTCTGTCTGAAGCCCGCGCCCGGCGGCCAGCCTTTTCTCAGCGAATTCGATCAGCCGTGCTTCCACCCTTTGATTCACACTATCGCCGGGGAACTTTCCGGAAGAGTCGCGTTCACCCGCCGGTACACCCGTAAGAATCTCGATTCCTTGGTCGATACTTTCCACTGCATAGATTTTGAATTGTCCCGGCGTGGACGGCGTCTACGACATCGTGCCTCAACATGAGGTGCCGAACATTGGAAGCAGGAATGATCACGCCTTGTCCATCCAGATTTCGGGCCTTGCACAGATCGAAGAAACCTTCGATTTTCTCATTGACCCCGCCAATAGCTTGAATCTGTCCGTGTTGATTAACGGATCCGGTGACGGCTAGCGATTGCTTGATAGGCAGTCCGGCGAGGGCGGATAGCAGCGCATAAAGCTCCGCCGAAGAAGCACTGTCTCCTTCCACGGCGCCGTAAGACTGTTCGAAAACCAGGCTGGCGGACAACGAGAGCGGATGATCGGCAGCATACCGCGCTCCCAAAAAGCCAGACAGGATGAGTACGCCTTTCGAATGGATGGGGCCGCTGAGCTCCACTTCCCGCTCAATATCGATAACTTCCCCTTTCCCCATTCGGACACGCGCCGTGATTCGCGTAGCATGCCCGAACGCAAAGTGAGCCAGTTCGATCACGGAAAGTCCATTAACTTGGCCGACTTTTTCTCCCTGTGTGTCTATCAGGAGGGTCCCACGCAGAACTTCTTCCAAGAATCGCTCACGCATGCGATCAGCGCGGCGAATCTGGGCGTCGATCGCGCGTTGGATGTCTTCTGCACGTACCGTCGGCTGAGTGGCCTCGCGGGCCCAGTAATCTGCTTCGCGCAGCAAGTCAGCAAGAGTTCGACGGTGCGTTAAGACTTTTTGCGAATCTCCGGCCATGCGCGAGCTGTGTTCGATCACTCGGCCAACGGCCCCGCGGTCGAAGGGAAGAAGTCCTTCCCGGCGGGCGATCGCACCGATTAACTGTGCGTATAAGAGGTCTGTGTCCGGGCCGCGATCCATATGCTCTTCAAAATCCGCAGCCACCTTGAAGAGTTCACTGAATTCGGAATCGAAAGAACAAAGTAGGTAGTACAGCAGTCGCTCGCCAACCAGAACAACCTTGACGTTCAACGGAATCGACTCGGGTTCCAAGGAAACCGTGCTCACAAGACTGAGCATCTGCCCGAGTGATTCAATCCGAATCTGTGAAGAGCGCAGCGACCGCTTCAGTGCATCCCAGGCAAATGGCTGCAAAAGCATCTTATAGGCATCCAGAATCAAGTAGCCGCCGTTTGCCCGATGCAGGGCGCCCGACCGGATCAGATTGAAGTCTGTCGAAAGTGCGCCCAAGTGAGCCATATATTCAACTTGACCCATCAAGTTCTGATAGGTCGGATGATCCTCATACACGACAGGCGCGCCGTGATTTATCACCATTATCAACAAGTACATTTACTTGGTAACGCCGCAACAGCGCAGAGTCCTTCGATCCCAGAGGCAGGGGAAGGCCCATCATCGCCGCTAAAGGATTCTCCGGCGGCGCAAGGAATTCGTTCACGTTTTCAATGATGTCTTTTTGCGCTGCATTGAGAAAAGTCACTACTTGGGGAAGATCGGCGTATTTTTTCCGCGGCTCGTCAATCAGGTGTTCCACAGCGAAGATAGCGACTTCGCTGTTCAGCTCCCGTATCTTCTCCCGGCCCTCCTGCTCATACTCTGGTATCTGATGCAAGGTGCTGTGGAGCACCTCCTGCAACTCAGTAATTGAGGATTCTATTTTCTGATGTTCTGATTCGGGAAGTTTCTCAAATTCTTCGGGATTTAGAACTTCGTTGTTGCGCGTAGGAGCAAGCACAAAGCCGGTGGGGGTGCGAATCACCGCGATACTTTTTTGGTTGGCTTCCTGCTGAAGTTCTTCGAAGGCCTTTTCTTGGTGCTCTTTCACTTCCTGCTCGATCGCATGCTTGCGGGCTCTATAATTCTCGGTTTCAAAGGCGGATGGGATCGCCGACTTGAGATTTTCAAGCAGGCGCATGACGTCTTCGCGCAACAACACGCCACGGCCGGGGGGAAGTCGCAATGTGCGAGGCTTTTCTGCGCCGTCAAAGTTATTGACATAGCACCAATCGTCCGGCGTCGTTTCCGTGGCTGCTCTCTTTACAAGGAAATCGTGTGCAAGGGCATATTTTCCTGTTCCCGCTGGTCCCAATAAAAAGAGATTAAAACCCTGCCGACGAATTCCGACTCCGAACCGAACGGCTTCTAAAGCTCGGTCCTGCCCAACATATTCCGACAGGTCTTCCAGTTCCGCCGTGTTTTTGAATTGGAACCTTGCGATGTCACAGCGCCGGTATAGCGCCTCAGGCGGTACCGGCAGTTGATCGGTTGTCTTGGTCACCGCACTATTGCTCCTCTATCCGCGCACGGTAAGTGCCCGCTTTGCAACGCTTCGAGATCGGACGACCTCGACGGAACACCCTGCATGACGGGTCACGGCTTCCGACACACTTCCCATCAAGAACCGGCCCAAACCCTTCCATCCATGTGAACCGAGGACAATCAGGTCAGCGTGCCAATTAGCCGCATGGTCGATGATTTTAATTTTCGGGTCACCTGCCTCCACGATTTCACTTGTCCTGAAGCCCACTTTTCGCAGGTGTCGAGCTGCGCGCTGTACGAGTTCTTTGGCTTCTTTTCGCCGCTCCTGTTCCACTTTCGCGATGTGAGGCACAAAGTGCGGAATCATATCGGCCGAGATATACCCGCTAATTGGCTCAATTACGTGCAAGACCCGAACCTGCATCCCCTTTGCCCGAAACTGTTTGGCAACTGTTCGCATTGCGATTTGTGAGAATTTAGAATCATCGATTGCCAGGAGGATTTTCATATGTAGTGGTATTGCGCCCGAGATACTGAATGTCCGGCTAAGTCGGGCTGCCTTCCTTTCGTTCACTGCGAACAGTATCACGACATGACCCGAGCAATCTCAATGCAAGCTTTTTTCTGGCACTGAAAAGATGCGATGGTCACTCCGCAAAGGGATGCATCTGAAATCAGGCGTCTTCCATGCCAGGTTTCCGCGGGGACATATCGCTGAGATCCCTAATCTCTACAGCGTTGAAGGATACGTCTCGGGAACCTCGCCGGTCTCCCAAGCCGCGGTTCGTTCAAGAGGCTCAACGGCACGAGTCTCATCGAAATGCAGAATGGCGTCGAATTGGTCCGGAAGCTGAGCGTGGAAGTAATGGCTCACACGCTCGGATCGCGGTAGGTAGATGACACCAATTGCCCGCTCCAGACGTGGTTCATGTAAGAGGGACGTGGCTTTTTCCTTGTGGCCGAGCGGAAGCAGGAAATTCTGAATTCCGGTTTCGTGGAAAAGGGCCTCGTAACTCCCGGGTAGAGCCGCTCGCACATGTTTGCGTTCAACAGGAGCCTCCCACCCCGACGCCGCAGTGACCGTGCCCGTATACGTTGTGAATCCGACAAGTGCGGCTTCCTTCCCGTACCGTTGGCGTACGAGTTGCCCGAGATTCAGTTCGCCCCGTTGTCCCATCTCAGTGGCGCGAGCATCGCCTAGGTGCGAGTTGTGCGCCCAGACGACAATCTTTGACTTAGAGCCGAGGTGGTGTGCCAATGCATCCAGCGTCTCAGCCATGTGGGTGTCCCGCAAATTCCAGGAGGAGATTCGTTCGTGAAACATGGAGCGGTAATACTCCTCGGCATTCTTCACTAGGCGGGCATTCTGTTCCGCAAAGAAGAATGCATCCCGGGCGACGTGACCATCGCGGCTAGCCAGATCCGCTGCGCGCCGGCGCATTTCCATCCACTGGCCGACGACTTCATTCTCACAGCTTTTGCTCAGGCCATAGCCAGCCGCATAACCGTATGCCTGAGTGTCTTCGCCAAAGTGTTCGAAGCAGGCATAGCGATACCGCGCACGGCGTGCCGCCTCAGGATCGACTTTATCCAGGAAATCAAGCACTGCTCGAATGGAGGCGTGCAAACTGTAGAGGTCCAGCCCATAGAAACCAACCCGCTTGGAATGCCTGTGCTCATTGTAATTGCGCAGCCAACCCACAAAATCGAGAACATCAGCATTGCGCCACATCCATGCAGGAAATCTCCGGAAACCCGCAAGCGCATCGACTGTATCTTCGTCCTCACTCTCAAACCGAACAAATTGATTAACGCGATAGGCGTCTGGCCAGTCTGCTTCTACAGCGATTGCGGTGAACTCCTTTTCCGCGATCAAGCGCTTGGTGATCTGCGCGCGCAGGCGATAGAACTCATGGGTTCCATGCGAAGCCTCTCCGAGCAGAACGAAACGAGAGTCACCAATCATCTTAAGCAAAGGATCAAAATCCGTCGTTTCTCCCGTAAGCGGATGCGCCGATTGACGAATTGCGTTGATAAGATCGTGTTCGTGTTTGGCAACCATTTTCACACCTCGGTTCTCGCCAGCGCGCCAAAGAATTCGTTGGGGTTATAACATTGAGATCATCGCGTGAGAAACAATGTGCCGGTAATCACTGATGTATTCCTCTCGCGTGTGGTCTGCTCATCTTGATATCGCGGTTCACGAAGCTGTCGAGAAGCGCTATCGAGTAGCTCTTTTACTTCCTCGTCTGATACTTGCGAGAAATCATCGTAGAATTGTCCGACTCCGTAAAACGGCTCCGGCATCTCCAGGCACACGAGTTCGTCTGCCTCGAATTGGAGCTGATTGCGCGTGGAAGGCGGGGCCACAGGTACCGCAATCACTATCCGCGCAGGCTTCATTTGTCGTAACGCACGAATGGCAGCCCGCATACTCGACCCAGTGGCGATACCGTCATCGACGAGAATGATGGTCAGTCCACTCACGTCTAGCGGAGGTCTTCCACCCCGATATGCCCGTTCGCGGCGTTCCAGTTCTTGTATTTCAGCTCTTGTCACTCTCTCAATATCCGACCCAGTTATTCCCAAGCCTTCGACAATATTCCGGTCAAGAATCCGAATCCCTCCACTCGCAATGGCTCCGAAGGCCAACTCCTCGCGGCCTGGAACACCGAGTTTGCGCAACACGAACACGTCCAGTGGCGCCCTGAGTTCCGTGGCAACCTCGAAAGCGACTGGAACGCCTCCGCGCGGCGCTCCCAATACAATTACATCGTTACGCTTTGCATATTTTCTCAAGTGCAGGGCCAACTCTTGACCAGCTTTTGTTCGGTTCGCAAAGATCATGTAAATACCTCTTGCCTATTTGTCGATTCTCGCCCGCTCCAATATTTGAGCTCTCGACGACCACAGGTTCAGTGAGACCGATCACAGCTTTCTGTGAGGCAGGTCACGTGCCATCATCTTGGTACTTGATAAGATTGCTGCGAGACCAGGAGAGTTATTGGGCGATCCACCGGGAAGTATATACTCCAAATTCTTTGGGAAACTAGGCGTGGACGTCCCGACTTGCTGCACATTGAATTTCAGGCGGGTGCGCGATGCTAAGAATTGGCAGGATTCTTCTTCCGATCGATTTCCAGGATCCCTCGAAGCGCGTGGTTCATCAAGCAGCGGCTATAGCTCGCCACTACCATTCTGAGATCGTGATGTTGCATGTTGTGACGCCGCTAAGCTATTCCGCGGCCATGATCGAGGGCAATTATGTGCCCGCTAATCTGGGCGATCTGCTCAAGGAACTCATTCGCCAGGCTCAGAAACAACTCGATCAGGCTCTAGGGCCCGAGCTCGATGGCATTGTCGTCAAGCGCATGCTGTTGGAGGGGGATCCGGCGCTCACCATCGTGCAAACATCTCGCGTGGAAAAAGCCGACTTGATCGCCATGCCGACGCACGGCTACGGTGCGTTTCGCCGCTTCCTCCTGGGTTCGGTGACGGCGAAAGTGCTTCACGATAGCGATTGCCCCGTGTGGACCGGCGCCCATCTAGAAGAAGAGCCCGCCCGCGAATTTTCGATTCGCAACATCCTCTGCGCGGTAGATTTGAGCCCCCATAGTGCCAAGACTGTCCAGTGGGCCGCGCAGATGGCCGCTGAATTTGAGGCCCGGCTGACGCTGGCTCATATCACCTCCGGCATGGAAATCTATGGTCCTGGGCCATACCAAGTCGATCCCTCCTGGACAGAGGCTCGAGCACATTCCGCCCGCAGCCAACTCGCAAATCTTCAGCAGAAAGTTGGCACCGAGGCCGAGGTATTCATCGGCAGTGGTGACGTGCCCAAGCTGTTGAGCCATGCGGCAGTGCAATCGAGTGCGGATGTACTAATTATTGGCAGGCCGTCGGGCGGGCGCCTGCGAGCAACCGGCTATGGGATTATTCGCGAATCTTATGTCCCTGTCCTGAGCGTGTGAACTTTCGCTGGGATTCTAGTTCCTTCCTCGCCGCGCAGAGCAGGAGCGGTCAAACCTAAACTCCCGATAAGAACTCCTTTTTATGAATACTGAACTCTGAGCATTACGGAAAGTTGGCCAGCGCCGATTTCCCGGGAAGTGCAGTTCTTCCATCGATTGCGCACAGACTACGATAGGGGGGTCGAACACTCTCCGTGTCCCAGATCACACTCTAGAAGCCATCTCATAAATGGCAAGCCATCCAAACCCGGTATGGCGTCAGGGGCTAAAGCCCTTATTTTTCAGGTCACTTAACGTCGCGGCTGAAGCCGCGACCCACAAAGACGATTTATGAGATGGCTTCTAGGGACATTTCCACAATAATGCCTTTTGTGATGAAGGTCACTGTTCCCTGCGTCCCAATCTGGCTATATGAAGCAAGACGACGGTTGTCGTTGGTGAGAATCGGAGGACGATATGGAAAAACAATATGTATATCGCGTGACTGCGGCTTCAACGGCAGTTCTCAGCGGGGTTGCAACTGCCGAGGAGATTCAGCCCTCGATTGCCTTCAGCGCTCCACCTGAATTTCAGGGAGAAGCAGGGCGGTGGACGCCCGAGCACTTGTTCTTGGCATCGGTGGCTGGCTGTTTTGTGAGCACTTTTTCCGGAATAGCCCAATTCTCCAAGTTTGAATTTCTCTTGCTTGATCTGGAAGTGGAGGGAATCCTCAGCAAAGAGGAGCATGGTTGGCGATTTACACAGGTCAACCTGCAACCTCGGTTGAAAATTGTCCAGGAAAAGGATCGTGACCGCGCGAACCGCTTGCTCGAAAAGGCAGAAAAAACGTGCCTCGTGGCCCGTTCCATCAACAGCAAAGTGATCTTGGAGCCGGAAGTCATTGTGGAAGAAGAAGTCCTGGAGCGCGAAAAGATGGGGAATTCGATCCCGATCAGTTAGCTGTGTGCTAGCACCTTTGCCCATCTTTATGGGTCCCTGGCGCTGATTCAGGTTGCGTCGAACTGCAAGAATGTGGGAAGAAGCTTGCGCAGTTCAATCGAGCAGAGATAGGAAACCGGCATGTCTTGGCAGACCATCGCAAAATCAGGCAGAGACTGGGCGCTGGTTCCTATCCTGGGGGACTATGAGCGAGCCAGGCAGACGTTCACCTGGGAAGATGCCCGCAAAGAGCTTGATGGCCTGCCATGCGGTCAAGGGCTAAATATTGCCTACGAAGCGGTCGACCGACATGCAAATGGTCCGCTTCGCGATCACCTGGCCATCCGCTGGCTCGGTAAGAACGGCGAAGTCGAAGACTTCACCTACGGTCAGCTCCAGAGCCTCACGAACCGATTTGCAAATACCTTGCAGCACCTCGGAGTGAGCAAGGGAGACCGCGTATATGTTTTGGCAGGCCGGATTCCCGAATTGTATGTGGCTGCCTTGGGGACATTGAAGCACGGATGCGTCTTCTGTCCTTTATTCTCGGCATTTGGTCCAGAGCCCATTCGGGCACGCGTGACGATTGGCCAGGCAAAAGTGCTGATCACGACCGAGTTGCTCTATGACCGAAAAGTGAAGGCACTCCGTCCCTCTCTGCCGTTTCTCGAGCATGTTGTGCTGATCGGGAGCAATCGTCAGCCGACGAATGTGCCGAACACCAAGGATTATCTTCAACTGATGGAGAATGCCGGGGACTCCTATACCATCCGGCCGACGGCGCCAGAGGATATTGCCCTCCTGCATTTCACGAGCGGCACGACAGGAACTCCCAAGGGCGCGGTCCACGTCCACGGGGCTGTCATCGCCCATCACATCACCGGTAAGCTTGCGCTTGATTTCCACAAGGACGACATCTTCTGGTGCACTGCAGACCCAGGATGGGTGACGGGGACGTCCTATGGCATCATTGCTCCGCTTACGAACGGCATTACGAGCATCGTTGACGAAGGTGACTTCGACGCGGAGCGATGGTACGGAATTCTCCAATCGCAGAAAGTGAGCGTCTGGTATTCTGCGCCAACGGCCATTCGCATGTTGATGAAGACTGGATCTGAAGTCGTGCGGAAATATGATCTTGATTCGCTTCGCTTTCTCTCCAGCGTTGGAGAGCCGCTGAATCCTGAGGCAGTTGTATGGAGCAAGGAAGTCTTTGGGCTTCCTTTTCACGACAATTGGTGGCAAACAGAAACCGGCGGAATCATGATCGCCAACTTTGCATCGATGGACATTCGACCTGGTTCGATGGGCCGGCCTTTGCCGGGCATCGAGGCGGCGATTGTGCGGAAGGCCGAGGACGGCTCAATGGAAGAGATCTCGGATCCTGATGTCCAGGGGGAACTGGCTCTTCGTCCAGGCTGGCCCTCCATGTTTCGAGCCTATTGGGGCGAGCCTGAACGGTACCAGAAGTGCTTTGCCGGAGGCTTTTATCTAACCGGGGACCTCGCGAAGCGGGACAAAGACGGATACTTCTGGTTTGTCGGCCGCAAGGACGATGTGATCAAGACATCGGGACATCTCATCGGTCCGTTCGAAGTGGAGAGCGTTTTAATGGAGCACAAAGCAGTTGCTGAATCCGGGGTCATTGGCAAGCCGGACCCCATGGCGCTCGAGATCGTAAAAGCATTTGTAGTGCTCCGCAAAGGCTATGAGGCTAGCGAAGCCTTGCAGCGCGAATTGCTTGGGTTCGCACGGACAAGACTCGGGGCTGTCGTCGCCCCGAAGGAGATCGAGTTCGTGGACTCATTGCCGAGGACGCGGAGCGGTAAGATCATGCGTCGTCTGCTCAAAGCGCGAGAACTCGGCCTTCCCGAAGGGGATATCTCGACACTGGAGTCAGCTTAGATGGGGACGAATACAATCTCAGAGCCTGTGCCGGTCGATCGGGAACACGGCCTGTTCCTGTTTCGAGAAATGCTGCGCATTCGCCGATTTGAAGAAAAGGCTGCCGAGATGTACAGCCTGCAGAAGATTCACGGCTTTCTTCACCTCTACATCGGGGAGGAAGCCACAGGCGTGGGAGCCATGCAGGCATTCACGCCAGATGACGCGATTGTGGCGACATACCGCGAGCATGGCCATGCGCTTGCACGCGGTATGCAGGCCTCTGCACTGATGGCAGAAATGTTTGGCAAGGCTACAGGATGCAGTCACGGCCACGGTGGCTCGATGCACTTTTTCGACGCGAGTCGCCGCTTCTACGGCGGGTACGCCATCGTCGGCGGCGGCTTGCCCATTGCCGTGGGTCTGGCACTGGCCGACAAGCTGCAGAATCGGAAGAGAGTGACGGCGTGTTTCTTCGGAGATGGAGCGGTTGCCGAGGGCGAATTCCATGAATCCATGAATCTCGCAGCCCTGTGGAAGCTTCCCGTGGTCTTTCTCTGCGAGAACAATCTATATGCCATGGGCACGGCACTGGCGCGGCATCAGTCACAGATAAATATCAGTCTGAAGGCGCAATCTTACGGTATGGAATCAAGCGCCGTGGACGGGATGGATGTACTTGCCGTTGAGGTAGCCGCAAAGCAGGCTGCGGGGTTCGTCAGGAGCGGCAACGGACCTTTCCTTCTGGAACTTAGAACCTACCGCTTCCGCGCGCATTCGATGTCCGATCCCGATTTGTACCGCACGAAGGAAGAAATCGAGGAATGGAAAAAGCGCGATCCGATCACGCTCTTCAAGGCCCGGCTGCGAGAGTGGGGATTGCTAACCGATTCAGACGCGGTTCAAATCGAGTCGGAAATCAGCGCAGAGATCGACGGTGCTGTCCAGTTTGCCGAATCTAGCCCAGTAGAACCAGTTGAGGACCTGCTCAAAGATGTCTGTGCTCGGGTGAAACCGTGACCAAGATGACCTACCGCGAAGCGGTGCGGGCGGCATTGCGCAAAGCCCTTAAAAGCGATCCTCGTGTTTTCCTCATGGGGGAGGACGTTGGCCGGTACGGCGGCGCCTTCGCGGTGAGTCACGGCCTTCTCGATGAGTTTGGACCGGAACGGATCCGCGATACTCCGCTTTCTGAATCCGTCTTTGTAGGCGCAGGAATTGGGGCAGCTCTGGGTGGGATGCGGCCAATCGTGGAAATCATGACGGTGAATTTCAGTATGTTGGCCATGGACCAGATTCTGAACAACGCCGCGACCTTGCGTCACATGTCCGGCGGCCAGTTCGGCGTGCCGCTCGTTGTACGCGTAGCTACGGGAGGGGGACGCCAAATGGCCGCGCAGCATTCTCATAGCCTGGAGGTTTGGTACGCTCATATCCCGGGCATCAAGGTCTTGACGCCTGCGACTGTTGCCGACGCTTATGGAATGTTGCTGGCGGCCCTTCAGGAGCCGGATCCTGTCTTTATCTTCGAGCATGCAACGCTGTATCCGTTGGAAGGGGAAATTGAAGAGACGGCAGAGTTGGTTGACCTCACCCGCGCGGCGGTGCGGCGTGCCGGGCGAGACGTAACTCTCATCACCTACGGAGGAACACTTGGCAAGACTTTGCAGGCGGCTGAACATCTTGCCGGGGAAGCCATCGATGCAGAAGTGATTGATCTCCGCTCCCTGCGCCCGCTGGATACATCGACGATTGTGGATTCCGTCGCTAAGACGCATCGCGCAGTTATTGTCGATGAGAGTTGGAGAACGGGGAGCTTCGCAGCGGAAGTTAGCGCGCAAATCATGGAGCTCGCCTTCGACAATCTTGACGCACCAGTGGCTCGCGTGTGCAGCGCCGAGGTGCCGATGCCCTACGCGAAGCACCTCGAGGCGGCGACGCTGCCCCAGGTGGAGGGGATCGTCAACGTCGCGCGGAGTTTGGTGTCGCGTCATGGCTGAGTTTCCAATGCCGCAGCTCGGCGCGGACATGAGTGCAGGCAAGCTCCTGCGTTGGCGCAAGCTTGTGGGAGACCATGTGCAGCGGGGCGACATCATCGCGGACGTCGAAACGGATAAAGCGGACATTGAGATCGAAGTCTTCACGACTGGTGTGATTGAAAAATTCCTTGTGCAGCCGGGAGAGCGGGTTCCCGTCGGGACCGTCTTGGCTGTCATCCGCGAGGAAGGGAAGCCGCTTACGGCCGAAGAACTGCGTATCGCAACAATTGCGGCCCGTGAACGAATTCCGGCCATGCCGGTAGTACCTGCACCTTCAGTATCACCAATGGCAACGCGCCCTGCTGTGGGCGAGGCAAGGCTCCACATCTCTCCTGCAGCAAAAAAGCGTGCGGCCGATCTCGGAATCGATCCGGCTTCCTTGGCTGGGACAGGTCCCGGAGGCCGAATCACTTTGGAAGATATCCAGCGGGCAGCGCAAGCCAAACCTGCTCAGCCGGCGGCGGAGGTGACGTTAGATCGGCCGGCACGAATGCGCCAGGCGATTGCCGCCGCGATGGCACGTTCAAAGCGAGAAATTCCTCACTATTATCTGAGCACGACGATCGACATGAGTCGGGTGATGGCTTGGCTCACTCAGGAAAATCTCAAGCGCACAGTCGAAGACCGGCTCGTGTATGGAGTGCTGCTTCTCAAGGCAGTGGCCCTTGCGCTGCGCGACGCTCCCGAGTTGAACTCGATTTGGATGGGCGGAACGGCGAACCCGGTTCGCGATATTCATGTGGGGGTCGCAATTTCCTTGAGAGGTGGTGGGCTTGTGGCCCCCGCTCTGCATAACACGGATCGCCAGAGCCTTGGGGATCTGATGAAAAACTTTCGCGATCTCGTTCAAAGAGCGCGTGCGGGCTCACTTCGGAGTTCCGAATTGAGCGACCCGACGATCACGGTCACAAGTTTGGGCGAGCAAGGTGTGGAAACAGTTTTCGGCATCATCTATCCTCCTCAAGTCGCATTGGTGGGTTTCGGCAAAGTCGTTGAGCGTCCCTGGTCCACGGGCGGACAGGTCGTCTCCCGGCCGCTTATCACAGCCACTCTCTCCGCAGACCATCGTGTAAGCGACGGACATCGCGGAGGACTTTTTCTCGCAGCCGTCGACCGCAAGCTTCAGGAACCAGAAAAGCTATGACGAAAGACCAGATCAGAGAAACCGTCCTCCGCGTTCTTGGCCAGATTGCGCCCGAGGCTGACTTGTCGCAGATCAAACCCGATCTCAGGATCCGCGACCAATTGGACATTGATTCCATGGACTTGCTGAACTGGGTCATCGGCCTGCACAAGGAACTAAACGTTGATATTCCAGAGGCGGACTATCCCCGGCTCGCCACGTTGGACGGTTGTATCGATTATCTTGCGACTCGCCGAGAACTTCAGTAGTGCACCGAAGTTGAATTAGCACAGAACAATGGCGACACACCAAAGTCGTCAAGTCCTGCCAAGACCTTTGGCGCCTCCGGCCGATTGTGCCTGAGACTTCTTAGCGGTTTTGAAATGGCGATTGAACCACTCCGCGGCAATTCGTGCCACTTCTTCCAATGTTCCCGGTTCCTCAAACAGATGGGTCGCACCTGGAACAATGACCAGCTCCTTGTCGGGACACTTGAGCTTCGCCAAGGCTTCTCGGTTCATTCCGATCACTGGCTCGTCATCTCCGCCGACGATTAGAAGCGTCGGTGCTTGCACAGACTTGAGCGCGTCTTCGGCCAGATCGGGTCTGCCTCCACGCGAAACGACTGCAGAGACGACATCGGGAAGCTCGGCAGCCGCCACAAGCGCGGCGCCAGCCCCGGTGCTGGCTCCGAAATAACCCACCTTAAGGTCCTTTGCGTCTGGACTGTTCATAATCCATTTGGTCGCGCCAATCAAACGCTTCGCAAGAAAAGGGATGTCGAAACGAAGTTCGCCTGAATACTGATCAATGGTCTCTTCTCTTCGAGTCAAAAGGTCAAATAACAAAGTGGCGATTCCATGTGCTTGGAGTACCTGTGCCACATAGCGGTTCCGCGGGCTGTGGCGGCTGCTGCCGCTGCCATGGGCAAAGAGGACCAAGCCATCCGCACCCTTGGGAAGAACTAACGTGCCCTCGAGCGTCGCCCCTTCCAAGTCAATCGATACCTCGCGCTTGACGCCATCCAATTGTGATTGCCGGCCTGGAATCATGTTCAAGCTCCCTTCTGGATCACTGGGATCCTCCTGTACAACGTTCTGAAGAGCTGGCTCCGCGGCCCGACGAAGCAGGTCCGTCACTTCCTCATCCGCCAGCTGCGAGAAATTTTCATAGAATTGGCCGATCGCATAGAAATCTTTTGGCGCGTAGACACAAACAAGGTCATCCACTTCACGTTTGAGCCGATTATAGGTAGAAAGTGGAGCCACAGGGACGGCGACGACAAGCCGGGCGGGCTTCATTTGCCGGAGCGCGTTGATGGCGGCGCGCATGCTGGATCCCGTGGCGATGCCATCATCTACAAGTAGAACGGTTAACCCTTCGAGTTTCAGCGGGGCCCGGCCGCCTCGATAGAGATTCTCGCGTCGCTCAAGTTCCTTCTTCCCCCTTGCAGTGATTTGATCGATTTGCTCTTCGGAAATGCCCACCGCTTCTATGATCTCCCGATCAAGCACCCGCGTGTCGCCTGTTGCGATAGCGCCGAATGCGAGTTCCTCTTGTCCAGGGACGCCGAGCTTTCGCGAGAGAAATATGTCTAACGGAGCATTCAAAGCTTTCGCTACTTCAAAAGCGACCGGAACTCCGCCGCGTGGAATTCCGAGCACAATCACATCTTTGCGATTTGCGAATGCATGTAACTGCTTAGCCAGCTTCCGGCCAGCCTCTTCTCGATCTCGAAAGACCATGTATTCATCCCCGAGGGTCATGTTTATCCTCTCCCTCTCACCAGGCCGGAAATCTCAAGGCGCAACTGCCACATAGCGTACAGGCGCGGCTGAATGCCGCAGTGATGCGCATCACAGACGATGGTTCGCATGACAGCCACAAGTATGCGAAGAGGCTTTCCGAGTCTCAAACGAACGCGTCCAATGATCAAGAAAGCATCTTACGCTCGCCGTTTGCGAATCGACCTCGCATCGAAAAACGAGGAAGAACTTTTCAAATGGTTTCTGGCGTGCCTGCTTTTCGGAAAGCCGATTCAGACAGAGATTGCTGAGCGAGCCTATCAGGAGCTTGTGGCGGCGCAACTCACAAGCCCTGAAGCAGTCCTCCGGGCCGGGTGGGACAGGCTCGTTCGCCTGTTAGATCGTGCTCACTACGTCAGATATGATTTTTCCACGGCGACGAAGCTTCTTGAGGTTTGCCAGGAATTGAAGCGCCGTTACGGCACGCTGACAAACCTCCTTGCGCAAGCCAGGACGGCGCCTGACCTCGCGCGCAAGTTGCAAGAGTTCAAGTACATCGGGCCTGTGACGACTAGAATCTTCCTCCGAGACGTCCGCCCAATCTGGTATCGCAGCGCGGCATTCAAGAAGGGGACTTAACCAGAACAGTTCAGTGGCTACTGGTCGCTTTATGCGCGTCAGTATTGGAGTCCGCGATTTCCATACACCGTCGTGTTTCATTCCAACGGGTTGGGGTATGGAAAGCCGCACAAAGTTTCGCCATTTTGTCCGTGATGCCTATTGCGTGCACTCCCTCGGCAAGAGACGCATGGCAGCCGCGGATCAGTGTTGGGTACAGGCGTACACCACGCGGAATCCCGCCTGCCATCTCAATCACGTAGATGAAGGACTGGTCATTGCGCTCGATTTCGTCGATGGCGTAATCATCCACAAAATCGCCTGCACCATACAGAATTGGCCGGCCCTTGTAGAACTCGATCCCGCGAAAAACGTGGCTCGAGTGACCGAATACGATGTCTGCCCCCGCTTCAATCATTGCATGAGCGAAAACGACATGATCGTGAGGAGGACAGTAGCCCCAATTGGACCCCCAATGAGCGGATACAATCAATAAGTCCGCAACTTCCCGGCCTTTTCGAATAATGTCCAATAATTTCACCGCCCGGGAATCGGTGAGGTCCGTGGGCACATAAAAAACGCCGGGCTGGCTCGCGGTTGCTTCCCAGTCGGGCTCGTTGTCCGTGAAAGCAAGGAGTCCAAGCTTCCGGCCAGACACTTCCGATATGGCAAGCCGCGATGCCTCTTCATAATTAAGGCCCGCCCCACTATGAACAATTCCGGCTTGATCCAGAATCTCCAGCATCTCAATCAGGGCGTCGTACCCGTAGTCCAGGACGTGGTTATTCGCCAGAGAAACAGCATTTATCCGGGCAGCTTCAAGCACGGCGATATTCTTTGCGGCGGATCGAAAGTGAAAAGCCTTGGGATATGCGGACCAGGGCGTTCCTCGATCCGAGATGACACATTCGAGGTTGCAAAACCGCCAGTCAGCGCTATGCAGAATAGGGAGTGTATCTCCCCAAGGATACTCTGGCGGGGCGTCTTCCAGGACCTCGTTCACTAGACGTCCGAGCATGCAGTCGCCTACCAGCAAAAGTTGGAGGGAATCGTTTCTCACACTTTCAGCAGTCGAAGCGCCTAGTTGCGCGCCGCGCCGGTCGTTGTCACGATCTTCAAGAATCATTTCTCTCCGTATTTGGTATGTCTGATCCGGATCGAACCCGGCTGGCCGATCTCTCCATCGATCTCGATGCTGACCGGAAGAAACATTTTGACAATTTCGGCATTCGTTGTGAGGTGTAGCGTCACTTTCGAGGTCCTGATTTCAGAAACTCCCGGGGCTAGTGCCAGAGGCAATAAAAGTTGGTCGGACAGATAGTGATCGACGGATGCATCCGAGGCCACAAATCCTAGAAATTCGTCGACCGCTTCATCGGCGACACGCTCAGCAGGTTTGCCGAGAGCCCCGAGCCCATAGAAACAGCACTGGGAGTTCTCAAATTCAGCGAGGAGTAGAAGAAGAGTCCCTTTCGACGGTGAGGATAAGCGGAGGATTGCGATTTCTACCGGCGCCGGCAAATTGCTGAGCCGTTTGAGCGTCTGAATCTTTTGGCGTTCCGCAACACTCAGGTCCAAATTGGCCACTGCCGAGATGCCTCGGATTGTTTTCAGAGGTCCGCGGTTGGTCAGACACAACGGCGAGAGCCGGGAAATTGGCCAAACTGTAGCCAGAACGTGTCCACCACCTCGGGGATAGAAGCCAGCCGCGCCTAATTCCAATCGAATGTCGAAGCCGATCTTTCGCATGTAGTGCAGCCAATGCAGATCCAGGAAGTGGAAGCAGGGACTCCACGGCACATGAGTTCCCCCAATCAGAGTGACGGCAGAACTTGCCGCGGCGAAACTCAGCGGCGGCAGAATGGTCTGGAGTACGAGCGAAGTGGACCCTGCCGTGCCAATATCGAAGTGAAAGTCGCCAGAATAGAGACCGGTTGGCTCGAATACTAGGGATTGCGATCCGAGTCGAGCCCCATCAACGTTTGCTTTCCCTACCTCACGAGCGGCTTCCACCGCCTTCAAATGTTGCGCCAAGAGGCCAGGCTTCGCGCGACGCTGGCGAATATTGTTCAGTGTGAAAGGCCTGCCTGTAATCAATGCCAGCGTCAGCGAAGTTCTGAGGACTTGCCCGCCGCCTTCACCGAGCGAACCATCGATCGAGAGTGAGGATTGAGTTTGGGGCATCAGCAGTCACTTGCCGTAAGCTAGCCCTGTGCCTGCTCAATCAGCCGAAGCCGCCGTCCCTTTAGCCGCTTGCTGCATTCTCTGCTTGGGGACGACGCGGACAGTGCTTGCTTGTGGCCCTTTTTCTCCCGCCTCTTCGACAAATCTTACAGTTGTCCCGACCTGCAAACGTGGGAACGCTCGGCCAAGAACGCTGTTTTTGTGAAAATAGATTTCGCGTCCATCGTCCGAAGTCAGGAATCCGTAACCCTCCTGCAGCAAGATCTTGCTCACGCGAGCCTCGGGAACTAATGTTGGACTCTTAATGTCGCCCCGCTGCCGTCGGGCATAATCCTGCAAACGCCGGCCCGCAGCCTTGAACGCATCGTTAATTGCCTGCCGAAGCTTTTTATGCGGAATCTTCACTTCTGATTGCTTCTTGCTCTCTCGTTCGCCTAAATGGCGAGCCCGAGCGTTCAGGCTTGGCTCACGTTTCACTACGATTTCTCCATGGGGCACGGTCAGGTCAATACGAATGTGATACGGACTTCCTTTCCGGTGGTGACGATGCGGGACCTCGACCGCCACGCGACATCCCATCACGCGGCTGTAAAGCGTATCAAGCTTAGCTGCTTCGGCACGAATCCACTTCTCGACCTCTGTTGATGGTTTCATGTTTCGGTATGTAATCTGCAGTTCGGATTTCATGGCGGCACCTCGCGCTCGCGTTATAGTTCGGATAGTTCCCTCAATGATTTTGTTGCTGGCCGTTTCTCAATCTCCCAAGAATCCCCATTGGCCGTTCGCGCCACACACCGTCCTCCTCATACTTGAGGGTGTAAATGTGGAGCAACCGCCATCCCGCATCGAGAAGCCGGTTGACTTCCTCTCGCCCTCGGGCTTCCAGGTTGTGCCCGGTGAGTTCGACGATATCCAGTTGCCATAAGGGTAGCCTCTCGATCACGCCGATTGGCACCTCGCCCGGGGCCATTTCGGTATCCGCTTTTCGCTTGGCCATGACTCCCTCAGTTCGCGCAGAATGCGTAGCCACAAGCAGAGCAAGAGACACAGGCGGAAGTCTCTACCATCGTACCCCCGCACTCGGGGCACGGCTGAACCCCGAGCGGACCGGCCTCCTTCCACTCACCGGGGTGAAACACTTGCTCTCCCTTGCAGCCGTCGCGAAACACCGTGATGCCTTTGCATCCTAATTCATGAGCTAGGAGGAAAGACTTCTCGACGTCGTTAGGAGTCGCGGTGCGGCGGAGATTCACGGTCTTGCTCACGGCATTCTCCACGTGCCGCTGAAAGGCTGCCTGCATGCGGACATGCCACTCCGGCTCAATGTCATGCGCGGTTACAAACACGCGCCGGATCGATTCCGGGATTTCTTTCACGTTCTGGGCACTGCCGGTATGCGAGATCGATCGCCGAACACTCTCGGTCAAATAGGGCGCAGCCATGCGTTCAAATAGAGGGTGCAGATGGAACTCCCTCGCCGCCCCAAGCACCTTGCGTACATAGCAAATTGCAAATAGCGGCTCGATGCCGCCGGAGCATCCGGCGATGAGGCTAATCGTTCCCGTTGGCGCGATGGTTGTCACCGTGGCATTGCGTCTGTTGATGCCACGAGCTGGGAAGATGCTCCGCACATAGTTCGGAAACACTCCACGCAGTTCACCGAGCCGGCTAGACTCAGCGTTGGCCTCCGTTGAGATGAATGACATCAGCTCATTCGCTGTGGCTAACGCCTCGGGCGAATCGTAAGGTAGCCCCAGCAATAGAAGAAGGTCGGCGAAACCCATGATGCCCAGGCCGATCTTGCGATTGGCGAGAGTCTGTTCTTCGATCTCCTGCAAGGGATAGTGGTTCGCATCGACAACATCATCCAAAAACCGAACTGCCAGATGGACCACGGAACGCAGCCGCGGATAGTCGATCCGCGAGTCGCGCACAAAACGAGCAACGTTGATCGATCCGAGGTTACAAGATTCAAAGGGCAGCAAAGGTTGCTCCCCGCATGGATTTGTAGCCTCCATCAGACCAACGGCCGGTATTGGATTCTGCCTGTTAATGGCGTCAAGAAACAGAAGGCCCGGATCGCCCGTCCTCCATGCCGAATCAACAATGGCGTCGAACACGTGACGGGCATTCAGACGCTTGACTTCCTGGCCGCTGCGCGGATTGATCAACGGATATTCGGCGCTCAGGCGGACCCAATCCATGAATGCGTCCGACACAGCCATGGAGATATTGAATGTGCGCAGCGCGTCAGACTCGCTCTTCGCCGCGATGAATTCCAGGATGTCGGGGTGATCGAAACGCATGACTCCCATGTTCGCGCCACGCCGAACGCCCCCAAGGCGAGTCGTTTCGGAAGCGTAGTCGAACAGCTTCATAAAGGAGACCGGACCGCTGGATTCGCCGCGCGTCGAACCAATGGCATCGCCACGGGGCCGCAGGTGAGAAAAAGAGCAGCCAGTACCCCCGCCTGTCTTCTGAATTAGAGCAATGTTCCGGAGGGTGCCGAAGATCGACTCCATGGAATCTTCGATCGGGAGAACAAAACAGGCGGAAAGCTGCCCCCGGGAAAGGCCCGCGTTCATGAGTGTCGGCGAATTGGGCAGAAAATCAAGAGCTTGCATCGCATGGAAAAAAGAGGTTGCTGTTTCTCGAACGGCGGGAGAACGGGTATAGCGGCGTTCGACCTTCGCGATTTCCCAGGCGACCCGCCAAAACATTTCATCGGGAGTCTCAAGGGGATTTCCCTCGCCGTCGCAAAGCAAAATCCGCTTCCTGAGGACTTCGTGAGCGATACTACTTAGTTTGTCGGGCAATACCTGGGATTTCATGGTCTAACTCTGGGCCCTTCTGCGAAAGGATCCTTCACAACGAACTCTCCCCTCGCCTTAGCCCGCAGTTGCGCTCCGCACCTTGTGCCGCTTGCCAACTCTGTATCGTTTTGGTTCTCCGTATTTACGTGAAAAGAAGCTTCCCCTGCATCATCTCTTCTACACGATATCTGCTGCACGGCTCTGTGACGCCAGTCACAGATGACAGTAGTCAAAAGAACTACAAACGAGTTGACAGGTTGTCCCGCGAATTGCAGTTCTTGAGTTCTTGGCCAGGGGGTGGAATGAAGATACTGCTAGCGGTTGATGGTTCCGAGTTTTCCCAGGCAGCAACGCAGGCCCTCATTTCTCACATGCGCCGGGAGGGCGCGGAGGTGCTTGTCTTACGGGTATTGGAGCCACGCATATTTTCGATCCCTCCACAAATGGCGCCAGGGTATGCGCCCGAGCAAGATGAAATACTTAAGGCGGAGTCCCAACACGCACAGGAATCGGTGAATCAAGCGAGCCAATCGCTTCGCTCTGCCGGCTTCAGCGTCAACACGCGCATTGTTGAGGCCGAAGCACGAAACGGGATTCTTGATATTGCCGCGGAATGGCGTGCCGACTTGATCGTACTCGGTTCACACGGCCGAAAGGGATTTCAGCGATTCCTGCTTGGGAGCATCGCGGAATTCGTTTCCCGCCACGCTGGTTGCTCAGTGGAAATTGTGCGTGTTCCCCGCAAACCGTGAGGAGCCGCGAACATGTTGCGAGGGACCAAGATGTTTGTTGCACAAAATAAAGGAGGCTAAGAATGAAAGTTAAGGACGTGATGATGAGAACGCCAGCTAGCTGCGATGCCGCGACCAATTTGAGTGCCGCAGTTGAAATTCTTTGGAATCGTAACTGTGGAATTCTTCCTATAACAAACTCTCAAGGAAAGGTGATCGGTGTCGTTACAGATGGCAGATGGCGCCCTTCGACGCATTCAATGACGCGGGACTGTTTGGAGCGATGGGCTTTTGCGGGGCGTACGTGCTGATTTCGCTGGCGACACCGTTTTATCTAAAGAAGATCGGCGAGCTGAAGCCTCACCGCATCGCGGTCGCCGTCATCTCTTTGGTTCTTCTGATGGTGCCTATTGTTGGCACGGTCTATCCGGTGCCGTCTTACCCGATGAATTATTTCCCATACATCTTCATGGTGTACGTTGTGGCCGGCATCGTGCTAGTTTCGATGCGTAGCCGGAGCCATGTGGAAATGGATGGCATACGCAAAGTACTCGAGGAAACCGCAATGGCGTCGATGCTAACGGCTTCGCCGATCCAGCGACTTGCCGAAGGACAGCTTGGTCCCACGAAGGAAGCTGCATGACGGACAACCTGGGCTTATTGGCGAGTCTCCACCGGTATCCGGTGAAGTCCATGATGGGGGAGGGTCTCGACGCGGCACATGTCACTCTTCGAGGGCTTTTCGGCGACCGGTCCTACGCGTTGTGCGACACGGAGACCGGAAAGGTGGTAAGCGCCAAGAACCCGCGGAAGTGGCCGAACCTGTTCAGCTACCGCGCGGCGTACACCAGTCCCCCGGCAGATGGGCCGGATGTGCCTCCGGTGCGCGTGACGCTTCCTGACGGAAGTTTTGCCGTCAGCTCCACGCCGGATTTTGCGCCGACTCTTTCCGCAGCGCTAGGACGACCGGTTGCGCTGCTGACGATACCGCCGCAGGATGCGAAGCTCGAGGAGTACTGGCCTGATATGGAAGGGCGTGCAAATCGCGATGTCGTTACCGACGAAGCCATGCCTCAGGGGACGTTTTTCGACTTCGCTGCCCTGCACGTCCTCACCACAGGCACACTGGACCGGCTGCGCGAACTGAATCCACGCAGCCGCTTTGAGCCGCGCCGTTTTCGGCCGAATCTCGTCATTGACACCGGCGATCGGACAGGCTTTGTTGAGAACGACTGGATCGACAAAGTGATCGCCATCGGATCCGAGGTTCGCATTCAGGTGACCGGGCCCTGTCCGCGCTGCGTCATGACGACGCTCGCCCAAGCGGATTTACCCAAAGATCCGGAGATTCTCAAAACCGCTGCGCAGCACAACGAAGTTCGGATCGGCGTTTATGCTTCGGTCGTTCAGACCGGGACGATTCGAGTTGGTGATACACTGGCCGTACTCTGATGCTTCGCCCGCACGTTACGCCCTCCCGTCTCAGTTCCATTCAAATCGGAACGCCAAAGAACTATGGATTTGAGAATGCCGTCGATGCGCACGACAAACCATGGACGACCGGCTTTTTCAAGACGCCTATCGAAGGCCCGGTGTTCGTCGGCACGACGAACCTCGCCGGCGACGGCCAGGCTGATCTCATAAATCACGGCGGCATCGATAAAGCGGTGCTGGCGTACAGCGCCGATCACTATCCGAAATGGCGGGATGAGTTGCGCATGCCAGACATGCCGAATGGCGCCTTTGGCGAAAACCTCACGATCGCCGGCTTGAGCGAAGAGTCGGTCTACATCGGAGACATCTTCCGCATTGGTGCGGTGACCTTTGAGGTGAGCCAGCCGCGGCAGCCTTGCTGGAAACTCGCCAGACGCTGGCGCATGCACGAGTTGGTCGGATTGGTTGTCCGCAACGGGCGCACCGGGTGGTATCTCCGGGTTCTGAAGCAAGGCTGGATAGAGGCGCAGATGCTGGTCGTGTTGATCGAGCGCCCCAATCCAGAGTGGTCGATCGCCCGCGCCAATGAAATCCTGCACCACCGTAAGACGGACTTGCCGGTCACGCTTAAGCTGGCCGATGTGCCGGGGCTGGCCGGTTCGTGGGTAGAGGAATTACGCGAACGCGCCGAGCGATTGCGCGCCCGCAGCGCAATGGGAAAGTGACACGAACCGCGGAAAGAATCGCACGAAGTACTTCGTCGATACTGATTGCGGTTATCGCGATTCTCCGGCGAGCGCGGCAGCGGAAACCGCGACCCGCTCCTCGCCAGAGTAGATGACGAATCGTCGGCCGCGCAGAAAACCTACGAGCGTCAATCCAAGTTCACGCGCGAGTTGCACGGCGAGACTTGAAGGCGCGGATACCGATGCCAGCAGCGGAATGCCGGCGGAGAGCGCCTTCTGCACGATCTCGAATCCGCCGCGGCCGCTGACGAGCAACATGTGCCCGCTGATGGGCAAGCGGCCTTTGAGGAACGCCCAACCGATTACCTTGTCCACGGCGTTATGTCTGCCGATGTCTTCGCGCAAGACGATCAGTTCACCGCACGGGTCAAAAAGCGCCGCTGCGTGCAAACCGCCTGTCCGGCCAAAGGCTGCCTGCGCTGCGCGCAGCTTCTGCGGCAGTTGGCACAGTACTTCGGGATCGAACAGCGTCGTCACTTCAGGGCGGTGCAGCCCGCGCCTGCGGAGTTGCGTGATGGCCGCCTTCCCACATACGCCGCAGGCCGAGCCAGCGGAAAATCTGCGGGCCGCGCTGCCCGCCGCGAAGCGCACCTTGGAATCCAGGGTCACGCGCACGAGGTTGCGTTCTGGGGCGGCATCACCGGGCAGCCGCATCGACACGAGGTGTTCTCGGCGGGAGACGATGCCTTCCGAAAAAAGAAAACCGGCGACGAGTTCCTTATCGTCTCCAGGCGTACGAAGAGTGACGCCGAGGGAGTATCTTCCCGCGCGCATCTCCAGCGGCTCTTCGGCGGCCAGGTAGTCTTCGACACGCGTGGTCTTGCCGTCCTCCCACTGCGTGACTTGGGTGAGTTCGATGTTGCGGCATTTTTGTGTCATGGATGACAGCTTCTTCCGACGGCGCGGTCAGCCACTGCGTGTTTACATCTGAAGAGCCTGTATGGCAATTCAATTATGAACAGGCCAGCGGCTAAAGCCGCATTCATTCTAGCCAACTTACGTCACGGCTGAAGCCGTGACCCACAAACAGTCACCTGCTATCACGCGGGATCTGAAGCCGAGACCTACAAACAACCTCATATTGCCACACCGGCGCTGCGTTTTTTGGCCTACCGCGGCGCTGGCAACTGCCCCGCGGAGCCGAGAGAAGCATCCCGCGTTTGCGGCGTCGCGTCGCTTCGCGGAGGAGAAACCAATACCGGAAGCACGGCGGAGAACAGCATGACTCCGGCGATGACGTGCAGCGCGCCGCGGTACGTGCCGCTCACTTGGCGCATGTTGGCAATCAAAAGCGGCCCGAAAGCGCTGGCGAAACCCCAAGCCGTGAGCATAAGCCCGTAGATCGGGCCCACGTTCTTCGCGCCGAAATAATCGGCCGCGAATGCGGGCATGGTCCCGAATCCGCCGCCGTAGCACATCAAAACAACGAATGTGACCGCAGTGAGTATTCCAGCGGAAGTAATGCTGGGCAAAAACCAAAACAGCAATACCTGAAGCAAGAACATCACAAAGAATGTGGCTTTGCGCGTGGCAACGTCGGAGACCCAGGCCCAGAACACGCGCCCCAGTGCGTTGCCAAGGCTGACCACGCCAACCATGCCTGCCGCTACCACTGCGCTCACGCGGGCCAGCTCCTGGAAGATTGGAGCCTCCTGGGAAATCACGGAAATGCCCGCGGACGTGTTCAGGAAGAGGAGGAGCCAGAGCGCCCACCACTGCCAGGTTCGCAACGCCTCCCCAAGCGTATAGTCTCGCTTGGCTCTCTGAGAAACTTGCGAAGCGGTTGGGTTCCAGCCCTCGGGCTTCCAACCATCCGGCGGGTTCTGCATGAAAGCGCCGGAGATCATTGTCACGATCAAGAAGGCCACGCCGAGGTAGGCGAACGTGTGTAGCACGCCGACGGTTTGAATCAGGCGCGTTGCCACGGGCGCGGTGATCAACGCGCCGGCGCCGAACCCGCCGACCGCAATGCCAGTGATCAAGCCTCTGCGCTCCGGGAACCATTTCACCAGCACGGCCACCGGCACGATGTAGCCGAAGCCCAGGCCGACTCCGCCGATTACGCCGTAGCTGAGATACAACCACCACAATTTGTGGTCGGAAAAGCTGGCCAGGAAAACGCCAGCTCCATAGAGAAAGCCTGCCGTAAGCGCAACGATGCGCGGGCCCCGGCGATTCAGCCAGAGTCCGCCGAAGAACGCCGAAATGCCCAGCACGAAAATGCTGATCGTAAAGGTCAATGTGACCTGGGGAATGCTCCACCCATATTGGCGGGCAAGCGGAATGCGGAACACGCTCCAGGCGTACACAGCCCCTAACGCAATCTGCATGCAGATCCCGGCTGCGGCGATCACCCACCGATTCCCGACTCGCATAGTTCCTCCTTTCACATCTTCATTTCTTCGGCTGAGAATTGGCTGCGGAGAAAAACTCGCGTCCCCAGATTTCAAGCAGACTGTTTACGACAACAATCCCGCGGAGCAAGTCCTTGCTGCGAAACTGATTTAGAGTCGACAGGAGCCCCGGAGACTCCTTTCCCTGCTCTTTGGCCTTTTGCATCGCTTCGGGAAGCGCCTGAACAAAGCCCTCGAAGAGATCGGGATCGATTTTCCCCAGCATCTTTGTCAGCAGCAACAGGTTGCGAATGATACGGACCGATTCAGGCGTCCGCGTCGCATCGACTGCGGTCTGCAACACCTTATCGCCCGAACCGAGCAGGCCTCGCAGCAGTTCCAGCGCTCCGGAATCGTGAAGTCCTTGCAGCACTTCGTATCCGGCGAGCAGCGCTTCCGCGTGCTCGACCGGCGCGCTCTGCAGCCGGGAGCGCAGTTCTTCGCGTGAATCGCGCGGCGGCAACTCCAAAGGGATTGGTTTGGCCATGGTTCCCGCTCCTTCGTTTTCTATCTCTGCTGGATTTGAACGAGATGACTTCCCGGACTGCGATAGTCCGGGCGCTTCCACTTCCGTTCGACCTCGACGCCGTGCTGCGGCGTGGGATGGCCGAAGCGATGGTTTGTGCGTGGCAGCGGGCTGTCGCCGATTTCGGCGAGGACTTCCATGTGAACGCTCGTCTCTTTGTAGGCCGGAGTGTGGGTCGTCGGATCGGTGCGGCTGCTGGTCAGCCGGTTGACCGGGCTCTCGGTCGAGTTCATCGGCATGTAAAGCTCGCGCCCTTGCACCCGCTCCGTGACTAGCGCGCGCACGCGAACTTTTCCATACCGCGAGGTGAGCAACACCCACGTGCCGCTCTGCACCCCACGCTCTCGAGCAAGTTCCGGAGAAATTTCCACAAAGGTGTCCGGCGTTTTTTCGTGAATGCCTTTCACGCGATTCGTCAGGTTGCCTTCGTGAAAGTGTTCGAGAAGGCGGCCATTGTTCAGATGCAGATCGAATTGTGTGTTGGGCACGTCCTGCGGTCCTGTCCATGACAAGGGAAATAACTTGGCCTTGCCGTCCGGGAAGGCGAATCTCTTGGTGTAATGCAAGGGCTGGTCCGTTCCATCGGCCGCCACGGGCCACTGCAAGGATTTGTATCCCTCAAGCCGTTCATAGTTCACGCCCGCGAACATTGGCGTCAACGATGCGATTTCGCTCATGATTTCCGAGGGATGCCGATAGTTCCAATTGGCGCCGAGGCGATTGGCGATGTCTTGCGTGATTTTCCAGTCGGGCCGGCTGCCGGGAAGGGGATCGAACACCTGGTAGAGCCGCTGGATGCGCCGCTCGGTGCTGGTGAACGTGCCTTCTTTTTCGAGGCTTGGACATGCGGGCAGAACCACGTCCGCGAAGCGGCAGGTGAAACTGAAAAAAATATCCTGCACGACAAGGAAGTCCAGTTTGGAAAACGCTTCGGCCACGTAGTTTGCATTGGAATCCACGATGGCCATTTCCTCGCCGATCAGGTACAGGGATCTCAGCTTGCCCTGATGGATCGCGTCGACCATTTCGTGATTGTCGAGGCCCTTGGTGGCGGGCAGTTTTATCTTCCACGCGGCCTCGAATCGCGCGCGAATTTCGGGATCGTTTACGGATTGGTAGCCGGGCAGGTTGTTGGGCATCGAGCCGTTGTCGCTCGCGCCCTGCACGTTGTTGTGTCCGCGCAGAGGATAGGAGCCGGTTCCGGTGCGCATGTAATTTCCGGTCACGAGCAGGAGATTTGAGATGGCCGTCGAGGTGTCAGAGCCCTGGCTCTGCTGCGTCACGCCCATGGCCCAAAGCGCGCAGACGCTGCCTGCTTCTGAAATCATGTGCGCAACTTTTTTGAGTGTTTCCACGGGAAGGCCGCAGGTCCGCGAAGCGAATTCTAAAGTAAAGGGCGCGAGACTTTTCTTGTACTCATCGAGTCCGTTCACCCATTGCTTCAGAAAGTCTGTATTCGCAAGACCGTTTTCCAGCAGATAGAGGGTGATCGCCGAGAGCCAGACCAGATCGGTTCCCGGCTTGGGGTGCAGGAAAACGTCGGCTCGCCGCGCCATTTCGTGTTCGCGCAGGTCCGCCACGATGAGCTTTTGCCCGCGAAGCTTGTGGGCGCGCTTCACGCGCGTCGCGAGCACAGGATGGCTTTCCGCTGTGTTGCTTCCGACAATCAGCACAAGACCCGCGTTCTCAATGTCGTGGATGGACCCTGAATCGCCGCCGTAGCCGACCGTGCGGAACAATCCGATGGTAGCGGGGGCCTGGCAATAGCGGGAGCAGTTGTCGATATTGTTTGTGCCGGCCACCGCTCGAGCCAGTTTTTGCATCAGGAAACTTTCCTCGTTTGTGCATTTCGAGGAAGAGATGAAGGCCAGCGCGTCTGGCCCATTTTTGGCCTTGATCTCGGTGAATTTGCGCGCAACCAGATCGAGGGCCTCGTCCCAACTGGCCTCGCGGAATTCGCTGCCATTGCGAATGAGCGGCTTCGTCAGACGATCCCGATCGTTGACGTAATCCCATCCAAACTTTCCTTTGACGCATGTGGAGATCCCGTTCGCGGGGCCCTCCGCCGGCTCGACTTTCAAGATGTGCCGGTCCTTGGTCCACAGGTCGAAGCTGCAGCCGACGCCGCAGTAAGTGCACACAGTTTTCGTCCGCCGAATGCGCGACTCGCGCATGGCCGCCTCGATCTCAGACACTCGCAGGATGGCTCCGAAGCCGGTCTCCGGTTCGATGTCCTTGACCACGTCGATCATGCCGTCGAGCACTGGTTTCGAGAGTCCGGTGAGGAACCCGGCATGTCCCAGCATGGATTTTTCCATCAGCGCGTTGCAGGGGCAGACGGTGATGCAGTGGCCGCAGGACACGCAACTGGACATGCCGATGGTTGAGCCTCCATCCCACAACACGCGCGGATGGGGATCTTCCCAATTGATGGAGAGCGTCTCATTTACCTGAACATTCTGGCAGGCTTCGACGCAGCGGCCACACAGGATGCACTGGCCGGGGTCGTACCGATAGAAAGGATTCGTGTCGTCAACTTCATACGGCTTGGGCCGGAACGGAATCTGCTGGTGTTCGATGGCGAGGAGTTTGGTGGTGTTGTGCACGGTGCAGTTCCCATTGTTGTTGTCGCAGACGGTGCAATAGAGCATGTGATTGCTGAGGATTCGGTCAAACGCTTCCCGCCGCGCGGAATGAGCTGCGGGCGAGGCTGTCGAGACCTTCATTCCACTCGTGACGGTCGTCGCGCAGGCGCGGACCAGCGCGCCATCGATTTCCACCATGCAGGTGTCGCAGGTCTGGATGGGACCGAGCTGCGGGTGGTAGCAAACCTGGGCCAGCTTGACGCCCGCGCGGTTGATGAGATCGATTAACCGTTCACCTTTGCGCGCCATGTGCTCCAATCCATCGATGACGACAAGAGCCACGGCGGAATCTTCCGTCGGCGCAATTCCGTTTCTCTTCCCGTTTGAAATTGTAGAAGTTTGCATGGCGGTTGCATTCCCCTAGTCCTTGCTATGGCAAAGTGCAGCGAAAGTCAAGTTAAACGCTGTTCATATTGGCAGCCCGACGGAGATCGCCGCGCTGGCAGGAAAAGTAGATGTATCCTCGTGCTTCCAGCCAATCTCTAATGGGAGGATGGAGGAAAGGAGGAATGAAATGACAAGTCAACCCCAAGCCAGTTTAGTGCCACCCTTCACACGCGAGACGGCCATCGAAAAAGTACGGAAAGCGGAAGATGGCTGGAATTCGCGCGATCCGCAACGCGTTGCGCTGGCGTATACGGTCGACAGCCGATGGCGCAACCGGTCCGAATTCATCAATGGCAGGGAGCAGATTGTTCAATTCCTTACGCGCAAATGGAACCGCGAGTTGGACTACCGCCTCATCAAGGAAATGTGGGCGTTCGACGGCGCCAGGATTGCCGTGCGTTTCGCTTACGAGTGGCACGACGACTCCGGACAGTGTTATCGCTCCTACGGAAACGAAAACTGGGAGTTTAATGCGGAGGGCATCATGCATCATCGGCATGCCAGCATCAACGATCTGCCGATTCGCCCCTCCGAGCTTCTTTTCCATTGGCCGCTGGGCAGGCGGCCGGATGAACACCCGGGGCTTAGCAATCTGGGCTTGTAAGCCACCACCCATATGCTAAGAGTCAGATCACGTAAAAGAAACCATAAACGTGATCGGAAGATTCAAATCGTGGGGGTTCATTTCCGGCAGCGTCGAATGAGGAGTCCCAGCCTGCCGAGGAGTCCGGTAAACCGCAGCGGCAGAAACCCACTTGAATCGAAATCTTGCGGGCTGCTGCCGCTGCGAAAGCAGGGAAGTTCCGAGATTACTTGGAAGACATCATGGCGCCCGGCATCATCCCTATATCGTTCCGAATGACAGCGCCGCCCTTCATCACAAATTTCACTCGCTGCATCTCGGAAATATCCTGCAACGGATCTCCGGAAACCGCGATCATGTCGGCGAACTTGCCCTTCTCGATGGTGCCGAGTTTATCCGACATGTGAATGATTTCAGCATTCACTGTCGTGGCCATGCGAAGCGTGTACACAGGACTGGCTCCCCATTTGACAAAAATGGGGAACATTTCCCCCTGCACGCCATGCGAGCAGTTGCACTCCGTGTTATAGACGCGGCCTGGAGGCGGCGCGGAGCCGCTACCCCATCCGAGGATCACACCGGCGGCAAGCATCTTCTTCCAGGTGACTTCCACCAGGCGCCACCGGCTGTACGGCGCCCACTGCTTCAGATCGTCCGGCTCATCCTGGCGGTGATCCAGAATCGTCGTGGTGATGGGCAAGTGCTTCTGCACGATTTCCCGGATGTCGTCATCGCTCGCGGCAGTCGCATGTTGGATATTGTCGAGGCCGAGATCAATCGCCATCTTCAACCCCTCGCCACCGTAGGTGTGCGAGGCGACCCACATTCCGCGCCGATGCGCTTCGTCGATCACGGCGGCGAGTTCTTCTCGCGTGGGAAGAGGCTGGTTGTACATCTTGCCGTCCTTATCGAAATAGAATGGCCCGGTTGTGTGAATCTTGACGTGCTCGACGCCGTACTTGGCGAGTTCGCGCACCGCGCCGCGCATCTGATCGGCCCCATTTACCTCTATATCCGGCTCCTTCGGCGTGTACATGAGCGGGAATGGCGAATTGCCCGGCATCGTTATGTTGATGATGGGACCCGCGGTAATGATGCGCGGGCCCTTTACGAGACCCGCCTGAATGGCCTTCTTGAGTTCCACGTCGGCATAGCCGCCGCCGTGCGTTCCCATGGAGACAAGCGTCGTATAACCGGCGTCAAGGCTTGATGTGGCGCTGAACAGCGCGACCATCATCTGATGCTGCAAATTCCCTTGAGCGTCGGTCAAATGAACGTGGCCGTCAATCAATCCCGGGAGTACCGTTGCATTGCTGAGGTCGATCACTTTCGCGCCGGTCGGAATTTTCACGCGGTCGGCCGGACCGACATCCGTAATTTTGTCGCCGGTGATGAGCACGACTTGATTCGTCAAATTCGCGCCCGACTTCGGGTCAAACATCTTGCCCGCGCGGACCGCGACAACTTGCCCCTGGGCAGATACCACGACTGCCGCCGCTAATATCATGAAGGCAATACTCAACCCACATTTCATTCGTTTCATGGAACCTCCCTTACGATTCAAAATCCGGAATCCATGTTGGCGCTTTCGATTTGATCTCGTCCGCCGTATTCGCTCACCAGGAAGGTTCGCTGCCAACTCACGCTCGCACGGCGAACCTTCCCGTCAATTTGTCCCGAATGTTGCCGCGGGTGTTGTGTTACCGCCCATAAATCAATAGCCGAAACGTTCCTGGGGTAGCCACTGGCTGCGGATTGGGTTGTTTTTCAGTGGGAGCCGGAGCCGGACCAAAATCCGACGTTGTGAGGTACAAATTGTGAGTTTTCATATCGAGACCCATAGTCTTGGCCCCAAACTCGGTCTTTATCGTCTCGACCACGGACAATTTGTCTGGTGAATCTTCGTGGAAAATGTGGAGCGTGCCCTCGCGCGTCGCGGCCGCCACCGTATTTGTGGAAGGATCAAAAATATTGGCGTCCACACGGTCGCCGATCGGGAACGGTTCGCCGATGACTTTTCCTGTGTCGGCATCCATCATGACGAGCATCTTTGGATTTCGGCCACCGACAAACAGCCGTCGCGTCTTACGATCCATCGTAATGGAAGTAGGCTGACCAGAAGGGGCCACCGGCCATCGCGATTTGATCGTGAGGTCTTTCGTGTCGATCGCGACGACCTCGCTCGTGCTCGCGATGTTGTCATAAATCATTCCCTTGCCGTCGGCGACGGCTTGTTCAGGCGAGCCGCCGAGGGGAATGCTCTTGATCACTTCGCCCTTGGCGGGATCGATGACAGTCGCGGATTTGGAGTCCCCGTTAAAAGCGAATATGCGCTTCGACGCTGGATCGTAAAGGATCCAATCGGCGTCGTCTTCGCCTTTGATCGTTTTGAGGACCTTGAGCGTCTTGAGATCGAACATGACGATCTGGCCCGCGTCTCCGTCGGTGATGAAACCGCGGTTGACTTCGGGGGCCAGAGCGACTCCGTGAACCCGCTTCCAGTCTCCAGTGACCGTGCCAATCGTTGCACCGGTGTCGGCATTGACCACGATAATTTCCGTGCCATGGGACAGGTACACGCGGCGCGCCGCGGAGTCGACAACCACGTAGTCGAAGTATTCCCGGGTGGCACCCGCTCCGGGTGCGGCGCCAAAGGAAACCTTCTTAAGCAGGTGGTAACCTGCAGCAGGCGAGCCCGCGAGAGCGCAGGCCGCAGACAACACGATTGAGAGCACGAGCGCGAGCCTTGCGTAACTTGAAATCTTCATCGATTTCTCCCCCGAAGTGATTTGTGGCCGCGGCAAGCGGTGCATAGAGGCCGTCTTACGGGCTCCCTAGTAGGACAGGCTTCAGCCTGTCGAATTTGCGGCTTGCCGATAATTCAAACCGACAGGCTGAAGCCTGTCCTACTGTTTGCCTTCGTCCGTAAGCCTTGCCGAGATAATGTTTTCAGCGCAAGTCCTGCGTCTGAGGACACAGGCCATAGCGAGTCAACTGCTGATACTGACGTTATGCCAAGACGTTATCAAAGTCGGATGGGCTTGGCAAAGACATCCTGTTCAAATCTGGATAGATCGTGGGCCACTTTAGTCCCGGTAGCCTGAAAATTCCCTGAAAGAAAGGGCTTAATCTTTTTCGTTGGCTGAGTCTGAAGGCGGGTGCCGGCAAATCTGCGACCGGCACGCCTGTCAAGCCGTCAACAAAGCCAAATGGTTTCCGCTAGGCCGATATAATTCCGCGTAAAAAAACAGTTGCCCGTCCGCCGAGGCGGACGGGCAACCGCGGAAATCAGCGATCCTCTAACTACCAAATCGCCTTGAGAGCAAACTGAATTTCCCGTGGGGGAGTTGCAAGCTGATTGAATGCGGATCCTCAGACCACCCACAAGCGATCCGTCCTGGTTGAAGATTTGCGAATTGCCGTCGCCGCTACCCGGTTGTGGCGGGACAAAGTTGCTGTGATTGGTGATATTGAACATTTCCGCCCGGAACTGAAGCTTGAATGTTTCCGAAATCCTCGTGATCGGAAAGTTCTTCATCGTCGAAAAGTCCAGGTTGAAAAAGAGCGGCCCGGCAATACTGTTCCTGCCAACGTTTGTCGGCGAGAGATTGGAACAAAACGTTTGGCCAGCAGGAGGCGTTATGGTTACTGCCGGGTAGGGGGCGCACGGATAGGGTAGAGAGCCGAGCGAAGCCGTCGGCACCGACGGTAGCGTGTAGCAGCTCTGGTTTATGTAAGACGCGTATCCGGGGGTGCTGCTATTCACGGGATTGCATCCCGCGAGTTTGACCACCGGACCGAATTGGTCGGCGCCGACATTTCCCAGACCCAAAGGATCCCCCGCAACATCAGGAGTGGTGGGAGTTCCGCTGTTGACCGAGAGGATACCGCCCAACTCCCATCCGCCCAGCGCGGCGTTGAGGAGTCCGGTCCAGGACTTCGGTGTAGGAATGTCATACAGTCCGTTGATGGAAAGCGTGTGGGTGACGTTAAATGAGGATGGACCATAGAACGCGCCCGGCAAGAACCACCATGGCGAGTTGATGTCATTTGCGAATGTATCGCCGGCGATAGTTTGAGAAGTGTCATCCAGCGACTTCGCAAACGTATATGCGACCTGGAACTGGAAGCCATGCGCGAACTTCTTGTCCAGGTTGACGTTCAGGGCGTTATAGTTGGCGTTCGCATTCCAGTAGATGTACCGGATCGTGCCAAGGTTGGGATTGATTTGCGCAGTGGTCCCTCCCCCGGCGCCTGGTGTGCCTCCCGTGATTCCCGGGGTGCACGTAGCGGCCGCGGCGGCATAACCGCATGGAAACTCATATCCGACTCCGGGGACGAGTGTCGGCATGGTCATATTGCCATCGTCGCCGCGCGTCATCAGGTGAACTCCCCGGGTGCCTACATAGCCAACAGTCAGCGTCATATCAGACGTCAACTGACGCTGCATGTTGAGGTTCCACTCCATGACATAACTCCGCTTAGGCTGAGCTTCGACCGTAGACATTGCCAACTGGCTCGACGTTGAGCTGGTCAGTTGCGCCCCGCCCTCTTGAGAATTAAAGATCCCCGTGAATGTTGAAGGATTTGGGTTTACGAATGACTTTGTACTCTTAAATATAAGGAACGGAGCCGCCTGATTTTGCTGGAGAAGGAAATAACCGGGGATTGGGTCCACATCGTAGATACCAAAGCTGCCGCGAACCGAGGTCTTTCCATCCTTGAACGGATCCCAAGCAAATCCCAAGCGGGGCTCGAAGTTGCGAAGCGTGGCGTTCGAATAGTAGGGACCAACGCTGCTGCAACTGGAACCGGGTTGAGCCGGTATCGGGGCCGTGAATTGCACGCCGCAAACAGGGGATTGATCTGTGATGCTGGCCAGATTGGTGATCCTGCCCTGAGCGTCTTTTAGCACAGTGGATGGTTCGTACCGGATACCCATGTTGATGGTCAGGTTCTGTTTAAACTTCCAGTCATCCTGAACGTATGCGCCAAAAATGGTTTGGCGGAACTCCCTTGGATTGTCGACGAGATTAACCAGGCTGGCTTCGAAAGACCGAGGAAGGCCCTCGAGGAAGTTGGTATAGCTCGCGAACTGATAGCGTCCTCCGGGCTCTTGGTAGGTATGTTCGTTGTAAAGCTCCCGCTCGATGCTCCCGCCAAATTTGATGGTGTGAGCTCCGTGAGTCCAGAAAGCATCATCGCTGTACTGGTAGGAATTCCAAGTATGCAGGTAGTGAGAACCCGCGTTGATGCCGCCAAAAAAGTCGGTGATTCCGCCGCGAACCGTGAGGCGTGGTGCGTACTGGCCCGGAACGGCGCCCAGGGCAGTATCACCGGCCGCCGGGTTGATCGCCGTTGGGGTAAAAAGGTTGAGGACGCGGTCCCGGTTGTAACCAACGCGGGCGGTATTGACAAAGCTGGAGCTGAACGTGTGGTTCTCCTCAATCGAAACCGTTTGCCGCCGGGTATGCGAATCGGTATTGACCGCGAGAAACCCGTCCGGCTGCTGGTAGTCGGTGTCGTCAAAAAGGTACGTTCCGAACAGGCTGTCGTTGTTGCCCAGCTTGTGGTCCACACGAAACGTGACGAAATTTTCAGGTACAGTTTGCAAGCCGGGCTGAGTAAATTGCGCTTTGTCTCCGTTCACTCCGGTGGTGGACGTCGGCCACAGCGCCAGGAGGGATTGGGCGTAATTGTTAACGCAGATCGTGGAAAGGGGAGACGGGTACGTTCCGGGCGAGCCACCCGCATCAGTGCACGGCGTACCCGCCGCCGCACCTACCGCAGTTCCTCCCGCGAGTATGCCCTGCCGCGCATTGTTGGAGAACACAGTGGTCGGCGTTACAATCCCTTTTTCCTCACGCAGCCCTTCGTAATCTCCAAAGATGAATGTCTTGTCCTTGATAATTGGGCCGCCCGCCGATACTCCGAACTGATTCTGCTTGAAACTCGGATTTGCTCCGTTGGTCGTACGGGTAATGAAATCGCGCGAATCCAAGGCGCTGTTTCTAAGGAAGTCGTACACGTCCCCGTGGAACGGTTGGTTCCGGACTGGCTGATGGCGTTCACGACGCCGCCGGTCGCGCGCCCATACTCGGCCGGGAAGCCTCCGTCAACACCGGAAACTCCTGGATGGCATCCACCCCGAGCACGGCGCCGATGACATTTCCGGGGGCAGCGTTGGCGTAATCACCACGCTGATTCCGTCAATGCGGTAATTGTTGAAGGTGGACCGCTGACCCGAAACCGTCATCTCGCCGCCGAATCCGCGGTTCCCGCGAGCGGAAGTTGCAAAGGCCTGCATCTGCGTTTCGACTTGCTTCACACCGGGCTGCAGGGTGGCCAGTTGGGTCCAGTCGCGCCCATTCAGAGGCAATTCGCGGACGGTCTCGGATTCAACCTGTCCCGAAACTGCCGACGAGGTCAGATCGATTTGAGGGGCCGCTTCCGTTACCTGGACTTCGTGCTTGTCTTCCCCACTTTCAGCGAGAAATTGAGCTGAAGTTGCTGTCCGACCGAGAATGTGACAGCCGATTGTACGGTCGTGGAAAAACCGGTCGCGGAGACCTTGATATCGTAATTGCCCGGCAACAGGTTAGGAATCGTATAGAGACCGCTGGAGTCCGATGTAGTCTTCTCGAGAGACTTGAGTCGCAGTATTTGTGACGGAAATGGTCGCGCCGGTGACAACCGCGCCGGATGCGTCGGTGATGGTCCCCGAAAGTGTTGCACCGGTGACCTGCGCATGCGCGACAACGCCAACGAGTAAACTAAAAAGCAATGTTGTCAGTATAGCGAAACTTGTAGTAAGTCTTCTAGATCCTCCCACACCCATGCAACGCCTCCTTGATGATCCATTGCGGGTCATCACGTGCAATCTGGAATTGGACATCCTGGCCCGACTTCTGAATGAACACCCTGAACTTGAGGGCATTTAATTCTCAGTGCGGTCAGAAGTCAAGCGCTTTCTTCATAATTCGTGGCAGCGTTACCAAAACTGACCATGCAGAGCAATGCTCGCCGGCATTCTTTATGACCAAACGGGGAATGCGATCTGAAATTTGGATCAGTTTCGGCCTCACGCTACCGTCCCGCTCGTCATCAGCAACGCATTTACGCAAGCTCGAGGCATCGGATTGTATTGAGTTACGATGAAATGTTTGGCGCTCGAACACTCAATCGCGGGAGGTGGAGATTAGCGATTTTCATGCACGCTTCGAAGGTGCGCCGAGGGAGCGCCCTATCTGCTCGAATCTAAGAACGAGTATCGTAAGTGCGAGGAGGGTTCGTCACTTTTATATGACGCGCTTTTTCCGTAGGTTTTGAATTTTTTCGGCGTCATAGCCAAGCTTGCCCAGCCACGCGTCCGTGTGCTCGGAAAGGGCCGGAGCGGGCCCTTGCGGCGACGCTTGGTCATCGGAAAAAAGAAAGCCGCCGCGGGTTACTTTTTGTTTTCCGGTCGATCCTTCAAACTCAGAGACGAAGTTGCGGCCCGTGAGATGCGGGTGCCTGAGTATCTCCGGAACGCTCAGTACACGCCCCGCGGGCACGCCTGCTTCGATCAGGGCTTGCTCCCACTCCGCGGCGCTGCGTTTCATCAGTTCCGGCGCAATTTCCTTATTGATTGCCGGACGGTTCCGCCGGCGAGTTTCCCGCTCCGCAAAACGGACGTCGGTCTTCAGTTCCGGGCGTCCGATGACGTCGCACAATTTTTCATACTGCGCGTCTTCGTTGGCGGCGATATTGAGCAACCCGTCCGCGGTGCGGAATGCGCCAGAGGGCGCAGCCGTAAAGTTTTCATTCCCCATGGGGACCGGTTCGACGCCCGCGTTGAGATAGTTTGAGACGACCCAGCCCATGGACGCCAGCGTGGATTCCAGCATGGAGACGTCGATCCTGCGGCCCCGGCCAGTGGTTTGTGAATCGACGAGCGCCGCGCAAATTGCCATTGCCGCGGTGATGCCGCCCATGGTGTCACAAATGGGGTAGCCCACGCGCAACGGAGCGGTTTGCGCGTCTCCGGTCACGTTCATGACGCCTGAGATTCCCTGGATCACCTGATCGTAGGCGGGCCGCATCGCCAGCGGGCCATCCTGCCCAAAACCCGAAATCGCGCAGTACACCAGGCGGGGATTCACTTTGGCCAGCACTGGATAATCGAGGCCCAGACGAGTCATGACGCCGGGCCGGAAATTTTCGATCACGACGTGCGAAATTGCCGCGAGTTCCTTGAAAATCTGTTTGCCTTCCGGAGATTTGAGATTAATGGTTACCGATTGCTTGCCTGCGTTGACCGCTACGAACGATGCGCCCATCAATTCCGCGTCCGCTTTCGGATCCGCGCCAAGTCTCCGGGCGAGATCTCCGTTTTCCGGATGCTCTATTTTAATGACCTCGGCCCCCAGCAGAACAAGTTGAAAGCTGCAGAAAGGGCCTGCCAGGACGTTGGTTACGTCCAATACGCGGACACCATGGAGTGGAAGCGCCATCTGCCTAATCCCCTCGCGCAACTGATCTGAAATTTATGCCGATACTTGTGGAGCCACGCCGCAGGCGCCTGCACGGCGCGCACGCAGGAGATGTCCTTGATAGGGCCGGGAAGAAAAGCGGCACGCAAATTCGGCCGCATCCAGCAATTTCTCCAAATCGATGCCCGTGTCGTAGCCCATGCCTTCCAGAAAATCGACAAGATCTTCCGTCGCGAGGTTCCCGCTTGCCCCCGGGCAATACGGGCATCCGCCCAGGCCGGCTGTGGAAGAGTCAAACTCGCGAATCCCTGCATCGAGTCCCGCCAATGTGTTGGCCAGGCCTCGACCGTAGGTGTCGTGGAAATGGAGTACCAGATCCTCTCGATTCATTTTCAATTCGCTGAGCAACCGGCCAACGGTTTCTTTGACTTGATCCGGAAAGGCCATGCCATCGGTGTCGCAAAGGGCGATGCGCCAAGGCCCTATCTCGCGCGCGGCGCGAGCCGCATTCAGTACGGCCTGGCTCGAAATCCTTCCCTCAAAGGGACAATGGAAGCAGGTGGAAAAGCCTACACGGAGGACAACGCCGTCGCGTTCGGCCAGGCGAGTGGCTTGCTCCAATAGTTGCAGGGATTCAGCCATGCTGCGATTCAGATTTTTCCGGTTAAACGTTTCGCTCGCGGCAATCACGAATTCCATGTGGCGAATGCCCGCGGCCAGAGCCCGTTCGTAACCCTTAAGATTGGGCACCAGAGCGGAAAACGTCACGCCTGAAAATTTGCCGAGCCCGGCCGCCACATCTTCCGCGTCCGCCATTTGAGGCACCCAGGCGGGATGGACGAAGCTTGTCGCCTGAATATTGGAAACGCCCGCCTGGATCAGCTTTTCGATCAGCGTGAGCTTGTCTCGCGTGGAAACGAGCTTCGGTTCATTCTGCAATCCGTCGCGGGCCGTTACATCGACAACTTTTACTTTTTCACGCATGGCAGCACTTCCTTCACATTCGCGATCTCGGCTTAAAAACCTGGGCGACAACTCGATTTCGAACAGGCCAGCGGCTAAAGCCGCATTGATTCCATATACTTTACGGCACGGCTGAAGTCGAAGATCCCATACCTTCGGGACCGTGCCCTACAAAGATTTGACGGTCACCCCACAGACTCTTATTCCTCAATTGTACGGCCTGCATTCACGAAGGAAAACAGCATTCCCGAACAAACCGTGATTAGCGCCGCCAGGTCCAGCGCGCGGCTCCACTGGTAATGCACGGCGATGTACGCCGTAACGACCGAAGATGCCACTCCCCCGAGGCTCCCCAGAGTATTCATCAGCGCGGAGAGCGAAGCGGAAAAATCAGGCGCAAGGTCGATGCACGCGGCCCAGAAATTGGCGGCGGCAAACATGTTGAATCCCGCGGCAAGCGCGATCATCGGGAGCGCCACCGTCGTAACCGTCAGGTGGCTGCCCATCAGCAAAAGTATTGTCGAAACTCCCATGCCCAGCCACACCGCCGTGAGGCGCCCGCGACGCCGCGTGGAATGCCGCGCGACCCGATCGGAAAACCAACCCCCAACCGGGGCGAGTACAGCCATGGAAAGGAATGGCGCGGAAGTCCATACCGCTGCCGCCAGGAGGCCGAGTCCGCGCACTTGCACGGCATAGAAGTAGAACCAATTGTAGTAGACGTAGAAGGCGTATCCCTGGCACAGATAGCCCAGGATGAGTCCCCAGACCGACACGCTGGAAAGCATCTTCATCCACGGCACGTGTTTCGCGAGCGCCACGTCGCGCCTCGCAACATCGCCTTTGTGCGATCCGGGGTGAATCTCGTCCAATTCCGCGGCGTTGACGCCCTTGTGTTCTTCCGGCCAATCGGTGGAGTAATAATGCCAGATCAACAGAATGAGAAAGGCCAGTGCGGAGCAGATGTAGAACGCCACGCGCCAGCCCCAATGCACCATCGTCCAGGCGATAAAAATGGGAGTCAGCGTGCCGCCCAAGCCGAGACCGCCGACCTGAATGCCGCTGGCGAAGCCGCGCTCCCGCGGCGCAAACCACGAAGCGATTACGCGCGTCACGTTGGAAGAAACAGATGCTTCGCCTATGCCCGTAATGAATCGGATGATTTGAAACGCGAGCAGCATGCTGAAGCCGGTGCTCAGCGCCAGCTTGGGCGCGAGGGGGATCAACCCCGAGCCGATGGCAAAAAGAAAAATGGAAGTGGTCAGCGTGCGTCGAGGGCCAATTCGATCACAGATATTTCCCCAGGGAATCTGAAACAGGGCGTAGCCCCACAAAAAGGAGCTGAAGATTTTGCCCATTGCAATGGTGTCAAAGGAAAATTCGTCTTCGATATTTTTGCCGGCGATGCTGAGGTTCAGGCGGTTCAGGGCCGTCACGGCCAGGGTGAATGCAATGAGGGCGAGAATTTTCCACCGAACGTGCGTCGCCCGATCTTCATTTGTTGTGATTGTCGTCGGCGCGGCTTGATAAGGACTGCCTGGTGGATTATTCAAGCGATTCTCGCACCGTTTCTGGATTCGCCTCTCGGGGATTCGATTCGGCAATTCATAAGAACATTTGCGCGATCAGACGCTAAGCGCCAAGATTCATTCGAGCCTCTACAGAATTGTGGGTTGGATTCTATGTTTGCGTGAAACCATAGGTTAGCGTGCCTTTTGTGTCAAGGACTACGCCCGGTCTTGTCAAACCTCTTTTCTAATGTCCCCTTCCTTACTTCGTTAGAAATGTCCCCTTTTGAGTTCCGCCGGCATCACCACCTACTCCGCAACTTTCCGGCGAACTTACGGGCCTAGATAGGTTGACCATTTTCCCGCCATCCCTTAACCTGTATTCCTGCCTGCAATCAGACTCACGAAGGCGGATATGTTCTTGAAATTGATTTGGCCCAACTTGGACTGCGTGTGCCCCAAGTAATTTTTTCCTAATCTAAAAGAATGGACTGAGAAAACGGATATGCCAGGGATCATCAAGGAAAGACTGTTTACTCCAGGACCGACGCCTTTGCTGCTGGAAGCGCAGCTTCGGGCGCTGACCATGACGTTGCACCACCGCACGGACGCCTTCCGGGCGCTGATGCGGGAGACGCTCGAAAACCTGCGTTATTACTTCCACACGAAGAATGATGTCGTCGTGTTTGCCAGTTCGGGCACGGGCGCGATGGAAGGCGCGGTGTCAAACCTGCTCTCTCCCGGCGAGCGCGTTCTGATCGGGACGGCGGGAAAATTTGGCGAACGCTGGGTCCAGTTGGCCAAAGCCTACGGCATCGAAGCGGTTGTCGTGGAAGCGCCCTACGGGCACCCCGTTCCCATCGGCGAAATGAAGAAGCACCTCGAAACTGGCGGCCCGTTCCGCGCCGTGCTTATCCAGGCCACCGAGAGCTCGACGGGCGTGCGCAACGATGTCGAGACGCTCGGCAAGGCTGTGGCCGCACTGCCGGAATGCTGCTTTGTGGTGGACGCCATTACGGGCCTCGGGACCACGGACCTGCGCCCGGACGAATGGGGAATCGACATCATGATCGGCGGATCGCAGAAGGCGACGATGATCCCGCCGGGCCTCGCATTCGCCAGCATCAGCGAAAAGGCTTCGCTGGCGATGGAGAAATCGAAACTCCCGCGCTATTACTTCGACTATGCGAAAGAACGAAAGAGTTTGGCGAATGGGGAATCGAGCTACACTCCGGCGACTTCGCTCGTTGTGTGCCTGCACGGCGCTTTGAATTACATCAAGGAATTGGGCCGCGAAAACCTCATCGCCAATGCCGCTCTTCTGGCCGAAGCGACGCGGGAAGCGGCCGTCGCGCTGGGCCTTACGAACTTTGCGGTTAGTTCACCGGCGAATGCCGTGACCGCCATCAACGCTCCGGCGGGGATCGAGTCCACCAAGGTGGTCAAGGAAATGCGCTCGCGGTTCGGCGTCATTCTCACCGACGGGCAGGGCTCGATGAAGGGCCACATGTTCCGCATTGCCCATCTCGGTTATTACGATTTTCTCGATTTGGTGGCCGTGCTCGGAGCGCTTGAAATCGTGCTGCAGAAAGTCGGCCACAAAGTCGAGCTGGGCAGCGGTGTTCGCGCCGCGCAGAATGTGTATTTGCGGCATTCGTCCTAATCCACTGGGGAATTGTTTTGAATCTCTCTGTGTCCTCGCATTTCTCTGTGTTCTCTGTGTTAAGCCTTTGACCTTGTGACGAGCAAGGACTTAACGCAGAGGACGCAGAGAACTGCGAGAACACGGAGAATCCTGAGAGCACAATGAAAATTCTGATCGCAGATAGTGTTGATGAAAGCGTAGTGGACATTCTGAAGTCGGATTCTACCTGGACCGTCGTGAATCTCCCTAAAACGAAAGGCAAGGTCGAGGAAGAAATTCGCGACGCGGACGCTTTGCTCGTCCGTAGCGCTACGAAGGTGACGGCCGAGCTTCTGGATAAAGCCAAGAGCCTTCGCGTCATCGGGCGCGCCGGCGTGGGCGTTGACAATGTTGACCTCGACGCCGCCACGCGCAAGGGTGTGCTCGTCATGAACACTCCCGGCGGGAACGCCATCAGCGTGGCCGAACACACGATGACCATGCTGCTGGCCATGGCGCATCCGGTGACGCAGGCCGATGCTTCGATGAAGTCCGGCAAGTGGGACAAGAAGAAATTTACGGGCAGCGAATTGCGCGACAAAACGCTGGGCCTCGTCGGCCTCGGCACGATCGGCACCGAAGTCGCGCGCCTCGCGCAGGCGCACAAAATGAAGGTCGTGGCCTTCGATCCCTACGTGTCCACCGTGCTCGCCACCGAGCAGAATATCCGTCTCGTCCCGCTCGAAGAATTATTGAAGACCAGCGATTTTATCAGCCTGCATTCCTCTCTGACGCCCGAAACGCGGCATTTGATCAACGCCAAATCGCTCGCGCTGACCAAAAAAGGCGTCCGCATCGCCAATTGCGCGCGCGGCGAACTCGTGGACGAAGCGGCGCTGCTCGCGGCGCTCGAAAGCGGGCACGTGGCCGGCGCGGGGCTTGATGTCTTCGAGGCCGAGCCGCCCGCCGATCCGCGTCTCGTGCAGCATCCCAAAGTGATCGCGACGCCGCACATCGCGGGCTCGACCGAAGAGGCGCAGAAAGTTGTCGGCACGCGCATCGCGGAACAGTTGCGCGATTACCTGACGACCGGCGCCGTCAAGAACGCCGTCAACATGCCGTCCATTTCTCCCGAAGAGTTCAAGAAGCTGGGGCCCTATCTTCAGCTTGGAGAAAAACTGGGCGCCTTCGTTGCGCAATTGACAGAGAAACCGTTTACGGAAGTCTCGATCAGCTATGACGGCGGCCTCGCCGACCTGAACACGCACCTCGTGAAAAACGCCGTGCTGAAGGGCGTCCTGGGCCAAATTCTGGCCGAACAAATTAATTTAATTAACGCCGGGAATTTCGCGAAGGCGCGCGGAATCGAGGTCGTCGAAGTGCGCAGCGGGCGCCGCGCCAAATACACCAATTCCCTGGGCGTGGCTTTGCGCATCGACGGGGAAACGGCTTCCGTCCTCGGCATGATCGGCCTGAACAATGCGCTGCGCGTTCTCGGCGTGAACAACATCGATATCGACGCGCCGCTCACCGGCTTCCTTCTGCTCTTCCGCAACGAGGACGTCCCCGGCGTCATCGGCCGCGTCGGCACGCTCCTCGGAAAACACGCCATCAACATCGCCAACTTCGCTCTCGGCCGCGTGCAGAATTCGGACGAAGCCATCGGCATCGTCAACGTGGACCAAAAAGTTCCGCCCGAAGTCCTCGGCGAATTGCGCGCGATCACAGCCATCCGCCAGGCGCGCGTGATTGAGATTCACTGAGTGGGGCGTGCGGCAGGGAAGTTAATTTGAAGTGGCGCGTACCTGCAGGCACTGCGACTGTGAAATCTAGATCAGAGTCTGGCCCGCCTGCCATTCACATTTTTCATTCACCGGTGGTCCAACCTCTCGTTCTCTTGTGACTGTCCCGCTCAAGTGGATGATTCCACTCCGCCACGTCAATTTGGCGGCTAGCTCAATCTTACCAAATCGTCTTGACCTGCTTGCAATTTCGGATCGTCCTGTCTTTCGTGACGAGAGCGATGCCCTCGGACATTGCGGTTGCTCCGATCAACCGGTCGCTCGGGTCCCTTGAATATGTAGTGGGAAGTTGATTTGCTAGGATCGCGATTCTTGGTGTGATCGGGCGGATCGCGGTTCGTGACGAGATTTTTTCGACAAAATCGTCCACTGTTCCGGAGAAGTTGAGACGACCGTGAGTCGCCAGCCAGGCTAATTCCCAAAGTGTGATCGCTGAAATGGCAAGCCCGCCACTCTCGCCGGCCGTTCGGATGGCATGGGCCGCTGGTTTCGACAATTTGGCAGGCTCGCTTGCGGCCCAGATCAACGCGTGCGTGTCGAGGAGGATCATTTTTTCATGATCTTCCAGTGACTGGGTGGGACCACCGGCGACTCGATATCGCCGACGATCTTGAATTCACCGGCCATGAAACCGAAGATATTGTCCTTAGTCGGGCTCAGCCGGAATGACCTTCACGACCGGCTTTCCGCGTTTGGTCACGATCACCGGCTCGCCTGTCGCCTGGATATCGTTCATGACGCTCAGGCAACGCGCTTTGAAGGCGCTGGCACGCATTTGTTTCATGGTATCTTCTCCGTGTCTATGGTCATATTAACATGACCATAGTGAGAACACCAGTGCCTGAAGGCACTTGTAGCACAGCCACTCCTGGCTGTGCGCCTTTTTCAGTCCCAACCGCGACGGCGAAAACCGCACAGGCAAGAGTGCCTGTGCTACCCTTCTTCTGGCTATAATTTTGGTTTCCCGGGCCTCCCGACTGCATTCCCCTTTACAAGGACCGGAGCGAGGAAGTTCGCGATGACAGCCGAAGAACAGCGCCTGGACGAATCCCACCAGCGCACCAAGCACTGGAAGCGCTGGGGTCCTTATCTCTCCGAGAGGCAGTGGGGAACGGTCCGCGAGGATTACAGTCCGGACGGAACGCGCGTGGGAATATTTTCCGCACGAGCATGCACGTTCGCGCGCCTACCGCTGGGGAGAAGACGGCATTGGCGGGATCAGCGACCGCCATCAGCGTGTTTGCTTCGCGCTGGCGCTCTGGAACGGGCGCGATCGCATCCTCAAGGAGCGCTTGTTCGGTCTGACGGGCCATGAAGGCAATCATGGCGAGGACGTGAAAGAGTATTACTTTTACCTCGATTCGACGCCGACGCATTCCTACATGAAGTACCTGTACAAGTATCCGCAGGCGGCCTTCCCATACGACCAACTCGTCGAGGAAAATCGCAAAAGAGGGAAGAGCGAGCCGGAATTTGAACTGATGGACACGGGCGTATTCAACGAAAACCGCTATTTCGACGTATTCATGGAATATGCCAAGGCCGCGCCGGAAGAAATTCTGATCAAGATCACGGCCTGGAATCGCGGGCCGGAAGAAGCGCAGCTCGATCTGCTGCCGACGCTGTGGTTTCGAAATATATGGTCATTCGGGGAGAAGCACGGCCACCCCCACCTATCGCGCAATCCGGATTTTATGGGCGCCGCGGTGGTTGCGGCGGAGGAAAGCCGTTACGGCAAGCGGTGGCTACTGGCTGAAGGCCCGCCCGAAATGCTCTTCACCGAGAATGAAACCAATTTCGAGCGTGTCTTCTGTTTTCCGGCTGGATCTCCGTATGTGAAAGACAGCTTCCATGATTATGTGATCGGGGGCGCGCACGAGGCCGTTAATCCCGAGCAAAAGGGGACGAAATGCGCAGCGCACTATCGCTTCAAGATTGCGCCGGGCGCCTCCGTGACCGTTCGCCTGAAGCTGACGAACGTGGAACCCGTAGATGGCGTTGCGAACCCATTCGACGCGGCGTTCGAAAAAACATTCGACCTGCGTCGCGGCGAAGCAGATCAGTTCTACGCGCGCCGCTTCCCCCAGGAGCGTTCGGAAGACGCGCACGGCATCATGCGCCAGGCGCTTGCGGGCATGCTCTGGTCCAAGCAGTGCTATCACTACGATGTGCGGACGTGGCTTGAAGGAGATCCCGGTCAGCCGCCCCCGCCACCGGAACGCAAGAAGGGGCGCAACCGCGACTGGACTCATCTTTACAACGCGGACGTCATTTCGATGCCCGACAAATGGGAGTACCCGTGGTTTGCGGCATGGGACCTGGCGTTTCACACTGTTGCGCTGTCGCTCGTCGACCCGGACTTTGCCAAGGATCAGCTCATCCTTTTGCTGCGGGAATGGTACATGCATCCGAACGGGCAGTTGCCCGCGTACGAATGGGCCTTTGGCGACGTGAATCCGCCGGTGCACGCCTGGGCGGCTTGGCGCGTGTACAAGATCGAAAAGCGCATCCGCGGTCGCGCCGACCGCAGCTTCCTCGAACGCGTGTTCCACAAACTCCTGCTGAATTTCACCTGGTGGGTGAATCGCAAAGACCCGGACGGAATGAACGTGTTTCAAGGCGGATTCCTGGGCCTCGACAACATCGGCGTGTTCGACCGCTCGCAGCCGCTGCCCACCGGAGGCCATCTCGAGCAATCGGACGGCACCAGCTGGATGGGGATGTATTGCCTGAACATGCTGGCGATCGCGCTGGAACTCGCGCGCGAGGACCCGGCCTACGAAGACGTGGCCAGCAAATTTTTCGAGCACTTCGTCTACATCGCGGACGCGATCAACTCCCGCGGGTCCGAGGGTCTGGCGCTCTGGGATGAAGAAGACGGGTTTTTCTATGACGCGATACACCTTCCGAACGGCGACCAGCACTACCTGAAAGTGCGGTCACTCGTCGGGTTGATTCCGCTCTTTGCGGTGGAGACGCTCGAGCCGGAACTGATCGCGCGCCTGCCGGGCTTTCAGCGGCGCATGCAGTGGTTCCTCGACAACATGCCGGGCTTTGCGTCTCGCGTGGACAGCAGCCAGACTTCGCCGAATGGACTGCGGCGGCTGCTGTCGCTGGTGGACAGCAAGCAACTCGTGCGGATGCTGGGTTACATGGTCAACAAGGAAGAGTTCCTATCCCCGCACGGCATCCGCGCGCTATCGAAATATCACGCGGCGCACCCGTATATTCTCTCGGTCAACGGCAATGAATACCGCGTGGACTACGAACCGGGGGAATCGCAGAGCGGCCTTGTTCGGAGGAAACTCGAACTGGCGCGGCCCGGTCTGGTTCCCCATGAATTTTCTGATGATCGAGTCGCTGCAGAAATTTCATCATTATTACGGCGATGATTTTCGCGTGGAGTGCCCGACCGGATCGGGCCAGCAAATGTCTCTCTGGGACGTAAGCGGGGAGCTCTCGCGATCGCTGACCCATATTTTCCTGCGTGACGAAAACGGCCATCGGCCGGTGTATGGCGGAAACGATAAATTTCAGAACGATCCCATGTGGCGCGATTTGATTTTGTTTTACGAATACTTTCACGGGGACACCGGGGCGGGATTGGGTGCGAGCCATCAGACCGGATGGACGGGCCTGGTGTCGAAGCTCCTCGAACAAACGGGGGAGTAAGCGTCTGGCAGCGCCAGGCGGTGAAGTGAATTAGGGGAAAACCCCCGGGTCTGAAGACCCATGCTACAACTATCACACAAGCGATCGCAGGTTGCTGTAGCCCGCCTCTTCGGAGGCGGGGCTTTTCTGGCCTCGGCTTGACGCCAAAATTCGAAATCGGGCACGATTAGAGGACTTCATGAACTTCCATGACAAGATCGTCCTCGTAACCGGCGGCACAGGGGGCCTGGGCCGCGAAGTCACCATGGCGTTTCTCGAAGCGGGGGCGACGATAGTTGTTACCTATCGGGTGGCGGAAGAATTTGCCGCTGTTGTGGCCGCCGCGCAGAGGATCGGAGCGGCGCCTCCGGCGGGCGTGAGCGTGGATGTAACCGACGCGCAAGCCGTCGAAAAATTTATCGCTGAGATTGTGGCGAAGCACGGCCGCCTCGATATCCTTGTGAATACGGTGGGCGGATATGCGGGCGGGACGAATCTCTGGGAAGTGGACCCCCGGAAATACGACCAGATGCTCCAGCTTAATCTCAAGGCGGGATTTGTCCTCGCGCGGACCGTTGTGCCACAAATGATCCGGCAAAATAGAGGATGGATCGTGAACATCGCATCGAAAGCGGCTTTCGATCACGCCGCTGGAGGAGCGCTCTATGCAGCATCGAAAGCAGCGGCGCTGGCCCTGTTTGATTCACTCGCCGCGGAAGTGAAACCTTTCAACATCAATGTGAATTCCGTTTTGCCGAGCATCATCGATACGGCCGCGAACCGGAAGGCGATGCCGGAGGCTGATTTTGCGAAATGGCCGAAGCCGGAAGAAATTGCGCGCGTCATTTTGTTTTTGTGCTCGGAAGAGGCGCGAGTGATCCACGGCGCGGCGATTCCGGTGTATGGAAAGACTTGAGCCGGAGTAGGACAGGCTTCAGCCTGTCTGGGTTTGATCGCCACGAGTTCAGAAGAACAGACAGGCTGAAGCCTGTCCTACTAAAACCTCCCGCGCAAGAGATGTAGATAAAGTGTTAAGAAGTTCGTTTCGGCTGCTCGACGAGTTCGACCAGCACTTTTTGGTTGTTCGATGCAGTCACAAGGAAAAAATTCAAGCGGGTGCCGTTCGCTCCGGGGCGCGTCGCGGGATAGATCGGCTCAACCTTGAATCGCGTGCGCAGGATTTCCGTGGCGCGGTCCACGTCAGTAACGTCAATCTCTACCTGCTGAATTCCTTCGCCGAATTTTTCGAGGAAACGCGCGATCGCGCCATTTTCACCTGGCGCTTTTGTAGTCAGGACGTCCAGCCGAACGGGCTGCGCTCCCATTGCAAATTCCAGCTCGAATTCCATCACGTCTTGATCGGAGGGCGCATCGGCGAGGGGCGGAGAGCCGTTGGCTGCTCGGATCTTCTCAAATGTTTCGGGAAGGACGGCAATTCCAACCGTGAGCCTCGGGGGGGAAGGTTTCCCGGGAGTTGGGCCTGCAACTTTTTCTCGAACGAAGAGCGTTTGGAATTCGTCATCCTTTTCCCAATCCCGCAGCGAGCCGCTCATACGTCCCGTCCCTGTCACGAAGAGGTCCAGGGCAACTTGCGCGCGCTGTGCCGGATCGCTGCTTGCAAGTTGGCTTATGTATTCCGACACTGGCTGAGGAGCAACCCCGAGCCGGCCTTTTTTCCGAGGGAGTTCCACCGTACGGGCCTGCGGCTTCGCTCGGATGACCGAGATGAGGATGGCAAGGGCGATGACCCCGCCTACGATCGCGAGCGAGAGTCCGGTGGAAATATGCACCCACGGGTCGGCGAGCATTTTTGCCCCGATAAACATGACGGTCATCGCGAGGCCTTCATCCAGGTACTGAAAGTATTGCAGGATTCCGGCCAGAAGAAAATAGAGCGCGCGCAGACCAAGAATCGCGCAGACGTTGGAGCTGTAGACGAGAAAGGGATCGCGCGTCACGCCGAACACGGCGGGGATCGAGTCCACTGCCAAGACCAGATCCGTGGTTTCGAGCACGATCACCACTAGAAAAAGCGGCGTGAACAGCCATCGCCTGCCTTGCCGCACCAATAATTTCTGCGAGGTCTGCATATCGGACATGGGCAGAAGCTCTTGCGCCCAGCGCACCACCGGATTTTTCTCGGGGTGCACGGCATGGTCGGCGCCGAACAGCTTGAATCCCGAGTACAGCAGGAAAGCTCCGAGGAGATAAAGAATCCATTCAAATCTCGCGATCAGCACGGCGCCCGCGCCGATCATCGCGCCGCGCAGGACGAGTGCGCCCAGCACGCCCCAGAACAGCAAGCGGTGCTGATAGCGGGGATCGACGCGAAAATACTGGAAGATCAGCAAAAAGACAAAAACATTGTCCACGCTGAGAGATTTTTCGATGACATAGCCGGTGAAAAACTCGAGCCCGGGCCCGTGGCCATGCGAAACGAAAATCCACGCGCCAAAACAAATCGAAAGAGTGACCCATGCCGCGCTCTCGATCGCCGCTTCGCGCAACGCGATCACATGCGCGCGCCGGTGAAACAATCCCAGATCGAGCAACAGGAAGATCGCGACGCCGGCGTTAAAGGCGATCCAGAGTGGCCAGGTGCCCATCTAGGCCACGCTTTCGTCTAGGCAGCAAGTCACTGCGGAAGAAATCCTCAGTTATTGGAATTTTGCGCTTCGATGCTGGGCCTTGAGGCGTTGAGGTTGGAGAGTTCGACTCGGGCTGTTTCGCCCTGCCGGACCGTCACGGGGAAGTCCCAATGCAGGTGAACGTCGCCGGAAATTGCCTCCGCGTCGAGCATATCGATCCAATAGTTCCCCGGAGCGATGCCCGCGAAGGATCCGTGCCCGTCGAGATCGGTATCCGTATGTGCGACGAGGTAGCGCTCCTGGGCCAATCTGAATGCGCTGGTTTCCACGAGTTGGCGCTGCTTGCCCTCGATCGACTCCCACTTTGCGTCCGGGTTCAGATCGACGAGTTCGAGGTCCATCCCCTTTTTGGTGTCCGGGACGGCTGCGATAAATTTACGAACGGCCGCTTCATACTCTTCCTTCTGCGCTTTGTATTTTTCCGGATTGGAATTGAGATCCTTTTCCTTGAATTTCGGCTCGGGGAAGCCAGCTCCCCTATATGCCTCGTTGTGCGCCATGTAGGCTTTGAAATACTCGGGAATGTCCACGATGTTTTCGGGAGACAGGCTCTTGGTGAAGTCTTCGCCGGACAGCCGAACGGAATGATGTTTTTTCATCCACGCCTTCAACTCGGGTGACACACTGAGCGCGTCAATGAACTTGTCCATGTCGGGAGCAGTCGCCTGCTGCAGGGCTTCCGCGCGAATGTCTTCAAGACTCTTGCGCAAGAGGTAAAACGTCAATTGGCGAACGGGCTCGGGCCGGCCCCCGGTCGGCGCCACGTGCGCGGTGAATTCGATGCGCCCTGTGGATTGAGCCCCGAGGCGTGCGGGGAGCAGGATCAGCAGGAATTCGATGAACAGAGCCATTCCGCGAATGCACGATTTCGTCTTCATTGATCTCATGGCAAAGTGTACCGCGCCATGAAGCTGTTGGGAATGATTCCGCGAGGATGTGTTTCCCCCGTGTACGCGGTAAGCATTTGGAGGCTATGCGCCTATACCTAATTTCCCACGGCTCCAGCGCTATCGATCACTGGCCGCGCCATTCCTTATCCTGCTTTATCGTTGGCCTTATCGGGGGCCTTATCGTGGGCTTGATCGCGGGCAGATGCGTGAATCTTAGATCCTGAGCGCCCTTGAGTTTCGTAATGTAGATGATCTGCCCCGCATGATGCGCGAAATGCTCGGCCACGTGGAATGCCGCATCCAGCCCCGTAACGTGAAAGCCTTGAATGGTATATTTCCGCGACAGCGATTCGTCGGAGAGCCGTGCGATCACCCGGCACGCATCCCGGACGGTTCGGCGCAGCTGGGTGACGAGCACTTTCCGAGGGATGGGTCCTCGCTCCGCAAACTCGCGGTCGCGCTCCCGCCTGTCCTCCGCTCCGCCGAGGCCCGAAATGATCCACTGGCGGACATTTCCGCACAGATGCAGGACCAGATTGCCTGCGCTGTTGGACGCCGAATTGGGCCGCCACCAAATTTCCTCTTCCGAAAGCTGCTGAAGACATTCCACAATGCGGGGAAGATTCTGTTTCGCTAGCCAATGTTGCCAACTCGCGAGAAACAAGCTTGCTGTACGGGTCGTTTTTGGTTTCACGGCGGGCACCTCGCCTTCAAATCGTAATCAATCCTCAAGGGAACGGCAAATGAGGGGAATCACGGGACGGAAAAACCTCGAGAGGAAAATACTAAAGCAATCGGAAAGTAACTTCGATGGGAACGATTACTGGAACTGGTTTTCCGCCGGGACCATTGGCGGGCTTGAAGCGCCATTGCTTCACGGCCTCCACGGCTTTTTCTTCCAGCCCAAGTCCCGGTCCCTTCACGACTTGAATTTCCGTGGCGCGGCCATCCGGAGTGATCACCGCCTGAAGAACGACCGTGCCCTGGTATTTTGCCTTGCGGGCTTCTTCCGAATATTTCGGGTCAGGGCAATAGACACAAGAAGGATAGCCGACGCCGCCCGTTCCCGGATGGTAGGCCCCGCCGCCCGTGCCGCCGCCTGAACCTGGGCCCAGGCCGCCGCCTTCGCCGCTGCCAATCCCCGTGCCCGTGCCGCTTCCGATGCCGCTGCCACCGCCGGGACCGCCTGAAGCATTCATCAGCTTGGCCAGCGGATCGCCGTAGTTATCCATGTTCGGACTGGGGATTTTTAGATCCGGGGGGCCGAGTAAAGTCGCTTCAATTTTGGAGTCGGGCTTTGTGTGAACCATCGGCGGAGCGATCTGATTCAAGCTCCACTTCGGCAGCTTGCCTTTTGTCGCGGGCTCGGGGTTCCGCTCTCCGCCTCCACCGCCTCCTCCGGCCTTGTCCTTGCCCGGGGGCAGCTTTGCCGCGTAGTCGGAAATATCGATCGGCGTTACGAGTTGGTTGTTGACAGGGCTCGCGGCCACCTTTTTGGCAGCTTCGTAAAGAAGAGGAGAGAAAATCAGAGCCGTAATGGCGATATGAAAAGCCAGAGCAATCGCCTGCGAAGGACCGAAGGCTTTGTCCTTGGACCAAATGTCCTTCACCTTGACCGGCTGGCTCGTTACCTTGAGCGGCGGCAGCTTGGGCGGAGAAATAAGGTCGCGAAGATTCTGCCAAAGAACTTTGTAAGGCGGCTGCCAGTCCACCGTCATGCGCGAGGACACGGCTTTGGGCGTTGGCTTGAACCACTCTTTGAAATTTTCGGCGAGGCCGCCGCCATATTCGTCGACGGTGAAGACATCGCCCCTTACATTCTTGGCGATCTTCACCGGACGTTCCATGAGGAAGTCCCTCAGGTTGGAGAGAAAGCCGCGGGAGAGCGGTTTCTGGGAGCCACCGAGACGCGGCGCAGTTTTCCCCTCGGGCAGAATCACCTTGGGTGGTGGTGTGCCTGGATCACTCCACTTTGGTGCAATCGTGCTCAACGAATTTTTTGCCTCACGCTACTGAAAATTGTCTCTCGCTGTACGATTCTCTCACGACGCGAATGGATGCCCAGCGGGGCAGGCGGCTGACACACCGCCAAATCCATTGTAACATTGGGACGTTACCACGAGGAAGAAGGTTTCCAGACTGCGCAGTACAGGCACGGCAGGACAGGAAAAAACTGTCCTTGCCAAGGCCCGCCGATTTTTCGGCGGGCAGAATGCGTCACTTTCACCTCCGCGGGGGTGAATCCCTATAGCGTAAAAGGACAGTCCGCACCCGAAGCTAACTTATGCCCAAAATCGTCGACTTGAAAAGCACATTGAACTTGCCGCGCACGGCCTTTCCGATGAAGGCCAGTTTGCCGCAGAACGAGCCGAAGCAACTTGCGGAGTGGGAAGAGAAGAAACTCTATCATCGCATCCAGCAGGCCCGCGCCGGCGCGCCATCCTACGTCCTGCATGACGGGCCGCCCTATCCGACCGGCACGATCCATCTCGGCACCGGCCTGAACAAAATTTTGAAAGACATGGTCGTGAAGTCGAAAACGATGGCGGGCTTTCGCGCGCCTTACGTTCCCGGATGGGATTGCCACGGACTGCCGATCGAAACGCAGGTGGAAAAAGAACTCGGCGGAAAAAAGGGAAGCGTCCCGCCCGGAGAGTTCCGGCGCATGTGCCGCGAATTCGCTTCGCGCTACGTGGATCAGCACCGGCGGGATTTCAAGCGGCTGGGTGTGCTGGGGCAGTGGGAAGATCCGTACCTGACGATGAGCCCGCAGTACGAAGCGACGATCGCCGACGCCTTCGTCACATTTCTCGAAAAAGGCTACGTGTATCGCGGGCTCAAGCCCGTGTACTGGTGCATCGTTGACTCCACGGCGCTCGCCGAAGCAGAAGTGGAATATGAAGATCACACCAGCCCGTCGATCTGGGTGAAATTTGCCGTCGAGCCGGGCGCTGCAGCGGAGAAGCTGGGCTCAGGCGTGAGTGTCGTGATCTGGACGACCACTCCCTGGACGCTGCCGCACAATCGCGCGCTCGCGTTTCATCCTGACTACGATTACGTCGTGGCCGAAACTGCTGCCGGTGCGCTACTGCTTGCGGCGGATTTGGTCGGCCCGGCCCTCGATGCATTGAAGCTTCAAGCAGAAAGCGTGCGCGGGCCGTGGAAGGGGAAAGATTTAGCGGAGTTGAAATTCAGGCATCCGTTTCTGGATTTGACCGTGCCAGCGGTTTTGGCCGATTACGTCACGCTCGATCAGGGTACCGGCATCGTGCACACCGCGCCGGGCCACGGCGTTGAAGACTTTCAGACCGGCCAGAAATATGGCATCGAGGCGTACGCGCCGATCGATGGGCACGGCCGCTATCTGGAAGGACTGCCGGAATATAAAGGCAAGACCGTGTTCGAGGCGAATCCCATCGTTGTGACGCTGCTGCGCGATCGCGGCGCGCTGCTCGGCGAACAAAAACTCTCGCACAGTTATCCGCACTGTTGGCGCTGTCACAATCCGGTTATTTTCCGCGCCACCGAACAATGGTTCATCGATTTGGACGGAGCGGGGACGGGTGCGGGCGCGATCAGATCCCGTGCGCTTGCGGAAATCTCCAAGGTGAAATGGACGCCCGAGTGGGGCGCCGAACGGATTTACTCGATGATCGCGGAGCGGCCGGACTGGTGCGTTTCGCGGCAAAGGTATTGGGGCGTGCCGCTGGTGATCCTGTATTGCACCCAGTGCAACAAACAGTTTGACGATTACGCGGCGCTGCACGCGCTCGTGCAGAAATGGTTCACGCGCGAGGGCGCCGATGCTTGGTTCACGCATCCCGTGGAAGAACTGCTGCCCGCGGGCACGCGCTGTTCCTGCGGCGCATCCAGTTGGCGCAAGGAAACCGACATTCTGGATGTGTGGTTCGATTCGGGCTCCTCGCATCTGGCCGTGCTCGATCGCCTCGATGCTGATGGGCAAAAGCTTCCTTGGCCGGCGGACATGTATCTCGAAGGGCCGGACCAATATCGCGGATGGTTCCACAGCTCTCTGCTCGTTGGCGTTGCCGTCCGCAATGGCGCGCCGTACCGGCACGTGCTCACGCACGGATGGACGCTCGACGCCAAGGGCCAGCCGATGTCGAAGTCGCTCGGCAATGTCGTGCTGCCCACGGAAGTGTGCGAGAAGTGGGGCGCCGATTTGCTGCGGCTGTGGGTTGCGTCGCAGGACTACACGGCGGACGTGCGCATGTCCGACAACGTGATGACGCAGCTTTCCGACGCGTACCGCAAGCTGCGCAACACGTTCCGCTTCGCGCTCGGCAATCTTGCGGATTTCGATCCCGCGCGCGATGCCGTGCCCGACGCCGAAATGGAAGAGCTCGACCGCTGGATGCTTTCGCGCACGGCGGAATTGGTCGGGCAGTGCCGCAAATGGTACGAGGGATTTGAATTCCATCGCGTCTTCCATGCCCTGCACGATTTTGCCGTGGTGGATCTCAGCGCATTTTATTTCGATGTGCTGAAAGACCGGCTGTACACGTTTGCGCCGAAGAATCGGGCGCGCCGCTCGGCGCAAACCGCCGTCTACCGCATCGCGAAGGCGTTGCTGAGCCTCGCGACGCCGATCACGGTTTTCACGGCCGAGGAAATCTGGAGACATTTTCCGCACGTGGCCGGCGATCCTGAAAGCGCGCACCTCGCATTATTCCCGAAGCCTGAAGCCCTCGGTTCTCCGCTCGATGCCGCCAAGGCGGCGAACTGGGAAAAGCTGCTGACGGTTCGGACGGAAGTGCTCCGCGCCTTGGAATCCGCGCGCAACGCAAAGACCATCTCAGGCGCGCTCGAAGCCAAAGTTATTTTGAACGCGGCTCAAGATTTGGCTCCGTTGCTTGAACAATATAAAAGTTGGCTTCCTGGCCTGTTCATTGTTTCGCAGGTGGAGCTCGGCGCCGCAGCGCCCGCCGACGGGCAGAAATCGGAATTGCTTCCCGGATTGAGTGTAGCGGTGCAGCGCGCCGACGGCACAAAATGCGAGCGCTGCTGGAATTATTCCACGCACGTCGGCGAAAACGCCGATTACCCGACCGTGTGCGAGCGCTGCGTGAAGGCGCTCACTGAAATTGAAGAGACGTCGGGCCATGCGGGAGGACTAGGGGCCGCGTCCTCGTGAGCGGGGCGCGCTGGCTGTGGTTGTCGCTAGCCGTGCTTGCCGCGGACCGGGCCACGAAATTTGCCATCGAACGTTACACGAGCCCGTTCTTCCGCCATTCCGTCGTTTCGGACATCGTCGTTCTGGTTCATAGCCAGAATCCCGGCATCGCATTCGGCGTCTTCTCCAATTCCAGTTCGCCATGGCTTGCGCCGCTATTGGTGTTGAGTTCCTTTGCTGTGATGGTTTTGCTGGTGTGGATGATCGTTACGGGGCGCGGCGGCGGCGCGATGGCGCAAAGCGGGCTCGCACTGATTCTTGGCGGCGCGGCAGGCAACGCGCTCGACCGAGTGATCCACGGCGGCGTGACGGATTTCCTGGAAGTCCGCCTATGGACGTACATTTGGCCCGCGTTCAATGCCGCCGATTCCGCGATTACGATTGGCGCGATATTGGTGCTTTTCGAATTATTGTTCGGCGGCGCGCACCACCGGCAAATTCCAAGCGCCAACAAACGGTGACGCATTTAGTGGCACAGGCTTCAGCCTGCGGATTTTTGCTGATACTAAGGCAAAATTCACGTAGGCCAAACCTTCACGACATTGGACACAGCAAAGAAAAATCCACAGGCTGAAGCCTGTGCTACATCACACCAAACCCTCACCGTCGCATCGGGGGACTCGGGGAGGCGGCTGGATTTGTTTCTCGCCGAGCGTGTCCCGGAGCTGAGCCGCACGCGCATCCAGGAACTGATTCGCGAAGGCCACGTTCGCGTGGACGGCCACATTGCCAAGGTTTCTCACCGAGTCGCGGCCGGTGAAACCATCGAGATCGAAGTATTGCCTCGGCCGGCGCTGGAGGCTCTGCCGGAAGATTTGCCGCTCGATTTGTTGTACGTGGACGACGATTTCGTGATTGTAAACAAACCCGCCGGGATGGTGGTCCATGCGGGCGCGGGCCACTCGCGCGGGACGCTGGTGAACGCGCTGCTGCACCGCCTGGGAAAGCTCTCCGCGGCCGGAGGCGCGCTGCGTCCTGGCATCGTGCATCGCCTGGACCGCGAAACGTCGGGCGCAATGGTGGTGGCCAGAAATGACCGGGCGCACGAACATCTCTCCGAACAATTTCGTTCGCGGAACGTCCGAAAAATTTATCTGGCGCTCGTGCACGGCAAAATGCCGCGCGATTCCGGCACGATCACGCTGCCCATTTCCCGTGATCCGCGCCGCCGCACACGCATGACCGCGCGCGCAACCAAAGGCCGCCACGCTCGAACCGACTGGCGCGTGATCGCGCGCCTGGACCGCTGCACTCTGGTCGAGGCCGTGCTCCATACCGGGCGCACGCACCAGATCCGGGCGCATTTCGCGGCTATCGGGCATCCGGTCGTGGGGGACACGCTCTACGGCGCGCCGCGTACTCTGCGCGCAGGCACGCGCAACCTGCCTCTTCTCGAGCGGAACTTTCTGCATGCGGCGCGGATCGGATTTTCGCATCCGTCGAGCGGCGCCTGGGTGGAAGTTCGCGCTCCGCTGACAAAGGATTTGCGGGTATACTTCGAACAGGTGGGGGCATCTTTGGATTGGCGCGCTGCGCAGATTGAGGCTGCGCTTGCGCCGTACGTATGACAACTATGAAAAAACGGGCTCATTGGATCGCAATCCTTGGTTTCCTCGCGGCTGTAGCCGCTGTGAGCGCGCAGCAGGCGCAGCCTCCAGCGCAGTCTCCAGGGGGGGCGCAGACTCCGCCGCAGGCCCCCGCGCAGGTGGATCGCCAGGGCGCGATCGTCCGCAACGTCAACCTTGTGGAAGTGCTCTTCAGCGTGGTGACGAAGCACGAGAAACTCGTCACCGATTTGAACAAGGAAAATTTCAAGGTGTTCGACGACGGCGCCCAACAGGAAATTACCTCGTTCAGCCAGCCGACCGATCTTCCGCTTCGCATTGGCATGGTGCTCGACACATCGAACAGCATTCGGGAGCGGTTGAAATTCGAGCAGGACGCCGCCATCGATTTCCTGTTTAACGCTTTGCGGCGCGGGAAGGACCAGGCGTTCCTGATGACGTTCGATGACGGCGCGCAAATTATCAAGGATTTCACGGGAGATACCGGCGATCTTCGCGACACCATCCTGAAGCAGCGGGCCGGCGGCGGCACGTCCTTGTACGACGCGGTGTACGCGGCCAGCGATCATCTGTTGAACAAATCGCCGCTGCCTCCCGGCCCGAATTCGGACGTGCGGCGCGTGCTGGTGGTGATTTCCGACGGCGATGACAACAGCAGCAATCGTTCCCGCGGCGAGTCCGTTGAAATGTCGCAGCGCGCGGGCGTGATCATCTACTCGATCAGCACGAGCACGGATTGGGTTTCGGCCGGAGACGAAAAGGATCCCGCCAAGCGAATCAACCGCAAGTACGAAAAAGAGGAGGGAGATAAGGTCCTCGATCAACTCGCGGCAGAAACCGGAGGCCGCGCTTTCTTCCCTTACCAGATCGATGATCTGGGCCAGTCGTTTCTCGACATCGGAGACGAATTGCGCCATCAATACGCGCTGGCCTATAGTCCCGCGGGCCGCTCTTCGGACGGCAAGTACCACACGATTCGTATCCAAACCGATCGTAAGGACGTGATCGTCCGCGCGCGCAAGGGATACTTTTCCGTTCCGATTCCCGCACCTGCTGCGTCTGCCGCGCCTCCGGCCTAGTCCGAATTTCTTCGCAAGGATTCGAAAATCGCAGCCGTACAGGAACCAAAGGGAATGGTGTGCGTTTTTTGTGGCGGTTTTCTCCGCTAGAAAACAAGGCCACGTTGTCGCGCCAAGGCCGCGGAGCATGCTAGCCCGGAGGGAAACACCCGGGGATCGAGCCCACGGAGCATCGTCCGTCCTGAAAGCGCGCAAGAAGATTCCTGCGCCCCTTCAGGGCGCACCAAAATTGATGGATTTCGAGACCCAGGGCGTTGCCCCGGGCTAGCATGCGGTAGCGCTTTCAGCGCTGGAAGATCGATGTAAGTCCCCGCTCAGTTGTTGGGCGCGTAGTATCCGCGGCGCGTAAGGACGGAATAATCCTTGTCCTTCATTTCCACTTTGATTTTGCGGTAGCTTCCATCGTGTGTCTTGTTGGTGGGGGAGTAGCCTACGGTGTATTGGCTGCGCAGTTCTTCCGAGATTTGATCGAATGCCGCATTGAGGTTCTTTTCGCTGCGCACCACGATCGTCCGCCCGCCGGTCTCGTCGGTAAGCCTTTTGGCGACGCCCTGGTCGCCCCCGTCGGCGGCAACCAGAAGAATATGGACAACCGTGTCGGTCCGTTGCGCGGCCTCTATGGCATCCTCCAGCCTCAATTTGCTTCCCGTATCTTCCGCGTCGGTCAGGACAATGATGGCCTTCCTGCCCGCTTCATCGGACAGTTTGTCGTGGGCGGCGAGGTAAACGGCGTCATAGAAATTCGTCCCGCCGGTGCCGCTTGAGGGAAGGGGACCCTGCGCAATCATCCCGCCGCTGGGGGCGTTGATCTGCGCGCGATTGATGGCGCGATCCAGCATTCCGTGGTCATCGGTGAAATCGGCGAGGAGATCAACGTCCGTATCAAAAGTCATCACCATAGCCAAGTCGCCTTTGCGCAGCACGCGAGCGAGAAAGCGCGAACCCGCCTCTTTCTCCGCGGCAAGCATATAGTACTCGCTGCCGCTGGTATCAATCAGTATGCCCAAGGTTATAGGGAGGTTGGATTCCGCCGAAAAATAGGTAATTTCCTGGAGCTGGCCATCCTCATAGACCTGGAAGTCATCTTGTTTTAGGCCGGTGACAATCGCTTTGTGTTTGTCGCGCACCGTGGCGAAAAGGTTCACCAGGTTCACTTGCACGCGGATTTGGCCCGGGGGCGCGGCGAAGGCCAGCCCTCCCGCAAGCGATGCGACGCACAGATAGGAAAGGATGGCTCGAATCCGCATTGTATAATCTCCTCCGGCTGCGATGGCGTGTTGGATGCTTCGCCGGAACATTAAGATGCCATTTAAGGCTCAAGATGCGTGGCGGCTGCTGGCAGCTCACGCGGAAATAGTGACGGGACACCTATGAAATGTCCACCATGAAATGTCCACGAAAATTCATGGCCGTGAGCACGGCGATTTGCCTGGCTTTGGGTGCCATTATGGCCCTTCGGTCGCAGGAGGCGTTCGGCCAGGGCGCCGGTCAGGAACCTTCGTCGCAAAGGCAAGAACCCCGCGCTCGAATCCGGACGACGGTGTCCCTGGTGGTCGTGCCCGTGACAGTAAAAGGCAGCGAGGGCGAGCTGGTGACCGATCTCCAGCAAAACGACTTCCGGGTCTTTGAAGACGGTATCGAGCAGCCGATTGCACTGTTCTCCGCCGATGCGTTTCCTTTGTCGGCGGCCATTTTGATTGACAACGACCTGAAGACAGGCACGGCGAAAAAGGTTCAGAAAACCATCGAGACCCTGGCGGGCGCGTTTCCGAACAGGCGCGCAATCAGTACACCATCGGCTATTCCGGCGCGCATACCGACCGCTCGAAGCCGTATCACAGCATTGAAGTGCGCGTGAAGCGCCCCGGCCTCGCCTTGCTCACGCGGAACGGCTATTACCTTAACGCAACGCTGTAGTCCCTGCTAATTTCTCACGCCAATCTTGATTGGTGGAATGTCATTCAGCTGCCTTGCATAAGCGCGCGGGTTTTCGTAGCGCCGGGGCTACAAGTTCACAGGCGTTTTTTGCTGCGTTGGACAGGCCTCATTTCTTGCGAAGTTCACCGACAAAATAATTTTTTGGAGTGCATCGCTTTTTCGTTTCGCACTTCTGGAATTTCTTCTTGACTTCCGGCGCGCACACTCGTAAAAGAACGATAGCGAGTCTGCGATGGATTGGCTCGCTGCTCCGAGGGGAGAACGGTTTACGGAGCGATTGCGCGAATCGGCCACGTCAGGGAAACGCAACACATCGGGACAGGTCTAAAAAACGTTTCCAGAAGGGGCGGTCACATCAGCGGCCGCCCCTTTTTATTTTGCCCGCCTGCTGTAAGAAAAATTGTTTTTGAATCGCGAGCATGGCGGAGCATGACCGAACGAGCCCGTTACTCTTCGCCGGAAGCGCTGGCCGCCGCGCCCTGTTCTCGCGCGGGGCAGATGGATTCGTAGTCGCAGAACCTGCATGCAAAGCCGGGTTTCGCGGGGAACTCGCCCGCGCGAATATCGGCGGCGGCTTCCTGAATTTCCGCGCGCACTTTCTTGAGCTGCTTGTCGTCGCGCGTGGCGCTCACGGGCTGGTTCGTTTGCAGGAAGTGCAGCGTGAGCCTGGCAGGATTCCAGTCGAACACTTCGCGGGCCGCGAGCGCATAGACGCTCAATTGCACATCCTTTTTGGCCTTGTCCTCGTTGCGCGGCCTGCCCGTCTTGTAGTCCACGATTTCCTCTTCGCCGGGGCCGACGCGGTTCACCTGGTCCATTCGTCCGGTGAGGACGACGTTGTTGTCCATCGGCAGCTCGAAAACTTTTTCCTGCGCGATGACGTTGGGAGGCGAGGCGAGGGTGCTGGCGTGGAACGCGCGCAATTGCGCCAAGCCATCTTTCTTGTACTCCTGCTCCTGGTAGTCGTCCTCGAATCCGGCCGAGGTCCACTCGAGCTCGAATTTCCGTTCCACTTCCTCGAACGGGAGCGTGTGCCCCTTGGCCAGCTCGCCGATGAAATATTTGATCGTGTTGTGCATCACGCTGCCGAAGCTCATGGCCGCGGCGGGCCCGCCGCGAAGCCTCCACGCATAATTAAAAAGATATTTTTGAGGGCACGATTCGAGCGTGCCGATCGCCGAAGGGCTGATCTGCAGCGGTTCCGGCACGGGCGGACGATAGGACGCGGCCCACTCGCCGATTCGCGAGCCGATCCGCGCGCGCCGCTCCGGCAAGTCGAACAGAACTGGCTCCGCCTTGGCAGGAGCAGTGCCAGGCTCATTTGAAGGAGTTGGCGCAAGCTGCTCGACGTCATGGCGCTTAATTTGCGCCTCCATGAGGATGTCGTCCAGGAACGGCGACGGCTTCGAGCGCTTATTCACGACCGTGTTGAGCGTGAGCCGATGCCGCGCCCGTGTCACGGCCACATAAAACAGGCGGCGCTCTTCCTGGATGTGAAAGCTGCCCTGGGGCTGCTCTTCCTTCATCAATTCCGCGGGGAACTCGAGCACGCGCGGTTTTTCTCCCGCCGGAAATCCGCGCTGCACGAGGCGCAGGACGTAAACGTGATCGAATTCCAGGCCCTTCGCCGCGTGCACGGTCATGAGCTGCACCGCATCGCCGGACTCCTGTTCGAGGTTGATCGATCCGCCGGCCTGCTCGAAATAATCCAGGTACTCGACAAATTCCTTCAGGCGCTGAGTCTCGCTCTTGGGCTGCCACTCGCGCACGAACTGCGCGAGGCGGTCGAAGTATTTCCGGTCTTCGGCAGCTCCGGCAGAGCTGATTTCAAGAGCCTCAGCGAGTTCGTCGAATAATTCCGCTGCCGTCAACTGCCGGGCTTTCTTCCTAAGCTCCATGACGAGTTCGACGAGCGCTCCAAGATTGCGTCCGTCGCCGGAGAAGGGCGGCTCACCTTTCGCGGCCTGCAACGTGTCCCACAAGGAGACACCCTTGCTTTTTGCGGCCCTTTCGATGAGGCGCACCAGATCGGCGGGCTCGAGGCCCCATGCCGGCATCGCCAGCACGCGCGCGCAGGCAACGTCGTCCGAGAGCTGATCGATGAGCCGCAGATAGGCGATCAGGTCCCTGACGAGACGGTGCGACAGGATCGAAAGATTTTTAATCACGAACGGAATCTTGCGGGCTTTGAGCGCGTCGACCAGCTTGTCGCGATGCGCGTGGCCGCGATACAGCACGGCAAACGTGCGCCATTTGGCTCCGGCGCGATGCAGCCGCTCGAGTTCGCCGGTAACCCACTGCGCCTCGGCTTCGCTCGACGGGTGCGTGACGATTCGCACCTTGTCTCCGTCTTCTCGCACGGCCGTCAGCGGGTACTCGGGAATGTTGGTTGGTTTTTCGTTGTGGCGGATCACTTGTCCCGCGACGCGCAGGATTCGCCCGGCGGAGCGGTAGTTCAGTGTGAGCGGCCGCAGCAGATTCTGGTCCGCCGAAGAGGCGCCCCGGGCGAAGCGCTTCAGAAAAATCGTGAAGCTGCCGAACGATGCCCCGCGAAAACGGTAAATGGCCTGGCGATGGTCGCCAACGACGACCAGATTGGGCCGCTCGCCGCCGAGCAGCCAAAGCAATTCCAGTTGCGCGATGTTCGTGTCCTGAAACTCGTCGACCAGGATGTACCGGTAGCGTGCGCGAAGCGTCTCGCGCAGAGTTTCGTTCGCGCGGAGATGGAGAACGGCGTCCATGATCTGTGTGCCGAACGTAAGCAGCTTGCGTTCGCGGAGGAGAAGATCGCTCGCGCGGTAGGCCCGCGCAATTTCCTGGATCTTGGCGATTTCTTCGTCGCGGATGCGGCGCTCGTCCTCGGGCATCGCGCCGCGGACGCGCTGAAAGTTTTCCGCTTGCTCCGCCGCATAACGCTGGTACTCATCCGGCGTGACTAGCTCATCCTGGCAGCGCGAGAAGAATTCCACGAAGTCGCCAAGAAATTGTCCGGGCTCCGCCAGGCGCCGGTAGTGCTCCAATTGAAGAAGTGGCAGGTTGCGCCGAAGCAGAATCCAGTGGTCGACTTTGTCGATGGGCTTAAGGTCCGGATCGAGTTCCTGAAGAAGCGTGTTACAGAACGAGTGAAAGGTACTGAGAGTAATAGACTTCGCGCGTTCCGCGCCCGTTTCCCCGGTATCGCGCGCCGCCGCGACCACGCGGTGTTTCATTTCCGCTGCGGCTTTGTCCGTAAACGTCAGGCCCAGAATTTCCTTGCCGGTGAGTTCCGGCTGGGTATCGAGCAGATAGCGGATGCGCTCGGTGATTACGCGAGTTTTGCCCGTGCCCGCGCCTGCCACCACGACGAGCGGTCCCTCGCCGTGCCGTGCCGCAGCGCGCTGCTCAGGATTGAGTTGAATGCCCGGCGCCGGGGCCCCGGCATGTTCAAACAGGTCTGCCATCTTGGATCATCCCAGGCAACAACAGTAGCACACGGGCTGCGTGGCGGGAGTAACAGGAAATGAGATAACAAAAAAGTTAAGATGCAATTAGGTACAGAAATATGTGTTCCGGCTAAATGAGAATATGGTAATGTACGGGAAAATTATTCTTTGGCAGGACGGCGAAAAGATAAGTCGGAGAAGTAGATCGAGACAAAAAGGGGGTTTCACATGTCTCATCGAATCCGAGTCCGAGCACCGGCGGAAACTCCGATTGAGCGCATCTTTGAAAAAGTGATGCGCCGCAAAATGACTTCGCAGGAGAGAATCTATTTTCACCTTAAGCGCAGAATCAAGGCGCCACAGCGAGTAAGCGTGAATGGCCAGCCTCGCGCGGCCTGAACCGTACGAAATTGACCCCGCTCTAACTCCCTCCTATACTGGGCCATGGCGATGCCACTTTTCTTGTGGCGCACCCCGTTCCTTCCATGTCCGGGAGAACAACCATGGACCAAGCCGTCATCCTCAGCGCTGTCCGTACGCCCATCGGAAAATTTCAAGGTGGCCTTGCGCCCCTTTCCGCCACACAACTCGGCGCGAAAGCCGTCGCCGAAGCGGTGCGCCGCGCCGGCATCGAGCCGAAGGCCGTGGATGAAATCATCATGGGCAATGTCGTGCAAGCGGGCCTCGGGCAAAATCCCGCGCGGCAGGCGGGCCTGGGCGCCGGGCTCGACGTGCGCGTTGCGGCCATGACCATTAACAAAGTCTGCGGCTCGGGTTTGAAGGCCGTTGGCCTCGCGGCGCAGGGCATCATGCTTGGCGAAACCGAAATCGTGGTCGCGGGCGGCATGGAGTCCATGTCGAACTGTCCTTATCTGCTGCCGGGCGCGCGCACCGGTTACCGGTATGGAAATGCGGAAGTTGTTGACTCGATGGTTCGCGACGGCTTGTGGGACGTATACAACGATTTTCACATGGGCATCACCGCCGAACTCGTGGCGGAAAAATACGGCATCACTCGGCAGGAGCAGGATCAGTTTTCTCTGGAGAGCCATCAGCGCGCTGTGCGCGCGAGAAAATCTTGCTTCATTGAATCGCAGATTGTGCCGGTCGAGATTCCGCAGAAGAAGGGCGATCCCGTTGTCATCAAGTACGACGAGTCGCCGCGCGAGGATGCTTCCCTTGAAGCACTGGGCAAATTGCGCCCGGCGTTTAAAAAGGACGGCACCGTGACGGCCGGCAATGCCCCGGGCACGAACGACGGCGCGGCGGCGCTCGTGGTAACGAGCGAACGCAACGCGGCGCGCCTGGGCAAGACGCCGATGGCGCGCATCGTCGCTCAGTCCGTGAGCGGCGTCGATCCCAAATGGATCATGATGGCGCCCGTGTACGCGGTGGAAAAGATCCTCGAAAAGACGGGCTGGGACCGCGACCGCGACGTCGACCTGTACGAATTGAACGAGGCGTTTGCCGCGGCCGCGATCGCCGTGACGCGCGAGCTGCACCTCGATCCGGCGAAAGTGAACGTGAATGGCGGCGCTGTGGCCATTGGGCATCCCATCGGCGCTTCCGGTGCGCGGGTTCTGACGACGCTGCTTTACGAAATGCAGCGGCGCAACGTGCATCGCGGAATCGCCGCGTTGTGCCTCGGCGGCGGCAACGCCGTCGCGCTCGCCGTCGAGCGGTAGCGACAGTAGGACAGTCTTCAGCCTGTCTGGTTTTGATTTTTGTGTCGCTGGCGACAGTCGAACCCAGACAGGCTGAAGCCTATCCTACTGAACGCGACGAACGATAACCATGACTGACGACTCTCTCGAAATTCTCTGGCGCGGTTCCGATCCCGCCAAATTCACCGCCTTGCAAGCGTCGCTGCGCGACGAAGGCATCCCGTTTTGGCAGACGCAGGTCTACGATCCCGCGGGCGGCTTTCTTTCTTCCCGTCCGTATTATCTGGAAGCAACTCCCGGCTTTGAAATTCGAGTTCATGCTGTGGACCTGGAACGGGCGAATGGCGCTTTGGAGTGGGTGGAGAGCAAGGAAGGCGCTTCCGTAGTTTCCGGCGGTTCATCGACCGCGGAGCATGACCGTCTCGATCCCAAGCAATCGCTGCCTTACGATTGGGATTCGAGTGAAGCGACCTCTGAAGTCTGGTCCGGCGAAGATGAGTCCATGGCCGAATACCTGGCCAGCGCGCTCCGCGAAAACGGCATCCCCAGCCGCATTCCGGATGAACCGGGCCATCGCGCCCGGCTTTGCGTCCGTCCCGTGGATTT
>CAWHYM010000016.1:0-207326 GCA_963833595.1 uncultured Acidobacteriota bacterium | reverse complement strand
CACGCCCGGCAACGCGCTTCTGGTTTTTGCAGCGCAGTAGGCCCGCTTGGAAACACGGATAAACACGGACAAGAGAATTGAAAACAAAGAGCGAGCTGTTGTAGCGCCAACCTTTAGGTTGGCATTTTAGAATCATGCAGATGCCCGTCCGCCGCGGCGGACGGGCGCTACATATACCAAGACCGATTCCCACACAGACTCCAAACACCGCTGTTTCATATCCTGCCCATAAAAAAGTTGAAAGGGAGTTTCGGCTGGCCGCTGAAATCTTTCCTGTATAATTCGCCTTTATCGGTTTCGACAGATCCAATGAACGTTGGGCGTGGGAATGGCAAATTTCCGCGGTATGAAAATCCATGAGCATCCGTGTCGCGCTGAATCACAAGACTCTCTATCGCTATACCAGGCCGGTATGGCTTTCGCCTCATGTCGTACGCTTGCGCCCGGCGCCGCATTGCAGGACGCCGATTCCCAGCTATTCGCTTAAAGTCACTCCGGCAGACCATTTCATTAACTGGCAGCAGGACCCGTACAGCAATCACCTTGCAAGGCTTGTATTTCCAAGCAAAACAACGGAATTTTCCGTCGAGGTCGATGTCGTGGCGGATATGACCGTCATCAATCCTTTCGATTTCTTTCTGGAAAAATACGCGGAGGAAATTCCCTTCCAGTACGACCCGGTCGTGAGGAGGGAGCTCATCCCCTATCTGAAGAGACGCCGAGTGGGGCCGCAAATGGAGGCCCTGATTGCGGAAGCGCGGAAGGAAAAGATTCGCACGAACGATTTTCTGGTGGACGTGAATCAGCGCATTCAAAAGCGGATTAAATATTTGATCCGCATGGAGCCCGGCATTCAGAGCCCCGAAAAAACGCTGACGATCGGAAGCGGTTCATGCCGCGATAGTGCCTGGCTTCTGGTGCAATTGCTCAGGAATCTTGGACTGGCCGCGAGATTCGTTTCCGGTTACCTGATTCAGCTCAAGCCCGACGTCAAATCGCTGGACGGGCCGGCCGGCACGGACAGGGATTTCACCGACCTGCACGCCTGGACTGAAATCTACCTGCCCGGCGGGGGCTGGATCGGGCTCGATCCAACTTCGGGATTGCTTGCAGGCGAAGGCCATATTCCCCTGGCGTGCTCGGCTGAACCAGTGACCGCGGCTGCGATCTCGGGCGGCTTTTCCTATGACGATGGGTCCATCGTCACCACGGAACCCGATACAGAGAAGAGGAAACCCAGAGGCAAGGACGCATTCGAGTTTTCCATGACCGTCACGCGCATCCATGAAGATCCGCGCGTGACCAAGCCCTACACAGACGAGCAGTGGACCGCGATTGAATCGCTGGGCCATCAAGTGGATGCCGATCTGACCGCTCGCGACGTGCGGCTGACCATGGGCGGCGAACCGACGTTCGTCTCCGTCGACGACATGGATGGCGCGGAGTGGACCACGGCCGCAGTGGGCCCCAAAAAATACAAACTGGCGGATACGCTGATTCGGCGGCTGCGCGATCGATTCGCTCCAGGCGGATTCCTGCACCATGGCATGGGCAAGTGGTATCCCGGTGAATCGCTGCCGCGCTGGGCGCTGGGGCTTTATTGGCGCAAGGATGGCGAGCCGATCTGGCGCGATCCGGCGCTCATCGCCAACGAGAACGCTTCGGGCAAACTGACCAGCGCCGATGCGCGCACTTTTATTCTTAGTCTGACTAAAAGATTGGGTGTGAGCCCAGAGCACGCCCTGCCTGCGTATGAAGACACCTGGTATTACCTGTGGAAGGAACGGCGCCTCCCGGTAAACGTAGATCCATTTGAAAACAAGCTGGAAAATCCGGAAGATCGCGCGCGTCTTGCGCGTGTGTTCGAACGAGGCTTGGATCACGTCGTTGGCTATGCGCTGCCCTTGCGGCGCGAATACTATACCGATGGGAGCGCAGATTGGATAACCGGCGCATGGTTCTTCCGGCCGGAACGAATGTATTTGATTCCCGGTGACTCGCCCATGGGCTTCCGCCTGCCGCTCGATTCCATCCCCTGGGTACACCCGTCCGAGATTCCGCACATCGTCGAGCAGGACCCGATGGCGGTCCGCGGGCAATTGCCCGACCGTGCCGCCTTGGTAGGGCGGCAGCGCTATGTGGATGAGGTTCCCGAATATCAACCTGCGCAGGGGCTCGTGGAGCAAACCCTGGAAATGAGACCGGCACGGGAGCGGTCGCGCCGGCGATCCATGGTGCTCGATTTGCCTCCGGCGCAAGCGCAATCGGCGTCATGGGCAGTTCGGACGGCGTTGTGCGCGGAAACGCGCGACGGCATCTTGCGCGTGTTCGTGCCGCCGCAACGCCAGCTCGAGGATTATCTTGGCCTCGTCACGGCGATTGAGGATACGGCCGACGATTTGGGGATGCCTGTGCTCGTCGAAGGGTATGCCCCTCCGCACGATTCTCGCGTCCACACGATCAAAGTCACGCCCGACCCTGGCGTGATTGAGGTGAACCTGCATCCGTCCGCAAGCTGGGATGAATTAGTCAAAAACACGACGGCGCTATATGAAGAAGCGCACCTGAGCCGCCTCGCGACGGAAAAGTTCATGCTCGACGGCCGGCATACAGGCACCGGCGGTGGAAATCACATCCTGATCGGCGGAGCGTCACCAGCCGATTCTCCTATCCTGAGGAATCCTGGGTTGTTGCGCAGCTTGGTCGGCTACTGGCACAACCATCCCGCCTTGTCGTACCTCTTCAGCGGAATCTTTGTCGGCCCCACGAGCCAAGCGCCCCGCATCGATGAGGCCCGCAACGATCAGGTCTACGAGATGGAAATCGCGTTTCAGCAGATTCCGGATCACGGTGGGACTTCACCGTGGCTGGTGGATCGCATCTTCCGAAACTTGCTCGTCGACGCGACGGGCAGCACGCACCGCGCCGAGTTCTGCATCGACAAGCTCTACTCGCCCGACACGGCTTCGGGCCGCCTCGGATTGCTCGAAATGCGCGCGTTTGAAATGCCGCCACATTCGAGGATGAGCCTCACGCAGCACCTTTTGCTTCGCGCCTTGGTCGCGCATTTATGGGAGCTCCCGTATCGCCACGAACTGGTCCGGTGGCGCACGGAAGTCCACGACCGTTTCATGCTCCCCCATTTCGTGCGTCAAGATCTGCAAGATGTAGTTTCCGACTTGAACGAGGCAGGCTATCCGCTGTGCATCGAATGGTTCGATCCGCATTTCGAGTTTCGCTTTCCGGTGTACGGCGCCATCGAGCAGCGAGGCATCGACCTGGAATTCCGGCAGGCCATCGAACCCTGGCACGTAACCGGCGAAGAAACGAGCGCGGGCGGCACGGCGCGATACGTCGACTCTTCGCTGGAAAGATTGCAAGTGCTTGCAAACGGGATGGTGGATCCGCGCCACCTGGTCACCTGCAATGGCCGCCGCGTGCCTCTGCATCCGACGGGCACGAACGGCCAGTTTGTCGCGGGTGTGCGCTACCGCGCCTGGCAGCCGCCAAACTGCCTGCATCCGACAATTGGAACTCACGTGCCGCTGGTGTTCGATGTGGTGGACACATGGTCCGGCCGGTCGATCGGAGGATGCACGTACCACGTTGCGCATCCCGGCGGCAGGAGCTACGACAACTTTCCGATCAACGCGTACGCGGCCGAGGGCCGGCGCATCGCGCGTTTTTTCAAATTCGGGCACACGCCCGGGCCGATGGCCATGGGCGAAGAAAAAATCACGAAGGAATTACCATTCACACTGGATCTCAGGTTGAAGTAAAGTATCTTCAATAGGAAATATGCAAGAACCTACATCTTCCGGTGGCATCGAAACCGACCACCCTCTTCGACGCGGCTTTGCCGACAACTACGGAATCGACTCCCCATTCCCCGATGAAATGGTTAAGCCCGACCGCACCTTGCGGCCTCATTGGCGGGAATTTGTTTCGCTGCTCGATGAGCTGAAACCCGGCGAGTTCGGCCACAGACGCGACCTGGCGCGGCGGTTGATTCATCAAAATGGTGTCACCCATAACGTCTACGGCGATCCGAACGGCCTGGACAGGCCCTGGAGCCTGGACTTCATTCCCCTGCTTATCGCTGGCGCCCATTGGGACAGCATCAGCGAAGGGCTGGTTCAGCGCGCGCGGCTGCTGGACCGTTTGCTGGCGGACCTGTATGGTCCGGCGGATACTGTTTTTAGCGGCGTGCTTCCTCCGGAATTGCTGTGGGCCAATCCCGGTTTTCTTCGCCCGTGTCACGGGATCCGGCTGCCGCAGGGCCGCTGGCTGCACTTGTACGCAGCGGACCTGGTGCGCAACGAAACCGGGCAGTTCGAAGTTCTTAGCGACCGTACGCAGGCGCCGTCCGGCGCCGGGTATTCGCTCGAGAACCGGATTGTCCTCTCCCGTGCGCTGCCGTCCGTCTTTCGCCAATGCAAGGTGCAGCGCCTCGCGCCATTCTTCGTGTCGCTGCGGGAAACTCTGACGGAACTCGCGCCGGCCAATCACGAAAACCCGCGCATCGTCCTGTACACGCCGGGCCCCTACAATGAAACGTACTTCGAACATTCCTTCCTTGCGCGATACCTCGGCTACGCGCTCGTGCAGGGAAACGATCTGACCGTTCGCGACACTATCGTCTACATGAAGACGCTTGGAGGGTTGCAGCGCGTCGACGTCATCCTTCGTAGGGTCGATGACAATTTCTGCGATCCTCTCGAACTGTTACCGGATTCCTACCTGGGAGTTCCGGGATTGCTGCAGGCCATCCGCCGCGGCAACGTGGCTGTCGCCAACGCGGTCGGCTGCGGCGTCCTGCAGGCGCCTGGATTTCTTCCCTTCCTTCCCGCGGTGTGCCGGTATCTCCTGGGCGAGGAATTGAAGCTGCCTTCGGTGGAAACCTGGTGGTGCGGCCAACCGGAAATTTTGGAATTCGTGGCGCAGCACCTGTCAGAAATGGTGATCAAGTCCGCGTATCCGACGCAGGGGGAAGACCCAGTGTTCGGCCAGAATCTTACGCGCGACGAACTTTCAGCGCTCGAGCAAAAAATCAGGGCGCGTCCCGCCCACTACGTCGCACAAAAACAAGTCATGGCCTGCACGACTCCTGCGCTCATTGGCGAAGAAGTGCAGCCGCGGCGGTTCGTCGTTCGCTCCTATCTCAGCGCCTACGGCAATTCCTACACCGTCATGAACGGCGGGCTTTCGCGCATCACGCAATCGAACGATACGCTCGTCGTGTCCTTGCAAAAAGGAGGCCGCAGCAAAGACACCTGGATTTTGTCCGACGGCCCCGTCAGCCCGGTGACGCTTCTCCCTTCGACGACCCAACCGATCGCCATCAGCCGCGGAGGTAACGATTTGCCCAGCCGCCTGGCGGAGGACCTCTTCTGGCTGGGGCGCTACTCGGAGCGCACCGATGCGCAGGCTCGCCTGGCGCGGGGAGCCATTACGCGAATGGTCGATCAAACCGGCTTTGACAGCGCTCATGCCGTTCAGGTCCTGGCCTCCGCTTGCCGGAGCAAACCGATTCGTTCGACGGGCGCGGAACTCGAACGCGAATTCATTGAAGCGATGCTCGGCAAGGCAAAAAGCGAGGGCCTGCGAGGCAGCGTCGCCAATCTTCACCGCCTGGCAAGAGTTCTGCGCGACACGATTTCCACCGATGCCTGGCGCATCCTTCAGGAAATTTATCGCGCCGTTTTCAATTTCGGAGCCGGTCCCACCGATCCCGCGTCCGGCATCCTCGAGTTGCTCGACCACCTAATCGTGACGTTGGCCGCGTTTGCCGGGCTCGCATCCGATTCGATGACGCGCGGCCAGGCATGGCGATTTCTGGATATCGGGCGGCGCGTCGAACGTGCGTCGTTTATTTCGCAATTCTTGAAGGATTCGCTAGTGGAACCCGACACCGATCCGGCCCTGCTGGAAGCCGTTCTGGATATCGGCGACAGCTCGCTCACCTATCGCCGCAGATACATGACGCACCTTGAAACCCACGCTGTAGCGGACCTGTTGCTCGCCGATGAGACCAACCCGCGGTCCGTGGCATTCCAACTCGCATTGATCGACCAGCACCTTGCGGCGCTGCCGCGCGACCTCTCGCATCCGGATCGCAACTACGATCAGCGCCTGCTTCTCAAGCTGCGCACTTCGATTCAACTCGCCGATTTCGTGGAATTGTGTTCGGTTGCGTCGGGCCGCGAGCGCGAGGAATTTCACGCCCTCCTTTCCGGAATCCTGGAACAGATCGGCCAGCTTTCCGAGGCTATTGCCCAATTGTACTTTTCGCACGCCGTCGTATCGCAGGAAATCAGCGGCATTCGCGAGGAGCATGAAAATTGAAATACCGCGTCACACATTCCACGCGATACGGATACGACGAAGCGATTCCCTTGTCGCACAACGTGGTTCGCATGAGGCCCCGGGAACACTCAACCCAAACTTGTTTGCAGTACCAGATGCTCGTGCTGCCGACACCCACGGTGAGAAACGAAGGCTTCGATTATTTCGGAAATCATGTCACTTGGTTCAGCCTGCAGGAACCGCACACGGTCCTGCGAATCGCCGCGCAAAGCGAGGTTCAAGTCCTTCCCTGGGGCCCGTATGACGTCACCCAGGGACCGACCTGGGAGCAGGTCCTGCGGATTCTGACCATCGCGCCCGACCGGGAAATACTGGCCGCCCGCGAATTCCTTTTCGAATCGGCGCATGTGCCCTGGTCGGCGGAACTGGCCGAATTCGCCCGCCATTCCTTCCCGGCCGGGCGGCCGTTCCTTGCGTGCGTTTTGGATTTGACCCAGCGCATCCACCACGACTTCAAATTTTTGGCGGGCTCCACGGAAATCGATACGCCGGTTCAGGAAGTCTTTCATTCGCACCAGGGCGTCTGCCAGGACTTCGCTCATCTGCAAATCTGCTGCCTGCGCTCGCTGGGATTTTCGGCGCGATACGTCAGCGGGTATTTGGTGACTTCTCCTCCCCCGGGAAAAGAACGGCTCACCGGCGCGGATGCGTCGCATGCATGGGTCAGCGTATTCGTGCCGGGTACGGGCTGGGTGGAATTCGATCCCACGAATGGACTCATGCCAAGCGACGGCCACATCACGCTTGCATGGGGAAGAGATTACGACGATGTGGGCCCGTCGAGAGGGATTCTGATCGGCGGCCAGCGCCATTGGATGGACGTCTCCGTGGACGTCGTGCCTATCGAACCTTCCTGAGCGCCTCGCTTTCAATGCTGTTCTCGTCTGGACTTTCCCGGCTTCATCTGGCAAAACTTTCAATAGGGCGATTTCGCCTGATGAAAGGTGGAACATTGCAGCACTTTGGAGCGTTTGTTGTTGGCATTTTCATCGGGTTTCTCGGGGGCCTGTTTGGAAAAGGAGGCAGCGCGATTGCGACGCCTCTCTTGAGCCTTATTGGTTTTCCGGGATTCATCGCGGTTGCATCGCCACTTCCTGCCACGATTCCGGGAACGCTGATTGCTTCCAGGGCATACTGGCAATCCCATCTGCTGGATTGGGAAATCGTCTGGTGGAGCATCGGGGTGGGGATTCCCGCGACCATCCTGGGCTCAGTTCTCACGAAGTATACGGGCGCCCGGCCCTTGCTGATCGTCACCGGAATTTTGGTACTTGGGTTTGGCCTTGCTTTCTTATTATTACCAAGAGAAAAAAAATCCGGGGGATCTTCGCCGGATCAGCTGACGGAAAATCGTCCGGCCTACTGGCGTCTCCGGCTGGTGCTCATCGCAACCGGGGTCGGAATCATATCGGGACTCCTGGCGAATGCCGGGGGATTCCTGCTTGCGCCGGCTTACTCCCGGTTCCTCAGGCAACCGATCAAGAAATCGTTTGCGTGCTCGCTGGCTGTGTCCGCCATGCTGGCGTTGCCCGGAACCATCGTCCATGCCTACCTCGGGCATATATCGTGGGGGGTCGCGGGACTCGTTGCGCTCGGCTCCGTTCCGTTTTCGTACCTTGGCGTCCGGGTCGCGATTCGCTCGAAATCCAGCAGTCTCGAACGATTGTACGGGCTTGTCCTCACCGCGCTGGGAGCCTTCTTCCTCTACCAATTGTGATTGCGCTGAGTAGCACAGGCTTCATCCTATGGGGGTTCGTCCTTGCAAGGACTAAAACCCACAGGCTGAAGCCTGTGCTACTTGATATATCCGATGAGAAGTCCAGGTTAGTGTTAATTTATGTCCAATTTTAACTGGAGCAGTGAATGCCTGTGCGCGCCGCAACTCCATTGAACCCGGCGTACTTCCTCGATCGCGCTGCGAAGATCTTTTCGGAGCGCACCGCGATCATCGATGGCGAGCGCCGCTTTACGTATCGCGAGTTTGGAGAGAGGTCGCATCGCCTCGCGGGACTGCTGCGAGGCGCGGGGGCTCAGCACGGCGATCGAATCGCTGCACTCTGCACCAATAGCCACGTAATGCTCGAAATGCACAATGGCGTGCCCATGGCAGGCTGCGCGTTAGTGCCGATGAATATTCGACTTTCCCCGCAGGAGATGGCTTATATCCTCGAAAATTCCGGCGCGCGCATGCTGATTGCCACGCACGAATTTGCGGAGGCCGCGCGAGCGCTTTCTTCCTCAACTGGCGTGCGGCTCATCCTTGCCGGCGGCGAATCCAGCGAGTACGAAGAGCTACTTAGATCTTCGCAGCCCTGCCCTACCGCGCTCATGGACGAAATGTCTCTGCTGGCGATTAATTACACCAGCGGAAGTACGGGCCGCCCGAAAGGCGTAATGTATACGCATCGCGGAGCGTACCTGCAGGCACTGGCGATGGCATTTCACTCACGCCTGGGGCTGGACAGCGCCTACCTGTGGACACTTCCAATGTTTCACTGCAACGGCTGGTGCTTCACATGGGCAGTGACGGCTGCCGGCGCGGTTCACATTTGTCAGCGCCAGATCGATCCGGCGGCCATTTGGACGGCAATTTGTAGCGGGAGCGTGACCCATCTTTGCGCCGCGCCTACCGTCTTGACGATGATCGCGGAAGCCGCCGCATCGTCCGGCGGCGGGAAAGTTAGCCATCCGGTTCACGCGTTCACGGGAGGAGCGCCTCCCACTCCCGCGCTGCTTGCGCGTCTTGCCGCCTTGAATCTGCGCGTCACGCATTTGTATGGTTTGACGGAAACGTATGGCCCATCGGTGATCAACGATTGGCAGCCCGAGTGGACTGCGAAGTCCGAAAGCGAAAAGGCAAGATTGAATGCGCGACAGGGCGTCGGCAATGTGGTCACGATGGATATCGGCGTGATCGATGCCAGCGGCAATGAAGTTCCGTCCGACGGCGAAACCCTGGGCGAAATCGTGATCCGCGGGAACAACGTGACCATCGGCTACTACCGCGACGAAGCGGCCACGCGCGCCGCCGAGTCCGGCGGATGGTTTCGCACTGGCGATCTTGGCGTGCGCTTTCCGGACGGATATATCGAACTCCGCGACCGCGCCAAGGACATCATCATCACCGGTGGAGAGAATGTCGCTTCGGTCGAGATTGAAAAAGCCCTTGCCGAGCATCCCGCGGTTTTGGAAACGGTCGTGGTGGGGCGCCCGGATGAGCGGTGGGGCGAAATTCCAGTCGCATTTGTCGTCCTGCGGCAGGGGATGTCCGCCACGAAAGAGGAGCTGATCGAATTCGTGTGCGGACGGATTGCCCGCTTCAAAGCTCCACGAGAGATCCTGTTTGAAGAGCTTCCCAAAACCTCTACGGGCAAAATTCAAAAGTACATTTTGCGCCGCCGGTTCAACAATTTGCGGGAAAACTAAAAAACTGTCATTCCGAGGCACGCTGCGTGCCGAGGAATCTCTCTTCTCCTGGATTTAAACCAAAGAGAGATTCCTCGCTTCGCTCGGAATGACAACGCGAGGTAGTATTTCCGCAGTTTGCCAAGCCGAAATCCGGCGAAGAAAAATGATCCAGGATTGCGAATTTCAAAAGAGCGCGCGCAATCATGATCTAGTAGAATCCGCATTCGTCCTCTGGAGGCGCTGAAATGGCTTTGCGAACGGCTGCCCAATTTCTCGCGGGGCTACGCGACACCCGCGAAGTTTACTACCGTGGCGAGCGCGTACCGAGCGTGGTTGACCATCCCGAGCTGGGCGTCGCGGCCCGGCATGCTTCCATCGATTATGAACTGGCAGAAAATCCCAAGTTTCGCGAGCTTGCCGTCCACCGCGAAGGCTCCGGACGAATATTCCGCCTACTTCCGCGTGCCCCGCAGCTCACAGGATTTACTCTCACGCTCGAAGCTGATCGAAGCCGGCACGGCCGAAGGCGCCACGCTGGTGCTGCTGATCAAGGAAATTGGAACCGACGCGCTGTTCGCGCTGAAGCGCGTCCTTGGCCGCAGCGGCGATGCGGACGGGATTCAGCGCGTCGAGGCGTTTTACCGCCATTGCCGGGACAATGACCTCGCCATGGCTGTCGCGCAAACCGATGTGAAGGGCGACCGCAGCAAGCGGCCCTGTGAGCAGAGCGATCCCGACATGTATGTTCGCGTTGTGGAAAAGCGAGTGGGCGGCATCATCGTCAGCGGCGCGAAAATACACACCTCTTGCACGCCGTATGTGGATGAGGTCATCGTGCTGCCGAGCCGGTCCATGGGGCCCGGCGATGAGCCGTGGTCGCTCGCCTTTGCGGTTCCCGTGGCGACGCCGGGGCTTCGCCTTTACGCGTCCGACTATCTGCATGGGACGGATGATCCCTTCACGCGCCCCATTTCCACGAATCACAAAATGGTGGAAACTCTGACGGTATTTGAAAATGTGTTCGTTCCCTGGGACCGCGTGTTTTACGTGGATCGGCCGGACCTGGCCGGCGCAACCGCGCTCACGTTCGTCGAGTTTCATCGATTCACCGCGGTGAGTTATAAGCTTCCGCTGCTGGATGCGATGGTGGGCGCGGGAATCGCGATAGCGAAGGCGAACGGCATCGATCGCGCGGGCCATGTGCGCGACAAGCTGACGTGGCTCGGCGGATATGCCGAAACCGTGCGCGGGCTGACGGAACTCGCCGCGCTTCGCTGCAAAGTGGAAAACGGTGTCGCGTACCCTGACGTGTTCACGACGAACATGGCCAAGTGGACTTTCGCGCGCGAGTTTCACCAGGCCATTGAAACTGTGCAGGACCTCGCCGGAGGGCTGCTCGTCACCGGGCCGGGCGGCATGGACTGGAATTCACCCGAAGTCAGGCCTGTACTGGAAAAATATTTGCCTGGCGCATGGCCCGCGGACCGGCGCATGGCAATCATGAATCTGATCAGCGATTTGACGACGCGCCTTTACGGCGGTTATCAAGCGGTCCTCGCGGTGCACGCCGAGGGCTCGATTGAAGCCGAGAAATTGGCGATGTTTCGCGCATACGACCCGTCCCGGTCCATCGGGCTGGCGATGCGGCTTGCGGGACTGGAAGCCACTGCGGCGGCGAAATAGTTTTCCAAAACGTTGCGGTAGCTGCCAAATCCTTGTAGGGCACGGCTTCAGCCGTGCGGTAGAGTCACCAGAATCGATGCGGCTCTACAGGCTGCGGAATAAATAGTTTATTCTGTCATTCCGAGCGAAGCGAGGAATCTCTCTTCGATTTAGCCCAATGGAAAGAAAGAGAGATTCCTCGCTTCGCTCGGAATGACAAAAGGAGCGGGGCCCTTTTTCCTCAGCCTGTTTAGCCGCTGGCCCGTGCCGAATAGAATCGACCCGAATTCTCATCGTGGAGCGGAATTGTGGGCGCATTGAACCGAAAAGTTGCGATCGTTACAGGCGCGAGCCGCGGCATTGGCCGCGCCATCGCGGAAGTCTTTGCGCGCGAAGGCGCGCGCGTCGTGATCTGCGGACGCAAGCAGGAAACGCTGACCAGGTCGCCGGCGAAATCGGGCCATCCGTGAAGCCTATCGCATGCCACGTCGGCCGCGCGGATCAAATCGAAAATATGGTCGCGATCACAGCGCGGGAATTTGGGCCTGTCGACATCCTGGTGAACAACGCCGCGACGAATATTTCTTTCGGGCCATGCCTCGAAATCGACGAGGCGCAATTCGACAAAATGATCGAGATCAATCTGAAAAGCGCCTTCCGGCTGGTGCAGGCCATTGCCCCCGGAATGTGCGATCGCGGCAGCGGATCGATCATCAACATCGCATCGATCGCAGGCCTTCGCCCGCAACGGCACAGCCTCCTCTACAGCATGACGAAGGCCGCGCTCATCATGATGACGCAGTCGTACGCGCTGGAGCTCGGAGCAAAAGGCGTCCGCGTGAATGCCATTGCGCCCGGCTTGATTCAAACGGCGCTCAGTGAGCACTACTGGAAGGATGAAGCGCAACGAGACAACGTGCTTGAGAAGCAGCCGATTCAGCGCCTCGGACAGCCGTCCGACGTCGCGGAACTTGCCCTGCTGCTTGCTTCTGAGAAGGGTTCTTACATTACCGGCCAAACGCTCACGGTGGACGGCGGATTCCTGCTCCCGGGCCTCTAGAATGAGAAGCGACCGAACTAAAAGAAAAATAATAAATGGCGGACAAGCCTGTAAGCCGGATTCTGTACGGCGCGCGGACGTTGCCGCCTGCGCGACGTGGCGATCATTCCTCTAGGTCCAGGTTCGCACCTGGACTCCAGCAGCCTACCCGAGGGTCCTAACGAGCTGGGCCAGCTCTCCCCTCCTATTTGGCCTTGCACCACGCGGGGTTTGCCGTGCCGTCCCGATTGCTCGGGACGCGGTGGGCTCTTACCCCACCGTTTCACCCTTACCAAGCGCTATCACCTTCCGCAATCCGCTTGCGCGGGCTGCTTTCAGGCTGTCTGAAGGTTTTCCTTCAGATGGCCACCGAGGCGCATTGCACCGGCGGTTTATTTTCTGTGGCACTGTCCGTAGCCGGAAACCTCGCCTCGCTTGCGCGAACTGCACGAAGAGTCGGCCCCCTGGCGTTACCAGGCGCGTTGCCCTTTAGTCTGAGGCGTCCCCCGCCGAAGACTTTAGTCCTGGCACTTTGTGCCAAAACTTTCGTCCCAGGCGTAAGACGCGAAGACCACGGTGTCCGGACTTTCCTCCCGGCCTGCCTTCTTGCGAAGGCCGGCCCAGCGATCACCCGGCCTGCCCGCCACGCTCAGTATATCATCTCGCAGCGATCGCCTGCTCAGCAGATGGCAGGGAAAAATACACAAAAACGGTTGCTGGCCGGACCGATGAAATCTTTTTGCGGGTTCGGGACTCGCCCCATCTGCAGCTATTTCTTTTGGGTTATTTGGATTGCAATCCAGGCGAGAATCTGGCGGACAATGTGGAGCGATTCAGGACAGTGAATCGAAACTTCTCCAAACTAAAAGTGCCGGCCATCGAGGCCGGCACTCCCAGTACAAGAAATAGTACCAACTTACTGAGCGGAGCTAATTTCCCCCGGCTGCGGATGTTGTTAGAGGCTTGGCGGTGTAAACGGTGATTTCGACGCGACGGCTCGCCGCACGCGCTTCCTTGCCTTTGCCTGCGTCGATCAGCTTTTGTTCGCCGAGTCCGACCGTGTGGATCCGGTACACGGGAATATCGTGGCTGCCTACCAGGTAGGAAATCACTTGGTCGGCGCGCGCACGGCTCAACCGGTCGTTGTAAGCTGCGCTTCCGGTTTGGTCCGTGAATCCCATGACCGTGATGAAATAACGCGCCTGGCCGCTGATCTGCATGGCCACTTCGTCCAGCTTAGCCTGCTCGTCCTTCGCCAGCGTGTCCTTGTTGACCCCGAAGTGCACGACAACCTGAGTGCCTGGTTTGTAGTCGTCGATATTTGCGATCACGTTCCGCAAATCATTTATGTCCTTGGTGTTCTGGCTGGACTTGGACATCGCGCCTTTCGCCTCAGTGTCGGCGGTCTGCGCGACTTCAGTGGTGGCGGACAGTTTCTTTTCATTCTCATCAACAACCTGATTCGTCTTGTTGATGTCGGCAACCTGCGATGAATCGCGCGACTGCGAACTCTTGTCGACCTGATCGATCTTTTGATCAACCGGTGTGATGCTCTGCTTGACGTAATTCTTAGTCGCGCAACCGGCGATGAACAGCGAACCTACAGCAAGAGTGATTGTTGCGGACAATATTGCCTTACTCATTTTGCGGTCTCCCCCCACGTTTCTTAGTTCTGGGTACCTTGAGCCGTAGCTAGGACTTCTCCGAGGTCCCCTAAGGCTTCCTGTAATTATTGCACACCGCCGACCATATTAGGAAAAAATCGAATTGTACTGATAAGTCCCAATCTCACAAAGAAATAGAAAGTAATTCAGCTTTGGCGCGCGACGCGCTCGCAGGCATTACGCCGCGTAATCTTTACACAATATATACGCAGGGATACCCAAAATTACCTGGCGTTTAACGGCTGCTCGAAGCCCGTTTCGAGCGTCCTTTGCCCTTGGATTTCGCCGAGGCTCTCCTGAGCTGGGGCCCGGTCCGGCTCGACTTTCCGCCGTCCAGCCAGCAGATCATCGAATTCATCTTCGTTCAAGATGGTGACGCCGAGCGAGCGCGCCTTGTCATATTTTGAACCAGGGTCGGCGCCGACCACGACGTAATCGGTCAGCTTGCTGACCGAGCTTGTCACCTTTCCGCCGTGGCGCGCAACTTCCGCGCCGCCATCCTCGCGCGAACGCCGAGCGAGCGCGCCGGTAAAGACGAACGTTTTCCCCGCGAAGCGCGTGTCTTCCGGCGCCGCGCGTTTTTCCGTCATCTTCAGGCCTTCCTCTTTGAGGCGCTGAATTAATTTCCGGTTTGCGGGTTCGGAGAAAAAATCGGCGATGCTTTGCGCGACCTTGGGGCCGACTTCCGGAACTTCTTCCAGCTCTTGCACGGTTGCCTCGGCGAGTTTCGGCAGCGAAGCGAAATGTTCGGCGAGGAGCTGGCCCGTGCGCTCGCCGACAAAACGCATGCCCAGGGCATAGATCAGCCGCGCCAGGCTGTTGCCCTTGCTCGCCGAAATTTCATCGAGCAGATTCCGTGCCGATTTCTCCGCCATGCGCTCCAGCTCGGCCACGCCATCCAGCTTCAATTCGTATAAGTCGGCGAAGTCTTTCACCAAACCCTTGTCCACGAGCTGGTCGACGATCTTTTCGCCAAGGCCGTCGATGTTCATCGCATGACGCCCCGCGAAATGGAGCAGCGATTCCTTGCGTTTGGCCGGACAGCTCGCATTGACGCAGCGGTATGCAACTTCTTCCGGGTCCTTGTGAATCCGGCTGTGGCACTCGGGGCATCGTTCCGGGACGACAATTTCGCGGCGCGGCTTCCCTTCCTTGACCACCTTGATCACGTGAGGGATCACTTCCCCGGCGCGCTCGACGATCACGGTGTCGCCGATGTGCAGGCCCAGCCGCGCAATTTCATCCATGTTGTGCAGCGTCGAACGGCTGACCGATGACGCCGCCGACCTGCACCGGCTCAAGCACCGCCACCGGCGTGAGCGTGCCCGTGCGGCCCACCTGAAAGAGGACATCGTTCACAACCGTCGTTTCCTGCCGCGCCGGATACTTGTAGGCGACGGCCCAACGCGGGGCCTTCGCCGTGAATCCCAGTTCCTGCTGCTGCGCGATTTCGTTCACCTTGATCACGATGCCGTCAATTTCATACGGCAATTTCTCGCGCTTGCCTTCCCATGCGTCGATGAATTTTTTCACCGCTTCAAGCGAATGACACACGCGCCAGTCGGGGGAAACCTTGAAGTGAAGTTTTTGCAGCGCTTCGAGCGCCTCCGAGTGAAGCCGGGTTGGCATTCGCCCGCCCGCCAGCAAATAGTATCCGTAAAAATCAAGGCGCCGGGACCGCGTGATTTCAGGATCGAGCACGCGCACGGCGCCGGCCGCGGCGTTGCGCGGATTCGCAAAGCGCTTTCCGCCCTCTTCCTCTTGCTTCTCATTTAAGGCTTCAAAGGCGCGAAGCGGCATGATGATTTCCCCGCGCACTTCAAAATCCAAAGGCATGCGCAGCTTATTGAGTTCCACGGTGTCCACGCGCAGCGGGATCGAGCGAATCGTGCGCACATTCGCGGTGACTTCTTCGCCGGTCGTGCCATCGCCGCGCGTGACGCCGCGCACCAAAACTCCTCCCTCGTAAATCAGCGCAATGCTCAAGCCGTCGAATTTGTGTTCCGTGACGTAATCAACCTGGTCGCGTCCGGAGAGTTCGCGCACGCGCCGGTCGAAATCTTCCAGCTCCTCCGTCGAATACGTATTGTCGAGACTCATCATCGCCGGGGAGTGCTGGCGCGTCTCGAATCCTTTGCGCGGAGAACCACCCACGCGCTGCGTCGGCGAATCCGGCGTGACGAGTTCCGGATGTTCCGCTTCGAGCCGCTGGAGTTCCTCCATCATCCGGTCGAATTTGACGTCGGAGATTTCCGGCTCGTCCAGCACGTAGTAGAGATATTCGTGCCGGCGAAGTTCCTCGCGCAGTTTCTCGATCTGTTTGCGATGTCGTCTCGTTCTTCGCCATGCGGCCTCGGAGAATCGAAAGAAACGGGCGTTCAGTATACAATGCGCTCCCGGCCTCGAAACAAGGTGTACGTTATTCGCCCAATCACGGTATCTTAGTTCTCTTTGATGGGTTCTCGTGGGACGGAGTGGACCAGGTGTCAATGCAAGTTCGCGATGCAGTGTTGATCGTCAATCCCACGGCCGGCGGCGGACGCCGCGTGCCGCAACTGGATGAGGCGCGCCGCATTTTCCGCAATGCCGGAATCGAAACGGAGCTTCAGAACACGACGGCTGCCGGCGAGGCGACCATCATGGCGCGCCGCGCCGTCGACGCGTCGCGGCAGCTCGTGATCGTGTGCGGAGGCGACGGCACGGTGAACGAAGTCGTGAACGGCCTGGCTTGCAGCCAGGTGCCACTCGCCGTTTTGCCTGCCGGGACCGCGAATGTCCTAGCGAAGGAATTGGCGCTGCCGTGGAACTTGCCGCGCGCCGCCGAACGCATCGTCGGAGCGCCTTACCGGCGCATTGCTCTCGGCCTCGCCATCCCGGAAAAATCCAGCGGCGAGCCGCGCTATTTCCTGAGCGTCGCGGGCGCCGGAGCGGACGGTGCGCTGGTTTCCGCCGTGCGCCCGGAAATCAAGCTCAAGGCGGGCATTCTCGCCTATTGGCAGGAAGGCCTTCGCCAATTGACAAAATATGATTTCCCCCTGTTTCGAACGTCGATGGCGGGCAACGCGATTGACATTGACGCCTCGCTCGTCATCGTGGGCCGCACGAAGCATTATGGCGGGCCGTTCAAAATCACGACTGAAGCCGACCTCCTGCAGCCGGAATTCGAACTCGCGTTCGTCACCACGCGCAGCGCCTGGCGCTACCTCTCTTACCTGCCGCTCATCTGGGCCGGGAAGCTGCGCAGCGCGCGCTACGTGCGGTTCTTCAAGACAAGCTCCCTGCAGTGCGCATCGAACAGCGCGTCCCAAGTCCAGATTCAAGTGGACGGAGAGCCTGCCGGGCGTCTCCCGGTCGAGTTTCGGATTGTGCCCGACGCTCTCACCCTCGCCATACCCGATCCGTTGTAGTATTTCCCGCGGCGTTCGAACGATTCGAGCGGCGCGCCTTTAGTAGGACAGCCACTCTTGGCTGTCCTCTTTTGCGTCGCCGACAAATAGCGGACAGCCAAGAGTGGCTGTCCTACTAAGCGAATTAGCACACCATGGAACCCGTAACTCATGCGCTGACCTCCATCGCTCTCGGCCGCGCCGGATTGAATAAAATTACGCGCGCCGCGACTCCGATGCTGCTCGTCTCCGGCCTGATTGCGGACGTCGACTGGGTCACGCGGCTCGGCGGAGCGGACACATTCTTGCGCGGCCATCGAACGGTCACTCATTCGCTGGTTGGCACTATAGCGATCATCGCAGCTATTGCGGCGGCCTCTTGGTTCACTGGCCGCAAATATCCGAAGTTCGCGGTGGGAATTTTCCCTGCGCTCGCGATTTGCGCGATTGGCGCGGGAGCGCATTTGTTTCTCGACATGTTGAATGGCTATGGCGTGAAGCTGCTCTGGCCTTTCAGTCCAAAATGGTTTGCATGGGATCTGGCGGACTCGGTGGACTCGTGGATTCTTTTCTTCCTGCTTGCCGGGTTGCTCATTCCAGAATTATTTCGCCTGGTGCTCGAAGAGATTGGATCGAAGCCAAAGCGCCACGGGAGGCAGCGAGGAGCAATCGTCGGCCTGTTGTTGGTCGCGATGGTCATCGCTGGCCGTGGGTTTGCCCACCAGAGGGCGATTGCGCTTCTCGATTCGCGCGATTATCGAGGGCAAACCCCTCTCGAAGTGGCGGCATTTCCCAATCCGTCGAATCCCCTTCTCTGGTCCGGTGTCGTGGAGACGGATAATGCGATCTTCAATCTGGAGGTTCCGCTGGGTCCCGGGCGCGAATTCGACCCTGAATTGGCGGACGTGCACTTCAAGCCGGAGCCGTCCGTGACGCTAAAAAACGCGGCCAGCAGTTCCGCGGCAATTGAGTTTTTGAATTTTGCGCGATTTCCTCTCGCGAGCGTCCAGCCCGAAGGCGATGGCTTTCAGGTCCGTCTGCGCGACATGCGCTTCGAGTCCGAACTGGCCGGCCGGCGCGGCGTCATCGCCGTCATTGACCTGAACGCGCAGAGCCTCGTGATCGGCGATCATCTTGAATTGGATTCCGCGACGGGCAATTGAACTAGCCCGTCTTCCCAACAAACGGCCTGCTTGACCCGCTTGTTACGCAGGATGAATGAAGTTGCAACGCACGTTGGCGGTCCAAGTGGCAGAGGCTCAAGTGACACTAAAAACCCGTTCGCACCAGTTGTATGAAACGCTGGTTAAGTTCTGGCAAGAGCCGGCAAGAGGCCGGGCAAAATAGGGCAAATCAGACGGTCAAGAAGCGACGGGGCGTCCAAAAGCAGCGCGCGAAGCCAGATAGAGTGTCAGAACTACGAGTAGAGTAATTCCCGCAACCTCCAGCTTGTGAGTCAGAAGAAACTGGCTCGCCTGATTGCCGTAACGTATCGCAAGAAATCCCTCGCCAAAAAAACGAATTGCCCGCGCAGCCAGCAAGCCCAGCACAAATGTTCGCACCGGCATTTCCAGAGCGCCCGCCGCAATCACAAATACTTTGAAGGGCGTTGGAGGCGGCAGCAGCGCCGTCACCAAAATGCTAAGGAAACCATTCCGGTTAATCCAGGCGTGGATATGCTGGGCGCGCGGCCCGGCGTGCTTGCGAAACATCGCCTCCCCGCCCTTTCGCGCAAGATAGTACAGGAACAGGCAGCCTGCGACCGAGCCGAACGTAGTCATCGCCGCGTAATACGGCATCCGCGCCGGATTGCGGACGGAAAGATCAATCAACAGCAGGTCGTTGATCACCGGAAACGTCAGGACGGACGAATCGAGAAACGCGATCAGGAAAAGGCCCAGCCCTCCCGCGGAGGCGACAATCGCCTGAAGCCAGTAAGGCAGATGAAATTTCGGCGCCGGTATGTCCATAAGAAACAATCGAAGAAGGTAGATTGTATCAGAGTTATTCTGTCCGAGGACTCATACGCATAGCTCGGTGGAATGTCACTTTTCGATCAGAGGACTTCCAGGGACGTGGCTTCGGGTTCGGAGATCCTGTTCTAGTTTTCAGACTTCCCGAGTCGTTCCGAGACGCGGCGTCGTAGCTTCCCAAGACTCCGGTTCAAGAAATGTCCGCGCTCAAGAAATGGCAGTACTGGAGTGCCCCGCCTTCCTAACCTGGCACGCGCTCGCCTGATTCGAGCATCAACACTGAAATAAATCAAACCTTTGTCAAGCACCTCAACCGCATCGTCACGTCGTCCAGCGGATACGTAGACTTCCGCCAGGTTCAAATAGAGTTGCACTTCATTGCGTCTCAAACTTAGGGCCGTCTCGCAAAGTTTCACTGCCGCAGCCCACTTCCGCTGGGCGCGGGCGACGGAAACCCCCAGAAAGGAAAGGTAATATGGGTTTTTTTGGTCCAATTCGGCAGCGTGCCGAAAGTATTCAGAGGCCTCGGCTGAATGCCCTTTTCGCAAAAGGTTGATTCCTAGTTTGAATTCGGCAAGAGCAGAATCTTCCGCCATAGTCTCTCTTCTGTCCTTTCTCCGTTGGGTCGCGAAGCAATAACGGCGAGAATCGATAGGGCATAATTTACGCAATTCTTGACAGCTAATCTACTGGTCCAGGGAACAGTTTGGAGACAGGGACCTTCGTCCCGATTGCGCCTAATAAATGGGTTTGCCGAAGGTAGCAGTTCGCCGCATGGCCTAACCTCAGCTCAGGTTTTACATGATTCTTGCTTGACACGATCCGAGGTCGATTGGATTATGGCGTTTCACAATCATTTTCATTCCATACGTTGCGAAAGACACGAGGGTTGCCATGCTGAATCGGAGAGAGTTTCTGGCAGTGACGGGGGTGAGCGCCGTGGGTGCGGCTTTGGCTTCCGTGCCGCGATTTTCTTCCGTGGCCGCGCTTCCGCTGGCGAAGCCTGACCTTACTCTTCGCATCGCGCCGGTCAGCCTCGAAATTGCGCCGGGCATCGTAATCAAGACGCTCGGATACAACGGCAAAGTTCCGGGCCCCATCTTGCGCTTCCCCGAGGGCAAGCGCATCACTGTCGATGTGCGCAATGACACCGACATGCCGGAAATTGTCCACTGGCACGGACAATTCGTTGCTTCCGACGTGGACGGCTCCGAGGAAGAAGGCACGCCGCTCGTCCCCGCGCACGGCAGCCGCCAATACACGTTTGAGCCGGGACCTGTCGGTTCGCGCTGGTATCACACGCACATGCCTTCCAAGGGAAACCTTGAAATGGGCTTATTCAACGGCCAATTCGGATTCTTCTACATCGAACCGAAGAGCGAGCCGGGAAGTTACGATCAGGAAATTTTTCTGGCCGCACATCATTGGGGACCTTCGCTCGCGCACCTGGGGCCCGCGAACAACGGCTGGGAAATCGCCTACAAGAACGGCTCGATCAACGACAAAGCGCTCGGTCACGGTGATCCCATCCGCGTGAAGCAAGGGCAGCGGGTGCTGCTCCGCTTTCTCAATTCCAGCGCAACCGATGACATTTCGTTCGCGTTGCCGGGGCACAAATTCAAAGTAATCGCCATGGACGGCAATCCTGTTCCCACGCAAGCTTCCGTGGATGTGCTGACCATCGGGGTTGCGGAACGCGTCGACGCCGTCGTGGAGATGAACCAGCCGGGCGTCTGGATCCTCGGATCTACCGACGACGAGGAGCGAATGAACGGGATGGGCATCGTCATCGAATACGCGGGCCAAACGGGCGAACCGGCCTGGGTGAAGCCAGCCAAAGTGCCGTGGGACTACACCATTTTCGGCACTCAAGACAAACTCCCGGAACCCGATGGAACGTTCGACCTGACGTTCAAGAAAATTCCCGGCCAGCGCGTCACGTTCAACCGCTGGACGATCAACGACAAATCGTGGCCGGACACGGACCCGCTCATGGTTCAGAAAGGCAAGCGCTATCGCATGGTCTTCCACAATCAAACAGGCGACACGCACCCGCTTCACCTGCACCGGCACGATTTTGAGATCGTCAAGGTCGGCGGAAAGACCACGGCCGGCATAATGAAGGATATCGTCAACATTCCGCGCTTCAGCGACGCGGAAGTCGATTTTGTGGCCAACCATCCCGGCCCATCCCTGTTCCATTGCCATATGCAGTTGCACATGGATTTCGGATTCATGACTTTAGTGAAGTACGCGTAGCAGGAGCGGCATGTCGGCGGTGATGCGGGCAAAACATGCCCCCCACTCCGCCCGACATCCGCTTGAATGGACCTTGCATCCGTCGTATGCTGCCTTGACCGAGTGATCCAAAAGGAGAATACCGGAATGAAACGATTGATCTGCCTTGTAGCGATTTGTTTGGTGGCGCCCATGTTTGCCCACGCGCAGGATGCCGCGGCAAATCCCCTTACCGCCGCCGTTCGCAAACAGTTCGACGACTATGCCAAGAACCTGGTAGCGACTGCCGAAATCATGCCCGAGGAGAAGTACAGCTTCCGCCCAACTCCCGAAAATATGACGTTCGGAAAAACGATCGGCCACATTGCCGATGTCAATAACGCCGTCTGCTCGAAGCTTTTTACCCCGCCGGCAACTCCTTTCGCGAAAAGCTCCGAGACCGATTCAAAAGAAAAATTGGTCGCCGGACTCAAAGCGTCCATGGACTATTGCGGAGAGCAATTTTCGAAGATGACAGACGCCAATCTGTCTGAAATGGTCCCGTTTTTCGGCGGCAGGCAGATCACGCGTCTTGGAGCGGCCTTGGCAGTCGTCACCGATTTTGCGGATCACTACGCCGGGCTCTCGATGCATCTGCGCATGAACGGCTTGCTTCCGCCCACCGCGCAGAAAAAAATGTAGGCATCCAGCCAGACTTTGAAATAAGAAAGAGAAGGGCAGCCGAGGGGAATCGTCCTGGCTGCCCTTTTCGGTTTCACGTTGTTTGATAGATTGTTACTTCAGGGCGAGCGGCGCAACCTCTTTCTTGTCCGGGTGAAGAATCCCATTACCGCAGTTCCTCCCCGATCAAGAAGCGCAGCTTTGGACGGCGTCGCCTAGGTTCGGGTATGCTTCTGCTCGAACTCCAAGGCTTCACTCAATTTTTGAAGCAATATGTTGCGGGTGAAAGGCTTCGCAATAATGACCGCGTCTAAGCTGGCGGCTTCCCGCTCGCTAAACCCTGTGTATCCAGACATATAGGCAACTCTTATCCCCGGTTGCAATCGGCCCACTTTTTCCGCCACAGCCCGGCCATTCATTCCCGGCATCACCATATCCGTCAAGAGCAGGTGGATGGGGCCAGAGTTTTCCCTGGCAATATCGACCGCCTCCATTCCGTTGCAGGCCTCCAGGACTTTGTACCCGTTCTGTTCGAGAATGCTGCGTGTTAAGGTGCGCAGAGACTCCTCATCTTCCACCAAAAGGATTGTTCCCGCGCCGCGTCCCGAAGAAGCGGCGACTACGACGACAGGGACGTTCTGGGGGGCCTCTTCACAGGTCACGGGCAAATAAATCGCGAATGTTGATCCGACCCCGGGCTCGCTTTCCACCCAGACGTATCCGCCGATCTGTTTCACGAACCCATAGACGGTTGCAAGGCCAAGACCGGTGCCGCGTCCCCGCTCCTTGGTGGTGAAAAAGGGTTCGAAAATGTGAGTCTGCGTTTGTTTGTCCATGCCTGTCCCGGTATCACTTACCGAGAGCAATACATAGTCACCTGGCGTCATGGGCGGGTGTTTTAGGGCAAGGTCGGAGTCAAAGCGAACGCGTCCCGTGTGAATCGCCAAATTGCCGCCTCCGGGCATGGCGTCGCGAGCGTTGATGGCCAGATTCATGATGACTTGTTCGATCTGGCCCTGGTCCGCCTTCACTGCTCCGAGCGCCGGATCGAGCGAGACTTGCAGCTCGATGTCTTCGCCGAGAAGTCGCGGCAACATCTTAACCATATCCTCAACGATTATATTTAAGTTAAGTACTTTTGTTTCCAGAACCTGCTGCCGGCTGAAAGCCAGAAGCTGGCCGGTGAGGGAGGAGGCCCGATCGGCCGCCTTCCGAATTTGCTCCACCGAGTTGCGCACCTCGCTTGCCGGGTCAATTTGCTCCCACACCAGTTCGGCGTAGCCGGAAATGACGCCGAGCAGATTATTGAAATCATGCGCGATTCCTCCGGCCAGGCGCCCGACCGCTTCCATCTTTTGCCCCTGCCGTAGTTGTAGCTCCATTTTGCGCCGTTCCGTCACGTCCTCCACGAAAGTTTCCAGACATTCCAGATAGCCCTCATTGTCCCTGACAACATGCGCGTCGCAACGCACCATGAACACGGAGCCATCTTTTCGCTTCCACTCAACCTCAAGTCCCTGCACGGAATCCTGCTTCGCGCACCAGGCCGTCGTTTCAGCGCGGTCCTCGGGACGGCGAAACACATCCTTTGCCATGTTCAGGCTTAACATTTCGTGTTCGGATGCGTACCCGAGCATTCGCACCATGGCTGGATTGGCTTGCACGATTCTGCCATCCGGCATTGTTCGCAGGATCCCATAGGGCGCGTTGCCGACCAACGAGCGAAATCCAGCTTCCGACCTTCGGAGGGCATCTTCCATCATCTTGCGTTCTGTGATGTCCCGAAAAATGGCCGAATCGCCGATGACTTTTCCCTGCATGTCTCGAAGAGGCGAGATGGTCAGGGAAACGTGGATATGCTTGCCATCCTTCCCAACGCGCACCGTTTCATGACGGACCACCTGATCTCCCCCGACCAATCGCTGCAAACTCCTGTTGGGCTCGCCGAGCCGGTCGGGAGGTAGAATCCGCGAAATCGGCTGACCAATCATTTCGCCTTGTCGATACCCCAACATGCGCTCCGAGCCAAGATTCCAATCCGTAATGATCCCGTTCAACGTGATTGCAACGATGGCGTCGTCGGACGATTCGACGATCGCCGCCAGCCGCCGAAGATCCACTTCTTGCGCCCTCCGCTCGTTCACTTCTTCCCTCAATGTTTCCATCGTGCGAGCCAAGTCCTCCGTCCGTTCCGCGACTTTCCTCTCGAGATCTTCGTTGAGATTCCGGAGGGCGAATTGAGCGCTTTCCCGCTCTTGCATTTCGCGGCTCAACTTGCGGGTTACAAACACCGCGATGCAGACGGCCAGTCCAATAGACAGCAGGACCAACGTCGCGGAAAACCGCCGGGCAGTCGCGTAACTCGCCCTTGTCTGCATTCTCGCCTGGTTCATCTGATCTTCCTCGTACTCGATGTAAGCGCCCCAGGCGTCGCGATACCTATTCAAGAGGGGCAGGGTTTCGTTTACCATCATTTTGTTGGCATCAAACGCCTTGCCCTGATCGACCAGCAAACTCAAGGCCCGCCGAAGACTCTCGTGGGCGGGGGCTCCATCTATATCGACTTTACTGAGCAGTTCTCTTTCCGTGTCTGTGGCCGGTTCCGCCTCGATCTGTTTCCAGGCAGCGGAACCCTTCAAGGTGTTTTCCTTCATTTGCGCCACGAGCGCGGCCGTTTCCTCCTTGTCTCTGGGCTCCATCAGGAAAACACGAATCGCGATCCGGTAGTTGGAATTAAAATAAGAGGCCGCCTGGCGAGTGGTATACAGCTTTTCCCAACGCTCATTGAAGAGGCGGTTCGTGGAGGCGTTGATCTGCCGCATGCGGCTCAAGCCCAGCCAACCGACGCCGATTAGTAGGGCAACAAGACATCCAAATGCGATTTCCACCTTGAGTCCCGTGGAATCCCTGCGCATAGCATGTGCCTCCTGCCGGCGCGCTCCCGGCAACGCTCCCAATGCTGGCGCGCAGCTTTCCGACACGCCGGGTCGGCACTCTCCTCGCGAACCCCGGCGATACCATCTGAGAAGTTACTTAATTGTGACCTACATTTGCGCTGGGTAAAACGACTGAGAAACGCGCCATACCGGAAGAGTTACCCCGACGATATTAATTTAAGCGGCTTATATCCCCCTATTTGCCCCCCGGGTACGGTTTCTCCACCACGGGAGGCTTTCCGGGCTGGGATTGCAGGCTTGACGACACCTCGCGAAACGGTTTGACCCCCATTCCCCAGCATGTTATAAAAGTGAGCTTTGTGCCGCCCCGGTGACCGGGTCTAGGTGTTGTGTGCTTGTAGATTTGCCGGTTTGCAGTTGTATGGCCGGGACAAAGCGAGGCACTTCCGCCCCTTCTTGAAGTGGCAACCTGTACCAAATCCGGTAAGCCATTCCCTAAACGCCCTGAGCAAAAAATACAGGGCAAAATGGTGTGCCGGAAGCAGTTAGCAAGATGGGACTTTAGCCTGATTTCATGATTTCAACGGAGGATCTACTGATGCGTACGTGGCTCGCGGGCTTTGGCTCGCTTAGAAGCCGATTCGCGAAAGCAGGCGCGGCAAGCGCCCTGCTGACCTTGCTGAGCGCTTCGTGTGTCTCGGCTCAGGAAAACCCTGGCGGCGAGGCAGGCCTGAAACTACCCGACCTCTCGCAGGTCACGTTTCTCGGGATAGACGGGCACAAGCTGCTGACGATCGGTATCCTGTTTTGCATCTTCGGACTGATCTTTGGACTTGCCATTTATAGCCGTCTGAAGAACCTGCCGGTGCACCGCGCCATGCGTGAGGTATCGGAGCTGATTTACGAGACCTGCAAAACGTACCTCTTCACGCAGGGCAAATTCTTGCTTTTCCTGTGGGTCTTCATCGCCGTCGTGATCGTTCTGTACTTTGGCGTCCTGTCGCCCGTGCCTGATAAGCCCGTCGCCATTACGCTGCCTATTATTCTCTTGTTCAGCCTCCTCGGAATGGCTGGAAGCTACGGAGTGGCGTGGTTTGGGATTCGTGTCAATACCTTTGCCAATTCGCGAACGGCATTTGCCGGGCTGCGCGGCAAGCCGTACCCCATTTACCAGATTCCGCTGCAAGCCGGCATGAGCATCGGCATGATGCTGATCAGCGTGGAATTGCTGATGATGCTTTTCATCCTGCTGTTTGTCCCCGGCGATTACGCGGGGCCATGCTTCATCGGATTTGCCATCGGTGAATCGCTGGGCGCCGCAGCGCTCCGCATCGCCGGCGGCATTTTCACCAAGATCGCCGACATCGGCTCGGACCTGATGAAGATCGTGTTCAAAATCAAGGAAGACGACGCGCGCAATCCGGGCGTGATCGCCGATTGCACGGGCGACAACGCGGGCGACTCGGTCGGCCCAAGCGCGGACGGTTTCGAGACGTACGGCGTCACGGGCGTGGCGCTCATCACATTTATCCTGCTGGGCGTGAAGGATCCGGTCGTACAGGTCCAGTTGCTGGTCTGGATTTTCGTGATGCGCATCGCGATGCTGGTCGCGAGCGCCGCGGCTTACTTCATCAACGCCGCATACGCCAAGGCTCGCTACGCCAATGCCGACCAGATGAATTTCGAGGCGCCCCTCACCACGCTGGTCTGGCTCACTTCCTTTATTTCCATCGCGATGACGTACGCGATTTCCGCCGTCATCATTCCGACGCTAGGTAACGACAACACGCAGTGGTGGAAGCTGGCTTCGATTATTTCCTGCGGGACGCTGGCGGGCGCAGTGATTCCAGAATTGGTGAAAGTGTTTACGTCCATGGAATCGCGGCACGTCAGGGAAGTGGTTACCTCGGCGGAAGAAGGCGGCGCGTCGCTCGGGATTCTGTCCGGACTCGTGGCGGGAAATTTCTCCGCGTATTATCTGGGCATGGCCATGGTTTTCCTGATGTCCGTCGCCTATCTCTTTGCCCGCATGGGCCTCGGCGGGCTGATGATCGCCGCGCCTGTGTTTGCCTTCGGGCTTGTCGCGTTCGGCTTTTTGGGAATGGGTCCTGTAACGATCGCAGTGGATTCTTACGGGCCGGTAACGGACAACGCACAATCGGTTTACGAATTATCGCTGATCGAGCAGGTTCCCAACATCAAGCAAGAATTGAAGAAGGATTTCAACTTCGACGCCAATTTCGAGCGCGCGAAGCATCTGCTCGAGGAAAACGACGGAGCCGGCAACACCTTCAAGGCGACCGCGAAACCCGTCTTGATCGGCACGGCGGTGGTAGGCGCAACGACGATGATTTTCTCGATCATCATGGCGCTGACCAACGGGCTCACGCAAAACGTCGAAAAGCTTTCCCTGCTGCACGCTCCCTTCGTTCTCGGCCTGATCACCGGCGGCACCATGATCTACTGGTTCACCGGCGCTTCGACGCAAGCGGTGACCACGGGCGCGTACCGGGCCGTGGAGTTCATCAAGGCCAACATCAAGCTCGAAGGCGTGGAGAAGGCTTCCGTCGAGGACAGCAAGAAGGTCGTCGAAATCTGCACGAAATATGCGCAGAAGGGCATGCTGAATATCTTCATCGCCGTATTTTTTGCCACGCTGGCATTTTCCTTCCTCGATCCTTTCTTTTTCATCGGCTACCTGCTCTCCATCGCCATTTCCGGCCTTTATCAAGCCATTTTCATGGCCAATGCCGGCGGCGCCTGGGACAACGCCAAGAAAATCGTGGAAGTGGAGATGAAACAAAAAGGGACGCCGCTGCATGACGCAACCGTCGTCGGCGATACGGTCGGCGATCCGTTCAAGGACACATCTTCCGTGGCACTCAATCCCGTCATCAAATTCACAACGCTCTTTGGCCTGCTTGCCGTGTCACTTGCCGTGAAACTAACGGCGACCTCCGGCGGCGCGCTGACGCGCACCCTTGCGGCCGCCTTTTTCGCCGTGTCGTTTGTCTTCGTTTACCGGTCGTTCTACGGGATGCGCATCCGCCAATCGGATTAAAAAGAAAAGTTCGCCTCCGCAAGGCTGGAAAAAACGGGGCGCCTGTCAGTACGGGCGCCCCGTTTTATTTTTGAGTATCTGGTTAATTCCATCGGAGGGAATTCTCACACCATTTCGTTGACATTGCGCGCCGCCTTTGTTAAACCTCGGGAAAGCATTCCATAGGAGAAACCCATGAAACCGAAAGCTTCCGGCCGCCGCACCTTTCTGAAAAATGGCGCCGCGTTAGCCGGCTTGGCCGTCGGGATGGCGAAGACTGCCAAGGGCGATACTCCCGCACCCGAAGGCTCCGCCGCGCCTTCAATGGATTTGCATGCCTACGGCGAGCGCTCCCGATACGAGACTTCCGCGCGCCTCGGCGCCCCGGGTCTGTACGACCCTGCTCCTCCGGGATACCATCGCGACTTCGGGTGGCGGAATCCGATTCAGGACTCGGTCGGCTATATCACTCCCGCCTCGCTTCACTTCGTGATCGCGCACGGTTACGAACCGCCCGATATCGATCCCGCCGAGCACCACCTGTTGATTCACGGCTTGGTGGAAAAGCCCTTGATCTTTTCCATCGACGACCTGAAACGGTTTCCGTCCGTCACCCGCGCTCATTTTCTCGAGTGCAACGCGAATGGCGCGCCCGCGGGTCCAACCGGCCAATACCGTGTTTCTCCGAACGCGACAGCTCAGGATACGCATGGCTTCACAAGCTGCAGCCTGTGGACGGGCGTGCCGCTTTCGATCATCCTGAAACATGTGGGAGTGAAACCGGAAGCGAAGTGGATCATCGGCGAAGGTTCGGAAAAAGGGAAACACATCAAGAGCATCCCGATCGAAAAAGCGATGGATGACGTCTTGATCGCCTACGGCCAAAATGGCGAGGCGCTGCGTCCCCAGCAGGGCTATCCGATCCGGCTTCTCGTTCCCGGCTGGGAAGGAATCAACAACGTCAAATGGCTGCGCAAAATCAAGCTGGTCGAAGAGCCCTACATGGGAATGTGGGAGAGCACGAAGTACCCGAGCTTGAGGCCTGACGGCCTGTCGCGCTGGTTTCAATTCCAGATGGGTCCCCGGACCGTCATCACTCGTCCCTCGGGCGGACAAAAATTGAATGGCCCGGGCTTCTACGAGATTAGCGGCCTGGCGTGGTCTGGCGGAGGCGTTGTCCGCTCCATCGAAGTTTCCACGGACAATGGCCAGACGTGGCGCGAGGCTGAAATCCAGAGTCCGGTATTTCCGAAGGCGCACGTGCGGTTCGGATTCGGCTGGGAGTGGAACGGTGAGGAAACCATCCTTCAGTCCCGCTGCACGGATGAACTCGGCGAGAGGCAACCGACGGTGGTTGAGCTGGCGAAATTCTGGAAAGTCGAACCTGATTTTTTCATCAAGACGGGAACGATTCCCGGCCACTTCAATGCGATTCAACCCTGGAAAGTGAATCCTGACGGGAGCGTCCAAAATGCGATTTCATTTTAGTCTTCTTGTGCCGGTCGTGGCCGTGGCTGCATGTTTCACCTCGGCAGCGCAAACGCCCGACTACAAAAACGTGGGCCGTACTCCCACCGCGCAGGAAGTCCAGGCCATGGACATCGCGATCGGCACGGATGGGAAGGAATTGCCGCCCGGCAGCGGGAATGCCAAAACGGGCGGGCTCTTGTTCGCGCAGAAATGCGCGGCGTGCCATGGTGAAAGTCAGGAAGGCAGCGCGCAGGCGCCCGCGCTCGTCGGCGGGAAGGGCACGCTCACTTCCCTGCACCCAAAGATGACTGCGGGGAGCTACTGGCCGTTCGCGACCACGATTTTCGATTACATTCGCCGGGCGATGCCGCGGTATCAGGAAGGATCGCTCAAGGTCGATGAGGTCTATTCCCTCACGGCGTTCATCCTGTATCGCAATGACATCATCAAGGAAGACGACGTCATCGACGCCACGACGCTGCCCAAAATCAAAATGCCCAATCGCGACGGATTCATCCCCCAGAATCTGGACGAAATTCACGATTGGAAAAAGCGAGGCTGCAAGCTCGGGCATTGCCCCTGATATTATGCCGCCGCTCCGTTCCCTGCCTCTTGATTGCTAAAGACAAACGTGTTCCGCGATCCCGGTAGGACAGGCTTCAGCCTGTCGCTTTTGATGAAGCTCTGAATACGGAAACCCGACAGGCTTGAAGCCTGTCCTACTTGCGCGTTCCGCGGAGCGCGTCGTGTGATACCATTTCCATGAAAATGGCAGGAGGGCACATGAACCCGAAGCAATCCGATCGAAGACGATTCCTCAAGAATGGCGCAGCACTGGCAGGATTGGCCGTTGGTGCGTCGGCGAGCGCGCTTCCGGCTGCGGCTGCGGCCGAACCGTCTCTGGAGACGGTTGACCAATTACATCTGTACGGCGAGCGCTCCCATTTCGTGACCGCTGTGCGGAATGGCAGCATCAACAATCCGGAGCGCCGGCTGAAAGATGAACCGGTAGCGTTTGGCCTGAGGACCCCTATTCAGAATTCGGTGGGAATGATTACGCCGGCGCCGCTTCACTTCACCATTTCTCACGGATTCGAACCGCCCGACATCAACCCCGAGGAACATCGTTTACTGATCCACGGCATGGTCGATCATCCCTTGATTTTTTCCGTGGACGAGCTAAAGCGCCTTCCTTTCGTCACCCGGTTTTATTTCGTCGAGTGCCACGGCAACAGCTCCCCGAGAGGTCCCGGCGGGGATGCCCGAATTGCGGTAAATGCAACGCCTCAGGAAACGCACGGATTCACCAGTTGCAGCCAATGGACCGGAGTCCCGCTGTCCCTGTTGCTCAAAGAGGCGGGCGTGCAAAAAGGCGCGACATGGATCATCGCGGAAGGCGCCGATGAGCCCAAGCACTCCAAGAGCATTCCAATAGGGAAGGCTCTGGACGATGCGCTCGTGGCCTACGGACAAAACGGCGAGCCTGTGCGTCCAGAACAGGGTTACCCCCTGCGCCTGATCGTTCCCGGCTGGCAAGGAATCAACAACGTCAAATGGCTAAGGCGCATCGATCTGGTGGACGAGCCTTACATGGCCATGATGGAAACAAGCCGATATCCCAGCATGAGACTGGACGGGAAATCGCGCTGGTTCGAATTTCAATTGGGACCAAAATCCGTAATCACCCGGCCCGCCGGAGGATATCGCCTGCCTGGCCCCGGCTTCCATGAGATCACCGGCCTGGCGTGGTCCGGCGCGGGCGCGGTCAAGCGCGTCGAAGTCTCTACCGATGGTGGCCGCACATGGAAGGACGCGCAGCTCCATGACCCGATTGCGCGGAAGGCGCACACTCGATTCTCCAGCCCGTGGACTTGGGACGGGAAGGAGACCATCCTGCTTTCTCGCTGCACGGATGAAACGGGTACGGTCCAACCGACCATCGTTGAAGTCGCCAAGCTCTGGGGCACCGACGTGGACTTTTTCAAGAAAACGGAGCAAGTCGTGGGCGATTTCAACGCCATACAACCCTGGAAAGTAAACCCGGACGGGAGCATCCAAAATGCGCTTTTCTAGAATACTCAGTACCGGGATTTTCTTGATGGTGGCGAATGTTGCGCTGGCGCAAGCGCCGTCCTATTCAAATGTGGGCAGAACCCCAACGAAAGAGGAAATTCAGGCCTGGGACATTTCCGTAGGGCCCGACGGCAAGGGTTTGCCCGCAGGACAAGGAACCGCAAAGGACGGCGCGCCGATTTTCGCCGCAAAGTGCGCCGTATGCCACGGCCTTAATGGGGAAGGGGGCAAGATTGGCCCTCGCGTAGTAGGAGGCATAGCCGACACCGAAACGCTAACCACACTTAAGCCTGTCAGGACCGTCGGGGGTTACTGGCCGTATGCGACTTCAGTCTATGACTTTATCCATCGCGCGATGCCCCGAGACCAGAGCGGAACGCTCACCCCGAACGAAGTGTATGCCCTCACGGCTTTTATTCTTTACAAGAGCGGCATCATCCAGGAAGGCGATGTGCTAGACGCGAAGACTTTGCCAAAAGTGCAAATGCCGAATCGCAATGGATTTGTTCCCGCGCGATTCGCGGACATTCCGGACGAACACAAGCGCGGCTGCACCCAGGGCATTTGCCCCTGAGAAACTGAATGAGTTTTAGCGGGATGCGCAATGCCCCAAAGGACTGTCATTCCGAGCGAAGCGAGGAATCTCTCTTCGATCTAAGCTCAAGAAAAAGAGAGATTCCTCGGCGAACAACGCGCCTCGGAATGACAGGCTTGCCAGTTTTTCCACTGTCTGTTAGCCGGCGACCTACGCTAACTGCGCGTAGGCGTCCAGCGTGAGAAACTCATGAAAATCCGGGCTGGTCATCAGTTCCACTAGAATCTTGCCCGCTGCGGGAAGTTTTCCGGCATTGAATTTTTCTGCGCCAATCTGAGTTTTCATCTTTTCCAATATCGCCGCCGTCGCTTCGCGGACCATTTGCGCCGTCACCTTTTCTCCAGTTTGCAGCTTGGCGCCGTGCTTGACCCATTGCCAGACCTGCGTGCGGGAGATTTCGGCCGTGGCGGCATCTTCCATCAAGTTGTAAATGGGAACGCATCCATTTCCATCGAGCCACGCGGCAAGATACTGCAATCCCACATCGATGTTCCACTTCAGACCTTCGATCGTGATTGTTCCCATGGGAATTGCCAGCAGATCCTTGGCGGTAATATGCACCTCGTCGCGCTTGAGGCCGATCTGATTCGGGCCTTTCATGTGTTCATTGAAAATATCCTTGGCGACGGAGACGAGGCCGGGATGCGCGACCCATGTGCCGTCGTGCCCCGCCTTCACTTCGCGCAGCTTGTCTTCGCGCACCTTGGCAAGAGCCTTTTCATTCGCGACCGGATCGTTCTTGATGGGGATTTGCGCCGCCATTCCTCCCATGGCGTGAGCGCCCCGGCGATGGCACGTATGGATCAGCAGCTCGACGTAGGAGGCGAGGAAATGCTGCGTCATCGTTACTTCCGCGCGATTCGGAAGAATGAAGTCGGGGCGATTGCTGAATTTCTTGATGAAGCTGAAAATGTAATCCCAGCGTCCGCAGTTGAGCCCGGACGAGTGCTCGCGTAATTCGTACAGGATTTCGTCCATCTCAAACGCTGCAAGAATCGTTTCGATCAGCACCGTGGCGCGAACGGAACCGCGAGGAATTCCAACATAGTCCTGGGAGAAATTAAAGACGTCGTTCCACAAACGCGCTTCCAGATGGCTCTCCAGCTTCGGCAGATAAAAGTAGGGGCCTGTTCCGCGCGCAAGCAAGTTCTTGGCGTTGTGGAAGAAAAACAGGCCAAAATCGAACAACGCGCCGGAGATCGGCTTGCCATCGACCAGAAAATGTTTTTCATCCAGATGCCATCCCCGGGGACGAACCAGCAGCGTCGCCGTCTTCTCGTTGAGCTTGTAGCTCTTCCCTTCCGGACTCACGAAACTGATCGTGCGGTTGACCGCATCGCGAAGATTGATGTGGCCGTCCAGGTTGTTGCTCCAGGTGGGCGAATTCGAGTCCTCGAAATCGGCCATGAACACTTCCGCGCCGCAATTGAGCGCGTTGATAATCATCTTCCGGTCCACGGGCCCGGTAATTTCAACGCGCCGGTCCAGCAAATCCTTGGGGATTGACGCAACGGACCATTCCGCCTTGCGCACGCTCGCGGTTTCGGGCAGGAAATCGGGCAATTCCCCGCGGTCGATCCTCGCTTGCCGCTCGCGCCGCTGCGCGAGGCACTCCTGCCTTCGCCCCTCAAATGTTGAGGAGAGTTTCTTGAGAAAGGCCACGGCTTCGGTGCTCAGCACGGATTTGTGGGCGTCGGAAACCGGCGCGGTAATCTGAATCTCAACCATTGGGCTTGCCATTTGAACTTAACCTCCCGGTAGATGGGTAACTCAAGAAGGGCGCGACGACAATGTTACCAGAAACGCGCCCTGAGGGAAAAAACCGAGAGAAATCCGGCATGGCCATACTCGCCGGGAATATCTCTCTATGGTTCCATGCTCTTGACGGGAGCAGCGGCCGACAACGCTGCTTTTAGTTTGGTCGGCTGCGGGACGGAGATGAGCCAGGCGGCCATGATTGCGGTAATGAAAGCGAGCGCCGCACTCCCATAAAACACGACGGTCCAGGAACCTGTCCTCTCAAAGAGCAGCGCCGCCAAACCTCCGGCCAGGATCGACGCCACACCTTTGGAACTGTAAATGAAAGCATAGTTGGAACCCGAGTTGCGAATTCCAAAAAAATCCGCCATGGCGGCCGGAAAGAGCGAATAAATTTCGCCCCAGGTGAAAAGCACCGTCGCGAGAAGCCCGACAAACCATATGGGAGAGTTGCGTCCAAGGCGAAGAACGCTGACAAGGGCCACGGCCTGGATCAAGAATGCGACGATCATCGTCCGTTCGCGGCCAAAGTGGTCCGACACCCAGCCCCAGAAAATTCGGCCCGATCCATTTGCCAGGGAATTAACGGTAAGCGCTACGGTAAAGACAACTTTGCTTATTCCCAATGTGTCCGCCACGGAGCCCACCTGCGCCGTAACCATGAGTCCGCCAATGCCCATCATCAGCATCATCGCGTAAAGCATATAAAATTGCGGCGTGCGCAGCATTTCGACGGAGGTGAATTGCTCCGCCTGATTTCTCACCTTAAACTTGCTCGCCGCCTTCTTTCCCGCGATTTGCGGATCGTTCGGATCCGGATTGACCATCAACTGTGAAACAAGCAAGATGATGATTCCCTGCCCGATGCCGGTGTACAGGAAAGCGGAGCGATAACTCTCCACGCGGATAATGTGAGCGATCAAGGGAACAAAGAGCGCCGCGCCGGAACCAAAACCAGCGGCAATGAGTCCAGACGCCAAGCCCAGCTTGTCCGGGAACCACTTCAAGCCCACAATGGTTGAACCGCAATAAACCAGCGCCGCCCCGATCCCTGCCAGGGAATAAAAAGCGTACAGGCTCATTAAATTATGGGTCTGGCCCATCCCCACCCATCCGACTCCGCACATGACCGCGCCCACGGACATGAAAATGCGCGGCCCAAAGCGGTCCATGAAGCGGCCGGTAAACGGCTGTACCCAGGTTTCAAACGCGATAAATAAGGTGAAGCCCCACTGCACATCGGATAATTTCCAGCCGGTCGCGCCCATCATCGGCTTCACGAACAAAGCCCAGGCATACTGAAAATTCGCGATCATGGCCATCGCGACCACAGACCCAATGAGGCGCACCCAGCGATTCATCTTCGTTTGTCCTCCCAAGACGACAAAGCCTGTCAACCCGGCAGTTTGGCTTTACTGCTCCTGAGTCAGCTTTTTCTTCGGTCCATCCGCACTACACGCATCTGAATCAGGCTCGATTTATGTTCGATACGAATGGGACATAGTATCAAATCTTGGCGCGGATCGATGCGATTTAAGTCAATGCGCGGCAGGTGAAAATTCGGGGCGGGCTTCAAGAAAATCGAAACGGCCAGGCGCGGAGACGCCTAGCCGTTCTTCACTCGAGGAGGTAATTACGCCTTCAGAAGGCGCGGGAATTTCGCGGGGCTATTGTCAAAACCCGGGAAAACCGCGTGCAGATTGCTGCTGCCCAGGTGTCCACCGATGAGTTCTCCGAGGACAGAACGGAAATCGGTGGTGAGCGCGAGGTCGCGGCCTTCGTTCAACTGGCCCGGACCGAGGCCCGGCCATTTGCCGTAAACTTTTCCGCCTTTCACCGGGCCGCCCATCACGAACATGCAATTCGCGTGGCCATGATCGGTGCCGCGGTTTCCGTTTTCGTGCGCGGTGCGGCCGAATTCGGACATGGTGACGACGACAACGTCTTCCATGCGGTCACCTAAATCCTGGTGCAGCGCGGCCAGGCCTTGTCCCATGTCGCGCAGCAGATTCGACATTTGTCCTTGCGCGCCGCCTTCGTTCACGTGGTTGTCCCAGCCTCCGGTATCGACAAATCCGACTTCCATGCCGATGTCGGCCTTGAGAAGCTGCGCAACTTGTTGCAGCGTCTGGCCGACGCGGCTCTTCGGATAATCGGCGCCATTCTCCGGCTGCAAACGCGAAGGGTCGGCTTTGCGCAACATGTCAATCGCTTCAAACGTTTCCGTGCCCGTGCCGCGCAGAACTTTGTCGACCGTCTGCGCGTACAGCGCCTCAAAACCGCCCTGGACCGCCGTGGACTGGCTCATCACGCGAAATTGTTTTACGTCTGCGAGTGCGATCGCGGGCGCGGCCCCGCGCAGCGTGAGCGGAAGGTTCGGACCCATCGCCACCGCGCGGAAGGGAGAGGCGTCCTGCTCGCTCATTCCGCTTACGGCGCGATTCAGCCAGCCGTCGTCCGTGGATTTCACTCCGGGCGTGCCGGACTCCATAAAATCCTGGGCGTCGAAATGCGAGCGCGTCGCGTCAGGCGACCCAGCTGCGTGAACGATGGCGAGTTGGCCGTTGTGGAACAGAGGGCCGAGGGGCGCAAGGCTTGGATGCAGGCCGAAGAATCCGTCGAGATCTACAGCAGTGCCTTCGGCGCCGTTCCGCGGCTGAGGAATCGCAATCGTCGGGCGAATGCGGTAGTAGTTTTCTTCCCCGAACGGCACGACGATGTTCAATCCGTCAGCGGCGCCGCGTTGGAAGACGACGATCAGTTTTTTCTTGTTCGGCATCGGCGTCGCCGCAACGGCGCGCTGCAGGAAAGCGGGAATCGTGCTCATGCCGATCATGGCCACGCCGCCGCTTTTCAGGAAAATACGCCGCGAAACTTTCATCGTCGTTCTCCTTCCCGAACTAATGCCAAAAACAGCAAAGGCCACAGGCTGAAGCCTGTGCTACTTATCGTCGCTGAAACTCCGGCGAACCTAAGACTAATCCCGCGATCATCGCTGCGTTCACCTGCTTGACGGGATCGTCCAGGCTGGCTTGCAGAATTTGCGGATCGTCCAACTGCTTCTCCAGCGTGTCGCGAGTTTGCTGCGACGCCTGGCCGCCTAAGAATGAATGAATCGCGCGGTCGAGCGTGGCGTGTGGATCGGCGGACGCGTCGCTGCCAAACAGAGAATCGATATTTACTTGCGCGCCGCGGAGACGATTCGATGTGAGCGCGAGCGAAAAATTCATTCGGCTGAGCAATGCTCCGGTATTCACCCACGCATCGGCCTTATCGGAGTAGCCGGTCGGAGGCTCGCACTGGTACAGCGGCTGGCCGATGCGGCTCGTCCATTGCACGAGCATGAGCGGGATTTCCACTTCCGCGCCGACGGCTCGCGTGGCCGACGCCACGAGCTCAAACGGCGTCTTGATCTTGGCGCGATACGCTTCCTTTGACCAGAACTCGGGCGAATAAATCATCGTGCGCAGGACTTCGCGAATGTCGCCATCGGATTTTAAGAACATTTGCGCCATGCGGTCCACCAGCGCATCGGGCGGATTATCGGAAACGAAGCGCTGCGCCAATTCAAACGAAATATGGTGAGCGGTGTGTGGATCGCGCGCCAGAATGTCGAGAACTTCCTCGCCGTCTTTCATTCCTCCCTCGTGAATCTTGTGCCCGAGCACGGTCTTCACGCTGTTGTCATGGAGGCGATCGTCGAAGAAAAATTCCGGATCGCGGCGCGGCTGCCGGATGCTCCATCCAGTGAACGCCTTCGCGACATTGATGACGTCGTCCTGCGTGTATCCGCCATCCACGCCGAGCGTGTGCAATTCCATGAGTTCGCGGCCGTAATTCTCATTCAGGCCGCGCTCTTGTTTCTGTTTTGCGTTCGCGCCCGGGTCGTTCGGATTTCCATTCGGCGCGGGCCGTCCCTGCGGAAATCGCGGCATCCCGAATGGCCCGCCTCGAAACGTTCCTCCCCGCATCTGGCGCCGCTCTTGCTGTTCCTGCTGCAGCTTCTGCCACGCGACAGGATCGGCGGAGAGCCAGTTGTCCAGGAAAAACAGCATCGCGGGACTCTTGGCCGTGGCTCCAAGCAGGTCGCGAAACTTCCCCATGGCGTGCGGGCGGATCGCGTCGCGTTCGTATTCGGTGATGAGCCAGCGGTCGGCGCCCTTTGCGGCGAAAACGTTGAAGTGGTTGTACCAAAAATCCACCATCATTTCCTGGAGCTGGCGCTCGCTATAGACAGCGCGCGTCATTTTAGCCATGGACAATTCGGCGACAATGCGTTGTGGCAGGCGAATCTGCTCGTAGTTGATCATCCGGTTGCTGAAGCCGCCCTGCCCCTTCCCTTGCCCTTTCTCTTTCACTGGATTTGCGTTCAGATCATTGTCCATGGCTTCGAAATTCGGCATGTGCATTGCATCGGCCATCTGGAGGTCGCTCTGGGCGGTGCTCTGGGTTCCGCCCTGTGACTCACTTAGGGGCTCACTCTGAGTTTCGCCCTGCATGGACGATTGCATGGCCGGCCGCATCTGTTCCAGCTGCTCTTTCCGGTATTCCTCGACGGTTATGCCTTCGCGGCGCGCGGCGACCTGAGGCTCGGGAAATTCTTCCAAGAGTTTTGCGGAGGACATTTTCAACGTGGGGAAACGTTCGAGGCGCGCATTCAGAGCGGAGTCATCAATCGAATTCGGATGAAGTTGCCGATCGATCCATTTTTGCAGGCCTATTTCCTTAACGCGCTCGAGATCGCCCGGACGAGGCCCAAAGCCAAGACGATTGAGCGCCTGCAGGATGGCTTCGTCTTCGGTCAGGCCCTCGGCAGGCAGCCCCTTCAATACCTTTGAGGATTCCGCCGTATTCCCCTTGCTATCTTTTTTATCTGTTGCGGCAAGAAGGTACGGCGCTGCGAATGTGGCTGCGGCCAGGAGGAAGATCACAATCATTCCGGCGAGAGATGCCGGTCGAGTCGTGCGTAAATCGGCTTTGCGGGAAGAAACTCTCTTCATTTTCCCATCTCCCCTTGCGGGAGTTTGCGCGGCTGGCACGGCGGAATCGTGGATTTCAACCCACGCAATCAGTTTAACCCTATGGAAAATGAAAAGTTGCGATCTGAAATGGAGTCGTGCCTTTACAGTACGCAATGCGGAGATACATCCACGCGAGCTAAAGACAACACGGAACAGGAGCAATTTCAGAGACTTGGCCGCTCAGCTCAGCCCGACCTGCCCGGCCTCGGGCAAATCCGAGCGTTCCCGGGCCGAACGGAATGCATCCACGCTCCAGACATCCTGAGGTTCATCATGACGCAGGACAAAATAATCGCCGTCCTGGGTGCGGACCCGAAAATAGATCGCGCCTGGCGAATACCATCGGTCTTCCACGTCCGTAATTTCAAAGGTGTGCCCGCGCAAGGTAAACCGAAGTGGACGCTCATCGGCTCGATAACCGGCATAGCACTCGACGCGCATTTCGCCCATCGCTGCCTCCCGTGACCGAACTCAGTCAAGCTTCAGTGTACTCCGATTGAGGCGGGAAGTCAGTTCGAGGGATCGAGCAACTCGGCATTGTACGCGGCGCCGATCAGCAGAATCGTTGCCGTCAGTTGCATCCAGAGCATAAGGCCGATGGTGACAGCCAAGCCGCCATAGATAAGGCTATAGGGCACAGTTCGCAAATAAAATCCCAGCGTGATGCTGACCACCCACCACAACACCGTGGCAACTTGCGCGCCAGGCAGGTGAGCTTTCAACCCATGATGGCCGGGCCGTCCCACCCGGTAAATCACGGTTAGCACGACCAAGGCAATCAACAAAGAGACCACGATGTATAAGCCGCTCCAGGTCAATCGAATGAGCACGGGCATTGACGAAATGTGCAGCATCTTGTCGCGGACCGTCCTGCCAAAAACGACCAGGTTCACGATGAGAATGGAAGGAACGATTGTGGCGCTCAGCAGCAGCAAAGCCCGCACGTGCATGCTGACCACATCCGGCCGGTATTCATCCCTGTAAACCATGCGAAACCCTTCCATCAGCAGCTTCATCATTTGCGTTCCCGCCAAAAGCGTTCCGCCCAATCCCAGCAAAACCCATTGCCAGGATTGCGGGGCGTGCCGGCCAAGAAAATTGTTGAGAATGCTGAGCGTCCCCGGCGGAAGGACAATGCGCAACCGCGCGATGATTCCTTGCAGCGCTTGCCGGAACCCGGCGGACCCGGCCACGGCGCCCAACACCACGAGAATCATGGGCGAAAACGCGAGGAACATGTTGAACGCAACCGCTTGCGTCAGCGTGATGCAGTTTGGAACGACGCGAAGCAAAGCGCGGTAGAACCGTTGCAAAAAAGCTGACATTGCGTCGGGCTTCAATGTTTTCTCAGGTTAAACCCCGTCAGGATAGCCTACTTTCGCTCGTTTGGGGAAATGCAGGACAAATTTTGCAGGCCCATAAGCCCAATACATTCCATGATTGACATATGGCGGCCAGTCGGTGTATCCGATGAGTTGCCAATCATTTCGAAAGCTGGCCGAGAGTTGGTCGAGATTTGGAAACGCTCCCTCCGCGGGTGGCGATGGAGGTTTCCGTTCAAGGCAACGCTATCAAATCGATTTCCAAGGAGATTTCAATGGAGATAAATCATCTGCTCAAGGCCGGATTCGGCCGCCGCGGTTTTCTGTCCGGGTCCAGCCTCTTGCTCACGGGCGCATTGCTGGGCGCGACGGAAGAAGCGAAGGCCAAACCCGCGCCGCTTCCGGCCGCTCCCGAAGCCGATCCGCAGGACAAAAACGCTCTGCTTGAAGACCTGGTGACCGCGAATCACATCCTGCAGGATCAGGGAATCGTGGATGGCTACGGACATATCAGCGTGCGTAATCCCACCAACCCGAATCACTTTTACATTTCGCGCTGGCTGGCCCCTGATTTGGTCACCGTGAGCGACATCGTGGAGTTGGACTTCGACTGCGTTCCGGCCAACGGCGACACGCGAAAGCTTTATAGCGAGCGTTGGATTCACGCCGAGATTTACAAGGCGAGGCCGGACGTCAAGTCCATCGTCCACACGCATGCGCCAACCGTGGTGTTGATGGGAACCATCAACGAGCCTCTCCTGCCTGTCTACCATATGGGGGGATTTCTTGGCACGGGCTTGCCCACCTTTGACATTCGCAAATCTTTCGGCATGACGAATATGCTGATCAACGATGCTGCGAGAGGCAAGGCCCTCGCCCAAACGCTCGGCGATCATCCAGGAGCCTTGATGCGGGGGCACGGCGGGATCACCGTGGGAAACAGCATCATGCATTCGGTCGGCCGCAGCGTGTATTTGAAGATCAATGCGGAAATGCATATCCAGGCGGGCGGCAGAAAAATCGAAACACTCGCCCCCGAAGAGGCGCATTTGGCTGAAGCTGGAAATCAGGAATTCCCGAAGGACTGGGATATGTGGAAACGGAAAGTCATGAAGAGCTAAACCGTTTCGCAGGGCGCGGCTGGCAATTCCCGAAGTAGCCCGAAGTAGAAGGAGACCGATGATGGAAAAGATACCTGATCGGAGACGATTCCTGAAAAATGGGGCCATGCTGGCCAGCATGGCGGTGGGTGCAGTGCGGACCGCGGGCGGCGAGACCCTGGAGGCCGAAGCTACAGACATTCGGCCGAAAGACTTGCACGCCTACGGCGAGCGCTCCCGATTCGAGACCTCGATACGCACGGGCAGCCTCGGCACTTGGCCCCAACCCACGAGTCCTCCGGACTTTCACAAGGATTTCGGATTCAGGACTCCGCTTCAGGAATCGATTGGAATCGTCACGCCGGCGTCTCTGCACTACATCGTTTCCCACGGTTATGAACCTCCGGACATCGATCCGCGGGACCATCATTTGCTGATCCACGGAATGGTGGATCATCCCTTGATTTTCACGCTGGAGGATCTGAGGCGATTGCCTTCCGTGTCTCGCGTTTACTTCGTCGAATGTAACGGAAACAGCGCTCCGACCGGTCCGACCGGCGCAATACGCCGTGGGGCAAGTGCCAACGCCCAGGACACGCACGGCCTGACCAGTTGCAGCGTCTGGACCGGAATTCCGGCTTCCCTACTTCTCAAGCAAGCGGGCGTCCAGAAAGGCGCGAAGTGGATCATTGCCGAGGGAGCGGAAAAAGGAAAACACTCGAAGAGCATACCGATCGAAAAGGCCTTCGATGACATGCTCGTCGCATACGGCCAGAACGGCGAGGCGATACGTCCCGAGCAGGGCTATCCGTTGCGCCTTCTCGTCCCCGGATGGGAAGGGATCAACAATGTGAAGTGGCTCCGGCGAATCAAAGTGGTCGACGAGCCCGTCATGGCCATGAGAGAAACCACAAAATATCCCAGCCTTAGGTTGGACGGCAAAGCCCGCTGGTTCCAGTCCCAGTTGGGGCCTAAATCCCTCATCACTCGCCCGTCGGGTGGGCAAAAACTCTCGGGTCCCGGGTTCTACGAAATCTCCGGCCTGGCGTGGTCGGGCGGCGGCGCCGTCACCAAGATCGAAGTGTCCACGGACGGCGGGCGCAACTGGAAGATCGCGGAAATGCAGGGCCCAGCCTATCCCAAGGCTCATACCAGGTTCGGGTTCGCATGGGAATGGGATGGAGCGGAAACCGTGCTTCAATCGCGCTGCACGGATGATACAGGTGAGGTGCAACCGACCGTTGCCGAAATCGCCGAATTCTGGCGCGTCGAGCCGGACTTCTTTCAAAAGACAGACACGGTCGTCGGACACTTCAACGCCATTCAGCCGTGGAAAGTGAATCGCGACGGAAGCATTCAAAACGCAATAGCGTTCTAGCGCTTTGCCGAAAAACTCAAAGCCCTGTCATTCCGAGCGAAGCGAGGAATCTCTCTCCCCTCGTGTTTAGATCAAGGAGAGATTCCTCGCTTCGCTCGGAATGACAACGCGAAGTATTTTTTTGAAATCTGGTGGTCTCATCGAGCTCATCTCATTCCGACCGCCTAGTTTGCATGGCGCGTTTTATTGAGACTTCCCCCGCGTTTCAAGACAAGCACCGCCACTAGATCCGCGGCCTCCAAGTAGAGCCCGCACCCTGCCTGCAGGTCTTGTCGCGTGACGCCGCCGCAGAGTACACTCGCAGTGCAAATTCCGCGGAGGTGCGGCATGGCTCGAATCGTGCGTTGCGGTCTCATTCAAGCGCATTGTGAATGGTCGCCCACGAAATTCCCGCTTGGACAAATCAAAGAGAAAATGATCGCGAAGCATGAGAAGCTCATTGCCGCCGCGGCAAAACGCAAGGTGCAGATCCTGGGCTTGCAGGAACTTTTCTATGGCCCTTACTTCTGCGCGGAACAGCAACAGAAGTGGTACGACCTGACCGAGCCTGTGCCGGACGGCCCGACCGTGACGCGCATGCAAAAACTCGCCAAGAAATACGGCATGGCGCTCGTCGTCCCGGTTTACGAAGTGGAAATGACCGGCGTGTATTTCAACACGGCGGCTGTGTTCGACGCGGACGGAAAATATCTCGGAAAATATCGCAAGCACCATATTCCCCACTGCCATCCGGGGTTCTGGGAAAAATTCTATTTCACGCCGGGAAATGCGGGATACCCGGTCTTCGAAACGCGTTTTGGCAAGGTGGGCGTGTACATTTGCTACGACCGCCACTTCCCCGAAGGCGCGAGAATTCTGGGCCTGAACGGCGCGGAAATCGTGTTCAATCCGTCGGCGACCGTCGCCGGGCTATCCGAATATCTCTGGGAGCTGGAACAACCGGCGCACGCCGTGGCGAACGGCTATTTCGTCGCCGCGTCCAATCGAGTGGGCATCGAAAAGCCCTGGCAGATCGGCGAATTTTACGGGAAAAGTTATTTCTGCAATCCGCGCGGAAAGATCATCGCGCAAGCCAGCCGCGACAAGGATGAATTGCTCGTCGCCGATTTGAATCTCGACGAAATCCAGGAAGTGCGCGACACTTGGCAGTTTTATCGAGACCGCCGCCCGGAAACCTACGGCGAGATCACGCGTACGCAGACAGCGCGCAGCACGCAAGCGGCGGATTGAGAAGAGTTGAAACCACGGATGCACACAGATGAACACGGATGAAGAAAAAGTGAATTCGAAGAGCGAGTGATTCGTGGAGAATCGAGATTTCGGCCTTCGCCGAATTTCACTTCTTTCACTTATCAATCTTTTATCAGTGTTTATCTGTGTTCATCCGTGGTTCCAAAAGGACTTCGATGACCACTCAACCAAAGCAGACGACGCGCAGCGAAGAAGTGGTTCGCAAGCACAAGGAATATCTCTGGCCGGCGGTCACGAATTTCTATCAGCAGCCGCTGGTGGCCGATCACGCTTCCATGCAACACGTGTGGGACGTCGAGGGCCGCAAGTATCTCGATTTCTTCGGCGGCATTTTGACCGTCTCGGTGGGCCACGCCAATCCCAGGATTACGGGGCCAATCAAGGCCCAGGTTGACCGGCTGCAGCATCTCTCCACGCTCTATCCAAACGAGGCCATTGTTGCGCTGGCCGAAAAAGTTGCGCAGATTACGCCGGGCGCGCTGCAAGTCTAGTTTTTTCACCAGCTCCGGCACCGAGGCGAACGAAGCCGCGATCCTGCTGGCGCGCATGGCGACGGGCTCCTTCGACATCGTTGCCTTGCGCCACGCCTATTCCGGCGGATCGTCGCTCACCAAGAGCGTGACGGCGCAGGCCCCGTGGCGGAAGGCGGGAATCATCAGCTTCGGCGTCGCGCACGCGATCAATCCGTACTGCTACCGCTGCCCGCTGGGCTTGAAGTATCCGGACTGTGAAGTGGCCTGCGCGAAAGACGTTGAGAATTTGATCCAGACGGGCACCAGCGGCCAGATTGCCGCCTTCATGGCCGAACCGATTCAGGGAGTCGGCGGATTCATTACGCCGCCGCCCGAATATTTCAAGATCGTTTTCAAGGCGGTGAAAAAATACGGCGGTCTGTTCATCTCCGATGAAGTGCAGACCGGCTTTGGACGCACCGGCAAAAAATGGTTCGGCATCGAGCACTGGGAAGTGACTCCGGACATCATGACGTGCGCGAAAGGCATGGCCAACGGCGCGCCGATTGGCGCCACGATCACCACAAAAGAACTGGCCGCATCGTATCAAGGGCTGACGATTTCCACCTTTGGCGGAAATCCGGTGACGTCGGTGGCGGCAAAGGCGACGATCGAATTCATCGAAGAGGAAAAACTTCTCGAGAACTCGGAGACGGTGGGCAACTATTTCCGCGGCAAGCTCGAGGAACTCCAGCGGAAATATCCGGTGATCGGCGATGTGCGCGGCAAAGGCCTGATGCTGGGGCTCGAACTCGTGAAAGATCGCGAAACCAAGGAGCCTGCTCCCGATGCGACTACGCAGTTGCTCGAACGCACGCGCGAGCACGGATTGCTGATCGGCAAGGGCGGCCTGTACGGCAACGTCATTCGGCTCTCGCCCATGCTGAATATCGGCAAGGCGGATGTGGATGAGGCCGTGCTGATTCTCGATCGGTCATTTGGGGAACTGCAACTCTAAATTCACCAGACCGACTTCTTGCCCCCTCAACAGCCATGGCCGGCGGTGTGGAGTTGAGACGCAACGCACCTAGCCGTCATTCCCCTGCCGCCCGAGTTTTCCTCGCGTTCGGTTCCCAAATCTATGGCAGTATTCATTCGTGGTGAGGATGGCCTTGACGTTTCCCGGCTCAGGACTCAACATTCGTGGCACAGAGGAACGCAATCAGCTAATCAAAAATCAAATGGCGACGACACCCAGCCTTTTTCCCGACCCGACACGTGAAATCTTCTTCGATATCGAAACGCTTCGACTGTCGCATGAAGTTGAAGGAGGCTGGTCGAGCATCGCGCGCTTCGGCCTCGCCGTCGCCGTGACCTGGGACGCGCAAAATCGTTTTCGGCGCTGGTTTGAGCAGGATGCGAAGGCGCTCATTTCCGAACTCGGCCAGTTCGATCGCATCGTCTCCTTCAACGGCGACCGCTTCGATTTTGAAGTGCTCAGCGCCTACCAGCCGGTGAATCATCTGCTCGGCAAATCGTTTGACCTGCTGGTGGATTTGCACCGCCGGCTTGGACACCGTATTAAACTGGATGATCTCGCGCGGGAAACCCTGGGGAATCAGAAAACGGGAAACGGTGTGGAAATTGTCCAGTGGTGGCGCGAGGGCCGCAAAGAAGAAGTTTGCGAGTACTGCGAGAATGACGTGAAATTGCTCGTGGACCTCGTGGAATTTGCGCGCAGGAATAAATACGTGGTTGTGAAGTCGCGTCAGTTGCCCGTCAACTGGCCCTGAGGTGCGATAGTTGGCACACATTATCCGTCGCGCAAGATGGTTTTTCGGGATCGCGGGATTGTGTCTCGCCCTGGTGAGCGTTTCCCGTTCCGCCGACAAAGATAAAATCGTCTGGAAACCGATTCCCGACGCGATCCTGCAAGTGGATTCGCGCGCGCCGAAATTGTGGAATGTTTTTCAGGCCGGAAAAAAATTAGATCCGCTGATGCTCCAGCTCGGCTCTCGATTCCTGGTGATTTACGTGCACAATATGGAAGTTTATGAAATCAAGCCGGAACAGCTTGGACACAAAGGAGAGGATCTTTTGTGGCGCGAAACGGACAAGCCCGCGAAGCCCCTTGCGACCTCGGATTGGAGCACGCGGGATGTCGGTTCGGCCTGGCGCGTTCGCGTGAAACTTGCCGACGAAGGCCGCCTGGTCGATATTCAAATTCCTCAAATGCCTGACTTGCGCGGGATCTACTGATCCGTGAGCGCCGCGGAACATCCTGGCCAGGACGGCATCCACTCCGGCGTTCTTGACGCAGAAACAATCCGCTCCAGTTCGCTCTACAACGAAGACCTCGCGCCGATTCCCGCCTCGCGCCGCAGTTGGAGCACCTACAACTACGCTGCGCTGTGGGTCGCGATGAGCGTCAATATCCCCACGTACATGCTGGCGAGCGGGATGATCGCCGGCGGAATGAGCTGGAAGCAAGCCATCTTCACCGTGTTTTTGGGGAACGTCCTGGTTCTCGCGCCGATGCTTCTCAACGCCCACGCGGGCGCGAAGTACGGAATTCCGTTCCCGGTTTTCGCGCGGGCTTCGTTTGGCGTGCTGGGCGCGAATGTTCCAGCCGTTCTGCGCGCTCTTGTGGCGTGCGGGTGGTTCGGCATTAATGCGTGGATCGGCGGCGCTGCCATAAATGTAATGGTCACCGTTCTAGTTCCGTCGTGGCGGACGTACTCCCCTGGTGTGTGGATTTGCTTTGGTGGCTTTTGGCTGCTGCACGTCATCGTAATCATGCGAGGCATCCGGACGCTCAGGTTTTTGCAAGGGTTGACCGCGCCCTTTCTGTTGGTCATCGGCGTAGCGCTGCTCGCGTGGGCCGTGGTGAAAGCGGGCGGCTTCGGTACAATGCTGGCGGCGCCGTCCAAGTTCCAGACGTTCGGAGAATTTTTCCGCTTCTTCATTCCGTCACTGACAAGCGTTGTGGGATTTTGGGCGACCGTGGCCTTGAACATTCCGGATTTCACGCGCTACGCGCGCAGCCAGCGCGCGCAAGTGGTTGGCCAGGTGCTGGGCTTGCCGACCACCATGACGCTTTATTCCTTCATCGGTGTTGCTGTCACGTCTGCAACCGCAATTATTTTCGGGCAGACGATCTGGGACCCCGTCCAGGTTCTCGCGCGTCTGGGAAATCCAATTGCGGTCGTAATCGCGATGGCGGCGTTGCTGCTCGCGACTTTGAACGTCAACGTCGCGGCAAATCTGGTCTCGCCGTCGAACGATTTCTCCAATCTCTCGCCGCGGCTGATCAGTTTTCGAACGGGAGGGCTGATTACGTGCGTGGTGGGGGGCATCCTATTCCAACCATGGAAACTGCTCGCGAACTACAGCAACTACATTTTCGGATGGCTCCTCGGTTATTCAGGATTTCTCGGCCCGATCGCGGGGGTGATGATTTGCGATTACTTCCTCGTCCGCAAGAAAATCATTCTCGTGGAAGACCTGTATCAGCGCCGCGGTTTTTATGAATTCTCCAGCGGCATCAACTGGCGCGCCATCGCGGCGCTCGCGGCCGGAGCGGGCGTGGCGTTCATCGGCCTGATTGTGCCCGCGTTGCGCGTGCTGTACGACTACGCATGGTTTGTGGGATTCGCAACCAGTTTTGCAGTGTATTGGGCAGTCATGCGCGCGGACTAGGCAGTAAGTAGCACAGGCTTCAGCCTGTGGGGTTTGAATTTGCTGGCGCAGCGAAACCCAACAGGCTGAAGCCTGTCCTACTGAAACATTCTTCCTAGCTCGCCAATCTCTTCGCGCGCATCTTCCAGCTCTCAAATGGCTGGCCCGTGTCGATCTGCTTCATCGTGATGCACTCGTCCACCGGGCAAACCAGAGCACAGAGATTGCAGCCAACGCATTCGTCTTCGATGATGCGCGGAACGTGCACGCCCATTCCGTTCGGATTCTTCTTGCCGTTCCCCGCGACCGTGTACGGCTCGATGCACTGGTGCGCGCCATCTTCGCAGGCGACGTAACAGAGTTGGCACCCGATACAGAGATCTCGGCGAATATCGGCGACAATTTTGTAATTGAGGTCCAGGTCTCCCCAGTCCTGCACGTTTGGCACGGCGCGCCCGCGAAAATCCGCGATCGTGCGAAAGCCGTGATCGTCCATATAAGCGGAGAGGCCGTCGATCATGTCTTCGACGATGCGAAATCCGTAATGCATCGCCGCCGTGCAAACTTGCGTGATCGGACGCTCCAAGCGCGATGTGCTCGGCCGCGTCGTTCCAGTATCCAATCCCGCCAATTCCGACGATCGGAATCTTCACCACTTTCGCGACGCTGGAAACCAGGTGCAAAGCGATCGGCTTCAGCGCCGGCCCGCAATAGCCGCCGTGCGAGGATTTCCCGCCCACATTGGGCCTCGGCGAAAACGTTTCCAGGTCCACGCCGATAATCGAATTGAGCGTGTTGATCAGGCTGACGGCGTCGGCGCCTCCCTTTTCCGCGGCCAGCGCGACGCGTGTGATGTCCGTAACATTCGGCGTGAGCTTCACGATCACCGGCGTTTTCGCCGCTTCTTTCACCCACGACGTAATCATTTCCGTGTATTCAGGCACTTGCCCCACGGACGAACCCATTCCGCGCTCGCTCATGCCGTGCGGACAGCCGAAATTCAGCTCGAGCGCGTCCGCGCCCGCGTCCTCGACGCGGCGAACCATTTCGTGCCAGCTCTCGCGCTTGGACTCCACCATGAGCGACGCGATCACCAGATTTTTCGGATAGCGCTTCTTCACTTCCGCGATTTCCCGGATATTCACCTCGGTGGGCCGGTCGCTGATGAGCTCGATATTGGTAAAGCCCATCACCTTCGTGCCGTTGTAATCGATCGCGCCGTATCGCGAGGACGTGTTCACGATCGGCTCGCCAATCGTTTTCCAAACCGCGCCGCCCCATCCGGCGTCAAACGCGCGCATCACCTGCCCGGCCGTGTTCGTCGGCGGACCGGACGCAAGCCAGAACGGGTTAGGCGATTCGATGCCGCAGAAGTTTACGCGCAGGTCAGACATGTTTCACCTCTCGAAAAACGGTGGAACCACAGATGAACACAGATACACACTGATAAAAACCTTAAACAGTTTACCGAACAAATCTTCGGTACTGTAACTTTGGCTTGCCGAAATTCAGCAGCAAACCGACTTGAATCCTGCTCGCCTTCAAATAATTTAGGATTTGCGCTTCATGCACGGAATCCAGACCTGTGCAAGCTTTCAACTCGACTAGCACACGCTTCTCAATAATTAAATCCGCGCAATAGTCTCCGACCACTACATCTTTGTATTTGACCTTGAAAGGGACTTCCTGCTCACAGTGTAGCCCCATGTTTCGCAGTTCGAAAAAGAGGGCATTCGAATACACTTTCTCTAGAAAACCACAACCCAGAGTATTGTGAACCGCGAATGCCCCCTCAAGGATTTTCTGGGTCAAATCCTGCTCAGGGTAAATTACCGGTTTGGGAGCACTTTCCAATTCTTCCTCGTTCTGCATTTCTTTATTCATCAGTGTTTATCTGTGTTCATCTGTGGTTTCAATTCTCCTGCCAGGAACGCCAGGAAAACCAGGCAACTGTGGCGAACATTCCAAGCCAGCCCAAGAGACGAAAGGTGGCGCCGATTTGCGTGTCGTGCTGCAGCAATCCCGCATGCGAGAACAAGTAAAACCAATCGTGAATGACGTCTTCCGAGTCGCCTACGGTCAGCAGAGGGAGAGACTGGCTGCGTGCGTCGGCCATGTAGATCGAGATCGGAAGGAACTGCTCGAAGAAAAAGAATGCGCAAAAGGCCGTGCCGGGCGCCTGGCGCCGGAACGCGAAATAGGCCGCCAGTGCGAAAGGGACGAACAACTGCAGGAAAGTCCCTCCGGCCACCATGATCCATTCGCCGAAAAGTCGGAAGAGCAAATGGCCGCCTTCATGAATCGGAATGAAAACGAGATCGAACCATTGAAACAAGTGGCCGCCCAAGAGCGCATTTCCGATCAGCACGGCGTAGAAGGCGAGCCAGCCAAAAAACGCTGTGCGCGAAACCGGTTCCCAGTCTTCCTCGAGCGCATCGAGAAACGGAAACCGTTCGCTGAGCGATCCGGGAATTTCCATGGGAAGCTAATTCTCCCTGCGCCGGTCACCCGCCGCCGCGCCAAGCCACGCATCGATTCCCCGCCCCGCCGCCATGCCTTCCGCGACGGCGTCCACAACTTCCCTGCCGCCGTTCACGCAATCGCCGCCCGCAAAATATTTTGGATTGCCGGTCCGGTGCTGCGCGTCCGTCACCACGGTGCCGTTCTTGCGAATTTCGATTCCTTTGATGGCGCGCAAAAAATCCGTCACGTGTTTCTGCCCGACGGCGCGGACGACCATATCCACTTCGATCGTGAATGTGCTGTTGGGAATCGTCTCCGGAGCGCGCTTTCCTCGCGCATCGGGCTCGCCCAGGCGCGTGCGCACACATTCGAGTCCGGTCACCACGCCGCCCGAACCGAGGATGCGCACCGGTTGCGTCTGCCACAGAAAATTCACGCCGTCTTTTTTCGCCAGATCGTATTCATAGCGGAACGCCGACATTTCCTGCTCGCTCCGCCGGTAGACGAGGTACACGGCCTCCGCGCCAAGGCGGCGCGCGGCGGTGACCACATCAATCGCGGTGTTTCCCGCGCCGATGCAGGCAACTGCGCCGGCCGATGGCGACACGCGAAAATGGCAGCGACTTTCGTGGGCTCGATAAATTCAAGCGCGCCGCATACTCCGTCCAGATCCTCGCCGGGAATATCCATGGCCCAAGTTTCGCCGAGGCCAACTCCGATAAAGATGGCGTCGAAATCCTTTTCGAGCTGCTCGAAGCTTATGTCGCGTCCGATTTCCACTTTCTGGCGGAATTCAACGCCCAGCGATTTCACCATGTCCACTTCGCGCAACGAATCGGAGACGCGCGTTTTGTAAGCCGCGATGCCGTAGGTGCTCAATCCACCGGGAAGTTCTCGCCGCGATCGAAACACCGTCACGCGCGTAGCCCTTTCGCGCAAGATGCGCCGCGCACGCCAAGCGACGCGGGGCCCGAGCCGATGCAGGCCACGCGGCGCCCATTCGGCGTGCCCGCCTGGAACAGCTGAATCTTGCGGTCCAGCACATGGTCCACGGCGAATCGCTGCAGCCTGCCGATCTCGATCGCCTTCTCGCCCTTCTCGATCATGACGCATGCGCCTTCGCACAGCACTTCGGTGGGGCAAACGCGCCCGCAGCTTTCGCCGAGAATATTCGCTTCGAGGATCACGCGCGCCGCGCCGCGCATATTCCCCGTCATGATGCGCTTGATGAAGCCGGGAACATCGATCCGCGTGGGACACGCCATGCGTGCAAGGCGCATCGAAACAATAGAGGCAGCGCGATGCCTCGATGGCCGCCTGCCGCGCGTTCATCGGCGGCGTGATGTCCGCAAAATTCTCTTCGTATTGCTCGGGGGTCAATTTCGGCGCGGTTTCGCGAAGGGGCATGCGCTCACCTCGAGTCCGTGGTCTCCCCTGAAACACGCAACCCGGTGGATATATTTTCCCACCGGGCGTCGGGGCCAGACTTCCAGCGCCATTCTAGCATCGCTGACAAGAGCACCCGCAGGCGAATTTGCAGGCATGCGGCAAAAGCCGCAAGTAGCACAGGCTTCAGCCTGTGGGGTTTGGTCAGAGCACAGTCGTCCTTGCTGCAACCAAAACCCACAGGCTGAAGCCTGTGCTACTGGATTGCTTGCCCCCAATTCCATGCATAGCCTAAGATGCCGTTGTCTTCAATCCGGCGGCATTGGGGGAACCATGGGGTTCGACACAATCATTCGCAACGGCACGATTGTCACCGCCACGGATACGTATGCGGCCGACATCGGCATCACGAGCGGACAGATTGCGACCATCGGCAAGGATCTCCCCGTCGAGAACGCCGCGCAAATTCATCGACGCCGACGGGCTGCATCGTCATTCCCGGCGGGATCGACGTGCACACGCATCTGGACATGCCGTTCGGCGGCACCACCAGCGCCGACGATTTTGAAACCGGCACGCGCGCCGCGGCCTTTGGCGGCACGACGACGCTGATCGATTTCGCGATTCAGTACAAAGGCCAGTCGCTTGCGCCACGCCTTCGACACGTGGATGAAAAAAGCCGAAGGCAAGGCCGTGGCCGATTACGCGTTCCACTGCATCATCACGGAGCTTGGCGACTCGCAGCTGGAAGAAATGGGCGCGCTGGTCCGCGAAGGCGTTTCTTCCTTCAAACTTTTCATGGCCTATCCCGGCGTGTTCATGCTGGACGACGCCACGATCTTCCGCGCCATGCTGCAGGCCGCCAAGCACGGCGGCATGATCTGCATGCACGCGGAAAATGGCGGCGCGATTGACGTGCTGGTGCAGCGCGCTCTGGCCGAGGGAAAAACCGCGCCGAAATATCACGCGCTCACGCGGCCCACCACCGCCGAAGGCGAAGCGACGTCGCGCGCCATCGCGCTCGCCGAAATGGCCGGCGCGCCCGTGTACATCGTGCATCTTTCCTGCAACGACGCGCTCGAAAAAGTGCGCGAGGCGCGCGATCGCGGCCTGCCCGCCTACGCGGAAACGTGTCCGCAATATCTTCACCTCTCCCTCGAAAATATGGACGTCCCCGGCTTCGAGGGCGCGAAATACGTGTTCACTCCGCCGCTGCGCGAAAAATGGAATCAGGAAAAACTCTGGCAGGGCCTCGCGCGCGACACGCTGCAAGTCGTCTCGACCGATCATTGCCCTTTCTGTTTCAAGGAACAAAAAGAAATGGGCAAAAATGATTTCACGAAAATTCCGAACGGCGGACCGGGCGTCGAGCACCGCCTCAGCCTGATTTATTCCGGCGGCGTGCACGGCGGAAAATTCTCGGCCAACCGATTCGTGCAGCTCGTTTCCACCGCCCCGGCAAAACTGTTCGGCCTGTACCCGCGCAAAGGCACGATCGCCATCGGCTCGGACGCGGACATCGTGATTTTCGATCCCAATGCGGAGCAAGTGATCAGCGCCAAAACGCACCACATGCGCGTCGACTACTCCATGTTCGAGGGAATGCGCGTGAAGGGAGTGACGAAGACCGTGCTCTCCCGCGGCCGCGTCATCATCGACAACGGAAACTTTACCGGCCGCCCCGGCGCCGGCGAATTTCTCCGCCGCAAGACTTACTCGGGCGCCGGGTAGAGCGCCTGGACGTTTCCAGGGATAGTAGCGGTGCAATTTCCGAGAAGAGAACTTCTTGGGGCTTGGCTTCTAGCGAACGCGGTACATCGAAGAATGCAGCTGGTTCCTTCAGGTTGTCACCGGGAAACCGTTGTGAAAAAGGAATTCTGGCCGGAGCGCAAGTCCTTGCCGTAACCCAGCACAAACTCAAAACTGCCGAGGACACGAAATTTTGCTTGTATCCCGGTATCCCACAACCATCTGGATGACCCGAAGTATCCGGACGGATCGTAAATATCGCCGCTATCGAGGAAAGGCCCCGCCTTCACAGTGAAAAAGGTTCCCCTATAAACGATTTTGTCCGTCTCCGCGTTCACGAGCACGTAGTTCCGCCCGAGCGGAGCATTTCCCTTCTCCCCATCGCGCAGCCCAGGGTGCCCTCGCATCCAGAGATCATTATCGCGATCGAAACCAAGCATAAACAGCTCGTCAAAAGGCACATTTCCGAATGTGCGACCCGCACGCAGGCTAAACTGCGTTTCGAAATCGTCTCCGCGCGATTCCGGGAGCCAATGCGCCTGAAGCGAACCCTGGATGCGGGCGTACCTGTTGAGAGGCCCCCCGAAAAAGGTTCCGATTTCTCCCGTCGCGCTGGAATCGAGTGTGAACCTGGCCTCGGGAAACCGGACGAGGGAACGCTGGATCGTGGACCGAACCGCGATTGCCGAGCCGTTTGTGAAGAGTGGAGCGGCCTGCGCGGGAATGCCCAGCGAGTTTCGAAATTTCCGATACGAGTACTCGGCGCCGGCGTCCCACTGCCAGCGCCCGCTCACGATGTTTTGAATCTCGGCGCCAGCAACGGCCTTTTCGAGATTCACCCCCGCAAGGGTGGCAGGGGCAATTGTGTTGGTAAGGTTCCAATTCTCATTTAGTCCCTGGAGATAAACCCGGTAGCGCATGGCCGGGTTTTCTCCGATCGGTGCGGCAATTTCGGTGGAGACACGGCGCTTTTCGTCATCCCAGCGCACCAGCGACCGCCAATTCAATCCCTTACCGCCAAGATCGTAGAATTCCGGATAGACCGATTGATAGGGCAAGCCTCGCAGCAGCGAAAGCAGTCCATCCCATTTCGTGGTGCCCGAGGCATTCCTTTCACTGCCATGGAATTTCAAGTCAAAGGAACCGTCCGGCTGCGCTTCCAGATCAAATCGCATGCGAGGAAAAAGATTAAGGCTCTCGAGTAGCGCTTCCGTCTTCAAGAATTGATCGCGGCTCCATGTGCTGCCGCGAGAAAACGCAAAGGCGCGGTCAAGAAGAAGAGGGCTCAACTTTGGCCGGGGCTCGAAGGCAAGGTCCGAGAGTTTCGGCTTGCTGGCGCGGTTCCAGTATTTCAGTGCGGCTTCGAAGTTGTCCTGGAGGAAATAAATCGAAGCCAAGAAATTGTTCGCATAGTCGTCATCAGGATGGATGGCCAGCGAGCGACGCAAATACCGCTTGGCCGTCGCAAACCGCTTTTCGCGATAAGCGATTCCCGCGAGTTCGACCAGGAAGCGGGCGTCACGCGGGTGGCGCAGGAGGCCCGCCTCGAACGTCTTCTCGGCCTCCTCCCAACGCTTCATTTGCGCGAGGGCCAAACCCCGATAGAACTGTAGATCAGCCTCCACATTGGGTGATTCTGGTACGGCTTGCACGACGTCGTTCCAGCGTCCGGCCTCGTACAACTGTCGTACTTCGGAAAGTCTGTCCGTCGAGGAAGGAGCTGCCTGTGAGACTGCGTAACCCGATGAAAAGGGCAGAAGGGCGAGCAGCAGAGGGAAAATCAATTGCCTGTCCGCGGCACCGCCAGGAGAGCCCAATGATGCACGGGACTCCATTCCGATTCGAATCCCTGGCGCGAGATGCGGAGCATCTTCTGCTGGGCGGGGTCATTGACAAAGAGATAGCCTCGTTGGGAATCGATTCCCACGACGACAACATAATGGAGAGGCCCGTACGGCCCGCTGCCCTTCAGGCTGACGATCAGGGGCCGTCCTTGCTCCAGATGGTGCTTCAGATCACTCCACTCTCCTCGAAAGGCGAAGGTGCGATATCCAGATTCCTGAAAATACGCCTCCATGCGGCTAGCGGCAATGCCGCCCTCTGCGGGAGAGAACAGGGCCACCTGTATCTTTTCAGGGTCCGCGAAATCCGGAGACGGCTGTCCGTTCCTATTGGCCCAATATTGAAGCACCATGGAAATTGAGGCCGAACCGCACCCATCTCTTACTTGTGGAACGAAGGGGACATCGATCCAGATAGCAGGGGTTTCCGCAGCAAGCGGGAGCCCTGCACCCACTGCGGAAACCAGCAACAGACCGAAAATAACGAGGAATTTCATGACTTTAGTGAACGGCGACAATAATCAAGATAAGGGCCAGGAGACCTAAAACAATGATGAGTAGGTCGCGGTTTGAAATATTGCCAGCAGCAAAATCCTTCTGAGCGGTTTCCGAACGAGCCGACAACCGCGCCAAGTCATCACTACTAAGTTGTTGAACAGCATTGTCCACCTGCTGGTAAGAGATGTGCGAAGATTTCATCGCCCGTTGAGCCTGCGGGGAAGAAAAAAAACTCTCCAATTGCGCCACTTCTTTTTGGCGAGAGGCCGAAGCAGCCGCGACATCTTTCTGAATATCCGAGGGGGAAACGACGTGATTCTGTGCAAATGCATTCTGCGGAATCGTCAAGAGTATGCTCAAGAACGCCACGAAAAGGAATTGGAGCACATGGGAAACCTGTTTCATCAATCTTCCTCCAAAATGGGAATTCCTACAGGCTGGGCGTTTAGTTTACCGCTGCCATTCCGCTCAATCAAGCTGGGGTTTTCCCAGCCAATACTGCGATCCCGCGGAACCAGCTACCGAGTAGCCCAGATTCTGATAAACGCAGCTCTTGCCGGAATGTGGCCCATTACCCACGATCTAATCCGCGCAAAATCGATTACTGACGAAAAACTCCGTAGACCCAGGGAATACCTGCAGCGCCCTTCTGCGCTTGAACGAAAATGTCGTCTCCCTTCTGAAAGCGATCGAAGTCATTCTGATCCACGGCAATATGTTCAAAGCGACGCCCCATTCGCCAGGAGGTAACAATCAGGCGCCGGCTGCGCGGAAATGCACCCGTGGCAAATTTTCCGACGACTGTTGCGGGAACGCGAATGGGGCGCGAAGTGTCCAGCTTTCCGTTCAGAAAAAGAAGTCCCGCGAAAATCCACGGCACGGGAATCATGCCGAAATAGATCCGCTTCATGACCTCGACTTCCTGATGCTTTCGGGCGCGATAGTCGATCCAATAGCCGAGCGCGAGAGTGAGGAAAAAAACAATGCCGCCAAAAATCTGGATGGAATCGAGCTCGAGAGCGGGAAATATCTGGCTCGCGGCCACAAAGACGATGATGCCCACAAGAAAAAAAGCCGTCCGCCGCACGAGGCGCCGCCGCACCACCAGCTCAGCAGCGGCCGAAGTCAGTCCGCACGCGGGGCACTGATCGGCAATGCGATGGGAGCCGCAATCGAGACACCGTGTCATGCCGGAGATAAACTCACCAAGAGCGCTTCGAGCTGCGCCTTGCCACTTTCCTCTGCAACTTCAAAAACGACGGCAATACCCATCCCTGGCTCAACCCTGGCGACGGTGCAATCCAATAAAAGGACGGGATTCAAGATCAGTCGCGCGCGGAACCTCGCCCCGACCCAAAGCGGGGGCATCAACTCGACAAAAAGACCTCGAGGCCCGATGTCCCGGACATCTGCGGTCAGCGTGGCGGACCCCCATTCCATTTCCAGCGTTCCGCGGAATTTTCTGCGCTGGAAATGGCGGCGCTCGGTTTTGGTGGTCACTTCATCCATAGGCTGAGTGGTCATCTCTCGCTCCTACGCAGGATGCTATGTTCCGAGCGGCAGAGTGTCAAGTTTCGGATAGGACTGGTTGGAATGTTCATGTGGATCTGAATTGTCTCATCGCTGGCCATTATTTCTCACGCCAATCTTGATCGGGTGAGACGCCGGCGCTAGCGCAATTCGCGTTCATCGATTTCTTTCCTGTGTGTGAGTTCCTCGCGCAAGTGAACGCGCACATATTCCGGAAGCCGCGAAAGCTCAAGCAAATCTTCGATCTCGCGGCGCGGCAAGCCGGACACGAGCGCCGGCACGCGGTCCGGAGGCGCGTGGGGATGGCGCAGCAACGCCACGCGGATGTTGACCAGCTTCGACCATTTGTCGTGTCTCGCCACAGCAGCAACAATCCGCGCTGGAAGCGCTTCCTTGGCGAGAGTCTTCAGCAATTGCGACTCGGTCAGAAACGAATTGTCCAGGGCGACGCGCGCCACTTGTTCCGGCCCATGTGCGACGAGTCCCGCCGCGATGCGCGTCGATCCGCGGCGCGCCAGCATTAATTTCTGCCCCAGGGGCAATTGCGGCAATTGTGTCAGGACGCGCTCGTCCGCCAGGCGCCGGAGTTCCATGGAAGAAGCAGGCAAGAGGCTGATCCGCACCAGGTCCATCAAGTGCAACTCGCGCATCAGGCGCATGGCGATGAGGCGCGGCGTGTGCGGATGCGCCGCAAGGCCAAGCCGTACGCGATAGTTCGCGCGCCACGTCTTGCGCTTGCTGATTTCCTCAAGCAGTAAACCCGAGAGATCTTTCCGCTCAAGCAAGAGACACACGTGCGTCTCGTCGAACGCCGGATTGTCGATCAAGGAGCGAAGCACGTCCTCGCTGCCCGATGCGAGCAGCGCGGGGATCGCTTCGACGGCCGCCGTGCGCGCGGCCTGCGCTTCGGTGCGGTCTTCAAGCGTCATGGGACGCGGCTTGCGAGGGCGATTCGGAAAGCCGCGCGGCCATGCGCGCCGCACCGATCGCCGGAGAAATTTCGAGACGCGATATTTTCGCGTGCAGAGCGCCGCTCGCGAGCACGGAGTCCAACAACGAGTCCAGCATCCGGCTGGGGCCAAACACGCCGCCGCATTTCACGAGCGGAAATTGCTGGCCCTTCATTCCCAGGCGGCGGATCACGATCATGGCCAGGTTTCCCAGGCCGATCGCCGACGTAAACATAATTTCCTTGGCTGCGCTGTCCTCGGAATTTGCCGCGGCCGCCACGACCGGAAATAATTTCGGAAAAACGTCATCCGGATTCTTCATGATCCGCAACATCAAATCGTCCCAGTCCGGGCAATCCAAAGCGGCCGGAATCATCTCCGTCAGCACGGTGACGGGCGCGTCCGTATCGCGAGTGCGGGCCACGGCGGAGACGGCTCGCCGCCCGATCTCAAACGCGCTGCCTTCGTCGCCAATCCACGGTCCGTAGCCGCCCGCGCGCGCGGTTTCACCAGCGGCGTTGCGTCCGTACGCCACCGATCCCGTGCCTGCGATCAGTACGACGCCGGGTCCCGAGCCGGCAGCCGCCTCCAGCGCAATTTCGTAATCGGTAGCGACCTGCGCCAGGGCGACGGGGAATTCTTGCGCTAGAAATACCATTATGCGGCGCACCACGCTTCGACGGCCAGCGCCCGCGAGCCCTGCGCAGACGCCAGTGACGGCAGCCGAACGAATTCTTGCGGCTGCGATAGCCCCCGCGGCGGCTTCGCGAAGCGATGAAAACGCGCCGTCGTATCCGGATCGCAAGGGGTTCGCCGGCCCGCCATGTCCTTCGCCAATGACGGCGCCGTTCGCGTCGAGCAAAACGCAGTCCGTCTTTGTCCCGCCACCGTCAAAACCTAGCGAGTAGCCCATGGCACCTCATTGCTGCTCAAGTCGTCGGCGAAAGGCAGGCCGCGCGCTTGACGCCGCCCGGATGCGCACCTATCATCGCGACGCCCTCAACATGCGCCTGACCTCTCTGGACCTTGCCGTCATCGTCGCCTACCTGGCCGGTATCACTCTGTTCGGCATCGCGTTCCGGCGGGGTCAGAGCACCGTCCGCGATTATTTTCTGGGCGGACGCACGGCGCCCTGGTGGGCGCTGGCCCTGTCGATTGTCGCCACGGAAACCTCAACGCTCACGATCGTCGGTACGCCAGCGCTGGCCTTTGCAGGAAATCTCACGTTCCTGCAATTCGTGTTCGGGTATTTGGTCGGCCGCGTGGCGATCGTCCTGTTATTTCTTCCTCACTACTTCCGCGGAGAATATTATACGGCCTACCAACTGATGGAAAGGCGGTTTGGCGCAAAGGTAAAGGCGGTCGCGGCGTCCACATTTCTCGTGACCCGCGTTCTCGCCGAAGGTGTGCGCATCGCGGCCATCGCGCTGGTCGTCACGGCTGCTCTGGGCACCGGGCAGCGCACTTCCATCCTGCTGATCATGACTCTCGTGCTTGATCTACACATTTGAAGGCGGCATGAAGGCCGTGATCTGGACCGACGTCGTGCAATTCATTCTGTACATCTCGGGTTCGCTAGTCGCATTTTTCTTGCTGCTGCACCGGATTCCCGGAGGATGGGAAACGATCGTTCATGCAGCCGCCCCGGCACATAAATTTCGAATCTTCGATTTCTCTTTCAGCATGACGAATCCCGCCAAGCTCTACACGTTTTGGTCCGGAGTAATTGGAGGCACGTTCTTCACGATGGGAAGCCACGGCACGGATCAGACCATCGTGCAGCGGCTCCTTGCCGCCAAGTCCGAACGCGAGAGCAAACTCGCGCTGCTCGCCAGTGGCGTGATTATTCTTCTGCAATTCGCGTTGTTTCTGGTGCTGGGAGTGATGCTCTATGCGTGGCACGGCGCGCCTGCCGTGATTGCCGGCCACAGTTACGATTCTGTTTTCCCCGACTTCATCGTTACCGCCATGCCGCGCGGCGCGCGCGGCGCGATCATCGCCGCCATCATTGCCGTCGCGATGTCCAACGCCAGCGGCTCGCTCAATTCGCTGGCCGCGTCGAGCGTGGTCGATTTTCAGCACCTGCGCGGCCTGCGAGACTTAGAAGAAAATCCCGAACGTCTGCTGCGCCGTTCGCGATGGATGACGCTGGTTTGGGGAATTGCGCTTGCAGTCCTTGGCACGGTGCAATGGGGACCGATGCTCGAAGCGGGATTGACCATCGCCGCCATCACTCTCGGAAGCCTGCTCGGACTTTTCCTCCTCTCCTTTCTGTTTCCGCGAGCAACGGCTCCCGGTGTCCTCACCGGCATGTTCGTGGGACTCGCGGCAATTCTCTACGTCCACTTTCGTACGCCGCTGTTGTGGACCTGGTACGTTCCGCTCAGCGCGGCCATCACTTTCCTGACAGGCGCGCTCGTGAGTCTCGCAACCGAAGCGCCGGCCGCGGCAAAGGAAACGAGATGAACACGTTCGAACAACTTACTTCCCTGTTTTTATTTGTTCCGTGGTTTTTTTAGGGATTCGCGATCGCAGCGATGATCCGAATGCGACGCGCAGAGCCAAGACTTGAGCGTCCCTATCGCTGCTGGGGGTATCCGTGAGTGCCAGCGGCGTTTCTGGCGGGCGCAGCGGCGCTGACCGTCACTCTGTGACTCGCACGCTCCTTTCGTTCGTCTATTGGTCTCGTATTGATTTTTTAGGGGGCTGATTTTTTATCAGCATTGGCGGGGAAGACTTCCTGCGAATTCGTAGTTCGTTCGAAACGATCAGTCGGCGGCGGCAACGCAAGCGAGCAGCGCACCTGATTCGAACGGCGTAGGGCGATTCTGCTTCCCCGAGTGGATCGCGCCAGCGAGAACCGCTAACCCGGTGGCCAGGCGCGGCCCAGGCCGCGAGAAATAGCCCGAAGCCTCGACGACAAAAACGCGGCCATCTCGCGCGGCCGGCAAATCATTCCATCCATGCGGCAGCGGCAGATTGCGAAATTCCGCCTCCGCGGCTGCAAGGCTATAACCGCACGGCATGACGACGATCACTTCGGGCCGCGCCGCAAGCGCAGTTTCCCAATCCACGCGAAAGGACGGCTTTCCCTGGCGCCCTAGAACATCGACCCCGCCCGCGCGCTCCACCATTTCCGGCACCCAGTGCCCCGCCACGTACGGCGGATCGAGCCATTCGAGACAGAGGACGCGCGGCCGATCGAGCCCGGCAACGGAGCGTTCGACGTTTGCGATGCCTCTTTCAAATTCGGCCACAAGAGCGTTCGCTAGTTCCGCGCGTCCCGTCGCTTCGCCCACTGCGCGGATATCCGCGCACACATCCGCGAGAGAATGAGGATTGAGCGTCACAACTCGCGGCTGGCGTTCGAGATGCGCAAGTGCCGCGCCCAGATCGTCCGGCGTGGCGGCGCACACGTGGCAAAGGTCCTGCGTGACGATGATGTCGGGTTCGATCGCGCGCAATAGTTCAAAATCAACACTGTAGAGGCTCTCGCCCCGTTCGAGAAATTCTCGCACCTGCCGGTCAATCGCCGCTGCGCTCTCCGTATGTGAAATGCGCGACTTGATGAGGACAGGCTTGTTTCGTGCCTCCGGCGGGAAATCGCACTCGTGGCTGACCCCAGCAACCTGGTCGCCAAGTCCCAGGGCAAACAAAATCTCAGTGGCAGAAGGCAATAACGAACAAATCTTCATGCCCCGCAATTTACCATGGAAATGATTCTCCTTCCCCGCCTCCTTGCTTCCCGGTAGTGACTCAGGTTGGTGCCGGACGGAGCAAACGGCTGCCCGCCCTTAAAACGGGCGGCCTCTACAAAACCTACTACCAACAAGGCAGGACGGTTTTGTAGAGGCCGTTCCGTCCCGTGTTTTTCGGGACGGAACGGGCATATTCATGATCAAACCTGAGTCGCTACCTGCATCCCTGCCTCTTTGCCCGCGCCTCACCGATACAGCAAGTATTTCGCGCGCACTTTGCGAAACGCTTCGAGGTCCTTGCTCCAGCTCGCCACAATCGCGGCAGGATCTCTGCCCTCCACAAGTCTGCTTGATGGTCGCTGCATTTCCCACCAGGAGAATCATTTTTGCCGTTTCAAATTTGCCGGGATAAAACTTGCCGAGTGCTGAAGCAATTTCAATCCCCATGCGCATCGCTTGCAGCGCATCGCGATCTGTCAGCACAACCCTCACCCCATCGCACAACTCGCCTTTATACAAACCGGAATCCGGCGTAAATTTCTCCGGCTCAAATCGCACGCCAGGAATCGCGCGTCGATTCAAGTAGACCGCGAGTTCCTCGCCGCGAATCCATGGCGCGCCCAGCAGCTCGAAAGGCCGCGTGGTCCCGCGCCCCACCGAAACGCCGCCCGCCTGCAGAATTTCCAAGCCGGGATACAGAATCCCCGCCTCAGGGGAACGCAGGTTGGGAGAGGGATTCACCCACGGCAGCCCGGTATCGCTAAACCAAAATCGGCGCTGCCAATTTTGCATGCGAATAATGTGGAGGTCGCAGCCAATATTGTTTTCGGCGTTGAACATCTGCGCCATTTCGCCGAGCGTCATCGCCATACGCACAGGCATCGGAAAATAGCCGACAAAATTCGTGCGGTCACGATCGAGCATGGGGCCTTCGATGCGCTCTCCTCCCAGCGGATCGGGGCGATCGAGAACGTAAAACGCGACGTGGTGCGCCGCCGCGGTTTCCATCGCGTATCCCATCGTCGTGATGTAAGTGTAGAAGCGCACGCCGGCATCCTGAACATCGAACACAAGCGCATCGAGACCCGCGAGCATGGCCTCCGTCGGCCGCTCGGTTTCCCCATAGAGGCTGTAGACGGGCAGGCCCGTCGCCTCATCCGTCGTGGAAGAAACGCGCGCATCGAGAGTGCCGCGGATGCCGTGCTCGGGGCTGAACAGCGCCACAAGTTTCACGCCCGGCGCGTGCGCCAGCAGATCGATCGTGCTGCGCCGATTGCGGTCGATCCCAGTCTGATTGGTGATGAGTCCAACGCGCTTCCCGGCCAGCGGAGCGAAGCCTTGCGCTTCGAGCACGTCAATTCCGGTCAGCGTATGGCCGGCGGGAGAGCGCTGCGACGCTGCGGAAGAAGGAATTTGGAACCACGGATGCACGCAGATGAACACGGATAAGACAAATCGAAATAGAGAAAACATCCGATCGACAGATGTGTGAAACCTTCGCGGACACTTTGCCCTATGGGGTATCGCGAACCGAGCGTTCTTTCCTGAACAATCTTTGGTCGTTCTTTTCATCAGTGTTGATCTGTGTTTATCTGTGGTTCCCATCATCTTTGTTTTCATCCGTGTTTATCTGTGTGCATCCGTGGTTCCAAACTCATTTGTAACGCCCTGGCGCGGGTGCTATATATGATTGCGGCATGCGGGCGACCAACTTGGAATCCGCGCGATGCGAACATTAAGTCGCTGGCTTCTGCTGCTCGCGTTCTTCGGGTGCGGGCTCTACTTGGAGCCCGCCAGAATCTTGATGGCTACCACGGGCCGCACACAAAAATCTCCGCGCGCGCCGGCCGCGCCGAAACCGGCGGAACTTTCCTCCGAAGGCGAACGCTGGGTCGCGCAAACTCTCAAGTCCATGTCGCTCGATGAAAAAATCGGGCAGCTCTTCGCCGTCTGGGCCTACGGCTCTTTCCTTTCCACCGAGAGCCAAGACTACAAGGATCTTCTCCGCGATGTCGAGGAAAAGCACATTGGTTCGTTCGCGATCCAGACGCAAGGCTCGCCGATCGGCATCGCGCGCAGCCAGGTGTACCCGACCGCAGTCTTAGTCAACACGCTGCAACGCCACGCTAAAGTTCCTCTGCTCGTCGCCGCGGATTTCGAGCGCGGCACGTCCATGCGCGTCGAAGAAGGCGCTTCGTTTCCTCACGCCATGGCCGTTGCCGCCACTGGCCGCCCCGAAGACGCCTACACGATGGGAAAAATTACGGCGCTTGAAGCGAGAGCCGTCGGCGTTCCGTGGATTTTCGCGCCCGACGCCGACGTCAACAGCAATCCCGACAATCCCATCATCAACACGCGCTCGTTCGGCGAAGATCCGGCGCGCGTCTCTGAATTTGTCGCCGCGTTCGTGCGCGGCGTCGAGGAAAACGGCGGCCTCGCCACCGCAAAACATTTCCCCGGCCACGGCGATACGAGCACGGATTCGCATCTCGATCTCCCAACCGTTACAAGCGATCGCGCTCATCTGGATCGCGTGGAACTCGCGCCGTTTCGCGCCGCCATCGCCGCCGGCGTGAGTACCATCATGACCGGCCACCTCGCCGTTCCCGCAATCGAGCCTGATCCGGATGTGCCCGCGACGATGTCTCCCAAAATCACGACCGACCTGCTGCGCGGCCAAATGGGTTTCGATGGCCTGGTCGTGACTGACGCGCTCGATATGGGCGGCGTGACAGTGCGCTATCCGCCCGGCGAAGTTGCGGTGCGTTCGATCCTCGCGGGCGCCGATGTGCTGCTCGTTCCGCCGGTGCTGGACGCCGCGCTTCAAGCCGTGCACGAAGCGGTGGCGTCCGGGCGAATTCCAATGCCGCGCCTTGACGAAGCCGTGACGCGCGTTCTTCGCGCCAAAGCCAAACTCGGCCTAAACAAATCGAAGCTCGTGGACCTCGATGCCCTCGCGGGCAATTTTGACCGGCCCGAATTTGATAAGGCAGCCCTGGACATCGCCGACCGCGGCATCACGCTGCTGCGCGACGATCAGCACATTCTTCCGCTCGACTCGACGAAGCCGTCGCGCGTCCTGCTCGTCGCCGTTTCGGGCGACAGCGATCCGTATCCCGCCGGGAACCTCGAAAACGAAATTCGCTGGCGCGTCGATTCGCTTGCGAGCGTCCGCATGGACACGCGCTTTGTGCGCGCCGACACCGTGAAACTTCCCGCCGCCGGATACGTACGATGTTGCGATTGCCGCGATTTTCGTGCGCGTCGCCGATCGCAAAGGCAGCATCGGCCTGCCCGACGACGAAGCCGCCGTTGTGGATCGCCTCCTCGCCGCAGGCAAACCTGTGGTCGTGGCGTGCTTTGGCAGTCCCTATCTGGCCGAGCGCTTTCCTTCGGCGAAAACGTGGATCGCGGCATTCAGCACCGTCGATGTCGCGCAGTGGGCAATGGGCCGCGCGCTCTTTGGCCAGACGGCCGTCGGAGGCCGCTTGCCGGTCAATATCCCGGGCGTTGCCGCACTCGGCGCGGGACTCGATCTCACCGCGCATCCCATGGAATTGCGCGAGGCTGACGCGCAATCGGAAGCGAAATTACAGCGCGCATATGACGTGCTCGATCGGGCCGTCGCCGATCACGCGTTTCCCGGCGGTGTGCTGGCAGTCGGCTACAAGGATGATTTGATCGTTCACGAATTCGGCCGGCAAACGTACGACGCAAAATCACCCGCCGTCAACGTGGACACGATCTACGATGCCGCTTCGCTGACCAAGCCTGTCGTGACAGCGACGCTCATCGCCATGCAGGTGGAAGCAGGCCGCATCGGGCTCGACTTGCCCGTGGCGCGCTACATTCCCGAATGGAATGACGGCCCGAATCCCGATTGGCGCAAGACTGTCACCGTCCGCAATTTACTGACGCATTCTTCGGGGCTCCCCGCGCACAAGGACTATTTCCTCACGCTCCATTCCAAGCGCGAGTTCATCGCCGCAATTTGCCGCGAGCCTCTCGAATACGCGCCCGGGACGAAAACGATTTACTCCGATCTCGGCTTCATCCTGCTCGGCGAAATCCTCGAACGCGCCACGGGCAAAACCGTGGATCAACTCGCGCACGAACAAATCTTCGCGCCTCTCGACATGGCGGACACCACGTTCAATCCGCCGAAGAGCCTTCTGAGCCGCATCGCTCCCACCGAATATGACACGGCCTATCGCAAGGTGCTCGTGCAAGGCGCCGTGCACGACGAAAACGCGTTCGCCATGGGCGGCGTCGCCGGGCACGCCGGCTTGTTCACCACGGCGTCCGATCTCGCGGTGTTTTGCCAAATGCTACTGAACGGCGGAATCTACGGCTACCACCGCCTGCTGACTCGCGCAACGATTTCGCAATTCACCGCCCCGCAGGCGCTGGCAGGCAATGCTCACACGCTCGGATGGATGTCGCCGACGCCCAATTCCTCGAGCGGCCGCTATTTTTCACCACACGCCTTCGGTCACTTGGGGTTTACCGGCGCGTCGATCTGGATCGACCCCGACCGCCAGCTTTTCGTCATCTTGCTGACCAATCGCGTCTATCCCACGCGCGAAAATGACAAGATTGCGGCCGTGCGGCCCGCTGTGCACGACGCTGTGATCGAGTCGCTTGGCCTCGCACCGGCGGCAAAGTAACTCCCCTCGGGACTGGTTCCCCCTTACTGCCCCTTACTGAATGAGTGATTCCCGCAGAATCGCCGCACCAAATATGCTCCCGCGCGTGCGAAAATAGTGTCCCGGCTTATTTCTTGAGAATCGGTAGAGGTTAACTTGCTCGGCCTAGTAGGACAGGCACTCTTGGCTGTCCCGCACAGTCTGAGCAGGCCTTAAGTGGACAGCCAAGAGTGCCTGTCCTACTAAAATTCAGATCGTAAGCAAATTGACCCACTACCTGGGAAACCTGGGACATGACAGGAATCAATACCATCCTTGCGATTGCTGGAGAGGGGGTTTTCGCGCCGCCGGCGCCACCGGAAAAATGACTACGTCGAAAGCGACCGAGCAGCGGAATCCGCGCACGCGGGGGATTGACGCCAAATCCACGATCGAGATTCTTCGGGCGATTCATCGTGAGGATGCGTCCGTGGCCAAGGCCGTCTCCGGCGCTCTTCCCGCGATTGCGCGGGCAGTCGACGCAATTGCGGGCGCGCTTCAGCAAGGGGGACGGCTCTTCTACGTTGGCGCCGGAACCAGCGGGCGACTCGCGGCTCTCGACGCCGCGGAACTTCCGCCGACGTTTGGCACGGCGCCTCGCATGGTCCAAGCGGTAATCGCGGGAGGCCGCCGCGCGCTCACGCACGCCGTCGAAGGCGCCGAGGACAATCGCGCGAAAGGGGCGAAGGATCTCGCCGCGCGCGGCCTCAATGCCAAGGACGCCGTCGTTGGAATCGCGGCAAGCGGCGCAACGCCCTATGTCCTCGGGGCGCTCGAATTCGCGAAACGAAAAGGCGCGGTCACGATCGGCATCACATCGAATCCGCGAACGCCAATTACACAAGTCGCGCAAATCAGCATCGTCACGCGAACAGGCCCGGAGGTCATCACGGGCTCGACGCGAATGAAGGCAGGCACGGCACAGAAGTTGGTCCTCAACATGCTCTCTACAACCACGATGATTCGTCTCGGCCGCGTTTACGACAACTGGATGATCGGCGTGGCGTTGACGAATCGCAAGTTGCAGGCACGAGGGTTGCGGATCCTGATGGAGGCTTCCGGGGCCAGCGTGGCCGAATCGACACGCGCCCTGCGTCAAACGGGACACAATCTGGGCGCAGCGCTCATAATGTTAAAGACAGGAGCAAGCGCGCGGCTGGCAAAACGCCTGTTGCGCGATACTCACGAACATGTCCACAACGCACTTAACCGCACCAGAAGAATTGCAAACGGCTCGCACAACGCACATGGATAAACTCCTGATCGAAGGCGGAAGGCCGCTCGAAAGGGTCGGTGCGCATCAGCGGCGCGAAAAATGCCGCGCTGCCCGCGATGGCCGCCGCGCTCCTGACCAGCGACCGCGTGGAACTCGAGAACATTCCGCGCGTGCGGGACATCATCACGATGGGCCGCCTGCTCGCGCATTTGAGCGCTATCGTCGAAACGCCCGAGATTCCGCCCACGGCGATGATCATTCAGGCGGAACAAATCAACGGGGCCGAAGCGCCGTACGAACTCGTGAAAACGATGCGAGCCTCGATCCTCACGCTCGGGCCGCTCGTTGCGCGCAGCGGCCACGCGCGCGTCTCGCTCCCCGGCGGATGCGCGATCGGCGCGCGCCCGGTGGACCTGCATCTGAAAGCGCTCGAACAGATGGGCGCCGAAATCGGAATGTCCCACGGTTACGTGGAAGCGCGCGCCCCGCGCGGAGGCCGCTTGCCGGGCGGACACGTTTTCTTCGATAAAATTACCGTCACCGGAACCGAAAATATTCTGATGGCGGCGGCCCTCGCCGAGGGCGAAACCATGATCGAGAATGCGGCGCGCGAACCGGAAATCACCGACCTCGCCGAACTGCTGATCAAAATGGGAGCGGACATCGAAGGCGCGGGAACATCCGCGATTCGCGTGCGCGGAAAAGAAACGCTGCACGGCGCGACCCACACCATCATCCCGGACCGCATCGAAGCCGGCACTTTTCTAGTGGCCGGAGCCATCACCAACGGAGATCTCGAACTCACCGGCTGCGCGCCGGAACACCTCGCTTCGGTTATCGCCAAGCTGCGCGAAACCGGAGTCGAAATCCGCGAAACCGGTCCAGGCAAGTTGCGAGTTCGCGGGGCGAAAAAACTCGTCGCCGCCGACGTGACCACCGAGGAATATCCCGGCTTCGCCACGGACATGCAGGCGCAGTTCATGGCGCTGGCAACTCAGGCCGAAGGAACGTCGGTGATTACGGAGACGATTTTCGAGAACCGCTTCCTGCACGCCAGCGAAATGATTCGCATGGGCGCGAATATTTCCATCGAGGGGCGCCGCGCCGTGGTTCACGGTCCCACGACGCTCTCCGGCAGCGAAGTGATCGCCTCGGATCTGCGCGCCAGCGCATCGCTCGTGCTGGCCGCGCTCGTCGCGCGCGGCGAAACCGTCATCGACCGCGTGTATCACATCGATCGCGGCTACGAACGAATCGAGGAAAAACTCGCCGCTGTCGGCGCGCGCATCCGCCGCGTGTAGGAAAACATGTGACTCGTGATTAGTGACTGGTGATTCGTGAATCGTAATTTGTGGCTTGTGACCCAAAGCCATCTCACAAATGCCGGGACATAGCAGAAACGAAAATTTGTGCGGTTCGACCTTTCCTAGGCTCACCTAAATCCACATCTTCCGGCACTGAATGCGGCGCTGAGAGCGCCGCAGCATGCTAGCCCAGGGCAACGCCCTGGGTTTCGGCATCGATCGATTGGCGTGCGCCCTGAAGGGGCGCAGGGAATTCCCTCCGCCCCTTCAGGGCGGACGATGATACGTGGGCACGATCCCCGGGGCGTTGCCCCGGGCTGGCATCCTCCGCGCCGTTGGCGCGACAACGTGGCCGGGTTTGACCCGCGAGGAAGCCCCTGAAGAACAAAACAGGGAGGCGATGAATCGCCTCCCTGTTTGATTTCCAGCAAGTTTTTCAAGCCGCTCAGGAGAGCGGCTTATAACAACTTTAGCTCTGCTCGCCGCCGCCCCCCGCAGACGCTTCCTTCTGTTGCTTTTCGCGCTGCTCGCGCAGGACCGCTTTGCGCGACAGGCGAATCTTGTTGCCCTCGATGGCGAGCACCTTGACGAGCACCTGGTCGCCCAGCTTCAGCGCGTCGCGCACGTCGCGGAGGCGCTGCTCGGCGATTTCGCTGATGTGCAGCAGGCCGTCGGTGCCCGGGAAAATTTCCACGAAGGCGCCGAATTCCGCCAGCCGCACCACTTTGCCGAGGTACGTCTTGCCGATTTCGGCGGATGCCGTGATGTCCCGGATCATCTGGAGCGCCGCTTCGGCGGCCGGTCCGCTGTTCGCGAACACGTGCACCTTGCCGTCGTCCATGACGTCGATTTTCACGCCGGTAGCTTCGATGATCGACCGGATTTTCTTTCCGCCCGGGCCGATCAGGTCGCGAATCTTGTCCGTGGGAATTTGCAATTGATGCAGCCGCGGAGCGTAGGTCGACATCTTGGGCCGGGCCGATGAAATCGTCTGGTCCATGATGTCCAGAATGTGCAAACGCGCGCGCCTGGCTTGCTCGAGCGCCTGCCGCATCAATCCCACGCTGATGCCGCCGACTTTGATGTCCATCTGCAGCGCGGTGATTCCGGTGCGCGTTCCGGCAACCTTGAAATCCATGTCGCCGTAGTGGTCTTCCGCGCCCGCGATGTCGGTGAGGATCGCATGTTTGTCGCCTTCGACGACGAGCCCCATGGCGATGCCCGCGCACGCCGCGGTAATCGGCACGCCGGCATCCATGAGCGAGAGCGAGCCGCCGCACACCGTGGCCATCGACGACGATCCGTTCGATTCCATGATGTCGGAAACGAGCCGCATGGCGTACGGGAAATCGGTTTCCGGCGGAAGCAGGTTCAGCAACGCGCGTTCGGCAAGCGCGCCGTGGCCGATTTCGCGGCGTCCCGGTCCGCGCAGGAATTTCACTTCGCCGACGGAAAACGGCGGGAAGTTGTAGTGCAGCATGAAGCGCTTGAACGATTCTTCCTCGAAGAGCAGGTCGAGCCGCTGCTTGTCTTCCTTGGTGCCGAGCGTGGTCGTCGCCAGGGCTTGCGTCTCGCCGCGCGTGAAGAGCGCCGAGCCGTGCGCCCGCGGCAACACTCCCACTTCGCAGGTGATGTCGCGGATTTCATCGAACGCGCGAGCATCCGGACGCCGGTTGCGGTGCAGGATATCCTCGCGGAAGTAATTCTCGCGCAAGCGCTCAAACGCCCGCATGGCGAGCGCGCGCTTCTCTTCGTCCTCTTCCGGAATCGACTCTTTAATCGCTTTCTTGACTTCGTCGATCAGGTGATAGCTTTCCTTCTTCGGGTATTTCTTCGTGTCCAGCGCGTCGTGGAGCTTCGCGCCGTATTTCTGTTCGATTTCCTTGGCGAGAGCTTCGTCAAACGGCAACGCGGGCAACGGTCACCTTGTTCGGCTTGACCTTGTCATGCAATTGGCGGATCGCCGCGATGATGTGCTTGATCTGTTCGTGTCCGAATTCGAGCGCGTCGGCGACCGTGTCTTCGCTGACTTCAATCGCGCCCGCTTCGATCATCACGATGGCCTGCTCCGTCGCAACCACGACGATGTTCAGCAGGCTGGTCTTCTGTTCGGCGGTCGTGGGGTTGGCGACCAGCTTGCCATCGACCAGGCCAACGCGCACCGCCGCCACCGGCGTCGTGAACGGCAGGTCGGAAATGAAGGCCGCCGCCGAAGCGCCCGTGATGCCGATCATGTCCGGATCGTTTTCGCTGTCCGCCGAAAGCACCATGGCGACGATTTGCGTTTCGTTGCGCCACGCTTCGGGAAACAACGGGCGCAGCGGGCGGTCAATCATTCGGGAAGTAAGAATTTCGCGCTCCGAGGGGCGCCCTTCGCGCTTGAAGAAGCCGCCCGGAATTTTTCCGGCGGAATACGTATATTCGCGATAGTCCACGGTGAGGGGAAGAAAATCCCGGTCATTCGCTTTGGTATCCATGCACGCCGTGACGAGCACGACGGTATCGCCATACCGCGCCAGAACGGCGCCGTTGGCCTGCTTTGCAATTTTCCCGGTTTCCAGGGTCAGCGTACGTCCGCCGACTTCGACCGTAACCTGATGGGGAGCGGGTGCTGCTTGCGACATATCCTGAGGTCCTTTCGACTGTCCGCCGCGTCCCGAACCATCGGGCCATACGCGTGCGGAAAGCCATTCGAGTGCGGGAGAAACATTTCCCGTTTTGTTTGGAAGAGAAACCGATGAACGACTGCGAGCGGCGGCCGGAGTCTGCCTACAAAAAAAGCGGCCGGGCACATTTGCCTCGGGCCGCCGGAAACTTGCAGAACTCCGCGAACGTCGGGAGATGTTGTTGGCGCGACTCTGCTCCCTCTGAGGAGCCGTTACTTGCGCAAACTAAGGCGTTCGACAATCTCGCGATACCGATCCGGGTCACGACGGTTGAGATAATCCAAAAGACGGCGGCGCTTGTTGACCATCATGATCAACCCGCGTCGCGATGCATGGTCCTTGAGGTGCGCCTTCAGATGCGTCGTCAGATAGTTGATTCGCTCGCTCAATAATGCAATTTGCACTTCCGGCGAGCCCGTATCCTTCACATGCGCCCGATACTGCTCGATCAACATTGACTTCGCTTCTCTCAAGTCGCCCTCTCCGCCCATACCCACTTTATTTTGCTCTCGTTTCGTCTTCTCTTCGACCCTAGCAGACTAACATAGGCTCACGGCGACATGCAAAATTTTTCTTCTGTGGAAACCGATTCGAACCTGGCCCTTCAGAATCTGAGTGAGAATTTGATTTGGTTTATGTAGCGCCCTTCCGCCGCGGCGGACGGGCATCGTCTTGATTCTAAAATGCCAACCTGAAGGTTGGCGCTACAATAGACCGAAGACACACGGTGAAAACGCGCCCTTATTATCCGCGAATTAAGGACAGAAATTCCTCGCGCGTCTTGGGATTATCCTTGAACGAACCCAGCATCGCGCTGGTCACCGTCTGCGAGCTTTCCTTTTCGACCCCGCGCATCACCATGCAGAGATGGCGCCCTTCGATGACCACACCCACCCCCAGCGGAGCGATTTTCTGCTGGATGGCGTTGGCGATTTGATTCGTCAGGCGCTCCTGGATCTGCAGCCGGCGCGCGAACATGTTCACAAGCCGCGGAATTTTCGACAGGCCGACCACTTTCTTGTCGGGAATATACGCGACGTGGCATTTCCCGAAAAATGGCAGCAGGTGATGCTCGCACAAGCTGTAAAACTCAATGTCCTTCACCAGCACCATCTGGTCGTAACTTACGGTGAACATCGCGCCGTTGAGGAGCTTTTCCGGGTCCTGCTGGTAGCCGCTGGTGAGGAAGCGAAAGGCCTTTTCAAACCGCTCAGGCGTGCGCCGCAAGCCGTCGCGGTCCGGATCCTCTCCGATCGATCGCAATATTCTTCTCATATGATCCGCGATGGATTCGGAAGATTCCGCGCCGCCTGGCTCGGTCAGCGTCAATTCCTCGACTCGTTTTCTGTCATCGCTCATGGGTCGCTCCGGCAGTCTCTCCTGCGTATTCAAAACTGTTCAGCCCGGTTTCTTCGACGCGCACACGCTCCAGCCTGGCCCGCGGAAACCGGCTCAGGCGATTGAAAATCTCGATACAAATATTTTCCGTGGTCGGAACGTTTTCGCGAAATTCCGTGAGTTCTTCGTTCAGGTACTTGTGGTCGAAGGGTTCAATCACTTCGCTTTCGACAAAAGCGTCAAGGTCGGCCAGGTTCGCGATCATTCCCGTGGCCTGATCCACCGGGCCGGAGACGGCCACTTCCACGACGTAGTTGTGCCCATGCCCATATGGATTGTTGCATTTGCCGTACACGCGCCGGTTCTCTTCCTCGCCAAGTTGCGCGCTGTGCAGGCGGTGCGACGCCGAAAACCGGTATCGTCGCGACAGATGAAGCTTCATCGCGCGCCTCCTGCATTTGTGTGCGCGCCGTTGCCCTCGCCGTAACAATCGACGAACAGGTCCGGCGTCTCGTACAAGCGCACGCGATTCAGATGTCCGCGCGTGATTTTCGGTTCCAGCAGCCGCCAGATCACCGCCGCGATGTTCTCGCACGTCGGAATCTGCCCCGCGAGTTCAGGAACCTCGTAATTTAGAAAGCGATGATCCATCCGGTCGGTCACTTCGCGCTGCAAAATCTCTTTCAGCTCCTTCAGGTCGAGCACCATGCCCGTAGCCGGGTCCGGCTCGCCCGCCACCGTCACCTCAAGCACGTAATTGTGCCCGTGTCCGTGGGGGTTGTTGCACTTCCCGAAGACGCGCCGGTTCTCCTCGGCCGAAAATGCCGGGTTGTGATAGAGATGCGACGCCGAAAACTCGATCTTGCGTGTCAGATAAACCATAAAGTGAAGGAGGCTGTCAGCGATTTCTGCCAGCAGATCGAAGGCAGTTTTTCACGAATCACGGTTCACGAATCACGACTCACGGGGTAATCCCGCCCCTTCCAAGCAACGCTGCCCCGCGCATAGCGCCATTCCGAATTCAGCAGCGCCGCCGCGTAGAGCGCAACCCCCGGCAAGTAGTATAAAGCAAGCGCTGCTGGAAAACGATTTCGCCGCAGGTCCGCGGCATAGGCGGCATGCCGCCCCGCCAACAGTGCAACACCCAGCACGCCCCAAATTAGATGCAACAAAGACAGCGGAAGTACCAACAATGGAATCCACGGCACGACCCTAAAAAGCTCCCGCCCCACGGCTCGGGACGTGCCGCCCGTCGTCCCTCCGATTAGGGGATACAAGTTCTTCGTCCAGCCCTGCCACATCGCCTCAAATGTCCGGTACATTCGCACGCGCATGATCCCGTTTCCCGAAGCAAAGTACAGGCGTACGTTCGCTTGCTTTGCGAGCCGCGCCAGGGCCACGTCTTCGAGCACTTCTCCCGCCACTGCAGAGTGCCCTCCGATCCGCACATAATCCTCGCGACGGATGAGCAAATATTGTCCGCTGGCCGCCGCGACATGCGAATCGGGATGATTTACTTCGGCGTACGAATATTTATGCCCCAGGCGCGTGTACACGAAGGGGATCAACGCCTTCTCCCACCAAGTGCGCGTTTCCTGCTCGGGCGAATAGGAAACAAGGCCCGCTCCAGTCTCCGCCGCATCGGCAAGCGCACGCGCCGTGGAACCGGGCAGGTGCACGCCATCCGCATCGGTGAACAGCAGCCAATCCCCCGTCGCCTGCGCCGCCCCGAGCGATACCGCGTAGTTCTTCCCCACCCATCCCCCGGGCAATTCCCTCGTTTCGAGAACGCGCAACCGCGCGTATTGCGAAGAAAGTTGCTGGAGTGCAGCGGCCGTTCCGTCCGTCGACTGATCGTCGATGACAATTATTTCTTTAATTTCGGGCTGCGCAGCCAGCGATTCGACCGCGGCCGCAATCGTCGCTTCTTCGTTGCGCGCCGGCACGATCGCGGAAACAGTTGGATGGGAATTCATGAGTTGAGCGGGCCGTCTTAGGAGGTCGGGGCTTCAGCCCCGACGTCCATGGTCGCCCATTCCTGGGCTTTAGCCCCTGAAGCTCTAGTTTCAGGGCCTAAAGGCCCCTCCATGCGACGCTGGTTGTCCGACCTAAAGGTCGGACCTCCTATAAGGCAACTCCCAAGTCGATTGTGCGAGACAAATCGAAATCAAGTCAGCGCGGCAAATCGGCTCGCGCGAAGCCAGGTTAAGAATGTATTATAGTAGCGCTGGAGAAAAAACATTGAAGCATAAGATTCTAGGCCCGATCGCGTTGGTTTTTGTGGCGGCGGTGCTCTACGTGTTTGCGGCCCCGTCCTATCGCCAGGGCGAACCGAGCCTGGCAGGCCGCAAGGCCCAAGATTTTGACATGCAAATTACGGGCGCCTCGCATTTGTCCGACCTGCGCGGCAAAGTCGTCATCCTCAATTTCTGGGCATCGTGGTGCCCGCCTTGCCTTGAAGAAACTCAATCGCTCAACATCTTGCAGCAGAACATCGCGTCAAGAGGCGGAGTGGTTCTTGGCATTAGCGTGGACGAAGACAAGGACGCGTACGAAAAGTTTCTAGCGGACAATCATGTGGTCTTCCCCACCTATCGCGACGCCTCCAAGAAAACCGCCACGGATTATGGCACGTCCATGTATCCCGAAACCTATCTGATCGATCGCCAGGGCCGCCTCGCGCGCAAGATCGTAGGACCACAGGATTGGCAATCGCCCGAAGTCATGCGCTCCATCGATGTCCTGCTGAAACAGAATTAAGATTCCACTCCTTCATAGAGTGTTGGGGTACGCAGATAGCGGAAAAACTGCCTCGCTTTGTCATTCCGAACCCGCTCCTGCGGGTGAGGAATCTCTCCTGCTTTTGCATTTAAACCAAAGAGAGATTCCTCACCCGCAGGAGCGGGTTCGGAATGACAACGTTTCTAATTCTTTGGGAAACGGGACAGCAGGCGTGAATGCCGCATTGCAAACATTTCAGTGATGGGCGGGCAAGAACTTGACCAGCGTGGTCCTCGCCACGCCGCCCTCCGCGTTGTAGAGCACGCGGTCCACCCGCGAGAGCAATTCCAGGCCGTTGAGACCTCCTGCTCCTCCGGTGAGCGCGTCGGAAAACGCAAACGTCTCCAGGCCGATGGTGGGCAGTACCTGGCCGCGGCAATGGATCGCAATTTCGATGCGGTCGGAAAACGTATCCAGCGTTGCGTCAACGCCAGCGCCGGCGCCGCCGAGTTGCGACATGCTTTCGCGGCAAACGTCTCCCGCGGCCCTGGCAAGCTGCGCGCCCGCGTCCGTCTCAAATCCCGCGTGGATCGCCTGATGTTCCACGGCGCAGCAAAACACGCTGACCAGGTTCCAATCCTGGTCCAGGTGAAACACGACGCGCACAGGCTCGTCAGCCATTGGATTGGGCATTCGATTGGGCCACGCTAATTTCGCAGGCTTCCCGGCAATCCGGGCAGTAGTATTTGCCGTCCATGCATAGGCGGATGCTCTGCTGGCCCTGGCAGTAGCAACAATAGCGGTCACACTTGCACGTGCCCTCCGGCAGGTCGCATTGCGAACAAAGAATTGTGCTTTGCATATTCTTCCTTCGTCTTTGCGCAGGGCCGGGACAACAGCCCCAGCCGCAAAGTCCTCTATAAAACACTATAGGCCAGCCCAGCGCGCCAGAACAAGAAGCATGTGCCGTGCCGCGCAACTCTAGTGCACCTTGCGTGGTTTCTCGCCGGCAATCACCCAAATTGGATTGAAAGATCGAAAAGATGCCCGCCCGAAAAGAGGGCGGCCTCTACAAAACCTGCCGCCGCCCGTACATAACGGTTTTGTAGAGGCTTCTCCGTCGCGTGTTCTCCGGGACGGAGAGGGCACGCTTCCTTTCAAACTGAGTCACCACCTTGTCGCCCGCCTTTCTTGACACCTTTCAAAGGCGCGTGTTAGTTTCGCTTTTGAGCTGCGGTTCCTGAGAATTTCGAGTGACATCTCCGACCACTACACAACTTCGCAAGACCGCGTTGAACGGCGTTCACCGCCGCCTCAAGGCCAAAATGGTCAATTTTGGCGGCTGGGACATGCCCGTCGAGTATTCGGGCATCGTGGCCGAGCACATGGCGACGCGCACGGCGGCCGGTCTGTTTGACGTCAGCCACATGGGCGAAATCGAAGTTCGCGGGGCGCACGCGCTCGAACTCGTTCAGCACGTCACGTGCAACGACGCTTCTAAACTCGTGGCTGGGCAGGCGCATTACTCCGGGCTGATGACCGAGCAAGGCACGTTTGTCGATGACCTGCTCGTGCACAAGATTTCCGATACGCACTACTTTCTGTGCGTCAACGCGGGCAATCAGGATCAGGACTTCGAGCACATTCGCGCGCACAATCGCGCGGGCGCGCAAATCGAAAATGCGGGCCAACGCTATTCGCAGATCGCGATCCAGGGGCCGAAAGCGCTGGGCATCCTGCAACGTTTCACGGCCGTGCCGCTTGAATCGATCCACTACTATTATTTTACTTTCGGGAAAGTGGACGGCGTTGACTGCCTGATCGCGCGCACCGGGTACACGGGAGAAGACGGCTTTGAAATTTATTTCGCGCCGGAACATTCCGAGAAACTGTGGACCAAACTCCTCGACGCGGGCTCCGTGGAAGGATTGCTGCCGTGCGGACTAGGCGCTCGCAACACTCTTGCGCCTCGAAGCCTCCATGTGCCTCTACGGCCATGAAATTGACGATACGACGACGCCGTGGGAGGCGGGCCTGGGCTGGATTTGCAAACCGGCCAAGGGAGAATTTCTCGGGCGCGATATTCTCATCCGGCAAAAAGAAAAAGGAGTCGATCGCACTCTCGTGGGCTTCGAGATGCAGGATCGCCTCATCGCGCGTGACGCCTGCCTTGTTTCGATTGGCGGCAAACAAGCCGGCCGGGTAACGAGCGGATCACCCGCGCCTTTTCTGAAAAAGAACATCGGCATGGCCTATGTTCCAACGGCATTCAAGGCGCCGGGAACGGAAATCACAATCGGGATACGTGCGAATCAGGCCCCCGCGCGAATCGTTCCGATGCCGTTTTACAAGCGAACGAAGTAGAATCTTTTAGTAGGACAGCCACTCTTGGCTGTCCGCTTTCACCTTGCTCAGACTGTAAGGGACAGCCAAGAGTGGCTGTCCTACTAGATTCAAGGAGCCGTAATGTACCCAAGCGACTACCGCTACACCAAGGAACACGAGTGGATCAAAGTGTCGGGCAACACAGGCACGATCGGGATCACGGACTACGCGCAGCATGAACTGGGCGACGTCGTTTTCGTGGAATTGCCCGCGGTTGGCGCGAAGATTACGACGGGGCAGGTGTTCGGCACTGTGGAATCGGTCAAGGCGGTCAGCGAGATTTTTGCTCCGGTATCCGGTGAAGTGACCGAAACCAATGCCGCGCTCTCGAATGCTCCCGAAACCTTGAACACAGATCCGCACGGCGCCGCGTGGCTCATCAAGATCAAGCTCGCCAATCCCGCCGAAGTTTCCGGCCTGATGGACGCCGCCGCCTACCAGGCGTTCATCTCCGAAAAGGAAGCCTCGGCCTAATGCGCTATCTTCCCAAGAGCACAGCCGAGCGCCGGGAAATGCTCGATGCCATTGGCGCGTCGTCCATCGAAACCCTGTTCGCGTCGATCCCGGAGCCATTCCGGCTGAAAGACCCGCTGCACCTCCCCGCGCCGATGTCCGAGCAGGAGATCATCGAGTATTTCCGCGAGCGCGCGGCGGAAAATTCCTGCGGCTATACGAGCTTTCTCGGCGCGGGCGTCTACAACCATTTGCGCTCGGTGGTCACGGATTCGCTGATCCAGCGCGGCGAATTCCTCACCTCCTATACGCCGTATCAAGCAGAAATCAGCCAGGGCACGTTGCAGGCGATCTTCGAGTTTCAGACGCTGATGTGCCAGCTCACCGGGATGGAAGTCGCCAACGCGTCCATGTGGGACGGCTCGACCGCGACCACCGAGGCCGTGCTCATGGCCGAGCGGCTGACCGGGCGGCATCGCGTCGTGGTGGCGCGGTCGCTGCATCCGGAATATCGCCAGGTCCTGGACACGTACACGCGCAATCTCGGCCTGCGCATCGACGAAATCGGATTTACCAGCGCGGGCCAGGTGGATGCGAATCGCCTGGAAGGCGCGATCAACTCCGAAACCGCCGCGGTGGTCGTGCAGTCGCCCAATTTTTTTGGAGTCCTCGAACAGGTGCCGCGCCTGGCGTCTCTCGCGCACACGAAAGGCGCGCTGCTCGTCGTCGCCATCACCGAAGGCGTGTCGCTCGGCGCCGTGAGGCCTCCCGTCGAGGCGGACATCGTCGCGATGGAAGGGCAAAGCTTCGGCCTGCCGCAAAGCTACGGCGGCCCGTACGCGGGAGTGATCGCCACGCGCGAGAAATTCGTGCGGCAGATGCCCGGACGCCTCGCGGGCGAAACGGTGGACAGTAACGGAAAGCGCGGTTACGTGCTCACCCTGGCCACGCGCGAACAACACATTCGCCGCGAAAAGGCCACGTCGAATATCTGCACCAATCAGGCGCTTTGCGCCCTGGCCGTGAACATTCACCTCTGCCTGCTCGGCAAGGAGGGCTTGAAGGAACTCGCGGCCCAGAATCTTGCCAAGTCGCGATTCGCGCTCGAAGAGCTGGAAAAAATCCGCGGCGTGCGCCGGGCGTTTTCCGGCCCATTCTTCAACGAATTCGTCGTCGAGTTTCCTCGTTCCGTGAAGCTGCTGAACGCGGAACTGCTGCGCCACAAAATTATCGGGCCGCTGCCCATCGGAAGTTACTTCGCGGACCTGACCAAGCGCGGCCTGTTCTGCGTCACCGAAACGGTTTCGCGCGCCGAAATCGAGCGCATGGCCGCCGCAATCCGGGATATTTTGTCGAAGCCGATTTAGAGATGTGTAGCGCCCGTCCGCCGCGGCGGACGGGCGCTACAAGACTGAATGAAAAAGGAAGAAATGGCATTGACCAATCGCATCAAAAAAGCGGGACGCCACATCAGCCAGAATGAAGGTCTGATCTTCGAGGAGTCCGCGCCCGGCAAGCGCGGGTTCGAGCTGCCTCCGCTCGACGTGCCCGCCGTGGACGCGCGGACCGCGCTGGGCGCGGACTACGTTCGCGAGGCCGTCGAAGGATTTCCCGAAGTCAGCGAAATCGAGGTGATCCGCCACTTCACGCGGCTCTCCACCTGGAATTTTGCGATCGATCTCGGGATGTACCCGCTCGGCTCCTGCACGATGAAATACAATCCGCGCGTAAACGAATTCGTCGCGCGCCTGGACGGCATCGCCACGGAACACCCCTATCAGCCGCAGGAACTCTCGCAAGGCTGCTTGAAAATTCTGCAACTGCTCCTGAATTGCCTCGTCGAAATTACGGGCATGGATACCGGCACGCTGGAGCCGGCGGCAGGCGCGCAAGGCGAACTCACCGGCTTGCTGCTGATTCGCGCCTACCTCGAAGACACGCAGGGACGCCCTCGCAAAAAAGTTTTGATTCCCGACTCCGCGCACGGAACCAATCCCGCGACCGCGGTGATCGCCGGATACGACGTCGAAAACGTGCGCTCGGATGAACGCGGCCAGATCGACATCGCGCGCCTGAAAGAAATTGTGAATAGCGACGTGGCCGCCATGATGGTCACGAACCCTTCGACGCTCGGCGTGTTCGAGCAAAATATCGCCGAGGCCGCCAAAATCCTGCACGAACACGGCGCGCTGCTTTATATGGACGGCGCGAACATGAACGCGCTGGCCGGCGTCGCGCGCCCCGGCGATTTTGGCGTGGACGTGATGCACCTCAACCTGCACAAGACGTTTTCCACGCCGCATGGCGGCGGCGGTCCGGGCGCGGGCCCGGTGATGGTCAAGAAAATTCTCGAGCCGTACCTGCCGATTCCTGTCCTGGCTGACAAAGGCGGCCGGCTCGCGCTCGAAAGTCACAAGCCAAAATCGATCGGCAGGGTGCGCGCGTTCGGCGGCAATTTTGGCGTGCTGGTGCGAGCGCTCGCCTACACGCTGGCCTACGGACCGGGCATCCGCCAGGCCACGGAAGATGCGGTCCTGAACGCGAACTACATTCGCAAGAAGCTCGAGGACGTGTACGACCTGCCGTTCAACTTGCCCTCGATGCACGAAGTGGTTTTCAGCGATGCGCGGCAGAAAAAGAATGGCGTGAACACGATGGACATCGCCAAGCGCCTGATCGATTACGGCTTCCATCCCTACACGACAGCATTTCCGCTGATCGTGCCGGGCGCGATGATGATTGAGCCGACCGAATCGGAATCGAAGCAGGAGTGCGATCTGTTCGTGGACGCGATGCGCTCGATTGCCGAGGAAGCCGCCACCACTCCGGAGATTGTGAAAACCGCGCCGCATTCCACGCGCGTTGGACGCCTTGACGAAGTCGGCGCCGCGCGTAAACCTGTGTTGCGTTGGAAACCGAAAGCGCATTCCTCGCAGGCGTGAGGAGTAAGTAGAACAGACTTCATACCGCGCGCGGATCTCCGAACAGAATCTCCGCCGCCGCTTCCACGATCCGCGTCTTCCCCGACCCTGTCGGCCCCAGGGACAGCAGGTTCCCCACCGGCCGCCCCGCCGAGCACATCCCCGCGCGAAACATTCGAACGGGCCGAAGCGTGGACTGATTCGCTTCACTCCCATGCAGGCAAAAATAGGGCGGCCATTCATTCGCGGCCGCCCTAATCGAGATCAGTGGGTTGTGTCGCTTGACTTCACTACTGCGTGTCAACCTTCTTGCGGCTGGAAGCCACTGGAGGAGGAGCCGCGGAGGGCAGAGCCGCAGGCGCTTTTGCCTCGCGGACGATGACCTGAGTGGGAGCTTCGATCACTTTTCCGCCCGTCGCCTTCGCCATCTGAGCGGCCGCGCCGCGGGCCGATTTGACTGGTGTGGGGACCACCGCGCCTTCGCCTTCCTTTTGAAAGGAAAGGTGAGCGGACTTGCCATCCCAATCGACGACGAGCATGTCGCCGAAGCGAATCTGTTCGGTCGCCAGAAGGTTCGCCAGCGGATAGACCACAAATTTCTCAATGGCCCGCTTCAGATGCCGCGCGCCGTACTTGATGTCCGTACCTTCCTGCAGCAGAAATCTCCTCGCGGCCGATGTCACTCGGAACAAGAACTGGCCTCGTCCCGTGTCCAGCACTCGCTGCTGCACCATTCCCAGCTCGATCTCCAAAATCTGCTCCAACTGCTCGTGCCGCAGCGGATGAAACACCACCACCTTGTCCAGCCGGTTCATGAACTCCGGCGAAAACTTCTTCTTCGCCGCTTCCTGCGCCGTCCGCTCCACCTTGTGGTCCAGCCGGTCCTCGGTCTTGTCCACCGGCTGCACAAATCCCAAGCCGCCCGTCATCAACTCCGTGATTTCTCCGCCGCCCAGGTTCGAGGTCAGAAAGATCATCGTCTGCGACAGGTCCACACGCCGGTTGTCTCCCAGGGTCAGCGTCGCTTTATCCAGAATGCCCAACAGCAATTGCCAAAGCGCGTCCGACGCCTTCTCGATCTCGTCGAACAGCAGAAAACTAAGCTTCAAATCTTCCTTGTGATATTGCGCCAGCGCTTCCTGCGTGATCAGCGGATGCGTCTCCCGGTGTCCCAGGTAGCCTGGAGGCGAGCCGATGAGCTTGGCGATTTCGTGCGAGTGCTGAAACTCCGCGCAATCCACCTTGATCACCGCGCGTGGGTCTCCGAACAGGATCTCCGCCGCCGCTTCCACGATCCGCGTCTTCCCCGAGCCGGTCGGCCCCAGGAACAGCAGGTTCCCCACCGGTCGTCCGGTGGAGCTCATCCCCGCGCAGAAGACCTGGTACAGGTCCACGAGCGCGCGAACTCCCTCTTCCTGGCCGACGACCTTGCTTTTGAGGGCGGCTTGAAATTCCTGCGACTCCACGCTTCTCAGCGTGGGGTCCAGTTGTTGTTGTGCTGGGCGGTTGCTGCTCATGAACATTCTCCTACCGGAACTTCCGGTCCGCTGACACGCCCCGGTGCGGGGCTCGATCAAATTGGTCGAGTTTGACTCCTACGGTGGAGTGCAGCAGACGGAGCTGCGTAATAATTTCTTGTCCCGCTTCCGGCGCATGCGATACGTCCAGCAAGGGCGGAAACAGATCTGCCAGGTCGAGGTTGAGATTGCGCAAGGTGGAAACGAGCTTCTGAACCTGGTTGGACTCCGGATCGTACAGCTCTACTCGGTTGTTGATCTGCTCGCGCAATTCGTTCCAGTTGACGTCCACAAAGGGATACGAACGGGAGACCTGCCTCACAACGTCATCGGTGATGCGGGGACGCTCCCCGAGCTTGGCCAGGTGCAACTGCTTGACCCGGTCGCCCTCGCGGACGTTATGAACCAGGTAGAAAGTGTTCCCTTTGCGTCGCAGAAAAGCCATAGATCGCTCCCGGCTCCAACATCTAATTTGTAGTGTAATGTTCTTCCACTACGCCTGTCAATTTAGATGTTGAATTGTTCGGAAAGTTGCCTCGTATCAGTAACTCCCCTCGCTCGTCCTTCGAACCGCTCTTCGTATCCGTTCGAGTACTCATTGCTTCCCGTTATCGGCATTCTCGCCAGTTATCTCGGCGTGACCTGATGCTCATAATTATTTAGATGCAGAATTTCTCTTTAAAGATGGTAAGTGTGCGCCGACGGCCCGCGGCGCGCGATAGTTCGAAAGGTGGAAGCCGCTGGTTCCTTTGAACTAGTACCGTTACAATCGCTTATTGAAAGAACAAATACGATGAATTGGAATCCCGTATACGATCTGGTGAAGAAAATTCCGCGCGGCCGCGTCATGACCTACGGCCAGCTCGCCAAAACCCTGCGCCTCGCCGGCGGAGCGCGAACTGCCGGACGCGCCATGGCGGCATCTCCAAGCGGTTGCGGAGTGCCGTGGCATCGCGTCGTGGGCGCCGGCGGCAGGTTGCTCATCCGCGAGCCTCACGCCTCGTTGCAGCGGAAGCTGCTCGAATCGGAAGGCCTGAGGCTGGCGGAAAAGCGAATCTTGAATTTCAGGGATTATGAATGGAGTCCGGGTAAATCACGCCGTCGTGGATCGCCCCACAAGAAAAAGAGCCGGTGAGGTGAGTCCCGGCTGGTGGGCCGGCTTACGGTACTGCGTTTATCGGGAGTTAGCTGTCGGCGCCCAGCAATCCCGCCTTTGTCTACTTTGGCGGCAAACTCGTTTTCTCGAGTGCGGCAGAGTCGTTCGGTGGACGAGTCGGAATTCAAAATCGGAAGTTCCGGGTCATCGCTTCGCTCGCGAACGTGTGCACGGCTGGCGCGGTGTCGGGATTTCCGCTTACGTTCGCTTTGGGCGCGCGTCCAATTGAGTGAGGGTTCTCCACGCAGTGTGCAGTCCTATCTATTCCAGCCGGACCCCACGCCCGCCTAGAGACCTTCATCCTCATTGGAGAAAGAGAGAAAACCGAATGCTAGTTCATAAGGTGACCCGCAGTGCCATTCTTTTTGCTGTAGCCTTCTTGGCCATACCTCTGCTCGCATCAGCCCGGCCCAAGTCTGCAAACACCCAAATGGAAAAGAAAAGCATTGAGCTGGACAAGACAGCCACGGTAGATGGGAAAACCCTGACGCCTGGCAAATACGAAGTCCTAATCGAAGGAAACAAGGTTAGCTTCGAGCGCGATGGCCAGACGGTGGTCACAGCGCCATGCGACTGGAAAACGATGCGGAACAAGTCCGAGTACAACAGCAAGACATTTTCCGCCAACAATGTTTTGCTAGAGCTGGATTTTGAAGGAAGCAAGCAAGCTCTAGAAGTAATGTAACCGTTCCGTTTGCGTTGTGCGTTTGGGTCGGACGGCGTTGGCCAGAGGGCGGGAAGCAGTTGCTAGTTGATCGCCCTCAGGTTGCGCCGCCGCAGCCCTTCGCGCACGCGCTTCAGAAATTGGCACTCAGTTGTAGACGGAAACGACGCCTGGCGCACGCACTGGCTCCCCGGCTGCCGGTCCAACCAGAATAAGTCGGCGCTCCGCCAAGTCCTGAGGATCTCTATTCACGGGAACTACCCACTTCCAAATACCGAGGCGGTTCGCGCCGCGCGCGCAGATTGTGTTATAGATAGAGCCTCATGCTCAGTGGGGCTACGATTGAAGTTAGCAACCTGACCAAGCGTTACGGCGCCGTCGAAGCGTTGCGCGGGGTGAGCTTTGCCGTCAACGAGGGAGAAGTTTTCGGCTTGCTGGGCCCGAACGGCGCCGGGAAGACGAGCACGGTCGAGATTCTCGAAGGGCTGCGCACTCCCGACGGCGGCAGCGTAAGCGTTTGCGGGCTCGATCCGCAGACGAGCGGCGCCGAATTCAAGTACGTGATCGGCGCGGCGCTGCAGGCCACTGCCCTGCCGGACAAGATGCGCGTCCACGAAGCTCTCGACCTGTTTGGCAGCTTCTACCCGCAACGGCGTGGCACGCAGGAGCTGCTCGGGCGCTTCGGCCTCGAAGAAAAGCGCAACGCCTTCTATTCCCAGCTCTCCGGAGGACAAAAGCAGCGCCTGGCCCTGGCCATGGCGCTGGTGAACAACCCGCGCGTCGTTTTCCTCGACGAACCCACCGCCGGTCTTGATCCGCAGGTGCGGCGCGAAATCTACGACATCATCGAGGAACTGAAGAAGGAAAAGAAAACCATCCTGCTGACGACGCATTACATCGAGGAAGCGGAAAAGCTCTGCGACCGCGTCGCGATTGTGGACCACGGGAAAGTCATCGCCCTCGGCACGCCGCGCGAACTGAAGCAGCGCTCCGGCGCGGTCACTCGAATCACCGTGCGCATGGCCAAGCCCGAAACCAATGGCGCGCTGAGCAGCCTCGAAGGCGTGACCGAATGCCGCGCAGAAGCCGATGATTATCTGCTGTACTCGACCCGTGTGCCGCGCACGATCGTGGCCCTGGTGAAGCATCTGGAAGAACAGAACAACGAACTGGTCAGCCTGGAGATTTCCGCCCCGTCGCTCGAAGACATTTTCCTCGAGTTGACCGGGAGAAGGTTGCGCGATTGAGCCACGTCTTGAGCCACACCTGGGCGCTCACGGTGAGCCGCATGCGCCTTGCCATGCGCAATCGCGCGTTCCTGTTCTTCAGCCTGATCATGCCCCTCGCATTCCTCTTCATCTATGCGGGGATTTTCGGGCGGGGCAAAGTTCAGGCCGTGCCTTATTTGCTGGCCGAAGTCCTGGCGCTCACAGTGATGGGCAGCTTCTGGGGCTTGAGCGTGCAACTGGTGACTTTTCGCGAGCAGGGCATCCTGCGCAGGTTCCGCGTGACGCCGGTGGGCGCGAGCGCGATGCTCGCTTCGAGCCTGGTTTCAAATTATTTTTTAACTCTTCCCACGATTGCCGTCGAGTTTTTCCTGTCGCGGTCGGTGTTCCACATGGCTGGGCTCGGCAATATCCTCTCGATTTTCGTCCTGGTGACGATCGGAACCGTGACCTTCGCTTCGCTCGGCCTGATCGTGGCCAGCGTCACCAACACGATGCAGGAAACACAGATCATCAACCAGATCATCTGGTTTGTTTTTCTGTTTATTTCGGGAGCGACGATTCCCTTCCCGCTCCTGCCGGGGGCGGTCCAGGCGGTCGCCGTCTTCCTGCCGGCTACGTATCTAGTCAGCGGCCTGCAGCGTGCGATGATCGACCACACGAACCTCCCCAATCTCGGAATGTACCTGGCCTCGCTCGGCGGGTGCGCCATAATTGCCTTCGCGGTCTCGGCGCAGCTCTTCCGCTGGGAGCCGGAATCCAAAGCCCCTCGCCAGGCCAAGCTCTGGGCCGCCGCCGCGGTTGTTCCCTTTCTCCTGCTGGGCGTCTGGGAAACCGTGAACGGCGATTTGCGCAGCCACGCCATGAAGAACCTGCAATCGATCCGGGAACCCTACTCGATGGAACGCATCGACCACTAGTAGCACAGGCTTCAAGCCTGTGGAAGTTGACTTTCTCCAACTCGAAGTGCCACAGACTGAAGTCTGTGCTACGAAAACCGCACCAACCAAATTGGCATAGCCGGCCTCGGAGGAAGGCATCTGCGCCCCACGGACGATGCGAACCGCTGTGCTATAATTTTGCCAGTTACTTTCAGTGCAGTTCAAATCTTGCGTTGAAATGCAGCGTGGAGAACGACGATGCCGATGAAGCCGACAGAAAAAATATGGCACAACGGGAAACTGATCCGATGGGATGACGCGAAGATTCACGTCCTTTCCCACGTGGTCAGCTATGCCTCGGCGGTCTTCGAAGGTTTGCGCTGCTACGAAACCAAGAACGGGCCCGCCATTTTCCGCGTGCGCGAGCACATGCAGCGCATGGTCAATTCCGGGAAGATTTACCGGCTCGAACTGCCGTTCACGGCCGAGGAACTCTCGAACGCGGCCGCGGAAGTCGTGCGCGTGAACAAGATGAATTCGTGTTACATCCGCCCGATCGCGCTGCGCGGCTACGGCGATATCGGCGTCGGCGGGCTGTCCGTCCCGACCGAAGTGTACATCGCGTGCTGGGAATGGGGACGCTACCTGGGCCCCGAAGCCATCGAAAATGGAGTCGACGTCTGCGTCAGCTCGTGGAACCGCATGGCGCCCAACACCCTGCCAAGCATGGCCAAAGCCGCCGCGAACTACATGAATTCGCAGCTCATTCACATGGAAGCTCACGCGAACGGATATTCCGAGGGCATTGCGCTGGACACGAACGGTTTCGTGAGCGAAGGCTCGGGCGAAAACATTTTTCTCGCCATGGACGGCGTGCTGTACACGCCTCCGGTGGGCGCAAGCGTCCTGCCGGGCATTACGCGCAGCTCCGTCATAACTCTGTCCGAGGAAATGAAAATTCAGGTCCGCGAGCAGATGATTCCGCGCGAAATGCTGTACATCGCCGACGAAGTCTTTTTCACGGGCACCGCGGCGGAGATCAGCCCGCTGCGTTCGATCGACCGAATCAAGGTCGGCAAGGGATCGCGCGGCCCGATCACCAAGGCGCTGCAAGAAGAATTCTTCTCGATCCTCAGCGGAGCGAAGCCCGACCGCCACAATTGGCTCACGCCGGTCAGCGTGCCGCTGGGCGCCGGCACGCGCTGAGGAACACGAATTGGAGCGTCGTCGAGTAGCACAACCACTGCTGGCTGTGCGGTTTTGAGAGCATAGCGCACGGGCTGCCTGACCTAAGTACGATCGCAAAACCCGCACAGGCAAGAGTGCCTGTGCTACTAAAGCCCGACTGCACCGGCACTTCTGGGTCTTTGACTCTGCCGATCCACTTCTCATAGAATCTGCTTCCCCAATGGAAAAAGAGGGCGGATCAGCCTCATGCGCGTCCGCCAGGAGAGGTTTTCATGTACTCGAAGCCGCAGAAGCTCGTCGCCGAATTTGTCGGCACGTTTGCGCTTATCTTTTTCGGCGCGGGATCGATCTGCGCGGATCAGTACCTCCGCACGAGTTCGAACGGACAAATCGGTCTGGGACTCCTGGGAATCGCGCTCGCGTACGGCTTGGCCATGGGCATTATGGTGACTTCACTCGGCCACATCTCCGGCGGCCACTTTAATCCCGCGATCACCATTGGATTTTGGGTCACTCGCAAGCTTTCCACGTTTGACACAATAGCCTATTGGGTCGTGCAGCTTGCGGGAGGCGTCTCGGCCGCCTATCTTCTGCGACGCTTGCCCGTCGATGTCTGGGGACCGGTGCAGCTTGGGACGCCGGATCTGGCGAGCGGCATCTCACGCACCAACGGCATGATCTTTGAGGCGATCATGACGTTTTTCCTGGTCTTCGTCGTCTTCGCAACGGCTGTCGATGAGCGCGGCGCTTTCGACAAGGTCGCGGGCTTTGCCATTGGTTTGACGATGACGATGGGGGCGCTGTTCGGCGGACCGTTTACCGGCGCGGCGCTCAATCCAGCGCGCGCCTTTGGTCCCGCGCTTGCCGCGAATCACTGGAACAACCACGGTGTTTACTGGATTGGCCCGCTGGCGGGCGGCGTCGTGGCAGGCTGGCTCTACGACACGCTCTTCCTTGGCAAAAAATAACCGTCAATTTCTCGATACGCGGGGCATTTAGTAGGACAGCCACTCCTGGCTGTCTGCTTTTTGCCCTGGCGAGACTGTGCGGAACAGCCAAGAGTGGCTGTCCTACTAGAATCTCAAACTGACCCACCATCAACCGCAATATCGCACGAGGATTCTCCCACCGGCTTCTGCTATCATGGCTCGCACAAGTCCATGAATCCGGCGCGCATTCCGCTATTTCCGCTAGACATTGTGCTCTTCCCCGGCCAGGCCGTGCCGCTGCACATTTTCGAGCCCCGCTACCGGCAAATGACGCGCCATTGCATCGATGCGCAATCCCCATTCGGAATCGTCTACGCCAACGGAGCAAATCTCGCGCAAACAGGGTGCTCCGCGATGATCGTGAAAATTCTGAAGGAATATGAGGATGGCCGTTCCGATATCCTGACCGCAGGGCAAAATGCGTTCCGATTGGTCCGCACGCATGACGAGAAGCCCTATTTGGAAGCGGACGTGGAATATCTCGATGAGGATTTCATCGGGGTCGATTCCGCCGTTTCCTCCCGGCTCGAACAGCTCTGCAACCAGTGTCACCAGATCCTTTACGGCGAAGACGCGCCGCGCTTTGAAACCGAGGGCGGCATTTCGCTCGCATATCACGTGGCGTCCGAATTGCCGGTCGATGTGGCGATCCGGCAGAGCCTTCTGGAAATTCGCTCGGAAGCCGTGCGCCAGGAGCAACTCGTCGCGCATCTATCCGAATGGCATCTGCAACTGCAAAAGCGTGAGCATGTTCGAGGGAAAGCCGCCGGCAACGGCCACGGCAAACTGTAGGAGCAGCCCCGGCCGAAGGTATTTCATAAATCGCTTTTTGGCAGTTTCTTCCGCTTAAAAACACGGCCACGTTGTCGCGCCAACGGCGCGGAGAATGCTAGCCCGGGGCAACGCCCCGGGTATCGTGCGCCAGGTAGTATCGTCCGCCCTGAAAGGGCGGAGGATTCCTGCGCCCTTTCAGGGCGCACAAGAATCGATGGATTCCGAAACCAGGGGCGTTGCCCTGGGCCAGCATGCGGCGGCGCTTTCAGCGCCGGAAGACGTGGATTTGCTCGTCCATGATCTGAAATCTGCAGTAGTCCTCCATGTGGCATATAATGGTGGTGCAAATCGATTAGGGGCCCTCGATGACTACCAAACCTACAACGCTCGGCGAATTGCGAAAGCTTCCCGGCTATGCGCCTGGAACGGCGCGCCGCACCGTTAAGGACGAACTTCGCGCCAACATTCTCCAGAAACTCGAATCCGGTGAGCCGCTCTTTCCGGGCATTCACGGTTACGAAGAAACCGTTCTGCCGCAGATCGCCAATGCGCTGCTTGCGCGGCACAATTTTATTTTGCTCGGATTGCGTGGCCAGGCGAAGAGCCGCATTCTGCGCGGATTGATCGATTTTCTGGATAAGGAAATTCCTTACATTGCCGGTTGCGAAATTCACGACGATCCGCTTGCGCCGCTTTGCCGCGCGTGCCGCGATTTGATTGCGGAGAAAGGTGAGGCCACGCCTATCTCGTGGCTGCCGCGCGATCTGCGCTTCGTCGAAAAACTGGCGACGCCGGACGTGACCATCGCGGACATTCTCGGCGACGTGGACCCGATCAAGGCGGCGCGCTCGGGCCGCGCCCTGGGCGACGAACTCACGATTCACTACGGCCTGCTGCCCCGCGCCAATCGAGGCATCTTCGCCGTGAACGAACTCCCCGACCTCGCCGGAAAAATTCAGGTTGGGCTGTTCAACATCATGCAGGAAGGCGACATTCAGATTAAGGGCTACCCGGTGCGCATGCCGCTCGACGTGCTGCTCGTCTTCACCGCGAACCCCGACGATTACACCGCGCGCGGCAAGATTATTACGCCGCTCAAGGACCGCATCGGCTCGGAAATTCGCACGCACTATCCCGCCACGGTTGAAGAGGGCGTTTCCATCACGGCGCAGGAAGCGTGGGTCGCGCGCGAAGGCGGGCGGTCCACCGTCGACATACCCGATTATCTCCGCGAAGTCGTCGAGCTGATCGCATTTCTCGCGCGCGACGATAAGCGGATCGACAAGCGTTCGGGCGTCAGCCAGCGCCTGCCGATTGCGTGCCTGGAAAGCGTGGTCAGCAGCGCGGAGCAGCGCGCCGTGCGCAATCGCGAAGAGCGCGCCTCGGCGCGCATCGCGGATGTGTATGCCGCGCTTCCGGCCATCACCGGAAAAATGGAGCTCGAGTACGAAGGCGAATTGCGCGGCGCGGAAAATATCGCGCGGGAGCTGATCCGCGGCGCGGTCGGAAAAGTCTTCTCGAACCGCATGGATGGCGCGAATCTTCAGCCGGTCGTGCAATGGTTTGAACTGGGCGGGGAGCTGAAGGTGCCCGAGAGCGCGCCGGCATCAGAGGCCCTCGCGCAACTCAAGAAAATTCAGGGCCTGATGGACAACATCGAACGCCTGGGAGCCGACGGGCGCAGCGGCCCGGCCGGAATGGCGGCAGCGGCGGAATTCATTCTGGAAGGACTTTGGGCGCACAAGCGCATCAGCCGCAATGAAGAGCGCGGCTTTCACGCGGAACGCCCCAAGGCGCCCGAGCCGCGCGAGCAGCAGCCGCGTCCGCCCCGGCGCCAGTTTAACTGAGACAGTTGTGAGCCACAGCTTATGACGAAATACATCCGCTACACGAAATACACCGGCGAACCGGCCGACGGCGTCGACCTGCAGGAACTCGTCAAGCGCCTGTCCGACTTTTTCCTTCAAAGCGGTTACGAATCGCAATTTTACGGCCTCTCCGAGATGGACCCGGAAAAGTCGATGGAAGCCTTGCGCCAGGCGATTCAACGCGCGCTCGAGGAAGGCGATTTGCTTCCCAATCAGGAATTGAAAGACCTGCTGGACGGCACTCCCGAGCAGATGGACGCAAAAATGAAAGAGCTGATCGACCAGTTGATCGACCGGCTGATGCAAGAAGGCTACGTCACTGGGCAGCCGCAGGTGACTGCGCCGCCGGACAAAACGCCGCGCGGGCAAGTCGGCCAGGGCCGCGACCGCGACCGGGAAAACGAAGCGCGCTTTGAAATCACGGACAAGACCATCGACTTTCTGGGATTCAAGACGCTCAAGGATTTGATGGGATCGCTCGGCAAGAGCAGCTTCGGCCGCCATGACACACGCGATTTGGCGACCGGCGTCGAGTCAGGCGGCATCTCGCGCCCTTATGAATTCGGCGATACGCTGAATCTCGATATCAGCGGGACGTTGTTCAACGCCGTGCGCCGCGAGGGCTCGAAAGTTCCCGATTGAACTCGATTACCCGGACCTGATGGTCCACCAGACCGAATACCAGAGTTCGTGCGCCACGGTGCTCATGCTCGACTGCAGCCACAGCATGATTCTTTACGGCGAGGACCGCTTCACGCCGGCCAAAAAAGTTGCGCTCGCGCTATCGCATCTGATCCGCACGCAATATCCCGGCGACTCGCTGCACCTCGTGCTGTTCCACGATTCCGCGGAGGAAATGCCGCTCGGCGAACTGGCGCGCGTGCAGGTCGGCCCCTACTACACGAATACGCGCGAAGGCCTGCGCCTCGCGCGCCGCATCCTGTCACGCCAGAAAAAAGACATGAAGCAGATCGTGATGATCACGGACGGAAAGCCTTCGGCGCTCACGCTCGACGACGGGCGCATCTACAAAAACGCGTTCGGCCTCGATCCTCTCGTGGTCACTCAAACGCTCGAGGAAGTGGGCCGCTGCCGCCGCTCGGGAATTTTGATCAACACGTTCATGCTTGCCAGCGATTACAGCCTCGTCCACTTCGTGCAAAAAGTGACGGAGCTCTGCCGCGGCAAAGCCTACTTCACCACGCCCTACACCCTCGGCCAATACCTGCTGATGGATTACATGCAGAAAAAGACGCGGCATATTCACTAGCGTCAAGTAGGACAGGCTTCAGCCTGTCTGCCTTTCACTCGCAAAAAAAAAGAAAACCAGACAGGCTGAAGCCTGTCCTACCTACTCTTCCACCAATTTCTTCTTATGCTTGGGAGGTTTCAGGCGCTTGTCGGGGATCACTCGCGCGGCGGGTGGAGGTCCGGCCAATTCGCGCGCGCGGCGCCGTGCCTCGCCGCCGGCGGTAAACTTTTTTGGTTTGGATCTGGTTTTGCTTCTGCTCATTGATGACTCAGGCCCGGGTGGCTCAGACTCGGCGGCTCGAGCCCCGCACATCATCCTACCATTTCATTCGCGCAGAGCCGCGGCCGTGGCCGCGAGGGATTCGGCGAGCTCCAATACCTTGGGGTTAACGCAAACTTCGTAATATGGACGGGAGCCGGCCTCTCCAATTTTGCCGCCGGGCTGCAGTTGCCGGACGAATCCGCGGCGGATCAGAACGGGCTCGAGGCCCTCGCCCACCGGCGTTTCTCCATAGAAAAACGTGACGCGTTCCTTGCCCCAGGGCATGACACAATCCGTTTCCAGGGGCGTCAACGCGATTTCCTCCTGCAGCTTCTGAAAACCTTCGTCATTCAATTCCACGCCGTTCAGGTTGAATCGAATGAGGAATTCGTCGGCCTCATCCTCGGCCACGCCCTCCGTCATGGTTTGGAAGAGGAACAGGCGAAATAGCGAAGAATTCTGGGACAACATGCGCTTCGCGGCCTTGGAACAACTCGAAAGCCGGTCCGAAAGGTTCAGCGCGCGCGAAATCATGATCCGCGAATCGGTGTCCATCCAATACGTCGGCGGAGATCCCTGAAACGCGATCCCGACGCCCAGCTCCAGCCGTGGCAGGTCGCTCGAATCCGGCCGCTCATTGTACGCGGAGGAGACAGCCAGAATTTGCCGCGCCAGCGCGCAGGCTTTCGACACGGCGCGTTGCTGCGCGCGTTTGGATTCGGTCTCGTAAATCGCCAGCACCAGCGCGTCGCCCTCGATAAAAACTTTCGCCGCGCCATACCGTTCGAGGATGCGCTTCACCGGTTCGTAAAAATTCAAGCTGAAGAGCGATGCGGGATTGAGCCCGCGCGCGAGCAGTTCTTGCGTGATTTTCGTCGAGCCGCGCACGTCCGCCTTGATGATGGTGTGGGAGACCACGCGGTCTTCGACCGGCCGGGCTTCCTCGGGCAGCAGGAACTCGTACAGGCTGTGATTCATCTCGGAAAGTTCCCGTCTGCGCTCGTTGCGCACCAGGTTGACGCGCTCCATCGCCGCGCTCAGCCGCTCGAAATTGCGCGTATCGCGGCGCAACCGCATGAAGTCTTCGGCGAAGCGGAGGACGACAGCGCGCACCTCTTCGCGCGGCGTTTTCCGGATTTTCTTGGACAATTCGTCGATGCGCTGCGTGGAATACTGCCGCGCGGGAAATTGCTTCAGGATATCCTCGACGCGCTTGAATTCCTCGCGCGACACTAGCGCTTTTTTCAATTGCTGCAAGTGGATCGGCGGGCAGTAGTCGTGGCAGATGTTCCGCAACTGGTAGCTGGCCAGAATGTGCACGAGCAAGTCACGCCGCTCGAGCCGGACGACCAATTCCTCCAGCAATCGTGCGCGCATTTCGGCCGCGCTTCCGCGTGGCTCGCCCGGCGCAGCCGGGTCAAACAGGCGGCGCGCGTTTTCCGGCTGGTTCAAATAGTCGCCCAGGCGCTCCTGATACTGCTTGGCCAGGTAATCCGCCTCGCCGCGGGACACTTCGATGCGAGGATTTGCTTCTTCGAGTTTGTGCCGCGCATGCCGCAGCCGCTTTTCGACATCCGCGATGGACGCGCGGAGAGTAGCCGGATCGGACCCGAAACCCACACGTCCAATCAGGCTTTCGGAGCGTTCCAACTTCCGCGCGAGCGTGTCGCGCTCCTCCTCGAGGCGCGCGATTTCCGCCTTGTGCGCCACCGCGCCGTCCACAAGTTTCTGGTGCTCGCGCCACGAATCGTTCAGGTCATTTCCGCGATCGCCGGCCAGGATGGATTCCCGAAGAAAATCGAGCAGGACTGCATCGAACGTCTCGAAGCGATCCTGGTCGCGCAAATAATTTCCGAGCAAAACATATTGCTCGAGAAAGAGCACGTCGTCCTTGCCGCCTTCGACGAAGGCCAGCCGATTGTTCAAGATGTCGTAAGCGGTCGAACCCTCGTCGCCGAACAGGGCCTTCCGGGACCTTGCCAGGGTGCTTTCCTCGATCTCAAGGATCGCCTGAAACACGTGCTGGCCCACGTTCCGGAACAGATTGCGGCGGTCTGCCTGCAATTCGGCGAGACGTGCCTTGATCACATGGGCCTGCTCGGTACGATCGAAATGCTCACCGCGGCTTCGGATCCACTCCTTGGCTTCGAGCAGGAGGTTCGCGAACTGCGTGCCGATCTCTTGCGTCAGATACTTCGACAAGGTCACGCGAAGAAGCAGGTCTATCTCGATGTTCTTTTCATACTTGGCATGCTGAAGCCCCGCGTGCAGAAGATCGGATAGCTGCCGTTTCCAGGAAGAGGCTTCGGGCGCGCGCGCGCCCTTCCGGACGTTCTCCCGGCGCGCGGGTTGCCGCCGGTCACCCTGCAGGCGATCGGATTGCGAGAGGAACGGAAGATTGGCGGTCCCCCGGATGAATTCCAGCAGGTAAGCCTCGGTCATCTCCACAAATGTGGGACTCAGGAAAACATCATGATGAATGTTGTCCACCCCAACGGCCAGAGTACCGAGGGGAAGCTCCGCCGAATAAGGCCTCAGGTTAACTCGCGAGGGCGTACCCGAGGAGAGCATGGACGTGCGTTCAAGCATAAGTGGCTGCGCTAAGCTCGCTTTCAGGTTAACAAGCGGGGAAAGCGCGAACAAGGCGGCGAATCCAACCCGTTAACAGCAGATCGGACATGCGGATGGGTGGCCGGACCTTGCGCGATTTAGAACTTTGGGTGGGTAGGGGGCCCGGGCTTGGAATGATTTTGAACTTTGGGGTGACGCACCGTTTGGTATTAAGGGTGCGGTCTATCACGTCAACTCATTCTCCACACTCAAATCAGAGATGGAGATTCGGCGGGAATCTCCGCCGGCGTGATCGAGGCGGATTTCAACGGTGGGCCAGTCCGTGCGGAACGTGAAACGCTCGGGCCACTCGATAATCACGATGGCTTTTTCGGACAGGGCGTCCTCCAGGCCGAGGGATTCGAGGTCATGAAAGCTTTCTATGCGGTAGAGATCGACGTGGTAGACCTTGCACGGGTGCGGGCTCGACTTGGAGCCCGCCGGAATAGGATTGCGGAACTCGTGGACGAGATTGAATGTGGGGCTCGTCACTTCCTCTTCGCGCGCGGCGCCCAAGCCGCTGATGATTCCCTTGGTCAGCGTGGTCTTGCCGCTGCCGAGGTCTCCCTTCAATAGCACCAGGACGGGCGGACGAAGTTTCGACGCGATTTCCCGGCCCTTGGCGATGGTTTCTTCCGAGGAGTGGGTGATGAATTCTTTAACCGGCATTTCTCACGACCGATCTGAGATGGTTTGCGCCTGTGGTAGGACAGGCTTCAGAAGAGCCTGTCGGGTTTTCCGTCTGTAGGGCGTTCACAGGCGACATAGGCTCATGCGTTCAGGCAGAAACCCAACAGGCTGAAGCCTGTTCTACTAATGGCCTAGGACGCGCGCGTAGGCTTCCGGGATAGCGTCGACCAAGTCGGAAGCAATCAAGGGCGCTTCCCCAACGCGCGACGCGGCAATATCGCCAGCGAGGCCGTGCAAGTACACCCCAAAGCTAAGCACTCGCGCCCAATCGTCGACGCCAAACTGCGCCGTCAGGCCGGCAAGGATTCCAGTGAGCACATCGCCGGTTCCGCCAGTCGCCATACCGGGATTCCCTGTCGTGTTGATGTAGGCGTAACCCGAGGGCGTCGCCAGAATGGTATGGAAACCTTTGAGGATCACGTGCGCGCGCCAGCGGCCCGCCGCTTCGAGCGCAACCTCTAACCGGCGCGCCTGCACTTCCTTCACCGTGATGCCCAGTAGCCGCGCCATTTCGCCCGGGTGAGGGGTCAGCACCATTGCGGCGGTGTGACGTTCGGTCAGAGCGTCGGCCATGCCGTCGAAGGCGTTCAGGCCATCGGCATCCAAAATTATTGGGAGCTCCGTCTGTCCAACGACGAGCCGGATGAATTGTTGTGTCTCGTTTTGCATGGAAAGTCCGGGGCCGATGGCGAGAACGGATTTGCCCCGCAAAATCTCAGCAAACTTGCCGTAATCGAGGTTGCGAAGGCTCGCCGTGCCGGCTTCGGTGGCCGCGAGAGGAGCTGTCATCATTTCCGGCAATCCCCCGGCCACGATTGGCAGCACATCCTGCGGCGTGGCCACGGTGACGAGTCCCGCTCCGGAGCGCAACGCGCCGCGCGCCGCCAGAATTGCCGCGCCGGATTTCCCAAGCGATCCGGCGACGATCAGCGCGTGGCCATAGTTCCCCTTATTTGCGCCCGGGTCGCGCACGAGCGGCAAGGCGCGAAACTCCGCCGGCTCGATCCAGTGAATTTTCAAATGCGGGTCGGACTCGAGCAACTCCGGCGGCGTCCCGATATCTTTTACGACCAGCACGCCGCAGCATGGCGAATGAGGCAAAACCATCTGCCCCACCTTGGGCGCGGTCAGCGTCACGGTGAAATCGGCAGCCACGACCGGCCCCCCGAAATCCTGCGTATCGGAAGCGAGCCCGGAGGGCATATCCACGGCCACTACGACCGTCTTGCCGCGTCTCTTCGCCCGCGCCTCGTTTAGATCTTTGATGACGGCGCCTAGCAACCCTTCGACAGGCCCGCGCAGCCCGGTGCCGAGCAGCGCGTCAACGATCAAGTCCGCCTCGGCGAGCGCCCCGCGCGCGGATTCCCATTCCGCTTCGCTCGTCACAACATACAATTCGCCGAGACCCTGCTGCCAGCGCTTCAAATTGGCCGCCGCATCGCCCTCGACTGAACCCGGATTCGCAAAGAGAAAAACGACTGCCGCGGCGCCAAAATCTTTCAAAAGTCTTGCCACCACCAAGCCGTCGCCGCCGTTGTTTCCCTTCCCGCACAGCACGAGGATTTTGCGGCTCGTAATGTCCGCAAATTTTTCGCGCAGAAATTCGGCGATGGCCGTTCCTGCGTTCTCCATCAATTCGATGCTGGGAATGCCGTAACGCTCGGTGGTGAGCCGGTCGGCCTCGCGCATCTGCGCCGCGGTCAGAACTTTCACGCGCGCTTCTCCTCGGAAGTCGCGGAAAAGCGCATCACGATCACGGTCATATCGTCGGCCTGCTCGGGTGATCCCGACCATTCCTCCGCGGCATGCATCATGGCCTCGGCAATCGCGTGTGAAGACGCATCCTTATTGCGCGTGGCCACGTCGATGAGGCGCGTCGGTGCCGAATTCTTCGCCGTACACGTTCTCCGGCTCGATCAAGCCGTCGCTGTAGGCGACGAGCATACCGCCGCGTTCGATTTCCACGGCGCCTTGCTGAAACGGCACGTCGTTGAACAAACCCACTACCATTCCGCCGGTTTCCAGCCGCCTGGCGTCGCCGCCACAAATGTAGAGAGGTGGAAGATGCCCGGCATTCGTGTAATGGAGCTGACGCGTCTCCGAATCGTACACTCCAAAGAAAACTGTCGCATAGCGCTCGTCGGAAGTGTTGCGGAACAAATGCCGGTTCAGGTGCGAGACAATTTCGGCGGTATCAATCTGCTCGTGGTGAATTCCACTCTGCCCTTCCCGGTAGCGGAGGACATCGCTGCGCAGTGCGGCTTGCACGTTGGCCATCAGCAGCGCCGCGGAGATTCCCTTCCCGCTGATGTCCGCGAGCGCGATGGCCAGCCGCGTGGGCGAGATGCGAATGAAATCGTAGTAATCGCCGCTGACCACCCTCGCCGGGCGGCAGATGGCTTCAATCTCGATTCCCGGCAGATTCGGCAGCGAGCGCGGGAACAGTTGCTGTTGCACTTCATGCGCGATGGATAGCTCATTCTCGAGCTTCTGCCGTTGGCGCTGTTCCTCGATCAGCGTGGAAACCGACTGCATCATCGAATTGAACGACTCGCCGAGCGCCGCGAGCTGATCCCGATGCGGCAAGCGGACGCGAAAGGTGAGATCGCCGTCCTGCACGTGCTGGGTTGCGCTGTACAGGCTGTTAACCGCCGTTGTAATCGTCCGCGTCATGATGATGCCCGTCACCAGCGATCCGATTTCAATGAACAGAAAAACCGCGCCGACCACCAGCAGCGCCGTCGCGGCCGCGCCGCCCAAATCTCCGAGCGCACTAAAGAGCCGCCGGTTCAAGAGCGATGGACGCGTGCTGAACGACGCGAACACCCGCGCGGAACCTGTCTGCCCCGGTTTCTGATCCAGGTCCAAGACGTCAAGACCCACGATTCCGTTGATCAGTTTGTCGAATGGATTCGCAGCCTTTGGTACCTGGCGGCCAAGGGTCCCGATTTGCTGTACCGACTCGAACTGCTGCCGGTTGATCACAATTGGAACTACCGACTGTATAGCGCCGCTCTCCGGGCGCAGAACGTTGAATTGGATCGGCCCGAGTTCCGGCGCCAGCGTTTCGATCAGTTCGGGAGTGACGGGAACAAAGACGGAAACCACGATGCGTCCCGCGGGAGTCGGGCGCGCGACCACAGCTCGCAAAGTAAGCTGCCCATCGCTGAATACGAGTCCCCGGAAGCGGTTCCTCCCAGACACGCCGTTTGCGTGGAGCAATTCCTCGCCCTTGCCGGTTTCGATTTTCAACCCAGGCAATTCGGTCATGGCATTCTTGATGTACGTGGCGGGGTCCACCGGCAATGCCAGAGCCGCCGCGGTGCGTCCTAACGTCGCTTCGGCTGCGTATGACGTCGCCATGGCAGTGGCTACCACGCCGACGCGCTCTTCGTGCTCTTCCATCTCCGTGTAAATGACGTACGAGCCAAGCTGCCAGTACATCAGGTACGACGCAAGTCCCGCCATCGCCAGGAGGAGCAGCACCGGAACGACCGCAATGAAAACATACGCCGCCACCAGCCGGTTGCGCAGGCTCCAGAGAAGATGGTCGCGAGCCCACACCCATCCGCGCACCAGCCAATAAATCGCGGCGCAAATCGCCAGGAAGAACAAAAAGCCGGACTGCGGGATCTGCGCGTAGTACTCCCGCAATCCCAAAAGCGCTCCGTACAGAAGGAGGATCGCCAGGGCAATCCAATCGACAAGACTCATGCCCGCCCAAATGGCGCGACTCCGAGTTTTCAGTGTTGAGGCCATATCCTCACAGGCGATCTTCCGCCTCAAATGAACGGAAAACTAATCCGCAATTCTCACAAGCCACTTGCGCCATATATCTACACCAGTTGAATGCAAACCCGATGTGTCCCGGCGGCGGCAGTGGCGCAGGCTTCAGCCTGCGGGGGTTCGTCCTTGTAAGGACCAAAACCGGCAGGCTGATGCCTGCGCCAGAAACCCCAACTCAAATTCCGCTAATTTTTCCTTCCACACGACGGTACCACTTCATGGGGCGAACCGGCCAGGAATCGTCAACCAAATGGAAGCCGGCAAAATGATCGTGCCAATTTACTTTTGGCCGAGCGTCACTGCCGCATTCCCCTCGCGGCGCTGTCTTGTAATACGGCTGTGATGAATGCCGTAACTGAAATAAATCGCCAGGCCGATCACCAGCCAAATGGCGAGGCGGTACCAGTTTTGAACGGGTAAGGAAAACATCAGGACCAGGCAGCACAAAATCCCCAAAACCGGAACGATGGAGCCCAGCGGAGCGCGAAATGGGCGATGCACTTCGGGATGCGTGCGCCGCATGATTAAAACCGCCGCGCAAACAATCACAAAGGCCAGCAAGGTTCCAATGTTCACGAGTTCGGCCAATATCCGCAGCGGCAGGAAGGCGCCCATTGCGGCGACGCACAGCCCGGTCAGAATGGTGGACTTCCACGGCGTGCGAAACCGTTCGTGCACGGCGCCGAAAAATCCGGTTGGCAGCAAGCCGTCCCGCGCCATGGCCAGAAAAATTCTTGGCTGGCTCAACATCATGACCAGAAGCACCGACGTGATCCCCGCGACGGCCCCGATGGAGACTAGCAGTTCCGCCCAAGGCAGCCCCACTTGCCGGAATGCGTCGGAGACTGGGGCGTCGATATTGATCTGACTGTAAGGCACCATCCCCGTAAGCACACCGGCGACGGCGATGTAAAGGATTGTGCAAAGCACAAGCGAAGTCATGATTCCAATGGGGACGTCGCGCGAAGGATTGCGGGCTTCCTCGGCATGGGTCGAGATCGAGTCAAAACCGATATAGGCAAAGAAGACGATGGCCGCTCCGGCCAGCATACCCATCGGCTGGCCGCCGGGCCCTGTTCGTCCCATCACGGTGTGGCCAAAGAAACTGAGCCCCGTCATACCAAACGGCGCGAACGGATGCCAATTCGCCGGGTGCACATAGAATGCCCCAACACCGATCACGAAGAATACGATCGCGAGTTTCACTATTACGATCGCGGTATTCACGCTGGCGCTTTCGCGGATACCCTTCACTAGAATCATCGTGACGATTAGAGCAATGGCGATCGCGGGAAGGTCGAACCAAGTGCCCGTCAAGCTCAGGCGTCCCGAAGTCAGATCGTAATCAAAAGGCGCGTTGGTAAAGGCGTTCGGCAATCCAATATGGAAGAAGCGAAGAAAATCCTGAAAGTAATGGGACCAGCCGTGCGCAACCGTAGCCGAAGCCACTGCGTACTCAAGGATCAGATCCCATCCCATGATCCAGGCGAATAGTTCGCCCAGCGTGGCGTAGGCGTAGGTGTACGCCGATCCCGCCACGGGAACCATCGAAGCGAATTCCGCATAACAGAGCGCCGCGAAAACGCATGTGATTCCCGACACCACGAAGGAGAGCATCAGCGCGGGCCCGGTAAGATCATGCGCAGCGACTCCGGTCAGAACGAAAATGCCAGTGCCGATGATCGCTCCCACTCCGAGGCTCGATAGCTGGATGGGGCCGAGGACGCGGTGCAATCGATTCTCGCCTTGGAGTTCCTCGACGAGCGCCTCGTGCGTCTTTCTTTGGAACAATTGATTAGCCATACCCACCTTCGCACAAAAACTCCGCTTGCCTCTAGCTTGCCCGCGCGTTTCACGTTTCGAGTAGGACAGGCTTCAGCCCGTCTGCCGTTCCGAGCTAACGAAAATCAAAACCAGACAGTCCCGCCGCGGCGGGACTGTCCTACTCGTACGTTCACGCACTCGCCCCGGATCGCCGGGACCACGCCCAATACACCGGAACGCCGAGAAGCACGATCACTAGGCCGGGCCATGTGTCCTGCGTTTGATACAGGATCAAAATCAACATGATGATCAAAGCGGTCACGATGTACAGGACCGGAACAACGGGATACCCCCACGCGCGATAGGGCCGCTCGGCATCCGGCCGCTTGCGGCGCAAGACAAATAGCCCGCCGATGGTGAGCACGTAAAAAATCAGCACCGCGAAAATCACGTAGTCCAGCAAAACACCGTAGAGATTTCCGTAACTCACGGCGCCGGTTGCCGCATTCACCAGCCGCGTCCGCAGCAACACCAGGATCGCAGCCCAAATTCCCTGAAGCACGAGGCCCATTGCAGGAACGTGGTTGGCGTTGAGCCGTCCGATGCTGCGAAAAAATAATCCGTCCCGCGACATGGCGTAGTAAACGCGCGCGCCCGCGAGGATCAGCCCGTTCGCGCAGCCAAACGTCGAGATCATGATCGCCACCGCCATCAGCGTCGCGCCGCTATTGCCGAAAATCGCGGCCAGCGTTGCGGTGGCGACGCGGTCGTCGGGCGCCGTCTGAATCTGGTGCAGCGTAAGCGTCGAAAGGTATCCCAGGTTGGCCAAAAAATAGAGCGTGATGACAACCGCCGTGCCCGCCGCAAGCGAAACGGGGATGTCACGCCTCGGATTTTTCACTTCGCCGGCGGTAAACGTGATGTTGTTCCAGGCGTCCGCGGAAAAAAGCGATCCCACCTGCGAAACGCCGAACGCAATGAGCAACCCGAAAACCCCCGACGCCGCCGTCACGGATGGAATGAACGACTTCATCCAGGCGGCGCCCGGCTCGATGGTCTGAGGATCGTGAAGCGCCCAGAGGCCGCTGAAATTGGCGTGAATCGCCGCGGCGTTCCGCCCCAGGAACACTCCCGCTAAAATCAGCGCGGCAAGCGCCAGCGTCTTCGCCGAAGTGAAAACATTCTGAATCAGCTTGCCAAGTTTCAACCCGCGTGTATTGAGGGCGGTGAGAAACAGAATCAAAAGCAGCGCCACCAATTGCTGCACGGAAAGGCTGATCGCATATTTATCGGAGAGCGCAATCGGAGAAACGATCCAGGCGCTGGGAGAAATCGCGGGCCACACCACGCCGAGGAATCGGGCAAACCCGACCGCCACCGCGGCGATGGTCCCGGTCTGAATGACGAGAAAGAGAGTCCACCCGTACAAAAATCCCCAGAGCGGAGAGTAGGCCTCGCGAAGATAGACGTATTGTCCGCCGGCCTTCGGCATCATGGCCGCAAGCTCGCCGTAAGAGAGCGCCGCCGTAACCGTCATGAGGCCAGTGATTACCCATGCTGTAAGTAATCCTCCAGTGGATCCCGCATTGCGCGCAATGTCGGCGGAAACGATGAAGATGCCGGAGCCGATCATCGACCCTACGACGATCGTGGTCGAGTCGAACAAGCCCAGCCCGCGAACGAAGCCGGAGGAATCCGCGTCAGCAGGAAGCGCCATCGCCATATTGGATTTCGCTTCGGACACCGGGCTGCTCCTTTTTTATTTCGGCGGGCTCCAGGCTTCGCACAACGCGAAACGCCCGGCGCAAAAGTAGATCCGGCTCCCAATCACGCGCCGTGGGACGCCGTGGAAGCCGCTACGTCGAGGTACTCACGGGCTCGAACGCCAGGGTTCGGAGCGCAGGTCAGGTCGCGAATCACGGCCAGCGAATCCGCTCCCGCGCGATAGACTTCCGCCGCGCGTTCGAGCGTGATTCCGCCAATCGCGACCAGAGGCTTTTTCGTCATCTGCCGCGCCTTCCGCAAAAGTTCCGTCCCAACGACCGGGTCCGGATTTCTCTTGGTCGTGGTCGGGAAAATGGGGCCGATGGCAATGTAGTCGGCGGAAGTGCGGTCCGCCGCGGCCAACTGCTCGAGCGTGTGAGTGGAAACTCCCACCCAGCGATCCTGGCCGCAAATGGCGCGCGCGTCTTCGACGCTCAGGTCATCCTGGCCCACGTGCACGCCGCCAGCGCCCGCCAGCAATGCAATGTCCGGACGATCATTCACGATAAGCCGGACGCCGCGCGGACCAAGAACGCTTGAAAGTTGCCGGGAGATTTCGAAAAATTGGCGAGAAGAAGCCGTCTTATTGCGGTACTGAATCAGCTCGACCCCGGATCCTGCCAGCGCTTCGGCCAAATCTAGCTCCGAAATGGTGAGCAAAGTCGGATCGATTATGGCATAGAGGCGGGGGAAGACAAGGTTCATATGGGCTTATCCGGCGTGCGATGTGGCGAAACGGTCAAGAAAGTGGGTGTCCAGCCGCCCCGCAATAAAATCGGATTCCATCATGATCTTGCGCTGCAAAGGAATGGACGTCTTGATGCCTTCGATCACAAACATCTCCAGGGCTCGCCGCATCCGGACGATGGCCTCGGCGCGTGTGTCTCCGTAAGCGATCAGTTTGGCCACCAGCGAATCATAATACGGCGGAATGACGGCATCGGCGTGCGCCGCCGTATCCACTCGAATTCCGGGGCCGCCCGGCGTGCGAAAAACGGTAATGTGTCCGGCCGAGGGGATGAACGTTTCGGGGTCCTCGGCGTTAATGCGGCACTCAATCGCGTGTCCGCGCAACACTGGTTTGCCGACTACATCGTCAAGCCGCTCGCCCGTCGCGAGACGTATCTGGGACTTGATCAAATCCACGCCGGTAACCATTTCCGTGACGGGATGCTCCACCTGGATGCGGGCGTTCATTTCAATGAAGTAGATCGAGCCGTCTTCGTCCATCAGAAATTCGACCGTTCCCGCGCTGGTGTAACCCACTTGTTCGAGCGCCGCGACCACGCGGGCACCGAGTTCGGAGCGCAACTTGGAATCCACCGCCGGCGAGGGAGATTCTTCGATGAGTTTCTGGTGGCGGCGCTGGATGCTGCATTCGCGCTCGCCCAGATGCATGACGCGTCCGTGCTTGTCTCCCAGCACTTGAAATTCGATGTGGCGCGGCCGTTCGATGAATTTCTCAAGATACAAATCGGGTATGCCAAAAGCCTGCTGCGCCTCGTTGCGAGCCGTTGCAAACGCGGCGGGAAGCTCTTCCTCGCCGCGCACGACGCGCATCCCGCGTCCCCCGCCTCCGGCGGACGCTTTCAAGATCACCGGGTACTTGATTCGCGCGGCCTCCGCGAGGGCTGCAGCTTCATCCTGCACGATTCCCTGCGAGCCGGGCACGACGGGCACGCCGGCGGCGGCCATCTCGCGGCGGGCCTGATCTTTTTCGCCCATCATGCGCAGCAGGTCCGGCGAGGGGCCGATGAACGTGATGTGCGAAGCCTCGCACACCTCGGCGAAATTCGCATTCTCGGAAAGAAATCCGTAGCCGGGGTGGATCGCGTCGACGTTGGTGATTTCGGCGGCGCTGATCACCTGCGGGATGTTCAGGTAGCTCTCGCTCGAACGAGGCGGCCCGATGCAGACGGCTTCATCCGCAAAGCGCACGTGCAGCGCGTTCCGGTCCGCCTCGGAGTAGACCGCGACCGTGGCGATGCCCAGTTCCTTGCACGCATCGATGACGCGCAGGGCGATCTCACCGCGATTGGCTATGAGGATTTTTCGAAACATTTCAGGCCGGTGGAAGCGGCAAGCCGCCGCCTATTTCTTTTTTCCCGTGGGCCGCAGCGCAAACAGCGGTTCGCCGTACTCTACTGGATGTCCATTTTCGACCAGGACTCGCGCCACTTCCCCGCCGATATCCGCTTCAATCTCGTTCATCAATTTCATGGCTTCGATGATGCATACCGTTTGGCCTGCCTCGACGAAATCTCCCACGCGAACAAACGGCCCCGCGTCGGGACTAGGGCCTGCGTAGAATGTGCCGACGATGGGCGACTTAATGATGTGCTCGTCCGCGGCCGCGGCTGCGGGAGGCGCGGGCTGAGCGGGCCCAGAGCCGGCCTGCGCGGCCGTTTGGGGAGCATTTGGCGGAGCCTGCGCCAGGATGCCCTGCGGTGCGGCAGCTTGCGCCACGGGAAGCGCCAAAACCGGGGCCGCACCTGGCTGCGGAATAGCCTTCTTTAGGCGTATCCTCAAGTCCCCATGGGCATACTCGAACTCCTCCAGCCCATGTTCAGACATGAAGGAAAGCAAGCGCTCCAATTGGCCAAGGTCAACTCCGGGCACGGAAAAGTCAGAACCGGCCGGCTGTTTTTTGGATCCCTTCATCGTTGTGCTCAGAGTTCGAGGAATTCCCTGGGGGCTGTCGTGAGAATTTCGGCGCCGCGCGGGGTCACCAGCGCATCGTCTTCGATCCGTATTCCCCCAACGCCCTCTACGTACACACCGGGTTCCAAGGTCACGACGTTACCCGTCTCCAAAATCCTTTTTTGGTCACGAGCGATTCGGGGGTCCTCATGGATTTCAAGGCCAATCCCATGACCCGTACTATGGACAAAATAACGGCCTAACCCCTTACGTTGCAGTACGTTTCGGGCCGCCGCATCGATGGCCCCACACGTTACTCCCGACTTCAGCGCATCCCTTGCCGCCGTCTGCGCATCCAGAACCGCATGATACCACTGGCGGACGCGGGCGGACGCCTTACCGACGTGCACAGTGCGCGTAAGGTCACTGCAGTAGCGGCGCAGTATAGCACCCAGGTCCAGTACGACCAACTCGTTTTTCCCGATTCGGCGCGCCGTGGGACGCGCATGTGGCAACGCCGAGCGTGGTCCGGCAGCCACAATGGCCTCGAATGACTCCCCGGAAGCGCCTTTTCGGCGCATCCGGTATCCGATCTCCGCGGCGATGTCAAGTTCGGTGACACCGGGACGGATCAAGCGAATCGCTTCCTCCATAACCTCTGAGCCCAGCCGTGCCGCATCCCGGATTCGATCGATCTCAGTGGCGTCTTTAACGGCTCGGAGGCTTTCCACGAGGCCGTCAATGGCGACCCACTTCAAACTGCCTCCTGCCGCCTTCCTGAGCGCCTTCCAGCCTGCCAAGGTGAGCCGCGAAGGAGCAACGACGACTCTCTGGCGTTTCCTGGCTCGAAGGTGGTCGCCAACCGCTTCCAGGAGCGGGCCTTTGTGGATATGCACGCGGATTCCGCGGGTTTCCTCCTTCGCCTGAATCGTGAACCTGCCGTCGGTGAATAAGGTGGCTGACGTGGAATCTACCAGCAAGGCCCCCGAATCGCCCGAAAATCCGCACAAGTAATAGATGTTTGGCAGGTGCGTCTCTAGCAGCATACCGGCCCCGGCGGTATCAAGTGCTTGGCGAAGGCGTTTTAACCGGCTGGTCGTGTTGATCGGCATAAAAAAGGGAGGAAACCGAGGTCTCCTCCCAGGTCACGCGATATTGTACCTTGCGGGACTCAGCCCGGCAAAATTCGAGGAGTCACGAAGAACATCAGCTCCTGAGTGGAGACGCTGATGGCAGTGTGCTTGAACAGGTTGCCGATCAGAGGCACGCTCCCCAGGAGTGGCACCTGGTCGATCGTCGTAGTCTGATTGGATATTACCACACCGCCAATAACCACGGTACCGCCGTCGTTCACGAGAACCTTGGTCTGGGTCGACTGCGTATCCAAGCCTGGCATACCTTGCACGCTGATGCTGTTGTCGATTTGGGTATTTTGAACGTTGACGTCCAGGAAAACCGTGCCCTCCGACGTGATCTGCGGAGTCACCTCGAGTTCCAGAACGGCATCCACGTATTGCGTGGTAATCGTGTTATTGATGTTGGTTTCGATCGGGATTTGTTGACCTTGCTTCACCGTCAATTTCTCGTTGTTTTGCGTGATGCCCTTTGGTTCGGAGAGGATCTTGCCGACTCCGCGGCTCTCCATCAAGCTAAGTATAAAGTCGATCGCGTAGTTGTGGCCTTGCGTGGAAAAGGTGAAGCCGCTGTTCGGCGCGGTAGCGCCAAGACTTGTATTGAGTGGAATTGAACCCCCGGTTGCGCCATTGCCCGCTGACATGAATGGTGCGGCAATCGTGTGAAGGACCGGACTCATGAAAGTGGTGTTCCCAACGAGTCCTCCTAGAGCCGTGTTTCCAGCAGGCGTTGAAAAACCAAACTCCGTGCCGATTTCGCGGGCAAACGAACGAGTCGTCTGCACGACGCGGGCGTCAATTTCCACCTGCTGCGATTTCCGGTCTATCTGCCGCAGCAAATTATCGACCCTGGGGATCGAGGAGGGAATATCCCGAATGATCAGAGTGTTCGAACGAACATCGGCGAAGACGTCGCCGCGGGGAGTCAGGAATTTTTTCAGCGTGGCCACCATCGTGGCAGCCTGGGCGTAACTCAGCACCCGTGTGACGGTGACCGTTTCGATCGAATCCGACTGCGCCTTGAGGAGTTCCCGGTGCTGGTCCGCTTCGCGCTTGAGAGTCTCTTGCGTTGCGATTCGCAGAACGTTGCCGTCGATTTCCTTAGTGAGCCCATTGTTGCGCAGCACGATGTCCAGGCCCTGGTCCCAGGGAACTTCGTCGAGGACCAGAGTCACTGTTCCATGAACCGACGGGTCCAGCACAACGTTCAGCCCGCTGATTTCATGAATCAGGCGGAAGAAATCTTTCAAATCCACGTCCTTGAGATTCACCGAAATCGGGTCTCCCGTATATTTCTTTTCCGGCGCGGGCGCGGGAGTCGGAGCCTGAGACGCGGCCGCCGGAGGATCTTGCGGCTCGGGCGCGGCCGGTTCATTGGCAGGCCGCGCGAAACCCATGTCCGTTCCCGTCAGCCAGGATGGGAGCGGCATATTCGGCACATTGACCGCCGCCAGGCTGCGCTGGGCGGGCTTTTTGGCCGGACGGAGCGCTGTGGGAGTTGCTAGGGTCGCCGCGGATGTGAAAGCAATCGTAATGTCGGATCCCGTCGCTTGCGTGTCGAACGGAACCTGTTTCGCAAGATCAATCACGATTCGCGACTGCCCAGGATTCGGTTGCCCCATGCGCACGTCCAGGACTGGCGCGTAATCGCTGGGCACCTTCTTCTTCTCGACATTCAAGCGCGTATCGGCAAAATCCAGCACGAGCCGGGGCGGGGAGTCGAGACGCGAAGTCTGGTAATGCAACTCGCCGGTCCCGCTAATGCGCACGGTCGTTTGCGGCCCTGGCTGAGCGACCTCGACAGCCAAGATCGAGGCCAGTGGTGCGGCCGCGCTCGTGGGTGTTTGCTGAGCGACTTGCGCACTCGCGGGCAGAACCGCAACCGCGGCGCCTGCCAGCAATAGGCAGCTGAACCCGAGAGCCGGCCAATTGGTCTTCATTGCTGTTCTCCTGAACTTGGGTAAAGTCGCTTGGTCACCACGCGTTCAAGCGGTTTTCCAAATGCGTCTTTGCCAATCTCGTGGAATGAAATTGCATCGAGGGCGATTTTCTCGACTGAGCCGTCGTACAACTTGTCGCCATCCCTCAGAAAATAAACTCGATTCTGCGAATTCGAAACAATTGCGATCATCCCGTTGGGGCTGTGCACAATGCCATTGATGCGCAACGTATCGACAATCAGACCCGCTTTTCCGGGCGGAAGGTTTTCCGGCGGCGCATTGCCCGCGCGCGCCTTGGTGAGCAGCGTGTCGAATGGATCGCGCCGCACCACGGGCTTTTCCTCCGCGGGCTTTTCGACGGGCGGATTAGGAGCATTCGCGGACGCCGCCTTCGTGGAGTCCTTGGCGGCTGCCGTGGGCGTTGCCGGAGCCTTTGCAGTTGCGGGGCCCGAGTGTTTTGCCGGAGGCGGCGCTGGGGCCTTCGCGGCACTGGTCGGCTGGGATTTGCCAGGAACCGGTTTCATCTGGTCGCGCACCGCGTTTGGCTGGACGTTCGGATGTTCTTGCGCCAGGGCACACGTTGCAAGAACCGCCGATAAGGCCAGCGGCAGCAGGGTTCGCGATGATTTTGCGAGTCGCATAGTCAGTCGGCTCAATTCCGCCTATTTGCGGGCGGGCTGTTTCTTGCCCGCCGGGGCCGGGGACGCATCCATCGGCTGGCTAAAGAACGTTGTTACCGTGCACTTGCCTTGGACAGTGGTGCCGGGACGTACGGGAAACTTCGCCCTGGACGGATCGGGCAGGCCCGTGAACGTCAGGTCTCCCACATTGATGATCCGGGAAAGGCGGCTGAGACGGGCGAAGAAATCCTCGATGCTGAAGTACGGCCCATCCACACTAATCTCGAAAGGCAGCTCGTAATGATAGTCCCTGGGAACGACCGCCTGTGCCGTCAAACTGCGGATCTGCACGCCCGAAGCGGAAGCGGCTTCCTGAAGCAAACGCATGAACTCGTCCACCTCTTTTTCTTCCGGCACGATCGTCTTCAGGGTTTCCAATTGCTTTTCCAGAGCCGCCATCTCCACTTTGAATTCGGCATTGCGGCGCTCGTAAACTTGCAATTCCGCCACCTGGCGATTCAAATCGGAATCCTTGGCATGATTCGCGTCCAGGGTATTCCGTATGGCCGCCACGGGCGACATGGGCAAGTATTCACCGACTCCAAAAATTACCAGTGCGAGCGCGAAGAAGATCAGCGCTTGCAGATACCACGGATATTCGCGGAACGAAATCGCCATCGCTCCCCCTAGAAATTCCCCGCCTTGCCGGCCGCGGGTGGTCTGTTGGCAGCTGGCATGGCTGGGGCGGCAGTGCCTGTGACTGCCGGTGCTGCGGCGGCGGATTGCGTCAACCCAAACTGAGCGGTCAGGCTGAAATCAAAGATCTCCACGGCCTTGTTGGAATCGTCCTGGTGTGATTCCTTGATTTCCACCGATTGAAAGTAACCAGAGCGCTTGAGTTGCGTGATGTAGTTGGCGACCGCGTTAATCGAACCCGCCGCACCAATGATGGTCAGCGCATCCCCTTTACGCTCCACGGAAGTAAGCCACAGGGTATCCGTGCGGCTGACGGTATTGGCGATGGCTTCGAGAAGTTCCTGGCCACCCGTGCGGTTCCGCTGGAGCGCTTCGATGACGCCGATCCTTTGCTGCAAGACGGCCTTTTGCTTTTCGAAATTGTCCACTTGCAGCTTCAGCTGTTCGAGCCGCGCCTTTTCACCCATCTGTTTCTGGATGTGCGCCGCAATCTTTGTATTCTCGCGATCGAGCAACAGGTAGTGCCCGTAAAGGGCGCCAATGCTCACGACCAGCGCAATCGCCAGCAGCACATATTGCAGTGTGGCCTCGAGCGGCACCGTTGTGCGCGTGGCTTTCGGCCGCGTTCTTCCAAGTAAGTTGATGCGAATCATGGTTCGTCGAAACTCCTGAGCGCGAGCCCTACCGCGATGGCCAGGCGCGGAGCCAGTTCCCGAATCTGATCCTCGTTGTGGCGCGCTGGATTGATCACGATTTTGCGAAACGGATACATTTCCTCGACCGGAATGGCAAACTCTTCCCGCAGTACATCCATCAAGCCGGGCACGCGCGCGCTGCCGCCGGCCACGACAATTCTCTGGATGCTCTCGCCTGTCGCGGTAGCGCGGAAAAAGTCGAACGTCTTTTGGATTTCAAGGACCAGAATGTCCGTCACCGAACGCAGGATCGTGGCGCGGTGTTCCTCGGCGACGCCGGCGATGTTCTCGCCATGCTTCAGCCGCTCGGCATCTTCAAAGCTCAGGTCGAGTTCCTTTTGGAGCGCGTCGGTGTATTGATTGCCTCCGACCGAAACGTCGCGCGTAAACAGGGGAATGCCGCCGCGCACGATATTGATGTTCATCACGCTGGCGCCGATGTTCAGCAATGCGACGGTTTGGCCAGGCTCCGGATCGTAATTCACCTCGTAGCAATTCTGGAGAGCAAACGCATCGATATCGACAACCGTGGAGTTCTTCCCCGCTTGCGCCAGCACGTTGGTATGGTTCAGGATCTTGTCTTTTTTGACCGCGACCAGCAGGACATCCATTTGCGAGTCCACGGATTCAAGCAACTGGTGATCCAGGTTTACGTCCGCGATATCGAAGGGAATGTGCTGGCTGGCCTCGGATTGGATGCGATCGTAGAGTTCTTCCTCGGTCATGGAGGGAAGCGAAACCCGCTTGACAATCACCGAGTGGCCCGAAACCGCGGTGGCCACATTTTTAGTCTTGACCTTGTGGGTGTCAAAGATATTGCTGATGGCGCCAGCGACGAGCGGCGCGTCCATAATCGCGCCGTCCACCACGGTATCCTGGGCCAGTGGTTCCAGCCCAAAACTGACGAGCTCGTACCCGTGCTTCGTGCTTTTCAACTCCACGGCTTTGATGGAGCTGGAGCCGATGTCCAAACCGACGAGAGCCTTTTGTTTAGAGCCACCAAACATGTCCAAACCCCTCAGGAATCCCTCGCTTGCCGGATCTTTCCATCTCTGCTTCGCGATCCGCTCAAACGACCGGCTCAGATAACCTTGGAACCTAAGCCGCCTTCACACCCGCACATGTCACGATCCTAAACCTGGCGGCATCTCTGCCCCGACCCGGTTTCCTGGATCGAATTCCGCGTCCGCCACACTTGCCGTGGCCGGCTCAAATCTGTCGCTTCGGTCGATTTCCCCAACATGGGCCCCATACGGCCCCGGGAACACGCTGCGGCATTTAAACTTTCTCCCGCAGAGCGGTCGCCGCGTACAGCGAATTTGGCATCCAACACCTTGAGTGTCAAGCAATGGGATTCGCAAGTTGCTCTGAAGAATACCGCTTAGGCGGCTGACCGCGGGGACAGGAAAAGGGCAGAAAGCGCAATGGATTGGGTTTAATAAATACTAGGACTACTATTACTAGTATGACCTTTCCAGACACTTTTTGCGGAACTTTATGTTACCGCGGCAGGCCCAGCGTCTGCCAGATCGAGTCGATTCGCCGTTTGGTGGCAGAATCCATGACAATTTCATCAGGCCAGGGCCGCCGGAATCCTTCACTTTCCCATTTTCGCGTTGCGTCGATCCCCATTTTTGAGCCGTAGTCCTGGATGCGCGAAGCGTGGTCCAGGGTATCGGCTGGACCCATTACAAATTCCACATCCCGCTCGGGGTCGATCGCGCAGAGCGATTTCCAAACCACTTCGCGCGAGTCCTGTACGTTTACATCATGGTCCACGACCACGACTACCTTGGTGAACATCGCCTGCCCCAGCGACCAAATCGCGTGCATGATTTTTCGCGCGTGACCGGGGTAGGATTTCCGAATGGAAACAATCATCAGATTGTGAAAGACGCCTTCGGCCGGCATGGCCACATCCACAATTTCGGGATACTGCATTTTCATGACGGGGAGAAAGATGCGCTCGACAGCGTGCCCCATGAAAAAGTCTTCCTGCGGCGGCGGACCAACAACGGTGGTGAGGTAAATGGGATCGCGGCGCTGCGTCACGCACGTGACGTGAAAAACGGGAAACTCGCCTTCGAGCGAATAGAAACCGGTGTGATCGCCGAACGGGCCCTCCGTGCGCATCTCTTTTAAGTCCACGTACCCTTCGAGGACGATTTCGGAATTCGCGGGCACTTCCAGGTCGCAGGTCTCGCACGAAACCATTTCCACGGGGTCGCGCCGCAGGAAACCGGCGAACATCATTTCATCGAGATCCGGCGGGATGGGCAGAATGCCGGACAAACAGGTCATCGGGTCCGATCCAATCGCAACCGCTACGTCGATGCGCCCATCGGGATTGGCGGCGCGCGCGCGCCGGAAATGTTCGGCGCCGTGCTTTTGCGTTTGCCAATGCATTCCGGTGGTGCGCTCGTCATACACCTGCATGCGGTAGACGCCGACATTGCGCTTCCCTGTTTCCGGATTGCGCGTAAAAACCAAAGGCCACGTAATGAAACGCCCCGCGTCTTGCGGCCAGCACTTCAGGATTGGAAATTCAAACAACGAAAAATTTTCGCGGCGAATGATTTCCTTGCACGGCCCGGTCTTCACGGACTTCGGAAAAAAGGAGCCGAGTTCGGCGAGCTTCGGCAACATTTTGATTTTGTCGAGCAGGCCTTGCGGCGATTGCATGTCGAGAAATCCGCGGATGCGCGCCGCCACGTCGTCAATGTTCGAGACTTCCAGAGCGAGATTCATGCGGCGCTCGCTGCCAAGCATGTTGATGAGCAGCGGAATGCGCGAGCCCTTCGGTTTTTCAAACAACAGCGCCGGGCCGCCGGCGCGCGTCACGCGATCGGTGATCTCCGTGATCTCGAGGACCGGATCGATTTCAGCGGCGATGCGCCGGAGCTCGCCCTCTTTTTCCAATTTGGTGATGAATTCGCGCAAATCGCGGTACGCCAAAACATCCTCCCCATAAAGCCTGCCGCCGCCACGGAGGGCGGCCTTCGACAAACGCAACGCGACACTCTAGCATGAAACGCAGCCCATTGAATTCTTGCAAGACCTCGGCGGGTTTGGTAGCGTTAGCCTAGCGCGGGCGTAGTTCAATGGTAGAATAGGAGCTTCCCAAGCTCTAGACGTGGGTTCGATTCCCATCGCCCGCTCCATAAGTCTCGATGATTCAATTGCCCTTACGCTGCTAACCTAAATCCAGCTTGAAAATGGACGGATTTGGACCCCCGCGCTTTTGTGCTTTACTCTTGCCTTCTACAGTTCCAAGCATCGAGCGAATCGCCCGTGATTCTGGAAGGGACCGTGGATTGAGACATGGGCCAACATTGGACCCGAACAATTAATTGTCACGAGAATCTCCGCCAAGCCGGCGAGTCGTGCCAAAGGATGAAGGAGGACTCCAGCGGCACGGATGCACTTCTATGGTGGGGAATCAGCCGCGGGGTATAGTCAATTGCAGGGCGAGTCGCGGGAAGTCGAGCGGTATAAATGAAGCCGTTTGCCGAACCGACGAGGCGCTCACCACGATTCATGGGCTGCCGAAGCGGCGCGCCGCCATTCAGTCCTTCAGCGTACAATTCTACCTTCACTGCTTCCGGATCGAGTTCATCAAGGTAAGCTTGAACCTGAAAGAAATACTGCTCTCCCTGCTGCTCCACTCTGGCGGAGCCGAAACGCATTCCTGGCCAGTGCTTTGCGAGCGCCGCCTGCCAATTGAGCAGATCGAGGCCGAGCCGGCCCTGGTTTGCTGCGCGCGCGGAGTAGTTGGCTGCCGCTACTAGGTAATGCTCTTCCGTGTACTGACGGACCACGCGGTTTGTAGAGAAGGCAGGAGTCAACCGGGCCATGCTTTCCCGCATTCTCGCAACCCAGCCGACCGGAATTCCCTTTTCGTTGCGTGTGTAGAATTCAGGAACAACTTCCCTCTCCAGCAAACTGTAGAGAGCTTCGGCCTCGGCGGCATCCCAGGATGGATCGTCACCGTGCACCTGACCGTCGCCGATGGCCCAGCCCACTTCCGGAGAATATGCTTCCGCCCACCAGCCATCGAGCTCTGAAAGGTTCAGACCTCCGTTGACAAGGACTTTCATTCCGCTGGTGCCGCTTGCCTCCCATGGGCGCCGCGGTGTGTTTACCCAGACGTCAACACCTTGAACAAGATGTTCCGCCATCAGCGCGTCGTAATCACTCAAGAAAACCACTCGCGAACGTACTTCTGGACGGCGGGCGAAGTCGATCCATTGGCGAATCATGTTTTGTCCCTCCAGGTCTTGTGGGTGGGCTTTCCCAGCGAGAACCAGTTGGACCGGGCGGTCCCGATTCGTCAGTATTCGCGCGAGCCGCTGCGGATCGTGCAGAAGGAGGTTCGGGCGCTTGTACGGTGCAAAGCGCCGTGCAAAGCCTAGAGTCAAGGCATTCGTATCGAGCGCCCGAGCGGCCTGCGCAAGATCCTCGTGAGAAGCACCCCGGCCCGCTAGCTGCCGGACGTGCTGTTTTCGGACGTAATCAACAAGAGACTTGCGGGCATCGGCGCGCAGTTGCCAAAGGTCGGAGTCGGCCACGCAGCGAAAATTCTTTTCTAGCCTTTCCGTTTCCCCGCGCCAGCGTTCTTTCCCGCAAGAGACCTCCCAGAGGCGATCTGCCTCGGCGGAGTCCCACGTGGGCATGTGCACGCCATTTGTCACGTGCGTCACCGGAACCTCAGCCTCAGGCCACCGCGGGAACAACACCTGAAAAATTCGGCGACTGACCTGCCCGTGTAACCGGCTTACCCCATTGACCGCGCCGCTGCCCCGGATGGCTAAGTACGCCATGTTAAACGACTCGGAGGAATCGGTCCGGTCCCGGCGTCCGAGCGCAAGGAGGTCCTGTAACGAAATAGAAAGTTCCTCTTCCGCATACTTCTTAAAGTACATTTCCATCAGTTCGGGAGCAAATAGATCAAAACCCGCCTCCACGGGAGTGTGCGTGGTGAAAAGGTTCCCTGCTCGTGTAATCGTGAGGGCGAGATCGAATGGCTGCTTGTTGTCTGCCATATAGGATCGCGCTCGTTCAAGCACCACGAACGCGGCGTGACCTTCATTCAAATGGCAGACCTCCGGTTGCAAGCCGAGAGCTCGCAGGAGTCGCCAGCCCCCAATGCCGAGGACCTGCTCCTGCTTCAATCGCAACTCCTGACTGCCTCCGTAGAGTTCACTGGTGATGCCGCGATGCGCAGGGATATTTGCGGGGTCGTTCGTGTCCAAGAGATACAGTCTCGTCCGGCCTACTTGCACCTGCCAGGTGCGAATCCAGAGCTTGACGCCAGGGAAGTCGATTGAGAATCGCAGCCATTCGCCGTTTGTCTCACGCAGGGGTTGGATCGGCAGCTGACCAGGATCGTTGAATGGATAAAGAGCCTGTTGCTGTCCCTGCGCGTCGATTTCCTGCCGAAAATATCCTTGTTGATAGAGTAGACCCACCCCGACAACGGGGACTCCCAGATTGCTGGCCGCTTTGAGTTGATCGCCCGCAACGTTTCCCAGTCCGCCTGAATAAATCGGCAGCGCTTCGCTCAACATAAATTCCATCGAGAAGTATGCGACCGTCCTCAGGGACGAATCCGGATGAGCTTGTTGGAACCAACCTTCGGATTGTTCCGCGATCTGTTTTTCTCGATGAAGCTCAGCCAACAGTGTTTTGAATTCTGGTTCGGTCGTAACACTTTGCAGCCTTTGGCGGGAAACGGTTTGTAGGACGACCCATGGGTTATGCGACAGATCCCAAAGTTCGGGGTCCAGTCGCTCCCAGAGCTTGTCCGCGGAATGATTGAAGGACCAGCGCAGGTCCAAAGCCAATTCTGCGAGAATATCAGAACTCGCGATGTCCGGGGGACGATTGCTGGATGCAGAACTGCTCATGGTTGAGTCCTAGCTACGCCTAGCGTCCAGCCGCTGCTGCCGCGCTCAGACCTGCCTCTTCGGGTGTCATACAGTATCCGCGATAATTCGTCTGCCCAGCGGATGTTCTGACCAGGAGGCTCGCCCGGCGAATACTTTGTACAGCCAGCCGAAAAAAAGCCGCCGAATCCACAGTCGATTAACCCATAGGCAGTTCCAACCAAAGCGTCACCAAAGCTGCGGGCTCCATGGAAGCCTGGTTAGATTGAGCCGCGAGTACGCCAACGACACCCAAAACGGTCGCCTCAACAAGCAGTCTCGGTTCGCTCTCCTTGACCAAGGAACTTCCTCCATAAAGTTCGACGCATCATTTGAGCGGAGGGCGCACGATTTCCACCGAACAGTGGGCATGACGCAGGACCGCCCCTGACACACTTCCGAGCAGGAATCGCTCCAGTCCTTTTCGACCACGCGAGCCAAGAACAATCAAATCGGCGCCCCACGCTTTGGCATCGTCGATGATTATCGACTTCGGGTCGCCTTGAACGACGGCTGTCGTCACGCTGACGCCGGCAGAACGCATGGCGTCCGCGGTCTTCGCAACGAGTGCTTTCGCCTCCTCCGCCGACTCACTTGGGGGCATATATGCAGTCATATCGGGAGCCATCAATAGCGTCGGCGGCTCTGCCGCATGAAGCACTCGCACTTCAAGGCCTTGCACGCGGTGACGTGCGATTACCGCCTGTGCGGCTGCCTCGGAAAACTTGGAATCGTCGATCGCCAGAAGAATCTTCATGCCGAACTCCTTTCAGATCGTTGTAGAGCCTAAATGAAATCAACAGTCATTCTAGATGACCATAGAGTTCGAGCTCCGAGCATCCCGCCCTGCCATTGGACAAAAATCATTCGTCCACGCGGCATCGCGAAATTATCAGGTCCTGGGTATGCGGACGATCTCAACCGAACAAGTTGCATGGCGCGAGACGGCTTCGGCGACGCTTCCCATCAAAAAACGTTCGACCCCTTTCCGTCCATGCGATCCCATTACGATTATCTCCGCTTTCCACTGCATGGCTTGGTCGATGATCTTGGCCTTGGGATCTCCCTCCTCGACCGCCGTCTGCGTTTTGTAGCCCGCCTTGCTCAACAAGCTTTCAGCACGCTGCACCAGTTCCTGGCCGTGTTTCAGACTTTCCTGGCGGAACGCGGCGGCATCGGACGTAGGGATCGGGATGGCCAGATCGACCACATTCAGAACTTTGACCTCCGTTCCTTGCGGCTGGTATTGCGCGATCACGGCTTGCGTGGCAGCCTCTGAGAACTTCGAATCGTCAATCGCGAGCAAGAGTCTCATATATCTCTCCTATAGCCTCGTCAGGTGAACCTCAAAACTGAACTTCCCTACTAACGGAGCCTCTGCGTTTTGTCCTGGCGCACGGCACCACTTACGCGCGCAGACTCTGCAAAATCCCCAAATAGTGAACCAGATCGTCACGCGAAAACATTCCGATGATTCTGCTGCCCTCCACAACAGGGAGCTGATTTATGCCGTTTCGTCCCATGTTTTCGATGGTTGGCAACACCTCTGCGTTCGCTGGCGTCGAGATGAGCTTGTCTGATGGGACCATGACTTGCTCCACATTCGTCGTGGACCAAGACGACCGCGGCACTTTTTTGATGTCCGAGAGGGTTACCAGCCCAACTGTCTCATCTCCACGGCTCACCACAAAGCAGCGATGCCCGCCGCCTAAAACGTGTTTGTCTACGAGTTCCTGCAACGTCAGGTCGCCCGAGATTCGCGTGCAATCCCGGCTCATGACCTCCGACACCTTGTGCCCCGCGAGCAAATCTTTCAACATTTCTTGTTGCGCCTGGCTTGCCGCGGCGCTGTCAAGGTACCAACCGATGAACGCCGTCCACAAGCCGTTGAGGAGGTTCCCGGCCAGGACCTGCCAAACGCCAAGGAAAATCAGGAGGAAACCGAAAAACCGCCCAGCAAGGGCAGCGGCAGCGGTAGCGCGATGAAAGTTCCGCGTGGCTCCCCAAACGATCGCTCGAAAGACGCGGCCTCCATCCAGGGGAAAACCAGGAATAAGGTTGAAAGTGCCCAACACAAGGTTCAGCAAGGCTAGGTATTTCGCCAGGCCCAGCAATGGGGGAACGCTCGCGAAGATCGGCCGCAGTCCCCAAAAGATTGCCGCCAGCAAAAAACTTACGGCAGGGCCGGCAGCCGCAATCCAAAATTCTCTGGCAGCACTGGTGGGCTCCGTCGCGATCTGCGAGACTCCGCCGAAGATAAACAGCGTGATGCGCGGCACGCGGATTCCAAAACGCATCGCGACCACGGAATGCCCCAGCTCATGGAGCAACACGCTCACGAAGAGCATGATCGCGGTCACAGCTCCCATCAACCAATATTCTCCGGGACTCCAGTTTTTGAATTCAGCCGGATAGTAGCTGACAGCCAAAACCCAAGTGAGCAAACCAAAAATGAGGAACCAGGAATAGTCGAGGTCTACAGTGATGCCGAAGATCCGTCCCAATGGAATTGTGTGTCGGAACACGTCTCACCTCCATCTTGCTTGACCAGTAGGCTAGACCAGTAGGCTAAGATTCTTGATACGCCCTCGCGCCTCCAGGTATATCGTGTTCAATCAATCATTTGCCGCGGAATGTGCTCGCTCCTTCAGCGCCTCGACGGAATTCGAACGATTTCGACCGAGCATCCGGCATGGCGTGCCACTCCGTCCGAAACGCTTCCCAATAGAAAGTGTTCCAATCCCTTGCGGCCATGTGATCCGACAACGATCAAGTCAGCCCGCCACTTTGAAGCCGCCTCGATGATCTTGGATTGCGGGTCACCCTGTTCCACTGTCGTGGTCACTTTCAGTCCCTTAGCGCGCAACTCTTTCGCAACCTTCGCCACTAAAGCCTCCGCTTCCTTTGTTTCTGATTCCCACACCGCGTCGAGGGCCCGGTCATATCCGCCCATCTCCCGGGCTACCAGCAGTGATGGCGGTTCGACGACATGCAATATCTGAATCTCCGTATCCTGCGGCTTCGCTTGCACGATCACAGCTTGTACCGCCGCCTCGGAGAATTTGGAACCATCAATGGCAAGCAAAAGTTTCATCTTTCTTATCCTCGCAGGTGATCTTAATCGGCCCATCGTGCGCCCACTGTGACATAGATCACACGCTCATGTGATTCGAAAGCATCGCAGTTAGGGCAGCCTGGAATCTCCAATCGCGTCTGCCTGGCTGCAACCTCCCGCGCTTCTGTACATCGAATGGGGCATGAACAAAAGCGGTCCTCTCTCCATCAGTGTCGTCCATCCCAATCAGTTCAGTGAGGGAACCTCACAGACGCCGGGTTCGCTGCGGCTCGCGGCGGTGTCTCCCGACCTGGGCATCCACTCGGCGCTCTGGGGCGGAACATTTCTTGTCGAGCCGGGAGCGCAGACGGGGATCCATCATCACGGCTTGCAGGAAACAGTCGCGTATGTGCTGGAAGGCGAATCGTACATCCAGTGGGGCGAGCGGGGAGAGCATTCCGTCACAGTGCGCGCGGGAGACTTCCTCCACATCCCGGCTTGGCTGGTCCACCGGGAAATCAACCGGTCGAAGGACACGCCCTTCCGTTGGGTCGTGATCAGGAGCACATCCGAGCCGATTGTCGTCAACCTGCTAGAGGATGCGTGGAAATAGGCGGCCTGGCGCTTCACAGGCTACGGAAAAAGTAGTTTATTTTGTCATTCCGAGCGAAGCGAGGAATCTCTCCTCCATTTAAGCCCAAGAAAAGAAAGAGAGATTCCTCGCTTCGCTCGGAATGACAAAAGGAGTGGGGCCCTTTTTCCGCAGCCTGGTATCAGCGTGCATCTATTTACCTAAGCGCTTAGGATATGTCGTAGAATGTCTTGATGCCGACAGCCCCTAGGTTTGTTCAAGCGTCAATTCCCAGGGCTGTCCTTGCCCGCTACGACACCAAGACCGGACGCATCGAGATTCAGCTCAGCTCAAATTTGCGTGTAAGCTTCTCGCCTCGCGACGCTCAAGGCTTGGAAAAGGCCACACCGTCGCAGCTGGATGAAATTGAGATCAGCCCCTCCGGTTTCGGTATCCATTTTCCAAAGTTGGACGCGGACCTTTATCTGCCCGCGATTTTGCAAGGCTTTCTCGGGTCTCGGAAGTGGATGGCATCCAGGCTTGGTCAAGCGGGCGGTAAATCGAGAAGCGCCTCCAAGCAAAAAGCTTCGAGAGCCAATGGGAAATTAGGGGGAAGGCCAAGAAAAGTAAGTCGAGGCGGTCTCTAATCCGCGCGGGAAATCAACCGGTCGATGGACGCGCCTTTCCGCTGGGTCGTGATCAGAAGCACTTCCGAGCCGATCGTCGTCAATCTTCCTGAGGATGCCTGGAAATAGGCACCGCAAAGTTCGCAACTCGTAAAGGCTCGGCCAAACGCAAAGTGGAGTATGGGCTTTCAGAAGGGCGTGGTATTCTAATAGTCCCTTCCTATAGTCCTTGCATTGGTAACCCGTTTTGGGTTATTGTAAAACTTAGCGAGGTCCACAATTGGCGCGACAGTCAGCCTTGAAATTGGACACACGGGTCTTTGATTTGGACCCCTACCTTAAACCGGGTGCCAAGCTCCCCTCACCCTATACCTCTGCTTTCGGAGCGCTTTTTGCGGGTGATTGCATGGCCATCCTCCCTCACATTCAGGATTCGGTCGTTGATACTGTTTTCGCCGACCCTCCGTTTAACCTCGGCAAAAGTTACGGGAAAAATTCCAATGACTTGAGATCCGAAGGTGACTATTTGAAGTGGTGCAAGGAGTGGGTCGCGGAATGCGTACGTACGATCAAGCCGGGCGGAGCGTTCTTTCTTTATAATCTTCCGAAGTGGAACGTGTTACTCGGCTCCCATCTTTCCAACCTCGGAATGGACTTCAGGCATTGGATTGCGGTGGAGATCTCGGCGTGTCTTCCAATTCCCGGACGGCTGCATCCAAGCCACTACAGTTTGCTCTACTACACGAAGGGAAAACCAAAAACATTCCGCCGAATCCGCACGCCGATTCAAACCTGTAGACATTGCCGTGGAGAAGTCAAAGATTATGGCGGTCACAGGGATGCTATGAATCCGAAGGGTGTGAACCTGAAAGATGTTTGGACCGACATACCTCCGGTCCGACATTGGAAGTTCAAGTCGAAGGATCGCCGTGCAAATGCACTCTCCACCAAAATCCTAGACCGGGTAGTAGAAATGTCTACAGTGCCCGGAAATCTGGTTCTTGACCCTTTTGGAGGGAGCGGTACTACCTTTGCCGTGTGCGAGAAGAAGGGGCGCGAGTGGATCGGTATGGAGATAGATTTTGCGCAGGAAATAATTGATCGGATCGAGGGCGGCGAGATTCGCTCCCATAAGAACGATGATTACGTCGAAGGTTAACGCTCCGCCCGGCCAGCCGTAGTCTTGGGTATCTTCCGGACATTCTTGCTTTCGGCGTCTTGCTCGATGACAACTATCTCCAGTACTCCTGTCTTGCACGGTACTGACTTCCATAACTTCAAATAGGGTTCGAGTTCTTTGTAGTTGCCAATACGATCCGTCAAGTAAACATAGAGTTTTCTTGAGGGAACAACAAGAACACCGGCGGCGATAATTCCGTCGGCCACCAGCATAGTGAGCTTGTTCATCGATCGGTGACTCGATGAGATATTCCCCGTCTCCCACTCGACGACAACAGGGCCTCCAGGGCCGGGTAGCACCGCATCAAAATCCCCGAGCTCCTGGTTGAGAAGATTCTTGGCCTTTCCCTCAATTGTCCATTCCAGCTTCCGAAGCTCCTTGATGAACTCGCTTCTGATTGGAACGACGCCGTTGCCTTCCCCACGCTTCTTACCGCTTTGCGGATAGATTGTGAACGACTTGCTCCCAGGAGGCCACGCGCATTTGCGGACTGCCTTATGAATGGCGTCACGGGTCTCTCGCCAATGGGCCGACTTCGCATAGTCCCCACAACTCAAAATCGTCTCCACGTGAACGATCTTCATGAGATCTCCCCGTAGAGCTTGTCCAGAATTCGAATAGGGTCAATCCCAAGTGCACGAGCAACCTCGCCGAACTCGATCACGTCGAGGCGGCGCTCGCCTCGTTCGTATTTTGAAACGAAGGATTGTGGACGCTTCAACCGAAGAGAGAGCTCAACTTGCGTGAGGTTAGCGTCGCGACGAGCGGCGACTAGAAGCTCACGAAGCCTTTTGTAGGCCTTAATTGACAAGTTATCCCCCCGCCGGAGCCGAGTATAAAGCCTATTGAGGAGATTTGTTGTCCGGTTTTATTGTAGAACTCCGTCTAGCGGTCCGAGTCTCGACGCGAGAAGGTCTTCGCCTTCGTTGACGCGAGGAACTAAACTATGGTACGAGGCATAGCACCTAAATTTGGTGGAGGAACGTGATGACCAGGGTTCGCGTATGGATTGTGGCGATGTTGCTGGCTGTGCCGGCGGTGTTGGTTTTGCCGAGGGTGGCTGCGGCGCAATCGACGAAGCAGACGAGTTTGGAGAACACGCTTTGGGATGTGGATCAGCAGTGGCTGTGCGACGGGCCTTATCAGAAACCGTATCCGGAATGCGTGAAGTTCAGAAGCAACTATTGGGTGGACGGATTTTTCGAGGTGCAGTCCGGAGGGACGATTCGCAACAAGGAGGAGATGGTTGCCACGCAGTCGGCGGCGAATCCCGTGACCGGCGTGCGGCCTTACCCCGCCGATTTTAGGCTGATGGCCGTTTACGGGGACGTTGCGCTAGGAACCGATCACACCGATTTCAAGACGGTGCGGGCGGACGGAAGTTATGCGTTCACATCGGACAGCCATTGTCTGCGTGTATTCGTCCGGCAAAACGGGGTGTGGCGGCCGGCCGCGGCTGCGCTTGTGCCAGTGATTCCTCCGACCGAGGCGAGCGCGAAGATGACCGGCGCCAAGAGCACAAAGAGTCCTGACGAAAAGCTGGAAAAAGAGCTCTCGGAGATCGATCAGAAGTGGATGGACGCGGTGCGCACCGCGAAGATCGATTATTTGAAGCAGATGTATGCCGACAAGTGGTTTGAGATTATCGGGTGGATTCCGACCGTGGTCCTGACCAAACCCGCGGCGATGGAGCGGGTCGCGCACCTCAATTACAAGCCGGGCGAAGGACTATTTGCGGACCAGTTTAAGTTGATGGCGGTGTATGGGGATGTCGCGCTCGCGCGGATCGAAGAATCAGGAAAATAACGGACGCGAACGGCACCATCGTGAGCACGCCGCATCGCGCCCTTTTGGTGTTCGTGAAGGAAAATGGGCAATGGAAAGTTGCGGCTGACGCGGCCGTGCCGACCATAGCCACGGAATAGCTGCCATCTCATAAACTCGCAACGGATCAAGTTGGACTGAACTTCAGGGGCTAAAGCCCATGTTTCTTTAGCCCCTGAACGTCGCGGCTGAAGCCGCGACCCACAAAGATTCTTAAGTTCTCGCCCAAGCCCGTCAGACCGAATCGTCGGGCGCTAATCGGACGTGTCGCGTGGCGATGCGAAGTAGCTTCTAGTAGCACAGACTTCAGTCTGTGGCATTTTGCGTTGGCGAAGATCAACTTCCACAGGCTGAAGCCTGTGCTACTTGACCGCGCTGCAGCGACGGTCTGGGAGCGCGTAGCGAAGCGCATTCACAGCCATCACGCAATACTTGTGAGAAATACGGATTAGATGTATGTTGCGGACCAGCCTGGGACGAAAAGAGAAAACCCCAATGAAAAATACTGCCATGAGAGCTCGATGTGTACTCTTCTTGATCGCCGCGGCGTTTGCGGCGTTGCCCGCGGGCGCGCAACTCGCGCCGCCGAACGATGCGGGCGTCACGATGGGGCACATCCATCTGTTCGTGAAAGACATTGAGGCGCAGAAACATTTCTGGACGGCGACGATGGGCGGGACTGTCGTCCAAAACGGGCCGCTCATGTTGATCCAGTTTCCCGGAGTTTACATCATGCTGCGGCAAGCCGATCCCGCGGGGCCGCCGGCGGGGTCGATCGTGGATCACTTCGGCTTTGCGTGGAAAAATCTGCCTGCGACGCTGGCGAAATGGAAAGCGGACGGCGTCGAGATCGAGCAGACCGGAAATCCAAATCAGGGCTACGTGCACGGACCGGACGGCATTCGCGTGGAGTTCTTTGGCGACCCTTCCCTTACGACGCCGGTCGCGATGAATCACATTCATTTTTATCCCGTGGACATTCCCGCGATGCAGGCCTGGTACGCGAAAATGTTTGGCGGCGTGCCGGGCAAGCGGGCGCGACAGTCCTCGCCGGGATGGATCGACTGCGACGATATTCCGGGCACGAATCTTTCCTTCTCGCAAGGGAAAACGGCGCTGGCTCCCACGAAAGGGCGGTCACTCGATCATATCGGCTTCGATGTGAAGGACCTGGAAGCGTTCACCAAGAAGCTCGAAGCGCAAGGGATCAAGCTCGACGAGGCCATCCGCATGGCTCCGAATGGGACGACCAAGGTCGCCTATTTGACCGACCCGTGGGGCACGCACATCGAGCTGACCCAAAACCTCGCGCCAAGTGCAATACCAAGTGCGCCGACTGGCTTGTCTGTCTACTGATTCGCGGGCTGGTTTGGATGCAAAACTTAAATCTTAACCAGTCTGGCGAGCTGGACGTTGCGCGGACGATTGAGTGATTCGCGCTGCTGCATTCCGCAAGACGTCGGCGCTGCGCTGAAATCCCTGCCGTTCCTCCTCAGACATCTCCGGTTCAAGGATTTGGCTCACTCCCTGCCGTCCGAGCACACTTGGAAGTGAAATGGTGACCCCGTATTTCGGATTGTATGAGCCGATGGGAATGACTGCGTGCTCGTCGCGCAAGATCGCCTCGGCGATGCGCGCCGTGACCATGCCAATCCCAAGCTGGCTTGCGCCAGTTCCTTCGATAATCGTGATGTTTGCGAAGCGGACATCCTGCTCGACACTCTGGCGAAACGCGTCCATGCTCTGGCCACTGTGCTCCAGCAGCTCCGCAATGGGCGTGCCTCCGACACGTGCCGAAGACCACAAGAACACCTGGGACGTGCCATGCTCTCCGATCACTTGTGCCTCGACATACATGGGGTTCACCTTTAGCCGGCGGGCGAGATGCAAACGGAATCGCAGCGAGTCCAGAAAAGTGCCGCTGCTCAGTACGCGCTCATGACCCGCGAGTTGGCGGGCAAGGTCAGCCAGGGGATCGGGCGGGTCGGTGACCACAAGGATCAGCGCCTGCGGCGCTACCGCAACGATACTGGGAATAATGTCCCGGTAAACGCCCGCATTGGTGTCAAGAAGCTTCAGCCTTCCGGCAGGGTCGCTGCGGTCCGTGGCCCCGCCAGTTTTTTCGTTGATGCCCGCGGTAACGATCACGAGCACTGCGTCGGCAAGGTCGGCATAGTCACCGGCGCGGAGTTCCACCGCCGGAGAGAGGGTCGCGCCGTATTGGAGGTCGGCCACGACACCCTTCGCGCGCTCATGATTTTTGTCCAGCACAACGACCTGGCACGCAACTCCCCGCATGACGAGAGACAGAAGACAGGCGGAGCCTACACCGCCCGCCCCAACGATGCCGACTTTCATAAAATGCCTCCTTTCGCCCATTTAAGCATGGATTTCTGTGTTGCCTTGCCAACCCAGGGCAATATACATCCCGCCGCCTCGCTGGAATGTCGAAGACAGGAGCAGTAAAACTCACGTTCGATGAAAAGCGGCGAACTTCAGGAAGCGGCAGCGCCTAGGGCTTCCTTCGCGTCCACGGGAGTCTGGGTGCGGCCCATCAGGAAGATGGCGCCGCTGCCTATGAGTGAAGGAATCGCTCCCGCCATGAAGACGGTGGTTAGCGGCCAATGCAGCGAGAGCATGATGCCGCCAAAAATCGGGCCGACGATCGATCCGATGCGCCCAATCCCCAGCGCCCAACCCACGCCGGTCGAGCGTATATACGTCGGGTAGAACGATGCCGCCAGCGCGTTCGCTCCGGTTTGTCCCCCGAGAATGCCCGCGCCTGCAAAAAAAGTACAGGCCATGATGGAAGCGACGGAATGGGAGTAGCCGAGCAGGCCGACGCAAATAGCGCCTAGAAAATAGGTGAAAGTCAGGACGCGATAGGCGCCGAAGCGGTCCACGAAGCTCCCGAGGGCTAAGGAAGCGACCACGCCTCCGCCCTGAAATACCGCGGTGGCGATGACTGAAAGTGAGAGCGTAATTCCAGCGTTGTGAAAAACCGTGGGCAGCCAGCTCGTCAGCAAGTAGATATCGATCAAACTCATGAAGAAACCAATCCACAGCAGAACCGTAGGAAAGGCGCGGCCTTGCCGGAAAAGGTGGACGACGGGCAATCCGGGCGCGCGCTCCTCGCGGACGACGAAGTTTGTGCCGCTCCCGAAAACCAGAAGTGGGTTCACGCGCGCCAGCAGTTGCCTCACGCGCTCGTTTTCCTTGCCGTGGATCACCAGGTGGCGGATGGATTCAGGCAGCAGCAGGGCCAGCACTGGAGCCAAAAGTAAAGGCATGACGCCTGCGAGAATGAAGACGCCTCGCCAACCGAATGCGGGAAGAATAGGCACCGCGGCAAAACCGGCAATTGTGGCGCCGATGGGGAAACCGCAAAACATGATGGTGATCATGGTGCCGCGGCGCCGCTCCGGGGCGTATTCCGCAGTCAGCGCGATGGAATTGGGCATCACCCCGCCGAAGCCTAAGCCGGCAAGGAATCGAAAAATAGCAAGGCTGGCGCCCGAATCCGCCTTCGCCGTGGCCAAACAAAGAAGACCATAGAGCAGCGTGCAGGCGACGATCACCGGCTTGCGCCCGAATCGGTCGGCAACCGGTCCGAAAGTCAATGCACCCAGCATCAAGCCCACTAAACCCCAAGCGAAAATTCGAGTGAGCGCGGCCGGGCCGAGGTGCATGTCCCGCGCGAGCGAAGGCGCTACGTAGCCGATCATTTGTGCGGCGAAGCCGTCCAGCATCGCTGCCAAGGCGCACAACACCAGAACTCGAATCTGAAACGAGCCGACTTTCTGCTCGTCGATCAAGTCGGGGACATTTACAGTGGTTGCGGTTGTCATTGTGTCTCGTCTAGTAGCACAGACTTCAGTCTGTGGGGGTTGTGCGTTGCAAGGACTAAACCCCACAGACTGAAGTCTGTGCTACTAAATTCCTTCGAACCACATCATCCTCTGCGCGGCGAAATTTCCTAAATTCCATTTAAATTTTGCTGAGGATGTCCGCAAATTTTGCCGCGACCCTGGCACGCAGCTCCGGTGTTGCGCCCACGACCGGAGGAAAATCCTTGATGCGCTCGAAGGGGCGGCACGCGTCAATCAACCCGCGCGAGCTGTAGTTTACGGGCGAGCCGTGCGGAATGATCGGGTCGAGCGGGCCGCTCCACATGCGGCGGATGACCTCAATGTCTAAAGCTGGATCGCAACGCGTGGAAATCGCCCATACGACATCGAACAAGTCTGTCGGGTCAACGTCGTCATCCACCACCACGACAAAGCGGCCGAGATAGGCACCCGCCTGGCAACCAGCAGCCACCAGGCCGACTTGCTTGGCGTGACCGGCGTACGCTTGCTTAACGGAGATGACATTGAACAGGCGCATCGCGCCGGCTTCGTGGCACCAGACGCCTTGGACGCCGGAAATTCCTGCGCGTTCGATGGCGTCCCAAATCATGCCGGACTTGACGATGGACCTTCCGAAGGACATGTCCGACGGCGGGCGCATGGGCGTTGCCATTGTCAGGATGGGATCGTTGCGGTGATAGACGCGCCGAACGCGGATGACCGGCTGCTCGCTGGACGGGCTCGCGTAGTAGCCGGTGAATTCTCCGAACGGGCCCTCGGTGTGAATGTCGCCTTCGGTTAATTCGCCTTCCAAAATAATTTCCGCGTGAGCGGGCATGGGAAGGCCATGAATTTCACTCGGAATCACTTCAAATGGCTCGCCTCGATGTCCGCCGGCATAATCAAATTCCGACACGCCAAATTTGATCTCGTTGGCTGCGGCTAGAAATAGCAGAGGGTCGTGGCCGCAACAAACCAGCACGGGACAAGGCTTTCCCTGCTTGAAATACTTATCGCGGATTTGACGCCCGTGCTTGCCGGGAGACATCCACAGGCCGGTGGTATTTTTGGAGTGAACCTGCACGCGGTAAGTCGCTGCGTTCACCCAACCCTCGTCGGGATCACGCATGATCACCAGATCTTCCGTGCCGATGTAACGGCCTCCGTCTCTTTCGTGCACTCGCGGCGCAGGGAATTTGTAGAGGTCCACGTTTTCATCGCGATCGATATTTTCCAGGATGGGACCTTGCTTCACTGTGACCGGCGGGATCGGTTTGTGCTGCTTCATTCGGTCGCGGTAGGCCTGCACGACATCGATAACCGTTCGCGGCATCGGGAAACCCAGCATGAGCGCCATGCGTTTGGAGGAGTTCCCTGACCCCGAAAGAACGCGAAACCCTTTGGGGTAGCCGGCAATGTCTTCGAATAAAAGCGCGGGCGCTTCCGATCGCTTGTGGTTGACGATTTCCGCGAGAGCGCCCAGTTCCAGGTCCCAGTTGGCGCCCTTCACTCGGGTTACTTCGCCGACGCTTTCCGCGCGTTCGAGGAATTCTCTCAAATCGCGGTGAGGCCGGTCAGAAAGGCCCAGCCATTTGCGATCGATCGTCTTCGGTTCCATGGTCTGCGGCATTTGCCCTTCCTTCCATTTCAGCCGTAACTCGCCAACGAAACTTATATCACGTCCTGTCAGGATCGGAAGCGTCCGGGTTCTAGTAGGACAGCCACTCTTGGCTGTCCCTGGCTGTCCCGCGCATTCTCAGCAGGGCAAAAGCGGACAGCCAAGAGTGGCTGTCCTACTATCCATTCAGAAAAGAGACGCGAGTGAAGTAAGATGGGCGCGCTTCTCTAGGTGTTTTTCAACGGGAAAATTCTTGGGGGCGCCATGTCACATCTGAATCGAATCATCTTCGCGCTTGGAGTTGCCTCCGTCTTTGTGGCCGGGATGTTGGGTGAGAAGGCATACGCGCAGGCTGATCCCAATTCCGCGCCCAATCCGTATCGCACGGTTGAGAACTGGGCGAAGCTGCCCGAGGGAAGAACGTGGGGACAGGTGATCAGCGCTGACATCGATCGCGACGGCAAGAGCGTTTGGGTCGTCGAAAGATGCGGCGGAACATCCTGCGCCAATTCGAACCTCGCGCCCGTCCTGAAATTCGATTCGTCGGGCAATCTGGTGAAAAGTTTCGGCGCAGGGATGATTGTTCGGCCTCATGGTCTCTTTATAGATAAAAACAACCATGTGTGGGTGACGGACGGTGACGCCGAAAATGGGAAGGGCGACCAGGTGATTCGAATTCAGCCAGGACGGGAAAGTGTTATTGACGCTCGGCAAGGCGGGAGTCGCCGGGGACGGGCCGGACACTTTCAACAAGCCGAGCGATGTGCTGGTCGCGCCGAGCGGCGACATTTTCGTCGCGGACGGACATGGCCCGGGCTCGAATGCACGGATCGTGAAATTTTCGGCGGACGGAAAATTCATCAAGGCGTGGGGCAAAGAAGGAACGGGACCGGGGGAATTCAACAATCCCCACTCGCTTGCCATGGATTCCAAGGGGCGTTTGTTCGTCGCCGATCGCGGGAACAGCCGCATCCAGATTTTCGATCAGGACGGAAAATTCCTCGAGGAATGGCGGCAATTCGGACGGCCGAGCGGTGTTTTCATCGATAAGAACGACGTTCTGTACGTCGCGGACTCGGAATCGAATATGGCACGCAATCCTGGTTTCCGGCGAGGCATCCGAATCGGAAGTGTCAAGGATGGCAAAGTCACGGCATTCATTCCCGACCCGGTGCTGAACCCGGGCCAGGGATTGGAACCGACGAACGGGACCGCGGCGGAAGGCGTCGCGGCGGATGACGCGGGCAATGTGTATGGGGCGGAAGTTGGTCCGAGGAATTTCAAGAGATACGTCAAGAAGTAGGCTCAATCACGAGGACTGCCGATCCGATCTTGACGCAATAGGACGGCTGGCGTAGCGTCAGGCTGCAAAACTAAAGCTGAAAATTAAAATTTGAAATTGCCGTTGGGAGGGTAACGACATGAAGCGGAGAACATTTTTGCGAAATGCAGCCGCGAGCGGGCTTGCCGCCACGGTCGCGCCCGGCGTGGCGAGCAGCCCCGACAATAAACCCGCGTCCTCGGGTACAAAGCTGCGCGCGATTTCGACGGATCGGGCCCCGAAACCTGTCGGACCATTCTCGCAGGCGATCAAGGCCAACGGATTCGTATTCGTCGCGGGTATAACCGCCCGCGACCCGAAGACCGGCCAGGTGATCGAAGATGACATCACTCGCCAAACGGAACTCGTTATGGAAAACATCAAAGTCATCCTCGAAGCGGCCGAGTCGTCGCTCGATCGCACGGTGAAGACGACGGTGTATTTGAAAGACATGAACGACTTTGACGCGATGGGAAAAGTGTACAGCCGCTATTTCCCATCTCATCCGCCCGCTCGCGCCACGGTGGAGGTGGCGCGTTTGCACGGAGGGCGCGTCGAAATTGAATTGATCGCTCTCGCGTAGAGCCAATCTTTACTTGCTCAATATTTGGAAGATAGATTGTAGAGTTTGCGGGCAATGGCGATACAGAGTAAGTTTTGGTAGCACAGCCACTCTTGGCTGTGCGGGTTTTGCGAATGTTGATAGGTGTATGGATGAACGTAAGTAGAGAAAACCGCACAGCCAAGAGTGGCTGTGCTACTCGATCTTTTCCGCAAGAGGTGCTTGATGTTGACACGCCGCCGGTTTTCTCAATTACTGATTGGATCGCCGCTCCTGGCTTCGAGTAGCTTTGGCCGCGCGGCCAACCCTGCGCCCGTTTCCCCCGCGCAGGATATGGGAGCGGCCTTGTCGCAGAGCCGCGACTTGTTGATCAAGGGCGGCACGGTCATCGACCCCAGCCAGAACCTGCACGCGCTGCTCGACGTGGCGGTGAAAGACGGCAAGATTCTGCAGATCGCGCCGGATATTCCAGCGGATGGATCGCGAAGCGTGATTTCCGCCAAAGGCAAAATCGTCACGCCGGGACTCATCGATGTCCACGTGCATATTTTCGAAGGTGTGGGCCCCACCGGAGTGAACGCGGATCAATATTGCCTGGGCCGCGGCGTTACGACGGCGGTGGATGCCGGCTCCGCTGGCTATTTTTCCATCGCCGGATTCCGGCAGTATGTCATCAAGCCTTCGGCCACGCGAGTTTACGCAATGGTGGATATCGGGGCTCGCGGCACGCTCATGGGTCTCGTCGGGAACTACTCAAATCTTGATTGGGTGAATCCGCAGTTGACGGCGCGGGCGGCGGAAGCGAATAAGCCCGACGTCGTGGCGATCAAGGCGCGGCTTTCCAAAGAAATTACAGGCGCAAACGATCTCGAAGTCCTCAAACGAGCGCTGGAAGCCGCGAAGATTTCCAACCTTCCGTTGATGGTGCATGTCGGCGATTCCTATTCTCCCCTGCCGGATATACTCCGCCAATTGCGAAAGGGCGATGTGCTGACACACTGTTATACCGGGCGACCGCACGGACCGCTCGATGCCAATGGAAAGATTCTCCCCGAGATGCTGGATTGCCGCGAGCGAGGCGTCCTTTTCGACGTTGGCGATGGAGGGCCGCATCTGAGCCTGGACGTAGCGGAAAAGTGCCTGCAACAAAATTTTCTGCCTGACACGATCGGCACGGACCTCGGAGGCTTAAGTTACAACGGGCCGGTCTACGATCTGGTCACGGAACTCTCGAAGTTTCTGCTCCTCGGGATGAGCGTGGATCAGGTGATCGAACGCGTGACGCTCAGGCCGACGCGCATGTTCAATTTTGGCGTCGAGCTCGGCACTTTGCGGCCGGGAACCGTGGCGGACATAACCATCCTCGAAGTCCGCGAAGGATCATTCGTTTTCGGTGACAGCACCGGGAAGAAACGCACGGGGCGGCAGAAACTCCAAAGCACTGCAACGATTCGCGCCGGAAAAACATACGTGAACCGCAGCGATGACGTTTGAAACACCTTGTCTTAAAAAGTAATTATTTACTGGCGCAGGCTCCAGTCAACAGCGATTCGTCCCTGCTAGGACCAAACCCCGCAGGCTGAAGCCTACGCTACTAAACCCTGAATTAGTAGGTGCCGGCGAGCGTCTGGATTTTTGATTTATCGGGGTACAGCACGCCAAGCGCCTGGTCGTTTGGATCGGCGGATCGCGTGGTGTACCAGATCGAATTCTCATTCGAGACTTCGATCTTCGGCATGTCGGTTCGCTGAACGTATGGATAATAGGTGAAAGCTTTTGATTTCTGATCAAATTTGATCAGCGCGCCGCCCTGCCCCGAATCCGCGATCCAATAATTCGAGTCATGATCCTGCTGGATGTCGTATGGGAACGACCACTTCACAGGGAGCGCATATTCAACGATCTTGTTCGTATTCGGATCGAGCATTCCGATTTTCCCTGGCCATTCGAGCGCGTACCAGATCATGCCGTTGTGGTCCGCGAACACGCGCCGCATCGTGCAGGGCCTGGTTAGAGGAGCGTACTCGATCCACTGGCTGTCCACCGGATCGAATTTCGTCACCTTGCAGCGCCACCAATCCGCCAGCCAGACTTTATCGTTCTTGTCCATGACCATGCCGTAGGCGAAGCTGTTGTCCGTCGGCGTTTTGTAAAGGGAAACTTCGCCCGTCGTCCGGTCCCACTTGGCAATTTCATTGGCCCAGGAGAGCGACTCCCAAATATTTTGCTTGGAGTCCACGAAGGGCGTATTGCCGTGCGGAGGCCGTTTGGCTTCGGTGTCGTACGGATAATATTTGAGCGCCCCGGTCTTGCTATCGACTCGCACGAAGGCCGTGTGCCCGGCCATCCAGATGTCGCCGCTCGCATCCTGCGTCAGTCCGTGCCCGCGATATTGTGGGCCGCCAACCGCGTAGTCGGTCCAGGTGGCAGTGCGCGGATCCATTTTGCCGACTTGCAAACCGCGCGCGTCTACGTACCAGATATCTCCATTCTGGCTCAGGTGCGCGTCGTGGAATCCGCGATCGCCCTTTCGCCAGCGGAGGAATGTGATACTCGATGAACATCGCCTTGCCCAGGGCTTTTTCGTCAATCGGCTCGTCGGGAACCGCCAGCCCGCGCTTCTTGCTGTCCGGACCAAAGTTTTTGACCAGATACGCAACCAATTCCTCGCGTTCGCCGGGAGCAAACGTGCCCGGCACGAGGCGCGCGCCCGCATTGTCGTTCGGGTTCTGCATCAGATCGATCGCGGCATTCCACTGCGATTCATCCCACTGTTTATTCGGGAGGAAATCCGGGCCGTGGCACATGATGCAAGTCCGTTCGATCGTCTCGCGCGCGTGGCCCGGCGGGTACAGCTCGTCGTAAGAAACGAGTGGCTCATCCTTGGGCAGGCCGCTGCGCATTTGCTGGTTCGGCCTGTAAGTTCCCTCTTTCAGTGTGAAGTCCGCGGTTGCGCTTCCGCCGGAAGCGATCGTGATTTTCTGCACGTCGCTGCCGGTAAACCCGTTCTTCGTGACGCTCACTTCATAGTTGCCGGGGAAAAGGTCCACCGCCTGATATCGTCCGCCGTCGGTGAACACCATGTAGACGACGTTCTTGTCCACGTTCTTGACGTAAACTTTCGCCGCTTTGAATTCCTTGGGGGCTTTGACCGTGCCGGAGATTGAACCCAGTCCGGCAAGCGGGCTTGTCGCGCCGGAGCCGGCGCTTTTCTCACTCTTGTTTTGGGCGCTGACGGAAGCTACGGCCCCGAAAACGAGCGCCCAAACAAGGCCTGTACACCACAGTTTGCGGTCCATGAACGCCTCCCTAGCAAATGGCAAAATCCGGTTACAAAGGTGGTAGCAATATAAACTTGTCCGGCTTAGTAATCAATCCAGCGAGATGAGTGTGATTCGTGACTCGTGATTTGTAATTCGTGAACGGCGTCGACGCGATTTGTGCCGCGTCGAATTTCTCTGTGTTCTCCGTGTCCTCTGTGTTAAATGTCTTGGACTTGTTAGGAGCCGGAACGATGATTGAAGAAAAAGACGTGCTGATCCGCGTTCGCGACGGAATTCACATGGCCGCGCGAATCTACAGGCCCGATGGCGCCGGGCCCTTTCCCACGCTTTTTGCCACCTCGCCCTATCGCTATGACAACAACACTCTCCCTGCTCAGCCAATGTTCCTGTGGCGCGAAACCGGGCCGATCGAGTGGTACGTGGACCACGGCTATGCCTATGTGCACGCCGATGTCCGCGGAACGGGACGCTCGGAGGGCGAATTCGAATTTCTAGGGCAGCGGGAGCAACACGACCTGTACGACGTGATCGAGTGGATTGGGACGCAGCCCTGGTCCAACGGAAAAGTCGGCGGCATCGGCCAGTCGTACTACGCCATGTCGCAATGGTTCATGGGGATTCAGAACCCTCCTCACCTGGCGTGCATCGCTCCATACGATGGATTAAACGATCCCTACCGCTTCATGGGCTATCCTGGCGGCATCGAGGGCGCATTCCTGGCGTACTGGATGAACGCCAGCGTTCGCGTGCCAAATCTCTATCCCGCAAACGGCGATAACCCGCGGCACGTGGCGCATGACTTATTCCTGGAGGTGGAACAGCACCCTCTCTACGATGAGTTCTGGAAAGAGCGCGCGGCATTCGAACATCTGGGCAAGATTAAGGTGCCTTTGTTTTCGATCGGCGTCTGGGCCAAACAGGAACTCCACCTCGCGGGAAACATTCGGGGATATCAGCTTGCACGCGGCCCGAAGAAACTCGCCATCAGCGGCACGCCGACGCCTTTTTCCTCGCAGTCTGACTTCGCAGGCGTGGAATTTCACCAGAGATATTTGCTCCCGTTTTACGACAAGTATTTGAAGGGCCTGAAGACCAGCTATGACGAACGGCCCAACGTCGAATATTTGGTGCGCAATACGGGGAAAGTCAGGTCATTCGAAACGTGGCCGCCGCCAGGGACGAAACCGGCGCATTTCTACCTGGCCAAGGGACCGACGGGAAGCGTGACGTCACTCAACGACGGCGGTTTGGGAACCGTTGCCCCGGACAAAAGCGGCGGGAGTACCAGTTACACTTATCCGCATCCTTCCTGGGTGTTGGGCGTTGTGCCGATCGGACCAACAGGCCCCGATCCCGCGCGCGGTGTGCTGACGTTCACGACGCAGCCTCTCGAGAGCGATATCGAGATCGCCGGGACCGGAAAATTGATCCTTTACGCGGCATCGACGCGGAGCGACACGGATTTTATCGTCAAAATTTCGGAGCAGTTCGAGCAAAGCCAGGAGGAGCGTGCCCGGGGCGTTCAGCCTCGATATTTCATCGTCACGAAAGGGTGGCTGCGCGCGTCACATACGGAGCGCGACTTGAGGCACAGCACCGAGGAAATTCCCTGCTACACCCACGAGCGGGTGACTCCGCTGAATCCGGACAGCATCTACAAGTTTGAAATTCCATTCCAGCCAATCGCATACCTTTTTCGTAAGGGCAGCCGTATTCGCGTGGAAATCTGCAATGGAGATTCACCCGTTACGGACTCATTATTCTTTCACTTTTACCGGCCGGACAAAATCGGGACTGACACGATTTACCACAACACTGAGCATCCGTCCGAGCTTATTCTGCCAGTGCTGCAGTAGCACAGGCACTCTTGCCTGTGCGCGTCTTGCGATCGTCGATAGTGCATGGATGAGTGAACGTAGCGAAAATCGCGCAGCCAGCCCCTCGCAGGGGCTCGGGATAAAGAGTGGCTGTGCTACTCGATTTCTTAATGACTCATGGGCGCTGGACGGGAGGGAGTTTTCCTCCGGAGATAAACGTTCCGATGCGGTTGCCTTTGGTGATCGGGAGCAGGAGATGAGAGGGGCAATCGGCATTGTGATGGACGGTAACTTGAGATGCGTTGCCGCTCGAAACATGGCCGATTCCGACCAGCTCGAGATAATTCTTGGGAATATCATTGTCCGCGCTCTTGATTTTGATTCCAATGCGCTCTCCGGGTTTGAGCAGGATGCCGTAGGGGCGGATTTCGATATTGAATTCATAGATCTGATTGGGTTCTAGCGGCTCCCGTTCGGCATGCAGGTGGACGGGTTGCCAAGGCGTGGATGCGGCGGGGTCAAGTTTTCGCTGCGATCCGCGGAGCCATCCTCGCGTCAAGAGAGTGCCGCGGCCGTCGGCATCGAAATGCCATAGGGAAGCAAACCACAGAATTTCCCTTGCCGTTGTGGAACCGTATAGATTGAGGACGATCGGGCCGCAGATCTCCGTATTTTCCACGAAGGGCGGCGTGATGAAATCGATCTCGCCGTGGAGATGAGGTGAGTCTTCGTAAGTGGAGGAACCATCGTTCGGCCAGAACTCGTGCTCGCTGAGAAGCCCGTTCGTATGCAGGTAAAACGGGGTCCATTTGGTTTCCGGGAGAGGCCATTCGCCGGCGTGCTTCCATTCGTTGGCTCCCACGATGAAGAGTTGAAGCGGAGGCTCCTCCACGATTCCCGTGTCGATGCCTTTCAACCAGTGATCAAACCAGCGGAGTGATTCGTAGGCGTATTGATACAGCGGCCGGTCCAGATAGACGGGCGGGCCGATGGTCATTTTTTTCGGGCCTTTCCATTTCTCGATCGCGCGAATGTCACCCGGCAAATGGAGACCGTAAAGTCCCCAATCGCCGCCAAAATAAGCCGGTATTTTGCAATCCTCGAAATTCACGGAACGTTCTTTATGAAAGTCGTTGCATAGGTTGTTCACGATGATGTCGACGAGCATCGAATTCGCGCCGGCATCCGGATTGCTCAGGGCGTCCACCAGATACGGGACGGCGGAAATCTCAGGATCGGCGAGCGCGGCTTCGATGGCCTGGGCATATCGGGCCTCGCCCCATTTCTCTTTCAGAGTGTTTCTCGTCCGAAAGTGCGGGCCGTTGGAGGACACCCAGTGCGACATGAAACCGTGGTTGAAAATTCCTCCGTGATAGTACAGATCGCGATACATGTCGGTCCAACCGTAGGGCGAAAAAATCGCACGCAGGTGAGGGGGATTCAGCGCGGCGACGCGCTTGGAAACGCGCGAGAAATGCGATACGCCGGTCATTCCGACATTGCCGTCGCACCAGGGCTGGCGCGCCGTCCACTCCACCGCTTCGTAGACGTCTTGAATCGACTGCGGATCGATGTTTCCAAAGATGCCGCCGGATTTGTGCGTTCCCGTGATATTGATGATGAGGAGCGCGTATCCGCGGCGGACGTAAAAATTAAAGTCGCCCGTTTCCATGAAGCCGCGCTCGTATGAGAAACCGATCGGCATCAGCTCCACCGACTGCGCCGCCTTGGAGTAGGCGTGAACGGCGAGCAGGACGGGAAATTTCCCTTCCGCGTTCGGCCGGAAAATATCCGAGTCGAGCGTCACTCCCTCTCGAACCGGAATTGCGACATCGCGCTCGATCGTGATTCCGTACTTTCGCGGCGAAGTCTGCCACTTTGTCGAAAACACTCTTCTTCCCCCCAATCATTTCGACGATGCGAGCACGCTCTTCGGACCGCCCGAAATATTCTCGGCCTTATTTCAGGAAGCGTCCCCAAAGCGCGGGAACAGCTTCAGGGCATTGTCACGATTGACGGCGCGCTTGATCTCGGGCGAGACCTGATAGTTGTCCCAACCGTTGGCCGTCGGACCGACGGCGCGATAGGGAAAGTCGCTGCCCCACACGATTTGAGTGGTCGGCACGAGATTCATCAACGCCGCGAGCGATGAACTATTGGTTGCGTTCGCAATGTCGTAGTTCAATTTTTTGAGTTCGTAGAGGACACCGTTCGGGACGCGCGAGGCGAGCGCGCTGCGGGCTTGGAAAAAACCGTTGATGCGCGCGGCGAGCACGGGCATGGTCCCGCCGGAATGGCAGAAGATGAAGCGAATGTCGGGGCAACGGGAAAACGTGCCGTTCACTAGAAAACTAGTGATGGCGCGGGTCGTATCGAAAACAAATTCGATCACGTTGGACGGAATCCCGGGAATCAGATTTGCGCAGCAACAGGGTTCGGTCGGATGGACGAAAACGATGGCCTTGCGGCGATTCAGCTCGTCGAATACCGGAGCGAAAGCGGGGTCGCCAGGCCATTTGTCGTCGTAACTCGTCTGCAGGTAGGCGCCGTCCGCTCCAAGCGAGTCAAAGGCGTATTCGATCTCCGCAAGACTGCCGTCTACATCCGGCAGGGGGAGCGCGGCAAACATGCCAAACCGACCCGGAAAATCTTTGGCCAATCGCGCTCCATATTCATTCGAGATGCGCGCGAGCTTGCGGGAATTTTCCTTGCCCTCGTACCACGCGCCCGGCACGGGCAGTGACAAGATGGATGAGGCGACGCCGAACTGTTCCATCTGCTCAAGCGTGACGTCGGGAGTCCATTTGAGAACCGTAGTGTCACCCGAGGTAATTTCCAGGATGCGGTCGCGGGTAAGACTCGCATACTCGGGCGGCAGCATGTGGTGATGGACGTCGATGCGGCGCGGATTTGACGACACATTTGCGGCAGGATCGGCAGGCAACGCATTGCTAGCGCACAAGGGCAGACCTCCTCAAATTATTCTTTCGCATCGACCAAAATGAAGGCCACCTGGCACGGTTGATTGCCGCGGTTCACCCAGGCATGATTGGTGCCTCGTTGTACGACAACATCGCCCGGCTTCAAGTGAATCTCCGAATCGTCCAGGAGCATATCGATCTCGCCGGACAAGATCAAGGCATAGTCGATGGTCTTTGTCCGGTGCATCGTAGGGTCGCGCGGTTTCTCGCGGGATTTCGCCTTCGGGCGCGAGGCCGAGGCCTTGAAAGATTCGGAGCCTGGTTTCGTAGTCGGCCTTCACTTCCCTTTCCGGGGCAAACTCGATCACTCGGAAGATCGTGCCTCCGGGAGGCGGCACGACGCCGATCTTTTTATTTGCCGTGTCTTCTCGCTTGGAAAGATCGGCCGGATTGGAATCCGTCACCCAAAGGAGCGTGTTCGTGACGCCCAATTCTTCTCGCCGGTGAACGGTGGTGGCCACGGCGTCGATCATCGCGATTGCCTTGCCGGTTGCATCTTTTCCGGTAACGACACGACGAATGGGAGAAGCCACGGTCACCCCCTGAAGCGGCCGAGTAGCACAGGCACTCTTGCCTGTGCGGTTTTGTTAGCCGCACAGGCGGACTACCCGACTCAACGATGATCGCAAAACCCGCACAGGCAAGAGTGCCTGTGCTACTAAAGCCTGCCCTGAATCGACTTTTTACGAATGATGTGAATCCGATGCCTACAAAAAAGTTTGTGTACATGGCTGCAACGAACTTTAGGCGCGCTCTAAAGCCCGAGAACGCGCTCCGCGTTGCCGTGGAAGACGCGCTCCTTGATTTCGTCGGTGTAGCCGAGCTCGTCCCATTCGCGCAGCACCCGCTCGTACGGGATGCTTGGATAATCGCTGCCAAATATGATTTTGTCCTTCAGGCGGCCACGGATATCTTTTTTTAGCTGTGGCGGAAAATATTGTGGCGCCCAACCAGACAGCTCCCAGAAAACGTTGCCCTTGTGCAGGGCCACGGCGGTCATTTCGTCCACCCAGGGCCAGCCGGGATGCGCGGCGAGGATCGTCAGGGCCGGAAAATCCGCGGCCAGCTCATCGATTGCCGAGGGATGCGCGTGGCGGATTTTGGCGCCCATGCCGCCCGGCATTCCGGCGCCCATGCCGGTGGTGCCCACGTCAATCATGACGGGCACTTTCAATTCGTTGATGAGTTCGAACAGCGGGTAGAGGCGGCGATCGTTCACCGCGAAATGGCCCATGATCGGGTGAAAGTGGAATCCCAACATCCCGAGGTCATGAATAGCGTGCTTCGCCTCGCGGAGGGCTGTCTCCCCTTTGAAAGGATCGACTGCCGCCCAGGATTGAATGATTCGTTTCGGATGGCGTTTTTGCATCGCCGAAACAAAATCGTTCGAACAGGGAGGCGTGCCGATAGTCGTTTCCAGGTCCAGCGCCACGAGAATCGCCTCTACGCCTGCGGCCGTGAATTCCTGTACGACTTCTTCCTCCTGTTTCGGCACCCAGGGGCGGTTCCAGTATGCGGCGAGCGCGTCGACGTAGGGCTGCTGGCAGGCAATCCACTCGCGTGTGTTTGGGTAGCAATGAACGTCAATGATTCTCATAGGATCTTCCGTGTATCCGCCTTCTTGCTATCTACGCCGGTGCGCTGTCCTTGCCTTTTTGTTCCGCAACCATCTTCCGGGAAATCATTTCCGTGAGCGTCTTCTTGGAAACCTTGCCGAACGGGGACAGCGGGAAATCCTGCATGATTTCCAATCGCTCGGGGAGCTTATACTTGGCGATTTCCTTGCCGAGCAGAAAATTTTTCAACTCATCGAAATTCAGGCGGGCGTTTTCGCGCAGCAGGACGCAAGCGCACATCCGCTCGCCCAGCACAGGGTCCGGCACGGGAACGCATGAGGCGTTCTTCACCGAGGGATGGGAGAGAATGAGGTTCTCGATTTCCTCGGCGCTGATTTTTTCGCCGCCGCGATTGATGAGGTCTTTTTTGCGTCCTTCCACGACATAGTTGCCTGATTTGTGCCGGCGCATCAGGTCGCCGGAACGGTAAAACCCATCCGACGTGAACGTGCGGGCATTGTATTCCGGAACGCCGAAGTAACCTCGCAACGTGTAGGGGCCCCGGCAACAGAGCTCGCCGACTTCACCGCCGAGAATTTCGCGATCGTCATCGTCGAGAATGCGCACCTCGTCATCCGGGCAAACGGGACGGCCAACCGTTTCCTGGCTGACGTCTAACGGGTCGTCCAGACGCACAAACATCAACAGGCCCTCTGACATTCCGAAATTTTCTTGCACGAACGCGCTCGGAATGAGCCTCTTGGAGAGCAAACGCACTTCGGGCAGCATGGACTGGCCGCCGCTTTGGATGATCTTCAGGGAAGAAAGGTCGTGACGGCTCACGGCCGGATCGTGCAATAGCCGAATCAGTAGCGCGGGAACCACTTTGATATGGGTGACGCGGTGTTTCTCGATTAAAGCGCAAACGTCCTCGGGCCGAGGGCTGGTGCTGAGCACCACGCGGCCTCCGTGGAAAAGAAAACCTTGAATCCCGGGACACGCGAGAGGAAGGTTGTGCGCGATGGGCAGAATTACGAGCAGGACGGAATCCTCGCCGACCGCGCAAACGCTGGAAGCCACTTTGGAGTTGTACGCGTAATCGTTGTGCGTGCGAGGAATCAGCTTCGGAATTCCGGTCGTTCCGCCGGAAAGTTGAAAGATGGCTGGATCCACGGGATCGATGTGCATCTCGGACAGTGCGGTCGCGGGCAGGCTGGACGGCTTCGCGATCATATCGGGTAGCGACAGAAAACCTGGACGCGCTGGTCCAAGCACTATGCCATGACGCAGCTTGGGAACTTTTTGGCGAATGCGCTCGACCATGGCGCAGTAGTCAAAATCGCCCTGCTGGTCCGGAACCACGCAAGCTGAGGCGCCCGAAAGCTCCACGAACTGGCTGATTTCCGCAAAGCGGTGCGGCATGAGCGCTGCAATGGGGATGCAGCCGATCTTCTGGAGCGCCAAGTAGAGAACAACAAACTCGGCGACATTCGGCAATTGCACCACGACGCGATCCAGTGGATGGAAGCCGATTTCCAGCAGATTCAGCGCGAGGTTGTCCGACATTCGATCGAGTTCGCCGTAGGTGATGGAGCGATCCCGGTCAAGCAGCGCGACTCGCTTTTCATATTTGTCAAAAGCAATTCTGTATTCCTGCGCCAGCGATTTATCTATCCAGTAGCCCTTTTCGCGATAGCGTTTGGCAAATTCAGGCGGAAATGGAACGACCCCTTCCAGCACGAGTTACCCTCCCTAGGTGGTTGCGGAATAGCCTCCGTCGATCACAATGATCTCACCGTTGACGAAGCGATTGCTTGTAATCAGATTGACGATGACCTCGGCGACGTCCTCGGAAGTCGCGCAGCGGCGCAAGGGCGTGCTCTTGGCGCGGCGCGCCATCAGGTCATCGTACCTCGTTTCGAGCATGCGTTTCATCCAGTCGCCCTCCATCCAACCGGGAGCAACTGCGTTCACGCGGACATCCGGAGCGAGATTGAGCGCCAGCAGCTTGGTGAGGCTCACCACCGCGGCCTTGCTGGCCGCATAGGGCAGCGGTTGCGGACCCGGACGCAGGCCGACAATGCTGGCTGTGTTGACGACACTGCCGCGGGCGGCCTTGAGAAGGGGCGTGGCGGCGCGCGTCACTTGAAACATTCCTCGCACGTTTACGGCGAAGACGCGGTCCCATTCCTCCGCCGTCATGGCCTCGAAATCGCTCGGCTTGACGTTCGATGTTGTGCCCGCGTTGTTCACGAGAGCATCGAGGCGTCCGAACTCCTGCTCGACGGCTGCGAGCATTTTACGCACGGAGGGGTCATCGCTGACGTCGCATTGGAACAGCAGGGTCTTTGCGCCTTTGGCCTGTGCGAGCGCCGCGGTTTCGCGCGCCGCCTGCCCGCTGCGGCTGTAGTTGATCACAACGTCGTAGCCGGCCTCTGCTAAAGCTACCGCGGCCGCGCGGCCAATGCCTGTGGCTGCGCCGGTGATCAATGCGACTGGCTTGCCCTGGGTCATGAATTCGTCTCCCTTTGTAAACAGGCTAATCTTATTTGGATGAGCCCGGTGTACCGCCCCTGCCTGGGCTTGCTTCCTATTATGCGCGCTGTGCCCCACCGCTCCCGCAGTGGGTACGATTTGCTGCCCCTCTCGGGCTCGCGCCACCACGCGGGTGTTTAGGACGCGCCAACCACGTTCACGGTTGCCACAAGTTCCTGTGACGGACGAGGTCTCGCAAACATGATCGCGATGCCGCCGACGAGTGACGCCGCGCCGATGGCCACGAACAGGCCGGCCGTTCCGGGCGTATGTTGCTGAAGCAGGCCGGTGATAAAAGGGCCGAGAATTCCCCCGGCGCGTCCCACTCCAAGCATCATGCCGACGGCGGTGCCGCGCACTTCTGTATCATAAGATGCCGCGGTGAAATTGTTCAGGACGTTTTGCCCGCCCAGAATGCAGAAGCCGGCCGCGCCCACGCAGATGACGTTCAGCGCGTGAATGTTGACCAGAACAAGTATGCCGACCGAAACGGCGCCGCCCAGCCACCACACCGCCATCGCCTCGCGATCCTTGCCGCCCCGGTCCGCGATGTAGCCGCACAGTAGTGAACCGACGAAAGCCATGGCCTGAATCAAGGCTCCGAAACTAAAGCTCATCGCAAATCCCTCGCCGCGCTGCATCATGGCTGTAGGGACCCAGCCGGAGAGTCCCCAAATCCCGAACAAGATGAAAAACGCCGCCACCCAGACAGACAGAGTCGTTCTCCGATAGCGCGGCGACAACAGCAGCGACACGGAGGCCGGACGATCGCTCGGCTCAGGGAACATGAACTTCTGGCCGGCTGCGGTATAGCGCGCAGCTTGCGAAGGATTTAAGCGGCACAGAACCTGCGTGATGCCCTGCCAATTGCCGCGCATCGCCGAAAATTGCAGCGACTCCGGAAGGGCTACGTGGCAAATCAGGACCAGCACAATCGACAGCGACGCGGCGTAATACAGCGCCTGCCAGCCGAACATCGGAGTGAGATAAACTCCGATGGCTGCGGCGACGATGCCGCCAGCGGCCCAGCCCAGAGCCCAGCCCCACATGGAAAAAGTGTTGGCCAAGCGGCGCGGCGCATATTCGTTGACGTAGGTCACGCCGAGGGGCAAGAGCGCGCCCATGCCGAGTCCGGTGAGCAATCGTAAACCGCAAAAGGTAAAGAACGAGCGCCCCAGAACCGCTGTCGCGAAGCTGAAAATCGTCACGATCCACAGCGCCACCAGAAGCGTCGCGCGCCGCCCGTATCGATCGGAGAATTTTCCTTGCAGAAGCGAACCGATCATGAAGCCGATCAGGCCGCTGGAGACGAGCAGCCCGGCCTGGCTCGGGGCCAGATGCCACGGCTTCGCCACGTAATGAATGACGTAGGCTGGATTGAACGTATCGTAGCCATCAAAGAAGACGACCATGCCGATGAGCAGAGCGAGAAAGCGATGATAGCGCCCGATCGGCGCATTCGCGATTTCCTCGCGCACATCGATCATGGGAGGCACACCCGCTCGCTGCGATCGATAAGTGCTGAGGATGGTTTATTTTGCCGCATCTCCGCCTTCCGGCAATTTCTGGCGGGCTCCAAGTAGAGTCCGCACCCGTCAAAACGCGAACGTGAATGTTTTGGAACCCGATCAGTGTAAACGCGTTCGGCACGTTGTCAAGCAAACGCAAGGAGGAGGTAGGACAGCCACTCTTTATCCCGAGCCCCTGCGAGGGGCTGTCCCGGACAATCACAGCAGGGCTCACGCGGACAGCCAAGAGTGGCTGTCCTACCAATCACCGAGTGCGCACGGCGCGGTCTTCCTCCGTCCGACCCATCCGGGGCCAGAGAAGACCGAAGACGATCCAGACCAAGCCCGCCGCGATCACAATGAGCATCAGTAAGCGCAGCGCTTTCGCCAGCGGAGCTGCATCCAGCGCCGGCCAGCGAATTTGATACTGGCTCAGCACCTGGTATCGGTCGATCATCCAGTGCCACGCCGTATGGGCTACGATTGCCGACAGGATGATCGTGCCCATTCGTTCGGCCACCACATAGCGGAAGAGAAGCTCCAAAGCGGGGATCATGAGAGCGAGCACGAGAAGTTGCCCAAGCTCAACGCCGATGTTAAACGAAAGCAGCGAGGCCAGCAGGTGGGAACCCGCGAACTGCATCGTCTGCCGCAACGCAAATGAGAAACCGAAACCGTGAACCAGGCCGAAACCGAACGTGATCATCCACCGCCGCTGCACGGTGGCGCCACCGACGATGTTCTCTAGCGCCATGTACACGATGGACATCGCGATCAGCGTTTCGATGAGCGGCGGGAACCACAGGGCATCAGGCGCGAGATTGTAGGCCGAGGCGATGAGCGTGATCGAATGCGCAATGGTGAACGCTGTGACGACCGGGATCAGCGCGCGGAAACGCCGGAACGGGATCACCAGGCAAAACAGAAACAACAGATGGTCGGTCCCATCCAGGATGTGAAAGAAACCCAGCTTCACGAACTGCCCGGCAGCCTGGAACCAGCGCGGATCCAGGTGAACGAGGCCGGGATCGCCGAGAAATTCAAAGGCGCGGACCGCGCCGCCCGGCGGCAGGAAACGAAGCGCGATTACGACTCGCGCGGCCAGCCGGTCGAGGCCGGGATGAATCGAGAAGCGCGACTGGTCGGATTGAATGGGATACTCGAAGAGCACGTCCAGCATCAACTGGTCCCAGAAAATGGCCGTATCATTCGAGAGTTTCGGACCAGTGACGTGCGCGAGCGCTTGGTCGTAAGACGCAAACGAGGGATCGGACTCCAGAGAGAGGCGCGTCTCAACGATGCGCGGCTTCGGCAAGCGCGAGTCTCCTTCGTACACATCGATGAAATCGGATATCCACAGGCTTGCGGCTTCCCGCAGAGCCGGATCCACATGGTCGAAATCCAGATAGCCCTGCCCTCGCTCTGGGAAATCCACGTCACGCATGGTTTTGAGCGGCACGCGCACCAGGATATTCAAGTGATTTCCCGCCGGCTTGAAAAACATCTGAACCGTCGCGTCGCTCGGGATATCGTGAGCCGCCAGAGGGCGCCCGGGCGCAATAAACAGGAGCGCCAGAAGCGCTGCGAAGGTACGAGACGCGAGAAGTTTGCGGGGCATGCACCGAAAGCGTAATCGTTGCGTACGGGTGCTGACAAGCAAAATTCGGGATGATCTGAATTTGAATTGTGTATACTTCCAAGCGCTATCTGCGCCGCAATCTCAGGTCGCACGATTGCAATTCACCGCCTGGGCCGCGGCAATCAAGAACATCGGCACCTCGCAGGAGAGGATGGTAATCATGAAACGTAATTTGTGTGTCGGCGCGGGTCTTCTCGCGCTCATCGCCGCGCTCGGATTCGGATCCAAAGTGCTGGAAAAGAAGGCCGCCGTCGAGGCCGCCACCATTCAGGTGCCCATGTTCGAAGTGGATCCGATGTGGCCGAAGCCGCTGCCGAATCATTGGGTGCTTGGCCAGACGATCGGCGTCTCCGTAGACGCGCAGGACCATATCTGGATCGTTCATCGCGCGGGTTCGCTCGAACCCAAGGAAATCTACTCCGCCGCGAATCCGCCCATGGCTTCATGCTGCACGCCAGCGCCGCCCGTGCTCGCGTTCGATCAAGAAGGAAATCTTGTTCAACACTGGGGTGGTCCGGGGCCGGGCTACGACTGGCCGATGTCGAACCACGGCATCACCGTGGATTACAAGGGCAACGTTTGGATTGGCGGCAACGGGAACGCCTACGCGGGCTTGGGCGCCAAGCTCGAACATGACGACATGGTTCTGAAGTTCACGATGGACGGAAAGTTCCTGATGCAGATTGGCCACGTGGGCCAAAGCAAAGGCAGCAACGATACCGAGAACCTCAAAGGCCCCGCGAAGATGTTCGTCGATCCGGCGGCCAATGAGCTCTATGTGGCAGACGGCTACGGCAACAAGCGCGTGATCGTATTCGATGCGGACACAGGAAAATACAAGCGGCACTGGGGCGCTTATGGCCACGTGCCGGACGATACCGACCAACCAAAATACGATCCCGATGCGCCGATCGACCAGCAATTTCGCAATCCCGTGCACTGCGCCCAACTGGCGAACGACGGTTTGCTGTACGTATGCGATCGGGCGAACGACCGCATCCAGGTATTCAAGAAAGATGGCACGTTCGTGAAGGAACAAATTATTGAGAAGAAGACTCTTGGCGACGGATCGGTGTGGGACATCGCCTTCTCCCGCGATCCGCAACAAAAGTTTATCTTTCTCACCGATGGCGCGAACGAAAAGGTGCACATCCTCCTGCGCGATACGCTCCAGGTGTTGACCAGCTTCGGCGACGGCGGGCGGCAGCCCGGACAGTTTTATGCCGTGCACAGCATCGCCACCGATTCCAAGGGCAATATCTACACCACGGAAACCTATCGCGGACAGCGCGTGCAAAAGTTCGTCTACAAGGGCATGGGACCGTTGACGAAGGAAGATCAAGGCGTCCTGTGGCCGAAATCATCTAAGTAAAATAGAAGGCGGCAGATGGCGAGGCGTCTCACGGCCGGTTTGGACTTGATTCCGAATCGGTCGTGGCACTGCCCTTTCTCGTAAGGCGTAATTGGTATGAGGAGGAATTATGCGCAAGAGGCTTTTACTTGCGATTGCGGTCGCGATCGTCCTGGCATCCCAGATCCTGTGGGCCCAGCAAAAGAAAGCGCTGGAAGTTTATTTTATCGATGTGGAAGGCGGGCAATCAACGCTGTTCGTATCGCCCAGCGGCCAATCCCTGCTGGTCGATACAGGCTGGGCCGGGGAACGCGATGCCGGCCGCATTGAAAGCGTCGCGAAACTGGCGGGCATCAGCCAAATCGATTACCTCGTGCTGACGCACTATCACGGTGACCATGCAGGAGGCGTGGTGGAACTTGCCTCCCGCATCCCGATCAAGCACTTTGTCGACCACGGACCGAGCCAGGAAGAAACCAGAAATGTCCCGCAAACTTACGCCGCCTATCTCACCGTGCGCAAGGAAGGCCAGCACATCCTGGCCAAGCCCGGCGACAAGATTCCGATCCCAGGAATCGACGTTCAAGTGATTTCCTCAGCCGCAGAAACGATTACGAAGCCACTCGCAGGCGCAGGGGCGGCAAATCCCCTGTGCGCGGATTTCGTACCGAAAGACGAAACATTAGACCCGCTCGTCGGTGGTGAAAATAAGCAGTCGGTGGGGATGGTGATCTCGCTTGGCAAATTCCGTTTGGGGGATTTCGGCGATCTGACCTGGAACAAGGAACACGTTCTGGCTTGCCCGAATAACCTCATCGGGACGCTCGACGTGTACGTCGTTTCGCATCATGGGCAGGACATCTCCAGCCTGCCGATGCTGGTGCACGCGGAGCATCCCCGCGTGGCAATAATGGATAACGGAGCGAAAAAGGGCGGCGCCGCGGCGACCTTCGAGACGCTAAAGACATCCCCCGGATTGGAAGACCTCTGGCAATTGCATTACGCCGTCGATGCCGGGGACCACAACATGCCGGAGCAATTCATCGCCAATCAGGGAGTCGGTGGAGTAACGGGCCCGATCGGCGTTCCCGATGAGGGCCCCGTGAATTACATCCAATTGACGGCGCGGCCCGACGGCAGCTTTACGGTGAAGAACAGCCGGAACGGATACCAAAAGGATTACTCGCCCAATCGGTAGCGCCGCGCCCTGCAAGGCAGAACGGTGGCGGAAATGCCGCGAACAGGCAGAATTGAGGCCATCCAGGCGGTTGGAAAGCGTCGAATTGGTACATATAGAGGGTCCCCGCGCTGGTCAGGAGAGGCCCAAAGTGCTATCATAAGTTATGAGTAAAGCCTACAGAATTGTCTTTGCGTGCCCCAAAGGTGGGCACAATATCAATTTGCAGCGGAAGTGCTCCAAGCCGGCGCTCTCGGAAAATGAGGCGATGAAGATCTTCGGTGAAGAGGAAATTACCTGCGATAGCCCGAGATGTGGCTGGCACGGAAAGGTATCGAAAACGAGGCTTTTGCGAATTCTGCCTTTCGATTGGATTTTTTCTCCGGCGAATTGACCGAATTCTTCACCTCTTTGTTTGCCGAGTGATGCCGCAGATTGCGGGGCGGTTCCTGCCATTCTCAATCCAATTGCTGGACGACCCTGGCAGCGCATCGTTTGCTGCGGTGGATACCCAGAGGTGCATATTAATGCGTGAACTGAGCGTTAGCAGCGTGAATCCATTTAATGGAAATCGTTAGGATGTGGAGAGTCGGCGTGTTAGAATATGGCTGAGATTGTTGTTCTTGTAAACCTTTAGTTTTCTTGGAGGCCTGCAAGTCCACACTTGCAGGCCGTTTTTTTTGGCATGAGCGATTGGAGTTACGGCCAAGCGCCCGGGCACGCCAAGTGTGTTCCACGCGAGGAGGCACCTTGAAAGCACTCGAAGAAGGCGCGTACATCAAGCACTTCCAGTACGGTCTTGGTGTCGTCACCGAATCCAATTCTGACCGCACTTCCATCGACTTTGACCTTCATGGCATTAAGAAATTCGTTACGAGCATCATGGTCGTCGACGCCGCGGAAGGAACACCGCCCAAAAGGCGGCGGGCCAAGAAAATCAAGAAAGTAGTCGCAGCGGTCCCTGCTCCCGAGCTGGTCGCAGGCGCCAAGTGAGCCACGAAATCATTGTGCAATTTCTCGGGTATGAGGTGAAGCCGCTAGTCCGCGAGTACACCTTCACCGTGCGGGAAGTTTCAAGCGACCCGCGCGAGTTCACTCTGACGATTCCGACCGAAGCCTTCAATGAACACCTGCTACGCATTCAAGATGCGCCGGACGTTTGCTCGCGCAAGCTCCGCCGCGAGTTGGCGACGTACGCGAACCATCCGCCGGACACTCACTACGCAATCACCAACGCGGAGCTGGAGGATTACCGCAGCGCCCGCGCGCCTCGAACACCGCGATCCCCGTTTAGCCGCAAGCCCGTGGAAGACTACTGAAAACCGGGGCGTCCTTCGCCTCTGGCAGTAAGACTGGCCCGCTCCTGAAAGTTCACCGCGTCCGAGATGTAATTGACGCACATTTTAGCTAAGTCGTGATGAGCCGGACAATGGGACGTGCTCATAGGCGATACAGCCTCACACATTTAGGTTGGGAGGTTTTTATCATGTTATCGAATGCAAGCGTTTGGAAGAACAAGCGGGAAGATTTGAGGAGCAAGCGTCGTCCACTGATTGGAGATTTTGAGAAATGTCCGAGTGAGGTGGTCCTTGCCCTGAAAATCAAGGCCATTGACGATGAAATCGCAGTTTGCACGGAGCACATAAAGAAAGAAAACCGGCTCGGTTAGGTCGCGCGGAAAAATGAATTATCGGGAACAAGTTTCGTTACTCATTGCGATTCTTTAGAAGTTGCCGGATGGTCATGTTTAGAACACTCAGAATTAACCCTCCCCAAAACGCTGGCCATAGGCCGCGCACCTCGAAACCGGGTACGAACAGCGCCGCGAACTTCAGCATGAGCGCGTTAATCAGCAGCCAGAAGATGCCAAAGGTGAGGATGGTGAGAGGAAACGTAAGAATCTTCAGAAGCATGCCGATCGTGCCGTTGACAAGGCCGATGACCACCGCCGCGACCAGCGCCGTGCCGAATCCCCTGACGTAAAATCCTGGGACAAAATGCGCGACCAGCAGCAAGCACAGCGCGCTCAAGATCCAATGTGCCAATAATTTTGCCATGTAATTCTCCGCAACTTGATTAGGAAACTCGACAGGTCATTTTTGCGAATCACTTGAAATAGTACGCTGGGACGGACACTTCGTACACCATTTCCGGGGAAATCCAAATCTTTTTCCAATTCCCTGCCCTGTTGCTTATCGGGAGATATGAGACGAAAATCATTTTGAGTTCATTGGGGCGGCTCACGGGTGTATAAGTGTGCCCGACCGGAATGTAAAAATTGAAATCCCGGAAAGGGGAGGTTTGTATGCGCACTCTTGGAATAAGTGTTGTACTGGCACTCATTGCGGCAGTGGTGGTGATGGCTGGGAAACCGGCCGAGTCTCCGGCAGGCACGTCAGCGGCGTCAACAGCGCCGCCCCAGGCTCCTGCCGCACAGATGGATGCTTCGATGATGAATACATTTGCGTCCGCCGCGGATGTGCAGGCCTTGCTCGCAAAAGCCAAGGCCGAACGGAAAGAGGGCCAAGTGCTCGTCGCCGAACATATTCTTTCACTCGCGCCGTACACCGTGAATCTTGAATACCGGCCTGCCGACGGGGCGGTGGCTGTTCACGAAAAAGAAGCGGAAATGGTTTACGTGATAGACGGAGGCGGGACGCTAACCACCGGCGGCACCGTGGTGGGTGAGAAACGCACAAACGCCACGAACCTCTCCGGCACGGCGATTGATGGTGGAACGATGCGGACAATCGCCAAGGGGGATTTCGCGATCATTCCGGAAGACACGCCACACCAGTTCAAGCCCGCCAACGGATTACTCGTGTTGATGACGTTGCATGTGCCGCGGCCGGTTGGCGCCGTGCAGTAAAATAAGTGAGGAAGACGCTAATCACTGTAGACGGAAAGTCACTTCAAGCGGCATACGCGTGGCGAAGGGCTTGCCGTCCTTCCCTATCGCCGGCTTGAAGTGCCAGCTTCGGACTGCTTCCAATGCTTGGTCCGTGAGACCATCTTCAAGACCATCAATTACACCAATGTGCTCGGCGACCCCCTGCTCCGTAATAGTCGCCACCACCAGAACGCGGCCCTGAAGTCTGTCGGCTCGGGCTTCGGGGGTATACGAAGGGTTGGGGCATCTGTCGCATGTCGGATTTTCGATGGCGGGAGAGCGGGATTGCCTGCCCCTGAAGATAATCACGGAGGCTCCGCTTTCAGGGTCTTTGAACACCAAGGGTTCTCCGCCGGAATCGGGCACGGGTCGTGCAATCTTGGCCCGGAATTGTTCGAGCTTCTTCCGTTGAACAGGGTCGTATACTTCGCTGTTCAACTCATAGCCGTCACTTTGCCATTGCAAGGAATCGGTCTCCAGAATATCGGCGCCCGCCGAGGTTGCCACCGCTTTCAGGACTTCAGGAATATACGCGTCGAGCGCGATGAACCCTCTGCCTTCGAGGATGTTGATGACGCTCTCACGCTTTACGAAGTGGACGCCGGGTACCATCTTTTCAAGAGTGGCATGCAGGGACTCCTCAAACAAAGTGCAAACTTCCGTATCCAATTGGCACCCTTGAAGACCTGCGACGAAGATGTGTTGCTGGTGGGTCTTTGCAACACGTTCGGCCGTCCGGCTAGCGAGGGTCTCAATTTCCGCAGGAGTCTGTGCAAAAGCCGGGAGAGATAATGCGCACAGTGCAGCGACGCACAGAACGCCAGAGGAGAGCGCAATCGTGATTGACCGGTTCATCGTGCTTTCCTTGTCGGTGGATTCAGGGTCGAGCGCAGATTGTAGGCTGCTGGATGTTTGCTTTCAACTGGGGCTCACCAAAGTTAGAAACTCACTTGCCGAATGGTAGAATCCACGCAACGTATCCGACTTGAGCTATTGTCGAGGGAGGGAGGAATCATGCGACATGCAAGCCGACTAAAATTCGAACTGGCAGTGAGCATCGCGATCCTTGCGGTTTCCGGCGTGAGCGCACGGGCCCAGGCGAGCTATCCCCCTCCGAACGATCTGCCGAATCCATATAGAACCGTCGTCAACTGGGCGCAATTACCCGACGGAAGGAAATGGGGGGCGACCTCGGGCGTGGCGATCAGCCCTGAAGGCAACATTTGGACCTATGAACGATGCGGCGGAAATAGTTGCGCAGATTCAACCCTTGCTCCAATTCTCGAGTTTGACCCGTCAGGCAAGCTTCTGAAGAATTTTGGCGCGGAAATGTTCATACTTCCACACGGAATCTTTGCGGACAAAGATGGAAACGTGTGGGTGACCGACGGAGTCGGAGGAACGGGGACAAGTGACGACGTAGGCAAACATGGAAAGGGCCACCAGATATTCAAGTTCAGCCCCGATGGAAAAGTTTTGATGGTGCTCGGCAAGGCCGGTGTCCCCGGCAATACTCCGAACACATTCAACCGGCCGTCGGCGGTCGTGGTAGCTCCGAATGGCGACATTTTTGTCGCGGACGGCCATGGTTCTCCGCCGAATTCGCAAGTCAACGCGCGCATCGTGAAGTTCTCGAAGGATGGGAAGTTCATCAAAGAGTGGGGGAAGCCAGGGTCGGCTCCCGGCGAATTTAATGGACCTCACGCCCTGGCCTTCGATTCCAAGGGGCGGCTTTTTGTCGGCGACCGTTCCAACAACCGCATCCAGATCTTCGACCAGGACGGCAAATTTATCGCCGAGTGGAAGCAGTTTGGCCGGCCGAGCGGAATTTTCATCGACAAGGACGACACCATGTATGTGGCTGACTCGGAGTCCACGGACCAACCGGGTTATGGATATAACCCGGGATGCATGAGGGGCATCCGGATCGGAAGCGCGAAAAACGGCAAGGTAACGGCCTTCATTCCAGATCCAGCGCCAAAGGGTGCGTCCAGCGCGGCAGAGGGCGTTGCGGTGGATCACCAGGGCAATGTGTATGGGGCGGAAGTCGGCCCCATGGATTTGAAGAAATACGTCAAGAAGTAAAATGTGGCAAGCGTTGCGGGCCGCGCCACTCCGTCTCAGAATTTGGAAGAATTTAGAAGCTTAAATTTCAATCGAGGCGTCTCTGCGACACTCTGCTTTTCTCTGTGAACTCCGTGTCGCGCTTTTCGGATTTCACCGCAGAGGACACAGAGAGCACAGAGGAAAATTGAGGATGCATACGCAAAATCCTATGCGAAATCTGACAACGCTTATCGCTGCGATTCTCTTGAGTGGGACTCTAACCGCATCTTTATTGCTTTTGCCTGCGGCCAGAGCAGGGGCGGCGCCTGCCGACAAGCGCAAGCCAGGGCTGTATTGGACGTTCGAGACAGACAAGGGAAAAATCTCCTGCAAACTTTTCGAGGCGGAAGCGCCGGTCACGGTGCGCACGATGGTGGGCCTGGCGATCGGAAAAATTTCGTACGTGCATCCGGAGACGAAGCAAGTGGAGCGCAAGAAGTTCTTTGACGGCCTCACGTTTGACCGCGTGATTCCGGGCGTCATGATTCAGGGCGGCGACTTGCTTGGCACGGGCGTAGGACATCCCGAAGGGCCGGGCTTTCCCTACAAGAGCGAAATCGTGCCGTCACTCAAGTTCGACATGCCGGGACGATTGGCGATGGCCAACAGCGGTCCGGACACGAACGACACGCACTTTTTCATCACCGAAGCCGCCTATCCATCGTTCGACGGAAAATACACGATCTGGGGACAGTGCGAAAATGTGGACATCGTCAAAGCGATTGCGCGAGTGCCGCGCGACGCCGGCGACATGCCGGTCACGCCAGTCCATATTCAGCGCGTGATCATCGAGCGCGTAGGCCCCGCGCCAGCCGATGCCCCGGAAGCCCTGCCGCCGGATGCCCCTTCCAAATAATTCAATTCACTAAGGTCAACGAGTCCTCACCAAGTGGTTTTGGCGTTGACAGACCCGAATGGCGGTGGGATAGTCGCGCCAACTACGAGGTGTTCCGTGAAAATTAAGCGTTTGGCCTTCTTGGCGTTGGCTATTGGCCTTCCCCTGGTCTCGACTCCGATCTTCGCGCACCACGGGGCGTCGGTATACGACTCGACAAAATTGACGACAATGAAGGGCACTGTAACGGATTTCCAATTTATGAATCCACATACAGAAATTTTGTTTGATGTGACGGACGCGAACGGCAAGGTCGAAAAATGGACTGGCGAAGCCCCCAGTCTGACCACCATGTCCCGGCTTGGATGGAACAAAACTTTATTCAAGCCCGGGGACCAGATCACATTTATCGGCAACGTCGCGAAAAGCGGTTCGCATATCATGCGCCTGCGCAAGGTCGTGTTTCCGAACGGTAAGGAAACCGTGATGGATCGCGGCGAGGATTACGCGGAGTAGTGGCCGCCGAGGGAGTTTCAGGAATGCGCAATCGCATATTGGGTTTGACGCTTGCGGTGGTGGCTGCGCTCGCCTCCTCGCCCGCGATCCTCGCTCAGACCGCCGAGACGGGTGTAGCAAAAGCACGGATGCCGGCTGCGCCAGCGGACCTGTCCGGAGTTTGGAGGCGATCGCGGCGCGCGCCTGACAAGGCTCGGCGGTACACGATTTACGAGCTCGCATTTTCCATTACCAACGACAAGCCGCCGATGACTCCCTGGGCGGAAGAGAAATTTAAAGCCAACAAGCCTAACGTCGGACCGAGAGCGGTCTCCTTAACAGAATCAAACGACCCGATCATGCAGTGTTCTCCCCCGGGTGTTCCGAGGATCTACCTCCTACGAGGGGAACCGGTGGAGATTGCGAATATTCCTGGACGTGTCCTCATGCTCTTTGAGTATGACCATTTTGTGCGCAATATCTACACCGATGGGCGCGAGCATCCCAAGGATTTGAACCCCTCGTGGATGGGAGACGCAATTGGCAAGTGGGACGGGGATACACTCGTTGTGGACACAGTGGGTTTTAACGACAAGACCTGGCTCGACAATGATGGCCATCCGCACACCGAGGATCTGCACGTTGTGGAGCGCATACGGCGCGTGAACCACGACACCTTGACGATCGACACTACGATTGAAGACCCGAAGGCGTACACCAAACCCTGGGGAGGACACGCCACCTACGAACTGAAGCCGGACTGGAATATTGGAGAAATGGTGTGCGAGGACAATATTACGTACGGCGACATGCAACAAAAATCGGAGGGCAGCAAGTAGCGTGGCCGATCGCCTGCCGCGAGGGCAAGTCCGCAACCGGCGTCTGCGACTTTCGAGGCGCGAGAAGTAGCACAGGCTTCAGCCTGTGGCTTTTAATTTACCCCGGTTCCAAACGCGAATCGTCTTTTCCGAGTAGGACTATTCTTCCTGACGCACAAAACCCCACAGGCTGAAGCCTGTGCTACAAAGACCTCGGACTATCAATCAATTGCCGCTCTTGGATGCCTGCCTTGCCGGGGCGCTGACGCGCGATGGTGGCGCCGCGTTCACTCCAGCCTGGATGCCGTTGGGGCCGGCGGCGAGCAGGGACTTGTCGTTTTGCGGGCAAGACCAGTTCGAAACGCTGTTGGGATCGCCGCTGCCTTTGTAGTGAGCCTTTTCGGGAAACTTACAGAGCGGCATGGTGCGGTCCACCGCGTTGTTTGTCGAGTGCGTCGCGGGTATCGCGTCGGGAGCGATGCCCTTTTCCACCCATTGTTCGAGGGCGCTCAAGGTGTCAAACGTGTTCGGTCCGGCTCCGGTGACGCAGTGCTGCATACCGGGCACCATGAAGAGGCGCGCATTCTGCTGGAGTTTTTCGTAGCCTCCGTTTTCTTGCGCGAGGTCCTCATAGAACCAGATGCTGCTGTAGGGAGAGATAATCAGGTCGTCGTATCCGTGGTAGATCAGCAGCTTTCCGCCTTTTGCGAAATACGCGCCGAACGCCGACGGATCGTCGGGAATGTCCGCGGCGAGGCGCATGTACACGAGGTTCAACGCATCGGCCTTCACCACACCCTTGCTCTCGATCGTGTTATTCATGTCCTGGCCCGCATCGTAGTAGCCAAGTTTCATCAGAATATTCTGGGCGAGGGACCAATTCGCCGGCAGAGCGGCGTCGCCCCAGGGCTTGGCGGAAGTGGGATCGGCGGGCGGCGTTTCGAGGTAATTCGTCGGGCCGCGGACCGTCATGTTTTCCTGTCCCAGGTTGCCCACGGATGCTCCAGGATAAATCAATTTGCCCTGCTCATCGCGGACCGGGTTCATGATCGTCTTGAGGGCGTCGGCCTGCTTCTGCGTGAGGGTTTCCGGAACTAGCGCGTCCGGCTGGAACGAGCACTTGGCCGGATTCTGAATGAGGCCGTCCGCTACTCCATCGGCCTTGTCACACTGTTTCACAATTGCGGCGCCAACCTGTTCGAATTTGGCGGGAGGGATGTAGCCGTCGAGCAGCGCCTTCGCATTTTTCAAACTCCACAGCGATGTGCCGACAGGATCGAGCCAGGGCGATCCGGAAATGATGCCATCGTAGTCGCTGGGGAAGCGCGTCGCCTCCATCAGGCCCATCTTGCCGCCGTTCGAGCAGCCATCGAAGTACGAACGGCGGATCGTGTTCGCGCGGTAGTAACTCTTGACGAGCAGTTTCGCGGCAAGCGTCACATCATGGACAGCGCGGTAGAAGTAATCGATGATTTTCGGCATGTCGGGCGTGCCCGGCGCGGTGTATTCCCACGTGGGGTTGGATACGAGGTGGCCCGTGTCCGTAATCGCGGTGGCATAGCCTCTCGCGAGAAACAAGGGCTGGTCGGCAGGATTAGCCGACGACGTGAGAGAGCCTGCCAGGCCGCCCACTCCGTGGAAGATGAATTTTTGGTTCCAGTTGGCTGGGAGCATGATCTCGAAATTTGCGGAGCCGGGTTCCGCGCCATCTCCGGAAGTGGCGACAGAACCTTTCACGTCGCAATACTCGGGATTTGGCGCGACCGCCGGCACGTCCGTCGCGGATGCAATCGTCATGTTGGGAATGCCAAGGGCGCTCAGCGCAGCCGTGTTGCAATCCGCAGCGAATACCGGAATGTTTGCAAATGCGGTGCAGAGCAGCGCCGCGAGTCCGATCCGCAAAACGAAAGAGTGAAACCATCCGAAAATTTCCGCGTGAATTTTCATATGCGTCCCTCCAAAGAGGCTATGCGGCATCTCACAATTATCTTGAGGCTGTTATTGTTGTCAGAGAGTAGCCCCAAATGGCTCCAAATGTCACTAGCCCGAATTTCACCCGGGTGGGAAATATCCTTTCACTTTCAGTGGCACCTGTTCGCTCATTGCTTTTAAGGGTTGCGATGACTTAGGATTAGGCCCACATCCGATCTTTACAAGCGGCGCGCCATCACGGAAGTACAATTTTGATCGAAAAACAAAAATCAGCGAGAGGATAACCGAAAAAGTATGAACAAGAAATTCTCTGTGCGCGATGTTTCCGGACTGCTGGGAATTCTGGCAATGACGATCGTCGCGCTCGGCATGAGTGCGCCGAGCCTCCACGCGCAAGCTCCTGCGGCTGGTCCTCCGGCACCGGCGCCGCTAGCGGCTGACATGAAAGGCAAAACCGCCGATCAATTTTATAAAAAAATCGAAGTGCTCAAGGGCATCCCGGCCGATCAAGTTCACCCCGCGATGGAATACATCACCACCGCCCTGGGCGTTGGATGCGGGTATTGCCACGTGATTGGACATTTTGATCAGGACGATAAACGCGAAAAACACGTTGCGCGCAGCATGATCCAGATGACCATGGCAATGAACGACACCGTGTTTGATGGCAAGCGCGAAGTGACGTGCTTCACGTGCCATCGCGGCGTGGCCAAGGCCGCGGCGACGCTGTTGCTCCCCGGCGATAAAGCGCCCACAGAGAAATCTGCCATGGAAGTTTTCCCAACCCTGGCCCTCACGAACTTCACGAATCTCGATCCCGGAATGTCGCCGAGCAAAGCGCCGGCAACCGTAATGTCCGGCCCGGCTCCGGCGCCAAAACCCGCCGCTGCTCCCGCAGCGCCGCTTCCCTCCGTGGAAGATGTTTTCAGCAAGTACGAGCAGGCCCTCGGCGGCCAGGCCGCGGTCAGCAAGATCACTTCACTCTCCTTTAAGGGAACCGCCGACATGCTTGTTCCCCCGCCCCCGGGTCCTCCAGGTGGTCCTCCGCCACCGCCTCCGATGATGGGAACGGTTCCGGCGGAGCATTACGTCAAGGCCACGAAGGGAGTCATTTCGGTGACATTTCCTGGCAGGCCCACGGTGGCGATGGGCTTCGACGGAACCATCGGCTGGCACAACACTCCGATTCGCGAAGATACGGGTGATGAGCTGCGCATGCTGGTCGAGCTGGGCGAAAAGTTTCCCGGCCTCGAGTTCAGACAGGACCATACAAACGTCCAGGTCGACGCGATGGAAAAAATCGGCGACCGCGATACGTACCGCGTCGTGGGCACGCGCAAGGATGGCTTTCCCGTCATCGACCGGATCAACTTCGACGCACAAACAGGATTGCTCGTGCGGTCCTACACGACGATGCAAAGCGTTATCGGGTCTTTCCCGGAGGATACTTTTTACGAAGACTACCGCGACGTCAGCGGCGTCAAGGTTCCGTTCACCATGCGCATTGTGAGCGCCGAAGGAAACCGGACCTATAAGTGGTCCCAAGTGGATGCAAACGCACCGGTGGAGGATGCGAAGTTCGCAAAGCCTACACCCCCGGCGCCGAAGCCGACGGCAGACTAACGGGCTCACACGTGAATCCGGATCGGAGCATGTCATCGCACATGCACCGATCCGGATGATCCGCGAATTCCCCGCTTGTATGATGCGAACTAGAATGTAAATTTCATCGCAAGTTGCATCAGTCGAGACGGCGCGGCCTTTACTACTTCGCCGAACAGAGGGCTGGAAATATTGCCGTTGACAGCCTGCGGCCCGAAGAATTGAGTCTGGTTAAAAACGTTAAAAGTTTCGAGGCGTAGCTGTAGCGTTTTTGTTTCGGATATAGGGACGGATTTCAGCAACGCAAGGTCGGTGTTGAACGACCCGGGCCCGTAGAAATATCGTCGCGAAGCATTGCCAGGCGTCCCGAGGGCGTTCGGCTTGAACAGCGAAACGTTGAAATAATACGACTGCCCGTTCTGCGTGTAATTCCCCACATCCAATGGCCCGGGAACGACGTCCGGCAAGTCCATGTACCGATTATTCACGCCGTTGGGATTGCTTCCCTGGAGAGAATTGTCGGTGCTGCTGGAAAGAGTCACCGGAAAGCCGGTGCTGGCGTGCGTAATTCCTGAAATCACCCATCCTTGCGTCCACCGATTGGAACGTCTCGTGAAACGCTCCACGGGAAGCGTATATTCGTAAGTAGCCACAAAGTTGTGCTTCAGGTCGAAAGCCGAAAGCGCCCGCATGAGCTGGAGATCATAAGGATTGCCGGTGTCCGCAAGACTCGACGCGTTGTCGATCGACTTGCTGTAGGTATAGGCGATCATTAAATTGAGGCTTTTCGTTCGGCGCTGAATGGTGGCTTGAAATGAATTGTAATTTGAATTGCCGACGCTCCCCTCGTAATCGTCATTCCCGAACGCACAGCCAAGACCCTGGCGGGTGCAATTGATTCGCTGACCGGAAGAGTTAACGTACGCGGAATTCTCTCCCCCTGGTCCGCATCCTGGCAGTGAGAGGCAAAGGGCTGGGTTGCCGGGATTTGCCGAATACACGACCAACAAGTGATGGGCCTCGGAGCCGACGTAGCTCAAGTCCAGCACGGTGTTTGCGTCCAGGTTGCGTTCGAACGAAAGGAAGTAATTCTCGGTGTACGGATACGTGTTCGTGGGGGGCGGCGCCGTCATGCCGGCAATAGATTGGAACTGTGAGAAATCAACGCCGGAGTTTGGATGCGATACGGAAGCATTGAGCGGAGGAAAGGTAAGCGGAAATGGGTTGATGCCAGATTCGCCGCTCGCCGCGGTAAAGGGCGTGGCGAACAACGGGGCAAGCGGGCTGGTGTAGCTCAATCCGTAAGGCGGTTGCGGCTGGTCGAACGCGATCGTATTTCCCTGGATCACCGAATAAAAAATCCCGTAACCGGCTCGTATGCTCGTTTTCCCCGGTCCGCCAATAATCTTTCCGAGCAATCCGTCCGCCGTATTCGGGGAGTAAGCCAGACCTAAACGTGGCGAAAAACGATTCTTCTGCGGCACGAGCGTATTCGGGACTCCCGGATCGGTGGGGTAGACAATTCCGACCGGAGCCGTGGGATAGACTTTAGACTGCTCACCCGGGATGAAGGTAGGAATCTGGTTGTACTTTTCGGACCAATACTGCATCAGGTCCCAGCGGAGTCCGTAATTCAGTGTAAGGTTGGACTTGATCTGCCAACTGTCCTGCCCGAAACCTCCCACATATTTATGTCGCGGATAGTAGGCCTGCGAATCGGCTTGGTTGTAGAGATTTGGCGCTCCAACCAAAAAATCCACGAAGTCCGAACCGGTTTGGCTGCCATTAAATGTAAAACCCCCATTGAACTCGGGATTCGGATGGACGTTGATCTGGTCGATGATCAGCTCGACGCCGGCCTTGATCGTATGTTTGCCAATCACCTTTGAGAAATCATCGCTTGCCGTATAGGTATCGTTCACTTGCGTCAGATTGGTGGTGGGAGTCCCCACGACAAACGAGTTGAAAATGAGATTTTCGACGCCTTCGATGGCGGGAGCCAAAGGAACGATGCCTTGCGTTCCAACGCCGGTGACAAAACCTTGCGACGCGAGGCTTGGCCCGACTCCGCCGGCGGGCTGACCCACGTTGTTGTAGCTCCGCATATAGCTCAGGTGAAACTCGTTCACGCTCGTGGAGCCGAGTGTCTTCGTATCGCCGAGATTGAGCAATTGCGCCGTTCCAAGATTCAGGCCGTTAAACCCGGGGACCGAGGCGCCGCCTTGCCCCGTCGGGTATGGATTGTTCACATAATAGTTATCGTATAAGTAATATACCGAAAGCTCGCCCCAGCGGGTCGTCCCCGTGTCGACGCGGATGCTGCCCTTATCATCGCGCACGATCTCTGGCGCGGAGCCGGTGGAGAAGATCGAGCCGCCGATATTCGGCGTGGGAATGTATTGCAGCAGATGCTGGGCCGGAGCGGACCAGGCGCTCATGGGGAATGTGGCGTTCGGAAACACGCAATTCGCGTAGCTGGTGCACCCAGCCGTGTAATACGGCTCGCCGGGAGAAACCGTCACTGGGGACCCAGTCGCGTTCGACAGACTTTTCGAGAGCCGGGTGGCAAGACAGGCGCTTACAACAGTGCAAGTCGATACTGTGCACGGCCCGCCGTTACACCCTGTTGCGAACAACTGAGCTTCACCCGAGAGATTACCGGTGCGCGCGGCGAGCGTAGGGACTGGGATCTCCCCAGTGGAAATACCCTCGTTGGTGCGCGTTCCTTGATAATCGGCGAAGAAGAACAGCTTGTTCTTGACGACGGGTCCGCCGAGCGTGCCTCCGAACTGGTTTTGACGGTACGCCTCCACGGTCGGATCGAAATAATTCTTCGCGTCGAGGGCGGTGTTGCGCAAAAATTCGAAGCCGCTACCGTGTATCTGATTGGTCCCGGACTTGGTCACGACGTTCACGATTCCGCCGGAATAGTTTCCGTATTCCGCATCGAAATTATTCGTCAATATCCGAAACTCGGAGATCGAATCAAGGTCAGGGACAATCAAGGTGCCGCCATTCATTAATTCCTTGACGTCGCCTCCATTGACCAGGAATCCGTTGGCGTCTTCCCGCTGCCCGGAAATGGATTGGTTGCCCGGGTTCAAACCTCCCGAGGGGGCAATGGCTACAGAAGCCCCTGCCATCACGACGGAATCAGGCGTTTGAGTCGACATCGGAACGATCCCTGGTTGCAGGGACATCAGGTCGGTGAAACTGCGCCCATTAAGGGCGACCGATACAATCTCCGTTCCGGCGACGACTTCCCCCATCTGCGAGCTTTCGGTTTCGACGTGTACGGCGGTATCTGAAACAACAACTTCCTCCGATTGTCCACCCATCGACAAGATTACGTCCGCCCGGAGCTGAGAATTTATGTCGATGACCAGGCCAGTGCGCTTATATGGCTTGAATCCATCGCGAAGAATTTCGATCTCGTAGCGCCCCACGGGCAGAGCGGTGAAATTGTAAAAGCCATCGGCATTCGTCTTGGTGGTCTGTTGCACCGTAGTGTCGAGGTTGAGAGCGGTAACCGTGGCGTCCGGAATCACGGCTCCAGTTTGATCCGTTATTGTTCCCGAAATACTTCCCACAGTGTCCGCCCGCACGACAATCGCAAGACATGAGATCAGCGCCAACGTCAGCAGGAGACGGACGCGTCGCGCCTTGGCGGGTGGCAAGCAAAATGATTTATGGCGTGAAAAATTGCACCCGCCCTTGTCCAGATGCGTGCTCCAGGCCATTCCGGCTCTCTCCTGTAAATTCCTTGACCGGCTACTTCCTTGTTGCTAACTACTCAAAATCATTTCCGAACATGCGCCTCTGGTTCTTATCGGGAAGGGATCTCTTTGCCGTTGACTATGACCTTCAAAGCAAATCCGGGACCCGAACTTATGCCAATAGGAGCGCCATTCTTGGCGGGATGAGTCTCAATAATGGCCTGGTCTCCACGTTTAAGCGTATCCTTATCCCATCCCCGATGAGACATGGTAAACGTCGAAGTCATTTCGAGTGTCCAGTGCCTGACGTGGCCGCTATCATCCGTTACATCCAAATAGGCGAGACAATGGGGGTTGGCCCAGTCGAAAGCCGTTATCGTCCCAGTCAGCACAATCGTTTTCTTCATATCGTAGTTCGTAACGCCATGGTGCGCAGATATTGGAATTGAAATCAATGCAAGACCAGCCGCCACAACAAGGAAACTAAACACCTTGCTTCTCATGAAGCACCTCCAGCGCTTGCAGTGTCCCACACAATATCGCCCTGAGGTGTCGCGTACGATGACGTAGCTCACACTCGGCGCTTTTCCAGGATTTTCGATTTGAAGGAAAGATGAAATGGACCCTTGCGCCTCTCACCAATCCGGAGTCATCCTCCGGTGAGTCTTCGCCGCATTCAAGCCCTCATAAGTATTGGTTCCGACCAACATCCGAATATCATAGGAGAAAGTCAAAATGGAATTGTGGGACAAAATTGTGCCGCTACACGTAAGCGATCCAGCGGCCTGCTGCGACAATGCCGAACCACAGCAGGATTGAAATCAGGCCCGCGGCGCGGGCCGCGAGCGGCGCCACCGGATCGTTGTCCCACTTGCCCACGCTCTGGTAGGCGATCTCGTGGAATACAAATGCATTGATCCCAGCGACCAGGATCAGCAGCATCTTGATCTCGAACCCGATATTTCCATACATCTTGGTGGCCTCGGAGGAAAACAGCAAAAGCCCTGTGATAACCTGAATGAGGAAGCCCGCCCAGGCCCAGGGCAGGAACCGCTGCGCGAGATTGGAGACCGGCTCGTCACGGAAAGTCAAACCCATCAGGCGCAAGTCCAGAATCGAAGTCGCGCCGACCAGCAAAATAATTCCGAAAATGTGCACCGTCTCGATGATCGGAAAAAGCCGCAGCGATTCCCGAGCAGCCGAACCCACCGCCGTTTGTTCCAGCCAGTGGCAAATCGCGAAAATAAAATGCATGTTTAAGAACCTCTCCGCAGATCATTTAGTGCGGCCTTACTAGCCGCGCAGCGCGGCCTCGCCGGTTGCCTTCCCAATAAACCGGGGTTACGTTCCGCCCGGCCCTTCAAACGTCAGTTCCCTGCCATTGGGCAGAACAACCTTCTCGATTCGCATGGAATTCGTGCCGTTGCGCGCGGGATTCCCGGTCGCTGTAATCTGGTCCCCAGGCTTGATGGTCTTTCTGTCCCAGCCTTCACGGACAAGCATGTTCGGGCTGGTGCCCTCCCCAACCCACTTTTCGATATTGCCTTTGTCGTCCTTCACGTCAAGAAAGAGCTGCACATGGGGATTCGAAAACTGGAAGGAGGAAACTGTTCCCATAATGGTAAAAATCTTCGTTGCATCATAACTTGCGCGCCCATGGTGCGCGAGCACGGGATAAGACACGCAGAGCAGCGCGATTCCGGTAGCCACCGAAGCCATGATTCTCTTTCGCATCGATCACCTCTGGAGTGGTCCGGGCACAGATAGACCTGCCCGCGGCGAGATCCTACGGACTATCAAACATTATCAGGCGACTCGGCGGTGAGGCGGCGTTAAATCGGCGTAAAACCTTCTTAACATCAATTTAATGGGATTTAATGCCGGTCAGCGCGCGAATTTGTATCCGAAGCCGACCACGGTGAGGATGAACTGGGGATTCTTGAGATCGCGTTCCAGCTTTTGCCTCAGCCATGCGACGTGCACATCCACTGTGCGGGTGGGTGGACGATCGCCGTACCCCCACACTTCGCGCAGCAACTCTTCGCGGGAAAGTGTGACGTTGGGATGTTCCACAAAATACCGGAGCAATTGAAATTCCTTGGCGGACATCGGCACTACGTGTCCGTCGCGCGTGACCTCCGTCCTGCGCGTGTCAATCGCGATAGATCCAAATTGGTGGCGGGCCGGCGCCATGTCCGGAGCCGTGGCTGCGCGCCTGAGCAACGCTTCGACACGCGCCAGCAACTCCGACATCTGAAACGGCTTGGTCAAATAATCGTCCCCGCCGGCTTTCAACCCAGCAATTTTATCTTTCGTCTGCCGGCGCGCCGTAAGCATGAGGATGGGCGTGGTCGATCCGGCTTTTCTCAGTTTCTCGCATACGGTCAACCCATTCTGTCCCGGCAACATGAGATCAAGAAGGATCAGGTCAACCGGCTCGTGCAGAGCTATTTCCAGGCCGGTCTCGCCATCACTGGCCGCACTCACAAGATAGCCGTGCTTGCGCAAGCGGTCGCGAAGAGTGGTGACCAAGCCCGGTTCGTCCTCGATGATCAGAATCTTCGCAGCCATCTTATTTTTCATTTGTTCCGGTAATCCAAAATTCAAACGCTTTCCGCTACGCGCCATTTCATTCCGTCTGGTCCGCCAAATCCGCCACCGGAAAATGCAGGACCACTACGGTGCCGCGTCCGAGCTCGCTCGTGACGCTCACTCGGCCGCCCATATCCTCCATCATCCGCTTGACGAGATAGAGGCCGAGGCCCACACCGCGAATCTGATTGTCCCGTACGGACTGGACTCGATAAAAAGGCTCGAAGATATGCGCAAGGTCCGCGGAAGAAATTCCTATCCCTTTGTCTTCCACGCCGATCCGCACTTCTGGTTTCGAATTGGCCGATGCTTCGTAAGCCCGGATCGCGATCCACTTGCTCGAATTCGAATATTTTACCGCGTTGCTCACTAAATTTTCGATGCAGGTGATGACCGCGGAGGGATCGGCCACGATTGGCGGCAGCTTATCGTCGATTTCTTTCGATACAGTGAATCCGGCATCGTGCAGATTGGTCCCAAGCGTGGTCAGGCTTTGCGTGACGATCGGAGCAACCTCAACCGGCTCCAGATCGTAGCCCGACAGGCCGAATCGTCCCGCCGTAAATAGTAAAACTTCATCCACTAGACGCCCGAGCCGGCGTCCCTGCGCGCGAATCAGGCTGCCGTACTCTTGCATTTGCTCGGCGTTTTCGACGATTCCATCTGCCAGGTTCTCCGCCGCGGTATTGATGACGGCCAACGGAGTGCACAATTCATGGGACACGCCGGCAACGAACTCCATCTGCATCTTGGCAAGCGCCTTCGAGCGGCGCGCCCCAGAAAAGATGAGCGCCATGCTTCCGGCTAGAATAGCGAGCAAGCCCAGACTGATGGCGAGATTGCGGCGTCTCCACGACGCAACGGCTTCCTCCAAGGATCCGGCGGGATGCTGAGCGACCAATTGCCATTGCTCGCCCGGAGCGCTGGCCTGCAATGGGGGGTGCCCTCGCCTTCGCGCTTCCTCTCCCACCAGATCAAACAGATTGACGGCCGCATCGGTGGAAGAAGATACGATGGGGAAATTTGCATCCGAAAGATAAATCGTTTGGTAAGGCGCCTTGGCTGTCCGAACGGACACGACAAAACTCCTTTGCCCTGATGCGCCGAAATGCCGGTCAACGAGATCGGGAAGATATACCCGATCGAGATATTCCCGGTTCAACGCGACAATGAGAATACCAATCGTGTGAACGCCCGAACCTGAAGCGTGTGCACGGGGCGCATTTTGGAAGATCGGGCGAACCAGAGCCGGCGCGTCCCCGAAGAACGTCCACGGATAGTAGACAGCTTCACGATCGCTAATTGCCAATGAAAGGGATTCACCGCGCTCTGTCAGAAAACGATGCAGAGACTCTAAATCCGATGGCCAATTCACATCATGGAAGCGGTTGTCACTTGGATTGAAGGATTCAAGATCGGCCGCGTTGGAGGAGTTTGTTTTCCAGATATACAAACCCCCGACAAATTCTGCGTGAGTACTCGTCCTGGTCCAGCTCGCCTGTTGACGCGCTACGTGGCTCTCGATAACGGAGGGCTCCGCTTCGGGATCGAGCTCGAAACTTTCGCAAAGTTGCTGGAAATCGTACGAAAATTCCTGGTCAAAATTCCGGACGCTCGTCGCCAGCGAATTTCTCAGCCGCGCTTGCTCGGTTCTGCTGATTTCTCCCGTCCACCGATACTGGTAAACGGCCAGGACGGAGACGACCGCGATCATCACAATCACCGCGACCAGCTCCACGCCGAATCTTTTTTCCCACATCATAGGGGTTCAGTTTCAGGCAGTTTGATGGTCATTGGCTGCCTTTCCGCCAGCGGCGGACTCTCTATTTCCGTGCACCTGCCCTATCATCGGCACAAACATATTCCAGCAGATGCCAGGTGGGCCTTAGCTTGAAGACTTGCCGGCCGGTCCAGGGCTTTTTGTACGCCTTCGGATCGTCGATCGTCAGATCGTCTTGCAAGGTGTCATGATCGATGCGCCGGATGCGCTCCATGACGTGCAATGCGTCGGAATGCGGGTGCCCCACCTGGTCAAGCCAAGTCTTGTCGTTCAAACCTGTGGTGTCAATGACGAGCGTGTTTCCTTCCCACCAGCCAATGGAGTCTCCCATCCAGGTCAAATCCAATTCTTTCAGGTGTTCTCGCCGGTCCAGATAAATGTTGCGGATGAAGTGATCGTACTCAAACAGCATGATCACTTCGCCGGGAACCTGAATCACCTGCATCGGAAAAGGGATCAACATGATTCTTGGCACACCCGGAGGAAGGCAATTCAGAATCGGGTCCGCCGAATCCGGAGTGGCGCGCGGCCCATAGCCCGGCTTGACGCTTTTGTATTTCTCCTCCGCCCAGGGCATGAAGGGAGGCTCTTCGGAGCTGAATGTAATGGCGTTCTGGCGTTCCATCCAAACGCCGGATAAGTCTCGCGGAGAAAATCCCGCTGGCGCTCTAGGGATGCTGTGAATGGGAGGCGCTTGCGCGAATGCGGACACCGAAAACACAACGACGGCCATCAGAGTGAAGCTTGCTCGAATCCCCCGGCCACGCAACTTCACACTCTGATGTCCGTCCAAATTCCCGGTCACAACATCGCCGCGGAACACACAAATCTGGCGCCTTTCCCGAATTCAATCCCCTCAACTTATCACCAGATTCGCGAAATTACGAGATTCGAATAGCCAGTAACAATACCCGCCGGCGCGTGTTTTAGAGAACCCGCGAGCCTACCCGCGGACGCTCAACACCGGACAGATTGCACGGCTCACAACTTTGTACGCCGTTGCCGTTCCCAAGTGAGTTCTCGTCCCGGCAAGCGTGGATACAGGCCTGATTCCAAGGACAATCAAGTCGACCGCCAACTCCTCGGCTTGTTCCAGTATTCTGTCCCCTGGGTCCCCGGACTCGACAAATACCTTCGGTTCACACCACAGCTTTGCTTCCTGCGGCACCAGCGCCTTCAAACGAGCCATCAGGGAAGCCTCTTCATAATCGAGAACTGGGGCCGGCACAACGTTCATTAGGTAGAGGCGCGCCTGATTCTCCTGCGCGAGCGATACCGCATAGGGAAATGCGGCCAGGGATTCGGCGGTGAAATCAATAGGGCACAAAATCGTGTGGATATCCGCGACGCTCCCCGGCTCTCCCGAAACATTCGGTCCGACCGTAAGAACCGGGCATGTGGATTGGCGGAAAATTCTTTCCGCTACGGAGCCGATCAGCAGCTTGCTGACGCCGGCGCGCCCGTGTGTTCCGAGGACGATCAAATCGATATTCTTCTCTTTCATGATGGCTGAGAGTTCGTCCCAAATGTCGCCCCTTCTCAGCAGCGCCTCGTGGGGAATCCCGCCAAGCCGGGGCCCAAGCACCTTCATGTAGTCATGAGCTTCCCGAAGCGCTTGAGCAGCGAGCGCCTGAACTTCAATCGTCGGAAAATTTCGGAGGGGCGGCGGGGAAAGCACGTGCACGGCAAAAATCTTGGACGCGTACTTGTGAGCAATGGACAGGGCAAACGGAAGCGCGATGTTGGATTGTTTGGAAAAATCCGTAGCGAAGAGAATGTTATCGAAAGTAACAACCTTGGACATCCTTGGCGCCGCCATTACCTGCCTCCCGACCCGCCGAGTCTGCCTCTCAGACTACTTTCCTGTGAGAATTACATCGGTGACCGTCCTCACAATCCGAAGTGCGTCCGGTCACATTGGGTCTGCCTCGATCTGCAACTCCCGGGCCGCGCCAATAGATCAAGATGATGACTTGACCAACGGAACCGACTCGGCCGCCTTGCTGGCGGGACGATGGTCGGAATAATGGATCACCCGATCGTAGGCATCCCGGATCATGTCCTTGAGGGGGATCACTGTGCCGTTCACGCGCTGCTCATCGAGCAGATCCAAATCCACATCCGAGATGACCATTTGTTCCTGGTTTACGTTCCCTTCCGCGGCGATTCCGTCACGCGCGAAGAAATAATCCGAAGGCGTGAAAATCGCGGCCTGGCCATAATGAGTGGCCATGCAGGGCACGTCCGGCAGGTTGCCAACGGTTCCGGCCATTGCGACATAGATTTGGTTCTCGCTGGCTCGCGCCTGGGCGCAGTAACGAACTCTGCAGAACCCCTGACGCTCATCCGTGCAGGATGGAACGAAAAGCATTTGGATACCCGCTTCGGCGAGGACTCTCGCCGCCTCGGGGAATTCCACGTCATAGCACACCAGAATTCCAATGTTGCCGTAATCCGTATGGTAGCAATAGAAGCCATGCCCCCGGCTCATTTGGTAGGATTCTTTTTCCGTTGCCGTCATATGGACTTTTTTCTGGCGAAACACCTGGCCGTTTGGCGTAAACAGATGGGCCGCATTGAACAGTTGCCCGCTTTGAATCACGGGATGCGTCCCGCCGATGATGTAGAGTCCGCTTTCCTTCGCCAGCCTCGAAAACAGAGCTTCATATTCGGGAGTGAGCTGCGCCAGGCGGCGTACCGCCCGAGCAGGACTCGGGTCGCGCAAGAAACTGAGTAGCTGCATCGAGAAATACTCGGGGAACAAGACGAACTGGCAACGGTATTCTCTCGCGCTGCGGACAAAAAATTCGACCTGGGTGGCAAATTCCTCAAACCGGCTGATCGGACGCAGCAGATATTGCATGGCGGCAATTCGCACGCGGGATGAGCGCGGCTGAACAACGCTGGGTTCTTCCGTAATTACTCCAAACGCTTCCTGTTGCTCGCTGGTTTGCAAACTAGTGGCTGCCACATACTCGGGATTGAGCCACTCCAGCAATGTGGCGAATCCGTGCGATTGGCTATCCTGGAGATACTCGGGAACCACATCCAGTACCACCATCCCGTTCGCGAGCTGGAAACTGAGTGTCGGATCCCTTCGCTTGCCGCTGATCACTTCCTCCACATATTCCATGGGTGTCATCTCGCTCGAAACTTGCGCGTATCCTGGAATCCGTCCCCCCGTTAGCAGACGTTTCAGGCCACGCTCCCGAACAAGCTTCTTGCGCGTCTTGTAGAACATTGATCCGATTCCCCGCCGGTGCGCGACCGGATCAACCCCCATGTCGGCACCATAGAGTGTCTTTCCAAGCGGATTATGCGTGTCGAATGTTCCATTCCCGGTGATCGTGGACCATTTGGCATCTTCGGAGTAGTCGTCCCAATCGATGATGAGAGAACTCGCCGAGCCCAGAATTTGCCCAGCCTCATCCGTTGCGACAAGCTGCCCTTCGGGAAAAATGCTTAGATGGTGCGCGAGTTCCTCTTTCTGCCAGATCGGCATTCCGGGAAAGACGCGCCGCTGAAGTTCGACTACCATTGGGATGTCGCTGAATGTCATTTGCCGAATGATGATCTGTGGCTTATCGGAGACCATGGATGCGTCCTCCCTTCGCCAAGAGATAAAAACCATTTCTTCCGACGTGGTTCGGAATTCGTGTCTAGCTATATTTTCCTCGGCAGCACGGCAGGGCGTATGTGACAACGCTCACTTTGGGCGGTGACATTCGTCACGGTCGGGCCATTGGGGCAGACTTAGCTTGTTGACGAACGAAACATTAAACTGAAGACGGTCCGTCTGGTATATAACGACACCAGAAATCTTGAGAGGGTGATTCCCATTCCCGACGATCACCAAACGAGCAATGAAAACGCACCAGAAGGCTTCGTTGGGCTTACGAGCCAAGAGGCAGAGCAGAAATTGTCTCAATATGGCCCCAATGATCCTGCGCCGGTGCGCCGCGGCGCTCTTATCCAGGAACTCCTGATCCTATTCGTCAATCCGCTGGTAATCCTACTTCTCGTTGCCGGCATTGTTTCGGGTTTGTTGGGTCAGAGGGCCGATGCCGGAATCATCATTGTCCTGGTCCTTCTCGGCATCTCCATCAATTTTGCTCAAACCTATCGTTCGCAGCGGGCGATTGAGCGATTACGAGAACACGTCAGCCTGAGCGCGACGGTACTGCGGGACGGAAAATGGCAGGAGATAAAACGCCGCGCGGTTGTGCCAGGTGATTTAGTTCGCCTTTCCGCCGGGGATCTGGTTCCTGCCGACGGACGCCTCTTGCAGGCGCGCGATCTGTATGTCCAGCAGGCGGCGCTGACTGGCGAGTCGATGCCCGCCGAAAAACATGCCCACCCCGGAGAAAAAGATACGCAAGGAACGCCTGAAGCTCCGGATATTGTGTTCCTTGGGACTTCGGTGGTCAGCGGAACTGCAATTGCCCGCGTGACCAAGACGGGTTCCGAAACTGACTTCGGGGCGATCGCCAAGCGTTTGGTCGTTCGGCCGGAAGAGACCGAGTTCGAGCGGGGATTGCGGCGTTTCGGAATGCTCATCATGCGCGTTGTGTTTGTCCTTGTGCTTTTCATCATTGTGGTGCGGCTCGCTCTTCACAAAGATGCCTTCGAGTCATTCATATTCGCCGTCGCTCTGGCTGTCGGGCTCACTCCTGAATTTCTTCCCATGATTACTTCCGTGACACTCGCAAGCGGCGCGGTGCGAATGGCCCGAGAGCAGGTGGTGGTCAAACACTTACCCGCAATTCAAAATTTCGGAAGCATCGACGTGTTTTGCAGCGACAAGACTGGGACTCTGACCAAGGGTGAAATGACCTTAAGCCGTTCCTTGGACCCGTTCGGGCAATCTTCTGACCGAGTCCTGGGACTGGCATATCTCAACAGCAAGTTTGAAACCGGAATCCGCAGCCCTCTGGACACGGCGATCTTGAGCACAGAGCGACATAACCTGGATGACTATCGCAAGATCGACGAAATCCCCTTCGATTTCAACCGCCGCCGGCTTTCCATCGTTGTGGAACGCGACGGGGCACACGGCATCGAGCGGCTTCTCATCACAAAAGGCGCACCGGAAGGAATCCTCGACGTCTGCGAATCCTACGAAGAAGTTGGCCAAATCCGGGCTGTCGAGTCTGGGACGCTCGAAGGCATGAACAAAGTCTACAAAGACTTGTGTTCGGAAGGCTTTCGAATCCTTGCCGTGGCGTATCGCGCTGTCCAGTCGCACGACGGGTTCACGGCGGAAGACGAGCACTCGCTCATCCTAGCTGGTTTCCTTGCGTTTGCGGACCCGCCAGCCGAAGATGCCGCCACTTCTTTAGCCGCAATGAAGCGGGACGGCGTCCAAGTGAAGATTTTGACAGGAGATAATGAGCTGGTCGCTCAGTACATTTGCAGGCAGGTGGGCCTGGAATCCCCGGTAGTCGTCCTTGGAAGCGATCTCGAACAAATGACGGAACCTGCCCTTAATCATGTAGCGGAGCAAGCCACGATCTTTGCGCGCGTTTCGCCCATGCAGAAACTGCGCATCATACTCGCGCTTAAACATCGCGGACACGTCGTCGGCTACATGGGCGATGGAATCAACGACGCCCCCTCGCTACATGCGGCGGATGTGGGAATCTCGGTGGCAACGGCCGTGGATGTCGCGCGCGATGCCGCCGACATCATCATGCTCAAAAGCGGCCTGGGGACTCTTCACCGCGGCATCATCGAAGGGCGTAAGGCGTCCGCAAATGTTCTGAAGTATTTGCTCATGGGAACCAGCTCCAATTTTGGCAATATGTTCAGCATGGCAGGGGCTTCCCTGTTTCTGCCGTTTCTCCCTATGCTATCCACGCAAATTCTGTTGAATAATTTTCTGTACGATACGGCGCAGATCACAATCCCTTCGGACAATGTTGACGACACATACATCCGCAGCCCGCAACGCTGGGATATACGCCTGATTCGGAATTTCATGATTTTCATCGGGCCGATCAGCTCGATTTACGACTTCCTGACTTTTTATGTCTTATTGCATTTCTTCCATGCCAGCGAGCCTCTCTTCCACACGGGGTGGTTTGTGGAATCGCTGGCCACGCAGACGCTGGTGCTCTTTGTCATCCGAACGATGGGCAATCCGCTTCGCAGCCGCCCGAGCTTGCCTTTGGCTATCACGACCGTCGCGATCGTGGCGATCGGAACTCTCCTTCCGTTTTCCCCTCTCGCCGGGGTGCTCGGCTTCGTGCCCCTTCCCGGCTTATACTTCGCGTTCCTGATCGCGTCCACCATTACCTATTTACTTCTGGTGGAGATTGCGAAACGACTTCTTTTCCGCAAGTGACCGCGTTGCACCTCGATATCTAGTCATACGCCTCATGTGCCGGTACGCCTTCCTTTTTCTCTTCCGGCTTCTCGGTGAGTGTCGCTTCCGCCAGCAGCAAGACGCTGGCCACAGAAACCGCATTTTCGAGGGCAATGCGGACCACCTTGGTAGGGTCGATGATTCCAGCTTCCACGAGATCCACGTACTCGCCGCGAGCGGCGTCAAAGCCGTAATTGCCCTTGCCGCACCGCATCCGGTCCACCACCACTCCTCCGTCCACGGTGGAGTTCTCCGCAATCTGGCGCGTGGGGGCTTCGAGCGCGCGCCTCAGGATCATGAGTCCCGTGCGCTCATCTCCGGAGCAATTTGCCTCCTCCGTACGAACGGCTTCGATGAGCCGCAACAATGCAAGTCCTCCGCCCGGCACGATCCCTTCCTCGAGGGCCGCCTTTGTCGCGTTGATGGCGTCTTCGATGGCTTCCTTGCGGTTCTTCATTTCCGCTTCCGAGGGCGCACCGACTCGAATGACGGCGACCCCTCCCGCCAGTTTTGCCAGGCGTTCCTGCAGCTTTTCCTTGTCGTAGTCGGACGTCGTTTTTTCAATTTGTTTGCGTAGTTCTGCGCAGCGGCCTTCGATTGCGGCCTTGGAACCGTTCCCTTGAATGATGGTGGTCTTGTCCTTGTCGATCAAGACGCGCTTTGCCTGCCCCATCTCGGCAATCGTGAGGTTTTCGACTTTCATCCCGAGTTCTTCGGCGATCAACTGGCCGCCCGTCAGGATGGCGATGTCCTGCAACATTTCTTTGCGCCTGTCGCCGTAACCGGGCGCCTTCACGGCGGCGGAGAGCAGCGTGCCGCGAACCTTGTTCACTACAAGCGTCGCCAGCGCTTCGCCCTCGACGTCTTCAGCAATGATCAAAAGCGGGCGTCCCGTCTTTGCGACTTGCTCGAGAAGCGGAAGCATGTCTTTCATATTCGCAAGCTTCTTTTCGTGCAATAGGATCAATGGATCCTCGAGGACGACTTCCATCTTCTCCGCGTCGGTAATAAAGTAAGGTGAGATGAAGCCGCGGTCGAATTGCATTCCTTCCACAACTTCGAGCGCCGATTCAGTCGTTTTCGCCTCCTCGACGGTGATGACTCCCTCCGCTCCGACTTTCTCATACGCCTCGGCCACCAGTTCGCCGATGGAAGGGTCATTGTGCGCCGAGATCGTGGCAACTTGCGCCTTCTCGAGGCGGCTGGCGACGGGTCGGGAGAGGCCCTTCAACGACTTCACAGACGCGAGAAGTCCCCGGTCGAGACCTCGCTTGAGATCGACGGCACTGGCCCCGGCCGCCAGATTGTGTAGTCCTTCCGAGAAGATGGCATGCGCCAGAATCGCGGCAGTGCTGGTTCCGTCGCCGACGGCATCGCCCGTGCGCTCCGCTGCTTCACGGATCATCTGTGCTCCTAGATTCTCCTCCGGATCTTCGAGCTCGACTTCCTTTGCGATAGTGATCCCGTCATTGCAGACAAGCGGCCTTCCCCACTTTTTCTGGATCAGAACGCATTTGGACTTTGGACCGAGGGTGATGCGCACAGCGTCGACAAGCGCGCTGGCCCCGGCCAGAACTTTCTCTCGCGCTGCAGATCGGAAAAGCAATCGTTTCGAAGCCATAGACCCTCCTCTTCAAATAAACGCGATTCACCCGGTTTGAGCATGGCTCTTCAAATCGAAATGGCGGGAGAACCACTCCGCTGCAACCCTCGCCACTTCTTCCAGCGCTCCTGGTTCCTCGAACAGGTGTGTGGCTCCGGGGATGACGAACAGTTTCTTCTCGCTGCATCCAAGTTCGGCCAAGGCCTGCTCGTTCAAATCGATGACGGGTCCATCATAGCCGCCAACGATCAGAAGCGTCGGGGCAACCACGGAACCCAGAGCATCTCCCGCCAGATCGGGTCTGCCGCCGCGAGAGACGACGGCCGCAACCCTGCCGGATAGCTGCGCCGCAGCCACGAGTGCCGCGGCAGCTCCTGTGCTCGCGCCAAAATAGCCGACGCTTAGCCCGCGAAGGTCCGGCTGCCGCAGCGTCCACGTTGTGGCGCCGGCCAGCCGTTTGGCCAGCAGTCGAATGTTGAAGCGAAGCAGCGATGTTCGCTGATCGATCTCCTCTTCGCTTGCCGTGAGCAAATCCATGAGCAAAGTCGCAATCCCATGCGACTGAAGCGTTTCGGCGACGAATCGATTGCGAGGGCTGTGCCGGCTGCTTCCGCTCCCATGTGCAAATAGAACAATTCCGCACGGATCAGGAGGAAGGCCCAAATTCCCTTCCAGGGTCGCCTTGACTAGCCCAATGGAAACCGGGCGCTCGTAGGAAACACTTTGCGTCACGCGGGCGGGAGTCATGGATGAATTCCTTTCCCAATGCTCCCGCGGGTCGTAGAAACTTCGTAATCGCGTTGTTCAACGTTGAGCTGAAGCAGGCTTGTCACTTCCTCGTCCGATACTTGTGAAAAATTCTCGTAGAATTGGCCAATAGCGAAAAGGGTTTTAGGCGTATCCAGGCAAACGAACTCGTCTGCTTCGCGCCGGAGGCGTCTGCAAGTTGAAGCGGGAGCGATGGGCGCTGCGAGGACAATCCGCGCAGGCTTCAACTCCCGCAACGCGGTGATTGCAGCCAGCGTGCTCGCACCGGTAGCAATCCCATCGTCCACAAGGATGACCGTCTTGCCTTCGAGATTCAGAGGAGGGTGGCCGCCCCGGTAGACGCTCTCCCGGCGATACAGCTCTTGTCTCTCCTTCGCGGCGATCCGTTCGATCTCAAGGCCTGAGATTCCCGCCTCCTCCACAATTTGCCCGTCAAGAACCCGAATTCCCCCACTCGCGATCGCTCCAAAAGCGAGCTCCTCGTGCGAGGGAACTCCAAGCTTCCGCACGACAAACACATCCAACGGAGCATGCAGTTCAGCGGCCACCTGGAAAGCTACCGGGACTCCTCCTCGCGGGATTCCCAGAACGAGCACGTCCTTTCGCCGAGCATATGCTTCAAGTTCCTTTGCCAGCCTGCGCCCAGCGTCGATACGATCTAGAAAGATCATCACCGCGCATCCTTCTCGCCTCCTCGGCTTCGTAGATTCCCTGAGTGGCGGATGGCCTGATTCGGTACACCCCCATTGTTGGCGGGAAGCGCGGAGAGGCCTATGACGCCCGTCACTTTTCTTTGTGACCTGGGCCACATTCGAAGGCCGAGGACTCCTGGCGCGACACAGATCACACTGACTTGTGACATAGCGCATAGCCATAGGATTTCCAAATGGATAGAAAGAGGCAAACGGGGGAAACTGACCTTATGAGCCACACACGTCCAACCCAACAACTGCCGGGAATTGCGGGCTCTGAGCCGTGGAGGTACAACTTGAACTCTTTTCGCACATCGTTGCAAGTTACATTTCGACATATTCTGTTTGCCACGGATTTTTCAACCACGGCAGACCGCGCACTTCCGTACGCCGTTGAGATCGCCAGAAGATCCATCGCGACCATCCATGCCGTGCACGTGATTTCTCCAGACGGCTCTCCGCTATTGCTCCCTGCGGAGTGGGCTGAAATCGCGCATGACAAGGAAGAATTTCGCGAGCGGAAAAAGAATCGGCTTGAATTGGAATTGCTGGAGCTTCCGCACGAATTTCTCATTCTGAAGGGTGACGTTTGGGAAAATCTTAAGGAAGTAATCAGAGAAAAGAATGTGGACCTGCTGGTGCTCGGCACGCATGGACGGACCGGAATTGCAAAGGCGTTCATGGGGTCGGTGGCCGAGACAATCTTCCGGCAAGCATCGTGCCCAGTTCTGACCGCGGGCCCAGGCGTCGCTCCCAGGGCCACCCACGCTGCGGCTGCGGAATTGAACTGCATCCTCTACGCGACGGATTTCAGTCCGGAATCGCTCGCGGCTGCGCGTTACGCGATTTCATTGGCCAAGGACCATCGCGCGGAACTTATCCTGCTCCATACGACGGAAGACGGAATAAAGGGGCAAGAAGATCTTGCGCTCGAGACTCTGAAAAATGTGGTGCCCCTGGGCGCGGGTCTGCTGTCCAATCCAACCTACCTTATGGAACATGGCGCTCCAGCCGATGCGATATTGGGAGCCGCGAGAAAAACACACGCGGATTTAATTGTTATCGGGGCACGCGGCGCCGAAAAGCATCTCACTATGGCAACACACTTTTCAGATTCGATTGCAAGCAGCGTTGCCGCGAATGCTGGCTGCCCGGTCCTGACTGTCCACAGTTGAAATTTTTATCCAGCGTTTACGCTGCGGAAACGAAATAAGAAAGATTTTTCTTCGGACAACTCTTGACGACGTGGTTTTATCCTTACGCTCATTCCTGATTCGTATTCAAACACATAGAGCCCTGCACATTTTCCGCAAAGCCAAAAATGTTGAATCAAGGGGTGGTTTTCTGAAGGTTTACCATTGGTCAGTTTACTGGAAAACCGGATTAACCGGCCTTCGCGATAGTTGAACGGCGCTTCGCATCTAGGATTGCAGCATTTCATGATCATTCGGCCTCCTGTCACCCATGCGATGCAATTTTCTTCTCCCTAGATTGGAGGGCGGGCACCGGGTAAAGCGTTGCCCGCCCTCAGAATTCTTTTTAGCTGGCTGCCTTTGGTTCAATGCGAACACTCTTGGCATGCGGCGCCTTGGGGAGTTCGATATTGAGAAGGCCATCCTTCAAGGTTGCGCTGACCTTTGAACCGTCAACGTCTGACGGCAAGTCAACTGACCGGAGGATTTCTTTTGCGCATCGCTCGGAGTAGATCGTCTTGCCCTTCTTACTTTCTTCCTTGGATTCGTGTTTGCCGGCGATGGTGAGCCGGTTCCCTTCCACGTGGATGTCGAGTTCTTTGGCTGTGAATCCGGGGACTTCGGCCCGAACGGTCAGGGCTTCATCCGTCTCCGCGATTTCCAGATGGACCGGATGAAGAATTTCGGACTCGGCTTGCAACCAGTCCGACAATTCATTCCCGAACCACCGCCCGTTACTGTCGAAAATTTCAAAAGCTCGTTTTGCAATCGAGTCGTAGGCTTGTTGCATATGATCAAAAATATTTTCGGTCTCGGTTTGTTTGGCGACTGCCGGTGTTTTGGCGGGTTGCATTGCAGTTGCAGTTTGCGCGGTCATCTTGATTCTCCTTCAACTAATCTAGTGTGGTTGGCGGCGGTGGCCTGAGAAAAGTGAAACTCATTCCCTTGGCCCGCGAAAGCATCTTTCCCGCTCGGCGAACGCAACCAACTCACTATTACATATTCGATCTTGCACTGCTTCTCAGTGATCGGGATCACAGGTTGATGAAATCTAGGTCACTATTGGAATAATTTGTTAGAATGGCTTATTGGGTTATCCGGAATTTGAGGCTCACTCGAACCTTTCGAGCATCGGGGCTAACAAGCGTATCTCTAAGAGTTTCGACCTGAAACACAGGTATTGATCGACTGCGTCTTGGAGTCGGTGAAAAATGAGCGGCCCATCTCCCGGCATGCCACAATTTCCTGAAACTCACACCCTCTTCGAGAAGCTATTCGAGGCCTTTCCTGACGCTATTGTTGTAACCAATGCGGAAGGCCGGATTACTTCGATCAACTCGCAAGTGGAGCGGCTGTTTGGATACCGCCGCCTGGAACTCATCGGCCAATCCGTGGAAATCCTCGTCCCCGAGCGATTCCGGCAAACGCATCCGGGCCATCGAGGCGCCTATAAAGCCCACGCCAGCGTGCGCCCGATGGGAGAAGGTTTGGAGCTCTTCGGCAAGCGCAAGGACGGAAGCGAGTTCCCTGTTGATATCATGCTAAGCCCCATGGAAACGGCGGAAGGCCTCGTCGTGATTAGCGTCATCCGCGACATTTCCGACCGAAAGAAGGCCCAGGAAGCCATCCGCCGCAGCGAACAGCAATTCCGCGCGCTGTTCGAATTTTCACCCGACGCGATCGTCGCGAGCGATCGGGAGGGCCGCATCACCGAAGTCAATGCACGAGTGGAAAGCATATTCGGCTACCAGCGAAACGAATTGCTTGGCCAATCCATCGATATCCTCGTTCCAGAGCGGTTTCGCCACACGCATCCTGCTCGCCGGAAGGACTACGCCTCGGCAGCCCGTATCCGTCCAATGGGCGCGGGTTTGGAACTCTACGGCAGGCGCAAAGACGGAAGCGAATTCCCCGCAGACATCATGCTGGGGCCGGTAGAAACAGAGGATGGACGAATTGTGCTGAGCGTAATACGAGACCTCACGGAAAAAAGAGAGGCCGAAGAGGCCTTGCGGCGCAGCGAGCTGCGGAAGCGCTATCTGGAAGAAGAACTGAACACCGAGGCAAGATTTGAAGAAATCATAGGCGAGAGCATGAGCCTGAAACGAGTTCTGAAACTCGTGGAAACCGTTTCGGCAACTGACGTTACCGTATTAATTCTGGGAGAAACAGGAACAGGCAAAGAAGTGATCGCGCGAGCTATCCACCAACTCAGTCCTCGGAATAAGCACGTTATGGTGAAGCTGAATTGCGCGGCGATTCCCGCCGGCCTGCTGGAAAGCGAATTGTTTGGCCATGAGAAGGGCGCCTATACGGGGGCCATCGACCGCAAGATCGGCCGCCTGGAATTGGCGCATGAGGGCACGCTCTTTCTCGACGAAATTGGCGATCTCCCCCTGGAACTCCAGCCCAAGATCCTTCGCGCCCTGCAAGAGAAGGAGTTTGAGAGGCTTGGAAGCACCAAGTCGATCCCGGTCAATGTGCGGCTCGTGGCCGCGACTAACCGCGACCTTACAAAAATGGTGGCGGAGGGACAGTTTCGGAGCGACCTCTATTACCGGTTGAGAGTTTTTCCGATCCTGCTTCCACCCCTTCGCGAGCGCCGGGAGGACATCCCTCTTTTAGTTCGCTACTTCGTCGATCGCCATGCCCGGAAGCTATATAAGAAAATTGAAACTATCTCCGACGAGACGATGCGGGCCTTGACCCGCTGGGATTGGCCAGGAAATATCCGGGAGCTCGAGAACTTCATCGAGAGGGCCGTCATTCTCACCAGGGGAACTGTCCTGCGCGCTCCGCTCGGCGAACTCGAAATGCCGGAAGAAACTAGCCCTGTGCGGGATTCTTCCCTCGAAACGTCAGAGCGAGAATATATCCTGCGTGTTCTTCGCGAGACCAAGGGAAAGATTGGCGGCTCCGACGGAGCTGCCGCCCGCCTCGGCCTGATCCGAACGACGCTGAACTCCAAGATGAAGAAGCTAGGAATCGAGCGGAAAGACTACATATAGTCACTGATGACGATTCACCGTCAGTGATCTTCGTCACTCAGGTCTGTGCGCTAGCACACGCAAAGCATGCCTTCCAATCAAGCTACTGTTCCAAAATGGGATACCACAGTTCTCTCTCGAATAAGAGATTTGGCTTCTTGATTGCCTATACGTATGCGTGACAACAAAGGGTCAAGTAAACCAGTGAGAGTGACGATTTATCAGGCGGATGGTGAAGGCATAACCATGAAGATCGAAGGAAAGATCGCAGGACTCCGAGTTCCGGAGCTACTCCGAGCCTGGCAAGACTTAGCACCATCACTAGGACAGAGAAAGCTTCTGGTGGATCTTCGAGGTGTGACGCATGTCGACGGGACAGGCCGTAATTTGCTGGCCGAGATCCACGCCTCTACAAACGCCGAATTCCTGGCAGATACACCACTCACGAAATATTTCGCGGAAGAAGCGCAGCAGGGCATTCGAACGAGATCTGAATACTAAGCTGAGGAGGTAATCATGAAAGGTCCATACGGATTAGATCTGAACGATGGGTGCAAGACTTGCAAGATGAAGGATCCAGGATTCTTTTGCCAGTTGCCACCCTCCGCGGTAAAGGATTTCGATGCGGTAAAGTCGACGGCCACCTATCCGAAGGGCGCACTCCTGTTCGTCGAGAAGCAGGCAGCACGCGGGGTCTACGTCTTGTGCGAAGGTGAAGTAAAGCTCTCCATCAGCTCACCCGAAGGCAAGACCCTCATCATGAGAATCGCCAGGGCAGGAGAACTGCTAGGAATGATGGCCGCCATGGCGGGCCAGCCCTATGAAGTGACGGCCGAAACAATCCACCCCTGCCAGGTCGCGTTTGTACGCCGGGAAGATTTCCTGCGCTTCCTTGCAAAACATCCCGAAGCCTCTGAAAACGTGGTGAAGCAGATGAGTTCTCAGTATCGCGGTGCATGCGAACAATTGCACACGATCGGACTTTCAGCTTCCGCACAGGAAAAACTCGCGCGTCTCCTGCTCACTTGGTCCGAAGGAATTCAGCAATCGAAAGACGGCACGCGAATCAAGCTGCCTTTGACGCACGAGGAAATTGCGGAATTCATCGGCACCACTCGCGAGACGGTTACGCGCACATTGAGCGATTTCAAGGTACGACGTCTGGTTTCCATACAGGGGTCGACCCTCATGATTCCGAGTCGCGCGGCTCTTGAACATTTTGCCAACGCATAGAAACCGAAACTTTGGCCTGCCCGTGCCGCAGAGTGGGTAAGTCGGAGGACCCACTCCGGCACGGCCGTATTTTCGGGAAATAGCCTCAAATATTCGCGCGAGCAAATCCTCGCGCATAGTCGACGCCCTAAATAGCCGTAAGACTGCAAGCCCTCCCGTTCAGCTTACGCCTTGACCAAAACAGCTTGGTGTCTCTTCACTTCGCCACGCTGGCGGCGCGCAAAATCCTGGACGCGGCGCCCTGCGGATTTGAAGGCATCATGAATCACCAGTTGAAGATCGGCGTGTGGCGACTTGGCTTGCGCGTGGCTCGAAGCAGCCGCTTCTCCATTCACAGGAGTCCTGTGGATCGCAACGGGCTCGCGCTTGATGACAATTTCCTTTCCGGGCAAGGTCAGGTCGATGCGAATGTGGAGGGGTTTGCCTTTCTTGTGGTGGCGGTGCGGCACCTCAATTGCCACGCGACACCCGATGATGCGGTGGTAGAAAGTTTCGAGTTTCTCGGCCTCTGCACGAATCCAGTCCTCTACTTCCGTGGAATGTTTCATGTTGCGAAACGTGACTTGCAGTGGAAGCGTCATGGCCCTCTCCCTTGAGTGAGTTCTTTCCATAAAGTCCAATGTCATTTCTCCTGATCCTTACCACCACCTCATTGTGGCTGGAAATTTATTTTGCGATGTGACAGCCATCACTTTTGGAAGTGACTGTACTCACTGCGCTATAATATGGGTGTGGTCCAAACTGAATTTGAAATGTGACAATCGTTGAGCGCGGACCCGGCAACGGGAGGCGGCCTTGAAATTTGGAGTGCTGGCACTGGACTACGACGGGACGATCGCTCGGGAGGGCGTTCTTGATCCCGAAGTTCGTTCTGCCATCGCCGAGGTCCGAACGCATGGTATCGCCGTTGTCATCGTGACGGGGCGCATTCTCGCAGAGCTGGAGCAAGTAGCGGGAGATCTTCACTTCGTGGACGCGGTGGTCGGGGAAAATGGGGCCGTGATATGGTTCGCTAACGGCCATACCAGACAGCTCGCCTATTCGACTTCCATGCAGTTCCTTCAGGAACTCAGGCGGCGCGGCCTCGAATTCAAGGCGGGTCACTGTGTGGTCGAACTGGACGCGGCAGCCGCACCTCAAGTACTCGCCATCATTCGGGAATTGGAATTGCCTCTCGTGCTGCTGTTCAACCGCGGCCGCCTGATGGTGCTTCCCCAGGCCGTCAGCAAAGGCGCAGGCCTGCGTGAAGCTCTCGCGACGCTCCGTCTGTCGGTTCACAACGCAATGGCGATTGGAGACGCCGAGAACGACCACGATCTGCTGGCGACGTGCGAACTCGGCGTGGCCGTCAGTTGGGGTAGCCGCCTCCTCCAAGAGGCCGCCGACGAAGTCCTGCAAGGCGACGGGCCAACCGCGGTGGCTGCATACATCCGGGAGACCGCGAATAATTTGCGGCTGCCGCCGGAAAAGATCGGACAGCACCGCTTGTCGCTGGGAACGGGCGAAGACGGCCGCGAATTGACGCTTGCCATTCGCGGCCTCAACACGCTCATTGCCGGCGATCCCCGCTCCGGAAAATCCTGGGTGACGGGGCTGATGTGCGAACAATTGATTCTGCAAGGGTACTCTGTCTGTGTGATCGATCCCGAGGGCGACTATCGCACGCTGGAAACATTGCCGGGAGTAGTCGTGTTCGGGGGAGAAGATCCGCCGCCGGAATTGCCCGATCTTGCGCGCGTGATGCGTCACCCCGATATGAGCGTGGTGATCGATCTGTCGCACGCGCCCTATCAGGAAAAAATGAATTACATGAAATCGCTTCTGCCGATGCTGGCGGCGATCCGGAGGAATACCGGCTTGCCGCACAGGATCGTAATTGATGAAGCGCACTATTTTTTACATGAGCCGAACGTCAATGAATTGCTGGACCTCGCGCTGGGCGCCTACACACTCGTGACCTACCGGCTTGCCGACTTGCACCCGAAGCTTCGCAACGCGATTGAATGCATCATTGTGAAGCGCACGACCGAGCCGCGCGAACATCAAACTTTGATAAATATGCTTCAAGCAAAGGGCGATTGCACCTCGGTTATGTCCAACCTTGCGTCGCTGGGCATAGACGAAGCTGTCCTCTTGCCGGGCATGCAGGAAACCGGCGGACAATGCCTGAAATTCAAATTGTTCCCGCGTTTGACGTCACATGTCCGGCACAAGGCAAAATACCTCGATGTGCAATTGCTCGTGGAGCAAGGATTCTGGTTCACGAGTAACGGCGAGACGGTTGCCGGTCCAGCGCGAACCCTCAAAGATTTCCTAGCCCTATTGGAAATTGCTCCGCCTGCCGTTCAAGCGGGACATGCCAACCGGGGGGATTTCTCGCGATGGATCGCGGATGTATTCCACGATCACGCACTCGCCTCGGAGATCCGAAAGGTGGAGCAGCGCTTTCGCCTCGGCCACATCCATGACCTCGCCAAATCGATCGCCAAATTAGTTCAGGAGCGATACGAATTTTCGCCAGGACTCGGCAGCGAACCGCAGGTTACGTCCTCTTCTCAACCGCTCGAATCCAGCCTTGCATTATCGGCGCGTACTGGCAGCGGCTGAAATACGAGCCACGGCTTCCTACGAAAAAATCACGATTCGTCCCGCCAATGAATTGCCGCGTAAATAACAATCATCTCCGGTTTTCCGGTTGGCCGCTTCTCCGCTCCCACTTACGGAATTTCGAGCAATGCATGCGGAAACATGAAGTATGATAACGGCCAAATGCGCATGCGCTGGGTGATTGTCGGCCTCTTATTCTTCGCAACCACAATCAACTATTTGGACCGCGCGATACTCGGCGTGATCCTTCCGGAGATCCGCGACAAATTCCACTTCGGACTTCCCATCTATGGCACGATCCAAATGGTGTTCCAGCTCGCATATGCGGGCGGGTCGCTTCTCGGCGGCAAGCTGCTGGACCGCTACGGCACGCGGGTTGGCTACGGCATCGCGGCGGCAGTGTGGTCCCTCGCGGCCACGCTCAACGCGTTCGCGGGCAGCGCGTTACAATTCGGAGTGTTCCGGACAGTACTGGGCTTCGGCGAATCCGCCAATTTTCCCGCGTGCAGCAAAGCTGCTGCGGAATGGTTCCCTCCCGACGAACGCGCCACGGCCATGGGAATCGTGAACGCAGGCACAAATTTAGCCAACATTTTTGGGCCGCCGCTATTCATCTTGATTGCGTTGACGCTGGGATGGCAGGCGTGCTTCGCCATCATGGGCGGACTCGGATTTCTCTGGCTGCCGTTTTGGTTCTTGACCTATCGACTGCCAAAACAAGCTGGATTGTCAACGGCGCCGGGCATAAAGCTATCCATCAGCGACGTGATGAAATACAAGCAAGCCTGGGGGTATGGCCTGGCGAAATTTCTCACCGATCCAGTTTGGTGGTTTTATCTGTTCTGGCTGCCGACGTACCTGACGGACGTGCGCCACTTCACGCCGTCACAGCGCGGCACTGCGCTGATGATTGTGTACAGCATTTCGGCGGTGGGCGCATTGCTGGGAGGCGTCGTTTCAAGTTTCCTGATGAAGCGCGGCTGGACGGTCGGCAAGGCGCGCAAGATGACGTTGCTGTTTTGCGCGATTGTCATGCCGGCGTGCGCACTGGGCGTCGTGGTGCAGGACGCGCGATTCGCGGTCTTGCTATTCGGCCTGGCCACTGCAGCCCATCAGGCCTGGATGACAAATCTATTTATCATGCCCGCCGATGTTTTCCCCTCGCAAGCCGTGGGCAGCGCCAACGGATTTGGGGTGTGCCTTGGAGGGCTCGGCGGCGCGCTATTTTCGGGAATCATTCCCGGAACAGTGATCCCGCATGTTGGCTATGTTCCGGTGCTGATGGGCATGAGCTGCTTTTACATCATCGCGTGGTTCATCATTCACCGGATGATGGGCGATCTGGAAATGGTCACTCTGGAAATCGACGAAGCTCGCCCCGCTTCGTTCGCGCCCTCCCGCGCCTGATCCCGCATCACGAGGAGTCGAATCATGTCGCCGTGGACATGGATTGGCCGCCGCGGCGCCGGCGCAGATTGGCAACGACCAGGCGAATTTCGTCGAACGTAAAATCCGGCGGCAGGGCTTCCTTGACCGGCGTGATTCTTTCCAATCCAAGATTGGCTGCGGCGGCTTCAATCTCTCTTTGCCGATCTTGCTCGACCCAACCGCGTTGAAACTCCACTAACCCGCGCTCCACAAGATCAGAAACCATGCTAACGATGGTCGAGCGTCTCCGGCCTCGTATCGCGGCGATTTCATCCAGAGTTTTGCCTTGCTCAATCAACAAAATCGTCTCTTCGCTTGGCGTGATTTTCTTGTCAGGGGCTGCGGCACGAGATCCGTCGCGAAATCGTTTCAGCGCGTCGAGAATTTGGCGGCCGTACATTTCGGCTTTGCGTTCGCCGATGCCCGTGATTTGTAAAAGGCCGCCAATCGAGCCGGGGCGAGCGCGGCAGATCTCATCGAGCGTCGTGTCATGCATTACGACGTAAGCCGGAACATTTTGCTCCTTCGCGGTTTCCCTTCTCCACTCCCGCAAAAACTCGCGCAAATTCGGGTCCACATCCGATGCCTCATGCATCAACGCCGGCGCGGGAGCAGGCCTTTCCCACGGACGCTTCGCAGTCACCGGCGCAGGCGGCGCGACGGATCGCGGCTTGGAGCGCTTCCGCTTGGGTCGGGATTCCTCCACTGGCGTGGACAGCCAGGCAGGTTCGTAGCCGCAGACATCGCAGGCTCCGCAGGTGGCCCATTTCTTGTTCTCGCCAAAATGACCGCAGACGCGGAGATGGCGGCAGATGTCCGACTCAACAAAACCGCGAATTTCGTGATAGCGCTGCCAGGCGCGCTCCTTTTCTTCCGGATCGTTGATCTCGCCGATAAAGTATGCGTGCAAACCCGCATCTTTTTTCTGCCAGAGAAGCACGCAATCCGCCGGGAGGCCGTCGCGCCCGGCGCGTCCCGCCTCCTGGTAATACTGCTCGATGGATTTCGGCAGCGAGAGATGGATCACGGCGCGCACGGCGGCTTTGTTGATGCCCAGGCCGAACGCGATCGTGCCAACCATCACGCGCACTTCGTCCGCCATCCAGCGCTCCTGATTGCGTCTGCGATCGGCGGCGTTCATCTGGCCGTGATAGGCAATGGCGGCAATTCCATTGTCCTGAAGGAGGTCCACCGTGGACTCCACTTTCGCGATCGTGGGCGCATAGACAATGATATTTTCGTTTCCGTAGCTTCGCATCGCGCGCAGGACGAATTCCGTCTGAGAGCTTGCGTCGCAGGCGCGCACAACGTAGCGCAAGTTGGGACGGTGGAAGCTGGCGATATATTTGTGCGGATCGCGCAGCTCAAGCTGGCGAATGATGTCATGCCTTACGCGCTGTGTGGCGCTCGCGGTGAAGGCGGCGATAGCGCGGTCCGGAAAATGAGCGCGCAGGCGGCTGAGCTGGCGGTATTCCGGCCGGAACTCGTGGCCCCATTCCGAAATGCAATGCGCTTCGTCAATCGCGAAAAACAATACTGGCACGCCCTTCAGCCACTCGGCAGTATCCTCGCGCGCTAATCGCTCCGGAGAAAGATACAGGAGACGATATTCGCCCGCGCGCGCCTTGTTGATCACTTGAGACTGCTGCACCGCCGAAATCGAGCTATTCAACAGCGCCGCCGAAATTCCCATTTGGCCGAGCTGCGCCACCTGATCTTCCATCAGCGCGATCAAAGGAGAGATGACGATGACGGTTTTGTCTGGCGACATTGCTGCGGGCAACTGGTAGCACAGCGACTTCCCGCCTCCCGTGGGCATGATAACGCAAGAGTCGCGCCCCGCCAGCAGGCTGCGCACGATGCGCTCCTGCAAGGGGCGAAACGCGTCGTACCCCCAGTATCGGCGCAGGGGCGTTTGCAGATCAGGTTCGGAATTCACGGAGAGAGTATAGAACCCCGGCGGGACGCGGTCCATCGGGCCTGAGGGTTCACGGCCCTATGCTCACCGGATGCTCGCAGCCTTGTCGAAATCGGACACCCTGAAAATGATGATGGCCTTCTTGCTCCCCTTGGTCGCGGTCCCGTAGGCGGTTGTGACGTTGATATTCTGCGTCGCAAGTTTTCCGGTAAAGTTAGCCAGTGTCCCGGGTAAATTCGGCAACTCCACGTAGAGCACATCGTGCTCGGTATAGGATAAATGCTCGCGATCGAGGATTCTCTTTGCTCGCGGGACATCGTCCACGATGACTCGCACAGCGCCTTGCACGCCGGTCATGGCGCAACTCATCGCCACAATATTCACTTTTGCATCGCCGAGGAGCTTTGCAACGTGAGACAGTGTCCCGGGACGGTCTTCGCAGATGATGCTGAGTTCCTGCTCCCTGCGGGAAACAATCTGTTCCTTTGCCATCATAATTCCCTCTTTCAACTAGGCTAGCAGCCTGGGAATCTTTCGGGATGTGATTCGCGTCACAAGCGTACGTGCGCTGCGTCATCGCCGCAAAATGCGTATTCTTCTATACGTTGAGTTATCGGCGACACATCCATGCTGAGGAACAGAAAGAGCGCCGACAAGAGTTTCTGAAATGGGCCATAAGTGGAGTAGATCCGCAAGACCCGATATTCGAGGAAATGCGAGGTACACGACAATGAAAACCAAAGTAGCCCGAAAAACTGTGCGGCACGCGAAACCGATTAGGAAAGTCACCCGCGGCAAAAAGCAAGCCCGTGCAGCCGCGACAACCAACAAGAATGAAACATTGCGAAATGTTGGAGCCGAATCGGAAATGATTGCAGCGGCATTTGAATCTCCAGTTGAATTCGTGGCGGTGGACCTGGAACCGGTTGTTGATGTGTTTGAAGTATTCGAAGTCGCGGTGCCCGGCAACGACGACGAGGAGTAAAGCCGGCCTGCCGTCTAGAGTCCGGTGGACAAGACGACCCGGAATCGCGCCTTTCCGCTAAGCATTCGTTCGTACGCCTCGGGAGCGCGTTCGAGTGGATAGACTTCGGTCATGGGCCGTATGCCGGTGAGTGCGCAGAATGCGAGCGTGTCCTGGGAATCGATAGGTGAGCCGGAGGGCCAGCCGCTGATCGAGCGGCGCCCGGCAATTAGCAGGCGGCCAGTAATTTCAAGCGGCTGATCGGGATTGCCTACAAGGATTGTCTTTCCATTGATTCCCATGCCGCCCAGGACCGCATTCACGGCTTTTCCGCTCGTTACGGTGGAAAGGATGACCCTGGCTCCGCCCAGCTTTTCGAGTTCAGCGGCGACGTTTTGGGACTCGCTATCGAGGTAATGCTTCGCACCAAGCTTTTTCGCAAACGACTCTTTATCTTTTCCACGCGCGATGGCCACGGTTTCAAATCCCATCTTGGCCGCAAACTGAACGCCCAAATGGCCAAGTCCTCCAAGCCCGAGAATGGCGACGGTGTCGCCCGGTCGCGCGCCGCTATTTCGCAAGGAATTGAACGTGGTGACACCGGCGCAGAGCAAAGGAGCCGCATCCGTGCCGGAAATATCGCTGGGAATCGCGGCGAGAGCCGCGGCGGAAATGAGCATGAAATCGGTATAGCCTCCGTCGCAGGTGAGACCCGTAATTTGCCGCCCTTTGCTGCACGTCACAAAATCGCCGCGGCGGCAGGAATTGCAGTAGCCGCAATGCCCGCCATGCCAGCCCACTCCGGCGCGCTGTCCTACTTCCCAGCCGAGAACGCCTGGGCCTACGGCGTCGATCACGCCAGCGATTTCGTGTCCCGGAATGCGCGGGTACGTAATGCCCGGCCGCGAACCCTCCTTGGCGTATTCATCGCTGTGGCAGATGCCGCAGGCTTGCACTTTGATGCGCACCGCTCCCGCGGTGGGTTCCGGGACTTCGCGCTCCACCAGTTGAAACGGTCCCTTGGCGTTCGGGACTTGAACGGCGCGCATCTTGGGCATGATTCCTCCGGAGTGATATGAATGGAACGAGAAAACTGTACGGCAGGATCGGTAGCACAGGCTTCAGCCTGTGGGGTTTAATCTTTGCATATGACGACCCCACAGGCTGAAGCCTGTGCTACTAGTTCTTCTATTGCGTGACACTTGTCTTTTCAGCTTCGCCCTTGGCGGCCGCGGCGCGCAGCCTGCGCAATTCCGCGTGGAATACGATCACGCTCATCCACATTCCGAGCGGATGCGCCCCCGCCTTCACCAGGGGGTGAACCGTGCCGTTGCGGAATTTCTCGATGTCCTCATCCTGCAAAGTCTCCAGAACTTTCGATTCCTCCACTGGCAGACCGTACTCGGCCGCCACCGACGGAATGTCGTTGATCAGGCGAACCCGCAGGCTCGGCTTGAAGCGCAGATCGTAGAGAATCTTGTTCAGCTTGTATGCCGAAGGCGAAGGATGCTTGTAGAATTCGTATCCTTCCGAACCCTTGAATTTGTATGTGGCCGGACCTTTAGTCCCTTCCTCAGAAAGTTTTCCAGTTCTCTTATCGGGCAGGAAACGCATGACGGCGTGTCCATGGTGCCAGGTGGGCTGGTACGTGATGAGTTCGCCGGGCTGGTCCCCAATCATTCCAAACATAATCATCCAGGAAAGCATCTCGGTGTTGCCCACGACGTCGAGTTGTTGCGACGTCAAACTCAACAGAGCCTCATGGTTGCCCTTTTCCATCTGGGCGATGGCCCAGTAATCGAACTCAAAATCGGGCTGCGGGTATTTCCACGTTCCGGGGAAATGCGACATCCCGCCACTGGCGATAACGGCGACGCGCTCCGGACGGCCGGCAATCACTTTGGCGATGGCTTTCCCAAGTTGCGCACATCGCCGCGCGGTCGGCAGCGGCGGCAGGTAGGCGTTCACGAAAATCGGGACAACGGGAATATTCCTCCCTTCAATAACCCACTCGTACATCGCCGCAAACGCATGGCCGAGGACGGCGTCCTGCGAATACGCCATGTCGAAATCGGCGTTGACCAGCTTATCGAGCAGGTCTTCGGCGAGTCCCTGATGAACCGGAAGATCGTATGTCTTGCGCGCAAATTCGGCGCGCGCCCGCTCGCCGGACATGATGGCGAAAGTTGGAACAGAGGAAAGGAAAAATGTCTCCATGTGGTCGTTGCCGATCACGATGGCCACATCCGGCTTGGTCTCGTCCATATCTTTGCCAAGCAGGCGCATGGCTGCAATGTCGGCGTCAAGTTGAGCGGGGTCTTCACTCGGCGGCCGGACAAAGAGTTGAGGTGCGTGTACCACTCCAAATGCCGCTACGATTTTTCCCATGTCCGTTTCCTCGTTTTCGTCAAACCGCGCGTGCGTGATCGACGCTTGCCCCTCTGGCCTTGAGCTTTGTGCGAATTGCTCCCGAGCAATGCCGATGGCTTGATTGTGCGGAAACCTCCAGAGTTCGTCAAGAAAAACTGTCTGAGATCCGGCGAGTTTCAACGTTTGGTTAAGCTTCTCGGCGCGAGCGCGGGGACTTTGATCATTGATTGAATGCTCAGAAATTTCTTGACAGTTTCGCGGACGACCTGCCAAGTTAAATCCTTCTGATCCAGCCACTCTTTGGGCATTACGGGAGCAGACCTCGATGCCGACCACTCCTTCCACGGAATCTTTCCGCGAACGCCTCGCGCGCTTGGACACCTGCGTCGTCTCGGACGCGCTGGACCGCCTGGGCCTTTCAGGAGTCGTGACCGGCATCCACCGGCTATCGACCGACCGCGCCATCGCAGGGCGCGTCCTGACCGTGAAGCTCGAGCGGCCGAATGGGCGCGTCCCGGATCGCCATAACTGCACCGCCGCGATTGAAGCGGCGCAGCCGGGAGACGTGATCGTCATTGAGCAGCGCGCCCTTCCCGAAGGCGCCGGGTGGGGCGGCATCCTCTCTTTCGCAGCGAAGCTCAGAAACGTCGCGGGGGTGATCGTCGAAGGTCCGTGCCGCGACATCGACGAAAGCCAGACCGTCGATTTCCCCGTCTATGGCCGCAGCGCCGCGCCGCTGACTGCGCGAGGGCGGGTGATCGAGACTGGCTTCAACGTGCCGGTGCAAATTGGGAGCGTTACCGTCTCACCCGGAGATTGGGTGTTGGCCGACGGAAGTGGCATCGCTTTCCTTGCGTCGGCAAACGCCGAACGCATCCTCGCAACCGCCGAAGAGCTCGCGGCCAAGGAGCGCGCCATGATCGCCGCCATTCGCGCGGGAACTCCGGTGAGCAAGGTCATGGCCGGCAATTACGAACGCATGCTCCAAGATTGATGGCGATGCTGCAATATCATTTTATTTTTGTCATTCCGAGCGAAGCGAGGAATCTCTCTTTCTTTTCTTAATTTAAACCGAAGAGAGATTCCTCGCTTCGCTCGGAATGACAATTCGATGTTTTTTATGCTCGAAACGAAACGACAAGGAGTCCGTCATGATCATCGACGCTCATTCTCACGTTTGCGCCGCTCCCGAACTTTATGTTTGGAAGTCGTCTTTGCTCGCGTCGCGCGGCGCCCACGGTTATAAATCACCGTTTTTTTCGCCTGAGTTCGTGCGCGACCACACGGAAACAAAAAAGAATCTCAAGATCATGGATTCGGTTGGCACGGACGTGCAGTTTCTCTCGCCGCGTCCCTATCAATTGATGCATGGCGAAACGCCCGCGGCGATGGTCGAAGCCTACGCGGCGGCGATGCACGACTACATCGCCCAGCAGGCCGCGCTCTACCCAACCCGCTTCCAGGGCATGTGCGGAATGCCGCAAGTTGTCGGTGAATCCGTAACCATTGCCCTGCCGGAACTGGACCGCTGCGTCAAAAAACTAGGATTCATCGGCACGCTGATCGACACCGATCCCGGCGAAGGTGACAACAGCACACCGATTCTCAGCGACAAATACTGGTATCCGCTCTGGGAAAAGATGGTGGAACTCGATATCCCCGGCCTGATTCACTCTACCGCGTGCCGCGGTCGCGAATCGTACACGCAGCACTTCATCACGGAAGAAAGCCTGGCCATTTTGTCGCTGATCAATTCCCGCGTCTTCGACGATTTCCCCACCCTGAAGATCATCGTCGCGCACGGCGGCGGTTCGATTCCCTATCACATTGGCCGCTGGCGCGCGGATTGGGTCTTGTTTCACGACGGCACCGTGCAGGACTTTGACGCACGGCTAAAAAAACTCTATTTCGACACGTGCCTGCACGCGAAAAAATCGTTAGAGATGCTCATTGGCCTGGTCGGCCCGAAAAACGTTTTGTTCGGCACGGAAAATCCCGGCTCCGGCTCCGCGATGAATCCCGAAACCGGAAGACCATTCGACGACATCAAGCCAGTCATCGAAAGCATCGACTTCCTCACCGAAGAGGACCGCCGCAACATTTTCGAGGAAAACGCGCGCCGCCTGTTTACGCGGCTGAAGATCCCTCGCGGTGCTGAAACCGCGAGCAAGCAGTCCTCCGCCGCTGGAAGATGAGAAGGGTCGTAGGCAGTAGGCGTTGGGTGCCCCACCCTTTGTGATTTTCAAAGGGTGGGGGTTTAGATTCCGCGACAACCGGGAACGCGGAAATATACGATCAGAAAATCCCCACCCGGCCGCGGTTCCACGAGTCACGAGTCATCACTTCATCACGCGCTTACCGCAATTCCCTGCTTCTGAATTTGCTTCGCCAGTCGAGGATATACCTTGAGCGCATTGGTCTCGAATATCTTCTCCTTGTCCGCTGCGCTTAGGATTGTCGATCCATCGATGTAGCGGCGCGTGTCGTCAAAGTAGTGGCCGGTTTCGGGGTCGATGCCCTTGACGGCGCCGACCATTTCCGACGCGAAGAGGATGTTGTCCGAGGGAATGACCTTGGTCATGCAATCGATTCCCGGCTGGTGGTACACGCAGGTGTCGAAGTACACGTTCTTGAGCAGAAGATCCTTGAGCTGCGGGCGCTTCATGTCCTGCGCGATGCCGCGATAGCGGCCCCAGTGATAGGGCACCGCGCCACCGCCGTGCGGAATGACGAACTTCAGCGTCGGAAAATCCCTGAACAGGTCGGACGTCAGGAACTGCATGAACGCGGTGGTGTCTCCATTTATGTAGTGCGAGCCGGTGGTGTGGAAGGCGGGATTGCACGTGCCCGTGACGTGGACCATCGCGGGGACTTCCAGCTCCACCATTTTTTCGTAAAATGGATACCACCATTTGTCGGTGAGCGGCGGCTCTTTCCAGTAGCCGCCGGAGGGATCGGGATTCAGATTGCAGCCGACACAGCCCAACTCCTTGACGCAACGTTCCAGCTCCGGAATGCAGTTTTCAGGCGGCACGCCGGGGGTCTGGGGCAACTGGCAAACTCCAATGAAATTTTTGGGATAGAGATTGACGATGCGATGGATCATGTCGTTGCAGATGCGCGTCCAGGCCGCGCTCAATTTCGCGTCGCCCACGTGATGGCCCATGGCGGACGCGCGGGGAGAAAAAATGGTGACGTCGGTCCCGCGCTCGCGCTGAAACTTCAACTGCGCGGGCTCCAGTCTTTCGCGAATCTGATCGTCGCTGATCTGCGGCGGCTCCGGCACGTTCGAGGAATCGGTGAACGAGGCGATTTGCCGCTTGCGGAACTCGATAAAGGCCGGCGGTTCGGAAGTGTAGTGGCCGTGACAATCGATAATCATCATGATCTCCGGTGGACGATGAGGGCGGCGCGTAAATCCGCGAATTCCCTCGACAAGTTATCTGGCAACTTGTGCGAAGCAAAATAATGTAACACACATTTTGGTGCGCGGTTTGCGGAGCTCGAGTAGCACAGACTTCAGTCTGTGGAATTTATGGGAACGCCGGCAGAAGAAAACCCACAGGCTGAAGCCTGTGCTACTGGCTACGCATTGACATTGCCGCCGTGAGTCGCCAGAATTCCCTTTCACCAGAAGTCCGCAACCACAAATTCCAGGCAAGGGAGATAAGCAAAATGAAAGCCATCATCGTGCACGAATTCGGAGCGCCCGAAGTCATGAAGCTGGAGGAATTTCCCACGCCGAAGGCGGGGCCGGGACAAGCAGTCGTCCGCGTTCATGCGGCGGGCGTGAACCCGTTTGACACTTACATGCGCGCCGGCACTTATGCAATCAAACCGCCGCTGCCCTACGTGCCCGGCGGCGAAGGCGCGGGCGTGGTGCACACCGTCGGCGAGGGCGTCACGCAATTCAAGCCGGGCGATCGCGTTTATGTTGGGCATCCCGTCACCGGCACGTACGCGGAATACTCGCTGGCGCTCGAATCGCAGCTGCACCGCTTGCCCGAGCGCACAACCTTTAATCAAGGCGCGGGAATTTACGTGGCGTGCGGCACGGCGTATCACGCGCTCTACCATCACGCGAACGCGCGCGCCTCGGAAACGCTGCTGGTGCATGGAGCAAGCGGCGGCGTGGGAATCGCCGCGGTGCAAATCGCGCGCGCGATGGGCATGACGGTGATCGGCACGGCGGGCACGGACAAAGGCCTTGAGCTCGTGCGGCGCGAGGGCGCGCATCACGCGTTCAACCACCGGAACGCGGGCTACACGGACGCCATTCTCAAAGCGACGAACGGTCGCGGCGTGGACGTCGTCCTCGAAATGCTCGCGAACGTAAATCTCGCCGCCGACCTAAAGCTCCTCGCGCGATTCGGCCGCGTGATTGTCATCGGCAGCCGCGGAGATGTAACAATCACGCCGCGCGATTTGATGGCCCGCACCGCGTCGGTGCGCGGCTTCGTCCTCTGGGGCATCTCGGAAGCCGATGAGGCGGATGTCCACGCGGGCCTCTATGCGAGCCTCGAAAACGGCGCAGTGCGTCCAGTCGTCGGAAAAGAACTCTCACTCGGAGAAGCCGTCCGCGCCCACAAGGAAATCCTGGAGACGGGCGCGCAAGGAAAAATTATCTTGGTTCCGTGAGCACACACAAGCATCGAGAGCGTTTTTTAAGGGCGAATACGGGATGACACAGGGCTCACTCGCATCTTCCGGCGTCGGGGCGTTAATGCCTTCTTAGGCTGCAAGCGCCCGTTTGGTAGGGAGAAGCCACACGTAGGACAGGCTTCAGCCTGTCAGGTTTTATGTGGGACTTGCCATAATCAAAGAAGACAGGCTAAAGCCTGTCCTACCGGAATTGAATGCGCGCAATTTTATTGGTGCGGTCGTAAGGCAGCCAGACCGTCGGCGGATTCGTACTGCTATCGACCTGGATGTGGCGGATTTCCGTGCCGCGTGTCGGAAGCACGTATTCCGTGAATTTCTCGGTGGACGGATCGAACTTGGCGATCCTGTCCGAGTTCAGCATGGTGATCCAGACGGTATGGTCCTTCGCATTGACGGTGGCCGAATACGGCTGGCTGAACCGGTGCGGCAACGGATATTCGGTCACCTTCTTGGTCCGTGCGTCGATCTTCGCAAGCCTGTCCGCAAAGAATTCGCACACCCAGACGACATCATTTTCTCGATCCGCCACCGATCGGCGCGGTCCCTTTTCAAGAGGAGTGGCAGTATTTGGCGTAAGACCCAGGCTTGCAGAGAGTTCCCGGTCTTTCGCCGTGACTTCGTAATCTTGCGAGACCACGGAATTCAAAGCTAACTCGTCGATCTTGCCCGTATGCGAGTCGACGATCTCCATATCGTTCCCGCCAGGCTTTGAAACCCAAACTTTGTCTTCCGCATCCACGGCGAGGTCGTAATTCGCTTTTCCCGGCCGGACAGAATAGTTCGTATATTTTCCTGTCAGCGGATCCAGTTTGAAAGCTCCCTCGCGGTCGGGAGACCATACGTTCCCTTTTGTATCCAGCGCGATGAAATCGCCCGAGAATGGAAAGTCTTGCGGCCGGGGAAATCTGAAAAACTTGCCGGTTTCGGGATCGAACTTCGTCGGACTTCCTTCCGTCCCATTTGAAAACCAGATGTTGCCTGCCTTATCGAAGACGAGCGCGTGCGAGATTTCCGCCGCATTGGCCTGATCCGCTAGTTTGTACTCGGTGATCCGCCCCGTGCTAGGGTCAAGTTTTCCCAGCGTGCGTTCAGGCGTCGCATCGTCGGCAAACCAGACATATCCGCCTTTGTCGATCGCGACGTCGTGGGCGGCTCGGCCATCCCATCTGGAGGGAGTTCCTTCCGACCAATCCGTGCCGTTGTGTTCCATGATCCAGCCCGGCATGTCGGGCCGCGATAGATCATATTCGGTGACCACAATCCGGGCCGACTCGCCGGTAGGACGCGGGAGCAGTTTTAGATTGAGTGGCGAAGTTCCGGGGCCGCGGACGCGCCCCAAATATTCCGCGAGCTCCTGCTTGTAGGCATGAATCACGGGATTGGGCGTCGCATCTTCGGGCGCGTATCCGATGGACTGCATTTTTTCCATCAAAGTGATTACGGCGCCCCAGCCGGCCGCGTCAAACCGGTTTTGCAATAGAAAGCTGACTTGATGGCATCCGCTGCAGTTGTTGATAAATACCGTCTTCATGCGCCGGTCGTCGGGAGTATCCTCCGGCAAACTCGCGGCCCATTCGGTGCCGGAAAGCTGTTTGTGGAAATCGGCGAGGCTAGCGAGCGTCAAATCCACTTGCTTCTTCGCTCCATCAGAGAGGCCCGCTTCCGCTCTGGAAGTCTCAAAGCCAACTGCTTGCGCCCAAACCTTGTATTGGCCGCTATTCATTGGGGGGAACAAATATCGTCCAGATTCGTCGGTGTACACCGTGGTTGTAAATGTCTCGCTCATGCCGCGCGCGGAAACGCCGACTCCATCGAGAGGCTTGCCGTCCGAGGATTTTACAGTCCCGGATAAAGTGCTTGTCGTTGGCGCGGACTGGGAAAAACCATTTTGTGCGCAGGAAAAAAATACGAGCGACACGAAAGCAGAAACAATTACAGATAGAGTCTTCCTTCTTGGCACAAAGCGCCTCCGCACATCTGGAAAAAGCATCTACAACGTTTTCAAGTACGCGATCAGATCGTCCACTTCTTTTGGCTCAAGTCCATATTGGAAACCCGGCATATCCGGACCGCCCTTTAATATAAAGCCTCGCAAAATTTTTAGTTGATCGGGGGCGGCATCCGTAAACTGGCCGTTGAGGCTAGGCCCGACGACCGGCGGAGACCCGAATTTGAGTTTTCTGGGCAAATGGCAAAGCGAGCAACGTTGCAGAAACAATCCTTCTCCACGCCTCGCCTGCTCGCTCAGCTTTTCCGTACCGGGCAAAGTTGCGGCAGGTTTACTCTGCGCCAGCAAATAGGCTGTTCCACCGGAATAAGAATAAAGAGTCGCGATCCCAAGGACGGCAATGATGATCATTCTTTTTTTCAAGATGGGTTTTCCCTCGCCTTGCAATCCTCGTTCGGCTGCGTCGCCGAGCTTGGACGGACCTTCTGTACTGCTACCTCACTCTCGTGTCAAGAATAAGATACGCTATCGTTCGGAATTTTGCATTCCATTGCAAGCTGGTACGAAAGAATAAGCCACCAAATCATAGCAAAGCTCATCAGATTCCCCACGAAGTGCCGGGGAAATGGGGAAATCTCCCATTCATGGCCGCGTTCGGGCGCCTGATCGCCGCTATCCGGCGTCGCAGTCGATTGGGCCGGCGCCGCTGGGGCTCCCAAAGATAGCAGGGTGCACAGAATCAAAAGGGCAAGTTTGCCGTCGCCACTGGTCAGTCGGGAAGAGATCAACTATGTCCCTTTTTTGACTTGCGAGCAATTTTAGCGCAACCCAATGTCCGTCCCTGGAATCACATCTGTGTGCCCAAGAACGTATGTGTCTTGAATTTAAGAGGCGGCAACCGTGTACCTTTTCAATGCCAGTCTCGATTGCCGCTTGACAGGTTCTCTTTCCCTGATCAAACTTTTCTTAGGTCTTTGGAGGGTGCCATCGTGCGAGGTAACACGTTTGTTATCGGCTTCGAGTTAGCCGAAAGAGGAGGGCCAAATCCCTGTTTTGGTATCAAGCAATCAATCATATAAATTATTAGGTGGAATTCTCTTAACGCTATTTTTGATGGTCGCCGGAATCCTGCTGGAAGGTTCGCTCGTAAAGCTTCCAATCGTCTCGAAGGGTGAGAACGCCAACGAGAGAGTTGGCGTGATCCACGTTCATACCAAGGCGTCCGACGGCAGTGGGACAGTAGCGGAAGTGATGGCCGCCGCCGAGAAGGCAAATCTCTCCTTTATCGCGATCACCGATCACAACGTCGCGATGACCAACGACGAACTTGCTGAAGATCCGCCGGACCTGCCCATCATTTCGGGAGTGGAGATCGGCACGACTGCCGGACATTTCCTCGCGCTCGGTATTCCCCCTTCTTGGGTTCAACCGAAAACAAAGGATGACCGTGATCTGCTGGCCGCGGCCCGGGCCGTTGGCGCCTTCCGGGTTCTCGCCCATCCATTTCATCCGCACACGCCTTGGACCGACTGGAAGACTTCTGATTTCGACGGCATGGAGATCTGGAACGAGGACGCCGCCTGGCGCCAAAATAACTTCTTCGACCTGTTGGATGCGCTGCTTTTATATGGAGAAAACGATCAACTCGCGTTGGTGAGGCTGGCGAGCACGCCGGAGGAGAACTTTGCGAAGTGGGATGAACTTCTCCAGCAGCGGCCGGTCGCAGGTATTTGTGCCGCCGACACACATGCCCGGATACGCCTGGGGTTCGGCAAAGACTGGCGGTTCCCTGGCTACGTGCCGTCCCTCAGTGTGGCGCGCGAACACGTGCTGCTCCCTCCAGACGCGGGCGGCGGCAACTCTGCGCTCGCGAGCGCTGCCGAAATCGTCGACGCGCTCAAGAGGGGCCATTCGTATTGCGGATTGGACTCGCTCTACCCTGCCGACGGCTTCTCATTTCGCGTCTCAAGCGGCAACGCCTCAGGCGGGCCCGGTGACTTTCTTCCCTGGACGGGAGCCGCGCGCCTCCAAATTTCCGTGCCTTCCGGAGCAAGCCTCCCGCTGATCAAGGTTTTTCGTGACGGACGGGAGATTGCCGAGGAACAGACCCGGACAATCGACGAGCCCATCACCGGCCCAGGCCGCTACCGGACGGAAGTTTTTCTGCGCCAGCCCGGCCTTACCGGCTGGCGGCGCTGGACGCTCTGGGTGTTCACAAATCCGGTTTACGTAACCGCCCAGTAAGCAAAACCGATTTTGGCAAATGTCTTGGCAGGACTGCCACTCTTTATCCCGTGCCCCTGCGAGGGGCTGGCTGTCCCGCAGAATCTCAGCAGGGCTTATGCGGACAGGCCTGCCGCGGCGGGTGCCTGTCCCGCTGGAATCCAGACTGTAAGCAAATTGGCCCGCTATCCACATTCCGGAATCTGAATGTCTTCGCGCTGCCTTGCGGTATACTCCCCCCCGAGGCACAGCTTGGCGCCTGCGAATTCCGGCAGCGAGGTTCTTCAGAATGATGCAGGTAAATCGATTGCATCGCATCCTGGCCGGATTATTATGTCTGTGGAGACGGCAATGAAAAACATACTCTGCACCGCATTTTTAACTCTACTGCTTGCAACTTCCGCATACGCCTCCCCGGGTGGCGACATTTCCGGAATCGTCAAGGGCGAGGATGGCGCTCCCTTCCGGGCGGCATTTGTGCGCGCGCAAAATGTGAAAACCAAAATGTTGATGATGGTTTTGACGGACAATCAGGGCCAGTATCGGACGGACAATCTTCCCGCAGGGACGTACGAAGTGTGGGCAACCTCGACAGGTTATAGGAGCGATCCTTCGCGCCGCACCGATGTCTCCGTGCAAGACGGGAAGACTTCACCAGCCAGCTTCACGATGAAGAAGGGAGCGGTGCAGTGGAGCCAATTGACGAAGTATCAGGCGGGAATTTTGTTGCCGGAGGCGAAGGGAAAAAATGTGGTCCTCCAGGAATGTTTCAATTGCCATGCGATGAGCAAAATCGGCGTGATGGGTCGCGACCGCGAGGGTTGGCTCGAAGCGATCGACCACATGCGGCAAGTCGGAGTCGCCGACATAAAGCCCGACGTTGCAGACCAGGTGTCGGAATACTTGGGCACAGTTTTTGGACCGGATGCCGAGACGCCCGCATCCCCGGCTCTTTTGCCGCAATATCAAAAGGTCAAGCAGGAACACGATTACTTTGCCGACGACGCTCTGAACATCGTGTACGTCGATTATCAATTGACTGGAGAGCCGAAGGATCGGCCAGGAAGCGGGAAACAGGACAAGGATGGAAACATTTGGATGGAAATGGGCGGCGGATTATCGAAGCTCGATCCCGCGACAGGCGAACTCCACACGTGGAGATTGCCGGACCCCACGCGCCCGTTCATTCATGAAATTCTGCCCACTGCGGACGGTTCCGTCTGGCTCACCATTGAAAAGCAAAATGCGCTCGCGAGATTCGACACGCGCACGGAAAAGTTTGAAGTGTACCGCCAGCCGTACGATGGCCCGCCGCCCGTTGAAATGGAGCCAAACGCGCCGTGGCCCAACCTGCGATACACCGCCGGAGATCAAACTTCGGACCCGCGCAGGCATACCGCCGTCGCGGACCTGCAAGGAAATATCTGGAGTTCGGGCCGCCCGCTCAGCAAGTTCGATATCGAGACCAAGAAATTCACCTTCTTCCCCGAAGTTCCCGATATCTACGGCATTGCCGTGGACAAGGAAGGAAACGTCTGGTTTGCCGAGTTCAACTCCAAGGATCATCACAGCATCGGCAAAGTGGATGTGAAAACCAACAAGATCACGAAATGGACTCCGCCAAGTTCCGACACGAGGCCGCGCCGTCTGAAGATCGATTCTCAAGGCATGGTCTGGTTCGGCGATTATTTTGGCGGCAACCTCACGCGGTTCGATCCCAAGACCCAAACGTTTAAGGAATTCAAGTTGCCTGGACCGATGCCCACCCCGTACGGAATGGCCGTCGATCACAACGACAACCTCTGGTATGCGTCCATGTACACGGATGTGATCGGAAAGCTGGACCCCAAAACCGGCAAGGTGATCGAATATCCTTCACCCTACGGCGAGCGCGGAAGCAGGGACATGTTTGCAGATGCTCAAGGCCGAATCTGGTACGGCGCACAACCTTATGGGAAGGTTGGCTACGTGCACCTGCGAGAAGATTCGGCAAAAGCCGTCGCACAAAAGTGAGGAAGTACCAAAACCCCCTACCCCTCGAAAACCGTGAGGGGTAGGGCACCCGCAGATTCAACCCCAAGCCTGCGCCATCCACCGAATTGCCCAACAGGAAGATCGCCAACAAGACGCTCGATAAGCTACTTCTCTACGCTGGACGATTGGGCATCGAAGCAAAGGCCAAGTTCGTGCAAACCCGCAAAGAAGCGGTTGAGAAAGAGCTCGCACCGGCCGACTAATGAATGATGGAATGCGTGCCGCCCGAAGTCTCCCTAGAGCGGCATCATCCGGCCCAGAACGTTCTCCAACTGAAAAAACAGGAATGGGTTGGCCACCTCAATGAACCGCTTTTCGGTTGAGGCAGAGGTTCAGGCGCGGATTGATGCGGCCGGGGTCTTACCTATACGTATCGGCGGTCACATCAATCTGTGACGCAGTTCACTGCCTTCTCCTGACAACTTCGGTACAAAGAAAGTGGATGATGGATGTGGGCCACGGATGGGGACCGTCGCTATGGGAGCGGTCCAGAAGAGACTCCGGTTCTTAACACGTCCGCAGGTCACCATCGATTTCCGGGAGCAGCGGTCATAATGGCGAAGCCGTTAGGACGGTTCCTCGACTTTCAACGCACCGGCCATGTCGGTCGGATTGCGCCCGCCATCGGTCGCTGCTCCACCATTACGATTTCAAGGCGGTAGCGGCGCTTTCAATCAGCCTAAGTCAAGTGCCGCTCCCCAGGGAGGGACGTCATGGGGATATATGGTGCGCTAGCTTTTGTTTCACTTATGGCTTTGGGGGCCGTCTTTACGGCCGTTCTGGCTGGCCTGGTGATATATCGCGCGACGTTGTCGTCAAGAGAAGATGACCAGCTGTTTATCGACACCGCCGAGCAGCAGTTTTCCCAGGAGCAGCAGATCATCATCAACAAGATGTCGCGCCTGAGAGTGCCGATCATTGAGTTCGCGGTGATTTCGGGCGTGTTGCTGTTGGTGATCGTTGGCGGTCTCTTATACTAGAAGCCATCTCATAAATGCCTCAGGAGGATAATGAGGCAGCCGAGTTGGAGCATGCCGAGGAAATTGGCTTCGTGATATTCCCAGCGGCTGACGAGTCGGCGGAAATTGTGGAGCCAGGCAAAGAGGCGCTCGATTTTCCAGCGCCGACAGTAGCGACGCAATTCGCGGCCGTCCTGGGTGCTCTTGCGACGGCGGTTGTACTTGTGGGGCGCGATGAGCCGGATGCCGTGTTTTTGCCGGAGGCGCTGATCGAGCGGATCGCTGTCGTAGGCGCGGTCGCCGATCATTCGTTTTGGTTTGGCTCGCGTGAAGCGCTGCGCGACGGTGGCTTCGACGAGTTTGCTTTCATGAGGCGAAGCGCTGGTGACGCAGCAGGCGACAGGAAGACCATGGCGGTCTGCGATCGCCATGATTTTACTGCCTTTTCCTCGGCGAGTCGGGCCGACAGCAGCGCCCCTTTTTTCGCCGAACTGAAGCTGGCGTCGATGAAGGTTTCCGACAGATCCAGTTTGCCGCGCGCCCGCAGGTCTTCGGCGAGCGCGTGCAACAGCCGGGTCAGCGTGCCATCGCGCTGCCACTGCTGAAAGCGCCGATGGCAGGTTTGATAGGGTGGATAGCGGTCGGGCAGATCGTGCCAAGGAGCACCGGTGCGCAAAACCCAAAGAACACCGTTCAGCACGGCTTGCGTATCGCGCCAAGGCCGACCTCGACCGTCGGAACGTCGTTTCGGAGCAAGCAGTGGCTTGAGCTTCTCCCACTGCGCCTCGGTTAGGTCCATGCTCCTGATTTACGCTTGTTTGCATAACTCGCAAGCTCGGAAAGACTTAAATGTGTTTATGAGATAACTTGGCTCTGTTGACATCCTCAAGAAAATGCGGCGATGTTTCAAGCGATACAGATTGAAACTCAGTCCGAGCAGCAGGGCTTGACGCTTCTGCGTGCGCAGCGAGCGACCCGGCGCGCGGGCCGAGAGCTTGCGTTTTACCGAGCTGAACAGGCTCTCGATCAGGGATCGGCGCCGGTAGAGCCGTCGCGGAAATGCCCGCCGCATCTCGGCGCGCACTCCATGAATACGCCAGGTTTTCTTTCCGCGCTTGGCGGGGATTACGCTCTGCGCCCCGAGTTGCTGCCGGATGTAGGTGTGATTCCTTTCGCTGTCGAACTCGGCGTCGGCCAGCACCAACCCGATGCGCGTTTGCTCGGAAGCCGCTTCCACGACTGCGGGCAAATTCGCACAATCGTTCCACGGGCCACGTCGTGCGATCTGCGACAACAGAAACTGCTGATCCAGATCCACCACAACCACCCACTTCAACCAATGTCTCCACGGCAGCGGTTTTTGCCCGTGATGATGCATGCGCCGCACAAAGAACGTGCTGACCGCTCCCTGCGCCAAACCCGTCGCATCGACCGCCACGCGGGCTCGCCGCCGCCCTTTTCTGCGCGTGCCGCGCAACCGATGCACCGTCTCGCCGACCGCGCGGTCGATGGTGTGATCGTCCAGACGTTGCAGAAAGCGATACAGCGTAGTGAAATCGGGCACGCTGCTGAGCCCCAGCACCCGGCGCAATTCGCGATGCTCGCCCAAACGTACCTCGGCTTCGCGAAAGGTCCAGTCCTCGTATCGCATCAGGCAAAGAATCGCCAGCAACTGTGGCTGTGTGAATTGGTGCTTGCTGAATCGGCTTCGGTAACGCGGGAGCACCGCCCGGCTGACTTGCACGGCGATGCGAGCGAACGGCAGGAGTCCAACTTCGGCCATCGTCCCTCCTGCCTACGTAGCAAACAACAATTTCAACCGATCTGGTATCTCGAATTTTCATTGTCGTAACGAGGATGTCAACAGAGCCAGATGACTTC
>CAWHYM010000015.1:0-18667 GCA_963833595.1 uncultured Acidobacteriota bacterium | reverse complement strand
ATCAGCCGGCGGCCAAAGATCAATCGGAGCGCCAGCAAGAAATTCGTGGAGCTGCTGGCGAAGATCGAGAAGTAAATCAACACCGAACTGCTCGTGAAATAAATCCTCAGGGTTGTCATTCCGAGCGAAGCGAGGAATCTCTCTTCGGCTTTGCGCTCTGCGACAGAGAGATTCCTCGCTTCGCTCGGAATGACAAAAGCATTAAACTCGACCGAGAATTCAGAAACGCGTGCTACCTGCCTGGATCCAAATCTCTCATCACAACATGAAGCACCTGCGTGGTTCGCCGCGCATCGTGTTCGGTAACGGTCAACTGAGGATTGCCATCTGTATCGGTAAGATCACGATATCTCCGCGCGATTTCGGGCAGCCGGGCGCACCCGCCGCGAATGAGTCCGGCCCGTTCTGCGACGGTGAGACGATCGTTGAAAGACCAATCGGCGATCTTTCCTGCAGGGATTCCGGCGGCAGACAGCGAATCGAGTCCCTTGTGTTTCAGCGCATCCGTCACGATCGCTTCGAGTATTCCGCAGGAATTGATCAGCGAAACGTCATATCTGCCTTGCTCCAACGCGTCCCGGCTGTCGGTATACGCCTGCTCGACAACTGGCCGGAGTTCGACGTTGTGAACGAACTCGAATCGGCGAGGAAGCGGCGCGGCCACAGGCGAAGTAGATGCGCTCTGTCCATCACCCATTCGTGATAGCGAAATGACCGCTTGATCCAGGACGCCGACAAGGCGCTCGACGATCTCGGCCGGCGCCACCGCTTCGATGACTTGGCCGGACGTCGTGCGCATCAAAAACGCTTCGCTAAACGCCCGCGCAAGCCAATGAGCCTTGCTGCCACCGGACAATTGATTGATCGCTACGCCGCAATCTTGCTGCCAGGCGCGATTGGCCACGAGCGCGGATTTGTCGGAAGGATCCTCAGCTAAAGTTTCGCGAAGCCGGCGTCCGCGGTGGATCAGGCCATCGAGATGCGAAAGATTTGAGTCGATCTGCGTTCGCAGGCTCTCGTCCATTTGTTGCGTCTCCGGCTATTTGGTGGGGGAATTCGGACCCTTGTGCGCGTGCACCTGCAGATCGGCGATCTGGTCGATATGGTTATACATCGCTTGCGAAGCGCCCTCGGGGTCCCGCCGGCGCAGCGCGGCAACAACCGACTCGTGCCCGTCCATGGATCGCGCGGGGCGGCCCTTCTGCTTCAGCGATTGCGTGCGCGATTCCACGAGCAAATCGTTGAGCGTCGCCATGATGCTCATCACCACGCGATTGCGGGTGGATCGCGCCAGGATGGCGTGAAACGCCGTGTCCTCGGCGATAGCCGATTGGCCGGATTTAAGCTTCTGCCGTTGGGTGTCGAGGATGTGTTGGAGATCGGCCAAATCTTTATCGGTCGCGCGCTCAGCCGCGACGCGCGCGACGGCAGGTTCGAACATGCGGCGCACATCCAGAAGCTCATCCTGAAGATCCGACCGGTAGGCCATCACCGAGGCCAGGGGAGCAACCAGGCGGTCCACCGACAGCTCGTGCGGAAATGTGCCTTGGCCGTGCCGCGTCTCGAGCAGGCCAATCGTTTCCAGAGTGCGCAGCGCATCGCGGATCGATCCGCGGCTCACGCCGAACCGTTCCGCCAGATGGCGTTCCGAAGGCAGCGGCTCGCCTGGCGGGAAAGTGCCGTCCAGCATTAACACGCGAATCCGGTCGGCAACCTCTTCGGCAATGCGCGTTTTTTTGATCGGCGTGATGAGGCGAGCCTCATCACCGGAAGGATGCGCAAAACGCTTGACAGCGTTCCGCGTGGATGGTAAATTCTCGTTTTCAAGTGGTTCAATCACTGGGCCAGTGTACCACAGATTCACATGAGCGAAAAGCTTTTTGAGTTCATGACCGCAGGTTCCCCACGCGTCGTCTCCGGCGCGGTCGAGCAGCTTGCTATCGGACAGGGCAGCCTGACCGCGATTGTCGTGCCGTGGGAGAGCGATCGTACCACGCTGTGCATGGCGGTCGCCTCCACCCAAGGCGAGGGTTGGGCCCTGGAGCATACCAATCTGGGAACGGTCCGCCTTACTGACATGGGAAATGAAATGACCCGCGTGGAAGTCCTGGCAGACCTTCAGCCTCATGTGGAGCATCAGAAGCTGGCCAAACTCTTCGCCCGATTCAGCAGCGAAATCCAGTCTCGACTTCAGGTGGCACAGTGACGGAACTCGCTCCATCCTCGCTCGCGGCCACGCTCACGTTGCGCGTTGCAGAAGCGCGCGTGGAGGATGTGGGACGCGCCATAGCACGGCTGGCGCCAGCCGACATGCAGCGCGTCGGCGCACACGCCGGCGACGTATTAAAAATCACGGGCGGCACCTCTTCCGTTGCACGCGCTGAAATTTCCGACGAACAGCACGAAGGCATCATTCAGATTGATGGCACAGCCCGCAGCAACTGCGGCGTGGGACTGCAGGAACAGGTGACCGTTGCGGTCATCGAGCACTCGCAGGCTGTGGCGGTTCGCCTCTCGCCAATGTGGGTGGGCGCCGCGCCGGCAATCATCGCGCCTGAACGAATTGTCGAGGATCTTGTGGGCGTGCCAGTCACGCAGGGCTGCGTGGTGCGCGTACCGACGTTTGCCAAGGCGGTGAATTTCCAGGTTGTGCGAACGATTCCTTCGGGGCCGGTCGTGATCGGCCCGCGCACCGACATTCGGATCGTGGAGGGTGAACAGACAGCGGCCCGCGCCCCTGCGGTGTCCTACGAAGATATTGGCGGGCTGGAACGGGAAGTGGCGCGCGTCCGCGAAATGGTCGAACTGCCGCTGAAGCACTCGCGCATCTTCGAGCGATTGGGAATCTTCGCGCCCAAGGGCGTGTTGTTATACGGCCCGCCTGGCACGGGAAAAACATTGCTGGCGCGCGCTGTCGCAGCCGAAAGCCGCGTGCACTTCATTCCCCTGAACGGCCCGGAAATCATGCGGAAGTTTTACGGCGAGAGCGAGGCCAAGCTCCGCGAAGTCTTCGAGGAAGCGGCGCGGCGCGCTCCCTCGATTCTCTTTATCGACGAAATCGACGCCGTGGCTCCCAAGCGCGCCGAAGTTTCCGGCGAAGTCGAAAAGCGCGTGGTGGCGCAACTGCTCAGCTTGATGGATGGCTTTGTGTCGCGCGGCCAGGTGATCGTCATCGGCGCCACCAATATCCCCGAAGTTCTCGATCCGGCGCTGCGGCGTCCCGGGCGGTTCGATCGTGAAATCGAAATCGGCGTACCGAACACGCAGGCGCGGCTGCAAATTCTGAAGATCCACACGCGCGCCATGCCGCTCGCGCATGACGTCAATCTTCAGGAAATCGCCGAACATTCCCACGGATTCGTTGGCGCCGATCTCGAAGCGCTGTGCCAGGAAGTGGGCATGATCGCCTTGCGCGGATTCCTCGCCACCGCCCCGCTTGAGACGGACGGCGCTCCGCCTGCCGACCTGAGCGGGCTGCAAGTTACGCGCAACGATTTTCTCGCCGGCTTGAAGGAAGTCGAGCCCAGCGCGACTCGCGAATTCTTTATCGAGAAGAGCCCTTCGACATTCGCGAACCTTGGAGGTCTCACTGATTTGAAGCGATTGCTCGATGCCGTCGTCGAGCATTCTCACGTGCACAACGATATCTACGATCAAGTGGGCCTCGCGCCGCCGCGCGGCATTCTGTTCGTCGGACCGTCGGGTACGGGCAAAACCGCCATGGTCCGAGCGCTTTCGGGCGAAAAGCAGATTCCGCTCATCGCTATCGATGGCCCGCAACTCTACTCGAAGTGGCTCGGCGAATCCGAGCGGGCGCTGCGCGAGGTTTTCAAGAAAGCGAGGCGCGCCGCGCCCTGCATCCTTTTCTTTGACACTATCGACGCGCTCGCGCCAAAGTTTGGCGCCGATCATCTGGGCTCCGACATTTATCAGCGGATTCTCAGCCAACTCCTGCGCGAAATTGATAATTTGCGTGACGTCAAAGGGGTGCTCCTGCTAGCGGCAACCAATCGTCCGGAGCGCGTCGAACCTGCGCTCTTGCGCAGCGGAAGATTTGACTATATCCTTCCGTTCGCCAAACCGGGCGCTGCGGACCGGGCGGCGATCCTGCGGCTCTGTTGCCGGCGCGTGCCGCTCGCACCCGATGTGGACATCGACGAGTTTGCTTCCCAGTTGGAAGGGTCAACGGGCGCGGATATCGAAAGCCTGTGCAAGAAGGCGACGTTGCTGGCGATTGCGAAATATCAGGACGGCGCGCAAGCAAATCCTTTCGTTGTCCGCCGAAGCGATTTTCAGTCTGTTTTGGATTCCCATCGCGGTAGCCTTACGCCGTTGAAAGACCCGGCGGCGCGGCCTGGCAATGCCGGGGAGTTTACCCTGGCGGCACATATCCATCTAGATGACAAAGAGGGTAGATCATGAGCTATACAGAACTGACAGTGTGGACGCGCGGCATCATCATGGACAAAGAAGGCCGCGACATCGTTAATTCCGTCGCTGCTTCCGCCCGGAACGAGGGCAAGTTCTCCCAGGCGATGGAAAATTACGTCGACAATCCCGACCGCACCAACGCCCCGACGCGCAAGTACTGCCGCGTGAGCGACAGCGAAATCGAAAACGCGCTGACGTACGAGAACGAGCATCCCAACATCGTCGTCCTGGTCGAAGGGACGATGGTCAAGGGTTGGGACTATATGCGCGGGATGCCTCCGGGCGGAACGCTCATCATCAACACGCACTATACGCCGGAGTACATGATCCGCTTTGTGCCCGGCGCCGAGCGGCTGTCCCAGCTCGTCTGCGTCGACGCCGCCAAGCTGGCCGACCACAAATGGCTCTATTACCGCCTGGGCGAACTCGGCCTCGACCGTCTATCGACGGAAGGGGCTGCCGAGCGCAGCAAAGCGGTTGCGCCGGACATTGCTGCTCCACTTATCGCGGCGGTCGTCAAAACGACAGGCATCGTCAAGATGGAAACGATTGAACCAATGATTGCGAACAAAGCGGCGTTCCATGCGGCGCTCAAGGAATTGCACATCATGCCGCTGAAGCCGGTTGCTGCGTAGACAAATTTTTTTGAGGGGTTAAAAATGTCGACTAAAGGAACGCACATTCCCGATTGGCTCAACGTGCCGTTTGCCGGAATTACACCGGCTCCGTCACAGGAAAAGGGCCAGGATCTTTTTCCGACCGGCAATTGGCGGGCGATCCGGCCCGTCTACCGGGACAAGCTGCCGCCCTGCAACAACGCCTGCGGCACCAACGAAAAGATCCAGGGCTATCTCGACCTGGTGAAGCGCGGCAAGTACCTCGACGCCTACGCTCTCATCAAGGAAGACATGCCGTTCCCGTCGGTCACGGGCCGCGTCTGTTACCACCCGTGTGAGCAGGCTTGCAACCGGGGACAGTACGATGAAGCCATCTCGATCCGCGCGGTCGAGCGGTTTCTCGGCGATCTCGGACAGGCGCTGGCGCGCGACGTAGTAAAGGCCGGGACGCCCAACGGCAAGAAGGTCGCCGTTATCGGGTCAGGTCCCGCCGGCCATAGCGCCGCGTACCAACTGGCGCGCCTTGGGTACAAGGTAACCATTCTGGAGAAGTCGCCCAAAGCAGGCGGACTGAATCGCGGCGGCATTCCGGACTGGGTCCTCCCGCAGGCGGTGCTGGATCGCGAGATCCAACGCCTCGTCGAGCTCGGCATTGAAATCAAGACAAACGTCGAGGTCGGGAAAGACGTCACCCTGGACGATTTGAAAAAGAATTACGACGCCACCGTGTTCGCCGTGGGCCTTACCGAGTCCAACAGCGCGCGAGCCGAAGGCGAGAACAAAGCCGGCGTGGTTTTCGGGCTTCCGTTCCTCCGCGACATCGGCATGGGCACGTCCAAAGTGAAGCTCGGGGCGCGCGTCGCCGTCATCGGCGGCGGAAACACCGCGATTGACTGCGCGCGCGAAGCGCTCCGGCAGGGCGCCGTCGAAGTAACCATGATCACGGTGGAGGCCAACCCCCAGGAGATGCCGGCTTCTCCGGAAGACCTGCATGACATGCTTGAGGAAGGCGTGGAGCTGCTGCACGGGCTCGCCATGACCGCCGTCCTCGGCGAAGGAAAAGTCGAAGCGCTGCAACTGCATCCCGCCCGCTTCACCGGCAAAATCAACGCTTCGCCGATCGCCATCGATCGAGAGGCGCCCGCCAAGCGCTTTGCCGTCGACAACGTGATCATCGCAGTGGGACAGAAAGCGAAGCTCGATTGGATGCCGGCCGAGTTTAAGACTGAACGCGGCACGATCAAGATCGACGAGTTCGGGCGCATCGGCAACACGAACTTTTTCGCGGCAGGCGATGTGGTGCAATTGGGTTCGGGCCAGCCGCTGATGGTGGTGAACGCCGTCGGCGACGGCAAGCGCGTGGCGTTCAATCTGGACAAAGTGCTCCGCAATATTCCACTCGAGCCACGAACGGTTCCCATCGATGTGATCGTCGATCTGAACCGGATGAACATGACGTATTTCCCGCACTTCCCGCGAGTCAAGCAGGCTATGCTGGCGCCGGTGGCGCGTCGCAGCACCCAGCAGGAAGTCATCCTGGCGTATTCGGAAGAGCAGGCGAGCGAAGAGGCCAGCCGTTGTTTCAGCTGCGGCACCTGCAACGCTTGCGATAACTGTTACCTGGTCTGCCCCGAGCCTTGCATCGTGCGTTCGGTGCGTTCGAACGGCCTCTACAAGATTCTGGTGGATTACTGCAAGGGCTGCCGAGTGTGCATCGAAGAGTGTCCGACAGGGTGCCTCGAAGGCGTGCCCGAACTCGACTTTGATACGGGCGTGGTTCGAATGGACACCGCCTTCGCGATTTCGCAGGGATTGCATGGACGCCAGGCGGAAGAGCTAAGGACTTTAGGGGACCGTCCGGCGAAGAGTATCTAGATTTGGCGTCAGGTCCGGAAGACGGACACCAGTTGCGAAAATTATATGGTGTCCGCGTAACGAGCAATCACAGCGTCCGCCAATAGGTGGACTGCGCGGAGTGAGACATGGCAACGCTTGTCGCAGGAAAAAAGAAGACGGTTCGAATCAACGGCTGCGTCGCTTCGGCGCAGGCAGCCAAATACGCCGACGTCGATGTGATCACCGCCTACCCCATCCGGCCTTATACGGCAACGATGATGGCGCTGGCGCAGATGGTGGCCAATGGAGAGCTCGACGCCGAGTACATTGTGGCCGACAGCGAGCACTCGCAGTTGAGCATCGCGCACGGCGCTTCTTCGAGCGGCGCGCGCGTTTTCACCGGCAGCTCGGGAGTCGGGGTGCAGTACGGCTACGAGCTGTACTCGCCGATCTCGGGCAGCCGCATGCCGGTGCAGATGATGATCGCTGACCGCACGCTCGATCCGCCGGGAGATTTCGGTTCGGAACACACGGACGCGCTCTCCACGCGCGACATGGGCTGGCTCATGGGCTGGTCGTGCGATGCGCAGGAAGCGTTTGATAATCACTTGATCGCCTACCGGATCGGCGAAGACCCGCGCGTCCTCCTTCCGCAGATGGTCTGCCAGGACGGTTTCTTCGTCTCTCACATCGTGTGCGATGTCGAACTGCCCGACCAGGGCCAGGTGAAGGAATATCTGCCGCCCTACAAGCATCCGTACCCGCTCGATCCGCGCCATCCGGTGTCGCACGGCCCGCAGATCATGCCCGAGCAAGGGCCGCCGCTCCAACTCGAACGCGCGCGCGCCATGGAAGGTTCGATGGCGGTCATCGAGCAGGCTCACGACGAATTCGAAAAAATTTTCGGGCGCCGGTACGATCCGTGGGTCGAAGAGTTCATGACCGATGACGCCGACGTTGTCTTTTTTCTACAGGGCGCACATGGGGTGACGGCGCGTTACGCGATTCGGCACTTGCGCGACCGTGGCGTGAAGGTCGGCATGGTGCGGCTGCGGACGATCCGGCCTTATCCGACCGATCGCGTGCAGGAAGTCCTCAGCAAGTTCAAAGTGGTCGGCGTGATCGAGACCAACATGGGACTCGGCAGCGTGAGCAGCGGGGGTTCGCTCTATGCCGAAGCCTGCGCGGCGCTCTATGAAAGCCAAAAGCGCCCGCTCGTCGTCTCGTTCATGGCTGGAATGGGCGGCGAGGCCATAGTGCTGAAGGAATTTTACTGGATGACTCAGAAAATGCTCGAAGCGCAGAAGCGCGGGAGCATTGAAAAGCGTACGCATTGGGTCGGGTTCGAGGAGTAATCAATTTCGAGGAGTAGTCAATAATATTGATGAGACGGGCCTGAAGGATTGCACTAAAATAGTGGTCGTGCAAAAATTCGGCGCCGCCATCCGGAGGAGCGAATATGTCAGTCATTGAAATCCAACGCCAGATACTGCCGCTGCTGGATAGTCCGAACCAGGGAGCGCGATTCTACAATCCCGAGTTGCCGGCGAGCGAGCCCTTCGTCCCCGGCCACCGCACGTGCGCCGGCTGCGGGCCGTCCATCCAGTACCGGATGACGAGCAAAGCGTCGGGCGACAACACCATTCTTGTCGGACCGACCGGGTGCATGTACGTCGCCAACAGCTCGTACTTGTGCACGCCCTACAATGTGCCCTGGGCGCACACGCAGATTGGCAGCGCCGGCAGCTTCACTGCCGGGATCGCCGCGGCCTACGAAGCGATGATCCGGAAAGGCAAGTATAAGGGCACCTTTCCAAACATCATCTGCGAGGCCGGCGATGGCAGCGCCTCCGACATCGGCATCGGCTCGATTTCAGGCGCGCTCTATCGGAACCATGACTGCCTGATTATCTGCTACGACAACGAGCAGTACGCGAACACGGGCATCCAAGCCTCATCGCGCACGCCTTACGGCGGGATGACAACCTTCTCGCCTCCAGGCCCAAAAGTTCCCGAGGCGAAGACACTGTTTCCCAAGGACCTCGCGCGCATGATGGCGGCCGGCCATCCCCACTGCTATGTGGCGACCGCGAGCGTGGGATACCCGATCGACCTCATGAATAAGGTGCGCAAAGGCCTGAACTTCAAGGGCGCCTCATTCCTGATGGTCTACACTCCCTGCCAGAAGGGCTTCGTGTACGAGACGCCGCGCTCGATCGATCTCGGCAGGCTCGTCGTCGAATGCGGGCTTTACCCGATCTGGGAGTGGGACAACAAAAAGCGCGCCTATGATTACAGTTTCCGCCCGCAAAACATGCGGCCGGTATCGGAATACTTGAAGCTGCAAGGCCGCTTCGGCCACTTGCACGCCGAGCACATCGCCACGCTTCAAAAGTTCGCCAATCAGCAATGGCAAATGATGGGCATCCAACTGCCGGAGGCCTTGATCAAGGCCACAGACGTGAAAAATCTGGTCAACATGGGCTCCGCGGAAGCGGCGGCCACCGTGGCGGAGACCGTATGAGCGCCAACACACCCAATCTTCCTGGCGGACCAATATTGCAGCAGGAAGCCTACATCGTCAGCGAAGGCAAGAAGCGCGGGTCAACGCGTGAGGTTCGAGACGCGGCTGCGTTTGACCGCTTTTACACAGTCGTTCGCGTGCACGCCGGCGACGCTAACCTCACCGACAACTGGCACACGAATGAGGTGCTGAGCCACGCGCGGAACAATTTCGAGGGATATACCTTCGCCATGCGCACGCTGGAAGCCTGGGGCGCGCAGGTTCAAAACGACCACCGCGCGTATTACACAGCGGGCGGCCGCGTATGGGTTTTGGATCTGGAGCCGTCCGCGGGCAAGAAACCGAGATTGCCCGGCAACTACGGCACGAAGTAGCGTTCGGTTGCGGCGCATCCTGCTCATCGACGATACGCCGGAGATCGCCGAGCTATTGTCGTTCGCTCTGCGTGACCGGGGCTTCGAAGTCTTCGCCTCCGGATTTACCGACTCCGTGAACGAACTGGTCGTGGAGCAGCGCGCCGATGCGCTGGTCCTCGATTGTTCCGTTTACAACATGAGCGAGTCGCTCTTCGACACCGTGCGCAACGACTCGAATTTCGCCGAGCTTCCCGTTGTCATCATCAGTGACACGCCGGAAGAAGCGGACGCAAGCCTCCGTTCCCGGGACGCCAAGAAAGTCATGCTGATCCCAAAACCATTCACCGGAGCGCACGTCGCACGAGCGCTTGCCGAGCTGCTCGGCTAGCGCGGCAAGCGCGGATAGAGATAAATATGGCTTCCTGGAGCATGGACAACTGGCGGTACGTCGAGCGCCAGGCCGTAACCGACCCGAAAGGGAGGCAGTGGTCTGTGGCGCTAATGGATATCTTGGGACAGGAAGGCGATCCCGAGATGCCGAGCAAGCTGCTCGAACTTCAATATTCTTCGGGACGATTTTTCACCCTTATTTATTCAGAGAGTGGAGTCGTGGTGTGGGAACGCGGCCACACCTCACTTCCAGAGGCGACAACCATCTACGAGCGCTTGATCGTGGATGTCATGGATGGCGTCCTCGATCCATCGCAGCCCGTGTTTCGGGAAGATTTGGAAGATTGAAGATTCGTCGGGTGCTTTCCAGCGAAGCGCTCGAGTAAAGGATTCCCGCCGAAGTTCTCACGGAGCCTTAAATATTTCAGGCAGGGCGTCCGCGGCGCGGCCCATCGCGCGCGCGAGGCTTAGCTTCGCGACGTTGAAAGCGAACACGCCGTTGATGAAATCAAACTCGGCGTTCGTTACTTCCTCTTGGGCCTGCACGTACTGCACGTTGTCGATCACCCCTACTTCTACTTTTTGGCGCGTGAGTTCGAGCGCTTCCTTGGTGACCTGCACATTTCTCCGCGCGACTTCCACCTGGCTGGCGGCGGCTTGTAAATCCAGGTAGGCGCTGCGGACATCGCTCTCGATTTGGCCCTTCAAGTCTTCGTACTCGGCGCGCCGCTGGGCAAGCGCGGCGTCGGATTGCTGAATGTCGCCCTCGGCGCGCCCGCCTTGCCAGATCGGAATTTTCAAGCTGGCGGCGGCTGTGTAGGTAGTCTGCAGTTGGCTGGGGTTGACGCCGATGCCGCCGTAGTCGCTGGTGACACCCAGCGAAGGGTAACGCTCGGCGCGCGCGGCGGCGTGGGCACGCTCGGCGGCGCGCACCTGGGCGTCGGCGGCTTTCAGGTCGGCTCGTTGTTGGAATGCTTGTGCGAGCGCGTCTTCGATCGTCAACGGAGCCGCGGGCGCAAAGGGCACTTCGTCGGAGAGATCGTATTGATCATTCGGCGGCAGGCCGATCATGCGCGCGAGATTTATTTTTTGCTTTGCCAGGTCGTTCTTAAGGGATAGCAAACGTTGCTGGTGCGTCAACGCCTGCACTTCGTTCCGGTCGGCATCCACTTTCGCGATGAGTCCTTGACCAAGCTGCTGCTTGCTCTGGTCGAACACGGCATTCGCGCTCTGCAGTTGCGCCTCTTCCGAGGCCGTTCGCGCTTTCGCCGCAATCGTTTGAAGATAGGCTCCGCCGACGGCAAGCACGATCAGTTCGCGCGCGTCCTGCGCCGAATATCGATTCGCATTTGCGATATCTTTCGCCGCGCGGTAGTTGTTGATCGCGGTGAGATCGAGAACGGTCTGCGAAAGATGCGCGCGAAAATCAATGTAGTTAAACGGACCGATCACTGCGGGAATCGAGAATCCCGGAAAACTGAATCGGAAGCCTTGTGCGCGCAGGTCGGTGGTTTGAACGTTCTCGTTCACAGTGCCGTTGATATTCGGCAGCAAGCTGCTGAGGGCGACTTTACTTTGCCCTTCCGCTTGCCGCAGAGCCTGGGTCGCGCCTGTTTGGCCGAGGTTGTACGCAAGCCCGCGCTGAATCGCTTCCCGCAAGCCAAGCTTTCCGTTGAACGGCATCTTCGCGACACCCGGCGTGCTTCCCGCGTAGGCGCCTTGCACCTGCACGCTAGGACTCAGCGTGTTCACGGTAGCGGTGGTGCTCGGCGCTGGCGCCTCCGAAGTCTTCACGCTGCCGCTCGTTTGCGCCGTTCGTCCGGAGAGTGGAAGTTGCGCGGCCTGTGTGGTTTGCGATTGTCCGGGCGGCGGGCCGAACTGCGCGAAGACAGGCGCGGCAAACAACAACGCTGCCGCGACGAGCGGCAACCGGCCGGCGAAGCGCTTGCCGCCCAGATTCGAGAAATGAATTGAGAAAAATCGAGCATCTATTTTATTGCGCATAAGACTCCCCTAAGCCGGGCCTAGCTAAGTTGTTTTCTGAATCGCCAAATGCTCAGCGAAACGAGCACCACGGTGAACGCCAAAAGCGCGAGGAAATTTGGCCACAGCGTTTCGATCCCGCTTCCCTTCAACATTGCGCCGCGCGAGATCACGCCGAAGTGTTGAATGGGGTTGAATTGCGCAACCGGCTGGAGCCATTTCGGCATCGCTTCCACCGGCGTGAATGCCCCGGAGAGCGAGGTCAGCGGAGGATTCACGAAAAAGAGCGTGAGCTGCGCCTGCCGCGCCGACTTTGTGAACGTGGCGATGAACGTGCCGATGCTGATCCCGCACAACAAACAAAGGGCCGCGGCGGCGATCACCAATAAAACATTTCCACGGAATGGGATTCCGAACACGACGCGCATGATCGCCACCGCCATCATGCCCATCATGCAGAGCAGCACGAAGAGCGGAAAAAGCTTCGCGACGATGATCTGCGTCGTCGAAGCGGGAGACATCAAGAGCTGCTCGAGCGTCCCGGCCTCGCGTTCCTTCACAATCGCCGCCGCGGAAATTAGCGAGCCGTTCAGAATCAGAAGCACGCCGAGAATGCCGGTCACGATAAACCACGTGGGCTCGAGGCCGGGATTGTACAGATACGCGGGATGTATCAACACCATGCCGATGCGGCTCACGTTCGGCGCGGCGATCTGCCGGAACCGCGCGTGAATCCCTTCGCCAACGAGCGTCTGGTTGTAGGACGCGATCACGCCTTGCGCGTATCCCTCGCCGATCGTAGCCGTATTGGAATTCATGGCGTTCAGCAGCACCTGTACCGTGGCGGGCCGGCCGCGCTGCAGATCGCGCGCGTAGTCGTACGGAATCACGAGCCCGGCATCCAGATTGCCGTTCGCGATCTTCTTGCTCATTTCGTCTACGTCAAGGTAGGTGCCGGCGCCCTGGAAGCTTTTGCTTTCGGTCATGATCGCGACAAGTTCGCGGCTTTCGGGAGTCCTGCTGTCGTCCACAACACCGAGGCGCAGGTTGCTGACGGTCGCGTTGAGAGCGAATCCGAAAAGAAGCAATTGCAGCGTGGGAGGCAGGATCAAGGACATGGCGAGCCGCCGATCCCGCAGAATCTGGCGAAATTCCTTGCGGATCAAAGCCCGCATGCGGTAACCGAGAAATGTCGCGAATCTTATTCATGGCTTAATCCTTCAACTGCATGCGCCGCATGTTGCGCCACGCGATGATGTAAAAAATCGAGCCGATCACGGCGATCGCGAGCACTTTGAGCCACACCGACGGCCAGCCTCCGCCCGCCAGGAGCGCGTCGCGCACGATTTCGATGTAGTAGCGGCCCCAGACGAAGTTGGAAATCCAGCGAATGGCGGCGGGGATATTTTCAATGGGGAAAAGCAAGCCGGACAGCATGTACACAAGCAGAAATCCGGCAAGCGCAACCGCTTGCATCGCGGCCACCTGGCTGGGAATCGCCGCGCCAATCATGTTTCCGAAGGCCGTCACGGTGAACATGTACAGAATCGTGGCGACAAGAAACGGCGTCGGATCGCCGGCGAAGCGCAGCCCGAAGCCCATGAATAAAATCGCCATCATGATGATTGCTTCCGCGGAGGCCACGATCATGAACGCGGCAATCTTGCCGAGCAGGAATTCATGCGCGGAAATGTTCGAGACGTAGACCTGAAGGATCGTTTTCTGCTCGCCTTCCTTTGGACATGGCCAGTGTCGCGAGCAGCGGCGGAAAAAGGGACATGGCCAGCACGTAGATTCCGGGACCGTAAAACTTCTGCGACGAGCGGCTGGGGTTGTACCACAGCCGGATCGCGGCGGTGACGGGCTGAGGGCGGGTCGCTCCCGCGTTTTCCGCGTTGTACGCGCGAACGATTTGCGCCGCATCGCCCGAAATGATTTGCGCCGTATTCCCGTCCGAAGCGTCGACCAGAATCTGCACCGTGGCGTCTTCGCCGCGCGCGATGTCTGCGTCCATACTCTTCCGGAATGATCAACGCGCCACGCGCTTTGTTGGAAGTGAAGGCCTCCTCCGGCTGTTTGTCCGTGGGCCAGGAGACGACGTGGAAGCTCAGCGACTGGCGAAACGCGTCAACCAATTTCTGGGACGCCTGCGACTGATCGAGATCCTGCACGATGATGGGAAGATCCTTCACGGTCAGCGAAATGGCCGTGGTCTGCAACAGCAGCAAAACCACGGGGAGCAGGAGCGCCAGCGCCACCGCGAGGCGGTCGCGGAGAAGTTGTGTCAGCTCTTTTCGGGCCTGCGCGAAAATTCGCCGCATGATTTGTCCTCCTAGTCCTCCGCGCCGATCTTGCCGCGCTCGCGAGCCTGCTCGACAACGCTGATGAACACATCTTCGAGCGAGAAGCGTCCTTCGCGCGCGCCGAGCACGTGGACGCCTCCCGCTTCGAGCCTCTGCGTGTTCTCGCGAATGCCCGCTTCGACGTCGTCGTCCGTAATGACGTGGAGCCGTTTGCCGAACAGCGCAACCCGCCAGTGCTGCGTTTCCGACTTCAAAAGATCGGCCGCGCGCTGCGGCTGGTCCACGCGAAATTCCAGCAGATGGCCTTTCTGCTGCGCTTTGATTTCGCTCGGCGTTCCCTCCACGAGCAGTTCGCCCGCCACCATGAAGCCAAGCCGGTTGCACTGTTCCGCTTCTTCGAGATAGTGCGTGGTCACGAGGACGGCGGTGCCCGCGTCGGCGAGACGGTTGATCATCGTCCAAAAGGCGCGGCGCGCCAGCGGATCGACGCCGGAGGTCGGCTCGTCGAGAAACACAATGCCGGGCTCGTGCATGATGGCGCTGCCGAACGCAACGCGCTGCTTCCAGCCGCCCGGCAAACTGCCGGTGATCTGCTGTTCCTTGCCCTCGAGTCCGGAGAACTCGAGCACCCAGCGTTCTTTCTCTTCGAGCTCTTCGGCGGGAACGCCGTAGACTCCGCCGAAGAAATCCAGGTTCTCCGCGATGGTCAGGTCGTCGTAGAGCGAAAACTTCTGCGACATGTAGCCGATCTGCTGCCGGATTTCGCGTCGAGCGAAGTGCGCCGCGCTCGCCCGCAAGCTGCATGGTTCCCGTGGAAGGCTCCAGCAAACCGCACAGCATCTTGATCGTCGTTGTTTTTCCCGCGCCGTTGGCGCCGAGCAATCCATAGATTTCGCCGTAGCGCACCTGCAGGCTCACGTCGTGCACCGCGGTGAACGAGCCGAATTGTTTCGTGATATGTTCCGCGCCAATCGCGATCTGGCCGCGCTTGCTCCCTGTGGTCGCGGCGGGCGGGAAAGGGCGTGTCCCGCATTTCCTGGCTGAGCGAACGCAGCGTCGCGACAAACGTGTTTTCAAGCGTGGGTTCATCCACGCGCACGCTGTCAATCGTGAATCCCTTCCGCATGCATGACTTCTTCCATCGTCTGCTGCGCGGCTTCGGGCGAATGCGAGAGCAAGTCCAGGCGATCTCCAAAGCGCTGCACGTCAAAGATGTCGCCTTCGGGACCGGCCGCTTTGTGCACGGCACGCGAGGGCTTTGCGGAGATCGGACGTGCGCAGCTCGATGCGCTTCGCATGCAAACTGGCGCGAAATTCGTCCGGCGTGCCGATTTGCTGGATCTCGCCGAGGTGAATCAACGCGATGCGATGGCAGCGCTCCGCTTCATCGAGATACGGCGTGGCAACCAGCACGGTCAGACCCTGGCCGGCCAGGTGAGCGAGCGTGTCCCAAAACTCGCGCCGCGACACGGGATCCACGCCTGTCGTCGGTTCATCCAGCAACAGGATATCCGGCTCGGAAACGAGCGCGCACACCAGCGCCAGCTTCTGCTTCATGCCGCCGCTCAACTGGGCCGCCAGCCGCTTCGAGAAGCGGTCCATGTCAAACATTTTCAAATAGCGGCCGCCGCGCTCGTCGATTTCCGCGGGAGGAACATGCCGCAATTCGCCGATGTAGCGGATGTTTTCCGCTCACGCTCAGGTCGGGATAGAGGCTGAACGTTTGCGTGAGATATCCGGTCTGCGAGCGCGCGTCGCGCGCCGGCTTGCCGAAAATCTCCGCTGTGCCGCCCGTGGCTTCCATCACTCCGGCGAGAATTTGAAACGTGGTGGTTTTGCCTGCGCCGTCCGCGCCGATCAGACCGAAGATTTCGCCGCGCTGCACCTCGAAGGAAATTCCGCGCACGGCTTCGAGAGCGCCGTAGCGTTTCCTGAGGTCGCGAACATCAATGGCAGCTCCGGAAGACGCGACGTCGCGCGCGCGGAGGTCTTCCCGGTCCGTAGCGGCAGTGTTCATTGCGCTGCTCGTTTGTGCGGCGGCCAGGTATTGCCGTTCGTCAGGATTTCGCCATCCGCCGGCATGCCGGGTTTCGCGAAGCCGATTCCCTGCGTCAACTGCACCTTCACGCCCACCACCTGCTTCACGCGGTCGTCGCGAAAGTAGGTATTTTCCGGAGTGAAGGTCGCCTGCGGGTCGATGCGCAGAACGTACCCGTCCAGCGCTTGATTCGGATTGGAGTCCAGAAAAACGTGCGCGGGCTGGCCGATTTTCACTTTGCCGATTTCGCCTTCCGGAATGAAGCCGCGCAGATACACCTTGGAGAGATCGAGCAGCGTCACGATCGCGGTGCCCGCCTGCACCACTTCGCCGGGTTCGGCGGCGCGCGTGATCACCGTGCCGGAAAAAGGCGCGAGCACGGTCAAATCCGCCCGATCGGCCTCCGCCTCCGCGAGCTGCGCCTGCGCCTGGGCCATTTCCGCTTTCGCCGCGGCGATCGTCGCTTGCTGCTGCGGTAATCTGCGCTTCGAGTGCTGGACAACCTGCGCGCCGCGAATTTTCGGATTGTCCAGGTTTGCCTGTGCGGTTGTCAGCGCGCCGCGGGACGATTCCACGCGGCGCTGTGCGGCGGCTACCGCGGCGGCCTGCTGGTCGGCTTGCACCTCGGCCTGGAGTCCCTGCTGTTCGGAAGCGGCGCCGGTCTTCGCCAGCCGCGTGTAGGCATCGCGATTGAATTCGGCGAGACGCAACGCGGCTTGTTGCTGCGCGAGGTCCGCTTCCGCAGCCGTCAGGTCCGCCTGCGCCTGCCGAACACGGCCCTCCGCATCCATCGTCGATTGGCCCGTTTGCAGCTGATTCTGCCGCAACTGCTCCTGCAGCACGGCGATTTGATCGCGCGCGGCTTGCGATTTTCGCCTGCGCGTCGGCGAGCGCGGCCCGCGCCTGATCTTCCCGCGCGCGCACCTGCGCGTCGTCCAGTCGCGCGATCACCTGGCCCGCCGTTACGGTGTCGCCCTCGCGCACGGTGACCTCGAGAATTTTCCCGCTTGTCTTCGGCGCCACCGCGGAATCGTCGCCTTCAATGCGTCCGCTGAGCGCAATGATGCTTTCCGGCAGACTCGGTGTGGCGAAAAATATCTTCCATATCACGAGCGCGGCGACAACGACTCGCCGCGATGAGGAAGATCCTTACGACGCGCGAGCGTGGCGCTTTGCTTTCCGCCGGCGTCGCCGCGCCGGAGCGGCAGGTCGGCGGAGTGCGCTGCTCCGCGCCTGGCGGAGCTTGAGTCATCGTGTTGGTTTTCATTTCATCCATGGCGTTTTCCCTGCCCCACTTTCTTCAAATACGCGAGCGAGAAATCCGCGATGTGGTCCGCGATGCGGTCCAGTTGGTCCGGCGTGAGCTTCAGTTCCGGCTGCAATCGCGCGAGCACTGGCCGGGAGAACGTGTAGAAAAGGATTTGTCCGATGATGCTGTTCACCGAGAGCAGCGTCGTTTCGTGGTCGGGCGGCAAGCCGATGATTTCGCCGACGGCTTTCCGCACGCGGTCATAAATCGGCCGCATTCCTTCGTCCACCACGCGCCCCATCGCCGGCGTGGGATGCGAGAATTCGTGCATCACCAGGCGGATATGCCAGTCGGGCCGCGCTTCCTGGCACAGGCTCATGAGCCGCGCGCGGATCACGCCGCGAATGGTGTCTTCGGGAGAAAGGCTGGAATCCAGGGCGGCGCTCATCGCCGCCGGCTTTGGCCGCGCGCACGGAATGCCGCAGCACCTCCGTGTACAGACCCATCTTGTCGCCAAAGGTGTAATTCACCGCCGCGACGTTTGCGCCCGCGCGTCGGCAGATTTCTCGAATCGTCGCGGCGCGATATCCGCGTTCGGCAAAAACGTGACCGGCCGCCTCGATCAGCTTGTCGCGCGTCAAGTCCGAGGCCTTTGCGTTTGGCGCGTCGGCGGACCGGAGGGGGAATGCGGGTTACGCATGGACGACATATCAAACAAATGTTTAAAACAAATGTTTTATTTTGTCAAGCAGAAAGGCCCGAGGCAAGGGAGGCGAATCGGCTCCGGTCAGCAGCCATGGCCGCCCCGCCAGCCCCTGCCGACCGCACTCCAAAATTACAATGCCTGCGCGCTATGCGTAGTTGCCCGCAGATGTTAAAATGGCGCCAGTAAGAAAGTTGAATAGGCCCGTAGCTCAGTTGGTTAGAGCGCTACCTTGAC
>CAWHYM010000014.1:0-10798 GCA_963833595.1 uncultured Acidobacteriota bacterium | reverse complement strand
GTGGCACAGGCTGAAGCCTGTGCTACGACATTCCACTTAGGGTCTGGGCCAAGATCGGAGCTACCACGCCTGCCAGAGCGCGTCCCAGGGCCAGGTGCTGGTCCGCGTCAAGGTGAATGCCATCCACGCGGCTGCTGGATGTCACGCTCGCCGCGTCAAAGAAATGGCAGCCGAGATCCGAAGAGACTGCGCGATACGCATCGGCAAGGCCGGCACACCTTTGTTCCGCGCCAGAAAATTTCGCGGCGAGGACGCCCTGCGCGGAACAAATCGGCGGCGGGCAAATCACGAGGATTGGAGGAATTGGCATCCCCGGTTCGATCGGCGCCTTCCTAATCTCATTGACCAAGGCATCGATACCCTGAGCGGCCGACCACGCGTTATTGTAGGGATGCGAAAACTGAAAATCGTTTGTTCCTAGCATTAAAATCACAAGCGCCAGAGGAGAATGCATTTCGATGCATTGCGCCAAACCCTCCAATCCATTTCGCCCTGGCTTGAAAGGATCTTCCCAAACGGTGCGCCTGCCATTCAAGCAATCCTCGATGAGCCGCACGCGATGGCCAAGTTCACTCAATTTATTTTCGAGGACACCCGGCCAGCGTTCGTCGAACGGCAGTCTCTTGCGCGTGTTCGGAACAATTCCCCAAGTCAGCGAATCGCCGTAGACAAGAACGTGATGCACGCGAATTCCCCCCGGAAAAGTTTGCGGATTCTGACACACCTTAGTCTAGCTTGTCGCGTGCCGGCGGGGCTCCTTTGATGGTGGTTTCTTGCCTGTGAAATAGCTGCCAACGGCCGTCTCGATTCACCCATACACGAATGACGTGATACGGCGGTTCGCCGACCGGCTGGTGGTCAGCAATGATGATGGCCGCATCGCCGAATACAAACGCCTCGCCCCAGAGCATTTTGGGCAAGATTACGCGATTGGTGACTATTCCGACTTGTCCCACGCGTCCCGCTTTTGTGTCGGGCGATCCGATGTATCGCCGGCCTATTCCGGCAAATTCATCGGCTACGTGATAGGCCCACGTCCTCTCGTCGTGGGTGGCGACCGCGGTCTCGACGGCCTGATAGGCCTTGACGACTTCTTTTTGTTCCGCCGTTTTCGGTGTGTACGGAATGGTGCGGCAGGGATTTTCGCAGTCTGATGCAGTCGCCGCGCCTTTTCCGCCGGCCGCCGCTTGCTGACTCGGCGAACCCTTCGCAAGAATGGGTGTGTCCTGATGGGTGAGCAGCAGCCAACCGGCCGGCCGCTTCACCCAGATGCGCGCGAAAAATGTGCCCTCATGTCCTGTGCGTTTGCCGATACCCGTGACGATTGCGAGCTGTCCGTAATCGCGGGCCTTCACATCGTTGTACTCGGTGTCGCCCACTGCCGTGCCCGCCGCGGCGTCTTTCAGAAATTGCGCGCTCGTCAGGGATTGTCCAGCCTCAGTTGTCCAGCTGAACTGCTGGTCCAGGAGCGCACCAACGGCTTTCGCGTCTTTTTTTCTAAGGGCTAGTTGCAAAGCATTGTCGGCCTGAAGTGCGGCAGCGTCGCCGCCATCATCAGCCGCGAACGTGATTGCCCGGTTTGCCGTCCACGTGGCGAAACAAATCGCACCGATAAAGAAACAGCTCGCGAGAAACCGTCTCATAGCCACCTCCCTGGTGGACACACTTATACACTTAACCCTAATTCAAATTAAACCAAATTGGTCTACTTTTCAGCATCGGCTGTTCCTGCCAGCCCAAAACTCGGTAGTGGGTCAATTTGTTTCGTAGGACAGCCACTCTTGGCTGTCCGGTTTTGCCATGCTGAGGTTGCGCGGGGACAGCCAAGAGTGGCTGTCCTACTAGAAGCTCATACCGATTGACACGAGAGAGCGGCCAACATAGCATTCGGCGTACGCGCTATCCGTCATCCCTGCCGCGGCCAATTCAGCTGAAGGAGAAGGAATCATGGCGTCACACTCGGATCACCGTAGATTGACGACACTTTTCATCCTTGCCCTGTTGGGATTCCTGGGAGCGCCCGCTGCTTCCATTGCGAATGGCCCGCAGGAGACGGCGCCGCTCGGCCACAATCAAACTCAACCTGCGCCTCTCGTGCAAGAAAACAAGACGATCAAAGTGTCTGAACATGTCTATGTGATCCCGGACGGGCGTGTGAATCTCGTGCCCAACATCGGCATCATCGTTGGGAATCGAGCGACGCTGGTGGTGGACGCTGGAATGGGGCCTAGAAATGGGCAGGCGGTTTTGCGCGAACTTGCCAAGATCAGCAAGAATACCGAACTATATTTCACGACGACTCATTTCCATCCCGAGCACATGACTGGCGTGCAAGCTTTCCCTGCAAATACAATTGTGATTCGTCCCGAAGCTCAACAGGAAGAAGTGGATCGAAAGCAACCGGAGTTCATCCATAATTTCAGTCAAAGGACCCCGGAGTTGAAAGCACTCCTGCAGGATGTCAAGCCGCGCCCACCCGACATCGTTTTCGATCGCGAGGTTAAACTCGACTTGGGCGGACTCACGGTGAGGCTGGTTTGGCTTGGGCCGGCGCATACACGGGGCGATAACTTTATTTTCGTCGAGGAAGATGGAGTCCTTTTCACGGGGGATGCGGTGGTCAATCGATTTTTCCCCATCTTTCCCGATGCGGACGCGAGCGGAAAAAACTGGCTGGCCATCCTGGATCAGCTCGATGAATTTCACCCGCGCACAATTGTTCCCGGCCACGGCGAAGTAGGCGACGCCGCGCTCATCAGCATTGAGCGTACGTTCCTCAAATCCGTGCAATCACGTGTCGTGGAACTCAAAGCTCAGGGGAAGTCCGCTGACGAATCGGCGAAGCTGCTGTCGGCGGAATTTCGAACGAAATATCCTGACTGGGATAATCCGGGTTGGGTCGCCGATGCCGTCAAAAGATTTTACGCCGAGGCGAATTGATTTTCTTGGGGTTTTGTGGAGCAGGCTTCAGGCTGCGGGGTTTGGACCTTGCAAGGATGAACCCCCGCCGGCTGAACGGGATGCGGAACAATTCGCAATTTTGTCATTCCGAGGCGCGCTGCGCGCCGAGGAATCTCTCTTTTCCTGAGTTTCAATCAAAGAGAGATTCCTCGCTTCGCTCGGAATGACAAAATAAACCACTTTTTCCGCAAGCTGTGAAGCCCGCCCCACTTGCTGTACGGTTGGATTCATGGGATCGGCAGCAGGGGCTTATCCGTTGGGCGCACGTGCTGGTCGAAAGCATTCAATAATATGGCGGTAGAAGAGTAATCACCCATCAGGGAGACGTAGTTGACTAGTCCCTGTCTGCCAAACAAATTCAATGCGCGAGCTGCGACGTCCGAACTTACGTGATGCTTGCCAATTGCCTCACGCCCTAGTTGAATGATGACAGCATCCCTCTCCGCAAGCCCGTCCGGCGATTTGCGGTATTTAACGATATCGATAATCTCTGGCTGCAAGCCTGCCTTCAGGCCTTGTGGTTCATGCGCGGTCCACTCATATTCACTGTCCGACTCCCGTGCCGTAACCAGGATCGCCAACTCCACGAGGCGCGGGTCAAGACCGGATTTGTGCCGAAGGTAGTCATTCACGCTGCCCATGTGTTCGGCCACCGGCAAGCTGTAGAGCCGAATCGCCCCAGGTCCGAAAGAATCTGCCGGGCCTCTCATGTCGAATAGTTTCTTTCCGGCGTCGTCCAACGCGTCCCTTTTGATTGCAGGCAAGCGGTTACCTGTATCCGCATAAACATCTTTTGGAAATGTTCCCCCGGATGCTTGCGATGATACTCCTGCCGCGGGGGCAGCAGCTTGTTCGGATCGTCCGTTCAGTGCATGGCCAGCCGCCACGCTGGTTCCAATCACCAGCAACAGCGCAATCAAAAATTGAAATGACTTCACGTGATCCTCCTATCCAATTTTCAATTGCCGTTTTAATTCGCGGGCGGCCATACATGACACGTCTGACAAACCGTCGGCGCACCGTGCTCTTTGTGGCATGAAAGACAAACGCCCATCGTTGTGACGCTAGTCGCTTCGGACATCCTGTCCATCTGCGCGACATCCCCGTGGCACATCTGGCATTTCATTCCGGCGTCGAGATGTTTGCGATGAGTCCAAGTGACGCCTGGGAGGACTTTGTAGACGCGCACCCACGGGATGGGCTTTCCGGATTTTGAAAACGATGCAAGTTTCTGAATCGACGGTTTGTTCGTGGCAATAGAATGATGGCACGACATGCATGTGCTCGTGGCCGGGAACGTCATCAGATTTCCAGGGGCCGGATTCGTGTGACAGGTCGCACAAGGCAAACCGAGCGCCAGGTGGGTCTTATGGCTATAGGGGATCGGTTGCTCAGGTGGCGCGTGTTCCGTGGGGTTATCGGGAACTTCTTGCTTCACTTCCGCGGCTGCAGCCGGTTGCTGCGCCCCGGCGTTCAACGCCACGCAAAACGGCACCGTGAATAAAGCAGCGTTCAGCGCCACGACGATTAATCTCGCGATCTCTCTCAAATCCCCACCTCCTCGGTAGCCTGGCATGTTCAGCGTAAAAGCGGAATCCGCACTGCGTTCTCCTACGACGTCTTGTTTTCCTTCTTGCCCACGACTTCCTCGATGCTGGTGCCGAGATCCTTGAGCATGACCATAGCGGTGTTGCGTCCTGGCTGGCCCGTGACGGAACCTCCGGGAGCAGTAGTCCCGCCGGTTTGATACAGCCCGGGAATGGGCATTCGATAACCCGCCCAGCCGGGCATGGGGCGCATGGCTCCCGATTGTGAAGGTCCCGATCCTCCGGCGTGGCAACTCCCGTGCCAGTTGTGCGGGTTCATGCGTTCGAGATCGAGCGGGCTCATGACCTCGCGCTCAAGTATCTTGTCGTTCGTCAGATTCGGTGAGTAGCGCTGGATGAATTTCAAGGTCGCATCGGCGACTTGTTCTTTGATCTCGTCCCAATGCTGCGGACCTTCTTTTAAATCGTACGGGTGATACCCAACGACCTTAATGGTGTGCATGCCCGCCGGGGCCCGAGTCGGATCGGCGACAGAAGTCTGGATGATGTGGACAGGCGGCTCGTCCAAATTGACCGCGCCCGCGCAGTAGTCGTATGCGAAGCGCAGAGCGCGCTCGGGACTGCTTAGCAATTCCGAATGCACGGGCGAAAGAGGGCCATCCGCGGTCGGGTACTTGATGGGTTCGGAGGTCGCGTAATTCGTGCTCATCATCTGGAATTCCGGCTGCCATGTATCGACGCCGTCGATAAAGTCCGCTCCCCACAAATCCTTTGGCGCCATATCCACCAGATGCTTGATGTGTATGGTTGAGAGCACGGCTTTGTCGGCATGATACGAGCTCCCGTCAAGACACTCGACGCCGGTGCACTTGCCGCTTTCGATGATGAGCCGCGCGACCGGCTTGTTGGTGAGGATCACGCCGTCGTGTGCTTCGATGAAACGCGCGAGGGCTTCCGTCAATTTCCCCGAGCCTCCTTTCGGAAGCGGGCGGCTGTGGCGTTGCTGGTTGAAAGCGGAATAGGCGACGCGCCCGGTCATCGGAAACTGCGGGGGTTGTTGCGACCACGGACATGCCAGCATGAACGAGCGGCAATGATCGTCCTCGAAATTGGCTCGGATGATGTCCCAATACGACATCGCGAGGCGGCGCTGCCAGAATTTCGTGGTGGGCTGAATATTTTCGGACTCTTTCCACATGCGCCAGTAGGCGTCGCCGTCTTTCTTGGAAATTTTTGCAAATTCGGCGCGAGTGCGCTCCGGGTCGCGCCACTGCGTAACGTACGCCCCGTCAAGAAAAGGCATGTGGAAGACAGGATCGGGAAAAATGTACTCGAGTCCGTAATCCTCAAGGTTGATTTCTTTGTCGCGGATCAGCGGGTTATCTACAATGCCGTTGTGCGCGGAAGAGCAGGTGTCATGTATGAATCCGCGCAAGGTGAATTGCGCCGATTTGACGTCGCCTCCTACCGTGGGCCGGCCTTCCAGCACCACGCATCGAAAGCCGGCTTTCGCCAGATACGCTGCGGTGACCAAGCTGTTGTGTCCCGCGCCGGCCACGACAATATCGAAACGATCCGGCGTGGCCGTCTGCCGCGCCATGGCGGTCAACGGGGTAAGCGCCAGAGGAGCAAGCGCCGCGCCCTTCACGAATCCACGCCGTGTGATGCCACTCATCCTGTGCCTCCTGCAGCGAATCAATTTCAGGTGGGGTCAAGCCTTAAGGTGCAGAGCTTGTTGCAGAATAATTTTTTTGTCAATCATAATTGGCCTGTACCGTATCCACCCGAATCCATACAGGAATGACGAAAATATCCCGATGGAAGTTGAAGTGGCGTATGATTGCGCCGCAATTGGCAGCGTGATTCGCTGGATAAAGTTTCTGCGCGGAGGGCACAGTGCGTTTTCCATACATCATCGCGGCACACGTGATTTCACTCGCCATTCTAACGCTGTCTGGCGCGGCTCCCGCCCAGAGCCAGCCGAACGGCGCCGAATCGGATTCCGTTGCGATCAAACAGGTGTGCGCCGATTTCTCCGAAAGTTTCAGCCGCCACGATGCGCATGCTGTCGCTATGACTTTCGCGGAGGAAGCGGACTTCACGAATATGCGCGGAAACCACAGCCATGGCCGCGCGGATATCGAAAAGTGGTTTGCATCCCTTTTCCGCGGCGCCCTGAAAGACTCGCTGCGTACGGACACCGTGAGGAGCATCCGTTTTTTCACTCCTGAATTGGCAGCCGTCGATGCCGATACCGTGATTACCGGAACGAAAGCGGCGGACGGATCGGAAATTCCGGTGCGCAAGGGTCTGATGATCCTTATGATGACCAAACAGAACGGCCACTGGCTGATCGGCACGTTTCATGAATCGGAATATCCTGCGCCTAGAGGCGCTTCTGAAAACGCTCCCGATAACAATTCCACGAAGTAAACGCGTCGCCTCCTCGCATCTTGATCTCGGCACTCGTGTAAAGGTGAATCGCTCTATTCGACGGCCTACCTGCCGAAGATGAGCAGCGTAAATGTGCCCGGAACCTGCGATGGCCGGGGATTCGGATTATCGGCGGTCGCCGCCGGCGGCGGGCCAAAATCGGACGTGACGGTGAAGACGCGATGATTCGCAGTGTCGAGGGCCATGGTCCGCGCTCCCCGCTGCGTTGCAATTGTATCCACCACAGTGTATTTGTCCGGTGAATCTTCATGCGCCACGGTGATCGTGCCGTCGCCGCAGGAGGCGAACGCAAACTCTGTCGCAGGATCGAAGGAGGCGGCGTCAACGCCCTGCCCGATGGGCACGCTGGCAACGACCTTGCCCGCGTAGTCTGCCACGAGCATTACTTTGCTGTGGCAGCCGATGAACAGCCTCTTGTGGGCCGTGTCGATTGCCATCCCGGTCGGTTCCTCACAAGTCGGCAGAGGCCAAGTATTGAGCACCTTGAATTCCTTCGAATCGAACTCCACAAGCTGTGCCGTGTCTTCGATGTTGACCCAGATGTGGCCCGCGCCATCAGCTTGCGCGGCTTCGGGTTTGCCGCCAAGCGGGACCGTACCCGCCACCTCTCCTGTCTTGGCGTTCACCGCTGTTGCATCGTGGCTACGGGCATTGAACACGAAGACGCTCTTCGATGCGGGATCGTACAGAAAGCCATCCGGGCCGTCCGCTGCCGGCAATTTTACTTCGCTAATGGGTGCGAGCGTTTTCAGATCGAAGATCGTCACCGAGTTTGCGCGCCCATTGCTGGAAAATCCGCGGGCAAACTCCGGCACGATTGCCGCGCCGTGAGTTCCTTGCAGGTTGGGAACATCGCCGCCGCCGTTGCCGTCGGCATCCATGACCATGATGTGCGTGCCCCGCGAGATGAAGAGACGATGTGAGACGGGATCGGCAGTGAGATAATCCCATCCGCCTTCACCACCCAGCGTCAATTTTTTCAACAAGTGATAGCCAGAGCCCTGAGGTGCGGGGGCTGCTGCAAGAGTCGCAAACGCAGCGGCGCAAATTAGAAATAGAGCAGCCCAACTTGTTTTTCGCATACGCTTCTCCACCGCATTCAGATTTAGGATTTGTGTTTGGCCCGCCGCGTAATTCTTTGCCGACTCTCAGACGCCAGCGGCTGGCGAGCAGTTACATTTTTCTCAGCACCGCCGCGCGAACCCGCTGCCTTTCCTGAGCGCAAGTCGCGCTTACCCAACCCTACATGTGCTTGCTTTCGGACGCTGGTTCCAGCCGAGCCTTGATCCAAGGTGTGATGACTTCTTCGGCGATTCTGGAATTCGGCCACTCCTGCGAGCGCCCCGTGTGTCCGCCGTCGGGATTGACCCAGGACCACTTGGCCGAGCCGGCCGATTGCATCAGCATGTAAAGATCGGAGATGGGCACCTGGCTGTCTTTTTCTCCGTTCAAAACGAGCATCGGCGCCGAGGGCTGCCCCAGAAAGCCCTGCGTCTTCAGGGACAAACGCGGGCCATACGCATAAAATTCGTCCAGTGACTCGACGCCATAAATGGCGGCGCGGGCCGCGAATAAATCGAACAAGTATTCGGGCGTGCCGAGAGATTTCTTCTGCCATTCCGCCGTGTAGTAGTCATGCACCGGTCCGCCCTGCACGACGGCGCCGCGGAGGCGGGCCCGCTCTATGTAAGCGAGGTTCGCGGACCAATGGCCGCCATAGCTTACGCCCCAGGCGACGATGCGCTTGCTGTCCACGTCAGGACGGGTGGCCAGGTAGTCGAGCACGCGTGAAAACATCCGCTCCGACCCCACGTCCGCCTTAATGGGCGACTCGCCGGTGCCGGGCATGTCGATCGCGACAACACCGATCCCGCTGCGGAACATCGCGTCATGTCCTTGAACTTCATCCTCCTTGCGCGAATCCGTTCCATTAATCATGAAAACGACAGGCGCCGGGCGCACATCCTTTGGCAGCCTAATATATCCTGGAATTTCCCTGCCCTCGAAAGGGATGTGCAAAATTTCGACAGGTGGATCGAGGAATCGTCCGTAATTGCGAAATGCGGCTAACGCATTCTGATAGGCTTTTTGCTTGCCCATTGAGTTCGGCACGGGCCAGCGGGCCACGGTGTAATAGCGGAAAGCCCAGAAATAGTCGTCTCGCGCCGCGTCGTTATTCTTCGCCGCTTCCTCACTCTTCGCGCGTTTGTCATACCGTTCGCCGATGGCGCTCCAGGCTGCCGCCCATTCGTCACGGTCCAGGCTGTGGATGTTGGCGAGTGCTTCCCGCGCATCCTCGGACTTGAGGCCCGTCATCGGGGCCAAGTTTTTGTCCACGCGTCTCTGGGTCTCTTGCTTTAGTTCTTCCCACGTGCGCGTCGGCGCCATTTGCGCAGCGGCTGAAATCACAGCGAGGAGAACGATCGTCAGCGGCGATGCGATTTGGCGCAAACTAAACAAACGCCTCAATAGGTGCATGGGAACCCTCCCTGATTTGCGGTGAAGGATGGCACAACTTCCAGTCGCGGAGCAAGGGAAGAAGTCTTCATCAACATGCCGTAAGGGAAAGGCTTAAGATGAGGACGCGAAACTTGACGGCTGGGACAGTGAGGCGTGTATATTAAGTATCAGCCCGGAGCAGGATTCGATATCAGCAGTCCAATTCTTGATGGCAACCGGCGCGAAGAATGGATCTCGGGGCTTAGCTTTAGATTGCAGGATTGCGCCGGGCTAAACAGGGAATCAGGGCTTCTGGCAATCCTGGAAGGCTGATTGGCGCGCCGTAGGAAAAGAGTTGGCAATATTTTTAATTGGCCAAGGCAATCCTGCCAGGCCATTTTCTTCGGTTCGTCAAGCGGAGTCGCAGGGTCACACCAATGTTTCTAGAATTTTTCGGTTTACGGGAACAGCCATTTGGAATGACTCCGAGATCCCGGCGTACCTTTACGCCAGCAGGACTCACAGCGAGGCGCTTGCGTCACTTTCCCTTGGAATTGCAGAGAATAGAGGATTTTTTGCGCTAATTGCTGAGCCGGGCATCGGCAAAACCACCCTGCTGTATCGGCTGCTTGAAGAATTGCGGGACACTACGCGAACCGTGCTTGTCTCCCAAACGCAGTGCAGCTCGCGCGAATTTATCGAGTATATCCTTCAAGAGCTGGGCGTCGATGTTAAGGGAATGGGCCTCGTCGCCATGCACGGTAAATTGAACGAGATCTTGTTTGAAGAATTGCTCGCAGGGAAACGTTTTGTCCTGGTCGTGGACGAAGCGCAAAATCTGGATGACTCCGTGCTTAAACTGTGCGAATGCTTTCCAATTTCGAGACTCATAATGCCAAGCTGCTGCAAATCATTTTGACCGGCCAGCCTCGACTGGCTGCGAAACTCGTGCAGCCCCGGCTTTCGCAACTTCGCCAGCGCATCGCCGTTCTCAGCCATCTGGAACTTTTTACCGCGGAGGAAACGGGCCTCTACATCGAGCACCGGCTGAAGGTGGCGGGTCATTGCGGCGAACCAATCTTTGACGCAGATTCGATCAGCCTGATCGCACGGGAGAGCGATGGCATTCCTAGAAACATTAACAACATCTGTTACAACTCGCTGCTGTTGTCCTGCACCCGCAAGCATCGGACAGTGGCTGCCGAAATCGTACGAGAGGCTGTGGCGAGTCTGGATATGGAGTCCCTTGCTTCCGAACCTTTGACCGTCGCCAATTCCGTGGTCACTCCGGATGTGTCTGCTACCGCTGCTAAAGTGCCGGGTCCTCACTCTGCACCGATTGCTGCGCCAAACATTGAAGATCGCCGAATGAATTCATATCTTACTTATGACGCGGG
>CAWHYM010000013.1:0-404445 GCA_963833595.1 uncultured Acidobacteriota bacterium | reverse complement strand
ACTTGGAGCCCGCCAAGAACTAAAAATGACTGAAAAACTTCCTTCGGTAGTGATTGTTGGCCGGCCCAATGTCGGCAAATCCACGATTTTCAATCGGCTGACGGCCTCGCGGCGCTCGATTGTCACCAACGAGCCGGGAATCACGCGCGACCGCATCTACGGCATGGCGACTTGGCAGGAGCGCACGTTCGAAGTGGTCGACACGGGCGGGATCGTGCCGGACGACAAGGCCGCTATTCCGCGCGAAATTCTTCGCCAAGCGCAGGTGGCCATCGAGGGCGCGTCCCAGCTCTTGCTGGTCGTAGACGTGCGTGCGGGGCTGACGCCGCTCGATGCCGAGCTGGCGCGCCTGCTGAGGCGCACAGGCAAGCCTCTGGCGATCCTGGCCAACAAAGTCGACACGCAAATGCAGGAATCGCTCGCGGCGCCGTTTTACGAGCTTTCGAACGATGTGTTTCCGGTGTCGGCGGAGCACGGGTATGGTTTTGACACGCTGCTCGAAGCAATCACGGCGCGTCTCGGCGCCGCCGGGCCCGTGCAAGAAGAAGCGCCTGCCCCCGAGAAACAAGACAAGCAAGTCAACGTGGCGATCATTGGGCGGCCCAACGTCGGGAAATCGACGATGCTCAATCGCCTTGCGGGCGTGGAGCGGTCCATCGTTTCGGATATTCCCGGAACGACGCGCGATGCCGTGGACACGGTGGTGCAGCACGGCGGGCGCACGTACCGCTTCGTGGACACGGCCGGAATTCGCCGCAAGGGCAAGACGAATCTCGTCGCTGAAAAAATGAGCGTCATGATGGCGCGGCGGCACCTCGAACAAGCCGACGTCGCGCTGCTGATTGTGGATGCGAGCCTGGGAGTGACGGCGGGCGACGCCAACATTGCGGGCTACGCGGAGGAGTCCGGCCGCTCGGTGATCATCGTGATGAACAAGTGGGACCTCGCGCTCGAAGCCGCCGCGGAAAAGGCCGCTCGCGAACTGGAACATCAAGGACCGAAGCCGCATGTGGCGGAGTCTTCCTTTCGGCAGACTGCTAGTAGAGCCCGCACCCGCAGCCGCAAGCACACTTCGGTGGTGCGCAAGAAAGCGGTGACGGGAAGAGTCGATCCCGCGCAACTCATCGAGGACTACGAAAAGATCGTGCGCACGCGATTTAAGTTTCTCGATTACGCGCCGATTGTTTTTGTCTCCGCGAAGACCGGCGAGCGCACCGAGAAATTATTCGATTTGATCGACCGCCTCGCCGATGCGCGTCGCAGGCGCATCTCGACCGGCGAGTTGAACCGCTGGGTCGCGGAAGTCGATCTCGACCGCGGAACTTCGCCCGCCGCGCGCCGGGTGAAGATTTACTACGTCACGCAGGCGTCCACTTCGCCGCCGACGTTTATTTTATTCACCAATCAGTCGAAGCGCCTGCATTTCAGCTACGAGCGGTTCCTCGAGAATCTGCTCCGCAAGAGTTTCGATTTTATCGGCACTCCCATTCGATTCCTCCAGCGGCTGAAGGAAAGGCGCGAGCGGGGAACGCGCCCGTCCAGCCGTACGAGGACGGCGACGTAGGACGTTGACATGCGCCAGAAGTAGAACAGGCTTCAGCCTGTTGGTTTTCCCGTTGCAGTACGATCGCAAAATCAACAGGCTGAAGCCTGTTCTACTGGGACGTTGACACCTGCCAGAATCGGATTAGGATTAGGGCCTGAGTCGGGCGAGGATCAAAGGCGATGGAAGGCATCGAAGGCAACGGATATTCCGAAACGGCCATTCCGGACAAGAGCTTGTTCCGGATCGGCGAAGTCAGCCGCGTGACTTCCACGAAACCGTTTGTGCTGCGGTATTGGGAGACGGAATTCCCGATGCTCCAGCCGGTCAAGAGCCCCAAGGGGCACCGGCTGTATCGCCGCGAGGATATCGAGACCGTCTTCACGATCAAGCGACTCTTGTACGACGAAGGTTTTACCATCGCGGGCGCGCGGCGCCACCTGCGCGATCAGGCGCTGGGGTCGAACGGCACGAACGGCGGCGCGGCCACTGCGGAGGCTGAAGCGCAAAGCGGAGAATCCGCACCGCAAGCGAGGTCGTCGGAGATTGCAACGCTCAACCGCAAGACATTGCTCGACCTGCGCGACTCGCTCCGCTCCTTATTGACGGTCCTCGAATCCGAGTGATACGCTGAAGCGGCAGTCGGGACGTAGCGCAGCCTGGTAGCGCGCACGCTTGGGGTGCGTGAGGTCGCTGGTTCAAATCCAGTCGTCCCGACCATTTATTCCAGCCGAAATCAAAGTACCTTTTTGTTTGGGGCACATCCAAAATGAACTCATTGATTCAATCGGCGTGCCGACCTATAATGGTCTTGTGTAAAAGCGGTTCCCACGTTGAGGGGCTGTATTGGAGGCCCTATCACAATTTGTCCGACCACTATATAATCTGAAATATTCTTGATAAGATAGGGAAAATCATGGGACACAAGGTCAAATCAGACTTCTTGGTAGAGCAGCCGTCTCTGCATTCTGGAGCGGCACGGTTATTTGATTTTTATGGGCTTTACGACACATATAACATCAGCCCAAGTGAGGCCCAAGCTGACGCAATTGCAATCTTGGCAGACTGGATGGTCACTGGGCAGGATATTGAGGGAGCGATGCTGCAATATGAAGAATTGCAGAAGTGCGCCTAATCGCTAAGTGAGCCGAAAACACAACGAGCAGATACAGCAATCACAGCGTCTGCAACAACGTCAAAAGGCGATGATGCAGGTAGCTGCGTCGTATTCCTTCTCTGGTCCACTCCCGCCCCCAGAAGCTCTTGACAAATACAACCAAGACTTCCCGGTGCAGCAGAGAGAATTCTTGCGATGGCTGAAAAACAGAGCGACCATCGGCGAGGACTAGAAACAAAAGTAGTGAATTCAAACGCGTTTGTTCAGAAGGTTGGTCCCTTCTTGGGTTTCGTTGTCGCTATGACAGTGGTTGTAGGCGGCATGGTTCTTATCTTGCGGGGGAAGGATGGATATGGCCTCGCTGCGATCATAGCTGCCTTGGCTTCCCTTGCCGGAGTTTTCGTTTACGGAAAGGCCAAACAAAACAAAGAACTCACCGCCAAAGCAGAGGATCTTATCCGTCCCCCTAAGCAGAATTAGTAAAGATTAGGTAACTATCTGCTTCCACAGGCTTGGTGCGATCGCATCGTTACTGCTAAACTATTTGTGTAGGGTAGGATGAAGCTTGCCCGGTCGGTGTATTACGAATTGGGTGACCGGCCACTTTTCCTCGCACGCAGAGAGCGGCTTCCGAGAACATTCCCGGGCCTGCAAGGAATAGGCTATCCAGCCGCAGCTAGGACAGGCTGAAGCCTGTCCTACTGGGATCTATGGCGCACATTCTGATTACGAACGACGACGGGATTCAAGCGGAAGGCTTGCGCGCGCTCGTCCAAGCGGTCGAAGGGCTGGGGACGATCAGCGTGGTCGCGCCGAGCCATGAGCGCAGCGCGTCGGCGCAGTCGCTGACGCTGCGGCAGCCGATTTTCTGGGAGCAGGTTGCGGAGCGAGAATGGGCGGTCGAGGGCACGCCGGCGGATTCGGTGATCCTGGCGCTGAATAAATTGCTGCCGAACCGGCCGGACCTCGTGATTTCCGGAGTCAATCGCGGCGGGAATCTTGGCGAAAACATCTTTTATTCCGGGACGGTGGGCGCGGCGATGGAGGCTGCGATCAATCACATCCCGGCGATCGCCATTTCGGTGGCGCATAAGGGGAGAGGATTCCGCTTCGAGCACGCCGCGAAATTCGCGCGGGATCTGGCGCAGTTGGCGCTGGCCGAGGGCATGCCGCAAGGCGTTCTTCTCAATGTGAACGTGCCGCTGGTCTGGAATGGCAACGTGCGTTGCACGCGTCAGTCCAAGAAAGTCACGCGCAACGTGTTGCAGGAAGGCACCGATCCGCGCGGGCGCAGCTTCTACTGGCTCCTCGAACAGGAACACATCGAAGGGATCGATCCGAAAAGCGATTATGCAGCGATCTTTGATGGCGCGGCTTCCATCACGCCGCTTCATCTGGACCGCACGCATGAAATATCGCTCAATCACCTGTCGCAGTGGGCGGCCAAGCTGGAATCGAGCGCGGAGAACGCGGAACCGATTCCCGTGGCGCGTCCCAACCAGAAGTAGCGTCAGCCATGATCCCAAAATTCCAGGCACACTTCGAGATACCTGCTATCGCTAACGGGAATTTCTCACCAGTAATTCAGGCGGGTGCCTTGCTTGGCAGAGCTGCAATGTCGAAACAGCCGCTGATTTCGACGGGTTTGTGGCGCGGGCTTCAGCCTGCGGGTGTTTCTGTTAAGCAAATGCAAAACCCGCAGGCTGAAGCCCGCGCCACTGGACCTGCCGGACAGCATACCTATGTTCCACATTGAAAGCGTCTTTCAAGTCCCGTTCTGAATAGTTCGATTCAAGGCTTAATTCAGTTAGGACGATAGTATGACCGTAATGGTGTGTCGGCTTGGGCGCGCGATTTCACGCGTACGGCCCTGTTTCACCAGAGGAAAACTGAATGAAGCAGCGGATTCTTGTGGTGGATGACGATCCCGATTATCGCGAACTCCTCAAGCATTGGCTTGAATCCGAAGGCCACGAAGCAATCCTTGCGGAGACACTGGAAGAGGGCTTCGTAGGAATTGCAGCGGCGCCTCTGCCGGACGTCGTTCTTCTGGATATTCACTTGGGGAAGAAGAATGGCCTCACGCTCGTTCATTGGGCACGCAAACAAAGGCATCTTGCGCATATGCAAATTGCCGCCGTCACGGGCTTAGCTTCCTTCAAGGATCTGAAGAGTATCGGCGAAGCTGGCTGCGATACCTGCTTTACCAAGCCTATTGATTTCAGGGCGTTACGCGAATACCTCGCCGGTTTGGCAGTCCATTCCGTGAGCTAACACCTGCGTAACTTAGGGCGATCGGATCTCCCCAGGAGAAGAGCCAATTTATTTTCTGGCCCAAAACGCCACGATGGCTCCATGATTCTCATGTGAATAGCCCAGCCGATCGTTCAACGACGATACTTCCCTCCGTCGATTTCGGCCGCGAAATTTGCTGCGACCTGCGCGCCGCGGAATCGCGCGAGTGGCTGGTGACCAACGGCATCGGCGGCTACGCGTTCGGCACGATTGCCGGCCACCAGACGCGCTGCTATCACGGTCTTCTGGTCGCGGCGCTTCAACCGCCCCTCGGCCGCACTCTCCTTGTCGCGAAGCTCGATGAGACGGCGCGGTATGCGTCCCAGGAGTTTGCGCTTTTCACGAATCGCTGGGCGGACGGGACAGTGTCTCCGGAAGGTTACCTCAACATCGAGCGATTCCATTTGGAAGGGACGACTCCCGTTTGGACATTTGCTCTGGCCGACGCGCTGCTCGAAAAGCGAATATTCATGCAATCGGGATCGAACACGACGTACGTCCTGTACCGGCTCGTGCGCGCCAGCTCTCCCGTTGAATTGTCGGTCAAAGTGCTGGCGGACTATTGCGATGAGCACTGCGTGACCGTCGGCAAGACTCGGCCTATGGAGGTCACGCCGGTCGAGCGCGGATTGCAGGTGATGGCCTTCGAGGGCGCGATGCCGTTTTATGTATTGAGCGACTCGGCGACGGCACGCCCCGCTAAGGATTGGTATCGCAATTTCGACCTTGCTGCCGAGCGGGCGCGCGGGCTTCCGGACCGCACCGACCACTTTTTCGCGGGTGAGCTTCGGGCAACGATTGCGCCGGAGGGGTCACTCACGATTATTGCGAGCACGGCGGCGACGCCCTCTCTCAATGGCGAGGCAGCCCTTGCGAAGCGCCAGAGTGAAACGGGAGCGCTCCTCGACCGATTCTTCGCGGCAAACATCGGGACTCTGCAGGCGCCTTCGCCAGCGGTCCAGCAACTTGTTCTCGCGGCGGACCAGTTCATTGCTGCGCGCCCGCTCGATGGCGCGGCCGATGCGAAGACGATCCTGGCAGGATATCCCTGGTTCAACGACTGGGGACGCGACACGATGATTGCGCTGCCGGGACTGTGCCTCGCGACAGGCCGGCCGTGGCTGGCGCGCAACATTCTGCGAACGTTCTCCCGTTTCGTGAGCGAAGGCATGATTCCCAATCAATTTCCGAGCGCGGGTGAAGCGCCTGTCTACAATACGGTGGATGCCACGCTGTGGTACTTCGAGGCGGTGCGCCAGTATTTTGAGGCAACCAGCGACATCGGATTGATGCATGAATTGTATCCCGTGCTGGACGGCATCATCGACGCACACGTGCGCGGCACGCGTTACCACATTCACGTCGATCCGGCGGACGGATTACTCTACGCCGGTGAACCGGGCGTGCAGCTTACCTGGATGGATGCGAAGGTTGGCGGCCGCGTCGTGACACCGCGCATCGGAAAGCCCGTCGAAGTGAATGCGCTTTGGCTCAATGCCGCGGCGGCGATGGCGCGATTCGCGCGAGCCATGGGCCGGGATGCTGCTCGGTACGAAGGGCTCGCGGAGCGCACTCGAGCCGGCTTCGCGCGATTTTGGAACTCCGAAAAGCAATTTTGCTTCGATGTGATCGACTCCCCCGGAAGCCCCGATGGCAAAGACGCCGCCCTGCGGCCCAATCAGATTTTTGCGGTCTCGCTGCCTGAAACCGCTCTGGCTTCGGAACAGCAGCGCGCCGTCGTGGATGTGTGCGCGCGCGAACTTCTAACTTCGTTCGGACTGCGCAGCCTCGGCCGTGCTGAGGCAGGTTACCGAGGGCGCTACGCTGGAAGCCCCGAAGAACGCGATGACGCCTATCACCAGGGCACGGTATGGGGATGGCTTCTCGGCCCATTCGCGCTGGCTCATTTGCGCGTGTACCGGAATGCCGGCGAAGCGATGTCTTTTCTGGAACCGATGTTTGGCCACATCAAGGCCGCCGGGCTCGGCACTGCCAGCGAAATTTTCGATGGTGATCCGCCGTTCACACCGAATGGCTGCGTAGCGCAAGCATGGACAGTGGGGGAAACTCTGCGGGCTTGGCGAGCCATCACGGCAGCAAGCGATAAGGAAAATGCAACACCCCGGGCGTTTGCGGGCTAGGAATTGCGGGGAAGCATGACTTATGTGACCAACCGAGAGATGCACATGCATGTCATGCCTAAAGGCATGACCCACAAAGCGAGTGATTTTTGCCGTAAGCTGCTACCGCCGGAATCCGCCAAACCTGCCGAAGCCTCCGTAATATCCGAAACCGAAAAAGGGCGCTGGATAATAAGCATATGGGTACGGAGAGGCATACCCGTATGGATAGGCATACGGATAAGGATAGGGCGGAGGGCGGTGGGCCTGGACTCACCATTCTTGGGCGGCCTTGCGGTGAGCGCGAATCGTAATCTGACTGCGTCACGGGTTGAAACGCAAACTGGCTATTCTCTGTCGAAATCGTGACGGGAGACTGCAAGCGGAAGGAAAGGACTGTTTCCGGAGGAATCACGGTTGGCCTGTCCCGCGTGGACATCACGCCGATAATTCCGGCGGTTGCGCCGACTCCTGCGCCGATAGCAGCTCCTGTGCCCCCACCAGCGATGGCCCCAATCAGGGCGCCCACGCCAGTCGTCGTTCCGATGACAGCGGCGTCCCGCCCATGTGAAGTGCCGGCCGAGGTCTGGAACAGTTCCGTCTGAAGAGGCAATTGTTGGCCGTCAACCAAGGTCAACTCGGGCAAATCAACTCCTAACTGGGAAGTTCCGCTGCCGTGTCCACCTTTTTTCACCAAAGAGACTCGGCCAGTTTGCGCCTGGCCGCGGCGCGCCACCACCCATCCACCCACAACAATTGGCTGATCGAGGACGGCGCTGAAACTATCGCCGGCCAAGTTCTGATCGCTCGAGATCCAGTCGTCGACACGCACTCGAACAACGGTCCCGGCGGGCAAGGTCAGCGTCTGCGGGAGCACTGGTTGGTTTGGTTGTCCTTGCGCCTGCGCGTCCGGTTGTCCCTGGGGTTGTGCGTCTGGTTGTTGTTGCGCAGGAGAGTCCGGGTGTCCCTGCGCCTGAGAATCCGGCGGCGCAACGGTAGTTTGGACTTCGCCAGGTTGATCAGGTTGATTTTGTTGGGCGGCGGCGGGCAAGGCGCCAGCGCATAACGCCAGTCCTAAACCTGCTATGATCATTGAGTTCAACAGAACCCAGCTTTTCTTGCCTGCCATTTTGGGGATCATATTTCTTGCTCCTAGCCCGTCCGTGCCTGCCAGCCCCCGATAGCTGCACCTAGAGAGATTAAAGCCAATCACAGACTCTTATAACTCGTTTGATGATTATGCCTTTGTGTTGAGTTGTCCAACAGAAACGTAGAGTTTTCCGGCGCGATACATGATGCGATTAACATCACTATGCTTTCGGCCGAGTAACCTGCCTGTAATATTGCCGGAATAGGTTTGGCGGCCCAGGGGAAATGCAGATGCCCCGTGCCTCGCTTGAAGCGAGGAGTAAGCGGTAGGAAGTCAAAAACCCCACCCTTCGCGAGGCGCGAAGGGTGGGGCACCGAAATCGTCTCGGACGCTAGGGCTGGGTAACCCGGCAAGCAGCGATTCGCGCGCTTCGTTAGCGGTTTCACTGACGATGCGTGCCGCGGATTGCTTAACGTCTTCGCGACTAGGTTTTTGGCTTCTTCGGTTTCTTTTTTTCACGTTTTGGTGCGTTTTTGTTTCCCATGCATATAGCTTGCCACGAATTGCCGCGCTTGGCTAGAGCTTATGGATTTCAAACCGCGCCACTGCGAGGGAATCATAGCCTTTGGTACACCATGTCGGTTAAGATTACTTCTCCGGTACCATCGCAGGGAGTTCGCTGAAGCGGAGGTGCCATGCCCACCAAGTGGTCTTTGACAGTTGTCGCCCTTTGCCTGTTTTCGGCTGTGTTTATCGCTGCTCGGGCCGCGTCCCAGGCCCCTCAACCTGCGCCGGCTGCACAGCAGGCCGGAGCGCAAAAGGCGGGGTCCGCGGAGTCGGGCTATGTGTTGAAGGTCACCACGCGGCTCGTGACTCTCGACCTCATCGCTACGGATTCTCATGGGAATCCGGTGCGCGACCTCAAGCCGGAGGATTTGCAAATTTTTGAGGAGCACAAAGCGCGGCAAAAGATCGAGCACTTTGAATATTTTGAAAAGCTCACGCGCGCGGGCGCGCGGGATAATTCAGTTTCCGCAATTCGTGAAAGAGCGAACGTTTTATCAAATCAATTGCCGCTCGACCAGTTGAAGGTCCCGCCAACGGTATTGTTGATGGATAGTTTGAATACCCAGACGTCCAACCAAGTGCTGGGGCGGGCTCACATGATCCAATTGTTGAGGACCCTCCCGCCGGAGACTCCGATTGCCGTTTTTCTGCTGGGAAGTTCCTTGAGAATCCTGCAGGGATTTACCAGTGACGGGACCCTCTTGCGGGCCGCGCTGGATCAGGCACTGTCAGGGAACACGAACATAAAGGATCCGATCATAGACACCCAAAACACTTCCAGTTACATACAGGATGAGATGTCCGCCGCGGATATGACCCCAGGATTAATGGCCCAGTTGGGCGAGGTCCAGAATTTTGAGAAAGAAGAGTATTCCAATGCCATCGACCTCCGGGCCAAGGAGACTCTAGGAGCGATGGCCCAGATTGGGCAGTATCTCAGCGGGATCCCGGGGCGTAAGAATTTGATCTGGGTTTCGGAATCGTTTCCGCTTTCCATCGCGCCCTACCCCGGCACCGGCAATGATCCGTTTGCCGGCATCCGGGACTACGCCGATCAAGTCAAAATCGTTGCCAACGCGCTGACGGATTCGCAAGTGGCCGTGTATCCGATGGATGTTCGCGGGATCGAGTTGAATCAGGTTTTATCGGCTTCCGAGAATGTTGGCCGCCCCCAATCGCTAATGACCGGCCCTCAGTTCGGCGACGAGCTGAACCAAGAAGACATCGATCTCCAGCAATCTCAAGGGACCATGGAGGAGATTGCCCGTGATACCGGGGGCAAAGCGTGCAAGAACCGCAACGACCTGGCCGGCTGTGTAATGACAGCGCTCAATGACAGTTCCTCGTATTACGAAATGTCGTTCTACCCTCAGAATGTCAACTGGGACGGGAGGTATCACAAGATTGTCGTGAAGACATCGCGGCCAGGGGTGAAGCTTACCTATCGCCGCGGTTACTATGCGCTGGATGCGGCCTCGCTCGCGAAGAAACTGCAACCGGAGGATCACCTGCGGCGGGCGTGCGCCGACCAATTGCCCTCGACGACCATCCCTTTGACCGTGCAGACCGTTTCTCCGGGCAAATACGGAAATACGCCTGGTGGCCTCCAATACATGCTCTTGATATCGGCGGCAGGGCTAGGTTCCGTTCAAGAGGGCGGTTCCTACAACCTGAATGTCCGAGTCGCCGATTGCGAATTTGCTAAGAAGGATACGATTTTCAAATTCAACGAGACGGAATTACCGAAAACAATTTCTGGTGATGTATTCCATAACTGGCAGTCGAGCGGGATTCCGTATCACGTGGCCATGATGCCGGCGGCGGACACTCGGAGGATACGCTTAGTGGTTCTCGATGTGTCCTCGGGCCTGACCGGCGCCATAGACATTCCCGTGCTCCCATCGGAAATTGCGAAGGCCACTGCGCCCGTCGTGCCGCCGGCGCCTGTCGTAACGACTCCGTATTTGGAATTGCCGGACAAAGTAAGAGCGCCCTCATCACCCAAGGTGGTGGCATCTGTGACATTCCATTTGAATAGCGGCGCATCCGGAACTCTCGATTGGAGTGGCGATAGCTTGCTCTATCATCCGGCAGGTGACATGCCCTTGGACCAGGCAGCTAAAGGGTTTTCCAGCTATGCGTTCGGCGGCCGATTTCATTGCCAGGATGGGCATTTTGTTCCCGTGGACCCGACGGATGGCGAACCGGAGCAGCGGTTCACGTTTCACAACCACAACGGAAAGATGCTCGTCGTGGACCTGAAGGGCGAGCAGCCTGTCTACCTGGGCGATCTCCCAGTCGATCCCAGCGCACAACCGTTCTTCGATCAGGTCTGGAAGTCGAGCCACTGCCAAGAGCAATAAAGTCCGTCTTTTGCGGACTCCGCATACGTGAACCGGCGTTTACTCGAATTACGAAGGCGACAACATTAATTAAGCAGGTACTGCCCGAGTTTGCCAGTCTGCTGGCGTGTCCACCAAGTAGGAATCCGGCTGGCCCTTCCTCCCTCGCCGGACATTCTTATTACAGACAATTCACATTGCTTTAGCCTGAGCGTAACTAGCAGGCACGAATCTGCTTGTTCTCCAGAAGGGTGTTTCCAGGCCGCTTCTGGAAGATAAGCAGGGGTGTGTAGTAACTGGATAATAATATTCTGACTGGAGGGAACATTCTCGTGAAGAAGTTACTATTCGTGTTTCTAGTGTTGCTCTATAGCGCTCCCCTTGTCCTGGCGCAAAATTCCGCCGGGGTGAATGGCAAGGTTCTGGACCCCTCAGGGGCGGCGATCGTCAATGCCGAGATTACTCTTACAAATGCCGGCACGAGCGCTGCGACACATGCCACGAGCGACGCAAGTGGCGAATTTGAGATCTCGGGATTGTCGGCAGGGACTTACACCCTCGACGTGGCTAAAGCCGGTTTTGAGGCCTTCCATCGAGATAATTTGCAGCTCCAGTCCGGCCAGATGCTGACCTCGAATGTTTCGATGTCAGTGAAGTCCGTCTCTGAGTCCATGACGGTGAATGAGACCGAAATGCCAGGGGCGACGCTGCAACCCTCGCAGCAGCAAGTTTTTCTATCTGACCAGACTGTTCGCGTGCTCGACCGCAAACAGATGGATGTTGCCGGCCCGGTGGCCGGCGCCGCGCAGATCATCGCGCTCTCCCCGGGCGCCAACGTCTCTGGGTACGGCAATACCGGGGCCACCAAATACACCGTCACCCTGAACGGCATCAATCAGGGCTGGGGCGGCTACGGTGGGTTCACCGGCGGCGGTTCGCTAGGTATTACGCTTGACGGCGTCCCGATTGTCGATCCCGCCACCAGCTTGTGGCAATCTCCCACTCTTCCGGAGACGGGACATGTTCCAGAACGTCAATGTGACCTACGGCCCCGGGGCTCCCGATGAGCGCTGGTATACCAACATAGGCGGCTCGGTGGAATTCACTCCCGTGCAGCCAAGCAATAAGGCCCACGGCGACATCACCCTCACGTATGGCAGCTACAATCAAAAGAATCTCGTGTTTAACCTGGCCTCTGGCGTGTACCACGGGTGGTCCACAGTTTTTTCGGGTGGCGGAGACATGGGCGACGATTTCCGCGCGGGGTACGGCGACAACTTCGGCAATCCCAGCAAGGACTGGGCACTCTACAATAAAACCATAAAAACTTACCATCAGGATAGCTTCGAAATTGGGGGCTATTTCGCGCATGCCGGCGGTTACCGCGCCCAGGTGATTCCCCTCGCGCCCATCCAGGGAATCACGGTAAACGGTCAGCCGACCGGCACGCTATACAGCGAGCAAACTTCCGGCTACTACAGCTCATTACCGTATGACAACTATAACAAATACGATACCAATGAAATGGGCCTGGTCTACGCGCGCGAGAACATCCACGTGGATGACTCTACCTCGATCGAGAACATGTCCTGGTACATGCACATCGGGCGATCTCACTACCGGACCCAGGATGTCTATTCGCTCGGGCCGCAACAGGATGAATACAACGATCCGCACACCAACACGATCGGCGACCAGATCTCACTGACGAAGCATTACTTGTTCAACACCTTCGCCGTGGGCGGCTATTTCCTGCATGCGCTCTACAACAGCCGCAATAACTTTTACAATCCCGCCGATGGCGGTGACCCCTTTGACCATATTCTGAATGCTGGGGGGAAAGTGAGGTCCTCCTACTTCAACCAGGATGATTATGCCCTTTTCTTCCAGGACACGTTTCATCCCATCTCATTCCTTTACATTACTCCGGGAATCCGTTATGTGGACTTCCAAACGGGCTATTCCACGGGAGTTTTCCAGGACTTTACCTTGGCTCCGGGCGCGGTTTTAAGCACTTCGTGCGCATACACCAACTCCCTAAATCCCGTTGGCGTACCTTCTTCTAGCCTTGTTAAAAATCAAGGAGACTGTCCCGACGCGATCGAGAACCGCAGCGGGTTCGAGCCTTCCTTCGACGTCTCCGTTCGCGCGAATTCCTGGCTCACCTTCTACGGTAACTTTCAGGAGGAATTGCGCGCGCCCGCGATGGGCGGCGGCGGCGGGCTCTTCCAGTCAGTGGACCCTGCCAGCTATCACCTATCGCGCGGGGAATACACCCAGTCGGGTTTCAAGACTCATTTTGAAGGCTCGGGCTGGCGCAATGGCTTGCTCTTCGGGGCCGACTACTTCCATGCTTACTATGGAAGCCAGGAAATCGACATCGGCCTCGCCAACGGCGACACCGATCTCCGCGAACGGCGCCTCGTTGTACCAGGGCCTAAACTTCTTTTTCGACGAGGACCCAATCAGGAATCTGCACGTCTTTTTGAATGGCAACATCGAGACCGCCAAGTACACGACATACCAAACCAGTCTCGTCCCACCATCACTACGTATAGTGGTTCGCCGGTGCCGTATGTGCCGAATTCCATTGTTCAATCCGGCGCGTATTACTCATTTAAGCTCACCCGCAATCTGAGTGTCGAGCCGATGGCTGCCTTTCAATTTGTCGGATCCGCAGCACCTGTTCGACAACAAGGCGCTATTGATGTCCCCGGTTCCAATGGCCCGATTCCCAGCAACCAGACCATGCCCGCGTACGGAACCTTGAACCTCAGCATTCGTGCTCCCTACGGTTCATGGAATTTCAATTCACCGCCCTCAATGTCCTCAACAGGCAGTACAACGAGTACGAGTACATCTCCTCCGGCGGATATTTCAGCACGCCTGCTAATGGATACACTCTGGCTTACCCCGCCGCCCCGTTTACGGCCTATGGCGGCATCAAGTTTCACTTTTAGCTGGGATTGTGTAGGAGTCCATGGGGGTGCCCGCAATTTTCCGGGCGCCCCCACCTCTACGTGCCAGGATGCCCGCATCGCCATTATTGCCAAAGAGAACCCGCATTTTGAGTGGGCGAGCGAGTGGGCTAGAATCGCGGTTTGTGGCCTCCGAAGCTGAGATTTGCGCGCCCCACGAGTGAATTCATCAGTGCAATACGGCTGATTCTTCGGCGAGATCGGCGTTCTGTTGCTCTGCAGGCAAATTGCTTCGCAGCCGCAGGCTCATGTAGGTTGCAGCCGCGGCGCACAGAGCGGGAATCGATCCGGCAAGAAAAATTTCGCGCGGACTCCAATCCAGCTTCAGCATCACGCCGCCAAGCATGGGTCCCACAATCGACCCGATGCGTCCGACTCCGAGGCACCAGCCGATACCCGTGGATCGGATCGAGATCGGGTAGAACGTGGCAGCGACGGCGGAAAGGCCTCCCTGTGCGCCCTGCACCACGAAACCCAGAACGAACGTGATCGTCATCGTGAGCGGAAACGAATTCGAGAATGCCAGAGAAGCGATGAGCAGGGTGGTGCAAACGAACTCCGTCAGCAAGACCGTGAAGGCGCCCCAGCGGTTCATGAAAGCGCCCTCGACGAAGGATCCCGCAATTCCCCCGACGCTAAACAACATGATCGCTGTGATGCCTGCGGAGACCGGCTTGCCGGTTTGCCGAAGCAGCGCGGGCAGCCAGAACACGACGAAATACAAAATCAAAAGATTCATGAAGTAGGGAATCCACAGCAGAATCGTTCCGGTCGCGCGGCCTTCGGTGAACAAGTTGATGACCGGAGCGTTTCTGCGCTGATCCTGATGCTGGGAGCGGGAGACCGGTGCTTCCGCAAGATCGGGCGAAATTCGAGCCAGAATTTTTGAGATTTTTCGCTGGTTCGCGCCAGACACTTCCAGGTAGCGCACCGATTCGGGAAGGATCGCGATGAGGAGCAGGGCCAGCGTGAGCGGCAAGATCCCTCCCGCGTAGAAGACCGATTGCCAGCCCCAGCGCGGAAGCATCACCGCACTCACCTGAGTTCCCAGGACGGCCCCGGCGGGCATCCCGCAAAACATCATGCTCACGATGACTGCGAGCAGGCGTTTTGGCGCGTATTCGGACATGAGCGCCACGGAATTGGACAACGCGCCGCCCAGGCCAAGGCCGGTCAGGAATCGGAAAGCGAGTAATTCGTTAAAAGAGGTGCAACGGGCCGTGAGCATTGCGAATGTTCCGAAGATCAACGTGCAAGCGACGATCGGCCCTTTCCGTCCCCAGCGGTCGGCGATTGGGCCGGACAACATGGAAGAGATCATCAAGCCGACGAGCGCGGCAGCGAAGATGGGACCGAAGGTTTTTACCGGGACGCGCAGGGTTTCTGCCATGGACGGCGCGAGGAAACCGATGCTCTGCGTGTCGAAGCCGTCGAGCACGATGACCAGGCCGCACAGAGCCATGGTCCAAATCTGATAGCGGCTCATGGACCGCTTGTCGATAATTTCGCTTATAGTTGGAGCGCGCTCCATGCAATCTCCCGGGACGTTCCATGTGCAAATTCGATTGTGAATTCAGAATACTACCGTTTCACGGAGGAGTGCTAGCGGGACACTAACACTCGTGTGCAAATACAGGAATTCACTCCGCGGCCCAGGTCAAGTCCGGGCTGCGCTCCGAATCTTGATCAGGCGGGCTCCAGGAATGGTCTCCAGGAAGGCCCGGTCTGCCAGAGCTTCTTCCAGATATCTTCGCGTCAGCCGGGCATGCTCGAGCCCCAGGCTTTCCGCGCGCGCTCCTTCCCGGTGTTCGATAGCATCGATGAGCGACCGGTGATGCTCTCTCGGGATGTGGATGATATCCTTCGCTCCGGCCAAAGTTTTGGCCAGGATCACGCGTGAACTTGGGGAGCCAAACGGGGACTTGTAGATCTGCTCTATTGCGCGCCGCAGGATTTGGTTATTGGCGAGGTCCAGGATGGCTGCATGGAAAGCTTCGTTCAAATTGAGGTACTGAGTGAAACTTTCGTTGTCCATCGTCAAAATTTCATCCATGGCGCGATTGATTTTGCGCAGGGGTTCCAGTTGAGCGGGATTGTTCAATCGTTCGGCTGCGAGCCGGGCAGAGGCGCCTTCCAGGATGCCTCGGGTCTCAATCGCATCCCAGATATCGGAAATGCTGAACTCGCTGGCGGCGAAGCCGGAATGGGGCAGCGCTTTGACCAGGCCTTCGTGCTCCAATTTCTCGAAAGCCAGGCGCAATGGCGTGCGGGAAACGCCGAGCTTTGCGGACAAAGGAATTTCGGAAATTCGCTGACCGGGCCGCAACGCGCCGCGGAGCAGCATTTCCCGCAGGCCCAGCGTTGCGCGGGACACCTGCGAGGCGCTGTCCAGGGGCGCATTCGCTTCAACGGTTGCGTGTGCACGAATCGCGGCTCGCTTCATAAATGTTGCTCCATGAAGATTCTGAGGGAATGGGATAGCGCTGCCAGCGCTTCTGGGCACATTGTTACCACCAAGCGCGGACAGCGACAACAAAATTATTCGTATTGACCGGAATGTCTGGATTTAAATAATATGCCAACAGTAATTGATTGATAATGTTCCGCGCGGCATTGCCGGAGAACGCCGCTCTCAATTTCAGCCCCGCCGCAACTACGGAATAATGGCGATGGCTTCCCGAGTCATCCCGAAATTGGCGCTTCCCGGATCCATGGCGAGCACTTGCAATTCCATCGGGCCAGCCGCGGTGACGGGCACATCCGTATGAAACGTGTTTTGCACTCCGGCATACGTCATCGGGATTTCCGATTCCACTTTGCCGTCCCGGAGAAGTCGCGCGACCACGCGAATCTTGTTTGCGTCCCACAGGCCGTCGGGTTCCGTCGGGCAACCGCAGGCCATTGTAACGGTGGCTCGAACTTCAAATGGCGATCCTGCCTTGACCTTGGCATCGGGCAGCGGCGCAAGCGAAGTTACAATGAAGCCGTGAATCTCAAGGAGAATCCCTTCGCCCAGCACATCTTCGCCCGGCACCAAAAGGAGGGTCTTCGACGAGCGTTGCGTGGCCTGCGCGTTGCCGAGCGGCCCTTCCGCCGATATTTCCACGACAGTCGGTTTTTCCAGGTGCAACACGGCCAGATATCCGGATGAGTCCGGGGTATCATAGACAGTCATCCCACGAGTCCGCGGTTTTTTCATGATCGTGTCCGTATCGCCCGTCCCGCCTTTCTGAATTCCTTGCGCGAGGATTTCTCCGGTGGCGGCATCCCGAACGGTGATCCGCGCGCCACCCACGTGCGTTCCAATGACTTTGGCATCGCGCGCGATCGCGCGAATCATAACTTTGGTTTCTTTACCGCCGGTTTGAGCAAAAAGCGGGGAAACAAAAATCAGAAGGGCGAACGCAATCGCACTGAACAAACCTCGAGTTTTCATCGATAGCCTCCAAAGATTGCCTCGACCATATCACATTTCTGATTGTACTGGCGGGGTTTGATGCAAGCAGCGAGGCGCAATGCATCGAGTGGTGGACGACGAATGACACACGAGGGTATGATTTATGGCCGTTGGAAATCACGCGGACGTCTTCGGGCCGGTACGACCCAAGGAGAAGAATCCATGAACGAATTCTCACGCCGATCTCTGCTGGGTGGAGCGGTTGCTGCGGCGGCCACAACAATGTGGAACGAGCCGGTGCATGCCCAATACGTGTGGAAAAAGACCGATTGGCAACAGGCCGCGGAGTTCGATGCGCTGACGCATTCGCCGCGGCGCATCAAGCAGGCCTTGCACGGCTTCAGCATCAGTGACGGCAGGGCCCTGAGGACCTCGAAGAACACCCTCAATGGACTGCGCTTTGGCATGGGCATCGCCCCCGATCAGGTCCAAATTGTCTGTGCGTTGAACGGGCCCGCAAACTTGTTTAATTACGATGACTACGTCTGGCAGAAGTACCGAATCGGAGAGTTTGTGAAAGTAAACGATCCCAAGACCGGAGAGCCCGCCGTTCGCAACATTTTTTATCCGAGCAGTGCCAGCTCATCCATGAAGTATGCCTCCGACGACCCGAGCAGCCCGGACTCCGCCTACCAGGACTTCAGCGTTCAGGGCCTGCAAGCGCACGGCGTGCGATTCTTGAGTTGCCACACTTCCATCGAAGAGGCGGCGCGATCGGTCATCAAGCAATTCAGTTTGTCCGCACAGCCGGAAGAAGTCGCAAAAGACATGCAAGCCCACATACATCCTGGCGTCATCATGGTGCCGGCATTAGCGTCGGCGCTTGCTGTCCTGCAGAGCGACGGCCACTATAGTTACATGGCCATTGGATAGACGATGGGCGAAGAATACTCGATATCGAGACGGAATGGAGGATTCTAAGTTGGGTATTACGAGACGTCGTTGGTTGAAAACGCTCGGCGCCGCAAGCGCCGCTTTGGCAGCCGGGCAGATTCTTGCTGAACCGAACGCGGCGGGGCAGGAGCCATCGGGCCAGCAACCGGCCCCTGAATTTACCGGGCCTGGCGCAAATCCGTATTGGACATCGCCGGGGCAGTTTGCCACGTACCCTCAAAAGGCGCCTCTCATTCTTCTGACCGACCGTCCGGTGCAACTGGAAACTCCGCGCCATTATTTTCTGTCGACCTTCACGCCCAACGATGCATTTTTTGTCCGCTGGCATCTTCAGACCATCCCCAATGCGGTGGATTTGAAAGCGTGGCGCCTGCACGTGGAAGGAAATGTCGAACGCCCGCTGACGCTCAGCTTTCCGGAACTGGTTGCTCGATTCAAGAGCGTATCGCTTGCCGCGGTGAACCAATGCTCCGGCAATAGCCGCAGCCGGCTGCAACCGCGAGTCGCGGGAGGGCAGTGGGGAAACGGCGCGATGGGTAACGCCGCGTGGACAGGCGTGAAACTCCGCGAGATTCTCGATGCCGCTGGAGTGAAGAACGGCTCGGTGCAAGTGCAATTCGAAGGGTTGGACAAAGGTTTGGGACCCAAGGGCTTCGGCTCGAACCGGTTCATGAAGTCGCTCGATTTGACGAATCCCGTCATCGACGAATGTCTGGTCGCTTACGCAATGAACGGCGAGCCGTTGCCGATGCTCAACGGGTTTCCCGCGCGCCTGATTGTGCCCGGCTATTTCGCAACGTACTACGTGAAGAGTCTTTCCTGGATACGCGTCCTCGATGCGCCGGACGATAATTTCTGGATGAAAACGGCGTATCGAATTCCCGACACGCCGCGCGGCACCACAACCCCGGAAGAATTGAAATCCGGAAAGGTCGCGACGGTCCCCGTCGCCAAGATGCCGGTCCGGTCGTTCCTCATCTCCCCGGATGGTTCAACGAAAATCCCTGCCGGGTTTCCGTTGCGTTTGCGGGGAATCGCTTTCAGTGGTTACGGTGCGATAAAAAAAGTCGAAGTTTCCACTGACGATGGAGCGAACTGGAGCGAGTCCCATCTCGAAATGGACACGGGGGAATATTCCTTCCGCACTTGGTCGCTCGATTGGACTCCCAAAACCGCCGGGCGTTACCAGTTGGCGGTTCGCGCGACGGACGCGAAGGGAAATGTACAACCCGACGAAGGGGTCTGGAACCCCGGCGGGTATCTGTGGAACAAAATCGAACGCCAGGAAATCGTGGTTGGGGACGCGAGCTGAGAGAGGCAGTTGATGCTTAGACGAAAATGGTATTTGGTGGCGGTTATTGCACTCTCCGTATTGGCCGCGCGAGGGATTTACGCTGATTTCCGCGCCGGATATTACACGCCGGCGGGTCCGCAAACGATTCACCAAATGTTGCCGAACATCGCTTCCACCGATGCCACCTATGATGCGGGCCAGTACCCGATTTATTATCCTGAACTCGCCGCGGGCGACGGAAAAAACGATGTCGAGAACAACTGCGAACTCTGCCACAGCCCGCGTTACATCACGATGCAACCGGTAATGCCGGCGCAAGCGTGGTCGGACGAAGTCAACAAGATGAGAAAAACGTACGGCGCGTCGATCCCCGATGATACTGCGCAAAAGATTATCCAGTACCTCGGAACGCACTACACTCCGGAAACGCGAAAGCGGTAGAATAGCCGCTACGGGATCGCAATCTGACCTTGCCTGGGGAGGATGTCCATGATTCGAGTGATCGCCATCCGATGTGGGTTGGTCGTCGCTTTGTGTTTTTCCGTCCTCATTCTGTTCTCTGCAAGCTCGGTCAGCTTTGGGGCGCCGCGGACTCCGCAGGCTGCTGACACCTCAAAGGCTTGGGTAGCGCCGGACCCCGCGACGATTCCTGCGGGACCGTTGGGCGACAGCATCCGCCTGGGCCTTCACGTTTTCAATGAGACGCCAAAATATGCGGAGCGCTACGTCGGCAACAAGATGAGCTGCACGCATTGCCATATCGATGGCGGCACAGTATCGAAGGGCATGCCGATGGTCGGACTTCCCGGAATATTTCCGATGTACCGGGACCGCGAAAAAACCGTCATCACCTTTGAAGAGCGGATCGAGCAATGCTTCCAGCGCAGCGAAACTGGGCACCGCGTTCCAAACGACGGCCCGGAGATGACGGGGTTAGTCGCTTACGCGCAGTGGCTGTCCAAGGATCAAGTGACCGGCCGTCCATTCCCGGGACGCGGTCTCGTCAATCTTCCTGAACTTAATGGGGACGCCGCGAAGGGAAGCCAGATCTACGTACAACAATGCGCCATTTGCCATGGCGCGGAAGGTGCGGGAAAACCTCCAGCGGTCCCGGCCCTTTGGGGGCCGGATTCGTACAGCGACGGCGCCGGCATGAACCAAATACCCAAGATGGCCGCGTTTGTGCAACACAACATGCCGCAGAATGATCCTGACAGCCTCACGCCGCAAGAGGCGTATGACGTCGCGACGTATGTCCATAACAAGCCGCACACAGTGTTTAATATGAAAGACCACATGTAGTTAGCTCGCCCAGTTTTATCTCGCACCCGCGCGCAATATCGCGGCGCAATCCGTCAACCAAGGGACAAAATGAAAAGGAAATCGAATTTCGTTCGAATGGCAGCGGCGTCCGCAGGACTGGCCATCGCAATAGGATTTTTGTGTCTCGGGCCATTGCACGCACAGAGCAAAGCGCCCAGGTTCGAAGTCGATCCTGCGTGGCCCAAGCCATTGCCGAACCTCTGGGTGACCGGGGGAATCGGAGGTGCTTGCATTGACTCTCGGGACCATGTGTTCATCCTGAACCGGCGCGATTTGACGGACAACGATCTGGACGCCGGGCATCAGGCGCCGGTGGTGATTGAGTTGGATCCCGAGGGCAACGTGGTGAATTCCTTCGGCGATCCGGACGTGACTCCAAACACCCCTCACGGCTGCACGGTGGACTCGGAAGATAACGTGTGGGTGACCGGCACCGGCGACGGCATCGTGCAGAAATACTCGCACGATGGAAGCAAACTCTTGCTCCAGATCGGAAAGCGGGGCGTCGTCGATTCTTCCGACGGCACGACCAAAGGAAAAGCTCTAAACTCCAGCCACTCAGCGTTCTTCAAACCCGCGGGCATAGCGATCGATCCCAAGAACGGCGACGTTTACGTTGCCGACGGCGAAACTCCCGGCGGCAACCACCGCATCGCGGTGTTCGATCGCAGCGGGCAGTTCCTGCGCCAATGGGACTTGCACCGCACGGAGGCCGAAACTGGCGACGCGTTCGTGCCTGTGCTGCATTGCGTAACCATGGACAACAATGGCTTGGTCTACGTCTGCGACCGGAGGGGCCACCGAATCCAGGTATTCGATAAAATGGGTAACTTTCAAAAGTACATTCCGGTCGAGTTCGAACCGATGTCCAAGCTCCCGGCGGGTCCTGAGCACGAGCCCGGCGCGCTTGGATCGGCCGTGTGGATAGGTTTTTCTCGCGATCCGGGGCAGAAGTACTTGTACGTGGTCAATCAAGACAACGAGAAGATCGATATCCTCGATCGCGCCAGCGGGCAGATCCTTTCAAGTTTCGGCCGCGTGGGACGCCAGCCGGGTGAATTTACGTACGCACATTTCCTGGCGGTGGACTCGAAGGGCAACCTCTATGTAACCGAGGTAGGCACCGGCAAGCGCATTCAGAAATTCAAGTTGGTGGATGGCCGGTAGCGAGCGCGTTTCAATGACGCAGGCTTCACAAGATGCGGAAAAACCCATATTTTTGTCATTCCGAGGCGCGCTGCGCGCCGAGGAATCTCTCTTTCCCTGCATTTAAACCAGAGAGAGATTCCTCACTTCGTTCGGAATGACAAAATAAATCATTTTTTCAACAAGCCGTTTAGCCTGTGGGGTTTGGCTACGCCCGGGCGTACGCGCCTCACAATTCAACCTCCGCAGCCTGTGAAGCCTGCGCTACTCACCTCAGAGATGCAAAAGCTTGATCGCGTTCCCTTTCAAGATCAGGTCGCGCTCCGCGACCGGGAAGTTAAACTGGTCGAGGACTTCGTTTGGATATTCGACGTCCCTCGCGGCGAAAATATCCGTACCAACGACGATGCGGTCGGTCCCGACCATGGTGACCAGGAAGCGGAACGCCTCCGGATAGTAAATCAAATAGTCGTAGTAGAACCGCCGCAAGTACTCTCTGTAAGGGCGCGCCAGCGTGACATGCTGTCCGGGGAAATGAGAGAAGAAATGCTCGATCCTTCCGGCAAGATAGGGGAAGGCGCCTCCCGCGTGCGGCAACACCATTTGCAGATTCGCGTATTTGTCCAATATCCCGGACATCATTAATTTCATTGCCAGCACGGTGTGATCGGTGGGGGCGTCGATGCCGGCCGCCAGATTGGGCGGCCCGGAAACTCTGTCGCCTCCGTAATTGTTGGGGATTCCATCCATCTGATGAAAAATAATCGGGAGGCCCAATTCCTCAATCCTTGCCAGGACGGGCTCAAAGTTCGGATCGATGATGTAATCGTGCCGTTCCATCGAATCCGGCAGGTGGACGGCGCGCACGCCCGGCTTTCCTGCGACGCGGTTCAATTCCTTCAGGGCCAGTTGCGGATCGCGAATAGGTATCTCGATGCCCAAAACAAAGCGGTCGGGATACTTTTTGTGCACTTCAATTCCCGTGTCATTGATGATCTGCGCGAGATGCGCGCCCTGTTCCGCCGACGTCCATTGCCAAGGCATCGAGCCGGACAGCGTCAAGCAATGCATCTGGACTTCGTGTTCGTCCATCCACTGAACGCGCTTTTCAAGGTCGTAGTTGAGCGGATAGTTATTCTCAATCGGCTTTCCCAAATCAGCCAAAGCTTTGTTGTAAGGCTCGGGCGACCAGTGCGAGTGGCAGTCGATCGCGACAGGTTTCCCGATTCCGTTCTTGCCGGGGCGCGCGTCCCACCAGTCCACGCCTTTCTCTTTCGTCTGCGCCGGCAAAGCAGCAGGAAGCGCGGTCATCATCGCACCGCCGACACCGATTTTCATGAAGTCTCGCCTTCCGAGAGCGGAACCTGGCGCCGGTGCGTCCGAATTTTTCATTGTCAATTCTCCTTAGATGGTGGATGGCCTGCCTGACGCTTTTCTGCTTGAAAGTAATGTCTGCAAACGCACGAACGCATTTTGTTGAGTTAAAAATTTCCGTTGTGACTTTTCACCCGCCCGGAAACATACACCCGACCCGATCCGCTTTCAAGCGCGGGCGGCGCGAATCCATCGGATTTTTCATGAACGTCAGTCAGTCCGGAAAATACGGACGCGTGGCGACAGCAATTTTTCGCGCCCTCAGGTATTGCCGAGCAAGGAGCGCAGCATTTTTCGCTCGTCGCCATTCGGGTCGTTCACGACTTTGCATTCATCGTTAAAAATCATCGTGGCGCGCTCTGCATTGGTGAAGGCAGGCCAGTGCGGAAGTCCCGCGTGGTTGGGATTGCCGCTGCGCGCGAACGCAACCCAGGCATTGCTCATCCGGTCCGACAGGGCTTGCCGGTCCTCTCCAGAGCCTGTCATCGGCTTCCCCGCGTCTAGATTGGCGAACACGAATGGGATCTCGATGGTATGGAAAGCCCTCAGTTTGCCGTCGCGCGCTGTCGAATGCCAGGTGAAGTAATACATATAAACCGGCGCCTTTCCTTCGGCGGCCTTGCGTTCCGCTTCCGCAAAAACTGCCTGCCGAAACGTCGCGTCTGATGCGAGGATCAAATACAAGTCCGTATTGGCGATGTTGGGCCGGCCCGTCCGGTAGGCCGCGATCAACTGATCCCCTTGCGAGTCGCTGGCATTTCTCAATGTTTGCTTCACTTTCTGATGCAGCGTTGCGTCATCCATCGGATCGAGCGGCGAATTTGGGAAGAACGCAATTTCGGTTTCGACGGAGCCGGTCAGGAGCGGCACATTCGCGGAGAGTTCCGTGGCTTTGGGATCGAACATGCCCCAGGGGAGCGACTGGCCATCAACGGTTGGCTCAAGCTTGAGGGCGGAATTCTCCGGCGTGCCGCGCCCGCCCATTGCCGCCACAAGCTGTTCCACTGGCAGCTTCTGCGCCTGATCGATCTGATTCGGTTTCAATCCTAATCTGGATAGGTACACTTCCGCGGCTTTGGAGGCCTCGCCGCGCGGCAAACCCTTCTCACTCGGGCGGCTTTCAATAATGGCGCGTTGAAACAATCCCTTCGCGGACGGCATCGCCATCAGGCAACTTACTTTCCCCGCGCCGCCGGACTGCCCGAAAATCGTGACGTTCCCTGGATCGCCGCTGAAAGCGCCGATGTTGTTGCGCACCCATTCGAGCGCTGCCACAAGGTCCAACATTCCGACGTTGCTCGAATGAGCGTATTTTTCTCCGCCGATTTCGGAGAGATACAGGAAACCAAACACGTTCAGGCGATGATTGACGCCGACCACAACGACATCCTGTTTTCGGGCGAGGTTCGCGCCATCGTATATGGTGTATCCTGAAGATCCGAACGAATACGCCCCGCCATGCAGCCAGACCATCACCGGTCGTTTGCGCGCATGGCCTGTTCCCGGCGTCCATACGTTCAAGACCAGGCAGTCCTCACTCATGGCCTCCGTTCCGTAAACTGCTGCGACTTCGGGGATCACCCCTCCCGTTATCTGCGGGCACCGGAATCCCAGCTCAAACGCATCGCGCACGCCGGCCCAGGGCTGAGGTTTCCCGGGAGGCATGAACCGGGAGCTTTCCCCGGTAGGCGCACCGTAAGGAACTCCCTTGAAGGCGAGAACGCCGCTTTGGGCAAGCCCGCGAATTTTTCCGGCCGATGTTTCGACAATTTCTCCCGGCGCGCCTTGCGCAGCAACGGGTGGCGCAATTCTGATTTTGCTTGTCAGGAGCATTCCCGAAGCCATCGCTCCCAACCCCAGGAATTTTCGCCGGTCCATAGTGTTCACTCCTATTTTCTCCGACTACTCCAAACACGCGCCTCTATAGTCAAATGCGATTCCTAATGAGAACTTTCGAGGTGGGCGTACGGGCCGGCCGCGTAAACAAACTTTCCGCCGACCATCGTAAGCAGCGATTCGATGCCGCCGATCTGATCCGCCGGCACCGTCATGTAGTCCCTCGTCAGAACGGCAAGGTCGGCGAGCTTTCCTGGCTCGAGCGAGCCTCGTTTGTTTTCGTCGAATGAAAACCATGCGCTGCCAATCGTGTAAGCTCGAAGCGCATCCTCGCGCGTCGGCGATCGCTCGGGTCCGCGCTGCACGCCGCCGGCGTTCTTGCTGTCAACGAGCGACCATTGCAGCGCGGTGAATGGATTGTAAGAAGCCACGCGATGCGCATCAGTCCCCGCACCCATGTTCACGCCGAGTTCCTTGGCGTTTTCCACCGATGCGGCGTTCGGGCGCTGGATGGTCCAGCCCACGCCCATGGCTTTCATCCGCCGCAGATTCTGGGGCGACGCATTCGTCAGATGGGCGACCGACCAGCGCAAATCCCCGATGGGAAATTCGGCATTCACGCGCTCATAAATGGAAAGCAGCGTGTCAGCGGTTTCGTCCTTCGGCCAATGCATTGTGACCGCCATCCCTTTTTGCGCGGCCCAGCGGACGATCTGGTAATACTTCTCTTTGTCCTCGGCGGTCGGATGGTCGTTATTGTTCATGCCCCAGGTGACGCGTTCCCCGATGCCGTTGAACTTCAGCATGTCGTCGCCAAAGCCCTGCGGCAGCATTTGCGTCAAACTTTTCAACTCTTCAAATTCCTTGCCGGGAGTCGGACCGCACAGGCTATAGGCGACTCGGATCGTTAATTGATGCTGCCGCCAGACCTTGAAGAGAGGCTGATAATTTTCAGGGTCGAGATTATTTCCGCCCGGATCGCCGACTCCGGTCACGCCGAGCCGGTTCATCTCGCGGAAAAATTTCTTCGTGCCCTCAACTTGTTCATCGAATGTCGGATGAGGCAGTTTGTCAAAAAGCGCGATAGCCACATCAAAGCCGCCGCCATCTTCAATCGCTCCCGTTGGTTTGCCGTTCGCGTCTCTTTCCAGCCTGCCGGGACGCGGCAGGTCGGCGTCGCTGTTGATGTTCATGGCTGCAAATCCCGCGGGCGTCATCACTTCCCAATCGTAACCAAGCTGCACGTAAACGGGATTGTTCGGCGCTGCCGCCACGAGGTCCGCCTGCGTTGGCCTGCGCTTTTCTTTGAACTGCTCCGCGTGCCAGCCGCCCGCGACGATCAGCCAGGAGCCAGGTTTCTTCGCCAGCGAAGCTTCGTGGATCCGGTTCATCGCTTCGGCTATGGAAGTTGCTCCGACCCAATTCACCTCGGTCGTGAACGTCTGGCCTGCCCGAATCGCGTGGATATGGGAATCGATGAAGCCGGGGATTACCGTGCGTCCCTGCAGATCGATCACGCGCGTCCGCGGACCCGCTTGTTTTCTAACCTCAGAGTTGCTGCCAACCGCCGTAATTTTGCCGTCGCGTATGGCAATGGCTTCACGAGTTGAGAATTGGCTGTCGACCGTCAAAATCTTGCCGTTCACCAGAATGGTGTCGGCGCTTTGAGACCACGCCGGTGAGGCAATCGCCAAGGCGCCTCCCGCGAACAACATGGTGCGAATGAAATTCGCGACCTGGATTCTCATATCGCCAGCCCTCAATACTTGTTTAGTTGAGGCGTTTCGGTGCGCCGTCTTTTTGGTACCAGTCCACCGTCTCACCCGACGTATTCACCGTCACGGCGCGCACCTCGGTGAACTGATCGAAAGACTCGATGCCGGTCTCGCGGCCCATGCCGCTGTCCTTGAAGCCTCCCCACGGCGACGCGGGGTCGAGTCTGTGATGGTCATTCACCCAAACCATGCCGAAGAGCAGCCGGCTTGCCACACGGTGAGCGCGCGCGACGTCGCCAGTCCAGATCGAAGCAGCCAGGCCGAACCTCGTGTCATTGGCGATGCGGATCGCGTCGGCTTCGTCTTCGAACGGCATGACGACGGTCACTGGGCCGAATACTTCCTCCTGTGCGATCTCAGAGCGAGGGTCGGCATCGTAGAGCACCGTCGGCTCGATGAAAAATCCAGCGGGCAGACCGGCGGAGGGCGCCTTGCCTCCCGTCAGCAGCTTCGCGCCTGCGGCTGTGGCGCGGTCAAGCATCGCCAGGATGCGCCGCCGCGACTTTTCCGAAATGACCGGTCCCAGCTGCGTCTGTGCGTCGGCAGGATCGCCCAGCCGGATCGATGCGGCTTTCGTTCGAAACCGTTCCAGGAACGGCGCATACATGGAGCGCTGGACGAGGATGCGCGACCCGCACACGCACGTCTGTCCAGCGGCGATGAAGGCCGCGAAGGCTGCGCCGTTTACGGCTCGCTCCATCTCCATGTCATCGAAGAGGATGACGGCGCCCTTGCCGCCGAGCTCCAGCGTGGCCGCCGCGAAATTGCGCGCGGCCGCGGCACCGATCGAGCGGCCAACCTCCGTGCTTCCGGTGAAGGTGACTTTTCGAATTTTCGGATGAGCGGCGAGCGCGGCGCCCGATTCGGCGCCGACGCCGTTAACGACGTTGACGACGCCCTTCGGTATTCCGGCGCGATCCAGAAGCTCGACGAGCCGAATCGTCGTGAGCGGCGTCTGTTCTGAGGGCTTGATGACAACGCTATTGCCCGTTGCGAGCGCCGGGGCCAGGCTCTTCGACAGGATCATCAACGGATGATTGAATGACGTCATCAGCGCGACGACGCCGAGCGGCACGCGTTGCGTGTAGCACAGGTACGAACCTTCGACCGGGATAACGTCACTGCGGCGAGTGAGGGCAAGCGCCGCGAAATAGCGATAGAACTGCGGAAGGCGCGAGATCTGCGCCCGCGTTTCCACGATCGGGCGGCCATTGTTGAGCGTCTCGAGCTTGTAGAACGCTTCCAGATCGGCCTCGAACAAGTCGGCGAAGCGGTTGAGTACACGTGCACGCTCGTGGACCGACGCCCTGCTCCATTTTCCTTCGTCGAAGGCGTACTGAGCGGCCGTGACGGCGCGGTCCACATCGATTGCGCCGGCATCGGCGAGCCGCCCGATTACGACGCCCGTGGCGGGGTTGACGATGTCCAGCGTCTTGCCGCTCGCGGCGTCGGTGAACTCACCGTTGATGAAGAGCTGCGCGTCGTAGGTGATTGGCATGACGGTCATGGATTCCGCACCTCGGCAGGGAAGGGAGTAACAGACGGCTCGGCCTCGATCTCTTCGAGGCGGCGCTTTTTCGGTTCGACGCCGAGTGTGAGGACGACGACGATTTGCACGATCAGAAGCGCGATCATGAAAACGAGCACGCCGCCCACCCCGTGGGACCTGAAGAGCGCGACGACGACGAAGGGCATGAATATAATCGCGCCGCGCCCGAACGTATTGCAGATGCCCGAGGCGCGCAGCCGCACTTCCGTCGGGAACAGCTCGGGGATGTAAATCGCGAAAAGGAGCGCCACGAGGACGTAAATCGGAACGATCAGCGAAAATCCCACGATCATCAATATGGCGGGACTGCGTGATAAACGGATAGAAGCTTCCGATCAGGATGGTGATCAACGAAGCGCCGACGATCGTCGGCTTGCGTCCCCAGTAGTCGGCGGTGAAAGCGCCAATCGCCGACCCGATCGGCGCGCCGAGCGCCATGACGAGCGAATAGCTGAACGACTTGGCGATGCTGAGTCCCTGCTGCACAAAGAACGTCGGCAGCCAGGTCACGAAGCCATAGAGCAGCGTGTTGATGACGATCAGAGTGACCGCTCCCACAATCATGCGCGGGAGAATCGCGGGGCTGAGGAGCGAAGAAAGGTCCCGCGAATGTTTCACGAGCGGCGAAATCCTTGGCGCTGGCAGCGGGGAATGTTGCCGTGAAACTTCGCCTTCGATCGCCCGCAGTAAAGCGTCCGCCTCTTCGTTGCGTCCGACGGATTCCAGCCAGCGCGGCGATTCCGGCAGAGCCTTCCGCAAATACCAGACGATGAGCGCGCCGATTCCGCCGATGATGAACATGGCGCGCCAGCCGAAGTGCGGGACGATGAGCGTCCCCAGCAGCGCGGCAACCGGCAAGCCGGTGACAACGAAGACGGTCATGAAGCCGAGCCATTTGCCGCGGGATTGCGGAGGGACAAATTCAGTTAAGGTTGAATAGCCAACCACATTTTCAGCCCCGAGCCCGAGTCCGATGATGAACTGGAGCAAAATCAGCACCCTCATGGACGGCGCAAAGGCGGCGGCGATGGAGGCGAAGCCGAAAATCGCGAGATTCGCTTGATAGGTGAAGCGCCGCCCGCGGCGGTCGCCGAGGAAACCGGTCACGAACGATCCCAGCATCATCCCGACAAACGTAAGGGAGACGAATTCCGCGTTCTGGCCGAGCGTGGAAAATCCACTCTTGAGCGCCGCGCCGAGAACCGTTGCTCCAATATAAATATTGAAACCGTCGAAAAACATTCCCGCGCCGATCAGCCACATGATCCGGCGATGGAACGAGGAAATCGGCAGCCGGTCGAGTCGCGCTCCTGCGTTCACTGGCACGGCCAGCTCACTTCTGCCTCGAGAGCACGGCCATGCTGCCCACCGTCAAGGCTTCCGTGGCCAAACGGCAGTTCTGGTCGAAGGAATTCTGTTGCGCGGTCTGGAAAAATTCCTTACAGTTCCGCGCGGCATTGGGATCGAGACGCAGGATGCGTTCGATGATGGCATCGACGTCGGACGCAAGTGTGCCAGCAGGGCTGACGTGCGAGATGAGGCCGATTTGCTGCGCCTGTTGCGGCGCGATGGGATCGCCGAAGAGGACGAGTGGAAACGCGAAGCGTGGCAGCGCGTATTCGCCGAGGTACGCCATGATGGCGGCCGGCGCAAGGCCGAAATGCATCTCGGGAAATCCCAGGGCTGCGCTCTCGGCGACGTAGACGAAGTCGCACACGATTGCGAGGCCGAAACCGAAGCCGAACGCGTCGCCCTGCACTTCCGCGACGCTGATCAACGGCGAAACCCGCAAGGCGCGCTTGAATTCGATAAGGCGTGCGGATTCGTGATGGATCGTCGCGGCGTCCCGGCCCGCGCGTTCGCGTCCCGTGCAGAAGACCTTGCCGCGCGCTCGCAGGCGCAAGACTCGCGCGCTCGGATGCGCTGCTTCACGGCGAAGCTCGGCGAGCATCGCGTCAAACATCGCGCCAGTAACTTCGTTGTCGTGCTCGGAATTGTTTAATGTAAAATTCAGGACGTCGCCGGCCCGCTCGATCACAACCCCGATCGGCGCATTGGCGCTGGGGGATTCAACAGGTTTAGATGACATTCCGACACGGTACACACGGAATGCGGGGCATGTCAACCGGGCATAGCTGGTCACTTCGGGTGCGAATCGGGCGAGTTTCCAATAGGCTTGCTTATGGTGAGTAATTTGATCCGTTTCTGAGAATCCTTCGAAGTAGCAGCAACATTACTCTGAACCAATACAACATAATCCTCTGGGTTTCCTTCTGAAAGCGGATCAAATCCTTGCCATCCGGCGTGACAGCGTGGAGGATACGTATTGCCGGGCAACGTAATTTGCGTCGCGCGCCCGACCGATTGGCTTGGAAATTGTTTGGCGCCAAAGCGTTCAGTGGCGCAGGAGTTGGTGTAAAGCAAATGCAGGCGGGAGGAAAATGTGGAACGTAAAATCATCAATCCATGGAAATGGCAGGACCCTTTGGGGTTCGTGCAAGCAAATGAAGTCAGCGGCGGCCAGCGCGTCCTTTACTGTGCTGGACAGCTTTCAGTTGATGCAGACGGCAAACCTGTCCATGTAGGCGATATCGGCGCGCAGCTCAAACGCGCGATCGAAAATCTCGAGCAGGTGTTGAGCGCGGCGGGGTTTGGCCTGCCGGATGTGGTCCGGTTGAATATTTACACGACCGACATTGAAGGCTTCTCCGCCAATCGAAATGTATTCTTAGATGGCCTGCTTCGGAAGGGCTGCCGGCAGGCGAGTACTCTCATTGGCGTGGCCCGCCTTGCGCGACCCGAGTTTCTGATCGAGATCGAGGCCACCGCAGTCAAATGAGTCCGCGTTTTGCCCGGTGTTTCCACGATGGATGGCTTTCCAGGCGTCTTCCGAAAAGTCGGCGCTTTGGATCAGCCAATCGTAAGCACGACTGATCTTGCTGCGGCGCCGTTTGGAGGATCGCCGCGCGTTCGTGAGACTAACCCCCGGCTGGCCGAGGTCAATTCCACCTGGAAGTAAAACGTCACCTCAAGCGGGCAGAATCTTTGAAGAAGGATTAGCTACCTCTGCACGGCGTCATCCGGAGCTTCGGCCTCGCGGTAACCAAAGTAAAGGCGATCCTTAATCACCTGAGCAATTTCCGGGGGGACCATCGTCTCCCAGGAGGCGTCGCTGTCTTTGATTCGCCGCAGGACATCGCGCGAGAAGATATGCAGCACGCTTTCGTCGAAATTGTCGAGCTGTTTAATCCGGCCGCGCTCGACGAGGTGGCAGTACAGACTGTGCAAGTCACCGGGCATTTTTATGTTCTGCACGGTGCTGAGTTGGCCCGTACTCGGATCCCGCAGGGGATAAACGTAAATCCGCAAGTCCTTGGTGAAAAGTTTACCGAAGGCTTCGAGGATGCCGCCCTCGAGGCCCGCGTAGTATTGTTCCATGAATAGATCCTGGAGGCTCGCGACGCCCATCGTCACCGCGATCGGCTGTGACGTATATCGCGTCAGGTAGGCTGCCAACCGATAATATTCAAAGTAGTCCGAAATCAACACGGTCTTGCCGGCGGCGGCCAGGACGTCCGCTCGAGCCAGAAAGTCGTTGAGGTCGATCTTTCCCGTCGCCAGGAGGTTCTTCATCGTGATTTCCATTAGCTCAACGATCTGCCCGGGTTCGACCTCCGGTTCGGAGGAGAAGCGCTCATAAGCGCTCTTGAGCATGTCGATGTTGACCTTGGTGACGGGACGGAAGCTTCCTCGCTCGACCAGGATGGGGCGCTTTCGCAGGACCTCGGAAGGTTGCAGGACTTCACCGGTTGGCCCGAACATCGCGGCGCCGCTTAGGCCCAGTTGCACGAGCTTCAGGCTCATCACGCGATTGTCGACGTGGCGGAATTCGATGCCCGAGAATTCGATCATGTCGATTTCGATGCGCTGCGTGGTCAGGTCGTCGAGCAGCGATTCGAGGATCTGCTCCGGCAGGTGATGCAGGAAGAAGGCGGCATAGAGGAGATTGACGCCCACGATGCCCAGAGTCTCCTGCTGAAGGTCATTTTCACGATCAAGCATTCGGACGTGGATAATGATTTGGCTGTTGTCGTCCCGCGGGTGAGCCTGAAATTTTACGCCCATCCAGCCATGGCACTCGTTGGTGCCTTGATAGTTGCGAGCCGCCACGGTGTTAGCGAAGGCGAAGAAGGCGGTACTCTCGCGGCGAGTTGATTGCAGCCGCTCCAGGTTGAGGCCGTGTTCGTAATCGAGCATGCCCTGCAAACGTTCGCGCGAGACGTAGCGCTTACAGCGGCCGTAAATCGCGTCGCTGACGGCCATGTCATAAGCGGAGATGGACTTGGAGATCGTTCCTGCCGCGCCGCCGACCTTGAAAAACCAGCGCGCAACTTCCTGCCCGGCGCCTATTTCAGCGAAAGTGCCGTAAAACAAAGGATCGAGGTTGATCTTCAGTGCTTTCTGGTGCGGGCTCAGTTTTGGGCGTTCGTCGTTTTCCATAATTGTTGTCCTAATTGCCGCCGTCATGAAACAATGTTACACGTTCGACCACGACCTGTGAATATCGAAAGAATGCGTCCGTCCGCATTAATGGAGCAGGAAAACAGCAAGAAGAATCAAGGTAAATAAGTCACTTCGCGGGAGCAATTGGAAATTCGGGGCGACGCTTTTCCTCGCGCCAACTTCGGCATGCCGAAGTTGGGCGCAAACGGAAAGGGTGATCTGTTTCTTACACTTTTACCGCTGGCGGAAAAAGTACTTCGCTTTGCAATTCCGAACTCGCTCCTGCGAGTTCGGAATGAGAGCTTTCTAGCCTTTCCGCAAACTGGTGAGGCGCGGAAACAAGCGTTCGGCGTTTCCGCGATTGATGGCTTTCCAGTCGTTCTCCGAAAAGCCGGCGTACTCGACCAGACCATTGTCTGTTAGCTCGTAAATTCGGATGGGGGCATCGCTTCCGTACAGGATCTGCGAAATCGGAACGATATCCTTCAACGAATCGAGTGCCGGAGCCCATCCCGCATGCGCCGTGTCGAAATAGAGTTTTTTGATCTCGTACTCCACGCCATTCGGAACTTTGTCGGCACGGTTCTTCGGATAATCATCGACGATCCGCGCGGCCAGCACAGGAAACGCTCCGCCGGAGTGCGAAAAGATGAAACGAATATTCGGAAACTTCGATGTCGTACCGTTCCAGAGAAGGCTGTCGATGGCTCGCGCCGTGTCGATATCGTACTCGATGATGCCGGATTGTCCTGGGAGATTGCGGCAGCATGAGGCGCGCGCGGGATGGACAAAAACCACGGCGTTGCGGCGGTTCAATTCTTCGTAGACCGGGAAGAAAGACGGATCGCCAAGCCACTTGTCCATATAGCTGGTCCAAAGAGCGATGCCGTCCGCCTTTAGCGTGTCCATCGCGTAGGCGATTTCTTTCAGGCTCCCGTCCGTGTCGGGCAACGGCAACGCCGCGAAGTGGCCGAAACGGCCGGGATAATCCTTGACCATCTGAGCGCCATATTCGTTGTTCTTCCTGGCCAGGGTGCGCCCTTTTTCGTCGCGCCCGCTCATGGAATCCATCACCAGGCGCTGAACGGGCGACACAAATGCCGTGGCGATTCCATGCTTGTCCATCATGTCCAGGGAAATGGCAGGGGACCATTGTCTGAGCGTGAAGCCGTTGGCAGCCAGTTGATCTTTCATCGCCTCGATATAAAACGGCGGAAACATGTGGTGGTGCACGTCGATCCGGCCGGGCATAGATAGGACAGACGGAGAAATAGCTTGCGCGAAGATCCCGCGACCAGGAAGAACTGCGCCCGCTCCGGCCATGGCCAGGGTTTTCAGGAATTTCCTGCGCGAAGCGCCGGAGTCAAAAGGTTTTCCTGTCGCGTTGCCGAAATCCGCGGCTGTCTGGTAGTTTCCAGAAAAACGATTCCCCATGCTCGATTCCTCCCTGCGACAAAAATCCTGCATGCTGCGTTGTGGCGCACCATAGCACGTTTCCGTGGCGCGTGTCAGCGGATTGCGCCGGGAATCAGCGCGGTTCGGAGGAAGGAGGGACGATGCTCTTGATCCGCATGTAGGTGACGAGGTTGCCGTAGTGCTCGTTGTTGTGCGCGAAATTCACAATCAGCCGGCTGATTCGCAACACGGGAACCTTCGTGCCGTCGTCCTTTGTGCCTTGCACCATATCCATGGAATTGGCATCGGTGAGCGCGGCATACGCGCCGTCGCAGTATGTCAAAGCGCTGTTCAGAGCTTTTACGAGGTCGGCCTTCGCGGTGAGTTTTTCAAAATCTGTTTCTTCCATTGGATTTTTTTCGCCGTTCGCATCCGAACACCAGCGATAATTAAAGTTGGCCAGGTGTCCGATCAGCTGTCCGAACGTCCGGACCTCTGCTTGCGGGCCGGGGCGCATACCGTAAAGCTCCTCGGGCATCTTCTCCGCAGTGCGTGCGAGGAATTTCCGGTTCGTGGCGTAGGAATTGCGGAGCCAGGCAGAAAGGTCTTTGGGCGGAGCCTGCTGGCTTGTCTGCGCCGCCAGGGGAAATGTCAGCATGAAACCCAGAATCACACTGAAGAAGATCTTCACCATAAGTATTTCCCCCTACTGGTTCGAGCGCGGGGCTCAGAATTGCGCCAAGCGCAAGCATGCAGCGGCATTTGGCGGCCAGTCTCGCCCCGGATTGCGAAGTTTAATTTTTAAAGCGTTGCACATTATACAGCCGGCGGCCTCTGCACACAATTTGCGCGGAGTAGTGGGCCACGAGTTTCCGACCGTCCCGTTAATCGCGCGCTACCTCCAGACAAGCCGTTGTATCTCTTGGCTGGGAGTTGGCGCACACTATCCACCTCACTGCGATGGATTCGCTTGCATTCTTCTGAGATGACCAATACGTTGTTCACTCGGGTAAACTAGCGACGCAGTGGTTCGCTCAATGCAAAATAAACCCTTTTCCCGAATGCAGAAGATTAGCGCCGCAATTGTTCTGTGTTCGCTGCCCCATCATTTGGTAATCGCAAGAAGTTTTTCGCCTGTTAGACCCATTCAGTCTGCCATATCGCTGAAAGTCCGTCCGGATGACGGGCCAACTCGCGAGGCTTTCGAGCGGTTCTATAACAGCGACTACGACTCCGCGATACAGGATTTTGAGAAAGCGCAGAAGGCGCATCCGGATGACCCCTTCGCCGCGAATCACTTGCTGGAAGCCGTCCTGGTTCGCGAAATTGACCGCGAGGGCGCTCTCAATGCCGAACTCTACTTGGGTACTGAATTTCTGCACGCGAAGAGGGTGTTGGTTGATGCCGATGTCCGTACACGCATTCAAGAACTCACGAAGCATGCTCTACAGCTATCCGATGAGCGATTGAGAACGAAACCCGACGACGTCGACGCGCTTTATGCTCGCGGAGTTACGCGTTCCCTCTCCGCGATGTATGAGGGCTTAGTCGAGAAGGCATGGTATTCCGCGTTTCGAGATGCGCTTGGCGCGTATGACGATCACAAGCGCGTGCTTGAACTGGCGCCAAGCTACAGCGACGCGAAGTTGGTCGTCGGGGTTTATAGCTATATTGTGGCGGCCTTACCGATCTACGAGAGAGTTGTGGCCTTCATGCTCAACATCAAGGCCGGCAAAGCCGAAGGCATCGAGAGCGTTCGGCAAGCTGCAAACGCCGGCGGCGAGGCGAGCGTCGACGCGAAAACAGCTCTTTCGCTCTTCCTCGCTCGCGAGCATCAGTATCCAGAGGCGCTCTCGTTGGTGCACGAACTTTACCGCTCGTATCCCCACAATTTCCACTATGGCCTTTCAGAAGCCGACTTGCTTCGCTCTAGCGGCAAGATTCCCGAATCGGTGGCGGCCTATCGCGATCTACTTGCCCTGGGACAGCGAAATATCTTCCCCCATCCGCTCCTGGAAAGGGCGGCGATTAAACTCGGCCAAACCCTGCGTTCCCAGGGAAACTACCTTGCCGCTGCAAATGCGTTTGAGTCGGTTGCTCAAATGAGCGGTGTGGATCGCGAACAGGTAGCGAGAACAAAACTTCTGGCCGGCGAAATGTACGATTTATTGCAGGAGCGCGATGCCGCGACCAGGAAATACCAGGAAGTGATCGCAATGAGCGACGATTCGAATGAAGTTCGGGAGGCAAGACGCCTCCTGAAGGACCCCTACCACGATCCGTGAGGTGGCCGGCACGCGCCCATCCAGGCACTGCCGTTGGCAGGAAAGCGCGAGGCAGGCTTTTCGCGAGCGGTTTCAGTTTTCTAAAAGCCTTGCCAGCTCAACCGGTCGATGCAACACCCTATAAACGATTGATCAGACAATGCTTCCAATCGAGAATCGATCTGTACGGCAAGATTCAATCAAAACCTAGACAGGGCTTTGTTTTATTTGAATCGACGCGCGCGAACGAAATCAGCCTCTTAGACTCCTACAAGAAGACTTCGAGCAAGTGTTGCATCGACCCATTGAGACCGCCTCCAAACTTGTCCGGGAACGGCGCCTCGAACAGCTGTCGGAGGCTATTTAAAAAGTAGGCACTTGTCTCCGTCCGAGTCCCCTTTGAGCGGATTAGATTTCACTCATGGAAGTCATCCATCTACTGTATAATCCCAGCCAAAACCACTGGCGAGGCGCACAGGCCCCTCCCACAATGCGACCTTCTGCGCTGCGCTGACCCTTCGACTGCTTTATGGGTAGGAGGTCCCTCAATATGAAATTGCGAGTTCGCGTCCTTGTTGCTCTTTGCAGCTTGCTTCTGGTGTTCGCTGCTCAGGCCCAGCAAGCACCCCCTGCGCCTGAGTCATCCGAGTCGATTGAGGTCGGCGGGATGACCCTTCGATTGGGGATGGCGCAGGATTTCGTCATTCATGGCCTTAGTGAGTATTACAACATTCATGAAATCGGCACGGCGACAGCCTCTGGGTCTTCATGGACAGCCGAGACAAATGCCGGGCCGCCAGACATGGCCGTCGCAAACCTAGCGTTCGTAGGAGGACGGTTATCATCGGTTTATAAGTTTTGGACGGTTGGGAGCGAGCCTCACGCTGATGCAGGTTTCGCCGGCACGTTTTACGGAGCCGTGGCGAGATTTGAGCAAGAAAGCAAGGCGCCGTGTGAGGTGACGACCAATAGCTCGCCGCAGCCGGTCGGTGAATTGAGGGCAATGGTCGTCACTTGCGGAGGACGACAAAAGTTTCTGAGCATTGATATTGTTCCTATGGGTAATGGTCAGGAAGGCGTTTCCCTGGCTGAAGTCCTAAAATATCCCTCGGACGAAATAATGGTGCCAGACGAAATACCCGTGTCAGGCGCCTCCGGAAACATCGCGCCTTCCTCGCTTACATCAACGCAAAGCGAGCAAGCGCTGGCTGAAGAGCCAAATGATAAGACCTTTGCATCTCCACGAGTTCAGCGGACGAAGACCGATCGCTGGATTCCCCCGGATGTTGATCAGGACATACCTCAAGTCGCGCCTGGAGCGGCATGTCCGCTGGCCGGTGTGCTGTCAAAGGCCGGAAAGAGGATCCAAGAGCTTGTAAGAAATGTTGATAGGTTCACTGCTACCGAAGTTGTTGAGCATCAAAGCGTGGATAAATCGGGCCAGTTGCGCCGTCCGGAAACCCGGAAGTTCAGCTATCTGGTTTCGATCACGCAGTCGCCTGAAGGGTACATGAACGTTGAGGAATATCGCGACGGGGGATCGGCCCCAGACCAATTCCCTGAGCATATTGCCACCGTGGGGACACCGAGTCTTGTCCTGATTTTTCATCCGCGGCACGCCAAGGACTTCCGGATGACGTGCGAAGGTTTAGGTCAGTGGAAAGGTCAACCGGCCTGGCAGGTTCGATTCGAGGAACGCACTGACAGCAGCCATCCCGTCAGTGTTTTTGTTATGAGCGGCCGCGCATTCGGCCTGAGGCTGCGTGGGAGAGCCTGGATCCTCGCCAATTCGTACCAGGTAGCACGTTTGGAGACCGATCTTGCGGTCCAAATACCAAAGATCCGCCTTCGCCTCCAACATCAGGACATCGAGTATCGCCCCGTGCATTTCGATGAAGGCAAGACCGAGATGTGGCTACCGTCGACGAGCGATTTCTATTTGGATTTTCGCGGTCACCGATTTTACCGTCGGCACCGATTTACGGATTTCAAGCTCTTCTCAGTGGGACTATGGCAATCATTGGGCGATCCTAAGGAATGAGAAAAACGGATCGCGCCCAGGTGATATTCCGAGCCCCGGAGTCGGGCAGAGTGCATATTGCTCCCAATAGCTCAAACTCAAGAGTAATCACAGCCGCCATTTTCAATGCTGATTGCCATCTCGAGACGATTACAATAACAGACGATGATCCGCTGTTTGATAAGTCCGCTTCGTAGAGATTAGCCGCTAATTGATTCATTCTGCAGGTGGACGTCCCGGTCATTTTCTTCCGTTCCCGTCTGGGTCCCACCTAGTCAGTTGCTTCTCGGAATCCGGCCCAAAATCAATTTGCGGGTAGCGTTTTCAATGCCGGGCCTTTCCATCGACCGCGCGCGGACGAGCGATTACAGCGCCTGAAGGAACGGAGTAATAGCAGATATCCATAGACAGTCGATCCGTCTGTTTGGTAGCCTCTGCGGCATTGCGGCCCGGCGAAGGCAATATTGCGCGTTGACCCGATTCATCCCATTTTCCTTGGCAGAGTTTTCGCGCTCGATCTTCTTCGCTCATGTTGGCGGATCGAGCTGCCTCTATCGCCATTTGCAAGGAGGAATTATGCAGCCACTCAGAATCTGTAGAATCCTGGGTCTAGTGAGTGCCGTTGGCCTCATTTCCTCGATTGCATTCGGGGCGACGATCACGGGCAAGGTCACGGGGCCGGACGGCGCGCCATTTCGGGCCGCGTTTGTGCAGGCTCGGAATTCGAAGACCAGAGTGACGGTCATCGTGCTTTCCGGCAACGATGGAAAGTACCGCGTGGAGAATCTGCCCGCAGGCGATTATCAGGTGCGGGCGAAAGCTGTGGGTTACCGGTCCGACCCGAAGAGCGGAATTGTCCTCGCCGCGAACCAAAATGCAACTTTTGACTGGACGCTGCAAAAGCAGATGGTGCACTGGGACGAAATTCCGATCATTCAGGGCATCGACTTGTTCCCGGACGGGCCCGGCAAGGATAAGTTCGCGCATTGTGGTTCGAGTTGCCACGGGTTCGAGCAGTTCATCAACGTGCGGCGGGACGAAAACGGATGGCGTGAGGTCCTCAAGGATCAGATGTCGACAAGAATCGGCGGCAGCGTCGTGTACAGCCAAATCAAGAACGACCAGGACGTCAACGAACTTGCGGCCTATGCCAGCAAGATATTCGGCACGGGGCCGGGGGCGCTTCCGGAATCTCCGGCCGATCTTCCGGGGTATGTCGATTGGATGAAACAGTTCAGCGATGACGCGCTCAAGATTGTGTACGTCATGTACGAAATGCCGCCGGGCCGCATGACGTGGGACGCGAACCCGGACAAAGACGGCAACATCTGGTGCCCGTATTTCGGGACGGTGAATGGCGTCGGCAGATTGAACCCGGAAACGGGAGAGGTTCAAGAATATTTGTGGGAGAGCCAGCAGCCGCGAGTGGGGACGCGCTCGGCGCAGCTGACGCGCGATGGAGTTTCGGCTTGGGTCGTGGAAGAGGGTGGAACGCTGGTGAAAGTCGATATGAAGACCGGCAAGCAAACCAAGTACAAAGGGCCGGGCAGGACGATGAACACGGTGCGCGAAGATCCGAATGGGATCTTGTGGGTTTCCGGCAGCCCATTTTCCTACCGCTTCGATCCCAAGACTGGAATCTACGCGGAAGTGAAAGACGCTCCCAACACGTACGGCGCGAATCTCGACAAGGCAGGCAACATCTGGTTTGACGAGGTTGGCGGACAGGGGAGAATTTTCAAGGTGGACTATAAGACGGCGAAAGTCACCACTTGGACGCCGCCGCCGCAGCCCGGTTCGCGGCGCCGCTTTCAAGTCGATGCGAACGGAATTGGATGGCTGGCACAGTACGACCGAGGACAGATCGTGCGGCTGGACACGGAAACGGGCGCTTTCAAGGAATACCAGTTACCCGGCGAACAGCCGTCGCCGTATCCCATCGGAATCGATAGGAACAACCAGGTTTGGTACGCCTCCGGGATCATGGACACGGTTGGGCGCCTGGATCCCGCCACCGGCAAGATTACCGAATATCCTGCTCCAGCCGTGGGAAATGGAATGAGGGAACTCAACAATGATCCCAAGGGAAGGATGTGGTTTGCTTCACCTGGGAACAACACGGTGGGGTATATGTATCTCGCGAAGTAAGTTAAGTAGCACAGGCTGAAGCCTGTGCTACTAAGACCTTCATGCGCGACGTGCAGCCTACGGATTCGGCTTTTGGGACGCCGCGGGCATTCTGATCCTGTTGGTAAACGAATCCTCTTCTTCCGGAATGCAGGGAAGCTCCTCCATATAGGCTTTCTTTCCCTTGAGCAATTTGTAGATTTTCATATCGCCAACCCAGGTCGCAGTGTAAGCCTTGGGATCCTCGACGATGAGCTGCAACGTCAGAGTGTCGTGGTCCACGCGCTTGAAGCGTTCAATCAGGTGAATGTCTTCGCTGTGCGGATCGCCGTAAAAATCGAGCCAGCTTTTTTCGTTTAGGCCGATCGTATCCACGACGAAAGTGTCTCCGTCCCACTTGCCAATCGAGTCTCCCATCCATGTTGCTCCCAGATCCTTGGGATGGCTTCGCCCGTCGGTCCAGATTTGGCGCCATTCATGTTCGCGCTCGAAGAACATGAACACTCTTTCCGGCGTTTGAAAAATCTCAAATGGTTGCGGGAAAAACAGGATTCGCGGAATGCCGGCCGGATTGCATTTCAGAATCGGATCGTTTCCGCCCGCTTGCGCTTTGGGACCGTAGCCGGGCTTTGCTTCATCGTATTTCGCTTTTGCCCAGGGCGTCATGGGAGGAGCATCTTTGCTAGGCGTCGCGTAAATACCCTGGCCGGGGATGCCAAGGAAAAACTCCCACATTCCGGACAGGTCATGAGGGTCGGCGGGAGCGGAAACATTGTTTTTTGCCGCTGGCGATTGCTGGCCGGGCATTTGAGCGTGGATCAGTGCAGGCAACGCGGGTATCGCCGCAAGCGTTGCAACCCACGCTAATGTGATCATGCGGTTTCGCATTCGGAAGATTCTCCCTTAACTCACGTTCCAGTTTTCGATTCCATTTCGGGTTGACTGGTGAATCGCTCGCAATCGCTCTTAGTTGGGCTCAGGTGTTCTCAGTTATCCAGTTCCTGTAGACCTAACTCCTTGCCGTTAGGAAGCACGAGCTTGTGGAGAAAACCGACGGGCGATCCGTTCTTCGCCGGGATGAGGTTAATGGAAACTTGATCGCCAACCTTCACGATTTCCTTTGTCCAGCCCGCCCTCACCAGTTTGCCCGGACTATAGGTTTCCACGCTCCAGTGCACGACGCCGCCATTATCGTCTTTCACGTCCAAATAAATTTGGACATGCGGATTGGTCCACGCAAATTCCGTTACGGTTCCCTTGATCGTGATTGGATTCTTGTCGTCATAGGCGGCGTTTCCGTGGTGCGCCCAGAGAGGGATGCCAAGCATCAGGAGGGCGGCAGTCGCAATTAAAATGTTCAGCCGATATTTTTTCATTTCATGCTCCCGATATGAATTCATTATCCAGGCGAATGTCTGGCGGCCAGCAATCATTAAAAATTATTTTTTTGCGCGCCGCAGGTGGGCTCTGTCTTTTTCGTTCTCCTCGCATGAGTACGACATGATCTCCGTATTTTGACGCGCAATCGGCAACGTGATCGACCAGGGCTCCGTGTAGAACTTCGGATCTTCAAATGTGACGGTCCATTTGATGTTGTTATTGTCCACCTTTTGAAACCGCTCGACCAGATGCAGTTGGTCGCTGTGCTCATGGCCCGCCGTGTCGAGCCAGGTCCTATCGTCGAGCCCCACGGTGTCCACTACCAACGTATCTCCATCCCATTTTCCGATGGAATCCCCAAACCAAGTCGGGTCTAAATCCTTCGGGTGGCTGCGTCCGTCCGTGTGAATGATGCGAAAGGTGTGCTGGTTCTCGAAAAGGATTGTGAACACGGAAGGGGTCTGCACGATTTGGAACGGCATGATTCCCGCCTGAATCCCTCGCGCTGGACCGATCGGCAGGCATTTGGTCAAAGGGTCGTCAATCTCGTCCTCTTTCGCAAATCGCGCGGCTCCGTATGGCGTGAAAGGAGGCTGATGCCCCAGTGTTTTCGAGATGTCCGGCGTGAACGGCGCGGACCACACTCCGTTTAAGTCCGGTGGGGCCACAGCCTGAGGACTGCCCGATGCCGCGTGGTTGCCGCATGCAATCACGAAAGGCAAAACGAGAAACAAAGATGCGGCGAAAACGGATGGGGCGCGGAAATAATTCTTCATGCTCGGCCTCGGTTCCACTTTTTGCTCGCTCTCACTTTACTTCTTGCCGTCCGTGGCTGCCGAGCCATACGCATTCTGGGAGACGCCTCCCGACCCGGCGGAGATCTCGCGTCCATCCGGGAGCTTGACGGTCGAACAAGCAGCCAAATGGGTGCCATCTTTGGCACGAAAACCCTTGACCGTCACCACATCGCCCGGCTTCAACGTGTCCTTTCGCCAGCCTTGCCGGTAAATCACGTTCGGAGGGCCGCCCTCGAAAGCCCAGTTCACCACTTTGCCGTCCTTGCCTTTCACATCCACATAGAAATAAATGTGCGGATTCATGAACTCCATTTTTGTAACGGTCCCGGTAAGTGTGAGGGGGCTATCCTTGTCGAACTCGACCGAGAATCCATGGTGCGCAAGAACGGGCGCCGACACGATGAGTAAGAAAAAGGCTAAGCGAAGAGCAACAGACGACGTGGTCTTCAATATCGCACCTCGAAGAACGATTGCGAGCTTGCCTTCTTGTATCTCTTAAGGATTCGCTGGGTCAAGCAAGATGATTTCGCAATTCGGCGCCGCGCAGCGTCGCATCTCCGCTCTTGCTAAAAAAATCAGGAACGGCTGCGCTTGGGTTGAACCAGGCGATTCGCGTCCGCGTACGGAAGGGCCCCTTCCGTCATCAAGGCGAAAACACCTTCACCGCGAAGTTGGCGAGCCATGCGATCGAGAAATCCGAGCGTAGCTCGCATCGGTCCCGACCCGACGCTTACACGCGCGACGCCGAGTTGCTGCAGCTCCGCAACCGGCGGCGTCCCTACCGTTGCCAGGATGTTCAAAGGTCCGGCAAGTCCGCGCGCCAATTGCGCGATGGTTTCCTTGTCCTTCACGCCGGGGGCGAAGAGCGACGGCGCGCCGGCCGCGTGATAAGCGATCAGGCGCTCGATCGTACGCGCCAGCCTCGTTTCGGCCGGGCCGATGCCGTACAGAAAAATATCCGTCCGCGCATTCAGCACAAAAGGAATGCCGGAGCCCTCGGAAACTTCCAATACAGCGCGGATGATCTCCTTCTGAAGATTCACGTCGGCGAGAAAATCGGGTTTTCCATCGACTCCGTCTTCGAGGTTCATTCCCACCGCTCCGGCGGCGATCACTTCTCGAGCTGTGTCCGCCACTTCTTCGGGCGTGTTTCCGAAGCCCGCCTCCACATCGGCGGTGATGGGCACCTCGACGGCTTCCGCGATACGGCGCACGGCGGCGAACATTTCTTCCCGAGGAATTTTCTGCCCGTCAGGGTAGCCGAGGGAAAACGCGACACCGGCGCTCGTTGTGCCAATCGCCGGAAATCCCGCATCTTCAAAAATCCGCGCGCTCGAAACGTCCCATGCGTTCGGCAGGACCAATATCTTTGGGCCGGCGTGGAGTTCGAGAAACTGGCGGGCCATTTCTGATTGATTCCGTTTCATCGTGCCTCTCGACCGCATTGTATACCGAAGCGCCGGGTGCCCCATCCTTGCGGTTTGTGCAAGGGTGGGGATTTTCGCTTCCCACACGTCCCATTGTTTTTCGCCACCCAGGAAATCTAAACCCCCACCCTTTGAAAACCACAAAGGGTTGGGCGCCCGGTCGGAAACGAGAGTTGTAGAAGCGTTGGGCAACCCTTTAATCATGATAAATTACCAAGCATAGCCATACTGGAATTCAACTGGAGGATTTGATGATTCGGACGAAATTGCTGGCCGGCGCATGCCTCGTGATGATCGCGTTCACGGCCGTGCTTCATTCCCAGACGTCACAGCCGGTCGCGGTCCGCGCCGGCCGGTTATTCGACAGTAAGACGGGGCAGCTTCTCACGAAACAGGTCGTGCTGATCCAAGGCGAGCGAATCACTGACGTCGGGCCAGAGGATCGAATCAAGATTCCCGAGGGCGCGCAAGTAATTGATCTCAGCCAGGCCACGGTCCTGCCCGGACTGATCGACGGGCATACACATATTTACGACAGCCTCTCCGCCGGCGCGCGAGTCAATACGTCCAAGGAAGCTTGGACAATCATGGCCGTGAAGGAAGCGCGAACCGATCTGCGAGCCGGTTTCACGGCGGCGCGCGACGTCGGAACTCACGGCGAAGGGTACGGCGACGTTGACGTGCGCAACGCCATCAATAAAGGACTCATCGAAGGTCCCCGGCTGCAAGTTTCGACGCGCGGAATCGGCGGCTCCGGCTCGGATTACATCGGAGTGCCGGGAATCAATCTTACGGGGGGCCAGCAGACTATCTCCGGCGTTGTGCAAGCGCGGGAAGTGGTCCGCGAGCAGATTCGCTACGGCGCTGACTTGATCAAAATATTTCCGGCGGGCGGATACTCCTTCAGTCCAACGGGCGAATTATTTGTGGAGCCGATGCTCACTCTCGAAGAGGTGCAGGCGATCGTGGATGAGGCGCATCGCCATCATCGCAGCGTTGCATCCCACGCGTACGGAGGCGATGGGCTCCGGTATTCGGTCATCGCCGGAGTCGATACCATCGAGCACGGGCAGGCGCTGGATGAATCCGAAATGAGCATGATGATACAAAAAGGGATTTATTGGGACGTCACCGGATATCGCTACTCGCTGCCGGAAATCGTCGAGCACGATCGGAAAGCGACGGGCGGAAAATACGACCTTCCGTCGATATTCGAAAAAACGTTTCAAACGGGGCTCTCGATGAAAGTCAAAATGATGTTCGGGAGCGGAGTTGACGGCGATCCTTACGCCCACGGAGACCAGTATACCGAATTCGAATGGCTCGTGAAGCATGGCATGGCGCCCGCCAAAGCGATTCAGCTGGCAACATTGGTTGATGCCGAAGTGATGGGTTGGCAGAACGATATCGGTTCGCTCGAAAAAGGAAAGTACGCTGATTTGGTAGCCGTGTCCGGAGATCCCCTGAAGGACATTTCCGAACTTCAGCGAATCAAGTTTGTCATGAAGGGCGGAAAAGTTGTGCGCAATGATCTGAAGTAAAAACTGATTCAGGCCGGGTGCCCTCGTCCGCCGCGCCGGACAAGGATGGGAATTTTCGGATTGGCTTTCCACTCATCTCATTATTTCCGTCACCCAGCAAATCTAAACCCCCGCCCTTTGAAAATCACAAAGGCTGGGGCACCCGGCTGTTTTGTGTTTGCTTTTGTAGTTTTGTAGTATTGGTCTGTAATCTTTCCGTGGGTGATGATCTGCCGGCGACTCATTGCCCGGCCGCCAGCGTTTGAATTGTAGGGCGATGAAATACAAAAGGGAGTGTGGGTCGTTCATGAGGAAGAAAATAGGCGTCCTGCTTTTTACGCTCGCGGCGCTACTCGCCGGAGTCAAGCTCTCCGCACAGAATGGCGGGCAGATCATTCGGCTGGATCCCGCGCTGGACGCATTGATTCCGGCCGGCGCTGAGATTGAAAAAGTGGCGGATGGCTTTGGCTTTTTGGAAGGGCCGGTCTGGGTGCACACCACCGCGCCGGGTTATTTGATCTTCAGCGACATTCCAGCTAACGCGATCGACAAATGGAATCCGCAGGACGGCAAAGTTTCCGTGTTCCTGGCAAAGAGCGGCTTTGCGGGCGATGACCCTGGCGACGCCGGCTACCAACTGAATAACGGGCACGCCATTGTCACACTGTATGGCTCCAACGGTATCACGCTGGATAAGCAGGGCCGGGTCACCTACTGCCAGCACGGAGATCGCGGCGTCATGCGCCTCGAAAAGAATGGGAAGCGGACCGTCCTCGCGGACCGTTATGAAGGCAAGCGCCTCAACAGTCCGAATGACCTGGTCTACAAATCCGATGGGTCTCTTTATTTTACCGATCCTCCCTTTGGCCTCCGCAAATTGGGCGACGATCCCAAGAAGGAGCTGCCTTTCTCGGGCGTATATCGTCTGGCAAACGGGAAATTGGAAGTCGTCAACAAGGATTTCCAGGCGCCGAATGGCCTCGCTTTCTCGCCCGACGAAAAGTATCTTTACATCGATGACTCGGCCTCCAAGACGTACTGGCGCTTCGACGTGCAGCCGGACGGCACTCTCGCCAATAAAAAATTGCTGATCGATATGTCATCGAGCAAGGAAGCGGGCGTGCCCGACGGAATGAAAATCGATCAAAAGGGAAACATCTACGGCGCGGGACCAGGCGGCATTTGGGTTTTGACGCCGGAAGGGAAGCATCTGGGGACCATCAGACCGCCCGAAAATCCCGCCAACCTGGCTTGGGGAGACGCCGACGCGAAGACACTTTACTTCACGGCCGTCACGGGGCTTTACCGGCTTCGAGTCAATATCCCCGGCATTCGGCCGTAAGTCCGGCATTTGGGAATAGATCGCAATTTGGGGCTCGCGCATTTATAAACTGCGGAAAGGTATCTCGTGCTGTCATTCCGAGCGAAGCGAGGAATCTCTCTTCGTTTCGAGCGCGAGAAAAGAGAGATTCCTCGCTTCGCTCGGAATGACAGTTTTTTTGGATTTTCTGGACCCCATTCAGCGCATAGAGGAGATTTGACGATGAGACAAATTTATTCTGGAGCTTTGCTGTTCTGCCTGTTGTGCTCGCCGCTGGCCTTCGGTCAAACGAAAACCGCCGCAACTCCAGGCGCCGGAGTGGACTGGAAAGCGCTGGATCATAAATGGCTGGATTCGGAAAGAACCGGCGACCTGGATTACCTGGAAAAATTCTTTGCCGATAGCTACGTCCTCGTGCTTGCCAATGGCCAGACTTACACGAAGAAGGAGTGGCTCGAAATCCTGAGGGGGCCCGATCGTCCCACGCTCCTGATGCTCGATCCTGAAAACATCCAGGTTCATGTTTTTGGGAACGTGGCGATCCTGACCGATCACACCACGATCAAAGGCCACGACAGCAAGGGCAACAGCCTGGACGGTGAGTACAATGTTTTCCGTGTGGTCATCAAGCAGAATGGTAATTGGCTGGCTACCGGCGTGGTGATGAATCCGGACCTGTCGAAAAAATAAGATTTCTTGGATTATCTCCGGCTGGCCGGAATTCACAGGTCAACCGGAACTCGCTGGCGGAATTTGTTGCCGGAATTCGCAGGATGATCGCACCAATGCTCGGCATTACAAGGAATCATGTCAGGAGGATCGCAATGAATCGCACTTACGGGTTGGCCGCAACGATAGTCTTCATCATCGCATCAGGCGCTGTGGCGCTAGGACAGGCGCCTAAGAAACCGGCCGCGGCGGGTGAGGATGTCGCCGGCACGGCCGCGATTCTCGACCACATCTGGCTCGATGCGGCGCGCAACCACGACGGCGAGACCGCGGCGTGGCTTTTCGCCGACAACTTTGTGGAAATTCACCCCGGGGGAATTATCGTAAGCAAGCAGCAGCAGGTCGATATGATTGCGGATTCCAAACTCGGTGACCTTCAGATCCACTCCACCGATATTCAGGTGCGATACGCATCGCCGGATGTTGCCGTGCTGACGGATACAACCACGATTCGAGGCACGCAGGGTGAGACCAACTACGGTGGTGAGTACCGCGTGATGCGCGTTTTTGTGAAGCAGCACGGCCGTTGGCGAGCAGCGGGAGCAGGCATAGCGCGCATTGCTGCCGCTCAATAGGACTTTCCCCGCACGCTGCTCTTATTGCATTCGTTGGATACCCAGGCCGTCGGCGAGTTCAACCAGAACCTTGCGCTGTCCGTCGCTCAGTGGAACACCATGTGTCATCCGCTCGCGGTAAATTTGCTCCGAGCGCTCCCCAGGAAGCCGAACTTCGTCGACGCCAGGAAGTGTCGGAGACGACTTCATCATGTCCCACACTTCGTCCACTTGCTCCTTGAAGTACTGCACGTCCGCGAAAGCCGCGATATCCACGGCGATGATGGATTGCCCCGTGTTGCTTGGCGTTTTTGAGTCCACGGTATAGTCGACCACGTCCCGGCCAAACGCGGCGCCGTTCAAAGTTCCGGCCAGTAAGCCGATCATCAGCGCCAACCCGTATCCTTTCGGGCCGCCGATGGGAAGAAGGAAACCCTCGCTCGCGCGCTTCGGATCGGTCAGAGGCTGACCTTGCCGGTCGATCATCCAGCCTTCGGGCATCGGCTCGCCCCGTTGCGCTTTGAGTCTGATTTTGCCAAACGCGGTGTTCGTCGTGGCCATGTCCAGCGTGATGACGGGATGGCGCAAACCCGGCACAGCGATGGCGATGGGATTGGTGCTGAGCAGCACTTCGGTCCCGCCCCACGGTGGCAGAAGATTGGCGTTGCCCACGCAGAAATACAATCCGATCATGTCCTGCGCCGCGGCCATTCGCGGGTAAAGCTGCGCGGGGCCCGCATGATTGCTGCGGCGCGTCCCGACCCAACCGATGCCGCACTGGCGCGCCTTTTCGATCGCCAGTTCCGCGGCGCGTTTCATGACCAGATGGCCCAGAGCGTTGTCGCCGTCCACGAGAGCCGTGCCGGCCTGGCTGCTCACGATCCGTATGTTGGGCCGGGGATTGACGGCGCCGCTTTGGATCTGCTTCACATACTGCGGCAGACGGAACACTCCGTGCGCGTCCCCTCCGCGCGCATCGGCTTCGGCCATGAGAGCGGCCACTTGACTCGCATCTTCTGCGGGAATCCCCGCGGCCTCGAGCGCTCGCGTAATGAATTCAACAAGTAGCGCGATTTCAACGAGTGGCTGACCCGCCGCAGTTTTTGCAGTTTCGCTCATGCCTTTGCTCCTCAAGCGCCCGGTAAAGCGGAAGCGGTGCGATTCCCAACACGCTTCCTGCCCATTCCTGCAGCGTGGTTAAGTAGCACAGGCTTCAGCCTGTGGAATTTGATCTTCGCCAACGCCAAATACCACAGACTGAAGTCTGTGCTACTAAAAGCTCCCTCGCATCGCATCATACTACGGCCATATTTATATCCGGAGTTGAGCGAGCTGCGCGAGACGAAAAGGGATTAACTCAATACGATTAGTTGCGGTACGCATGGTCCAATTCTGGGAACTGGCAATGGCCATTGATAACTCATCAACGATATGCCATCCGCCGCGGCGATTTCTGCGTCACCTAAATGAGAGTGGGTCCAGCGGGATTCAATGCCGGAGGTTGCCTGAAAAGTGAGCGGATCACGCGCGTTGTATTGACGAGCACTTTTTCCCTGATCTCGATCCCCCTGCTGGCGCATCACGGCGCTTCCGCATGGACACGGAGGGATCGGGTCGCCGGCCATCCGCCGCATCGAATCAAAACTACATAATATTCGTCTGGGCGCTCAAAGCGATTTTCCAGCCGTCTCCCCGGTTCAGAAACACCCGCAGATTCCAGCTGGTCGGTTTCGCGGAGGGATTTCGTCCCTGAAATGCCTCCATGATCACTACATTGCCAAAATCGAACATGCGCATCGACAGGACTGCGGAACCTCCGGAGCCGCCGTTCTCTCCGTAGAGTTTGCGTTCCTCGGCTAATTCCTCCACATGCTGCAATTTGGGGATGTCCGTTCGCGGGGTGAGGGTCTCGTGATTATCGTCGGCATGAGCGGCCCAATCTTCCGGGTTCGGATGCCATTCATCGTTCTTCAAGCGAAACCAGGTTTCCATCGCCCCTTCTTCCACTGCATTCACGGGTTTGTAGGGCAGCGTCTTGCAGGGATTTTCGCAGACCTTGTCCGCATCGGTGGGGGATTTCGGCGGCGCCATGTAATCCGGTCTCTCGGCCGGAAAGGGGATGTTCAGATAGACGAACGCCTGCCAGCCCGCGGGATTCTTCACCCAGAGATGCGCAAAGCGCTGGTTGTGGTGAATCCCGAGCACGCGCTCGACCTGGCCGAGAAACTCCACGGTTCGCACATCGAGTGCGCCTTCGTTGTCCGCGGCGAACAGAGCCAGATCGTCGAGGACCTGCGCCTTCGTATGGCTTCTGCCGTTCGCCTCGACCCACTGGAAGCGGTCATCCAGGAGCGCGGCGACAGCTTTTTTGTCGCCATTTGTGAGGGCCTCGGCCAAACTGCGGTCGGCCTGACGGAACGTGGGCGCGTCGTCGGCAGCGGCAAGCGGAGGGCTCGATAGCGCAAGCGACACTGCACCGAATAGCAGGCCGGCGGCGAGCGCGCGTGTGAAGAAGCGTTTCATTGAATTCGTCTCCTTAATCTTGATGCCCGGATTGACGCCTGGATTAATCAGTTCCTCTTTTTTGGCCGTGCGATTGGGCGCCCTTTTATATTGCATGGGACCAAAAGAGCGGCTAGAAGCCATCTGGCTCTGTTGACATCCTCAAAAAAGGTTAGTGATGCCTCAGGCGGTACAAATTGAAACTCAGTCCGAGCAGAGGGCTTGACGCTTCTGCGTGCGCAGCGAGCGACCCGGCGCACGGGCCGAGAGATTGCGTTTTACCAAACTGAAAAGGCTCTCGATCAGGGATCGGCGCCGGTAGAGCCGTCGCGGAAAGGCTCGCCGCATCTCGGCGCGTACTCCATGAATGCGCCAAGTTTTCTTTCCGCGCTTGGCGGGGATCACGCTCTGCGCCCCGAGTTGTTTCCGGATGTAGGTGTGATTCCTTTCGCTGTCGAACTCGGCGTCGGCCAGCACCAGCCCGATGCGCGTTTGCTCGGAAGCCGCTTCGACGACTGCGGGCAAATTCGCACAATCGTTCCACGGGCCGCGTCGCGCAATCTGCGACAACAGGAACTGCTGATCCAGACCCACCACGACCACCCACTTCAACCAATGTCTCCACGGCAGCGGTTTTTGCCCGTGATGCTGCATTCTCCGCACAAAGAATGTGCTGGCCGCTCCCTGCGCCAAACCCGTCGCATCGACCACTATGCGGGCTCGCCGACGTCCTTTTCCGTGCGTGCCGCGCAACCGGCGCACCGTCTAGCCGACCGCGCGGTCGATAGTTACTTCGTCCAGACGCTGCAGGAAGCGATACAGAGTCGTGAAATCGGGCACGCTCACCAGCCCCAACGCTTGGCGCAATTCGCGATGCTCGCCCAACCGCACTTCGGCTTCGCGAAAGGTCCAGTCCTCGTACCGCATCAGGCAGAGGATCGCCAGCAACTGCGGATGTGTGAATTGGTGCTTGCTGAATCGGCTTCGGTAACGAGGGAGAACCGCCCGGCAGACTTGCAGGGCGATGCGAGCAAAAGGCAGGAGTCCGGCTTCGGCCATCGTCCCTCCTGCCTACGTAGCAAACAACAATTTCAACCGATCTGGTATCTCGAATTTTCATTGTCGTAACGAGGATGTCAACAGAGCCAGATGGCTTCTAGTCCCTTCGCGTTTTTTCTTTCGATGGGGGTTTACGGCCGCATGATACCACTCTAGTCCATCAACGCCGAGAGGCGGGTATGGCTTAGCCGGGAGCCAGACCCTGTTGCTCCCTTTCAGTTTTCGGCGAAACGAGAGGAAAATCATGAGGGGTATTACATATAAAGTTATTACATGCAACGAAAGCTGCCACGGCGTGCCCCTGGCAAAGATTTGGAGTTGGCTCGGATAAAGTTTTCCAGTTATGTATTTTCCCGCCCGAAATCCGTTCACTGACCAGTTACTCGTCTGTTACTTTAAGTGCCGATTGACTTGACTTGGCTGTGATCTGGGCAGAGCATAGGGAAGTTTACTAGGTGGTTTGCAGGCTCGGGATTCCCTCTTCCCTTCGTCGCCAGCGGAATATGATGTCAACCATGAGCGCTCAGGTTGGAGTTAAGAGCACACATGTGGGCAGGACCGTAGCACGCGTGGCGGCCCTGGTTACCCTCCTCGTAAGTTCTCTCGCCCTTGTTGGCTGGGAGTTTGGCATCGAGGCATTCAAGAGCTTTAGCGCCAGCCTGGCGGCGATGAATCCGTTGGGGGCATTGGCCTTTATCTTTGCTGGTGTGTCTTTGTGGCTCCAAGGGACTGAAGCGCCCGGATGGAAAGCGCGGCGCGTTGGTCAGGTTCTGGCGTTGGCAGTAGTCCTTGTGGGTTTGCTCAAGCTGGTTGGAATTATTTTCGGATGGGATTTGGGCATTGACCGATTCCTCTTTGCCGAAAAACTGGAATCCGCCAGTACTGGCTTTTCCAATCGGATTCCGCCGAATGCCGCCGCTGGTTTTTTCCTCGTCGGAAGCGCGCTGCTGCTCCTCGATGTCAAGCTCCGCCGCCTCCGGCCGGCTCCCCAGATTCTGGCGCTGGTGGCGAGCATGATTACGCTCCCGGCCATGGTTGGATATGCCTATGGTGTCCGATCGTTCTACGGCCTCGCATCGTTCATGCCGTTGCCCCTCAACGCAACGATGGCCTTGCTCGCGTTGTGCATCGGTATTCTATTCGCACGCCCGGACGTTGGCCTGGCACCGCTTTTTTCGAGTGACACGGCTGGCGGAATCATAGTGCGCCGGATGTTACCGATCTCAATTGGGCTTCCGATCCTGCTGGGATGGTTGCGAGTGACTGGGCAGCGGTCCGGCCTCTACGGCACCGAGGTCGGGACTGCGTTTTCGGCCGTGACTTACATTGGAGTGTTCAGCGTTATCGTCTACTGGAACGCTCGGTTGCTCCATCAGACCGATCTCGGGCGGGCACAAGCAGAAGAGGCACTGCAAGCATCGGAACGCCGCTTCGCGGGGATTTTGGACATTGCCCAAGACGCCGTTATTTCAGTGGACGAGTCCCAGAGCATTCTCCTGTTCAATCAAGGAGCAGAAAAGGTCTTTGGATATGCCCCCCAGGAAGTGCTGGGCCAATCGCTGAACTTGCTCATTCCAGAGCGCTTTGTTGAAGCGCATCGTCAGCATGTCCACAACTTTGCAAGCGCGCCCGTAAGAGCTCGCCGCATGGGGGAGCGGACGGAGGTTTACGGGCGTCGCAAAGACGGCAGCGAATTCCCCGCAGAAGCATCGATCTCCAAGCTCGTCCAGGACGAACAGACCACTTTTACTGTAATTTTGCGTGATATTTCCGAACGAAAACAGGCTGAGGAACAACTGCAGAAATTGTCTCAAGCGGTCGAACAGACAACGGATCCCATTGTCATCAGCAACCTGGATGGCACGATCGAATACGTAAACTCCGCTTTCGAAAGGCTCACCGGTTTCACAGCGCCGGAGACTGTCGGCCAGAAGCCCCACATCGTCAGATCGGGCCGCCACCCCCAAGAGTTTTACGAAAATCTTTGGAAAACTATTCTGGCAGGGCGTCCCTGGCAGGGCGTTTTTGTCAATCGGAAGAAGGATGGTCAGCTCTATTTCGCCGAGACTTCCATCACCCCAATCTTTTCCTCGCAGCGTCAAATCACTCACTTCGTGGCTGTTCAAAAAGACATCACTGAACGCAAGCACGCGGAAGAGACGGTTCTGCAACTGAACGAGAGTCTTCAGCGGCGCACCGCCGAGATGGAAGTCGCCAACAAGGAGCTCGAGGCGTTTTGCTATTCGGTGTCCCACGATCTCCGCGCGCCGCTCCGAGGCATCGACGGTTTCAGCCAGGCTTTGCTGGAGGATTATGCCGGCCAGCTGGATAGCCGGGGGAAAGAGTATCTGCAGCGCGTGCGGGCGGCAACCCAGCGGATGGGTACACTGATCGATGACCTCCTCAATCTTTCTCGAATCACGCGGACGGAAATGCGCCGGGAAACCGTGGACTTGAGTGAGTTGGCGCACGCGATCGCCACTGATCTGCGCCAGGGGCAACCCGAACGTAAAGTGGAGTTTGTCATTGCTCCGGGGCTTCGAGCAAAAGGAGACCCGCGGCTGATTCGCGTAGCGTTGGAGAATCTGCTTGGCAATTCCTGGAAGTTCACATCCCGGCGTGAGCGCACACGGATCGAGCTAGGGCACACGCAGGTAAATGGCACGTCAGCGTTTTTTGTGCGAGACAACGGCGCGGGTTTCGATCCCGCCTACACCGACCGGCTTTTTGGCGTTTTTCAGCGCCTGCACGCGATGACGGAATTCCCGGGGACCGGCGTGGGCCTAGCCACCGTCCAGCGGATCATTCATCGTCACAGTGGAAGAGTGTGGGCAGAAGGTGCAGTTGAACAAGGTGCGACGTTTTATTTCACTTTAGGCGTGGACTGACGGGAAAGGAAGGGTTGCATGGGAAACCAGATCATCTTATTAGTAGAGGACAATCCGGACGACGAGGCACTGACCCTGCGGGCATTACAGAAAAACAATATCAAGAACGAAGTGGTAGTGATGCGCGATGGCGCCGAGGCCTTGGATTACTTCTTCGCAACGGGCCCTTATGCCGGGCGCGACGTCAGTGTCATGCCTCAGGTCGTTCTCTTGGATTTGAAGCTTCCCAAGGTGGACGGCCTGGAGGTCTTGAGGCGCTTGCGCGCTGACACGCGCACCAAACTCGTGCCCGTCGTCATTCTCACTTCGTCGAATGAGGAAAAAGATCTGATTGACGGTTACGGTTTCGGCGCCAATAGCTACGTCCGCAAGCCGGTGGACTTTGTCCAATTCACCGAAGCGGTGCGACAGTTGGGCCTTTATTGGTTGCTCCTGAACCAAACGCCGTCAGTTGCCGGGAGCAGATAAATGGACAGGCCTCTCCGTTTATTGATCGTCGAAGATTCGGAAGACGACACGCTGTTGCTCGTGCGCGAGCTCGAACGCGGCGGCTACAAAGTGACTTTTGAACGTGTGGACACGCCCGAACTTATGCAAGCCGCCCTCGATCGCCAGCCGTGGGATATCGTGATTTCCGATTATTCCATGCCCCATTTCAGTGGCACGGCGGCTCTCAAGCTGCTGAAGGAAAAAGGCCTCGACGTGCCGTTCATCTTCGTTTCCGGCACCATCGGCGAGGACACCGCAGTGGCCGCCATGAAAGGCGGGGCCCACGACTACATTATGAAAGGGAATCTCCGCCGCTTGCTTCCTGCCGTTGAGCGAGAACTCGGCGAGGCGAAGATGCGGCGGGAACGTCGAAGAGCCGAGGAATCTCAGGCACGGCTCGTCGCCATTATCGAGGCCACCACAGACTTTGTGGGCATGACTGACGCGAAAGGCCATGTCCTGTATATCAACCAAGCAGGCCGAAAAATGCTCGGGATAGCCGAGGGCGAAGATGTGTCCAGCACGACCATGTCCGATTACTTTCCCAAGCAGGCGAGAACGCGTGTGCTCAACGAGTTGGTTCCGGTAATCATTCATGAGGAAGTGTGGAGCGGAGAGGAGATATTTCTCAATCGTGATGGACACGAAATTCCAATTTGGATGGTGGCAATCGCGCACAAAGCAACGGATGGGACTGTGCAGTTTCTTTCCACAGTCGCTCGCGACATCTCTGAGCGCAAGCGTTTCGAGCAACAACTCCGCGTACGTACTCATCAGGCAGCAGCGATTGCCCAGCTCGGGCAACGCGCTTTAGAAGAGATCGACCCTGCGAAGTTTATGAATGACGCCGTTGCCCTGGTTGCTGAAACCTTAGAGGTGGAGTACTGCACGATACTGGAATTGTTGCCCAAACAAGAAGGTTTTCTCCTTCGCGCAGGCGTGGGTTGGAAGGAAGGCTGCGTCGGGCAAAAAATCGTGCCAACAGGGACGGATTCGCAAGCGGGATATACCCTGCTTTCCGATCAGGCTGTAATTGTTGAGGATTTTCGCGTAGAAACGCGATTTACAGTACCACGCTTGCTTCTCGATCACCGTATCGTGAGCGGTATGAGCGTCGTGATTGGAAGTCTGGAGCGTCCTTTTGGTATCTTAGGCGCCCATGCGTCAAGCAGACGGGAATTCACTAAGGATGACAGCAACTTTCTGCAGGCCATTGCGAACGTGCTGGCCACGGCCATCGCGCGCAAACAAATCGAAGGCCAATTCCGAGTGTTGCAGAAATTTGAAGCGATCGGAAGGCTGGCCGGAGGAATCGCCCATGACTTCAACAACGTCCTCGGGGCGATCCTGGGCTGGGCCGAACTCGGTGCGGAAAAGACGCTTGCCGACGCCTCGCTACACAGTACCTTTCAGAAGATCGGCGACCAAGCTCAGCGCGCGGGGGGGCTCACTCGCCAATTGCTTGCCTATGCCCGGCGTCAGATTCTCGAGCCGCGCAACATCAATTTGAATGAGATCGTCGCTGAGACGACCAGCTTGTTGCACAAGATTATCGGGGCGCAAATCGAGGTGAAACTGGTCCTGGCGCCGGACCTGCAAGTGACTCGCGCTGACCCTACGCAAATCGAACAGATATTGATGAATCTCTGTTTGAACGCGCGCGACGCGATGTCCCAGGCCGGCCAACTGCTGATTGAAACGAGAAATATCGATTTCGATGAGGAATATTGCCGCCGCCACGTCTATGCTCATCCGGGACAGTACGTACTACTCTCGGTCTCCGACACTGGAACGGGCATGGATGCGGCAGCGCTGGAACATATCTTTGAACCGTTTTTTACCACCAAGGAAATGGGCAAAGGCACAGGACTGGGGCTGGCCACGGTATATGGCGTTGTGAAGCAGCACGATGGGTTCATCAGCGTCTATAGCGAGCCGGGCCAAGGCACAACCTTCCGTGTCTACTTGCCCGTGAGCAGCGGTGTGGCGGAACTTCGAGAGAAGACCAAGGAAGGACCGGTACGCGGTGGGACAGAAACGATTCTGGTGGCTGACGACAACGAAGCGCTCCTGGAAATGGCGCAGGAAACGCTGGAAGGACTTGGCTATCATGTCATGCTGGCGAGCGACGGAGAAGAAGCGGTCCGGTTGTTTGAGGCAAATCGCGACCACATAGCCTTATTGGTTTTGGATGTCTCGATGCCAAAGTTCAGTGGCCCGGAAGCCTACGTACGCATCAGTGAGATGAAAGATGGTCTCCCCGCAGTTTTCACAACGGGGTATTCTGCCGAGGCAGACGTTCTGCATCCTTTGGCAGAAAAGGGAGCGGTGGTTCTGCAGAAGCCGTATTCGCCCAAGGTCCTTGGCCAGAAAGTGCGAGAAGTCCTAGACCGGCCCCAATAGCACTGGGGGGCCCTCGCCAAAATTCAGTCCGCATATGATTTCTACAGCATGCGGCGTTGCCGTCCACAAGCGAAGTGCGATAACACCGTCGCATGATCGGTGCCATCGGACTCCTGGTAGGCGCATTTCTTCGGCTCTTTCCTACTCGTCGTGGGCTGCTTCTCGAAAACCTGGCCCTTCTGCAACAACTCGCGACATTGAAACGAAGACATCCGAGGCCGAGACTGGAATCGTTCGACAACCTCTTCTTGGTTTTGGCGCGAAAGTTCTGGTCCGGATGGAAACTGGCGCTCATTGTTGTGAGTCCAGAGGCCGTTGCGCGTTGGCACAGATCGAAGCCCGTCGCTTCATGACGGCTCACGCAGAGGCCATCCGACTGCAATTTCCAGTAGATTCAGGAAGGATTGGGTCGCCTGGTCTGCGTCGGGAACAGACTGTAGATGTTTTTGTTACAGTTCATGCACAGTCTCAGCCGCTAAAACTCCTTACTTTTCGAGGGTATTCGCGCTAGGAGTTTGTCCCGCAGAAATCGGAAGTAATGGTAATCTGCGCGGGAAGTTTTTTGGAGCGCGCGATGAGCACACGATTTCGTCCGTACCATCCCGAACAAAGTTATCTACTTCCACCGTCGCCGTCGGACTGGCTGGCGGAGGGCCATCTGGCTTATTTCATTGCGGAAATCGTGGACACGCTGGACGTGGACGGTTTTTACGCGCGTTACGAAGGGGACGGACGGCGCAACAGTCCGTACGATCCGAGGATGCTGTTGAAGGTGCTGGTGTACGCCTATGCGAGCGGGGTGTTCAGTTCACGCAAGATCGCAGCACCTGGACTGAAACCAGCGGGCCGAGTCACGGGTCATCTAAGCGATTGAAAAGAATGGTCGGGGCGAGTGGATTTGAACCACCGGCCTCCTGGTCCCGAACCAGGCGCGCTAGCCAGGCTGCGCTACGCCCCGACGACACGCACTCGGGCGCGTTAAAAAAACGGCCCGAATGGAACATTCAGAATAGCATAGCTCTCCGTCCGAGCCTAGAGCGCGGTCGGCTTGCCGCATTCTACTGGCGCCAACGCAATGAATCGGCGCTGCGCGGCGAATCCGCGTGTGGTGCCGCGTAAGGCGCGGGCGCTGCGCAGCTGAATGTAGGCGCTGTGTTATAGTAACTTCCGCGAAGCAGAAATTCTCCGCATCGAGCAACTGATTCCTAAAGCCGGGAGAGACACGAACATTCGTTCGTGCATACAAAGATGGCATTGATGGAACGGATCCAGAAAGATTTGACCTCGGCGATGATGTCCAAGGACGAACTGCGCCTGAGCGTGCTGCGCATGATCAAGTCCGCGCTCAAGTACAAGGAGATCGAGAAAGTCCGCCCGCTGGAGGACGCCGAGGCGCTTCAGGTGCTGCAAACGCTTGTAAAGCAGCGGCGCGAATCGGTCGAGCAATTTGCGAAGGGCGGCCGCCAGGACCTCGCCGACAAGGAAACGAAGGAAATTGCCATTCTCGAAGCCTACTTGCCGGCGGGAGCCTCCGATTCCGACATGAGCGCCGCGATCGAGGCCGCCATTGTGGAAACCGGCGCAAACTCGCCTAAATCGATGGGTGCGGTGATTAAGGCGGCAAAAGCGCGCCTCGAGGGCAAGACGGTGGACGGCAAGACGCTATCCGACCGCGTGAAAGAGCGCCTGTCCAAGATGGCGTAAGGGCAAGTTGAGAGTTGACTGTTAGTAGTTGAGAGTGAATTCTTAACCTGCGGCCGCGCTGGTTTTCAAGCACGCGTCATCTCTCTCGTATCGACTTTTAAGCCTCTCACCACGTATCCTCGCATCGTGCCATTGCCTGAAACAATTCCCGTCCGCTACACCGAGGAAGAAGCCGGATACGTAACCGTGCGGCCGCTCGTGCGGCAAACGTTCCGCCTGGATGAACTCCTCGACATGATCCTCAGCGTCGCGGGCAAAGATGTGACGCGCATCCGGCAACTCCTGCATTCCGGGACGGTCGTCTATCATTTTTACCGGTATTCCTGGGCTGGATTTGACGCGAGCGAAACGGAACTCGCCGCCGCGCTCGCGCAATTTCCGGATGCCGACCCCTCACGCCCATTTGCCGCCGGCCAGTGCACCAACGCCATATTTGACGGCGCTGGCGTGAATCCGAGACACCTGCTGGATCTGGATCGCGCGACTGCTTCCAAGCGCCGGATGTTTCGCGGGCAAAGTTTCTGGGAACGCCTGCTGGAAATTGCCGCCGATGAGAATCCGGCCTACCAAAAATATTCCTACGGACGCCGCGCGGACCTCTACAGCCTCGATCTGAATGCGGAAAACATTTTGCGAATTGAAGAGGCGGCGAATCGGCTGGCCACCGGAAAGCTGCGTTCCGCATTGCGCGTATTGCCTGGCGCCGCGAGCATTCTCTTCGTTTGTCCGCGGCCGTAGGCGAGCGGCGCAGGCTTCAAGCCTGTGGGGGTTCGGCCTTGCAAGAATAAAATCCACAGGCTGAAGCCTGTGCTACAAAACCCATGAATCGTCTGGAACGAGGCGCGCAAAATTCTCTCGAACCCAAAACAATTTGAGCCATAATGCCGGGCGACCGCGGAGGCGCTTGCTTCTGCGGCGTGCGAGGACGGAATTCGGAGCGGAATCGGTCGCGGAGGTATTTCTTGGCCACTAAACCCTGGAGTTCGACGGCGCCGCCTGCCGAGTTTCGTCCTTATGTGGACGCGTCGAGCACCATGACGGAGTTCAGTTGGCGCGCGGTGATTCTGGGCGCGATTTTCGGCGCGCTGTTTGGAGCGGTGTCCGTGTACGTGGGGCTACGCGCCGGTCTCACGGTTTCCGCGTCGATTCCGATCTCCGTGCTCTCAATTTCCATCCTGCGCGCGTTCGGCAAATCCACGATTCTCGAGAACAACATCGTGCAGACCACCGGCTCGGCGGGCGAATCGGTGGCGGCCGGCGTGATTTTCACTTTGCCCGCGCTGATTTTCATGGGCTTTTCGCTCAACACCGAATACTGGCGCGTGTTTTTTCTCGCCCTGATTGGCGGATGGCTCGGCGTGCTGTTCATGATTCCGCTGCGCCGCCAGCTCATCGTCAAGGAACATGGAAATCTGCTCTACCCGGAGGGAACGGCGTGCGCCGATGTGCTCGTCGCGGGCGAGCGCGGCGGCTCGTTCGCCAGCAGCGTGTTCTGGGGACTCGGCATCGGCGGCGTTTACACCTGGCTGAAGAACTCGATGCATATGTGGCCGGACCAGCCGGAATATCTTCCGAAGTGGCTGCCGGGCGCATCCTTCCGCGCCGCGATCACTTCGGAATATCTCGGCGTGGGCTACATCATCGGGCCGAAAACCGCGGGCACGATTTTCGCGGGTGGCGTGTTTTCGTGGCTCGTCTTGATGCCCGCGATCCGCTTCTTCGGCCAAAATTTGACAGGCCCGCTTTATCCCTCGACGATTCCCATCGCGCAGATGACGCCGGACCAATTGTGGTCCAGCTACGTTCGCCCGATCGGCGCGGGCGCCGTGGCCGCGGCCGGGTTGATCACGCTGCTGCGAACGCTGCCGACGATTTTGAGCGCGCTCACTGCGGGATTGAAGGATGTTCGCGCCCAGCGCGCCGGCACGGCCGCGCAGGCGGATCGGCTCGAGCACGATTTGCCGATCAAGTTCGTGCTGATCGGATCCGTCGTGATCGTCGCGATGATGTGGGCGCTCTTGACGTTCAAGCCGATTCCGGGGGCCAGCACCGGCCTATTTTCCAATTTGATGGCGGCGCTCCTGGTGATCGTTTTCGGCTTCCTGTTCGTGACGGTTTCGAGCCGCATTTGCGGCCTGATCGGCACGTCGTCGAATCCGGTGAGCGGCATGACCATCGCGACGCTCATGGCGACTTGCGCGATGTTTCTGGTGGCGGGCTGGACGGGCGGCGCGTTCGCTGCGCTGGCGATTACGATTGGCGGCGTCGTCGCGATTGCGGCGGCGAATGCCGGCCAGACTTCGCAGGACCTGAAGACGGGTTACCTCGTCGGTGCAACTCCGGTGCGGCAGCAGATCGGATTCATCGTCGGCGTCCTGGTGTCTTCGTTTTTTATCGGCCTCACGCTGATCGGCATGAACAAGGGCCTGGAAAAATACACGCCCAACGTCATTCCGGTAAACCTCGCGCAGCTTCCCGAGGGTCTAAAGGTTGAGTCGCAGAATTACGAGCACGCGGGCAAGACGTACGTGCTCGTGAACGCGCTCGGCTCCCAGGAAATTCCCGACGGAAAATATCTCTACGATCCCGCGACGAACCGGATCGAAATCCAGTGGGTGCAGGGAATCGGCAGCGACGCCGCTCCGGCCCCGCAGGCGCGCCTCATGGCCACGGTCATCAACGGCATCCTGACGCAGCGCTTGCCATGGAGACTGGTAATGCTCGGCGTCTTTCTGGTCGTCGCGATCGAACTGCTCGGCGTGCGCTCGCTTTCCTTCGCGGTGGGCTCGTACCTTTCGATTGCGACGACCGCGGCGATCTTCGCCGGCGGCGCCGTGCGCTGGCTCGTCGAGCGCAGCAAACCCAAGACCGCCGAATCCGAAAGCGAAGTCAGTCCCGGCGCGCTCTATTCCAGCGGATTGATCGCAGCCGGCGGCGTCGTGGGCCTCTTGGCCATCATCATCAAGCTCATGGAAATCCGCGGCTGGGTCACACCGGACAAATTCAATGTCGGCACAAAATGGATTGGCAGCCTCGCAACAAACGATTGGCTCGGAGTAGTGATGTTCCTCCTGCTCGCGTCGTCGCTGTTTGTTTTCGCGCGCAGGAAGCTGGACTGAAGTTCAGCTTTTCTTGGAGATTGGCTGAAGCGATGCGAGTTGAGCGTGTGTATCTGGCGTGGGCGCGAGGCTGCGCATTCAAAAACGAAAAGCACGGCCGAATGGAGGCGCTGCAACTCTAGAAAAACATTGCCGGGGAAACGCGGAATCGTTTACTCAATTTCTCTATCTGATTTTTGTTGAGGTCGCGTTTCTTGTGCAACACCTCGGACACGATGCTTTCGGAGCCAAAGATCGGGACCAGGTCTTTTTGGCGGAGATCATTCGCATTCATCAACGTGCGAAGAATTTCCACCGGGGATGCGTCAGGGATGGAGTGATGCTCTTCTTCATACGCTTCGATCAAGGTGATCAAGACTTCGGCATATTTCTCTTCTTCCCTCGTTGGATTCTCTTTGCTCGCCAGCTTGTCCAGGACCGATAGGTATTCCATGTGTTGCCGCTCGGACGCGATCGGCGTTGGCGAGCCAATTTCGAGGGAGTATTTTGGTGAAACTGCAATCATTCTTCTTGCCACTTCCTCTCATGACATTCAGGTCTTGGTAGCACAGCCACTCTTGGCTGTGCGGGTTTTGCTATCGCAGTTGATCGGTAGCGTATGTGCGGCCTACAAAACCGCACAGCCAAGAGTGGCTGTGCTACTTGTGCGCGCTCGACCATGGCCAATCTTGCGGATTCGAGCACAAACGCGCATTCACCGGATTGTTTTCGATGTAAGTCTTAGTTCGAGCGAACTGTCCCGCGTCGCGAATCCAATGATCAAACGATTCGTCCTGCCAGAACGGTTTCCCCGTACGACCGAGCCTGACGTTCGCATCCCGGGCTGAGACTCCCTTAATCCCGCTTGTAAGTCTGTGCAAAGGTACCAACGGGTCGAGCAAGACATGCACATGATTGGGCATGACCACATACGCAAGCAAGACGTAGTGACCCAACTCAGCGCCGCGTTGGATCGCGCATTCTGCATAACCCGCAATTTCCGGATCGCTTAGCCAATGCGGTCCGATCGATGCCGCGTCAAGCACGCGGTCCGCCTTTAGAAACTGTTTTCCAGGTGCGCTTTTCCACTTGCGAAGATGCTCCGCGAATCCCCTCGGTAACGAACCGTGTAAACGCCACGTCAGAAAAAGCGTCCGCTCTTCCGGTTGCCAATGTGGCAAATTTCGTCGGTAGAAGCTGACAGTCATGATCACTAACCGTAGCACCGCCACTCCTGGCTGTGCGGTTTTGTGGACCACCTGTTGCCTTCTCAAGTTGGCATCACCAAAAATCGCACAGGCAAGAGTGCCTGTGCTACCAAACGCTTACTCCGAACTGACTTGTTCGGCAAATTGGCATTGCTATGAGTAATTCAGGACTTGCACGGGCTTGCCGGACCACTCGGCGTAAAGCTGTTCGTAGGTGCGGCCGATGGTGAATCCCCAGGAAAACAGGACATAGTTCTTGTAGCGGTCGGGGACAACGTAGCGGTCGGCGGCTTCTTCTACTGGAACGCCGGCCTTGAAGGATTTTTCCGCTTGTTCGGCGATATCGTCAAAGCAGGAGCGCATCTCCGCGACGCCTTCGAGGCCCATAATCTGGCCGTGGCCTGGTACGAAGAGCGTTTTCTTATCGAAGGTCGCGAACTGTGCCAGCGTTGCCCGCCATCGCGTCGGATAGCCGTTGATGTTGACGGGGTATTGCCCGCCAGTGAGTAAATCTCCGGCGTAGACAATGTTTTGATCGGGCAGGCGGAAGATCAGGTCGGTGTCCGTGTGGCCGATAAAGGCTTCGACCACGACGGTAAGGCCGCCGAGGTCAATCTCGATCGGCATTTTCGCGGGATCGAGCGGATGGCTTGGCAGCGCGAGAACAGCTTGGTTCACGGGAACGAACATCCCGCTCACGCCTTTGACGTCGCTCTTGGCGTGTTCCCGCTGGCTGTCGGTTTTGGCTTCGCTCACGCGCTTGTCCCACGGAGCGAGGAACGTGGCCTGGTCTTCAGCCTGCCACTTGGTATAGACCGCGGTCATTCGCGCAGGCACGTCCTGATGGGCCCAGATAGGGATCCCCGCGCCGCCATAGACTGAATTCCCAAGTGTATGGTCGAAGTGCCAGTGCGTATTGAGCGCCACGCGGACGGGCAGTTGCGTGACGGTGCGCAGCGTTTCCAATTGAAATGTCGAGCCAGTGGTTGACTGAAATCCTTCAACGAGGAGCGCGGCATCGCGGCCGATCGCGAATCCGCCGTTGCAGCGCGATTGCAGCCCCTTCGTACGGTCCGCAATTGTAGCGTACACTCCGTTCCCGATCTTTCGAATGGAGGCAAAACCCTTGTCGGCAATCGGCTGCTGGGCGATGCGAGGGTCGTCGAGCAGCGGCTGGGCCAGCACAGGCAGCGGCGCGAATTTCGAAGCAGCATACAGCGCGCTCAGAGACGACGCACCCGCCAGGAATCTTCGCCGGGAAAACGGATTCGAAAAGTTGTTCATTGGAATCTCCACAAATCTTAGGGAAGCATACTGGTTTCACTGTCACCGGGCAACCGGGTTTTGGCAGACTTCGGGAAAACCCTGGCGACTGTCATTCCGAGGTCGCCGCGGCGACCTCGGAATGACAGTCTAAGCTTTTTCTAGCAGACTTTTAGGCTTTAGCCGGTTTCTTGATCCCGTCGTAGATGATGATCGAAAGCAGGACGAGAAGCCACACGGGAAAGACTCCCATGCCGGGAATGGCTTCGGCGATAAGTCCCGGCAAAAGAGCCCATCGGCGGCCGAGAATCAGGAAAAGAATGACTGCAGTGGCCAGATCGAGCGCCCACTGGAAGGGCGGGGCAAACGTAATCCAGAAGGAGAGGAGATCCGAAGCCGCGGCCACGCCGAAAGCAATCGCCATCTTCGCGCGGGAGTGGCGCTTGAAAGGCGAGGCGGCGTCTGCCGGGGTCAGAATACTGGGTTTGTCGGCTTCCATCGAATGACTGTGAACGCTAACTTTCAATCCGCCTGACGATCTGCAAGTGATCGTGCCATGACCGCTCACGATCTGCAAGCAAGGGAGTTCACTTCACGAATTGGGCACACCGACGGCGGAATCAGGCGCCTCGGGAGACCCTGCTCTGGTATCATTTCCTACCGCCCTAATTGAATAGGAGATTCAACGATGAGGCACAAAGTCTTGGTTCGCTATCTCATGATCGTAAGTGTTTTTGCTCTAATTGGTTGCCGCAAACCAGCAACTTCGCCTGATTCCACTGCCTCTTCTGGTGGGAATGCAGCTGCTACTTCTGACGGGAACTCGGGTGGCACAGAGGGTTCCGGCGGGCAGAAAGCCCCGGAATCCGCCCTGGCCCACGCCTTCGCACCGAAGCCGATTGTTGTAGACGCGGGCACGGAGATCGTGGTCACGGCCGACCAGTCGGTCAGCTCGAAGGACAACAATTCTGGAGATCGTTTCGAAGCGTCTCTAGCCGAGCCCGTGGTCGTGGGCGACAGGGTCGTGATTCCCAGGGGAGCGAGGGCGACTGGAATCGTGACGGACGTCAAATCCGCCGGCAGATTCAAGGGGAACGCGGGAATTGCAGTGACTCTCGGTTCTGTCAACGTGGATGGGGAAGAATATGAAGTGAGAACAACCGAAGTGACGGAATTCGGCAAGGGCCGCGGCAAGCGTACCGCGGAAGGCGTGGGAGGCGGCGCGGTTGTAGGAGCCCTCATCGGAGCGCTTGCGGGAGGCGGCAAGGGTGCAGCCATCGGCGCTGGAGTGGGAGCCGGGGCGGGCACGGCGGGTACCGCGTTTACCGGCGATCGCGACATCACCATCGGGGCCGAGACAAGGCTTCACTTCAAATTGAGGGAGCCGCTTGAGGTCAAGCGGAAGTAGGCTAAGTCCTCTCTTATTCTTCACTTGCCGCGGCGGGGAACAAGGAGTTCACCCGCCGCGCGATTTTCTCCGTGATTTCAGAGGGATGTATGGTATACTGCGTTTGCGCTTAATACATCGGTTGTTTGGTGTGGTTCCTCTGGTAGTGTTCGATTCGAGATAACCCCGCCTCTTATTTCCTCCGTACGTTTTCAGCGTAATTCAAACTAGGACTGGCCATGCCAGTTGCGTGCCCGCGCGGGAAGCCGTGTGTGTGCCGCGACGGCTCCCGCCAGCAGAAAAGACAAGATAGAAACATGCAGAATTTTTCAGAACTACAGATTTCCAATTACACGAAGGAGCGGCTGTCACTTGCCAATTTTGCGACGCCGACTCCGGTCCAGGCCGCGGCGATCCCGCAGGCGCTGGAAGGCAAGGACGTTCTCGCGACCGCGCAGACTGGAACCGGCAAGACGCTCGCGTTCCTGATTCCGATCATCGAGCGCCTCCTTGCGCAGAAAGCGAAGGGAATCGAAGCGCTCGTGCTCGTTCCCACACGCGAACTCGCCATGCAGGTCGTGGATCAGTACAACGCGTTGCGCGGGAAGCAATTGTCCCCTGCGGCGCTGGTCGTGGGCGGTTTGCCCGAGGCCAAACAGCTTGCCGCGATCCGCGCGGGAGCACGGCTTGTTGTCGCCACTCCGGGACGCCTGGAAGACTACCTCGGCCGCAACCTCTTCAATTTCCGGACGCTACACGTCCTGGTGCTCGATGAGGCCGACCGCATGCTCGACATGGGATTCCTCCCGGCGATTCGCAGAATCGCAGCGGTGTTGCCGAAGGAGCGCCAGACGTTGTGCTTTTCGGCGACGCTCGAGGCCTCCGTCGCGAATCTCGTGAAGGACTACATGAGGAGCCCGGTGCGTCTCGCGTTCGGGTCCACTCTGAAGCCTTCGGAGAATGTGCGCGTGCAGGCATTTGAAGTTTCCGGCGACCGCAAGCAGGAAATGCTGCAGCATTTGCTCGGGAAAGAGACTGGGCGATGCCTGGTATTCGCGCGCACCAAGCGCGGAACTGACAAGCTGGCCCGGAACCTCAATCGCGAAGGATTCGCTGCCGCCGTTATTCATGGCGACCGCTCGCAATCCCAGCGAACCGCGGCTCTCACGGGCTTTCAACAGGGACGCTATCGCATCCTCGTTGCCACGGACCTCGCGGCTCGCGGCATTCACGTGCAGGACATCGCACACGTCATCAATTACGATCTGCCGGAAATTGCGGAGAACTTCATCCACCGCGTGGGCCGCACAGGCCGCGCGGGCAAGAGCGGAGTCGCTTCCACGCTTTACGGCCGGGAACAACGGTCGGAGTTGATGCAGCTCGAACGCACGCTCGGCATCCGGATGGAGCGGATTCAAGTGGATGGCAGCAAACTTCCCGAAAGACAGGAACGCACCACGCCCGTCGTGCAGCGCTTCCCGTTGGCGTCCGCATCGGCGCCCATCTCGGGCATGGTTCGCCTTCCGGGCGAAATCATGGAAGTCCAGCTCGAAAACTAATTTTGGTTTTCATCCCCCTGCGGTCCGAACCTTTCGGACTGCCAGGGGGATTTTTTTGTTCCGTCCGCTTTTCTCACGAATCGCCGAGGCGTGCGAAGTAGCACAGGCTTCACAGGCTGCGGAAAAAGTGATTTATTTTGTCATTCCGAACGAAGTGAGGAATCTCTCTTTGGTTTAAATGCAGGAAAAGAGAGATTTCTCGGCGCGCAGAGCGCCTCGGAATGACAAAAATTTGAGTTTTTCCGCAAACTGTTCAGCCTGGGCGGTTTGGGTTTGTATGTCCCGAAATCCCACAGGCTGAAGCCTGTGCTACTTGGGCTCCCCAAATAAATCAACGAAGTCGATTTTCCATGGAGTCGAGTCCAGATGGAGAAGCGCGACCGTCACAGGCAAATCGAACCGCCGCGGGCCTGCGCTTCCCGGATTGAGGAACAGGACGCCGCCGTGTTCCGTGCGGGTCGGCTTGTGCGAATGCCCGCTTACGATGATTTGGAATCCCGCGACGACGGGATCAAGATCGATCGCGTGAACGTCGTGAAGGACGTAAATCGTCGCGGAATCTGTCTCGATGACTTCGGTTTCAGGAAGAGCCAACGCCCACGGTTCCGTATCGACATTTCCCCGCACGGCAAAAACGGGGGCGAGAGTTTTCAGCGCTTCGAGAATCTCCGGATCGCCCACATCGCCCGCATGAATGATCAGGTCCGAGCCTTCAAGGGCGCGTAGGGTTTGAGGGCGCAGTAATCCATGCGTGTCTGAAATCAGGCCAATCGTTTTGGGGTTTCGGTTCATGATTATAACTTTTGCGGAATGTTCGATTGCGGTCCGCAAGAACGCATTTCCATGTCTCCCGATGGTAGCGGCTGGACTCACTTTTTGCCAAGTTGGGATTAGGCGAGCAGACTTTGCGAAGGGAGGGCTGGGGGGAATGAAAACGAATGAACAAATGAATGAACAACGCTATCCGGGACGGGCAATTCTGGAGTACGATTCACGGATCCTAGGTTGCGAGGGCTGCGGACCGGACTTCGATTTCTTTTAATAAATGATTTAACCGGGAACGGTGCGCCGGTAAGGAGCATCCATGCAACGAATACCAAAAATACTGGCACCCAAAATACTGGCATTGACGAGCGCGATGATTTTTCTTGCCACTTACGCGCACGGGGCGACGATCACCGGCACGGTGAAAGGGCCGGACGGCGCGCCGTTCAAGGGGGCGTTCGTACAGGCGCAAAACACCAAGACCAAGATCACCGTCAACGTGTTGTCTCACAAGGACGGCGGCTATCGAGTCGAGGATTTGCCTGCCGGGGATTATGTGCTGCGAATTCGCGCCGTTGGGTATCAGGCTGACCAGCGCACGGGTGTGGCTCTGACGGCGAGTCAATCCGCGTCCATGGATTGGGCTCTGAAACCGGGGACGGTGCGCTGGCGCGATCTTTCGCTTTATCAGGGCGAAAAATTGATACCGAACATCCGTGGCAAGGAGATGGTTTTCGGTCCCACGTCCAACTTCCGCGACGCGCCTTGCCAAATCTGCCACGGTTTTCAAACGCGCATGGCTTCCGTCTCGCGCGATGCGGAGGGCGCGAAGGACCGCGTGGAATATATGCGAACCAGAATGCATTATCTCCTGGGGAGCATGGTCAATGATGAGCAAGCCGATAGTGTGGCGTCCTTTATTGCAGATGCATTCGGCCCTAACTCCGAGTTGCCGAAATCTCCCGCGGATTTTCCGGAATACAAGAACCTCGTGCGCGCATTTGATGACGACGCGATGAACATCGTCTACGTCGAGTACGATTTGCCCGGGCCGAACCGGATGCCATGGAGCGCTGCGCCGGACAAAGAGGGCAACGTCTGGATGCCTTATTACGGCGGTGCGAATAAGATCGGAAAGCTCGATCCGGAAACCGGAATGGTTCGCGAGTACGATGTGCCCAATCCAAATGCCGTCGGAATCCACTCCGCGTATCCAGGCCCCGACGGCAATGTGTGGCTGGGAGAATTTGGGATTAACAAGATCGGCAAATTCGATTCTAAGACGGAAAAACTCACCGAATATGCGGATGCTTACACTCCCGGCAAGGAAGGCCTTGTCGCGGGCGGCAGCAAACACACGGTGCGAATCGGTCCGGACGGAGTTGCCTGGGCGAGTGGAACGCGAATCAGCCGCCTCGATCTCAAAACCGGAAAATTCACGGACTTCAGCGAACCGACATATGGCGTTGAGGTGGACAAAGACGGCAACTGCTGGTTCACGGAATACAATGCGGTTGGGAAGATCGGGAAGATTGACGGGAAGACTCTGGAAGTGAAGACTTGGAATCCGCCCGGAAGCAACACCGTGTACTCACGCAGGATTCAGATCGATTCGGACGGGATCGTCTGGTTCAGCCAATCCGGCGCGGGACAGATTGGCCGGTTCGATCCCAAGACGGAAACATTCAAGAACTACGCTTTGCCGGGACCGAACGCCAGTCCCTACGCAATGAACCTGGATCGGAACCACGACGTTTGGTATTCCTCGGAATATCTGGATGAAGTGGGCCGCTTGAACACCACGACCGGGAAGGTGACCGAGTATCCGTTTCCTCATGCCGAGATTACGTCGAGGGAATATTTCCTCGATGCGCAGGGCCGCATGTGGTACGCGACGCCCTCCAACAACAAGGTCGGATATTTCTATCTGGCGGGCCAGGGCGCGATGGCCAAGAGCGGTGGCCAGTAGGAGGAGGGCGGCGATGTCGATCAGCGCAAGGAAACGAGTTCTATTGTTTGGCGGCTTCGGGATCGTCCTCGTGCTCATTGGCGCTTTTGCTTGGACGTCCTACGGCCAATTTGGCCACTCGAAATACACGAGCCCTCCGGCGAACGTCGCGGCCACCATTGCGGGCAAGAAGATCACGATCGACTACTACGCGCCTTCGATGCATGGACGAAAAGTCATGGGCGGCCTCGTCCCGTTTGGCGAGGTCTGGTGCACCGGCGCGAATTGGGCGACCAAACTTACGACCGAAGCGAATCTGCAGATGGGCGGCCTGAAACTTCCCGCCGGAAGCTATAGCATCTGGACCCTGCCGAATGCGAACGAATGGACGCTGATCATCAACAAGCAGACGGGGCAGTTCCATAAGGATTACGATTCTTCGACCGATTTCGGCCGCACGAAGATGAATTTGAAAACGCTCGCCAATCCCGTCGAAACGTTCAAAATCGATTTGCGGTCCGATGGCGGAAACCAGGGAACGCTGGCGCTCGTTTGGGAAACGACGGAAGCGTCGATCCCGTTCACGGTGTCACCTTGATGCGGCACGGGAACGTCATTCCCCTGAAAGGCGCCATGCAACCCGCCAATCGGGAGATTGGTGTTCCCAGGTTTCAAGTGATACGGTTCGTGCCAAGTTTGACGTTGCTATCTTTCGGCTGTCATCGCCGGATCGCCATGGGATGACCCTCTTCGTAAGTGCCGGCGCGGCTATTTCGGGTTGCCAAATGTCAGCCGCAAACCGGTGGAAAGCAGCAGGTCATTTCCTCTGATTCCGGTCGGCGGATTACTAAGATAAGTATCATTCAAACTGAACTGCCAGCCCAGCCATTTGCCGATCGCGGTCGAAAAGACAGTATTGAACGTATACCAGCCGCTGGAAATCCCAAGCTTTGACTACCGGCCTCGTCGCGCTTACACTCACGAGAATGGGTTCGCGTTCACGATATCCGGGTTCTTATGGTCCTCGCGTCAGTTGGGGAGGGATGCTGACGCCCGCCATTCGCAACATCATTATCGCGTGCACCTGCGTTTTTTTCGTTCAAACGATCACGAAGCTGATTTTCCCTCTGGAATACACGGCGGAGTTCAATCACCTATTCGGTTTAGTTCCCTGGTACGTCACGCGGCGGCTGTTTGTTTGGCAACTCGGGACCTACCTTTTTTTGCATGCCACCATCTGGCATCTTTTATTCAACATGCTGTTTCTGTATTTCTTCGGGATGGATCTGGAAAGGACCTGGGGAACACGCCGCTTTTATGAATATTACTTTTTGACCGGCATCGGCGCCGGCTGCATCAACGTCCTCATCAAAGCGATCCTCGACCCGCACGGGACCGGGTTTTCCTTTACGATTCCCACGATTGGCGCTTCCGGGGCAATTTATGGCGTCTTGATCGCCGCGGGAATCATGTTTCCCGATCGCCAGGTCTGGCTTTTTCCTTTGCCCATCTCGATTCCGATGAAGCTGCTCGTGGCGGGATCGATCATCATTGAGTTCTTTCTCTCCCTGGACGTCGGCGGGGACAACATCAGCCACGTCACGCATCTTGGCGGCGCTCTGGTGGGTTATCTGTATCTCCGGCGGGGCTTATTTCTCTACCGTTTCCGTAACGATTACCTCGATTGGAAACGCCGCCGCGCCCGGCGCAAATTTGAAGTCTACATGCGCGTTCACAAGAATGAGCCGCCGCACGATTCCGACGATCGCTGGGTGAATTAAGCATTTGTAGCACAGCCACTCTTGCCTGCGCGGGTTTTGCGATCGTCTCTGGATTGGTAGATCGCGTGTGGGGCTACAAACCCGCACAGCCAGGAGTGGCTGTGCTACCAAAACCGATCCTCACCGGCTGGAGCGGCGGATTTTCTCTTCGTCGCTTCCAATCACGTGAAATTTCATGAAGTTCGTGGTGCCGCCCACGAAGAGCGGAGTCCCCGCCACGATTCCGACCACGTCACCGGGCTGGACAAGATGCTCTTCGAGCAGGCGTTTTTCCGTCGCCCGGACTAGTTCTTCAATGTTGTGCACCTTGCTGATGGTGCGCGGGAAGACGCCCCAGTTGAGCGAGAGGCGGCGGCGCGTTTCCTGAATCGTCGAGAAGGCGATAATCGGGCGGCGAGGTCGATGTTTGGAAACCAAGCGCGCCGTGAAACCGGACTCGGTAAATACGGCAATCACTTTCATTTGCAATTCTTCCGAGGCGTGGCAAATCAGTTCGGATGCGGTTTCGGCGATGTTGAATTGCGCGGGTTGCGGGCGAAGAATGTGCGCGTTATTGGCTTCCGCTTCCCGGATGATGCGATCCATCATTTGCACGGATTCCAGCGGATACGCTCCCGACGCGGTCTCGGCGGAGAGCATCAGTGCGTCGCTGCCATCGAACACGGCGTTGGCCACGTCGGAAGCTTCGGCGCGCGTGGGACGCGGGTTTTGCGTCATGGATTCGAGCATTTGCGTCGCCGTGATTACCGGGCGGCGCGCTTCGCAGGCCCTGGCGATGATCTGCTTTTGCACGACGGGCACTTTTTCCGGGCTCATCTCCACGCCCAGATCGCCGCGAGCCACCATCACCGCATCGGACACGTTGAGAATCTCGTCCAGATTGTCAATCGCCTCGGGCTTTTCCAGCTTGGCAATTACTGGGACATCCTGCTTTTCGCGTGAAATGGCTTTCTTGGCTTGCAGCACGTCCTTCGCGCTGCGAACAAAACTCACCGCAACGAAATTCGCGCCTTGCTCCAATGCGAACACAAGATCCGCGTGATCTTTTGGCGTGACGGCGGGGATCTTCAATTTCACGCCGGGCAAATTGATGCCCTTATGCTCGCCGAGGAGCCCGCCGTTGACCACTTTACACAGCACGGAGGTCGATGTGGTTGAAAGCACATGCAGTTCGATCAGGCCGTCACCGAGCAGGATGCGGTCGCCGCGCGAGACGTCGCGAGGCATGCGTTTATAGGTCGTGCTCACGCCCTCGCTCGTCCCGGCCATCGAATGGATCGAAATCGTAAAACGCTGCCCCGTGACCAATTGCACGGGCTGCTTGTCCTTCAGCGTGCCCGTGCGTATTTTTGGTCCCTGAAGATCGGCGAGAATCCCGATCGGCTTCGAGAGGCGCGCGGAAGCTTCCCGAATCCGTTTGATCGTCCGCGCATGATCTTCGTGAGTTCCGTGCGAGAAGTTGAGCCGCGCCACGTCCATTCCTGCGTCCATCAGACGCACAATCATTTCGGATGAGTCGCTGGCCGGTCCAAGAGTACATACAATTTTTGCGCTGCGAAAATTCATGGTTTTTTTGTCCGAGCCCATTCTGCCTGGAAGGGTTGCGAGGTTTCTTCGGCCTACTTCGTGGAGGCGAAGTCGCTCACCACATGATATAGGAAGATGACCCCCTTGTGGAAGCTATCGACAGGAATTCGTTCGTCGTCGCTGTGCACGCGTGAGCTATCGCTTTCGATCATTGGAAATGGCTCGAGTCCGTAGGCCTGAACTTTGTGCAGGCGCAAGCTTGCGGAGTCCGTGGCCCCTGTGCCAAGAATGGGCACCGTGATGGCGCCCGGAAAATCCTGCGGCGTGAGGCGCTCGATGGTCTGGTACAAGGGAGTCGTTAACTCGGAGGGAGGGGCGTTTTCGCCGGAATCGGGCGCGAGCTGGAACCGGACTTGCGGGTCATTGACGATCTTGACGAACTGTCCCATTAACTCCTCGATGGAGTGGCCGGGGAGCATTCTTACGTTCAGGTTGGCGGTCGCTTCCGAGGGAACGACGTTAACGCGAACCCCGGCCTGCAACATTGTCGGCGCAATCGTGTCGCGCAGCATTGAGTTCCACATGGGGCTTTCTTCGGCGAGATGCTTGACGGCGAGGTCGGCGCGCTCCGGCTGTTCGAGTGCGCGCATCCATTTGGCGATTTCGTCGTCCTCGATCTTTGCGAGCTGCTCGAAATAGCGGAGAGTGATCGTGCTGGGTTGCGACGGCACTTGATACGTTCCCAATTTTTCGACGGCGGCCGCTAAATGGACGACCGCGTTGTCCGGCCGGGGCAAGGAGCCGTGTCCCGAGGGCCCTGTCGCTATCACTGTGACGTTGTAGGCCACTTTTTCGCTTGCTTGAACACCGACATATTGCACCTTGCCATCTTTCACCATCACGCGGCCGCCCTCGTTGAGGGCGTAAGCGCAAGCAATCTTGTCCCAATATTTCTGGATGGTTACCTTGATGCTGGCCGAGCCGCCCTGTTCTTCATCATCTGTGGCGAGAAAAACGACGTCGCGTGCAAGGCGCGCGCCGGTGCGCTTGAGCTCAACCATCGTGGCGATGTTGGCGGCGAGCATGGCCTTGTCGTCGATCGAGCCGCGGCCATACATGTAGCCGTCACGAATGGCCGCCGCGAAGGGATCCACGGTCCATTTTTTTGCATCGACGCCGACCGTATCCTGGTGCGCGACGAGGAGCAGGGCATTGGAAGGGTCGGGGAGCGGGCCGGCCTGTAAGCGCGCGACCACAATGCTTCGGCCCGGGGCCATTTCGATTACTTCGTTCGAGATGCCTTCTTTTTGAAAAATGGCCGAAATATATTTTGCGACCTCGGCCTCATTGCCCGGAGGATTTACGGAATTGATGCGGACTAAATCGCTGAGCCAGACCTGGGCTTCATCGGCCAGCTTGCTGAGATCGGGCTTTGCCGTGGGCGCTTGCGCCTGGGCGCCCGCGGCGGCGAACACGGCCCATGCCACGGTGAAGATGATCCGGCCTGCACGATGCAACATTGCGCGTTCCTCCGAGCGAAAATTCAGCCACATTCGCATCAAATTCATCGTACCATGCACGCCGGAGATGCAAGCCCGCGCATGCGGGCGCGTGTGCCGCGAAGAAAAACTATGACGGGTGCGGGACCTGCTTGTTTACCCTGAATTCAGAAGGGGAGCCCACCTAAACATTTGAACATCCTGGCGCTTCGTGGCAGCATCGAAGCAACAGGGGGAGTCTCGTTCAGCAAGGCCCTGGGACTGGGGAATGGGAGCTCTTTCCTCGGGAGAACGCAGCGATTCCGTGAGGTTTAACGAGCCATGCAAACTCATCTAATCCGAAGACTGGTCCTGAGCGTGCTGTTGTTCACGCTCCTTGTTCCGCCTGGTGAACTCTCCGCCTGGGCGCAGGACAAAGACAAGCAGGCGCCGCAAAGCCAGACAGCCCCCGGATTCTCAATCTCCGTCACCGTTCCCGTGGTGAGCGTGGACGTCGTGGTCACGGATAACAACGGAAATTATTTGAAGGACCTCAAGAAGGAAAATTTCCGGATCAGCGAGGACGGCACAGTACAAACGATTACAAATTTCGCGCCCTCCGAAGCGCCGATCACCATCGTGCTGCTGCTGGAATTCAGCCAGCTAGGATATGAAGTGTTTTCGTACAACGCTGTGAATTGGGCCGCGGGGTTTTTGGGAACTCTGAAGCCCAATGACTGGGTCGCGTTGGAAACGTTCAACATGCGCCCCAACGTCGAAGTGGATTTCACTCACGATCGGAACGAGGTCCTGCAAGGACTGTCCACTCTTTACTTTCCGCCGTTCCACGAATCGAATCTCTTCGACGCAGTTGCCGATGTTCTGGACCGCATCAAAGACGTCAAAGGAAAGAAGGCCGTCCTCGTGCTCGCGTCCGGGATGGACACGTTTAGCCGGCTCACTCTGGATAAAGTCATGCAGCGGATACGAGATACGGACGCGACGATTTTCACCGTTGGGGTCGGTGAGCAACTCTTCATTTGGGCGGAGGCGACCGCCGGAATGGGCGGCGGCTTCGGACAACAGTTGAATTACCTGCAAGCGGAAAATCAGCTCAAAACGTTTGCCACGATGACGGGTGGCCGCTCCTGGCTGCCGCGATTCGATGGTGAAATTCCGGGCATCATGCAGGACGTGGCCGCGAGCTTGCGCAACCAGTACAGCATGGCCTATTCGCCCACCAACGAAGCGCCCGATGGCAAGTACCGCAAGATCAAAGTGGAGCTGGTTGCGCCGGACGGTGGGCCGCTGACGGTGCTGAACGAGAAGGGGAAAAAGGTCAAGTTTCAGGTGTACGCCCGGCAAGGTTATACAGCGCCAAAATCGAACGTTGATCCCAAGTAGCTGCGGCGCACTCTAGGATTGAATTTTCGCGGCAAGCTCCCGCGCTCTATCTGGGCTGAGCGAAAACTGCGCGTCCATTTCGGGATACGGCGCACCCTGGCGCGGGCGATAGGTTTCCAGCCCAGCTCTCAGCTGAGCCTCAGCGATGCGCAGCCGCACAGCGTCCGCGCCAAGTTCGGACGCAATCTCGGCACCCAGGCGCACTGGAATTTTGTAGAGCAACCCTTCGTCGTCGAGCACGAGGAATTGGTAGTCGCGCGCGTTTTCGTACTGGCCGCCTCGCACGGTTGGCATTTCTCCCTGAAACTGATACTCGTAGCGGCCGGTTGCCGTGCGAAGCCGTGTCCAGCCGGGTTGTGTTACTTCTGCCATCCGTCTTTGTGTCCTTTCCGGCAGTCTACCCCACCCCGTGCGAAGTGCGGCAGACCTGTTTTCGGCGCGCTGAATTCAGAGGCCGCCATGTTTTGATTTTCCAAGCCTGCTTGGTTATGCTCGCCACGCTAAGGCCGGCGCGTTCGGCTGTTGGCCCACAATTCCGATGGACACTCGCGCAATCCCCGCCTCCTTAAAAGCAACGGCGCCTGCCGAAACGAATCGCCCGTTGCTGCGTTTCAATTTGTTCTGGTTTGTGCTGCTCTTGATTCTTGTGCTGGCTGCGGGAATCTACTCGCTTCGTTATGAACTGCGCAGCTTTGTGTTTCTGATTCAATTTCTTGATCCCCACGCTTCCGGTCTTCTCGTGCGGCTGGAAAGGCATGGCGTGGGTATGCAAGAGGTCACGCTTTCCACAACGCAAGGCCCTGTGCGAGCGCGGCTCTACGTGCCGCGCGGGGTTGCCCATCCGCCGGGCATTGTTCTCGCTCACGGGATTCATCATCTGGGGATCGACGAGCCCCGGCTTATGAATTTTGCGCGTGCGGCAGCGAGCAGCGGATTCTCGGTGCTCACCCCGGAGATCGCGGCTTTGGCCGATTATCATGTCGATGGCGCTTCGATCAGCACGATCGGGGAATCAACCGCGTGGTTGCAGCAACGGCTCGACACCGGCCCGGTGACCGTCGTGGGAGTGAGTTTCGCAGGCGGACTTTCTCTTCTTGCCGCATGCGATCCCCGTTACGCCCCGCATATCCGCGCGCTCGTACTGATTGGCGCCTACGACAATCTCGGACGGGTTGCGCGATTCCTCGCCACCAGCCAGGCGGAATTCCCGGACGGCCGCATGGAGCCTTACGCCGCGCACGATTATGGCGCGGCCGTGTTTGTTTACTCTCATCTGGACCAATTCTTTCCGGCAAGCGATTTGGCCGTGGCGCACGACGCCTTGCGCGCATGGCTCTGGGAGCGGCCCAGCGACGCGCAAGCGCTTTTCCCGCAACTGAGTCCCCCGAGCCGCGCCACGATGGAGATTCTACTCGCGCGGCAAATCGACCGATTGCGCCCGGAACTATTGGACGCGATTCAAGCGGACGATTCACAACTGTCCGCGATTTCACCGGAGGGAAAGATCGGCGCGCTTCACGCGCCTATCTTCCTTCTGCACGGTTCCACGGACAATATCATTCCGTCCACGGAGAGCCTCTGGCTGGAAAAGGAAATTCCGAAGCCGTATCTGCGAGCGGCGCTGATTACCCCCGCGTTTTCTCACGTAAATCCCGACAAACATGCCGTGTGGACCGATCAATTGCGTTTGGTTGAGTTCCTTGCTGGTGTTTTGCACGCTGCGGATTAACCGCGCCAAGCTAGACGGATACGGAATTTCACAATGCACTTCAATGTGCCGGGTGCCGCGCGTAGAGCGCCGCAGCAGTCTTGAGCATTTCTTCGCGGTCGGAAGCAAGCACATAGCCCTGGGCAATCAGCCTGTCGAGCGATTCGCCATACAATTTGACATAATTTGCCTGGCTGCCATACCTCTTCGCGAGTTCCTCCTCCGAGAACTGCTGCCACCCGCCCAAATTTCCGCACGTTCCCTCGATCGACGTCGTGACGACTGGCGGCAACGAAACGGGAACGGGCCGGCCGACGGGATGATCGACATCCGGAAAGCGGACGCCGCCCAGTGGTTGATCGTCCTCGTAGATCAAGGGCACCGAGAGGCGCACGCCCGGTAACGGGTTAAAGTTCGGCATTCTCGATGATGCGGGATCCAGCGTGAAGAGAGTCGTGGGGGGCAGCGGCGGGGCTTGGCGAGCGGAAGGAACCCCGAGTTCATGCTCAAGTTCCAGCGTCACCGCGCGCAGGTAGGCGGAGTGCGGAATGGGATTGAGGTCCACCGGCACGCCGCTGTTGCAACGGCTAACGCGGGCGCTCCAGGCGCTCTGGTCGATTGGAGCAGGGGCGTGAGCGCTCGGCCAGTCGTACCGGCGCATGCGCGGGTTTTTCGTGTCCACGTCGGTGAGGCTCGCGCGTAGGCGATAAAAATCCGTGTAATTCGCGATGTCGATGTAAAAGGGATCACTCGCGTGGCCGCCCAAAATCTCCGAAGCGCGAAGAGGCTTCCCATCCGGCACGAGGTATGGAAATTCTTTCACACCCGCGGCCGCTGCAAGTTCGTTTATGGCGAGCCAGTTGCCTGTCCCATCGACGGCGATCGCGCCTTGGAAGACCGCGCCGCCATCGCCCGGATCCGCATTGAAGCCTTCCGCTAAGAATGTGTCGATGAAAAAGCCACTGAGGCTGATGCCGCCGAGAATAAGCGTATGGTACGTTCCGAAATCCACTGACGGTTTGGTGTCCAGATGCGCTCGCCCAGCGAGCAGGCGGCCAAAGTCGCGAATAATGACTTCGCCCACGCCCTCTGCCGTCGCGGGAACGCTCGCGGCGATCCCGGTCTGCCACTGCACCCGCGCGTAAGATGTCCCATGCTCGAAAAGGAATCCGTTTCCGGGATCTCCGCCGTTGGTCGTAGCGGAAGGCGGTCCCGTCACCGAAATGTCGTGCAGCGCGTTGAGGAAAACTGGGCTGCCCCGATTTTCCGCTTCGACGACGATCGCTGAATTCGTGCCGGGCTTCTCCGGCGCGATGATTTCAAATTCGGACTGGTAGTCGTAGTTGCCGTCGGCATCGAGCGGCAATTGATCGAAGCCGCGTAGAGTGTCCCTTGGCGCAACAATTCCAGAAACGGTCCCCCAGGTTCTTTTGTATGCGACCCCGCCAAACGTTCCCGCCGGTTCCGAGCCCGTAATCGACACGCCCGTGATCCTCGACTGCTGCTCTGCGCCGGGTGTGCCTGCATCGCGGCTTTTTCCAAGCCCCGCGACTCGCGACATCGCAGGGTGTTGAGGCAGGCCAAGCAACGTTGCGCACAAAACGATGTTTGCCGAACGGTTCCACTTCAGGCGCGAAATGGGCATCGACTGTCCCTCCGAATTTCGGGTCGTGCGAAGTATCATGCCAATCGAAGAGTCAGTTTATACCAAGTTTATGTCTGAGCAGGTGACAACGCGGAGAGGCTGCTGTTCCGATTTGCGCACTTCCAAGGCGTGTTCGATTTGCTCTCGCCCTGCAACCCCGCTACAATAGGGCTTCACACCGCACCCGCTCAATCCGTCCCGTTTATCGAGAAAGGCACCATGGCTTCTAGAACCGTCTGGCATTTTGCGTATGGCAGCAACATGAATCGCGCTCAGATGCTCTCCCGCACTGGAAAGATTTTGGAAGAGCACAATGCGTCCCTGCCGAATTACGAAGTCCGCTTCAACAAGAAAGTTCGCGGCGGCACGGCCGGGGCGAACATTCAGCCCGCATCGGGAAAAACCGTCCACGGCGTCCTCTACAAAATCGAGGAGGGCGCGTTCCGGTCGCTGGATCGCTACGAAGGTGTCCCGGATCACTATCGCCGCATCGAAGTGCAAGTGACGCCCGAAGGCGGGCAACCCGTTCCGGCGCAGATCTATATTGCACAGAAAGTGGAAAAAGGTTTGCGCCCATCCGCTCCTTACTTGCAAGCGATGCTGGACGGCGCGGGCGAGCACAACCTGCCGGCTTCGTATATTGGAGAGATTAAAACCGCAGCCGGCGCGGCCTGATCGCTGCCGCCGGTGCGGAAGACTTCCTACACCGTACAGGAGTGACCATGGCTACTACGTCGTTGCCGCGGGCCGCATCCCGCGGAGGCAGTTTCCTGGTGGAGTCGTGCACCCCGGAAGATGTTTTCTCTCCCGCCGAACTTACCGACGATCAAAAACTGATTGGCCAGACGGCGGAAGAGTTTGTTCGCAACGAAGTGGTTCCCGTCATTTCCGATCTCGAGCAGCACAAGCCTGGTTTGCTGCCGCAACTTCTGAAGAAGGCCGGCGAAATTGGCTTGCTGGGCGGAGGCGTGCCCGACGAATACGGCGGCGCGGGGCTTGACAAAGTTTCGAGCGTGCAGCTCGCGGAAAAATTGTCCGCCTACGCTTCCTTTGGAGTGAGTCACGGCGGCCACTCGGGCATCGGCACGCTTCCGATTGTTTTCTTCGGGACCGAGGAGCAGAAGAAGAAGTATCTGCCCGTGCTCGCGACGGGCGAAAAGCTTGCGGCTTACTGCCTGTCGGAGCCGCAAGCGGGATCGGACGCGCAAAATTCCCGCACGCGCGCCGCGCTCTCTCCCGATGGGCGCTCGTGGATTTTGAACGGGCAAAAAATGTGGATCACCAACGGCGGCTTTGCCGACGTGTATATCGTTTTCGCAAAGGTCGACGGCGAGAAATTTTCCTGCTTCATCGTCGAGCGCGGATTTCCGGGCTTCTCGGCGGGCGCGGAAGAAAAGAAGATGGGCCTGAGGGGCAGTTCGACGACGGCCATCTTTTTCGAGAATTGCCAGGTGCCCAAGGAAAACCTCCTGTATGAAATCGGGCGCGGGCACATCGTGGCTTTCAACATTTTGAACGCCGGAAGGTTCAGCCTGGGCGCGTACTGCACAGGCGGCGCCAAGGGCACGCTCGAGATCGCATCCAAGTACGCGAAAGAGCGAGTTGCTTTTGGCAAGCCGATCGGAGATTTCGGCCTGATTCGCGCAAAACTGGCCGAGATGGCCATTCGGATTTTCGCGGTGGAGTCCATGATTTACCGCTCGGCGGGCCTCATGGACCGAGCAACTTCCAGCGCCCCCTCGGCGGCGGGCGACGGCGCGGACAAGTCGCAGCAATCGATGAAAGTGTTCGAGGAATACGCGATCGAAAGTTCGATCAGCAAGGTCTACGGTTCGGAGTTGCTGGATTTTGTGGTCGATGAAGCCGTCCAGATTTTCGGCGGCTATGGTTTTCACGAAGACTATCCGGTCGCGCGATCGTACCGCGACTCGCGCGTGAACCGCATTTTCGAGGGCACGAACGAAATCAACCGCATGCTCATCATCCAAATGCTGATGAAGCGCGCGACCTCGGGCGTTCTTCCGCTGATGCAGGCCGGCGCGAAGCTGCGCGAAGAAATCATGGCCGGACCGTCTTTCGAGGAGCCTCCGGGGGGCGAGTGGGCCGAGGAGGAGCGAATCCTGGCCGGAGTGAAGAAAGCGTTTCTGCTCGTGGCTGGCGCGGCGCTCGAAAAATATCGCGAACGCCTTGCGGACCAGCAGGAAATTGTCGCCGCGCTTTCCGACATCGTCATGGAATGTTACGCGGTTGAATCTTCGCTGCGGCGTGTGCAAAAGGCGGACGCGGCGCGTGGCGCGGCATCGACCGCCGTCATGGCGGACGCGGCGCGCGTGTTTCTGCACGATGCCGCCGATCGCGTCGAGATCGGCGCGCGCAGGGCCCTGGCAGCGGTGCTCGAGGGAGATATGCTGCGCACACAGCTTGCCGTGCTGCGGCGGTTCCTAAAGCGCGAGCCTGCCGACACGGTAGCCATGCGGCAGCGCGTAAGTGCGGCCGTGCAGGCGGGTGATCGCTACCCATTCGAGGGCCGTTGAGCCGAGTGCGCCGGGCAAGACTCCCCAATGGCCGTTCGAACGCGGCCTCTAGGAGTCTGTCCCACAGAACGAAGAATCGCTCTTATCACCTTGGCCAGTCCCTTCAGGGACGAAAGAACGTAGCCCACCGCGCGAGCGGTGGGTATGTGTGAGGGCAGAGGGCCAAGCCTCGAAGGGGCGGCACATGGCGACCCATGTGTGCCGCCCCTTCGGGGCTGTGAATGATCGCACCCCGCACCCCACCGTTTCCACGGTGGGCTACGTTGTGACGTCCCTCCGGGACTTCGAGCAACACAAAAGCAGGATGCCGCACATTTACAGTGGTCGAAATTTTCTGCGGGACAAACTCCTAGGCCGCAGAAAAACACACCGGACATTTCTTTTATTCGAACGCTTGCAGGGCTTTGTCTGCGCGCATATCGATCCGTTATTTCTGACAAGGGCAGCTCGAAATCGCGCGGCAAATTCCGAAGCTCGACGCTTGAATGCAAACGTCTATGGGAAATGCAATAATTTGCTCCCAATTCCCGTAGACTTCCTCTTTTAATCCGTACTGGTAATACTAAACCGGAAGTTCCGCAGCCAATCTCGCCGACGTACCATATGAAAAAGAATGGCTTACGATTTAAAGTGATCCTGTCTCTTCTGGGCGGCAAATTGCATCTAAATGTGTGCGTGAAGAAGGGGGCCATCCTAGTGAAGGTCAGTAAGGTATTTAGCGAGCGAAAAGCTCGAAAGTGGTTGTGGATTGCCATTGGGGCTTTCGTCGCGTTGCAGATTTACTTTGTACGCGAATTACTTATTGCTCTCATGCTGTTTACAGGGATTTTTATCATTTGCACCATGGTAGCCCTGGTTTTGTATCTGATCGATCGAGCGAGCCGATGGGGACTCGGCTTGGCGGGACACCAGGCAAAGCGCGCTTTAGTGGCGGCCGAGGAGATCAGTAAAAAGCAGCTCCGCCGTCCACGTTCAGAGCCTGCCCGGTAATCGCGCTGGCCTCGTCCGAGCAGAGAAACAAAGCGGCGGCGGCAATTTCGTTGGCGGTCTGGCCTCGCCCCTGAAGGATCGTATTCAGAAAACCCCGGAGCTGGTCCTCCTTCGAAACGCCCAGGCGTTCCGCGAGCGTTTGGCCTAAATCCTTTGACATCTTTGTTTCTGTGACCGGGCCTGGACAGATCGCATTCACGCGCACCCCTTTGCGGGCCGCTTCGGCGGCGGCGACCCGCGTCAGCCCCAGCATGCCCGCCTTTGCCGCGGCATAGGGCGATCCCCAGCCAAAGGCCGACTTCGCGGACAAACTCGAAATATTTAGAATTACGCCTGAGCCGCGCGCGTACATTCCCGGCAGCACGAGCCGCGTCAACAGGTAAGCGCCGCGCAGGTGCACCGCGACCACGCGATCCCACTCCGCGGGGCTGATTTCCTCGACCGGCTTCACGGGACCGTATTCTCCCGCGTTGTTCACCAGGATATCGACCCTGCCGAATTGGGATGCGGCTTCGTGGATCAGGTGCTCGCACTGCGTTTCGTCCGCGACGTCGGCGGGAACGGCCGCCGCGCGCCCGCCCGCATTGCGAACTTCCTGCGCCACCGCTTCGATTTCCGATCTTGTCCGCGCCGCGACCACCACTGCCGCACCTTCCCCGGCAAACTTCAATGCCATGGCGCGGCCAATCCCGCGCCCGCCACCGGTAATGACCGCAACCTTTTCAGCCAGCAACATGAGCGCCTCCGAAACGATTGGGCAGGATAGCACTTGGACACCGCTCAGCCAAAGGACGCTTCTGCGTATTCCAGTATCATAACTGCGAGTGGACGTATGGGAGTGGTATCATCCGATCATGCGCCGCCATCCCCAGCGAAGGATTGCAAGGCCGGACGACTTATCCACGTCGTCTTTGACATACTCGGTTTTGATTTTTCTGGCGACCGCATTTCTGGCTAGCGTCGTCGAGATCGAGGCGTACGGGTCGGCGCAAGCGGCTTTGCTGCGCCCGCTGGAGGAGCGCAGCATCCCGCAGGAGTATCCGGCCAAACCTGGCGCCACTGCCTCAACTTCGACAACCGATCGCATGGGCAATCATTACCTGATGCTTGTGAACACCGCCATCGCCAAACAAATGGATGCGCCGAAAATGGCGCAGTTCGATCGCTCCCCCTACGACGGATTGGCAGTCTCTTTCGCAGACGCGTATGACACTTCTCCCGTGCTTTCCTTGGCCCCGATGGAAGCGCAGATTGCGACCTGGAAAAAGTCTACTGCCAAGGAAATCTGGCCATGGGTTTATCTGAACCGCATGATTGGCGCGAACGACGCGGAAGGGAATCCGATACTCCAAAGTCCCTTACTTCCAGCGATTTCAGGGATTGGATCTGGACGGCAAAGCAGGCGCGCAAAATGACTTCCTGGAAAATTGGCGGAACGCGCTTCGCATCGCCAAGGAGACACGGGTTCCCGGGATTGTTTGCGATCTTGAGTTCTACAATAACTACAAGGCGTATGACCTGGCCGAACTCGCGCGAATGACCTCCAAGCCGCCGCAAGACGTGCTGAATGCGCTGAGGCAGGTCGGCGCGCGCATGGCCGACATCGCCGCTGCGGAGTATCCGGGGGCGACGCTCTGGTTCTTGTTCACTGGCTTTACTCGCCCAGACTACAGAGTGATTGAGGGCCAGCCGTACTATCTGGCGGCCACCTACATTGGGGAAGGGCTGCTCAATCAAATTCAACAGCATCATCTTCCGCTCCGGGTCCTGTCAGGCGGCGAAGTGGGCCTCGGCTATTGCCATAATTCCGTCGATGACCTTCGCCAGGCGATCGAGAAGCGGGCCGCTGACTTCGCACCTCTCCTGCGGAAGTACCATGGGATCCTGGAATTGGCAGGGACCATGACACTCTGGAGCGATCGGTCGGCCAAGAAGAACTGGGTGGCCCAAGGAGCTTGCGGGACCTCATTGGCCGAGTCCGTTGAGGATCTCGTCCCGTATATGGAACTCCTGTTCCGCTCTTACCGCTACAACTGGCTTTATGGCTCGCCAAATGGCGGGTATTTCGCTTTCCAGTCCGCGAGCGCTCCACGCTTTGATGCCGCAATCACGCAAGCGAAGCCCCGCGCATACGGAGCGGGAAGCGAGCGGCCCGGGCTTTGAGATTGAGTCCTGCCGTACAGGTTGGTTCTCTGGGTCTTCCTTCCCGGGTTCCGCCCGAAAGACAAGGGAGAATGGCAAACCGGGTGGCGGCAGAGTTGCAGGCGTGTTGTTGCTCGTCGGAAGTATCGCTTTTTGTCGGATCAACTGATAGAAGGGATCGACCCGTTGACATAGCTGGCAGGTCTTAGGATTCGGTGATACCGGCAAAGGTCACATGCGAGCTCACCGCGGATGTCATTGGGAGGCTCCGGCTGACCCGCCAAGCCTATCTTCCCGGGCGGGAGTGAATAATGGAGACGCACGACGGCGTCGAGGTGATTTTCATAGATCACTTTCATTTCCACACGCCGCAGTAGCTCTCGCATCATGATGTGCTCGTCGATCCCCGCCGTTCCCCGAGCCGTTGCGCAGTCGTCCATTCTTCCCAATTCTTCAACGTCGCCCGCTGATCGTTGCCCCAGAACTCCGACCGGGCATTGAGCGCGGGGAATCGACAGGCTTCAATCTGCCTCATACAGTCCTTGCCGCAGTTGGCGTATTGATTGAAGTGAAAGCGTGAACGCGTTGGATTCAACCTCCTCCTCGATGCACGAATATTCAAGTTTTTTGGGATGGGCACCCGTCCTTCAGCCAAATCGAGGAAGTAATCAATTGGTTTCATCGGCCAGATCCGAGCGTTTTCCCTGGTAAACTCTGGCGGTTTGATCTTCGCGGCGAACTCGGGGAATTGAGGCTGGCCGTCACGCGTGAGGCGATAAAGAATATCGGGGAAAAATACGGGGACAAGTTGAGCAGAGCTTGCGTATACCACGGCTTCATGTTTTCGATGCTGGGATCTCCGGCCGGAGGATCGCGATTCGACCAAAGTGTCCAGGTAGTCGCCCAGAATGGCCTTGAGTCTTCGCGCTGCTTGCGAATTTGGCTCGGCCTTAGCCCGGGACAGTGCACGATTCCGGATAATCCCGATGCGCATTGGCAGCGAGGCGCTTGTACCCCAAACCGCGCTGGCGGCGTATGGCTTATCCAAAACACTGATCTGAACCGTGGTGAAGATGTCGCGTGGATCGTAGTATCCGTTGGCCGGATCCTTGAGCGCATCCAATACTTTTGCTGCGTCTTTAACCGTGCGGCACATGATGCCTGCGCGATCCAGGTAGATGTCCGCACCGATCGCGCCGCCGAGAAATGAAATGAGCGACTTGTGAGGCAAGATCAGCGCCACCGCGTTGTGATTGGAGGGACCGCGGCAGGACATGCTCGTCTCTTCACAAAGGCTGCAGGTCGCAAGGTTTGCGCTTACGGAGACGCCCGAGCCAGAGCTTGAACCCAAGGAGGCGGCGCGAGTGGTGTCATAGACATCGCTCGGATTTCCCGCCCAAGTGCTGCGCTGGTAACCCTGGGTCGATACAAATATTTTTTCCGGTCGGTTTGTGCCTCGCTCCGCGCCGGCGCCGCCGCGAATGCGGGAACCGGACGCCCGTTGTACTCCGTGTTCGCTGTTTTGGCATAAATGATTCCTTTTCCCCGAAAATGGGCCGAGCGCTGTCCCGAGCTGGGAAATCGATACCGTAGTTTGAATCCGCGTCGCCCGTGCTGCGCATGTCTTTGGCATCATACGAATCCTTGAGACAACAAGACGCAGTACATGGGCATTTCGCCAAAGATTCTGCTACTGCGCATCGGTTCGGCCGCGCGCTCGAGCGCATCCGGTTGCTTGCGGAATTCCTCGCAGACCGCCGGCGAGCCGGCGCAGCGGCCCGTCGGACGACGCCGATCGCGATCGCCTAGCGAGTTACCGCGCTCGCCGCTGATATTGATCGTGCCGAGCGCGTTGAGCTGACCGGCGTTCGGAATGCCGATGGTCATGCCGTACTGTTGCTGCACAGTCGGATCGGAAGCGGTTGGTTCCATCCTGCCAAACTCAATCGGCAGTCCGGCGTACTGATCGAAATTGGGCAGCAATCTAGAAGCGAATCTATTCCAGACCACATCGTCGTCTCCATCTCCCGGCCCCGTGTTCGCAACCCCTGACGAACCCGGGGCCTTCCTCATTTCCGTCCTGAACCTGTAGGAAGTCTCCCGGTTTGGTCGGTCTTCAATGTCGCAACTTAGTTCCGAGCCCCTAGACCTGATAAACGGGCTTCTCGGAAACTGGCCCACTACCTCGGCTTTTGAATGCCGGCGCTTTTGGCGCTATCCTACCTATCTGCATCTATCCACCAAAAGATTCAGCTTCTGGAGGCACCAATGTCGAATCCTGGCCGCCGTGAATTCTTGAAGAACTCCATGGCTCTGGCGCTTGCGCCCGCCGCCGAAAACGCACTGCTCGCTCCCGGCCTGTTGGGCGAACCTGTGCCAGGGCAGCAGCCGCGCGCGGAATTTTTCGAAGGCTTCAAAAGTGAACAAATCAAGACTTCGGGCGCGACGATTAACACCGTTTATGGTGGCAACGAGCAAAGGCTCGCCCCTGCTGCTGCTGCATGGCATCCCGGAGACGCATGTACTCTGGCGCAAGGTCGCGCCGGCGCTGGCGCAAGATTATTTCCTCGTGATGCCGGATCTTCGCGGCTACGGAGACAGCAGCAAGCCCCCCGGAGGCGGAGATCACTTCGCATACTCGAAGCGGGCCATGGCGCAGGACCAGGTGGAAGTGATGAAGCACTTGGGATTTGAAAAGTTCGCGCTCGTGGGCCATGATCGCGGCGGCCGCGTAGCGCACCGGTTGGCTCTGGACCATCCGGAGGTTCTGACCAAGCTCGTGATTCTCGACATCGTGCCGACCTATCTGCTCTACCAGGACATCACCCAGGAGTTCGCCACCATTTTTTATCATTGGTTTCTTCTGGTCCAGCCGCCTCCGTTTCCCGAGACGATGGTCGCCAATAGCGCCGAGTATTTCCTGAAATGCACTTTGCTTTGGCTTGGAGGAAATAAGATCACGGACCCGCTGCCGGAGTGGATCGCGCCCGCGGTATTTCAGGAATATTTCCGCACCTTCCACGATCCCGCCACGATCCATGCGATTTGCGAGGATTACCGGGCGGCCGCCTCCATCGATTTGGCGCACGATAAGGCGGATCTGGATAAGAAAATTCAATGTCCGCTGCTCGTCCTCTGGTCCGAAAAAGGGCCGTTCCATCGCATGTACAACGTCTTGCAGACCTGGCGAGACCGCGCCGTCGCGGCGCAGGGCAAGGCGATGCCAACTGGCCATTTTCTTCCGGAGCAGATGCCGGAGGAATTGACGCAAGAACTCAAAGCGTTTCTGCGGAGCTGAGGGAAGGTTCTTGTAGCACAGGCTTCAGCCTGTGGGTTTTGAAGATCCTCGTGTCGCAGAAAACCCACAGGCTGAAGCCTGTGCTAGTGGGGCTGCAGCATTTGCGCAAGGGGGAGCGGAATCATCCGGTTGCGTTCTTTCCACACCCAGAAGGGGTTGCAAGCTAGGACCTCGTGGTATAAAACGTCTTCCGTTCGATGACCGAATCAAAATCGTTCTGTTCGCGTCCCGAGGCCAAGAGAAACCCGTGGCGCTTCGGCGCGGACGCGGCCCGATTTGAGAACTCCGAGGAGGATTTGTGAGCCAGTCCAATAGCACGGTGAGCCATCTGGAAACTGTTTCCAGCCGTAAAGCTTCCGACACTGTGATCGCGTACGCCATTTTGCGCCTGTCCTTTGGCGCCAATATCCTTCTCCACGGCCTGAGCCGCATCCTCAACGGACGGGCTGCGTTTCTCGCCTATTTGACCCACTATTTCGAGCACGCGCACTTGATTTCACCGGGCACGTTGCCGGTGTTCGGCGCAGTGCTGCCCTGGGTCGAAACGACGCTGGGTTTGCTTTTGATGCTGGGGCTGTTTTCCCGGTTTACGATGATTGTGGGCGCTCTGGTGCTGACGGTCCTGGTGATCGGCACAAACCTGGCGCAGGACTGGCTCGTCGCGGGGTTGCAGCTGCCCTATTGCTTTATTTATTATTACTTGCTTATTCACTTAGAACAAAATCAGATCTCGGTGGACGCCTGGTGGGGGATCGGCGGACGTTAATCTTAATCAAGGACATGCCAAAAACCCGCACCCTTGAAAACCGCAAGGGTGCGGTACCCGTCAAACCGCACTTCAAACGCCTGTTCATCCGCCGGATGTCGCATTTTGGCGTCGCGGCACGTTAAGCTTTTTTCATTCGACTACCATCCTTGAAGGGAGGGAATTGGGGTGCCACACCCTTGCGGTTTTCAAGGGTGCGGGTTTTCCTTGATTCATAATATTTCTCAGCCCCCGCGCCTCGGCGGTCTTAACTTCAATGAGTTCAGTCAGTTCCCCGAGTGCGCTAATGGTCTATTGCGTTGCGAGAAACTCGTTCCGGCGGCGTGGTTTGCGGGGTGTGTAGCGGCGTGTTAGATTTTGATGTTGGGTGAAATTTCAGCGATTGCTTCATGCCGATTCAGAGACCACCTCTCGCGCCGCGTCAAAAGATCTCTCCCGTAGAGATCTATTGGAAAACTGTAACCTACCGCACGGTCGCTGTTTACTTGCTCCTGGTTATCGCCATCGTAATGGCCATTTTGTATTTGATTTATCCGGAAGCGTATGGCGGCGCGATGACCAGGATTTCACAAGCGATTGGCGCCCACACGGCCCCCACCGCGGAACTGACCGCGAAGCAGGCGAAGTTCGTGAATCTGGACGGCCGCGTGCAGGTCAAGAAAGTGAGTTCCGTGCAGTGGGTCACGGCGGATTACCGCATGGCGCTCGACAAAGGCGACTTGATCCAAACAGGCGGAGACGCCGCCGCGCGCGTCACTTTTGCCGACGGCACGACGTACACCGTGCAGTCGGACACGCTGGTAACGGTCGAGGAAAATTCGGTCGGGCGGGACAACGAAACGCGCGTCGCCATGCACATTAACTCCGGGGCCGTGGACCTGGCCACCGGCACGTGGGATTCTCCGAAATCGAAGGCCGAAGTTTCGTTTTCGAATGCGGTGGCCTCGGTCCAGCAGAACAGCCGCGCGGCAGCGCGCAGCGATCCGAAGACGAGCGAAGGGGAAATCACCGTTTCGGCCGGAACCGCCGAACTCTCGACCGCCGACGGCCGTCAACACGTCGAGATTGGCCGATGGGAGCGCGTGACCGTGCCGCCAAGCGGAGGAACCGTCATCAAGTCCAATGTCCTTGCGCCTCCTGACCTCGCGCAGCCCCTGAACCTGCAGCCGCTGATCGTACCGGACCCCAAGCACGCCCCGGTGCGTTTCGAATGGAAACCTGTGCCGGAAGCGGTCAGTTACGAGCTGCGCGTCAGCACGACATCCATGTTTTCCCGGATTGTGGAAGACCGGAAGCTGGCCGGAACTTCCGTGGAGATCACGGGCCTCGATCAGGGCGACTACTTTTGGGATGTTCTGGCCACGGACCAGGAGAAGAGAGTGAGCGCTCCAAGCGATACCTTCAAGTTTACGCTCGCGACACAAGGCAAGGGCCAGGAGATGTTGCTGGAAGTCGGAAGCACCGAGTTGCATGGTAACGTGGTGGAGATCACCGGGCGCACGGAGCCGGGCGCGGCGCTCATCATCAACGGCGAACAGGTCGCGGATATACAGGGCGACGGCACGTTCAAATATTTTACGGCCCCATTGACGCGGGGCAGCCAGACCATCGTCCTTACCGGACAGAACCGGCGGGGCGGCACGGCGATCAAGCGCGTCGAGATTATGATTCCATGACCGGGCGACCGGTGCGGGATCTACTTCTACGCTGAACGTCCCGGTCATACCGGGACGTGGCTTGGCGGAATAATTTCAGGCAGGGGCAGCCGGGCGGCACCCCACCTGAAGCGGCATCCAGCAGCCGCGCGAGCAGCCCGGCACTGAGGGAACTATGTTCAACAACGGTTACAACCTTCGCTCGGTCTTTAGTTTGTTTTCTTCCGACCTGGCGATCGATCTGGGCACGGCCAACACGCTGGTTTATGCCAAGGGCAAAGGCATCGTGGTGAATGAGCCTTCCATCGTGGCCATTAACAAGAACACCGCCGAAGTGGTGGCCGTCGGCAAGGAAGCCAAGGACATGCTGGGCCGCACGCCGGGCAATGTGGTCGCGATCAAGCCGATGAAGGATGGCGTCATCGCCGATTTCAAGGTGACCGAAAAAATGCTCACCTACTTCATCCAGAAGGCGCATAACCGGCGCATGCTGGTGCATCCGCGCATCGTGATCGGCGTGCCGAGCGAGATCACGCCGGTGGAAAAGCGCGCGGTGCAGGACTCCGCCTATCGCGCACGGGCGAGCGAAGTCTATCTGGTGGAGCAGGCGATGGCTGCCGCGATCGGCGCGGGGCTGCCGATCGAAGAACCTTCGGGAAACATGGTGGTGGACATCGGCGGCGGCACGACCGACATCGCCGTCATCTCCATGAGCGGCATCGTGTATTCGCGCTCGGTGCGCGTTGCGGGAAATGAAATGGACGAAGCCGTCATGCAGTACCTGAAGCGCAAGTACAACCTGCTGGTGGGCGAGCGCACGGCGGAACAGATCAAGATGGAGATCGGGTCGGCGTATCCGCTGGAAAAGCCTCTGACCATGGAAGTGAAGGGGCGCAACCTGATCGAGGGCGTGCCGCGGACTGTCACGATTGATGACAGTGAAATTCGCGAGGCGCTTTCCGAATGTGTCGCCACGATTCTGAACGCCTGCCGCGTGGCGCTCGAGCGCACGCCGCCCGAGCTTTCCGCCGACATCAGCGACCGCGGGATCGTGCTCACCGGCGGAGGCGCGCTGCTCAAGAATCTGGACAAGCGCATCCGCGAGGAAACCGGTTTGCCGGTTTCGATTGCCGATGATCCGCTGGCGTCGGTGGTGCTCGGGACGGGCAAAATGTTGAGCGATTTCCGGCTGCTGCGTCTGGTCTCGATTGATTGAGTGCGATGGATCGGCAAGGCGCTGCTCCGATTTCGATCTGTCGCGCACGACTGAATTTCATGTTGCCGTTTAGGACGTCCGATCTTTGGGTCGGACAACCAGCGCCGCATGAGAGGGGCATGCAGGCCCTGTAGCTTTAGGGGCTGAAGCCCAAGGATTTACGAGCTTGAACGCCGGGACTAAAGTCCCGGCCTCCGAAACTGAAGAATTAACGCAACCATGTTCAAATTAGGACGGCACCAGCGGCAACAAAAATCTTGAAAGCTGACAGTATTCCCCGATGATTGCAATTCGCTCACGGCACAGCTCTCTGACGTTGCTTGCGGGCGTCGTTGTCGCGCAAGTGCTGCTGCTGGCCGTGCAAATCAAGCAAGAGCGGCAGGTGCGGCTCATCCGCGTGTGGGCGGTAGAACTGATTTCGCCGCTGCAGCGCGCTGGTTCCTGGACGATCCACGGCGTCGAGCACGGCTGGGGCGGATACATCGGCCTGCGCAGCGCGCAGAAAGAAAACGACGCCATGCGCGTCCGAGCTTGACCGGCTGAAAGTGCGCAACGCCGAACTCGAGGGCCGCGCGCTGGAAGCGGACCGGCTGGCCGCGCTGCTCAATTTTCACACCGCTCATCCCGAAACTCCCATGATCGCCGCCCGCGTGATCGGCGGGAGTCCGGATTCCGGAAGTCTCGTCGTAAATATTGACCGGGGTTCGCGCGATGGCATTCGACGCGACATGGGAGTAATTACGCCGGACGGTGTGGTCGGGAAAATTCTCGCGGTCTACCCTGACATTTCGCAGGTCCTGCTGCTGGGCGACAAAGAGAGCGGCGTGGGCGCTCTGCTGGCGGACACGCGGACGCAAGGGCCCGTCAAGGGAACGGGCGAGCCGCTGCTCTCGCTCGATTACATCAGCAGCGACGAGAAGGTTACGGTTGGAGAAGCGGTGCTGACTTCCGGGCAGGACCGCATCTTCCCAAAGGATCTCCCGGTGGGCAAGGTAGTGGAGTTTACGTCGGACCCCAAGTCGCCGTTCATGAAGATTCGCATAAAGCCGGCCGCCCATCTGGACCGTCTCGAAGAAGTTCTGGTCTTGCAGACGAGGCAAGAGCTGAATTTGAAGAAAGTGCCGGACGCCGATACTACACCGGTCGCATCTCAAGCCGCATCGAGGGCAGCTGCGGGGCCAGCAGTGCCGGCTAAAAAGTCGGCAAACGCAAATTGATCCAGTCCTTGGGAAATTGAGCGGGAGACAATGGACAGCTCAGAAGTTTATATCGGGCCCGAGCCCCACATCGAAGTGCACAAGTACTACGCCGGCGTTGTACCCATTGCCGTGTTGCTGGCGCTGGTGCTGCAGGCGTTTTTCCCCGTGTACATTCGATCCGCCAACTATCTCGAATTACCTTTGCTGGTGACTCTTTACTTCGCGCTTAGTAAGCGCAATCCATCGTCCGGGTTGCTGCTGGGCATGGTGGTGGGGCTGCTGCAGGATAGTCTGAGCCGCACGCCGCTGGGCCTTTACGGGATCGCGAAAACACTTGTGGGTTACCTCGGCTCCTCGCTCGGTGCCCGGATTGACGTGGAACATCCCATCGCGCGGTTCCTGCTGACGGCCGGATTTTACTTGTTCCATCACGCCGTATTCACGCTGACGAGCCGAGTACTGCTGGCCCAGCGGAATGAAACCTACATTACGGGCCCGATTCTGATTGCCTCGCTCGTCAACGCCGTGATCGCCATTGGCTTGTTCCCTCTGCTGGACCGGTTCCGGAAGCCATCCTGAAACAGGGTTATCCGATACGCTGCGCACGATCTTGCACGCCCTTGGTCCAAGTGCTAGTGTGGACGATGGTTAGGTGTGGAGAAAACCCACTAGGTGTGCGGGGCTGAGGACCGCACGGAGTTGATTTGGCCATCTCTTTAATGAATGATAAACGGCTGCCAACGGAGCGGCTGGCCGTTGTTTCCTATGTCATCGTAGGGGTGATCGCGCTGCTGCTTTTTGGTTTCTGGAAGCTGCAGATCATTGATTCGGATCGCTACGCGCAAATGGCCGAGCGCAATCGCGTGCGGTCGATTCCAATCATTGCCCCGCGCGGCTCGATGCTGGATCGGGAAGGCCGCGTCCTCGTGGACAATTACCCCTCCTTCAGCGTCTTGCTGTTGCGTGATGCTCCCGAACAAGTGGAGAAGTTCCTGCCGCAGATCGCCGACGGCCTGGGCATGACGCTCGATGAAGTGAAGCAGGAGATTGACGCTTCACGGGCCATGCCGAAATTCCAGCCGATCGTGATCAAGCCGGAAGCAAGCCCATCCGATATCGCATTCATCGAGTCCCATCGCGTTGACATTCCCGTACTCGAAATGCTGATGGTTCACCGCCGCCGCTACCCGCACGGCGATATGCTCGCCAACGCGATTGGCTACGTGGGTGAAGTAAGCGTGGAGCAGGTGGAGGCTTCGGATTCCAGCCTGAAACCGGGCGACATTGTCGGGAAAACGGGCTTGGAGCACCAATACAACGAAACGTTGATGGGTACGGACGGTTTGCGGCGCGTAATCGTCAACAGCATTGGCAAGGAAGTGGGCCGCCTCGAACAGAAGGACGCCATTCCGGGCAAGCCGATCCAACTGACGATCGACTACGATTTGCAAAATGTTGCGGATTCCTACATGGCCGACAAAGAAGGCGCCGTCGTCGCCATGGATCCGCGCACCGGGGAAATCCTGGCCATGGTCAGCCGGCCCACCTTTGATCCCAACGATTTCGCCATCCGCATTCCCACAGCGGAATGGCAGGCTCTCAATGCGGATCCCCGGACTCCCTTGCTGAATCGCGCCATCCAAGGACAACTTGCCCCAGGATCTGTCTTCAAGATTGTCATGGCCACGGCGATGCTGGAGTCCAAGGATGTCCCGGAGAATTTCACCGCGTTTTGTCCAGGACACGCTAATTTTTACGGACGAACTTTCCACTGCTGGCGGCCGGCGGGACATGGCATCGTCGATCTCCACACGGCCATCGTGCAATCCTGCGACGTCTTCTTCTACACCCTTGGGCAGCGGCTTGGAATTGATCGGATTCACCAATACGGCACCGCACTGGGCCTGGGCCGGCGCACCGGCATCGACTTGCCGGGCGAAGAACCCGGTCTCATGCCGTCCGAAGAATGGGTCCAGCGCGTCTACCATCATAAATGGTATGCAGGGGAAACGATTTCCGTGGCCATTGGACAGGGCTCCGTTACAGTCACTCCGCTTCAACTCGCGCGCATGATCGGGGCAGTGGCCAGCGGCGGTAATTTGCCGCAGCCCCACCTGCTGAAGAATTTTAACGCGAAGATGGATCGCTATCCTCTTGCCGAGGACACGGTCGAACAAGTCACGCAGGGAATGTACGGCGTCATCAATGAAGGTGGAACTGGATCGAGCTTGAAACTTCAGAATATCGAGTTCTCCGGCAAGTCTGGAACGGCCCAATTGATGAGCTACGATGCGGGAAGCAAGTTGGGAAAAAAAGGGAAAGAAACCAATGGGTGGTTCGTAGGCTACGCGCCGCGGCGCAACCCGGAGATTGTGGTTGCGGCTGTCGTCCAGGGCAGCAGCGAGCATGGGGGAACAACGGCAGGACCCGTAGTGCGCGATATCGTCAAGGCGTACTACGATAAGAAGAACGGGATAAAAATTCAGGAGTACACGGCGAAGGAGGGGCGGCCCAAAGTATTGCCGACCTCCGTGGATGATCCATCCCTGGCGCAGGATCCGCCCAGCCGGTAAAAATACGATGCAGAAGGGCACGAGTATCCGCGATTATGATTGGTGGCTGCTGGCCACGGCGTTAGCCATTTGCGGCGTAGGCGTCCTCGAAATTTGGTCCGCGACGCATGCAAGCCATCTTGCGGGCATGCACACACACCAGCTCGAATGGATCGGCCTGGGTTTCGTCCTGATGCTCCTGTTGTCGCGCTTGGACTACCACACGATCATGGATCAGGCTCCCATTTTGTATTTGATCGCGATTGTCGCTCTGATTGCGGTTCTAGCCGTGGGGCACACGCGCTTCGGAGCCAAGCGCTGGCTGCCTATCCTGGGCGGTCTTTTGCAGGTGTCAGAACTCGTGAAGTTGATTATAATAGTAGTACTGGCGCGCTTCTTTTCGGAGGTGCGAACAGAGCACCTCAGTCTGGCGGATTTGATCAAGGCCGCTGCGCTAATGGGTTTGCCGCTCGCGCTGATCATGTTGCAGCCGGACCTGGGGACAGCGCTGGTGCTCGTGCCGCTCGCGGCAGTGGGGGCCTACCTGGCAGGTTTGCAATGGAAACATTCCTTGGCCATCGTGGCGCTGGCCGCCATAATGGTGCCGGTGGGTTATCATTTTCTTAAGCCCTACCAGAGAGAACGTGTTACAACATTCCTGCGGCCGGAAGAGGATCCCAAGGGTGCAGGCTATCAGATCCTGCAATCGAAGATCGCAGTGGGTTCCGGTGGATTTTGGGGCAAGGGACTTGGCAACGGGAGCCAAAATCAATTAGGCTTCGTGCCGGTGCGGTACTCGGATTTTATCCTGGCGGCGCTCGCGGAAGAGCTCGGATTTGCGGGAGTCTTCGTTGCGCTGCTTTTGTATATGTTCCTGCTGTTGCGTCTGGTTCAGAACGCCCAGCGCGCGCACGATCGAGCGGGCATGTTTCTGGTCATGGGCGTGGCGGCAGTGTTAGGTTTCCATGTCCTGGTGAATGTGGCCATGGTGATTGGATTTATGCCGGTCACTGGAATTCCGCTGCCTTTGATGAGTTATGGCGGTTCGGCCACATTGTTCGTGTTTTTGGCATTAGGGCTGGTGATGAACGTTCGTCTAAGGCGTTTCGTCAACTAAGCCAGTGGCATTGCTTTCCGGCCCTCGCCGCGCTGTGAATCAAGTGGACGGCCCGCCGGTAAGAGACAAAATTTTGGAGCGAGGCAAGTGCCCAGCGGAAGAGCAAACTCAAACATAACTTCCCCGGCCGTCCCGCGTCTTGGGACCGAGCGCACACTTGTGCGCCAGGCCGGAGTGCGGCCATGCCCTCCGAGGAGTTTTCATGTCGAAGGAGCTAGTGATCTCCGCGACCCAGCACGAAACGCGGGTCGCGATTATGGAAGATGGACAGCTTTGTGAAATTTACATCGAACGGGAAAAAGAATTTGCGTTAGTTGGAAGTCTTTACAAAGGCCGCGTCACAAGAGTTCTTCCGGGTATGCAGTCGGCCTTCGTTGACATCGGCCTCGATAGCGACGCCTTCCTGTACGTCAGCGATTTTCTGGAACATCTCGAGGACTACGACCACGTTGCCCCCGTCGAACCCAAGGTCCACAGGCCGGAGCCAAGGAGCAGTGAAGTGTTTCCGCCGACCACGACGAACGGCGGCGTGGTTCCTGCGCCTATCCCTGTCTCTGCACCGTTAGCGGCGGCAGTCGAGCCCGTTGAGAGCATCAAGCCCGTTGAGCATGTTGACGCTGCTCCCGTTATCACACCTCTCGAAGGCGAGACCTTTCAAGTTGCCGCTGTTGGCCAGGCAGCTGCCTCTGAAGGCGGCGTCCAGCCTGCGGCGCCGATGCAGCGCAGCCAGCGTCCTCCATTCGAGCAGAGAAATGACCGCGGGCGCGGCGGCTTTGGCAATCGCGGTGGACAGGGTGGACGCAACCGGCGCTGGGGACGCCCCGGCCAGGGACGCGGTGGACGCGATCGCCGGCCGCCTGGGCGCGATTTGCCGCCGTCCAAATACGCTTCGCCTACGGATTCCAGGCCGCGCGAGTCCCAGCCGTACGAACCGCCTGCCGCGGATTTCGAGCCGGTCATTCTGCCGGGCGAGTCGCTGTCAAAATTCAAAGATCGTGTTCCGTCTGCTCCCGCGGCGCCTCCAGCCGAACATCCTTCGCTCGGCGCCGAAACTTCCGCCGCGCAGCCTGCGCCTCGGACTTTCACGGACGAAGAATTGTCCGCCGGGCTGCCTGGATCGCTCTTCGCAACTCCGTCAGCTGCGATTCCTGAAGAACACGGAACTCCCGCTGCGGAAGCAAAAGTCGAGCCATTCGCCAGCACGCAGCGGTACGTTGCTTCTCCGGCGGCGGCCGAAACGGAAATCGTGCGCGATGTCCATAAACCGCTTGCCGAATCGAGTCATGCGGAGTTAACGGAAGCGCATGCCCCGAATGGCGCGAGCCTCTCCGAGGAGGACGTAAGCTCCCTCGCCGAACAGCTCGCCGAGGCCAAGCACGAAGAAGCGCAGGCCGATGCCGAAGAGCGGTCTGAGGCAGTCGAAGCGGTGGCCGAATCTTATGTAGAGCCCGCCGAACTGGAAGAGTTGCAGGAAGCGCTGGATTCCGATCAGGATCACGAGGACGCGGCAGAGGAAGCCGACGCCCTCGCCGACGAAATGCATGATGAAGCGCTGGCCGCGGAAGCGTCTCCAGAACAAGGTGAAGGACACGGCGAAGGCCACGTAGAAGAACACGTAGAAGGGCAGGGTGAGGAACACGGCGAAGAACACGTGCCAGAGCACGCAGAAGAGCATGCCGAGGCTCACGAAGAATTACACGAGGCCGCGGAAATGCCGCATGCCGGCGAGGGACAGCCGCCCACGAGCGCGCGCGTTTCCGAACAGCCGCGCGCCCGCTTCCAGCGGCCCATGCGCCGCGGAGGCCGCCCCCAGCGCGGAGGCCGCCGCCCCGGACGTCCCCATCAGCCGCGCGCAGCACGGCCACCCGAGGCACGAACAGCACCGCCGCCCGCAGCTCATTTCCGAAATGCTGAAGGCCGGCGAGGAAATAATTGTTCAAATTGCAAAAGAACCGCTTGGTAAAAAAGGCGCGCGCATCACGAGCCACGTCGCGCTGCCCGGGCGCTTCCTCGTCTACATGCCCACCGTCGACCACATCGGCGTCTCGCGGCGCATCGGCTCCGCCGAAGACCGCTCCCGTTTGCGCCGCCTCGTGACCGAAGCCAAGGGAACGTTTCCCGGCGGATTCATCGTCCGCACGGCCGCCTCGGAAGCGAGCGACGACGAAATTCGCACCGACGTCGAGTTTCTGGGCCGCACCTGGGACACGATTCGCGCCACGTCCGAGCAGCGCCGCGCGCCATCCTTGCTCCACCGCGACCTGAATCTCGTCCAGCGCATCCTCCGCGATTATTTGAGCGACGATTACGCCGCCATCTGGCTCGACAACGAAGAGGAATTCACCAAGGTCGTCGAATTCGTCGGCCGCTTCCAGCCGAAGCTGGTCCCGCGCGTGAAGCTGTACACGAAGGAAGCGCCGATCTTCGAGGAATTCGGCATCCAGCAGGAACTGGACAAGGCGCTGCGCCCGAAAGTGTGGCTCAAGTCCGGCGGCTACATCGTCATCAACCACACCGAAGCGCTCGTCGCCATCGACGTCAACACCGGCAAATACGTGGGCCGCGGCTCGACGCGCCTCGAGGACACCATCGTCAAGACCAACCTCGAAGCCGTGAAGGAAATCGTTCGCCAGATCCGCCTGCGCGACCTCGGCGGCATCATCGTCGTGCGACTTCATCGACATGGAAGAGCGCCGCAACCGCGAAAAAGTGCTGGCCACGCTCGATCAGGCCTTGCAAGCAGGATCGCGCGCCGTCAAAGGCGCTCGCGTTCAACGAATTCGGCCTCGTGTGCATCACGCGCAAACGCACGAAGCAAGCCCTCGAACGCGTGCTGTGCCAGCCCTGCCCGTACTGCACCGGCTCCGGCATGGTCAAGTCGATCCCCACGATCTGCTACGAGATTCAAACCGAAGCGAAAAAAATGGCCGCCGACCTCGACGCGCAAAACCTCACGCTGCGCGTCAACCCGGAAATCGCCAAGGCCCTGAAGACGCGCGAGTCCTCCCTGATCGAAGACCTCGAGCACTCCACGCGCAAGACCATCGTCATCCAGTCCGACCCGACGCTGCATTGGGAGCAGTACGATATTTATTAGAGTTGGAATCTCACGTACCCCAAGGGCCCCATGGTTTGCTTCGCAAACCATGGGGCACCCGGCCGAAATGGTCATTTCCCACCATTAAATGGCCGTAAACCCCCCGCCAAGCGGTTCCAGCCTCTTGTTGATGTCTCACTTAGTTGGCGTCATTTAGGCTGCCACAGCGAAGTAGCTTATTTGTCGCCGGATCGAAAAATGCGCAGAAGTTCGTCTCATGCGAGCGATTAAACTCGTCTTTGTAAGTCACATCTGCGAAGACATAAAGTGTCGTTTGGTGATTTGTAAGTCCATCTATGTCAGCTTGCGAGAGCGGGGCCAGGGTTTGCCAGCTCGTCTGGACTTTCCCGCCAGCTGAGATAATACCTTTGCTTGTGTACGGAATTGCAATGCTCGGTCCAAATGCAATGCTGTGAGCGTGTTCGACGGTGTCGGATGCAAGACTGAATCCCGAACGGACCTTGGTAACTGTGTCCAAAGCAGGGGTCCGCCCTGCGTTTGCAAAGTATGCCTGAAAACCAAGTTTCTCGCCTACTCTTGGAGCAGAAGTAACGCCAGCATCCACATCCACATAAGCCCGCTCTGAAATATGTAAAGATAGTGTCGCGACGGACGCACTTGCCTCAGCGGCCTTTGCGCTGCGTCCGGCTTGTGCTTCTGAGGCTCTGGCCGCGTCAAGTTGAAGCCGCAATGCAGCTTGTGCGTCGTTTCGAGCTTGTGCAGCGGCATCACTTGTAGCTTTTCTTGTTTGCTCGGCGGTACGATCAGCGTCAACTCTCGCTTCATGTGCCTCGTATCCTTGCCAGCCCGTGAAGATTGCTGATAGAACTGCGATGGCAACCGCAACCGAGTCCATCAGTTTCCGGCGCGCCGTTCTGTGCTCTTCCATAGGGGGGCGTTCCTCACGCTGTGAGGTCCGCTTCGGTCCTTTTGTTTTTAGATGCTTAGGCGCTTCAATGACGAAAAGTTGAATCTATTAGCCATAGCTTTGTCACCATCGAACCGCTGACACCACTCTGTCATCACTCCATTAATTTGTTCAACCTTTTGTATGGTCATCTTGGGACCGCCTGAGTTGAGTTGAACAATCTCCCCTTCTCTGAATTCATTGTTCATTTCTATACCTTCCGTTCAGCCGACCATGGTAGCGAAGAAAATACGAACAGACAAGTAAGTTCTGGATACGGCGGGTGGCACAGCCTTTGAACGATTTTGAATTTTCGGGTGGCGCACCCTTGTGGTGTTCAAGGGTGCGGGTTTTCTGATCCATCATTCCCTTTTCCCGCTGGCCGATTCCGCCATGTCGTTTCTTCGCGGGTGGCCCGGACTTTGATTTGGAATGTATGGGTGCCCCGTCCTTCGTTCTGCGAAGGGCGGGGCTTTTGCTAGCGCAACACAGGCGACATCGCTCACGGTGGCACAAGGTTTGATATAATCACTGCAGATTCCGGAGAGCATCGTGAAACGACAAGTGCATCTGGCGAATGTCGAAGAAGTGGCCATCCGCGTCCGAGTGCAAACCCTAAAAGGGGGACGGTACTTGGGCACTAGCCCGGATGTTCCTGGACTGGTAGCGGAAGGCCGCAGCCTCTCCGAGACCATCGAAATCGCTCAGAGTCTTGCCCGGAAGATCGTCGAATCCTGCCGCGAGCACGGAGACCCGCTCCCGGCCATATTTCGCAACGGACATGTTCCCGCACGAGAATTCCGAGTCCCAGTCATGATGCCCTGATGGGCCGCCTGTCTGGATTTCGCTACCGTGAAGTTGCGAGACGCCTCCGCACATTTGGGTATCGCTTCGACCGCACGGGCGCAGGCAGTCACGAGGTTTGGCGTCATTCGCAAACTGGGCGGAAAGTTACCATCCCGCATCACGCGAGCGACATGGCGGAGGGGACGCTGCGTGCCATTCTTCGCGAGGCGGGAATTAATGTGAACGATTTTCTGCAAGCCTAGACTCAAGTGGGTGGGCGGCACTGCCGTCGAGCGGTTTTAAATTTCAGGTTGCGTACCCTTGTGGTTTTCAAGGGTGCGGGTTTTCTGATCCTCGGTTCTCCCTTTCCCGCTACCCCGTTCCGGTCTGTTCTTTCTTCGCGCGCCGCGTGTTCCGCATGGAAGAAAAACCCGCACCCTTCACAAAAAACGTGAAGAGTGCGGCACCCGAAAATTCAACTCGCCCCCCCCCAAAAGCCTGGCCTACCCGCCAACCGCGCTATTGGGCGCTTGGTTCCGGCTCAACCTTCTGCATGTGCCAGACTTCGGCCACGAAGAAACGCGAGGTTTTCGTTTTACCATTTAGATCTTCCGTGGTGGAAGCGAGCACGTCGAACTGGCGACGCCCGCCTTTGTTTGATTCTTCGAGCTTCATTCCGTCTTGCTGCCCATACGGTTGGATGTCGCAGTGGTTCCGGCTCCGCTTCACATCACAGGCGAGGAAAATGAAGTATGCCGCGTCTTCATCCTTTCGGTCTTCCAGTGTGATTAGAGCCGAATCGTGAGACGTGGTCAGCTCCTCGCAAAGCTGGGGGCTGGAGTAAATCCACACCGGAATTTCCGTGCCGTCGCTCAACGGACTGGCAAGCGCTGGGTCCGGGCAAACAGTTCTGGCGATCGGTTGCGTCACGTTTCTGCCGACGACGTAGGGGGCGATTAGCACCCAGTTTTTCCCATGTTGCCAGGTGTTCGGGGCGCTTCGGATCAGATCATCAAGGTAGGCCTCTTGTTCGGAAATAGAGAATGGCAGCCGTTGCGGTGAGGCGGACTGCCGAGTCTGCGCGAAGCATGAAAGGGCAAGGAGAAGAAACGGGGCAAAAAGATATTTTCGCATGGCCGTGCGTAGATTCTGCTTCCGCCTAATCCTTCGGTCAACCAAATACGAAACAAGCTGAGTCAGATCATTCGGCGTCGGCGGAACGGCGAAGGATGGGGCACCCAATTTCAGTGGTGGATCAGACAGTGGGATCGGCGGACGCAGCGCACAGCCGCCAGAGATGGCACACAGGCCAATCTTGCAGCATGTGATTCCGTGAGATAGGCTTACATGCCCAGTGCCCGGGTGGCGGAATGGCATACGCGGGGGACTTAAAATCCCTTGCCCTTCGGGGCGTGCGGGTTCGACTCCCGCCCCGGGCACCAGGAAATTCCAATCTACACAGAATGGCTATGGAGAAACACAAATCATGAGTGTATGTCCGTGGTCGAAATGGATTCGCGCAAGGTTTTCGCAATCTCTCAAGTTGGCGTGGCCTTGCTGCATGGCGGTGGTCGCTGTATTGGCGATCTGCGCTTCTTCTTTTGCGCAGCAGGCGGCGCCGCAAAAGATTCGGGTACTCTGCCTGGCGCGGCCGCTTCCGGTGATGATCGCGGAATCGCGCGGCATTCTCGCCAAGTACGGGATCGAAGTGGAATTTTTGGTGCGCCCGAGTTCGGAGTCTTTGCGAAACGACCTGGCTGCGGGAAAGGGAGATGTCGCTTTCCTGGCGGTGGACAACGATGTCGCCATGGTGGATTCCGCGGGAGTCGATGTGGTCATCGTGATGGGAGCGGAAAGTTCCGAGAACGAAATCATCGCGCAGCCGGGAACTAAGTCGATCGCGGATTTGCGCGGGCACACGCTTCTCGTCGACGCGACAAACACGGCATACGCGCTGGAACTCAAGAAAGTCCTGCAGATGAATGGAATGCAACCGGGAAAGGAATATCAGCTTAAGCCTGTTGGCTCGACGCCGTTCCGCTTGCAAGCCATGCGCGATAACCCGGAGTACGCCGCGGCGGTCATGAATCCGCCTTTCTCGATTGTCGCGAAGCAAGGCGGGATGGTCAGCCTCGGCACGATGCGCACGCTGCTGGGAGCGGACCTGGATCGTGGCACCTTTGCATTGCGGACGTGGGCGCGCGGCAATTCCGATTTGCTGGAGCGATATCTTGCAGCATACGTGGAGGGGCAGCGCTGGCTTATGGCGCCTTCCAACCGGCAGCAGGTTGTCGAACTCGTCATGAAGGAGTCGAACTTGACGGAGCCCATCGCCAGCGATTGGTACGCGGCCATGGTACAGAACGACGGCTATGCGAAGGACGCGGCGTTTGACGTGGAAGGGTTCAAGAAGACTTTGCAGCTGCGCGCGGAGATCGAGGCCGGAGGAAATGGCGCCGCTCCGGCGGCGGAAAAATACTACGATCTTTCCTACTATCGCGCGGCGCTATCGAAAATAAAGTAGCGCATGGTGTTTTGTGGCGCCGGCGATTTTTCCAATCAATCCAGAACAGGCGCCAACGAGACGCCAGCGCCACGAAAAACCTGTAATTCAGGCGTCAGGCCAGATTTTTCTGCAGCGTTTCCTTGTCGAGTTCGTGTTCCCAACGCGCCACAACGAGGGTCGCAACTCCGTTTCCAATCATGTTCACCACCGCGCGGAACATGCTCATGAAGCGGTCAATGCCGATGAGCAGCGCCATGCCCGCCACCGGGATTGTGGGAATGACCATCAGCGTGGCGACGAGGGCGATGAACGCCGCTCCGGTCACGCCGCTCGCTCCCTTGGACGTGAGCACGGCCACGGCGAAAATCGTCAACTGCTGGCCTATCGATAAGTGGATGTTCGTCGCCTGCGCGACAAACAGCGCCGCCATGGTCATGTACAGGCTGCTGCCGTCGGTGTTGAACGTGTAGCCCGTGGGCACAACCAGGCCGACCAGCGACTTCGAGCAGCCGAGTTTCTCCATCTTGGCCATGAGCGTAGGCAGAGCGGGATCCGACGAACTGGTGGCCAGCACCACGATGATCTCTTCCTTAATGTAGGAAAGAAATTTGATGATATTGAAACCCGAAGCCCAGGCAACCAGGCCGAAGACAACCAGCACGAACAAAATGCATGTCAGATAAAACACCACGATCAATTTTGCAAGCGGGCCAAGGGACGCAATGCCGTACCGGCCCACGGTAAATGCCATCGCGCCAAATGCGCCGATGGGCGCCAGCCCCATCAGGATGTTGATTACGCCGAACACCGCATGGGTCAAAGCGTCGAACAACTCCACAACAGGTTTCGACTTTTCGCCTACGATCGACAATGCGAAGCCGAACAGGATGGCGACGAGCAGCACCTGCAGAATGTTGCCCTTGGCGAAAGCGTCCACCATGGTTGTCGGGATGATGTTCATCAGGAATTCCGTCACGCTTTCTTGCTTGGCAGCGCCGGCGTAATCCGCCACGGACTTGGCATCCAGCGTTGCGGGGTTCACATTAAAGCCGGAACCCGGATGCGTCACGTTGCCAACGAACATCCCAGTGAAGAGCGCCAACGTGGAAACAATCTCGAAGTACAGCAGCGCCTTTCCGCCGATTCTGCCCACTTTTTTCAAATTCTCCATCCCGGCGATGCCCGTGACGACGGTGCAAAAAATGATCAACGTGATCACCATGGTGATCAGGCGGATAAAACCATCGCCGAGCGGCTTCATCTTTATCGCAGAGGCCGGTTTAGAGGTAGCCGTAGATAATCGCGAGGGCCACCCCAATCAACACTTGTCCCCATAGTGTCAGATAAAACGGTTTCTTTTTTGGCGGCGCATTGCCTTCAGCGACGATTGTGGATTGATTTAATGCGGGCGTATCGCCCATCGTTGATTCTCCTTGAGTCGAGCCCCTCTAAGAGGCCGTACTGCGCCTCAAACCAATGTGCTTCAGGTATTAGGTCTGCCCGGGTTCTGGGAGTCTATCACTGGAGGAGCTTTTCCGGTTCAACAATGGCAGCGGCCAGGTCGTTCAGGAACGAGGCCGCGCGCGCACCATCGAAGACTCGGTGGTCGCAGGAAAGCGTGAGCGTCATCATCGGGCGAATTCCCGGTTTTCCATCGACTGGCACGACTCGATCGGCGATGCGCCCCACGGCGAGGATCGCGGCTTGCGGCGCGACGATGATCGCGGTAAACGCGTCCACCTGGTACATGCCAAGATTGCTGATCGTGAAGGTTGCGCCGGTGATGTCCGCGGGCCGCAATTTGCCGGCACGGGCCCGCTCGGTGAGGTCGCGGCGCATCGTGGCGATTTCGCCGAGATTCTTCGTGTTCGCGCCGGGGATCGCCGGCGCCACGACGCCGTCCTCGACCGCCATGGCGATGCCGACGTTGATTTCCGGATGCAAGCGGACTCCATTGCCCGTCCAACTCGCATTCACGAGCGGATGTTTTCCGAGAGCGCGCGCCACCGCCGCGACCAGCAAGTCGGTGTGGCTGAGCCGCACGCCCCGCTCTTTTTCGATGGCAGGTCCAAATTTTTCGCGCGCGGCGAGCAACGCGCTCGCGTCGATTTCCCGGCTCACAAAGAAATGCGGCGCCGTCGTCCAGCTTTGCGTCGTGCGCTCGGCCATCAGCCGAGCCACTTGGGTCAGGGGCTGAGTAGCGTAGGCTTCAGCCTGCGGGGTTTCGGATCTCGCTGGCGCCGGGGCGCCTGCCGTTGAGCCACCCGAAGCAACGAACGCCAGAATATCTTCGGCCTGGATTTCACCTTCGCTGCCCGTACCGCGCACGCGAGAGAGGTCAACCCCATGTTCGCGAGCCAGCCGCCGCGCCTTCGGAGAAATCCTCGCGCTCGATGCAGGTACAGCAGGCGGTGCTGCGGAGATATTCGCAGCGGCCACGGCGGCAGGAGCAGGCTTGGTGTCCATGCGCCGCCCCGAGGCAGAGGCAGCTTCTTCTGCCGGAGGTTTCTCGCCGGGGTTCACGATCCAGGCAATCGTCTGGCCCACCGGTATGACGTCACCTGCGTGCGCCTTGACGCCCGCGAGGATTCCATCGGCCGGCGATTCTATTTCCACGACGGCTTTGTCGGTTTCGACGTCCAGCAGTGGCTCGCCTTTAGCAACGGCGTCGCCTTCTCTTTTTCGCCAGGACACTAGCTTGCCGGTTTCCTGGGCCATCTCGAGCGCGGGCATAACGATGCTGTGGGCCATGATGTTTTTTTGGACGGCGCGAGACGCCGTTACTTGGACAATTTCATTCCTTCCGCTCTGGCGCTGGCTTCGACCATTTCCACCACTTGCTGGCTGGGAGGAGCGTCGTGCTCGCGCAGGGTTTCGAGCGGCCCATCGACGGTCACGTAGGACGCGCCGGCAACGAGAAGTTTTTCCGCCGGGAAACGCGTGATCACTTCGTGCCCGGTTTCTGTGACGACAATTTCTTCCTCGATGCGCGCCGCGCTCCAGCCGTCGGTTGCCGGCCAGAACGTCTCGAGCGCGAACACCATGCCCGGCTTGATCTCGTGCGAATGCTCGAGCGACACCAGGCGGCTGATCACCGGCTTTTCCCAGATCGCCAGGCCAATTCCGTGGCCGAATTGCAGCGCGAACGCCGCTTCCTCGTCCGGGAAGCCGAACTCCTGCGCCTTGGGCCACACCGCCGCGATTTCCGCCGTCGTGCGCCCGGGGCGAATCAGCGAAATCGCCGCATCGAGATAGTCGCGGCAGCGCTTGTAGGCGTCCACCATCACGCGCGACGCGTACCCGATCGAGAAGCACCGGTAGTAGCAGGTGCGATAGCCCATGTAGGAATGCAGAATGTCGTAGTACACCGGGTCGCCCGGACGCAACACGCGGTCCGAGAACACGTGCGGATGCGGATTGCAGCGCTCGCCCGAAATCGCGTTCACCGCCTCGACGTATTCCGAGCCCAGATCGTAGAGAACTTTGCTGACCAGGCCGACGGCCTCATTCTCGCGCAAGCCCGGCTTCATCGCGCAATACAGGTCGTGGTACGCCGCATCCACCATCATCGCCGACATGTTCAGCAGCGTGATTTCATCCCGCGTCTTGATCACGCGAGCGTCGGACATGATCTGCTGCCCGTCGACGACGGTGATTCCTTCGCGCTGCAGCGCGAACAGAATCGGCGGCTCGATGATGTCCACTCCCAGCGGCTCCTTGTGCAGGCCGCGCTTTTCCAGTTCAACGCGGATTTTTTTTGCGACGTCTTCCGCGCGCCCCATCTCCGGCGACATGGCTCCGCGCAAGCAGCGGAATCCCCGCTCGCGAACGCTCGCCGAGCCACGGGCAATGCAGCTGATGATGTTTCGCCGCCGAACCGAAATCCCACATGACCGGTTCGTCATTCTGCGGCAGCAGGGTGAAACGGCTGTTCTTGTCCTGCGCCCATGTGCCGATGTGCGTCGCGGTAATGTAGCGCACATTGTTCATGTCAAAGCACAGCAGCGCGCCCATCGAGGATTTCGCCAGCAGCTCTTTCGCCCGCGCCAGCCGCTCGCGCCGCAAGCGGTCGAAATCCACTCGCTGTTCCCAGTCCACCGCCATCGTTCCGTATGTCGGTAATGCCATCGTGCACCCCCGCCGTAAGTGGCACAGGCTTTAGCCTGTGGTTTATGCTTTATTGTTAGTGCAAAGGCACACAGGCTGAAGCCTGTGCCACAAAATTCAAATTACGACCGCTTGCACATCGCCCGGGCCGCTTCGAAGACGGCTTTCTCGGTCGGAATCGTAGCATCCTCGAGCGGCGGAGAAAACGGAATTGGCACGTGCATCGCGCCGATGCGCTTCACCGGCGCGTCCAGATCGTAGAACGCGCCCGTCGCGATCACGGAAGCGATCTCCGCCGTCACGCCGTATTTCTCGTAGCCTTCGTCCACCACAATCGCCCGCGAAGTCTTCTTCGCCGATTCGATCAAAGTCTTTTCATCCAGCGGCCACGTCGTTCGCGGATCCACGACCTCCGCGCTGATCCCGATTTCCTCGAGCAGCTTCGCCGCGCCCAGCGCCACTTGCACCATGCTGCTGGTCGCCACGATTGTGATGTCTTCGCCCTCGCGCTTGATGTCAGCCACACCGAAAGGAATCGTGTAATCCTCGACCGGCACGGGACCTTTCATCCTGAACATCATTTTGTCTTCAAAAAAGATGACGGGATTATCGTCGCGAATGGCCGTCTTCAGCAATCCCTTGGCATCGTAGGGCGTCGACGGCAACACCACTTTCAGGCCGGGAACGTGGCTCACCCACGCCTGCAGCGATTGCGAGTGCTGCGCGGCCGAGCGGCGCGACGCTCCAAGCGTCGTCCGCAGCACCATCGGCACCTTCCAGGCGCCTCCCGACATATAGTGCACCTTCGCGGCCTGGTTCACCAGCTGGTCCATCACCAGCGTCAGGAAATCTCCGAACATGATGTCCACGACCGGACGCAGTCCCGTCATTGCCGCGCCCACGCCGATGCCCGTGAACCCGGGTTCCGAAATCGGAGTATCGATCACGCGCGATTTCCCGAACTCTTCCACCATCCCGGACAGGACCTTGAACGGAGTGCCCGCTTCGGCAACGTCTTCACCGATGATGAACACGCTCGGGTCGCGGCGCATCTCCTCGGACAGCGCCTCGCGCACCGCTTCCGCCATCGTCAATTCGCGTACGGCTACTTCAGGCATACACATCCTCCCCCACCTGATCCGCTCCCGGATACGGGGCCTGCAAAGCGAATGCAACCGCCGCGTCTATTTCGGACTTCGCCTGCGCTTGGATTTCGTCGAGCTGCGATTGCGCCGCGAGTTTCTGGCTCAGCAGCCAGTCGCTGAGCACCTTGATCGGATCGCGCTCGGCCCTCCATTCCTGTTCCTCTTGCTTGGCCCGGTAGTATTCGCGGCTCACGTCGCCGACATGGTGGCCGTGATACCGGTAGGTGTTGCACAAAAGAAACGCGGGACCCTTTCCCGCGCGCGCCTGCTCCACCATGCGGCTCGCCGCCGCGTGCACCGCGCGGACATCCTGCCCGTCCACGCTTTCAGCCGGAATCCCGAACGCCGCCGGCCGCGCCAGGATCTCGCCCGCCGTCGTTTCCGAAAAATGCGTGTACTCGTTGTACATATTATTTTCGCAGACGTAAATCACCGGCAAATTCCAAAGGCGTGCGAGGTTCATCACTTCGTACAGCAGCCCCTGGCCAAGCGCCCCTTCTCCGAAAAAACACACGGCCACTTGCTTTGTCCCGCGATGCTTGGCCGAAAACGCCGCGCCCGTCGCGATTCCCGCGCTTCCGCCCACGATCGCGTTCGCACCCAAATTTCCGCTCGCCGGATCGGCGATGTGCATCGATCCGCCCTTGCCCCGGCAGTATCCCGCTTCTTTTCCCAGCAACTCGGCGAACATCCGGTCCGGCGCCGCGCCCTTGGCCAGGCAATGCCCGTGCCCGCGATGCGTGCTGGTGATGTAGTCGTCGCGATGCAGCGCCTCGCAAATTCCCACCGCGACCGCTTCCTCGCCGATGTACAGATGCGCGAGGCCCGGCATCACCGCGCGCGTGTACAACTCGTTCACCTGCTCCTCGAACAGCCGGATCATTTGCATGCCGCGATACATCCGCAGCCACATTTCGCTGCCCGCTCCGGCGCCCGTAACAGCTTGTTTGCTTTCCGTTTTCATTTGCCTATCCCCGACATTCGAGCTAGCACCTCGAACATCACAGCGAAATCCTGCTTCACCAGGCCCATGCCTCGCGCCGCCGTCAGAAATTCGTTCGTCACAGCCGTCGTGGGCAGGGGAACGTCGAGATGCCGCCCCATTTCCATCGCCAGCAGCATGTCCTTCTGCATCATGTTTACGTCGAACCACGCTTCGTCGGGCATTTTTAACACAAAAGGGCCGCGGTATTGAACCATGGGCGACGCGATGGCGCTGTGCGTCAGCACGTCCACCGCGGTTTCGCGCGAAATTCCGCTTTTTTCGGCAAGCAGGACGCCCTCGCAGAATGCCAGCATCTGCACGGCAAGACTCAAGTTTGTCGCGATCTTCATCGCCAGTGCGAGGCCGTTGTCGCCCACATACGTAACTTTGGGACCGACGTCCTGGAGCACGGGCTTGGCCCGCTCAAACGTTTCGCGGCGGCCGCCAACCATCACGGACAACTTTCCCTCTTGCAAAGTAATCACGCTGCCGGAGACGGGCGAGTCGATCATGTCGGCGCCCTTCTCTCGAACCTTGGCCGCAAGCGCGCGGCTAACCGAAGGGCTCACAGTGCTCATGTCAATCAGGAGTTTGCCGGGGCCGAGCCCCGCCAGAATCCCTTCAGGTCCCTCTGTGATTGAGTGTATCGCAGCGGCATTGGTGACCATCGAGAACGTAAAATCCGCCGCGGCGCTTACGGCACGCGGGGTATCGCCCCACTTCATGCCACGGTCGATCAGCCACTGCGCCTTCGAGCGCGTGCGGTTGTAGCCGGTAACCGTGTGCCCCTTATCGAGCAGCCGGGCGACCATGTTGCCGCCCATTACTCCGAGTCCTACGAAACCAAGATTCGCCATTCGCTGAAGTCTCCTAATTCAAAATCGCCCTTAGGCGCCCGTCGTTTGATCACCCGGTGTGTTGCGCGAATCCTCGCGCACTTGAGAAAGATGAGCCTGCATGGCGGCACGCGCTCCCTGCGGATCGTGACGCTCGATTGCATCGAGAATGCGCCTGTGGTGGTGCTGTCCGCGCTCCGGACCACCTTCGAGGTGGAAAATCCGCAAGCGCTGTTCGCGCAGCAATCCAACGATGGAATCGATCAACGACAGAACAATCGGGTTCGCCGCCGCTTCGGCGAGTGCCAGGTGAAAATCGAGATCGGCTTCGATATACGCATCGGAATCCCGTCCCGTGTTGTCCATGACGTCAAGAGCCTCTCGCATCGTTGCGAGGTCCTGATCCGTGGCGCGAACCGCAGCCAAAGCCGCGATCTCCGGTTCCAGAATCTCCCGCACTTCTACCAAATAGGCCCAGCCGTCCGTTTCGCCGCCCTTGATGATCCGGTCCAGGGAACGGCGCATGGAATTAGTGGTCCCATTCGTGACAAAAGTTCCGCGGCCCGGAAACGCGTCGACCAACCCCTTTTCTTGAAGTGCTTTGATGGCTTCGCGAACGGCAGTTCTGCTGACGCCGAACTGCTTGGCAAGGTCGCGCTCCGCGGGAAGCTGGCTGCCTTCACTCAATTCACCCTTGAGGATCGATCCTTCAATTTGTTGAACGATTTGCTCGTAAAGACGCGAAGCTTGAATGACCTTATACAAGAAATGGCCCTCACTCGCTACTTTGCCAAGACCCTAATTTCTAGCGTCCCGATATAAGGGAAGCGACTTAGAAGCAGGTCATATGGTCAGACCACCATACCATTGGTCGCGAGTAAACGCAAAAATGAATTTTTCCTGATATTCTCAAACGTCCTACTCCATCACTTCACCCAAACCGTCTTTACATTTGTGAACTCGCGAATTCCGTACGTGCTCAGTTCGCGGCCCACTCCTGAACGCTTCACCCCGCCAAACGGGACCCTGGGATCAGAAAACACCATTTGATTGATGAAGACCATGCCTGCTTCGAGCTCATTGATGAACCGTTCTTGTTCGCTCTTGTCGTTGGTCCAGGCGCTCGCTCCGAGACCGAACCTGCTGTCATTGGCGACGCGAATCGCTTCATCTATGTTCTTCACCCGGAAAATAGAGGCTACCGGACCGAACAACTCTTCCTTATAGGCCGGAGAATCTTTCGGAATATCCGCCAAAACTGTTGGCAGATAGAAACTTCCGGGGCGGTCGGCCGGCTTGCCTCCGGTCAGAAGTTTGGCGCCGGCTTTGATGGAACTGCGGACGTCGGCATCGAGGGAGGTTACCGCTTCGGCATTCGCCAACGGACCAACATCCGTTTTTTCATCGAACGGATCGCCCACCGTAAGTTTTTCCATCTGGGCAACGAAGGCGCGCTGAAACTTGTCCGCGATTTGTTCGTGGACGATAAAGCGCTTGGCCGCGATGCACGACTGCCCGTTATTGGCCACGCGAGCCTTGACGCCAACCGTGACCGCGTCCTCCAGGTTTGCGCTGGGCATGACGATAAAAGGATCGCTGCCACCCAGCTCGAGCACGACTTTCTTGATCCTCTGGGCGGCGCCGGACCCGACTTTTACTCCGGCTCCTTCGCTCCCCGTCAGCGTTGCCGCGGCGACGCGAGGATCGGCGAGGATTCTGTCCACGCTCCCGGAGCCGACCAGAAGGGTTTGGAAAACTCCTTCCGGGACGCCCGCCCTCAGCAAAAGCTCTTCTATTTTCATCGCGCATTGGGGGACGTTGGATGCGTGTTTCAGCAAGCCCACATTGCCCGCCATCAGTCCCGGAGCGATAAAACGGAACGCCTGCCAGAACGGATAATTCCACGGCATGATCACGAGGACCACGCCCATGGGCTGATAGCGAATGAAACTGCGGCTCGCCGGCGTTTCGACGAGTTCATCGGCAAGAAAGCGTTCCGCATTTTCGGCATAGTAGCGGCAAACCCAGGCGCATTTGACGGCTTCGTCCACTGCGGAACGAAGGGTTTTGCCCATTTCCAGCGTCATGAGGTGGGCGAGGGAATCCTTTTCACTTTCGAGTATCTCCGCTGCGCGCACCATCATTCGCCCGCGATCGGCGAATGATAAATTACGAAACGCTGGAAATGCCTCGGCTGCCCGTTGGATCTTCTGGTCGACCTGCGCATCCGTGAGCGCGTCGAATTTCTTGATGGTCTGTCCTGTTGCTGGATTAATCGTTGCGATAGCCATGATCTGATCCGCCCCAATAGTAGAAAGTATGATACCGGTCCGGCACGTGTGACAGCCGTCCCCACCCAGATATATCGGATACGTAGCCTTATTGTTTTACCACGTTTTAGCGGCATTTGCCCGCCGACGGGCATTGTCCTTATTTGAAATAATTAGTGTCGCGGGATTTGATAGGAGGTCGGGACTTCAGTCCCGACGGAAAGCTTTGTCTGATCAGGGGTTTTAACCCCTGAAGCTTCAGGGGCTGAAGCCCCGAGTCAAGCCCGAACTGAATGGCCGAGCTGAAGCTCGGCCCTCCTAACCTCGAAGACTTTCAAATTAGGACTATACCCGCCGACAGGCCACGGACGAGGTGGCGCCACATCGCAAATGATTTTCAACAGGCAGGAGTTATCAGATGCACAGGCGAGGCGATGAAGTGTGCGATCGCACGCACAGAAATCATTTAAGGCCGAGGGCCATTTGCCCGGTAGACAATCGGTAGACAAGACGATTCCTGCTTGACTCGCAGGCCTTGCGAATTAGAACGTCGAGCAGCGAGCCGCGGCTATTTGGACGCGAGCTGCTGCACGATCGCCAATGATTTCGCTACGTGCTGATCGGGTGAAATCCCGTCGTCCTTGGAGGAAAACGCCGCGATGATCTTGTGGTCTTTGCCGATGACGAAAGTCTCGCGTTCAATAAAGTCATGATCGATCGCGTCACCCTTCACATCCATCTGGCCGGATTTTACGGCGGTTGTCGCCAGATTGTAAGAGGCGGCGATTTTCTTATCCGCATCGGAGGCTACCGGAAACTTTCCGGCGCAAAAATCGGGGTCCGCCGCAAACCGATTGAGTCGCGCGATGCTGTCAGCCGATACACCAATAATGCTGGCCCCGGCGGCATCGAATTTGTCTTTCTCCTGTGAAAATGTATGCGCTTCGAGATCGCAGCCCTTGGTGTAAGCGGAAGGGAAGAAATAGACCACCACCGGCCCTTTCTTCAGCGCCTCTTGCAGTGAAAAATCAAATTCTTTTCCTCCCATCGAACCGCGAGCCGAGAAATCGGGCGCCTTATCGCCAACTTTGAGCGCAGCCAAAACGGGCAAGCTAATCAACAGAGAAATCGCAAGACCCAGTAACGATTTTTTCATGGCAAATGCCTCCTGGCCATCGAAGTGGTAGGAAGCATATCACAACCCGGTATCGTAGGAATCGTCGCGTGGTAACCGGTACGCCGCCAGGAAGGAGTCGATTCCCATTGTCCGGACCATGATCCACGTTCGAGCGAGAAGTCCATATGTAGCGCAAGGAAACATCGCAAATCGGCCGATGCTGCGCATTTACGCGCGATTTGGAATGTTCGGCATCTTTTTCCGGGATCGTTGTAAACTAATCGGATATGGACGACGGGGCTGTAGCTCAGATGGATAGAGCGGCGGTTTCCTAAACCGTAGGTCGGGAGTTCGACTCTCCCCAGCCCCACCATAATCCCTGACCTTTCCAAGACCCGAAGGGTTGGCCACCCTGAAAAGCTAAACCAGTCGCTCGGTGTAAATATATTGGAGTGGTGTCATCCAAGAGTGAACCACGGTCAAGGGGAAAGGACGGGAAAAGGTTCGCCACCCGCTGAAAGCGGCTCAGGAAGTCAACGGTCGGGCGGGGGGCCGAAATAAATAGCAATCATGTTGTCGGGCAAATCTTGTGCAGCCAAACGGTTGGTCTTTATATGAACGGATTCAAAAGCATTGATTATTGTGACGATGCTAGGGCTTTGAAGTACCCATAAACCTAAATCTGGATTGTTGGGGTCCAACTTTCCGGGTTGCGGCTTCTTCGCAATAGATATCCCTGGCACAGATTTACCGTACAGACCCCGTTCAATTCCGCCATCAGGAGTTTTCCAGCCCGACCTCTGAAACATTTCCAAGTAGTTTGTGGCTATTACGCATAGTTCTTCATCGTTACTAGGGCACGTTATTTTAAGTTCTTCGCGTGGCACGTTCTGTGATTTCAAGACGGCCATAAACTGATCTTTTTCCCTTTGGGTTAATTTGTGGTAGTAGGATAGAGGCCACACGAACCAGCCATACAAAGAGATCGACGAAAGCATAACGAAAACAGCGAATAACGACCGAATAATTTGGTGTTTTCGTCTTACCCACGGAATGCTCAAAACGGGATGAGTGGCAAGAGCCGCCATGCAAAGCAATCCGAGACAAACCCAAATCGGGGTTTTATCGGGGGCTAGGTAGAGTCCTATTGCCATAACACCGGCCAAGCACCATAAAGCTATGCCCCCCCTGAAAAGATGTTGCCCTGACGGTTTTTCCAGCGCACGCATTTGCTGCAATAAAGCGTCATAACGGCGGTGATCTTCGCGGGACAACGCACACTCCTCCCCGACCTAGTGCGGGAAGAATACCTCCTTTGGCTATCGGGTGTAAATCGACCCAGTTTTCTCATGTTTATTCGGCGGGTGGCGCACCTCTTGGGACGGTTTTGAACTTCCGAGTGGTCGCTCCTTCGCGGTTTTTCGAAGGGGCGGAAGATTTGGGTCTTCGTTCCGAATGTGGGCGTATCACTTGGTGGGGTCAACCTGGATCAATCCGCGCTTGAGTTTCGAGTAGAAGGAAAAACTGCTCCAGGGCCAGTCCTTGGGATGATCGACGAATTTTCTTTTTAGCGGATTCATACGCATGCCGGAATTGAAACAGTTATATCCTGCCGGTTCGCGTGCTGTCCTAATTTGAAGCTTCTTGGTTTGACGCAATTCGCCAGGAGGTCGGGGCTTCAGCCTCGACGAAAAACTCGATCTGGCCAGGGGTTTTAACCCCTGAAGCTTCAGGGGCTAAAGCCCGCATTCAAACGGGGGATGAACGTCCGAGCTGCCCTTCCTTCGTCAGGCTAAAAAGCTCGGACCTCCTAAGGGCAAACATATCCAACCAAGTATAGAAATACCCAAATTAGGGCAGTGCCCCGCTTCTGTTAATGGGACACCGGAAGCAGAGTTGGTGCTACAATTTTCGGAGTTCGGAGAACTGGGAGCCTGTCACACACAACGAAGAATCGCTCTTATCACCTTGGCCAGTCCCGTCAGGGACGAAAGAACGTAGCCCACCGTGGAAACGGTGGGTAGGTGTGAGGGCAGAGGGCCCAGCCCCGAAGGGGCGGCACAGGGCGACGCAAGTGTGCCGCCCCTTCGGGGCTGCAAAGGATCGAACCACATGGCCCACCGTTTCCACGGTGGGCTACGATGTAACGTCCCTCCGGGACTTCGGGCAACATAAGTGCGGGACGCAGCACATTCGCGGAGGAGCGCGGCGAATTTTGGTTCGCATTTCCGAATTGGGCAGGACACTAAATAAAAAGGAGCGTTTACATGAAGTTTTCCAGTCTTGGGCGTTTTGCAGTGGGTCTTTTTCTTGCATTGTTTGGCGCTTGTTTTATGTCGGGCTCTTATGCTCGGCCGAAGCCGGCGGCGCCAGGCTACCATTTGATTAAGACAGTTTCTTTGCCTCCGGCCCCGGGCGGCGGCGAGTATTACGATTACATTTCGGTTGATGCGGCGGCGCGGCGCGTTTACGTATCGCACGGCACAGAGGTTGTGGTTCTGAATGCCGACGATTACTCGGTGATCGGCAAAATCGAAGGGCTATCGCGCTCACACGGAATTGCCGTGGCCAAGGATCTTGGCAAGGGATTCATCACGGACGGCGATTCCAAGCCCGGCGCCACCGTTCAAGAAGTGGTTATTTTCGATTTGAAGACCTTGAAGGTCACGGGCAGGGTGAAGACAGACCAGCCCGACACGGATGCGATCATCTACGAACCGGTGACCAAGCACATTTTTACCTTCAACGGCGACAGCCACAACTCAACCGTTATCGATGCGGTGAAAGAAACCGTGATCACGAACATCGACCTGGTCGGGAAGGTTGAATTCCCGGCCGTCGATGGCAAGGGGATGGTCTACGACAACAATCCGGAAAAAAACGATATAGTCGCAATCGACGCCCGCACGAATACCATCAAAGCGCGCTGGCCGACGGCGCCCGAAGGGGCGCCAACCGCCATGGCGATGGACCAAAAAAACCGGCGGCTGTTCTCGGCAGGACGCGGTCCGCAGTTTGTGATCATGATGGACGCCGACACGGGAAAAGTGATCCAGTCGTATCCTATTTCGGTGGGAGTGGATGCGAACGCGTTTGAACCTGCGACGGGCATGCTGTTCGTGGCGACGCGCGAAGGCATGCTGCACATTTACCACGAAGACTCGCCGGACAAGCTCAGCGAGGTCGAGGCGGTAAAAACGGAGTACGGCGCCAAAACCTTGCAGGTTGATCCGAAGACCCACAACGTTTTTCTGACTACGTCGGATTTTAATCCGCCGGCTGCTCCAACGGAAAAGCAGCCCCATCCGCTGGCGACAGCCAAGCCGGGAAACTTCAGGGTGCTTGTATACGGGCGCTAAGCGAGGGAAGGCAGATTTGAACGGTTTATGTAGCGCCTGCCTGAGGGCGGGCGCTACATAAACTCAAATCGAGTTGCCAGACAGGCTCTTCAGTCTCTCTGCTATTCGCACGCTAAAATTCAAAACCAGACAGGCTGAAGCCTGTCCTACTTCTGAGGTATAATCCGCGTTTCTTAAGTCAGCAGAGGCGAAGTCGCCCTTGTTTTGGAACCCAAGCCCTTGTCGATAGGCAAGGAGTCGCAAATTATGATGGAACCAAGCTCCATCGGCGAACTGGTAGACGTCCAGCATGGACGGATCAGCAGGGAAGTATTCGTTAACGACGAGATCTACCGGAAGGAACAGGAAAACCTGTTCAGCCGTGCATGGCTTTTTGTCGGACACGAAAGTCAGATTCCGAATCCCGGCGATTTCTTTGTTTCGCGCATGGGAGAAGAATCGGTCATCCTCTGCCGGGATCGCGAGAAGAAAATTCATGTTTTTCTAAATTCCTGCCGCCATCGCGGCATGAAGGTGTGCCGGTACGACGAAGGGAATACGCCTCTTTTTACTTGCCCCTACCACGCATGGAGTTACTCGAACGACGGAAAGTTAGTCGGGATTCCCCTCTACAAAACTCATTATCAGGAGTGTCTCGACAAGTCGGAGTGGGGACTGATCGAGGTTCCCAAGTTGGAAAATTATAAGGGCACGATTTGGGCGTCCTGGGATGCGACGGCGCCGTCCTTCTTTGACTACCTCGGAGATGCGCGACCTCATCTGGATAACCTCCTGGATTGTCGCGACGGACGTGAAGGGGGATCGGAAGTCCTGGCAGGAATCCAGAAGTGGGACATTCCTTGCAACTGGAAATTCGCCGCGGAAAATTTTCTGGGTGACACGTACCATAACGTGAGCCATCGGTCCGTGGACTTGGTGGGCATCGGTCCGAGCTCCAGGACCGGAATCAAGGGGCGCCGCGATCCTGAGCTGGATAAGGCGCAACATCTCTGGGTGAGCTTTCCGCAGGGGCACGGGCTCCACAGTGCGCTGCGCCCGGAAAACGAGGAATACAGTGACCAGTTTCTCGACAACAAGATTGTCGGGGAGTACTACCGTCACTGCTTTGAAGAGCGGAAGCGGCGGCTGGGAAGCAGGGCGAGGCTGGTAACGCATACCGGAACGATTTTTCCTAACGCCTCGATGCTCGGCATGCAGCCTCGCGCCCTGTTCGTGTGGCATCCGAACGGGGCCATGTCCATGGAGCTGTGGCGATTCTTTCTTGTGGATAAGGACGCACCTGCGGAGGTCAAGGATTTTTTGCGCCATTACTATCTCCGGTATTCCGGCCCAGCCGGGATGACCGAGCAGGATGACGCCGAGAATTGGAGCTACGCGACCGAAGCAAGCCGCGGAACCATTGCGCGGCGCTACCCGTACAACTATCAGCTTTCCATGAAGGCGCAGCACCTCAATGATCCCGTTCCCGGGGTTGTTACGACGCAGATCAACGAAGAGAACGCGCGCAATTTTTATCGCCGGTGGGCATCTTACGTTGAGGGCAAGGGTTGGGATGTCCTGCTCGGGAAGAACGAACAGGCCGCGACTGTGCCGATTTCACCGCTGACCCAGGGTAAAGAATGAAATCCATAATTGTCACTGGCGGCACCTACGGCATCGGAAAGGGAATCAGCGTTGGACTTAGCCGGCGGGGATACGGGGTCGTCGCGTTTGGCGTGAGTATCCGCACAGCCCGGCAGCTTGGCGGAAAACGCAACCGTGAAATTGCAGACAGAAGCGCGCGCACTTGGACTGTCACTAGATGTTCTTGAGGCGGACGTTTCCAAGGCGGCCGATGTCCAGCGCGTCGTTGAGTTCGCCCTCCAGAAGTACGGCCGCGTCGATGCTCTGGTGAACAACGCAGCGATCGGCCCCCTGGGCAATATTTTGGAGACGCCGGAAGATCTCTGGGACCGCATTATCGATGTTAACCTAAAGGGAATGTATCTGTCCTGCAAATCAGTTCTTCCTCACATGATCCAGCAAGGCGGCGGAGCGATCGTCAATATTGGCTCCGGAGCAGGTTGGGGGAAGCCCAATATGCTGGCCTACGCCGCCAGCAAGGGCGGAGTTTTTGCGCTCAGTGCATCGCTTGCCTACGATCACTTTCGCGACCGTGTCCGCGTCAATACCGTCGTGCCCGGCGGCGGTGGAATCGTGACGGGGATGAGCCTGGGGAGAGTCGGCGGGGATCTGCAAAAGTTAAGCCGCGGAACGAGCGGCACGGTGGCCGGGCGGAGTGCGGAACCGGCGGATGTCGAGGCCGCGGTTGCTTTTCTTCTTTCCGATGAAGCGGCTGCCATTTCCGGAACGGTGATCGATGTCGGCTGCTTTTCTCACCAGGGTGGCCCGATTCCATCGAAGAACGCAGTCCCACCCGCACGCAGCGAATCCGAATCGAGCACGTCTGAGAGCCGACAGGGGGATATTCGGGGCGCCTCCTCGGGCTCCAAAGGCTGAAGCGCCACAATGGATTCCATTCAGTACTTGTTGCCCGGCACGAAGATAAGAATTGTCGGCGATCTGCCGGCGGAAGTGGAACAAAATCCGCGGGATGGAGTGTGGCTTCTGGCGCGATGTCCAAATTCAGGAAGTGACGCGGCCGGCGAGTGGGAGCCGTTCCTTCTCGCCGCAAAAGAGAGCCCTCACAGTTGGACATCCTTGGAAGATCCACGCACAGGTGAATTGCTCGTCATCTTGCACGCGGATGACATATTGGGAATTTGGGAATGATCGCCATAGTGCGAGCGGTTCCAGACTAGTCGAAATGTTGCATGACTCGCGCGTGGATCGCGGATGGGAGCGGCCAAAATGTCTGACACGGCCACAAAATCGGGCTTACAGAGGAATCTGCACTACTATCAACTGAAAGAGGAAGTGGAAGAATTCCTCTATGCCGAAGCGGACATCCTCGATCAAAGAAAATTCCGGGAATGGTTGGATTTGCTCGCTGAGGATATTGTCTATTCGATGCCGCTGCGCCGAAACGTGCGATTCGGGGAGCACGCCGCGCATGAGAATACGCGCGCCGGCAAGGACATCTGCTGGTTTGATGAGGATAAGTGGACGCTGTCCAAGCGCGTGGAGCAGCTTATGACCGGGATCCATTGGGCCGAGGAACCGCTTTCCCGGACAACACGCTTCGTCAGCAACGTGCAACTGCTCGAAGTCCAGCCATCCGTGGAAGCGCCGCTCGATGTCAAGGTGAAGAGCCGTTTCTTGATCGAGAGGCATCGCGTCGATTACGAAGCAGAGCTCTTCGTCGGCATACGGACAGACTTGCTGCGGAGAGCCGGCGAAAAATGGGAAATTGCCAGACGCGAAATTCTCATGAACCAAACCGTGTTCCTCGCGAAAAATTTGACGATTTTCATTTGAATTCCGAGCGAGTTGCGCTGCGTCTGGGCGTGAATTGCGGACACCTGCGCCCCATGGAGGTGAATCGTGTTTGCGATCCAGGAATTGGATCCCGGCAGAAAGATCAAGCTCAAGGGCGGAATCGTCGCGGAGGTGAAAGACAATCCTCGAGACGGCTCCTGGCTGGTGGTGCGTTACATTTCGGCGCCTGATGATCCGGCTGCGGTGGGGCGGGAAGAACTTGCGAGCGCCGATGATGTTGTCGAGCTTCTTTGAGCCGGCACGGATGGCGCACCGATCAACGCCGCCAGCAATGGGGGTTGCATGAGCGACTTCGAGAAACTGAATAGCGAAAACGTTCGGGAAGAGGCGGGACACGGGATCTTGGTGTTGCCGGTCGGGTCGGTGGAGCAGCATGGCCCCCACCTTCCCTTGACGGTCGATATCGAGATACCGCTTCGCATTGCCTCCGTCGTGGTGGAAAAGATCAAAGGGTTTGTGGCGCCGGCGATTTTTTACGGCGCGCGCTCGCTGCCGCAGAGCGGGGGCAGCCCCGAGATTCCGGGAACGATTCGCGTTCGCGGCAGCGTTCTGACGGATTACTTGAAAGACGTTATTTCCGGCTATGTTTCGATGGGATTTCGTTCCATCGTAATTCTCAACGGGCATTACGAAAATGAAAGTTTTCTCTTCGAAGCCCTTGAACTCTGCCGCCAGGAGGGAAGGCTAGAGGGAGCAAGAATTGTTGCCCTGAGTTGGTGGAGCCTTGTGCCCCAGGCGTTGCTCGACAAGCTCTTTGGCGATCGCTTTACGGGGTGGCACGCCGAACACGCCAGTGCTTGCGAAACCTCGTTAATGCTTTATCTCAGGAAGTATCTAGTCGGGCCGGCCAGGGTCGACAACGCCACGCCTCCTCGCGCCGGTATTTACACGTTTCCCGTCGAGGCTTCCAAAATTTCCGATCGCGGAGTGTTGGGGAACACTTCGTCTTCCAGCGCCGAGAACGGTCAGGTGCTGTTCGAGGAGATTTGTTCGCAACTGGTGGCCATCATCCGTGAGCAAATGGGAGCAGCGGTGTAAGAAGCACAGGCTTCAGCCTGTGGGGTTTGATTTTGCTAATGCGGAAAATCCACAGGCTGAAGCCTGTGCTACCTGTCTTTTCGCTTTGCCACCGACTCCGCCAGCAAGCAAAGCAGTTCAAACGCAATATTTGCGGCGGCCAGCGCCGTTCCTCCAGAGGGATCGAAGGGAGGAGATACTTCGACCACGTCCGCGCCCACGAGGTTCATATTTCGCAGGCCGCGCAGCATACGATTGACTTCGCGCGACGTGAGGCCGGCGAATTCAGGCGTTCCCGTGCCAGGGGCGAAAACCGGATCCAAGGCATCAATGTCAAAACTGATGTAGGTTGGCGCATCTCCGGCGACCCGGCGCGCTTCGCGGATCGCGGCATCGACTCCCATTTCTTCAAACTCTTCGATCGAAATAATGCGGATGCCCTGCTGCAGCGGCCAATCGCGTTCGTCCGCGGAATAGGTAGAGCCGCGGATTCCGATCTGCACGACTCGTTTGGGGTCGAGCAGTCCTTCCTCGATGGCTCTACGGAAGGGTGTTCCGTGCGTATATTTCAAGCCGCCAAAGTATGAGTCAACGGTATCCGAGTGGGCGTCAAAATGGATCATTCCCACGGGCCCCGCGGCCGCGACAGCCCTCAAAATGGGAAGCGAACTCAAGTGGTCGCCGCCAATCGCCAAAGGGACTGCTCGCGCTTCCACAATTTGGCTGAAAAATTTCCGGATATCTTCCAGGGAACGATTCAGATCGATTGGATTTACCGGTGCATCGCCCAGATCCGCGACGCTGCAAATTTCGTATGGCGAAATTTTGGTGACCGCATGCACGCGCTTGATCAAACTCGACATTTCACGGACTTGCCGCGGGCCGTGGCGAGGTCCCGGGCGATTCGTTGTGCCGCCGTCCCACGGAACGCCGACGATGGCGATATCCACTTCGCGCGGGTCTGTCAAAACCGGAAGCCGCATGAACGTCGAGTGCCCGGCAAACCTCGGAGTTACGCCGGAGTCGACGGGTTCATAGCGCCGAGTTGTCATGGTTTTTTGTCCCAGGCATTTTATTCATTCGGCCAAAGTCCGTTCTGTTGAGTCCTCGTCCAGCGCCGGCTTCTTTCTTCTTGTGCTCCAGAAAAACCACAGCAGACCCAGCGCCAAATATCCGAGGAAGATCAACGGAAGTTTGCCATAAGCGCCTTCCGGAACGGGATAAAGATTACCGGCGAGCGCGAGCAGCATGACGAAGCAAGTCAGCCAGGGAATGATCTGCGCTCCCGGACGAAAGACGCCATGGTTGCGCAGGTAGCGCGGCAGCGCAAGACTTGTCAGTCCGTAAGCCACGATGAAGCCGTACGTGCCGAGAGAGCCCATCCAGCCATATACATCCAGTCCCCTCGCGCCTCGCGCCGCGAGCACGGCCACTGGAAGGACCGCGGCAATTCCCGTCACGATCACGGCGCGTCCGGGTGTCTCATTGCGCGCGTGCGTTACGCGGAGCGAGCCGTGCGTCAATCCGCCATGCGACATCAGAAGGAGCACTCGAGCGGCGGCGGTGATGCACGCGAGCGTGCACGCAAACAGGCTCACGAGCGCCCCAATATCAATCAAGAGTCCGAGAGAACCAACTCCACCGACTTCGGCAAGCACGCGCATCGGAGCGGGGCTCGTGCCCAAATCTTGGCCGGCGGCGCGAAATCCAAGCACTTCGGCATAGGCGCAAACCGTGAAAATCGCTCCCGACAAAAGCGCGCTCTGGATCACCGCGCGGGGGATCGTTTTCAAGGGATCGCGCGCCTCGGAGCCAAGAGTCGTGGCGCTCTCAAAGCCGACAAAGCTAAACAGCGCAAGCACGAGACCGAGCCGCAGGCCGCTGCCGGTCATGCCGCGGAGTTGCAATTGTTGCCAGTCAATGTGATGACGAAATCTCGCGAGCACCAGCGCGACGACAATGAGGATCAGTGACACGGAGACCGCTTCGATCCACAGCATGAGACGCGCGGAGACTTTCACGTCGCGCCAGGCAATCCAGACTGAAATCGCCGTGACCAGCACGGCCAAAATGACAGCCGAAACGATGTGGTTGCCCGCATCCAGGATCAAAAGATTGCCGTAGTGATAAAAGCCGCCGATGACGCTCGATCCGGTCGCCACGTAGGCGAGCAGCAAGCTCCACGCGACAACCGCACCGACGGACGGCGGGAGGATCGGCGACGCATAGGAATACAGCGAACCGGGCGAAGCCGAGTAGCGCGCGAATTTACTTACGCAAAGCGCCACCAGAAAAATGGCGGCGGTGGCCAGGATGTAAGCGAGCCAGGTGCCGTTGCCGGCCAGCGCGCAAACGAGCGGGATCGTTGCGACCGGCGTGGCGGTCGGCGAAATCGTGGAAACAGATTGCGCCAGGGTCTCCACGGGGGAGAGCGCCTCGCGCCGCAATCCATATCCTGCCTTCTCGTGATGCGCTTCGGGCGCACCCACCATATGGTTTCCTGTCTCCCCTACTTTGTTTGCAGAAATTGCAGGGTGTAAGCCGTCGTGGGATCGAATGGTTTGTCGATAACTTTTAAATCGACGAGCTGTTCGTACATTGTAGTCCACCGTTTTGGATCCAATTGACCGAGCTGCGCGCCGCTCGGATCGTCCCCCGTGACGAAGTGGCCGTCCCGCAATTGTTGCCAGGTAAATTGCATCCACTCCGGATTGAGCGCGGGATTGAGCTTGGCAATCATGGCATGGGCGGGGCCGGGATCAATCAGGTAATCTTTCCATCCCTTCAGAGATGCGCGAACAAACTTGGCGACAACTTCGGGATGCTGCTGGACGAAATCCCTCGTCGTATACATCACGCGGTAAGGACTGTATCCGGCATCGCTGACCAGGAGAACGCGCGTTTCAATGCCGGCCTGGTGCGCGAAAAACGGTTCCGACGTTGCAAACGCTTGCTGGATATACTGCGGATCTGCAACAAAGTTGGCCACATTCATCATCGCCGGGACGACGTGAATGTTATTCAATTGAAAGCGCTTGACGATGAACTCAAACCATGTGGATTCGCCAACCTTGATGGCGACGGAATGGCCATTGAGATCGGAGAACGATTTGATTGGCGAATCTTTCCTCACCATGATGCCTTGCGGATCGTGTTGCATCGTGGCGGCCACGGCAACGAGAGTTTGCCCGCCGGAATTCGCCTCGAGAACCTTATCCGAAGCTCCCATGCCAAACTGAGCGGTTCCGGCAGAGACTTGCTTCTCAACCGTGATGTACGGGCCGCCGGGAAGAATCGTTACGTCCAGGCCTTCGTCTTTGTAGTATCCCCTCGCCAAAGCGGTATAAAAGCCTCCATGCTCGGGTTGAGGGTACCAGTCTGCCTGGAAAACAATTTTTGTTAGGCCGCTATCCTCGACAGGGCGCTGGCATCCCATCACGGATAGGCTGACGAAGACCAGTACGCACAACATGCGGAAAGAGCACTTAGCCATATTGACGAATCCATTCAAGAGTCTGCCGAGGAGAATAGCACGCGGCCTTTCGGGGAATGCGGCCTAATCGTTCCCATGCAAAAATTGAATGAACGCCCTGCGGCGGGCGCGGCTCGCAATGTGCTAAATTGCGGCATGGCATTGTCCGCTACTGCAAGGTCGCGCGTCACTGCGATGGACGAAGGGCGCATGCGGGAGATTTTCGAGTTCACCGCGCGTACCCTGAAAACCGCGCGACCGGTGCCATTCGGCGCGCTCATCGTCAACACGCGCACGGGCGAGCGCCTGATGCGCGCAACCAATGCGGTTTTGCGCGAAAGCGATCCGAGCGCTCACGGCGAAACGCGCACCGTCCGGCTGGCCTGCAAGAAACTGAAACGCCCCTCCCTTGCCGGGTTTACGATGTACTCCACCTGCGAGCCATGCGCGATGTGCATGGCGAATGCGCTGTGGGCCAGGCTCGACCGCGTAGTTTTTGGAGCGACGATTGAGGATGCGAACCGCTACTGCTTGCAAATTCATATTGCCGCCAAGGAAGTAGCACGGCGTTCGGACATGCCTTGCATCGTGGACGGCCCGGTGTTGCGCGATTTGTGCAACACGCTTTTCACGCATCCGAACATGCAGAAGGCTTTTCGGACCTGGAGCACGAGCAAGAACAAGTCCATCAAATCCTGAATTTCGATGTGAGCCGATTTCTATGGACCCGAAACATATCGCTGAACTTCGTTTGCTGACCGGCGATCCCTCGCGCGTGATTTCGAATCCGCAGATCGTCGAGCAGCTTTCGCGTGATTTCTACTGGTATTCGCCGGTGCTTCGCAAACAACTCGATGGAAAGCTGGGCGACGTTGTGGTGCAGCCGCTCGGTGCGGCCGAAATTCAAAAGCTTCTGCGCTATTGCTACGCGAACAATCTTTCAGTGACCGCGCGCGGCGCAGGCACGGGCAACTACGGCCAGGCGGTTCCGCTCGAAGGCGGCGTTGTCCTTGACCTCAGCCGCATGGATCGCATCGAGGAAATTCAACCGGAAGGCGTCGCCGTTTGCCAGCCGGGAGCGCGCCTGGGAGATCTTGAGAATGAAGCGCGCAAGGCGGGATGGGAACTGCGGTGCTATCCCTCGACAATTATCAAGGCGTCGGTCGGCGGATTTCTCGGCGGCGGTTCAGGAGGAATTGGCACGGTCGCGCACGGAGGCCTTCGCGATTTTCAGACGGTGCGGGCCATCGAAGTTGTCACGATGGAGCCTGAACCGCGAGTGGTTTTTCACGAGGGTGAAGCGGTCCACGAAATTCTCCATGCGTGGGGCACCAACGGCATCATCACTCGCATTTGGCTCGCGCTAACGCCGGCTGTGGATTGGTCTCAGTGCGTCGTGGCGTTTGACACGTTTGGCGCTGCGTTCGACTTCAGCGAGAAAATTGCAATCGGCGCTCGGTGGATCAAACGGCTGGTGACCGTTTTCGAGTGGCCGATTCCGTCTTTTTTTACGCCGATCCGCCAATACGCGCCGGAAGGCAAGACGCTGATTTTCTTCATGATTGCTTCCAGCATGCTTGCCGAACTTGAATCCGCCGCTCGAGACGCCGGAGGAACAGTTACTCAAAGCGGGGCGTATCCCGGCCTCAACGCGAGGCCGCTGCTCTCCGATTACACTTGGAATCACACCACGCTCTGGGCGATGAGATCGGACGAAGCCTACACGTACTTGCAATGCGGCTTCAACCCCGATACTGTGCGCGAACAGATGCGGCAATTGCGCGAGCGGTTCGGGCAGGAAATTCTATTCCACATGGAGTTCATGAAGAACGGCGAGGGCCGCGTGATTCCCGGCGCGATTCCTGTCGTGTACTACACAACGGAGGAACGTTTGAACGACATGATCGATTTCTGCCGCGAGATTGGAGTGTTTGTGGCCAATCCGCATGTGAACAATGTGGAGGGGGGCGGACGGTATCGCGCCGACAACGTCCAACTGCTCGCCAAGCAGCGCTACGATCCCAAAGGCTTGCTCAATCCGGGTAAGATGGTCACGTTTCATTCGGAATCCGCGACGGCCGGAGCAACAACGAAATGAAAACCTGGATCCCGGACGCGCGAAACTTCGCCTATTTGAATTGGAAGCAAGTGGATGCGCTTCCTCGTGAGTCCACGCTTCTGGTCCTTCCCACGGCGGCCATCGAACAGCATGGGCACCACCTGCCCTTGGCAACCGACACGCTGATCAACAATCTGCTGCTGGGCCATGCGCTGCGCAAATTGCCTTCCGACTTACCTGTCTATGCGCTGCCGCCCGTGCATTATGGCAAGAGCAACGAGCACATCGGTTTTCCGGGAACACTTTCGCTCAGCGCCACCACATTCATGGCCGTGCTGCGCGACCTTGGCTCCAGCCTGGCAAAGGCCGGTTTCCGAAAACTTGTTCTCTACAACACCCATGGCGGAAATACCTCGTTGATCGATGTCATGTCCCGCGACCTGCGCGCGGAATTTGGCCTGCGAACATTTGCGCTGCACGGTTCCGGTGGAATTTCCTTCGAAGGCCTCGATCCTCAGGAACGCATATACGGATTCCACGCGGGCGAAGTTGAAACTTCGTATCTGCTGGCGAGTGTGCCGGAGCTGGTGGATCGCTCCGCATATACTTCCAATTACATCGCGGACATTTCCAAACCGGGGACGTTGCTCCCGGAAAATGCACCCGCCACTTTTGCCTGGCTCACGCGCGATATCGCGTCGAGCGGGGTGATGGGCGACCCGCGTCCAGCCACTCCGGAAAAGGGCACGCGCTGGCTGGAGCAAGCGGCCACGCGGCTGGCCGCTGCGCTCGAAGAAATGGCTCGCTATCCGGATCAGCGCACGCCATGAGCCAGTCGGGATGGCTCGAATGCGGCGAAGGCGTCCGCCTCGAACGCGGCGTCCGCGCCCGCATGCGCGACGGTGTGGAACTGATTTCGGACCACTACTATCCGCCTCAGCCCAGTCCTCAACCCACACTCCTGATGCGCCAGCCCTATGGACGCGACATTGCCTCCACCGTCGTTTACGCCCATCCAGTTTGGTTCGCGCGCCATGGATATAACGTCGTCATTCAAGACGTTCGCGGCCGCGGCGATTCCGAAGGCGATTTTTATCCATTTCGCCACGAAGGCGCCGATGGCGCCGATACGATTGCGTGGCTGCGCAAGCGGCCCGAATCAAACGGCCGCGTTGGAATGTACGGTTTCTCTTATCAGGGGATGACGCAACTCCTGGCTGCGGCCGAACAACCCGAGGGTTTGCTGTGCATCTCGCCCGGGATGACGGCTTGCGATCTGTATCACGGCTGGTTCTATCATCAGGGAGCGTTGCGCCTCGCGTCCACGCTGGGTTGGGGATTGCAATTGCTGAAAGAGGACGCGCGGCGCAAGCAACTTGCGCGAAGCAAGCGACAGGCTCGAACAAGCGTGGGCGCAACTCGCGTCGCAAACGAGCGTGCTGCCCATTCGCGCGCATCCTGCCTTGCACGGCGAAGGCTTGCCTCAGTACGTGCTCGACTGGCTCGATCACGATGCGCCCGGCGAATACTGGACTGCGCTCGACGTTAGCCAGCGCCTCGACAAAATCCGTGTTCCGGCGCTGCACATTTCCGGCTGGTATGACATGTTTCTCCGCGGCAGCGTCGATGGCTTTCTCGCTCTGCGCAAATCCGCGGGCAGCGAGTTTGCGCGGGAACATCAATACCTGCTTGCCGGGCCCTGGGTGCACATTCCGTGGGGGGATCGGATTGGGACGGCGGACTTTGGTCCCGAGGCGCTCATCGACACGGACACGATTCTATTGCGCTGGTTCGATCATTGGTTAAAGGATTCCGGAACATTTGAGGGAGAACCGCACGTCAGTCACTTCGTGCTCGGGGAAAATCGTTGGCGCGAAGCGGAAACTTTTCCTACAGAGGCGGAATACATCCTCTTCCTGCACAGCGAGGGCAGAGCGAATTCGCGCAAAGGAAATGGAACGCTCTCCGCTGTAAGCCCGGGCGGCGGCGAACCATGCGACATTTTTGTACACGATCCTGAAGTGCCCGTCATCGCGCCCGGGGGGCCGGCCGCCGCGAGCGGTCAATTCGATCAAGCCGCATTGGAACTGGGAAACAACTTGCTGGTTTATTCGACGGAGCCACTCGAAACGCCGCTGTGGGTGTTCGGCATTCCGCGTGTCGTTCTTTATTGCGCTACATCTCTGGGGACTGCGGACTTCACCGCGAAACTTGTGCGTGCGAGGCCCGATGGCGTGGCGGATTTCATTTGCATCGGGATTGCGCGGTCGAACCGCCTCTTTGCGGAGACGAAATATGCCGCGGACAAAATTCACCGCTGGGATTTTTCCCTCGAACCTACCTCCTGCCGTTTTGGTAAGGGAGACCGCATCCGGCTTGAAATCGCCAGTAGCGCATTTCCACTCTTTGACCGAAACTCCGGGAGCGATGTGCCCTCCTGCCGGGCGACTTCCTGGGATTGGCGGCGGTCGACGCAGTTCGTGTTCCACGGACAAGAGTGCCCTTCCGCACTGTATTTGCCGGCGTCGGAGGAGCCGGAATGAACGCCAACGCGGGCGTCCCGGAAATCGAGATCGCGGGCGTCACCAAGCAGTATGGGAACGCTCACGCGGTTTTGGAATCAATCGACCTGGTTGTTGCCAAGCAAGAATTCATCAGCATCATCGGCCCGTCAGGTTGCGGAAAGTCCACGATCCTGAAATTGATCGCTGGCCTGGCCGCCCCGACCAGCGGGACGATTCGCGTGGATGGGATGACTCCGCAGAACGCCAGGGAAACCATTTCCTTTGTTTTCCAGGACGCGACGCTGCTTCCCTGGCGCACGGTGAAAGAAAATATCGGTCTGGGCCTGGAACTCGAACGCGTGGCAAACGACCGGCGCGAAAAAGAGATTGCCGCCTTGCTCGAGCTCGTGGGGCTCAAAAATGTAGCCAGGGCATACCCGCGCGAATTGTCAGGAGGAATGAAGATGCGCGTCTCGATCGCGCGCGCATTGGCGACGAATCCCCGGCTGATGCTTCTCGACGAACCGTTTGCGGCGCTCGATGAAATGTCTCGCGACCGCCTGAACGAAGAGATTCTGCGCCTGCGCGCGGAGCAAAATTGGACGGCTGTCTTCGTGACGCACTCCGTTTCCGAAGCCGTGTTTCTTTCCGACCGGATTGTGGTGCTGGCGCCGAATCCAGGGCGAATCCACGCGGAGTTTCGAGTGGACCTGCCCGCGCCGCGCACGTCCGCGATTCGCAATTCGCAGGAGTTTGACGCGATTGTCGCGCGCGTATCGCACACTTTGCGGGAGACACTTCGACAATGAAGCGGCACGCCATTACGGCGCTCAACGCTCTCGCCGTCTTCGCGGCGCTCGTGGTGCTCTGGCAGCTTATCTTGTGGGTGTTCCACGTGCCGCCCTTCATGCTGCCCTCGCCCTGGGCTGTGGTGCGAGCCGTGGGCGCTCGCTTTCCTTCCTTGCTGAACTCTCTGGCCATCACAGCGGAAGAATCCGCCGGCGGGCTCGTGGCCAGCATCGCGGTTGGAGTCCTCGTGGCGCTGCTTTTTGCCCAATCCCGCTGGGTGCGGAAGATGCTGTACCCGTACACGCTGCTCCTGCAAACCGTGCCCATCATCGCCATCGCGCCTTTGATCTTGATGTGGGTGGGAGCGGGGATTCCCGCGGTGACGCTCATCGCGTTCATTATTTCGCTCGCGCCGATTATCGCGAACACCACGCAGGGCCTCATCAGCGTCGATGAAAATCTGGTGCATCTTTTTCTGATGCACAACGCCTCGCGCAGACAGTTGCTCTTCAAGCTGCGCCTGCCGCATGCCGTGCCTGACCTTTTTGTTGGCATCCGAATCGCCAGCGGGATCGCGGTGATCGGCGCGATTACCGGCGAACTCTTTGCGGGCTCGAGCCGCGTCGGAGAAGGCGGGCTGGGATATTCGATCCTGTATGCTTCCTCCCAGTTGCAGACCGACTATTTATTTGCCCTGGTGCTCGCCGCGACCGTGCTGGGCTTCAGTTTCTTTTTTCTGGTAATGTTTTTGGAATGGTATTTTCTGCACCGCTGGCACGAATCGGCTCGCGCGCCGGAAGCGGAATGACGGAGCGGAGTGACGAATCGGAATGAAGCAACTGAATTTTGCGAGGTGAACCAACATGCTGCGACTCGAAACCGAAACCGGATGGTGGCTCGTAACGCATCCCGACCATGCGCGCCTGGCGGGAGCTTTTGCCGAGCGCTGGGGCAACGATCTTTTTCTCCCGCCGGAGCCGCGGGAACACGTCTTGCGCGGAATCGCCCGCCACGACGACGGTTGGGCCGCGCGCGATGCCGTTCCGCAAATCACGCGGCAAGGCAAGCCCAGCGCCTTCTCGACGGAACTGGTCGGCAAATATTCGGGATTCGAGGAGATTGACCTCGTGGATTACCTGGCGGTGCGTGATCGCGCTGTCCGCCTGATCGCGGCGGAGGATCCGTATGCCGCGGTCCTCATTTCCATGCACACCTACAGCCTGCTGAACGATCACTCCGACCGGTCAACCATTGTGCCGGCGCAATTGCCCCTGCTCGAGAATTTCCTGGAAGGGCAGAAGGCGCTCCAAGAATCTTTGCGCAAGCAAATCGCATCGAATTCAAATTTGAAGCCGGAGCATAAGACCGAGAATATAATTTTGGATCACTTTCGTTTACTGCAAGCCAATGACTATCTCTCACTGCTCACCTGCGTGGATTTTCAAAAACCGGTGAACCTGCTGCACGCGCTGCCAGCGCGTGGTGGCAAGCGCATTCCAGTCCAGGCGCGCGCGATTGGTACCCGCCACTTTGTATTGGATCCTTATCCATTCGCTGAGTCGTCGCTAAGCTTTCAATTCCCAGCGCGGCATGCCAAAGGGAAGCTTTTTTCTTCGGCGAAAGAATTGCAGGACGCTTTCGAGGCGGCGCCGGTGGAAATGCTGTCGGTCACGGTTAGTGCAGGCTGAAGTGGTCATGTAGCACAGGCTTCAGCCTGTGGGTTTTGGTCCTTGCAAGGACACACCCCCACAGGCTGAAGCCTGTGCTACTAAAGAACCGACACATGCGCGGAAACGATCCGCCAGCCCTCGGGAAAACGTACCCAGACCTGGCTTTGCCGCCCCGAGATTATTTTTCCATTCACCGTGCGCTCGAATTCCAGCGTGATACTGCCGAAATCACTGCCGAACGTGACGATGTCGAGCCGCCGCACCGTCCGCGCCAGATTAGCGGGCGAGCGGCCTTTGCGGAAGGCGTCGATCTCTTCGATCCCGTACAAATTTTCTGTGACTCCGAAACGCATCGCGTGCGGCGAGGCCCAAAACATTCGAATCAGCGTTTCCGCATCGTTGGACACAAGCGCGGCTTCATATTTGGGATAGAGCGCTTCTAACTCCGCGACGATTTTGGGGTCATTGATTAGCATGGGTGACTCGAATTAGTAGCACAGGCTTCAGCCTGTGGATTTTCCGCATGTGCCGCATCAAAACCCCACAGGCTGAAGCCTATGCTACGGTTTCAGAAAAGCTTCCTTGCAGGAAGGATTTGCTTCGAGATCGCCGCCGAAACTGTGAACATGGGTTCATTCACAACCTGGCTCAGCCGAAGATTCATCGCCACGCTGCACAGCAGGTAGGCGTGAACCGCGCTGAAGCCCCAGCGATCGGCGAGCAAATCGATCATGCGCGAGGTGGCTGCACGAGCGGCGCCCGCGGCATCACTCGACGATTCGACTACAATCCATTCGCCGGCTCCCCCATCGGAATCCTGTTTCCGCGCCGCCTGAGTTTCGACCATTGGCCCCGGGAGCACGCGCTGCTTGTGCACCTGGAAGCGCAGCGTCACGTCCGCGGGGCATTCGATTCCGTTGATGCACACTTCTCCATCGCCCTGCGCGGCATGTGCATCGCCGGCGGAAAAAAGCGCGCCGCGATTGAGCACCGGCAAATAGAGCGTGGCGCCGGTGCACAGCTCGCGCACATCGATGTTGCCGCCGAAAATTCCCGGTGGCCGCGTGCGAAATTCGCCGTCTTCCGCTGGCGCCACGCCCATCACGCCGCAGAACGGGCGCAAAGGCACGACGGCAGGCGCGATCGATTTGCTCACCTCTCCGTCCAGCTTCCAGATGAAAAGAAAAGGCTCCGCAAACCGCTGCTTGAGAAAACCGAGGCCGCTCACCACGCTCGTCCAGCCCCATCCTTTGTGCGCCACTTCCAGCACGTCCACCTGAAGAACGTCGCACGGCTCGGCTCCCTCGACAAAAATCGGGCCGGTGAGCGCGTGGATGCGGTCGCGGTCAATTTTCAGATACTCCGCAAGCGTCATGGACGGATGAACTTGCGCGCCGCTCGAATCCACACATTCCAGGTGAACGGTGTCTCCGGAGGCGACGCGAAGGCGCGGCTTTAGCGCGCGGTTCCAGCGGGAATGAGTGGGTTCAGCGCTTAGAGAATATTCAGCCATGGGCCTGCCTATACCTCCACCGTCATTTGCAATTCGACGAGCGCGTTGCGCGGCAACGCCGGAACGCCGATCGCCGTGCGCGCATGGCGCCCAGCGTCTCCAAAAATTTCAACGAAGAGATCGGACGCTCCATTAATGACCTTGGGCGAATCTGGAAAACCGGCGATGGCATTGACGTACCCATTCACGGTGACGATGTTCTTTACCTTGTCGAGCGAGCCGAGGTGGGTCTTCAGCACCGCCAATTGAATCAGCGCGCAGTCGCGCGCCGCGGCATACCCTTCGTCAATCGTGCGCCCCGCGCCGGCAGTTCCAGCGATCACCTCGCCAGCATGAATGGAGATGACACCAGCCAAGTAGACAATTTGTCCGACAGTCCTGGCCGGAAGATAGTTGCCGCCAGGCTGAGGCAACGCGGGAAGAATAATGCCAAGCTCCTTCAGCCTTGCCTCGATCCCTGCTGCCATAGACCCCAGCGACCTCCGCCGAAAAGAATCGCGTCAGTTTAGCATATACGTTCCCTCACCAGATTCTTGCGCAGTGGGCTAATTTCTTGCTGCTGGGAGTCCCGGAGGGACGGCAGACCGTAGCCCACCGCGCAAGCGGTGGGAAGATGCGCAGACCATGACAAGCCCCGCAAGGGGCGACACATGGGGGTTCACCCATACGAAATTGGGTCACCCCAGATTTCTGCTTGCCTCTCGGCAGCTGTGCGCTACGATGTGCCATGCGGCCCTCTTGGACCAGCCTCCTCGCCTTCACGGCGATCTTCCTCGCGGCAGCAAGTGCGCAGTCTTTTCCTGCATTGCACGAAAAAAGGCAGCTTCCCTCGGATATCGAAGTGAGCGGGGAGCTTGCGGGCCTGCCGCCCGAATCGACGCGCTATATCGCTCGCGATGAACTCCTGGCCATGCCCCAGGTGAACTTCACCGTTAAGGACGACACAAACTTCACGGGTCCAACCAAGATTCGAGGAGTGAAGCTTGAAGATCTGGCTCGGCGGCTGGCCGCATCTTCCGCGTCGGACATGGCCGTCGCGATCTGCGATGACGGCTACCGCGCGAACTACCCGCATGCCTACCTTGCGGCGCATCACCCCGTGCTGGTGCTCGAAGTGAACGGCCAGCCGCCCGCCGGCTGGCCAAAGGCTGCTGAGGATCATTCCTCTGACATGGGGCCCTACATGATTTCGAATCCGAAGTTCACTCCCGGCTACAAGATTCTCTCGCATGTCGATGAGGCGCAAATTCCGTGGGGAGTTGTGCGCATCGAATTCCGCGAGGAGAAAATCGTTTTTGGCGCGATCGCGCCGCGAGGGCCGCATGCGCAGGATCGCGAAGTGCAGGATGGCTTCCGCATCGCGGAGCAGAATTGCTTCCGCTGCCATAACGCGGGACGCGAGGGAGGGCGGAAATCGGGCCGTTCGTGGGAGTCGCTCTCTCTGTTCGCAGCGGCATCACCCAAGGATTTCGCCGCCTACATTCGCGCTCCACTCGCGAAAAATCCGCGCGCGCAAATGCCGGGCAACCCGGACTACGACGACGCAACGCTCAACGCGCTGACCGCCTATTTCCGGACATTCTCGCAGATCACAAAACCATGACACTACGCACAACCAAGTTGGTGCTCGTGCTCGGCGTGGCCGTTCTTCACACGTTCGTCGTCTTCAATAACATCACGGATTACGGCTCCAACTACGAATTTGTGCGGCATGTGATGATGATGGATTCCACGTTTCCGGAAAATCGCGGGATGTGGCGTGCGATCAACGCGCCGCTGTTCCACGCCGCTTTCTATTTAACGATCATCGCGTGGGAAACGATAACGATGCTTTTGTGCTGGTGGGGCGGGTTCCGCATGGCTCAGTCGCTGCGTGGATCGGCCGCGGCGTTTCATCAAGCCAAGCGCGTTTCGATCGCGGCCCTGACGCTGAGTTTGCTGATGTGGCTCGTCGCGTTCCTTGCCGTGGGAGGCGAGTGGTTCCTGATGTGGCAATCGAAAACTTGGAACGGTCAAGACGCAGCGTTCCGCATGTTCACGGTTATAGGAATTGTGCTGTTGCTCGTGGCGCAACCGGACGGTGAGAGCCAGCCGTAGCTTCAATCATTTGCGGAGAAACTCTTGAAATTGTCATTCCGAGGCATGCTGCGTGCCGAGGAATCTCTCTAGCGTTTCAGCGAAAGAGAGATTTCTCACCCGCAGGGGCGGGTTCGGAATGACAACTCGATCTAATTTTCACGCAATCAGTAGAGAAGGCACCGGCCATTCACGGCGTCTTCGTCTTCACCATCTTTTTCGCCATGAACAGGAGTAAGCGCCGGTCCTCTTCGTCCGTCCGGCTGAGCAACTGGCGGAACTTCGCCAGCGTCCGGGCATCCTTGCCGGTATCGCCCCACGCTAAGGCCCCTGCCGACCTTCGCTTTGGGATGGTGGGCAGTTTGGGCGGCTCTTCTCCGTCGTAAAAAAGCTGGTACAGAGGGACCTCGAGGGCGCGAGCGAATTTTTCCAGTGTTTCAACGGCCGGCACGGTGTGCCCGTTTTCGACGCGCGAGATATAGCAGCGAAGCAAGCCCGTCCGCTTTTCAATTTCACCCTGGGAGAATTTCTTCTGTTCCCTCAGAAGCCGCAATCGATCGCCGATAATCATGGTTGATGGAACCTCCGGGGTTGAGATATTCGCAAATCAATAACAAGGTGGCTAACATTCAGGACCGAGGCAGCAAAAGCATACATCAGAAGATTAATTCATCAAAACAGTTTCGTGTCGGCATTTGGAGCCGGCACGAAATCAATTGTCACAGTTGATGCCAGGACTGCGGTTCAAGGCGCCTGGCAGCCGTTCAGGCTTTGAGCGCGCTCAGCACGCGCTGCGGCGTAAACGGAACCTGGCGCATGCGCGCGCCAGTAGCGTCAAAAATGGCGTTGGCAATTGCGGCCGTGACTGGAACGATCGAAGGCTCGCCTCCGCCAAGGGGCTGCATCTCCGGCCGGTCGATGAGCACGATCTCGACGTCCGGGATCTGCTCGAAGCGGATGACCGGATAGCTATCCCAATCGAGATTTTTTTGTCCGGTGGAGTCAAAGTGAACCTCTTCCAAGAGGGCCCGGCTCACGCCTTGTAAGATGTTTCCTTCGATTTGGTTCTTCAGCCCATCGGGATTCACGATCAAGCCGCAGTCGTGCCCCAGAGTAATTTTCTTTACGGTCACTTCGCCTGTCGTCTTGTCGACCTCGATTTCCGCGACGGCTGACGTCATTGTATTGGCCCGGTTCGCCACGGCGATGCCTCTCCCCGCGGCCTTGTCCCCAGTGGAAGCAGGAGCGGGAGACGGCCGATCGGTCCAGCCGGCTTTCTTGGCGGTTGCGACGAGAACTTCGGAAACGCGTTTGTCGCTGGTGAGGTATCGCAGCCGGAACTGCACCGGATCAACGTGCAAATCCGAAGCGATCTCATCAATCGTGGATTCGCTCGCGAACACGCGGGCCAAATCCCCCGGTGCGCGAAGATTGCTGGTTCGCAGAGGCCATTGGCCTTGCTGCACCCAGGGGATGTCCGCTGCCAGAACTTTCTGGTTTTCGAACGTGTAGATCTGCCCCCCGCCACCGGCGCCGTTCAAGAATCCCGGACCCGTCGGCTTGAGGCCAATTTGGCTCGACGCAAGCAGTGGATTTCCTTCCGATTCGGACCACGGGAAACTCCGGTCCATGAAATCCCAGGCGATCACGTTGCCCTGGGCATCCACGCCGGCGCGGATGGTTTGCATCTGGGCGGGACCTTTGGGATCCCAGGCGTGTTCGTCTGCGCGCATCCACTGCACGCGGACCGGCTTGCCAACGGCGCGGGACATCAGTGCCGCGTCCTCGGCCACGTCATCGCTTTCGAGGCGCCCGTAGCTGCCCGATCCTTCCCGGTAGAGTAGGTGAACGTTTTTCGGCGGAATGTTCAACATCTTGGCAATGTTATCGCGCGTTCGGAACGGGCCCTGCGTTCCGGTCCAAACCGTGGCCTTGTCTCCGCGGACATCCGCGACGGCGCACGGCGGGCCCATCATGCCATGCAACTGTAATGGCCAATAATACGTGGCTTCGTATTTCTTTTGCGCCTGGGAGAAGGCGGCATCCAGATTTCCCTTGTTCGTCACAACGGTGTCTTTGAAACTCTTGGTGTTCTTCAGATAGTCGAAGACTTCATCTGGACCGGATGGCATCTTAAGCGTTGGCTCGGACCAAGTTACCTTCAGCACCCGGGCCCCTTGAATCGCCGCCCACTCCGTCTCCGCAACCACGCCGACGAAGCTCCCCTCCCGCACGATTTTCACAACACCCGGAATATTCTGGATCGAGCTTTCATCGACGCTCGCTGGCGCGGAAAGTGAAGTCGCCGGGCGCACCACGCGCCCGTGAAGCATTCCCGGAACGCTGACATCCTGCGAGTAGACGAACTCACCCGTGAATTTCCCCGGCAAGTCGACACGCGGAATCGATTTTCCGACAATCTTATAATCTTTCGGGTTCTTGGCGGGAACATCCGGCGCCACTTTCATGTCCCAGCCAACTCCGGCCGCGACGATTTTTATGTTGAAACGCTTGCCGCCAAGGAGATCTCCGTAGGCGATTTTCTTGGAGGGGTTGCCGACCACGCTGACCACGCCATCTGTAACGGTAAGCTTGTCCGCCGGTGAATCGAGGCGCGCGGACGCAAGCTTCAGCAACTCCTGCCGTGCCGCCGCGGATGCTTGCCGCAGTTGCGGCCCGCCGCGCTCGATGGTCCTGGCCGCCGCCGTAACTCCCTGGTCGACTGCCTTATCCGTGTCGCCCGAATCCATGTAGACTTTGTTGAAGGACACATCGAGTTCCTCCGCCACAATCTGCGCCAGGGCGGTCACGACACCCGTGCCGAGTTCGACCTTGCCCGTGAAGACGGTAACGGTCCCATCCTTTGAAATTGCCAGCCAGGAATCCAGAACGGTTGGGTCCATGCCGTCCACGGAGAGGGCGTCGCCCTGGGCCAGCGCTCTCGCGGCAGTCCCGAAGAAGCTAAAGCCCACGATCAGGACGCCTGTGCTCTTAAGAAGATCTCTGCGGGAGATGGATTTGGTTTCCATGTTCGGCTCTCCTTCGTTAGGCTTTCACGCTTGAATTTGATACGCGCTGGATCGCGCGGATGACCCGCAGGTGTGTGCCGCAGCGGCAGATATAGCTGTTCAAAGATCGCTTGATATCGGAGACCGATGGGTGGGGATTCTTGTCGAGCAAGGCCTTGGCTCCCATGACCATGCCGTTCATGCAATAGCCGCATTGGGCTGCCTGCTCTTCCACGAACGCCGCCTGGATCGGGTGAGGATGAGCGACGCTTCCCAATCCCTCGAGAGTGGTGATGCTCTTATTTTGCGCCGCCGAAACTGGAAGCATGCAGGAACGCATGGTGCTGCCTTCCATGAGCACCGTGCACGCCCCGCATTGGCCCAGGCCGCAGCCAAATCGGGGGCCATGCAGCTCCAGATTGTCGCGCAGGACGTACAGCAGCGGTGTGTTAGGATCTGCTTCAACGACTCTCGATTTGCCATTCACTTTTAGCGAGATTCGCGCCATGGTGAAATTCCTTTCTCGACGGGTCGGTCAAAATCTATGCGGTCTGATTGGCAATTCACGAATTCCAAGATCAACATTGCTGTTTTTCGTTCTTAATATACACCCACTCGCATTGGTATGGAAATGCCGCGCCAGTTTGGTTGACCTGACCGGCGATATTTGTATTAGCTGAAGTGAGAGAGAACCTCTTACGAGTTACTCGACCGAGTTTTTGGATCGCGACTTTCAGCTGCCACCGATTCCCAACGCGAAACGAAGCCCCTCCGCTACGGCTCGAGCGAAGCCAAGTAGGCCGTGATCGCCAGGATGTCGTCTTCACTCAGATTCTGAACGACTGGCCGCATCAGCTGGGTCCCAGGGCCGTTGCGCGTATAGTGCTGGATATCATAGAGCTGGCGTGCGAGATAGCTGGGGGAACGGCCCGCCAGTGGGGGGAAATTGCCATTGCCTTTCAAACCCTCGCCATGGCATGCGGCGCACGCGACTGTCTTGCCCGCGCCGCCTCTAACGACCAGGTCCTCGCCTTTCTTGACGCTCCCGATGGGCACGTACGCAATCCACCCGGACCTTGGGTTGCGATAGGTCTCGGTAGCCTCGGGATCAACCGGCATTTCCAAGATCCGTTGACCTATTGGCTCGGTCTCTTTTCCTTCCAAGGGGACGTAAAAGCCTCCCGCATTGCGGTTCTTCGGCACGGTTTCAGTTTCGACTACATTGATCCACGGGGTCATCTTCATCGAGGAAAAGTACTTGGCGGCGGCTCGCGCCTCTTCGTCAGTTATTCCCGCCGCGTTCCCGGTCATTACAGCCGTGTTCTTCTTTCCCGGATCAGCGGTTTTTCGCGCGCCATTCTTGAAGTCGGAAAGCTGCTCGAGGATATAACCTTCGGGAAGGCCGGCAATGCCGGCGTTTTCAGGACGGCCTTTGCCGTTCGGGTAGTGGCACAAACCGCAGCTGCCGATCCACGGGTTCATACCTGGGGAGCGGCGGTGCGCCACGATGGTAGGCATCGGAGGATGGTCTCCCGGGAACCAGTCGACGGGGTTGCCAGTATCTCGAATCTGCTTCATGGTGAAGCCCTGATCGCTGCCAGGGATATGTCTGAGCGTTCCGTCGTCTGTTGCCGGCGGTGGGGGAAGTGGGGCCTCCATCACGGCGTACGCCCATGGTAGTGGATGAGGGGCAGCATCTTTCGTTTGCTCTTGGGCTTGCAGGGGCGGCGCCACAATCGCCGCCGCGGAAAACAGAGCCATCACAGCAAACGAAGCGAGGACATGCGGCCGAAAACAATTCGCCATAAACGCCTCCAAACGGGTGCGGGCTGTCGCCGCGGCGACGAGCCCGCTAGAAAATTGTTCACCGGTCCTGCAATTAACAGCGAATTCAATCACGATTGCCGGCAAACTTCAAGCCGTGGAACCGGCCCGACGGCTACTTCGACGCAGATCCTCGCGCCGCTGCGGCGGCCGGCTTCGCGAATTTTGCCGCAGCGACCGGCGCGTTTGGTTGCACGTCCGTAAGTTCCGTCGTGGATTGCCCGTCCACCCACGTGGCCGTCCATTTAAAGGGCATCTTGACTCCGGAGACGGCGCGATAATCGGAGTAATCAACGTGCAGCGGGATCAGACCCACCGTGGTGTCGATAAACCGCGTCTGCCGCACCAACAGGCCCGACTCTTTGTCAAAAAATAGCTTCACGAGAGTTCCCCCAGCAGCGGTTCCCTCAACGACTTGAACGGCATGATCGTCGATCGTGACAGGCGGGAAGCCGACGTGCCATTTGCTCAAGTCTTGCTTGAGCAGCGCGGGAAAGGAGAGAGCCGCGTCCAGCCTGGCGCCGTCAAGGTCTCCTCCCGTCAGCACGATCAGCGGCACGGGTTTGTCCGCCGACGCGATCCAAGCCTCGCGGCCGTCGTAGGTCGTCGTACTTTCCCCCACGGACAAATGATTGGTTACGGTTAGCTGATTCGGAGCTTTGGCAAAAATTTCCGCCGGGACCTTTTGAAAATCCGTGTCGAACCCGGAGTAAGTTCCCTTCGCGGTGAAGCTGCTCAGCTTGGCCAGTTGCTGTACTCCGCCGACGGCCTGAATAAACTTGTCAAGGATTTGCTCGGCGGCGGCAGGCGAGTCGGGAGCATTCGGAAGAACCTCAACTCGATCCGGATCTGCCGGAGGTGGAGGCCCGTACTGTTCTAACAGACTCGGCGTGACCTCGGGGCGCTGGAAGCCGCGATGGCAGGTGTAACAGGTCACCAGCCGCGTTCCACCGAAGTCGGCCCGGTTGATGAGATTCTCCATCAAAACCATCCTGCGCGCAGTCTGTTTCAGCGGAGTGTCGTCGGCATACCGATCCCAATTGCCGGCACTTTCCTTGACGTGGCAGTCGATGCAGTTCATGCCCAAGGAAGCGGAGAAGAAACCCATCGTCCCCATGAATTCGTTCACGGGAATCCCCCGGAGCACTTGGATGTTTTTGAAGGCTTCTTCCGACATTTGCGGCTTCTGATCCGTGCCGGCCTTGGCGGACTGGCTGTGTGCCCAAGTGGTCCCCAGGAGGCACAAGATCATGGTTCCCATGGCACAACGGATCGCTCGCCTGGATTGGAACTTCATTATGCCTCCTTCTCTCGCCGTGCGCGCAGAGCGCGGAGCCGTCTGGCGATCGAAGCAGATCGGAGCTTGCGCGGTCTCGTCCGGCCATTCCTTCTGCCGCGCATATTGATTTGAAGTGTCACTCCGGTTGGTTCGGCCCGCCGACACTATACGCTTGCTCGCTTCCGCACGCAATGGAAGGGTGCCTGCGCTTTGTAGTTGAAGTTTTGGCGCCCTGTCCTTCGCTATTTGAAGGGCGGAGCTTTTCACTTGGTACTCAACGCTTGCATCAGCGCATGGGATCGAAGCGGGCCAAACCCGATTCCTTACTTGTATAGAGAACGAGGATTCATTTGGCTGCGGTGGCTTCGATCTCGATGAGAAATTCGGGTTGCGCGAGGCGCGCTTCCGAAGTAGATCTTTTATCGCTGGTCTTGCGTTGCCGCGTCGTAGACATAGCGTATGACAATGGGCGAGCCCGACCGGCCATTCTCGATGTGCCAGGTTTCGTAAAATTGCCGGCCGTCCGAGGACATCTCAAGCGTTCGGCTCATCTTCTTGCCCTGCGGACCTTTCTCATCCGTGACGAGTTGGGTGCCGTTCCAGTGGGCGGATATCTGCTGCAAGGAATCGTCCTTCGATTTTTGAATTTTCCTGCCGTCCGTGTAGAACACCAGTTTGTGGTCCCGGTCATTCGTTGCATCCACCTCGGCATCCTGCAACACGATGGTTTGCGCAGAGTCAGGACGAACCAGGTCCTGCAATTGTTCGTAGTTACCGTTGTCCTCGCCGCCCATCCCCCTGCCGCCTCCGCCGTATGGTCCGTTTGGTCCCCCGCCCGGGTATGGAAAACCGATACCCACGCGCGGGCCACCCATGCCGCCCCCCGAGCCGCCGCCCGGCCCTCCTGCCGATTGCCTTGCATCCTCAAACTTCTTTCGCGGATCATCGCTCTGTTCGGCATTCAGTTTCCAAAATCCCGCGAGCGTTTTTCTCGGCTCTACCTCCGGCTTCTTTTTTGCAGGTGGGGCTGGTGGCGGCGGAGGCAGCGGATGCGAGGGAGGCAAGGGGCCAGGAGGCGCTTGCGCCAAGAGGCGTCCCGAGGGGAAGAGGCAGACGCCGCAAAGAATTGCAACGCAAGCCCTGGCTCTAAATCTAGGGAAAATCATATTTGCCTTGCCTCCACGCAGCCGACTGCCTGCGGTCCACCCCGATAGATGTCAAAAGTTTCAGATCGAGTTGCTTCCTGGTAGGACTACAGAAGTATACTCTCAGGCCTAGATGCAGCCTATGGAAGCGGTTCTGATCATTGAAGGCAGCCGTCCGATGCAACGAACGCTCCAGCGTCTGTTCGAGGCGGACTCCCTGGGAGTTCGGATTGCCTCGGACGGAGAGGAAGGTCTCGAGAGTTTCCGGCATGAGCCATGAAACACAACATCACAATCGGCATTTTCCTGCGCCAATTGCGAGTTCGCAGCGTGAAAGCCGGCGTAGTTTTTGAGATATGATGGTGCCGTTTGTTTTGCACGAAGCTTCCTCGAAAAGAGGCCGGAGTGATGGAAATTAAAAAAGTCGGCGTGCTCGGTTGCGGCCTGATGGGTTCCGGAATCGCTCAAGTGTCCGCCACGGCCGGGTTCGATGTGACCGTCCTGGAAGTCGACGAGAAATATATTGAGAAAGGTTTTGCGGCGATCCGGCGATCCCTCGATAAACTCGCGGCGAAAGGCGCGGTCGCGGAATCCCCGGATACGATCTTCTCGCGGCTGAAAGGCACAACCCGGAAGCAGGACCTCGCCAATTGCGACTTCGTCGTCGAAGCCGTCATCGAAAATCTCGATGAAAAACGGAAGATGTTTGCTTCCATCGATCCCATCGTCAAGCCTTCGGCCATTTTTGCGAGCAATACGTCCTCGATCTCGATCACGGAGATTATGACGGCGACCGAACGTCCCGGCCGGTTTGTGGGCCTGCACTTCTTCAATCCCGTGCCTCTCATGAAGCTGGTGGAAGTCGCGCGCACCATCGTCACGACGGAGGAAGCGTTTGAGACGGCATGCGAATTTGGGGAAAAATTGGGGAAGGTTCCGGTGCGCACGAGCGACAAGACCGGCTTCATCGTGAATCGCTTGCTCGTGCCCTACTTGATGGATGCGATTCGCGCGTTTGAAGAGGGCGTGGGTTCCGTAGCCGATATCGATGCATCGATGAAACTGGGATGCGGATACCCCATGGGGCCGTTTACCTTGCTCGATTTCGTCGGCCTGGATACGACGTACTACATCACGAATGTAATGTTCGACGAATTCAAGGAAAAGCGGTTCGCCTCTCCCTCCTTGCTAAAGCGAATGGTAATGGCCGGCTGGTACGGCAAGAAAAACGGCAAAGGTTTCTACGATTGGTCGAACCCGGAAAACCCCGTCCCTCAGGACGCCGCGCTGCGAGGCTTTCCCAGGGAGTAACCGAACCGATTTGCTCCTCGAATCGTTTCCGCGATTTGCGGCTTCCGTCTTGTTAGGATGAGAACATGACTGTCGAGCGAGAGCGGCTGGACGCGGATGTTCTGATCGTGGGCGCGGGTCCTGCGGGGCTCGCCTGCGCGCTGCACCTCTCGCGATTGATTGCGCAGCACAATGCCGCAGGCGCCAAGCCCGAGCTTTCCGCTGAAAACATCTATGTCCTCGAGAAGGCGCGCGAAATTGGAGCGCATCAACTTTCCGGCGCGGTGATGGATCCGCGCGGGCTCGCTGAACTCGTGCCCGATTGGGAGAAAACCGCGCCGCTCGAGTCGCCCGTGACCGATGACGCTGCGTTCGTCCTGACTTCCGCAAGCGCGTGGAAATTGCCGATCACGCCTCCCCCGCTGAGAAATCACGGCAACTACATCGTCTCCCTGAACAAGCTGGTCAAATGGCTCGGCGGACTGGTTGAAAAATCGGGCGTGAATTTGTTCACGCAATTTGCCGGCAGGAATCTGATTTACGAAGGCGGCGGCATCGCCGGCGTGATCACCGAGGACAAGGGCATCGACAAAGAAGGCAAGCCGAAGGACAACTACACGCCGGGCTACGAACTGCGCGCAAAAGTGACTGTTCTTGCCGAAGGACCGCGCGGATCGCTCACGAAAGAAATGGTGAACCGGCTGAAGCTGGATGGCCTGAATCCGCAGGTTTACGGTATCGGGATCAAGGAACTCTGGGAAGTTCCGCCGGGGCGGATCAAGCCGGGGTATGTGGCGCACACGCTCGGCTGGCCGCTGGATTCCAGCATGTATGGCGGAGGATGGCTCTACGGCCTGCCGGAAAATCGCGTTTCGACCGGCATGGTGATGGGCCTCGATTATCACAATCCGCGTTTCGATCCGCACGAAGCGTTTCAGAAATATAAGACACATCCATTCCTCAAGCGCGTTCTCGAAGGTGGCAAACTGGTGCGCTACGGCGCGAAGACCGTGCCATACGGTGGCTGGTATTCCATGCCGCGCCAATATGTGGACGGCGGATTAATCATCGGCGATTCGGCAAGCCTGCTCAATTCGCAGCGGCTCAAGGGCATACACACCGCGATCAAGAGCGGGATGCTTGCCGCCGAAACGGTTTTCGAGGCGCTGAAAACGGGCGATGCATCGTCGAAAACTCTGTCGGCGTTTCCGCGCAAGATCGAGCAAAGCTGGATCAAAAAAGAGCTGTGGGCCGTGCGAAATTTTCATCAGGGTTTTCACCATGGGCTCTACGCGGGGTTGTTTCATGCCGGAATTCAATTTGTCACGGGCGGGCGCGGGCTCATCAATCCCATGAGGGCTCGCCCCGGGCACGAGGAATATCACAAACTGAACGGATCAGGTCCCGCGCCGGAGCGGTTCAAGGGCGACGGAGCTCTCACGTTCGATCGCTTAACCGACGTCTATCATTCCGGCACGCGGCATGAAGAGGACCAGCCTTGCCACCTCGTCGTCGCCGATCTGAACGTGTGTGCAACGAAGTGCGTGACCGAGTATGGAAATCCCTGCCAGTATTTTTGTCCCGCCGCCGTCTATGAAATGGTGCAAGAAAAAGGCCAGCCGCGGCTGAAGATCAACGCATCGAACTGCGTGCATTGCAAGACCTGCGACATCGCCGACCCCTACGAAATCATCACCTGGGTGCCTCCGGAGGGAGGCGGCGGCCCGAATTACGAAGGAATGTAAGGTAGGACAGGCTTCAGCCCGTCTGGTTTGCGTGTGAAGCCGATTAAATTCAAGAGGAAATAGGCCGAAGCCTGTTCTGCTGGGATCGCATCACTGCAAAAGCCCGTACACATCGAGTTCCGTCTGTGTCCCGACATACACTTTGGCATTGGCAACGGTAGGGACACTGAATTTCACGGCAAGGCCCGCGGTATCGCGCGATGCTGCGGCCATCGCACTGTTATAGATCTCTTTCGAAAGGTTATTCGGATCATATGCCCGCAGGATGGCCGGCGTATTCGGCGTGGCTAGGGCCCCGCTCGAGTCAATCAGCCAAAGAATGGCATTGTTCGTTCCGTTCGATGAAATGACGGGCGTGGCCCCTAGTGGACCCAGTGTTTCCGGCGATTGGGAAGCGGACGGCGAGGAGGCAAGAATCCCTCCAGACATGGGAAATGACATCAGATTCCCATTCCCCGCGGCGACGTAGACGGAATTATTCCAGAACAACGGAGTGCTCATGATCGGTCCTGCGCCGACGGAAATCGTTTGTACGCGTGTTGGTGAATCGGGGCAGGTGCTGTCAAATTCCCCCATGTTGTCACGGTTCACGACATAGAGGGAGCCGCCTTTCGAGCCGCCGATCAGCAAATGTGGTTGCGAGGAGGAACCCGCGGAATCCGGCAAAAGAACCGGCGCGCCGGCTCCGACATCCTCTCCCGCGGTTTCGAGTGTTGCTTGATCGCATGGAGTGAAATAATCGGAGACCGACAGCCCTCCGGCCATTCCGAGCCGGAGGAAACTATCGCTATAGCTCATCCCGCCTCGATTCGCATCGAACGGCCCGTCTCCCGTTACCACAAAAATGTTGTGATTTGAATCCGCGGACGGGCCGCCTCCGCTCTGCCAAATTCCTCCCTGGATGGCGCTGGGGGTGACGTCGAAGACTCCGGTTTGTTGCAGCGAGGCAGAGTCATATCCGAACAGCCAGCCGTGATAGTCGCCCAAGCCACCGTACGAGCCGAACGCGATGTACACGGTTCCGTTGTCAAGGAGCAGCGCGGGGCGTTGGTTTTCCAGCATCGGATTGAATCCGAAGCTCGGCCCCGCCAGCGTGGCGAATTCGACTCCAGCGGGCTGAATTTCCGGCTGTCCGGTCGCCAGGTCCAGCGCATAGAGCTGCTGACTATAGTTTGGATTGAGTGCGATTGTCTGCGTTGCGGCAACAACATACAGGGCGGATGTGCTTAAGCCGATTACAGGAGTGCCGGTAATTCCAACGAAGGGAACAATGTCGGTATTTGTGATTTCAAAGTTGGGAGTTTCGATGGCCTGCGATCCAGCGGGAATGAGGCTTGTCTGCCAAAGCTGGACGCAAGGATTGGCGTCCGCGTCAAACGCGAATACGGAATCCTTTTCCGTGGCTACAAAGATGACGTTGTGCGTTCCCTTCCCGGGAATCGCCAGATTGGGCACATACAGCGGCTGCGCGTAGGCGTAGCCATCAATGGGGCAGGAAAATAATTTTCCAAACGTCGAGGGGCTGACCGTGGCCGGAGCGAGTGCCAACTCCTGGCTATTCACGCCCGAGCGTGAATTGTCATTGCGCCAGGTGAGCGTGCCCGGAAAACTCGTGACTTCGACGGTCGCAAAACCCTTGGCATTAGGCAACGATGCCACAATCGTGTAAGCGCCCGGGGTACTCGGAGGAGTGTAATTCCCGCCTGGTGTGATCGTCCCTCCATCAACTGTCCAGGTCACATCGGTATTACTGACGCCCGGAGTCAGAATGTTGAACTGTAACGTCTGCGATGTCGTGACACTCGAAAGAGCCGGCGACACCACGAGTTGTCCCGTGACCGAGCTGAGCGCCTGAATGGTTACGCTGGAGGATGCAGTCTTGGTCGAGTCCGATTGCAAGACGGCCGTGACCGTAACGGTTGGCGGGTTTGGAACCATAGTGGGAGCTGTGTAAAGTCCTGTCGAATCAATCATCCCCACCGTCGCATTTCCGCTGGGGATCGTGTTCACTTGCCAGCTAACAGCCGAAGTCGAGGCATTTTTCACCACGGCATTGAACTGCACGTTGCCGCCCTGGAAGGGTTGCGCCGAATTTGGCATGACGGTGATCGTCACCGGCGGAGGCGGAGCCGGAGCCGGCCCGGAGCCAACAGGGCCACAAGAAGTGCAAATCACGCAGAGCAGGAGAGAAGCGAAAACGAGCATGCGAAGAAATTCGCGCAGCCGTCCATCGCGAGGCGTGGGGTACACGCCTCGCGACTGACAATCGGCAAGATGCAGATCCAACGGGCTGGGCATGGGCTCTGCCTAATTGCATGAAGTCCGGGAGAACTGCGCGGAAGGTACCACAATGCAAAAGAAGCGTCAATGAATTGTGTCACGAATAATGACAGTGCTCTAGCTGTTGCAGCCAGCGCCCGCGCAGGAGCCCTGGCTCGAACTCGTGAGCCTGCGGAAAAAAGTCCGCACGCGGTCGAGAAGGCTTGGTTGCGATACTGGAGGCCGGTCGTCGGAAGGCGTTGGCGCCTCTGGAGGAATGGGACGCACGGCCGCTTGCGAAGGCGCGGGGTTCACATGCCCGCGAAATTCGACCGATGGGCGCAGCCGCACTTCGCGTACGAGCAGAATTGTTTCGGGAGCAGGGTCGGGAGGAGGTCCGGGAGAATTGGCGTCAAAACTGAGGGGCGGCATCAGAACGGTATACACAGGCTCTCCCGCGGAAGCGGATGGGGGCGGGGCATTATCGGCTCTCTTGCGGTCCGGTGGCTGCGGGGAAGCGAGGGTTCCGACATCTCGGGCAGATCGGGAATGCGGAGGCGGCGCGGACTCGGGAGCTTCCATGCGAGCGCGAGGGAAATCGCACGAACAGGCGGAGGCGTCAGCCTGAAGCGATTGAATTTGCCCCCCGGCGAGGCTCACCGTGCCGCCTTGCGGAACGATCAGGCTCTGGTCGGAAAATTGCGGTTCCACGCGCATTGCACCGCGCGCGGTGAGCACGCACATTTCGCCGTTTTGTTCGAGGCCCACCGTCATATCGCGGGACCCTCCTGCAATTGCGATCGGCGTCGCAACAATCGTCGGCGTGTAAATCGTGAATTCGTCCGCGGATTCAAGCGATGGATGGACGCGGCCGTAATCAAGCGCCAGCGTCAAGGCTCCGGAGGACTTGATCAGTTTGAAATGCGCGGGGCCGCAAATGCTGACTTCGCCGCCGGCGTTCAGCAGAAGAAGGGCATGTCCAGAACGCAGCGTGATGTCGCTGCCGCTGGCGACGACGGTCGGCGCGGCGTCCGTTTCGATTCCCGTTGGGGTTTTCGTTGCGACTTCGAGGTCATCGCCTTCGATTCGCCCGAGTACGACAGGGAAATCCTGCGCCGAAATATGGGCGTCCCGGATGGAGAACGTCGCCACAATCGCCAGCAATGCGGCCGCGAAAATCTTCGTCCAAGTGGCCAGATGCTTCCTCGGGATTGTTAGGGAAAGCACGTTTACCCGCAGCTTCCTGAAAGGCGTGGTGAGGCTATCTTAACACCAACTTCGACTTATACTATAACCGCATGCCAGAACAAGTGAAAACGCCGCCGGGCCAGGAAGAACGACGCCCGACGGTTCACTATGATATAAGGCCGCCAAAACTTACTCTTCTTCAGCGCGCTCTGGTCCCGATTATCGGTTGGGTTGTTTGGGCAGTGATTCGCTTCCTCGGGCCGACGATTCGATTCGAGGTCCTGGGCGGGCAGAATGCGGGGCGCGAGTACCGGCCCGATCTGCCGCCGTACATCTACGCCTTCTGGCATCGCTGCATCATTGCGGCAACCTGGTACTTCCGAAACCGCAACGGCGTGCTCATGAATACGACGAATTTCGATGGGCAGTGGACCCGCCGCGTGATTGAGCGATTGGGGTACGGCACGGCGCAGGGAAGTTCGACGCGCGGAGGATTGCGCGGCCTTGCAGTAATGGCACGGCGGCTCGAGGAGGGATTCGACTCCGGCTTCACCATCGACGGGCCGCGCGGGCCACGGTATGTAGCCAAGCCCGGTCCGGTGATGCTGGCTCGGCGCTCGGGCAGGCCTGTGATTCTGTTTCACATCGGACTCGATCGCGCGTGGACGCTTAAGAGGACCTGGGACCTGATGCAGATACCGAAGCCTTACACGCGCGCCATTCTCGTCATCGCACCTGTGCTTGAGGTGCCCAAAGACACCGATCATGAAGGACTCGAGAAAAAGCATCAGGAAATGCAGAAAATGCTCGAGCGCCTGCGGGATGTAGCGGAGAGTTGGTTTTCGCTCACGGAAGCGGAGCGCGAACGCGAACGCGCTCGGTGGAACGGGTAGTCACGCTCAACGGCTGGAATCGTTGAGCGTCACCTGTGCTTCCATCTTTTGCCCGCCGCGGTAGTACTCCACCTTTACCGTGTCGCCCGGCCTCTTTCGGTTTAGGGCAAGGTTGAGGTCCATTTGTCCTGTGATCGGACGCCCATCGATTCCCGTCACGACGTCGCCGCCCAGCAGAATCTTGCGCATGCCGAGAATGGCCTGGCGGTCTCCGCCTCGCAGTCCCGCATTCGCGGCCGGGCCGCCGGGCGTGACGCGTTCAATCAGCAGGCCTTCGCTCACTGGCAATTGCAGCGCCTCCGCAACGGCTGGAGTAAGCAAGCGAGCCTCGACTCCCATGGATGCGCGCCGCACGCGGCCCTCGGTGATCAAGTCCTGCGCGATTTGCCGCGCCGTGCTGATAGGGATTGCGAACCCGATGCCGGCGGTCGTTCCGGACGGCGTGTAAATCGCCGAGTTAATCCCGATGACTTCTCCGTGGGAATTCAACAACGGGCCGCCCGAGTTTCCCTGGTTGATCGCGGCGTCGGTCTGAATTGCGCCGTCGATTACCGTGGTCTGGCCGGTCTGCACCGTGCGGCCGAGCGCGCTGACGACTCCCGTGGTGAGCGTGCTTTGAAAGCCGAAGGGATTTCCGATCGCCAAAACGCGCTGGCCGACTTGCAGGCTGTCGGAATCGCCCATGGTCAGCGCGGGCAGTTTTTTGTCTTTCGGATCGATCTTGACGAGGGCGATATCATTGCGTTCGTCGGCGCCGATAAATTTCGCTTCGTAATGCGAGCGGTCGCCTAGAGTGACCGAAATATTCTGCGCGCCCTGCACCACATGGAAATTCGTCAGGATGTATCCGCGCGGATCGATCACGAATCCGGAACCCGCGCCTTCTACCGGCACCGGTTCCATGAAGACGTCATATTCGAGTGTGCGCGTCACGATGTTGGCCACGGCCGGGGCAGCTTGACTATAAATCTTGACGTAGATCGCTTCGTCGCCCAGAAGCTCTCCCGGTTTTGGCTCGGGGAAGGAGGCAGGCACGGCTCCGACGCTTTGCGGCTGCCGCTGGCCCCAGCGGCTGCCCGCCCAGTACGCTCCCAGAACGAGCGCCAAACCTAAGGCCAGCAAACGGATGACGCCCCGGCTGTCTTTTCCTTCTCTCATGACGATGTGCCTCCTACCCCTAAAGAGCATGTGCGTTAACACTGCTTTGTTTGTGAATCAAAGCTTTACAGTTTGCGGAACAAGTAGCACAGCCACTCCTGGCTGTGCGGTTTTATAAGTCGCACGCGCAAGCTGCCAATCTAGCGACAATCGCAAACCCCGCACAGGCCCGCCACGGCGGGTGCCTGTGCCACTAAAACCTCACTAATTCCCCGTCCTAGTCTCTCTGGATTTCCCGCCTTCCATCCCCTTGAGCTTGGCGAAGAGCGCGATCACTTGCGCGCGCGTGTGTTCAAGGGTGCCCGAGCAATCAATCACTTCATCGGCCCTGCGCCGTTTTTCTTCGATGGGCATTTGAGCCGCGATCCGTTGCCGGGCTTGCTCGATCGTCAGCCCGCGGCCCGTGCCGGACTGCGTCAGGCGCGCAAGCTGCTGTTCCGGCGTGCACCAGGTGACCAGCAGGTATTCCAGTTTCTTATCGAATCCCGCTTCGATGAGCAGTGCGGCCTCCACTACGGCGATGGCGTGCGGGTCGGCCTGTTCGATCGCGGCAAGCTGGCGGCTCTGCTCCTCAAGGATCAACGGGTGCACGATGGCATTCAACCGCGCGAGAAGTTTCGGGTCGGCAAACACGATGGCGCCGAGCTTTTGCCGATCAACAAGGCCTTCCGGAGTGAGGATGCCGCGGCCAAATTCACGCACCACTTCCTCGTAAGCGGCGCCGCCGGGCTCGATCGTTTGGTGCCCGATCTTGTCGGCTTCGAGCACGCGGCAGCCGAGCTCGCGAAGCATCGCGACCACCGTGGTCTTGCCGGTGGCGATTCCTCCGGTCAGGCCGACGCGCAGCATCAGGGTTTGGCCGCCGCGAAGCCGGTTAGGCTGCCGGGCGTCGCTTGTCCGCGCCCCCGCCGCAGGCGCGCTGCTCTCACCGTGTTGCTCATCAGCATGGCGATCGTGAGCGGACCCACGCCGCCCGGCACAGGAGTGATCGCTCCGGCCACTTCCGCGACGCCCGGATGAACGTCACCCACCAGCACGGAGCCTTTGTCATGGAATTGCGCGAGTTTTGCCGGAAAATTCGCAAAGATTCTCCGCACTTCGGCGGCATCGGTGATGCGATTGATGCCCACATCGATCACTGTCGCGCCCGGCCGCACCCAATCCGGTTCGATCATCGCCGCGCGCCCAATTGCCGCGATCACAATGTCGGCGCGCCGCACCACTCCCGGTAGATCGCGCGTCTTGGAATGGCAGATCGTCACCGTCGCGTTCGCATGCATCAGCAGCAGCGCCATCGGCTTTCCGACAATATCGCTGCGCCCCACGACGACCGCGTTGGCTCCCTCCACAGGAATGCCGCTGCGCCGCAGAATTTCCATTGAGCCCGCAGGCGTGCACGCCACGAGCCCCGCGCGGCCCGATACCAGACGCCCGAGGTTTACCGGATGAAACCCATCCACGTCTTTCGCCGGGTCCACGGCTTCGAGCACGCGCTTCGTGTCCACCTGTGGCGGCAGAGGAAGCTGCACCAGGATTCCGTCGACTTCGTCGCGCGCATTCAGCTCCGCGACTAGAGTGAGCAACTCTTCGGTCGTAATTCTGGCGGGCGGAGTGCGCTGCCAGCTTCCGAGCCCCAGTTGCTCGCACGCCGCGATCTTGCTGCGCACATAAATCTGCGACGCAGGGTTCTCGCCAACCAATACCGCCGCAAGTCCGGGACGAATTCCCGCGCCGCTCAAAACAGCAATTTCCTGCTTGAGCTCCGCGTAAATCTGGTCCCGAATCGCTATGCCGTTGAGAATACGCGCTGGCACTTTCTCTCCTGATCCAGCCAATAATGCGTGCTTCTTATTCATGGTAGCACAGCCGATGCGGCGAGTTCCGCGAGTAGCGCCGGCATCTTGCTTGCCCCGATGCAAGAGGGGCCGGCGTTTCTTTAAGAGGAGGCAAGGGGCCGGGGGGTCTCCGGCGCGACCGGCCCCGCGGCGTGAATCTGGGCATGCGTGAGATTCAGGTACAATGAAATCCCTCCGGACGAAGGGAACGAAGATGATTTTCGGCGAAAGCAGCGAACGGAAAAAACTCGAACAGCAGCGGCGCAACGAAGGCCGCTTGCCGCCGGGGCAGTCGCTCACATTGAAGTGGCCAGTGCTGCACTACGGAGACGTCCCGCGCGTCGATCTGCGCACGTGGGATTTTCGCATCGATGGCCTCGTCGAAAAGCCGGTGCGGCTCACGTGGGAAGAATTCATCCGCCTGCCGCAGACGGAAATTCAATGCGACATCCATTGCGTTACGCGCTGGAGCCGCTTCGACAACCGCTTCAATGGCGTGCTGTTCACCGAAGTGATGAAACTCGTCACGCCAAAGCCTGCCTCGCAGGCCGGCGGGCCCGAAGCGCGTTTCGCCATCGTGCGCGGCGAACACGGATTCACCGCCAATCTTCCTCTCGAAGACCTGATGAAGCCCACAACAATTTTCGCCTTCCAGCACGACGGCGAGACGCTCTCCGCCGAGCATGGCTATCCTCTGCGCCTGGTCGTGCCGCACCTGTATTTCTGGAAGAGCGTGAAATGGGTGCGCGGCTTTGCGCTCACAGCCGACGACCAGCCCGGCTTCTGGGAAGAGAACGGCTACCACATGTACGGCGATCCGTGGAAAGAGCAGCGGTTCGATACGGATTAGTAGAACAGGCTTCAGCCTGTTTCCTTTTCTTCTGTTTTGCTACTGAAGTTGAGGGAAGCAAGAGCAGGCAGGCTGAATCTGTCCTAAGTGCGAATTCGCCCGAAGGTTGGCGCGCCCGGCACGATCAGCGTTGGCGCAGTTGCGTCACAATCGCCAGGATGACTTCAGCCCGAGCGAGAACTGGACGATCCACCATCTTCCCATCCACTGATGTCGCCGCGCCGTGAGACGCCGCGGACGCCTCCACAACTCGCCTCGCCCATATTTCTTCCTCCGCGGTGGGAGTAAAGCTTTCATTGACGACCGGCACTTGTTTGGGATGAATGCACATCTTTCCGCTAAAACCAAGCCGCCGGGCGCGCAAGGCGTCAGCGCGCACCCGCTCCGCCGAATTTATGTCCATCGTGACGCCATCCACCGGAGGCCGAATGCCGGCAAGACGCGAATCGAGAACGATCTGCGAACGGAAATACAAAAGCTCCTCTTCTTCGGCGGTCATAGCGAGGTCAAATTGGAAATCGATTGAGCCGAAAAGCAGACGCTCCACGTGTTCGGCGCCAGCCAATGCCAGGGCGTTTCGGAAACCTTGTGCCGTTTCAATTTGGGGCAAGATAGGCGCCGCGGAGCCAAAATTCTCGGCAACGAGGCGAATTTCTTCGACTCGTTCGGCCTTGGGTAATAAGACACCGGCAATGCCCCTCGCGCGGCCCAGGTTCAAATCCTCACGAAACCATTCGCTATTCGAAGTGTTGACGCGGACCATGACGGGATGAGCGGGCGTAATCCACGCCGCCACTGCTGCGCGGGCTTTCGATTTGTCGTGGGCTGCGACGGAATCCTCCAGGTCGAGAACCACCGCATCGGCCCCGGCTGCGCACGCCTTCGCAAAACGGTCGGGCCGATTACCTGGCACGAACAAATAGGATCGAGGGTTGAGTAATGGCATCTGAAGATTCCAAACTCAGTGGCACTCTTGGCGTCAATGGCTGAAGCGTCCAGAAGTCAGTCGCAGGGCCACAGCGCCGTAAATGCCTATGCCTTTAGCCGCGGGAACAGCCGCTCGGCATTTCCGCGATTGATCGCGTGCAAGTCGCTCTCGGAAAATCCGAAATGGTCGAGAGGCCCGGCAGAAACAGGGTACTGGATGATCGGGTAGTCGCTGCCGAAAAGAATCTGCGACGTGGGAACTACTTTGGTCAGCGCGGACAAAGGCGCGGGGTACGTTGCATGCGCGACATCGAAGTAAAGTCCTTTCACTTCCTCCATCAGCTCCGCAGTTGCCTGCTCGGAACGTTTTTCGGGCAGAGATTCCGTCACGCGGTTTGCGAGCACCGGCAGCGTTCCTCCGGAATGGGGGAAGATGAACCGGATATTCGCGTAGCGCCGGAACGAATCGCTCTTCAAGTAACTGACCACGGCTCGCGCGATATCAAAATCGTATTCCACGACGCTGTCGATCACGCCGGGCTGGAGCGCGCGGCAACAGATTGGCGGCGCGGAGTGAATGAAGATGATGGCTTTGCGGCGGTTGAGCTCTTCGTACACGGGAGCAAAGACGGGATCGCCGGGCCACTTGTCGCCGTAACTTGTCCACAGTGCGATGCCGTCGGCCTTGAGTGTGTCGAACGCGTATTCAATCTCGTGCAGGCTGCCATCCGTGTCCGGCAGCGGCAGCGCGGCAAAATGTCCCGAAGCGCCCGGGGTAATCTCTCACGAGTTGTTGCGTATAGTCATTATTCTCACGCGCCAGTTTGCGAGCGCGTTCGGACTTGTCGGAGAACGAATCCTGCACGACGCGCGTCATCGGCGAAAGCATCTCGGTGGCGATTCCGTTTTTGTCCATTGTTTCGATGGCCAGGGAGGGCGTCCATGTGGGCAGCGGGTGCCCGGTTGCCAGGATCTCTTTCTCCATGACCTTTGTATAGAATGGCGGAACAGTATGGCTGTGAACGTCGATGCGGCCGGTAAGCGTACCGGCAGCGGGCATGCCGGCCCGCGCCAACAATTTGCTGGCGGGCAGGAGCGAGCCCGCTCCGGCCATCGCAAGCCATTGCAGGACTTCTCGCCGCGAAGAACCGGCGCCGGACCCGAGACGCGCTTCATCTTTTCGGTCCAACCCTATCGTGACGTGTTTGCAACCCGAGCCGTGATGTCTCATCGGCGCGCCCTCCACTGAGCTGCGATCTTCATTTTATTTCCACCCGACCGGCAATCTACACCTCGCCGGTTCCGCAAACAATGCGAAAGTAACTATTCGAGTAGGACAGCCACCCGCCAAATCCGGGAGTTCAAACCCGCGGCGAAATTCGGGCTAGGTTTTCGCGGCAGGAGACAGGAAAAGGCCGTGCTCGAGAAAATCCAGGACGGCGCGGCGGCGCTGCTCGACGTTTCGGGGATTCCAGATATCGCGATTCCAAATTTGGCTGGCCAGTTGCCCTGTTGCAAAATAGTACATAATCATTCCAAAGATAGTGAATACCATCTGGTCGGGATCGACGGCGCGAAATTGGCCGCGCGCGATCCCCTCGCGGATCGTTTTCACGGCGCGTTTGTGCAAGGGACGGTGATGCGCCACCACCATCCAGTGCAGGGGCCGCCGGTCGGCCATCATCTCGCGCTGGATCAGCCGCGGATACGCGGGATTGCGCATGACGAAGTCAAACGTCAGGTTTACCAGGGCTCGCACGCGCTCGGGAGGATCCATCGAGAGCACGGCGGGAGATTCCATCTGCGCGGAAATTTGCGCGATCATCGTTTCCAGCACGAAGCGGTGCAATTCCTCCTTGTTGCGAAAGTAGTAATACGGAAGAGCCTTGTTGACGCCCGCGACGCGCGCGATTTCGTCCATGCGCGCGCCGGCGAGCCCCCGCTGCGCGAACACCTTTCGCGCGGCAACCACGATGCGCCGAACCGTCGCGAATTGACGCCCTTCCCGGAGAATCCGCCGTCCGATGGGCGAAAGTTCCCAGTGCCGAACGAGATCCGTTTGAGATTTGGATTTTGTTTTGGATTTGGCCATTTTCCGACCGAAAAGATGTAGTCTAAATGAACGCCAACGTCAAGGAGTAAGAGAGAATTGCCGGCACTCATCACTGCCTCGCTGGCGAACGTGCAGATTGCGTTTCAGAGGGGATCGGTCCTGTGGCACAATGACGGCAAAGGGGAATGCGTGAACATGTTTTTTTCACCCGTGAACTCGATCAAGCGTCGCCGCCCTTGTATGATCCGGTGCATCGCTCTGCCGGCGATTGGCGCGATCCTTCTGCTTGCGGCCCCTGCACCGCGAGCGCAAAACGCCGCGCAGCAGGGCGAAAAGAGCGAAGCCGCTCCCGCGGGGAATGCGGAAACCGGCGAAAAGATTTTCACGAAAGACGGCTGCTATGAATGCCACGGGCGCGAGGGCCAAGGCGCCGCCCAAGCAGCAGGGCCGCGCATCGGCCCATCGCAACTTTCCTTCGAGGCGTTCACCAAATATGTCCACCAGCCCACCGGTCAGATGCCGCCGTACACCAGCAAAGTGATCTCCGACCAGGAGCTCGCCGACATTTACGCCTATTTGCAATCGAGGCCGAAGGCCGCTCCCTCCAAGGACATTCCGCTTCTAAATCAATAGCCACATTTGTCACAAGAAGTTGAAGCATGTGTTGAATTGCGTTTGGCGGATAGGTCCAAGCGTTTGGTATATGAGGTTTAGTTGCGCAGGCTTCAGCCTGTGGGGTTTCAGTGTCGCACATCCGAACCCCCGCAGGCTTGAAGCCTGCGCCACGAAAACAGAATGACCTAATCGATCAGCGCGGCTGTGTGACGGCCTCGACCAACGCCGGCTCGCCCCGCTTGACGACTTCCTTCGCGCGTTGAATGGCGGGACCGAGGTCCTTCGGGTCCGTAATCGGGCCTTCAGAATAGACTCCCATGCCTTTGGCGACCATGGCGAAGTTGATGTTGGGATCGGTCATGGTAGTCCCGATGGAAGCGCGATCGATGCCGCGGCTATGCCGGTCGGCCATCCGCTGCACGTGCATGAGTTCCTGATGATACGCGCGATTGTTGTGCATGATGCTGAGGAGCGGAATACGGTGATGCGCCGACGTCCAGAGAACTCCAGGGGCGTACATCAAATCGCCGTCATTTTGAATAGTGACGGTCAGGCGGCCGTGCTTCTTGTTCGCCAACGCGGCGCCGAGTGCGGCGGGTGCGCCATAGCCAACGCCGAATCCGCCCGACGCGCCAATGTACTGGTGATACTTGTCAAAATTCCACAGACGCAGCGGCCAGCGGTTCACCCACGGAAAAACTTCGCAGACGAGGGACCAGTCTTCATCCTTGATGGCGCCCCAGATTTCCGCGCACAGGCGCGCTGTCGTGATCGGGCTCGCATCCCATCCGTAGGCCGCTTCATCGCGGGCGCGCCGCAACGCTTCGTCATGCTGCGCGGCAAGTTTCTTGCCGCGATCCTCGAATGTTCTCTTGCGGTCGTCAGTCAACTGGCGCTTGACGGCCTCGATCAGCGACGGCAGCGTCGCTTCCGCGTCGGCCGCCATGGCTAGGTCCACTTCGGTGTAGCGCTGGAAATCCTGGTAGTTGCTCTTCAGGTAGAGATCCGTGGCCGTGATGCTGATGAGCTTCACGTCTTTTTTTGTGATGGACTGCGAGGAACGGTGCAATTGATCGCGGTACGAATGAATCGTGCCCCAAAAATTCAGAGCTTCCAAACCGAGGATTACGTCCGCGTCGCCAATCACCGCTCGCGTGCGCTCGGTCTGATTCAGGGGATGCTGCGAAGGAAAATTCATGCGCGCGGCTAAATCCACGACGGGCGCCTGCAGCGTTTCCGCAAGTTCGACGGTGTACTTCAAACCATCGGCCGTGCGCGCGGTGCGCTCCAACAAAATAACCGGATTTTCCGCAGCAACGAGCATTCGCGCCGCTTCCGCGACCGAGCCCGAATCGCCCTGCGGGGGCATGGCATGCGTAAGTTTCGGGATATGGAATTTAGCGTCATCGGAAATCGGGCCCTCTTGCAGTTCTCCATCCGCGACCAGCAGCACGGGCGCCATGGGCGGCGTCATCGCGATTTTGTAAGCGCGCACGGCGGATTCCGCGAAATGATCCAGCGATATCGGCACGTCATCCCACTTCAAGCAATCGCGGACAATGGCCGCGGCATCCTGAACGCTGTGATCCCACTCCACTCCCGGGCGCCGGGAATTGATCTCCAGCGCGTTGCCGGCGATCAGGTAAACCGGCACGCGATCGCAGAATGCGTTGTAGATGGCCATTGATCCATGCTGCAAGCCCACGTCGCTGTGAAGAAAGACCGCCATCGGCTTGCCTTCGATTTTTGAATAGCCGTGGGCCATGGCGACGGCCGATTCTTCGTGGCAGCAGGTGATGAATTCCGGATTCTCGTTTCCACCGTAATTGATCACCGATTCGTGCAGACCGCGGAAACTCGATCCCGGATTGGACGCCACGTACTCGATGCCCAGCGACTTGATCACGTCCACCATGAAGTCGGATCCGGAGCGGTTTTCGGTCAGAACTTCCAGCACGGCGGGCGTGCCTGTTTCGAGCTCTTTCGGCATGGGTTGCGCGGTGCCCGCGCGGGAAACCTCGGCCTGCTGCGCGTTCGCAACCGCCGGGATCGCCGCGAGCGCGGCTGCGCCCGCCGCGGCGCCTTTCAGAAATTTGCGGCGATCGATCGCGTCTTTTTTGGATTTTCGCATCGTGGTTTCCGTTGATCTCGCAGGGAGATTCTATTCATCCAGATAGATTTTCTGTCTGAATTGTCACCTTATGCCAGCGCAATACGAGTGTCAAGCACGCTCCGATTCCAATGGAAAACGCTTGGGCAAATCGAGCCGCACGCGCGGAGGCGTCCGCCCTGAAGGCGCGGAGGGGGATTCCCGCGCCCTTTCAGGGCGCACAACGGTCGATGGATTCCGTAACCTTTACGCCTGAATTATGGATCAAGCGTTTGGAAGTCAACGATTTGAACTTTGAATTTGTCTTCCATGAATACCCGGGGCAGGATGGATCAGGAGAAAAAGGCTTTGAAACATTAGATCAAAACTTTTGTCTTCCATGTCGAAAGGGAACACCCCGTCTTTCCCGCAGAAGTGAGTTTGTATCAGACACCGCGCTGTGTCCTGGCAAGTGACAATTTCTTTCGAGTGAGATTCAAGCGGATTTTTTCATTTTCTTTATTCGCTTGAAGGATTCTGCAAGGAACATATTTTTAGGAGGCTTCATGTTAAGTGAGCAAAACCTATTTCTGGAAGACGTGTATCCGGGCGGCAGGCCAAAAAGCAGTGTGGTTTTGCCTCCACCCCAAATTGCGCTGCCAAATCGCGTTTTTGCCGAAGCCCTACTTGAGAATTCCACGACGCGCCAGCGCCGAAGCCCGATGGATTGGGCCCTTTCTTTTTTCATTCATTTCGCCATCTTGGTCTTGCTGCTCTTCCTCCCGCTTTATTTCTCACAAGGAATCGATATGAAAAGGTTGGAAACGACGCTTCTCGTGGCGCCCATGCCGCCAATGGCCCCGGCATCGCCGCCTCCGGCTTCAGTGGCTCGCGTGGTCCATGTTGCGCCGAAAGTTTTCACGCCGGGGAAGCTGACCGCGCCAACTTTTATTCCCAAGGCCGTTCCAACGGCCTCTAGCGACGCTGCTCCCCCGCAGGAGGCGTTTGCGGGAGGGATGAGCGCCGTGCCGGGGGGTGTCCCCGGAGGACTGATCGGCGGCATCACCGGCGGAATGCCAAGCATTGCGGCTCCTGTAGCGGCAGCGCCCGCTGTCGAAGGGCCGAAACGTCCGGTTCGCATCGGAGGTGACGTAAAACCGCCGCGCTTGATCTACGGCCCTGCTGCGGTATATCCGATTTTGGCGAGCCAGTCGCACGTCCATGGAATGGTCGTGATCGACGCCATTATCGATGAACACGGGAGCGTCGTCCAAGAAAAGGTCGTCAGCGGACATCCTTTGCTGATCCAAGCGGCGCTCAAAGCTGTTTCGGAAAGAAAATATGAACCAACGATCCTCGACGGTGAACCCACACCGGTTGACCTGAGAGTAGAGGTCAACTTCCAACAGTAGTGACTCGCCACCTCCCGCCAACGACCTGCGCGCGGCCGGCTACATGGCCGCGCGCAAGTCTCTCCCCGGCGCAGCACGCGCACGCACGCACGTTCCTCCCCTGTTGCGCTTGTAAAACGCAATCGAAGTAAAGCACGGTGCCCGTTTTCTTGAGGCACGCTCGCACCGTGCCGGTACAATGTCTCTTTTCCACGAACCAGGCGATGGAATCTTTCAGGTGCTCCAATCGAGGCTCGTCGAAAAACTCGTCGATGCAATGCCCCACCAGTTCCGAGTAGGGGAATCCGAAAACCTGGGTGATGCGCTGATTCACGGCGCGGATTTCGCCTTCCAGGGAGGTTGTGAATATCAAATGATCGAGACTGTCGATTAAGTCGCGGTAGCCTTGCCTGGAATTGGCGATGACTTCAGCAAGCCTTTCAAGCTGTTCAGCGCTGGGAGGTGAATTTTGGACCTTCCGGAAACCGCGGACAAAACCGCGCAATTCGTCGATCTCGCGCTTTTTGCTCCAAACGTAGGCTCCAAACAGGACGATGAGAACCCCCGCCCCGGCTGGAAGAGCCTCGAGATGCCATTGGCTCGTTTGGAGCGCTTGTTGGGATAGGACGGCAACACCAACGGCAAGGATCACCAGCATCAAAATCGCCAGGCGCCAGACCTCATTCTCCTTGCGTTCGAGTCGGTCGTTTCCTCGATCGGCCTGGAAATGTGATGCGGAAGAAAATCGTGAACGCCTTACCTCCATCATAGTTTCACGTCCCGGATCGGGACAATCGGATTTGGTCAGCGAGTTTCTACCACGGAATGCGGCTATTCCTTCACCAAAGGGGTGGTTGGTCTGTGTCCAAGGCTCTCTTGGCGAGGGTTTCGGCTGTGAGTGGCTAACTAAGAGGACAGGTACACGCCAAACAACACGTAACTGGCAAAGGCTTGCGTTGCCATAACTTATGGGCGAGACTTTAATCAGACAGTCGAAAAAGGCGCGCCGCCTCACTCACGCCGTGCCTGAAATAATGCAAACTTACAGAGGTACCGAGTCATGTCTTCCACCAAGCAGACTGAGTCGAACACCACCACCATCTCCAATCCCATGGAGCGTCGGCGCAATTTGCGATTTCCGTTTTCGGCTACGGTGGAAGCTGTCGAGACCAAGTCCGGCACACAGATTACAGGGCGAACCTCCGATCTGAGTCTGGGAGGATGTTACGTCGATACGCTCAATCCCTTTGCCGTAGGGACGGAAGTGACAATACGGATTCTAAGGGGAAATGAAAGATTCGAGGCCCAAGGGAGGGTCGTTTATTCCTTGATTGGGATGGGCATGGGCCTCGCTTTCGTATCCGCTCAACCAAAGCAAGTCCGTCTTTTTCAGAGGTGGTTGCAGGAAATCAGCGGCCAATCCGTTCCCCCGCAAGAAACTCCCATGCAGGGTGCGCCCGATACAGCCCCAGCCCAGGAAACTCAAACATTGAAGAATGTTGTTTTGAGCGACCTGATTATGACGCTTATGCAGAAGAAAGTCCTGACGGAAGGGGAAGGGAAGGATTTGCTTCGGAAACTCTTCAAGTAGCAGGTCTGATCTTCAAATCACCCGCTCCATTTTCATTTGGGGAGTCGCAAGCAGCTTCCCGGGAATTTCTATCCTCCTTCGGGCGCGTCTGTGTGACACTTGACGGCCGGCAAGGAAAACCATGCTACGACCTCCGCTCAAGCAGATCGTGCGCCGCGCGGCGCACTGGCGCTGTCCGAATTGTGGGCGCGGCCGGTTGTTTCGCGGCGTTTTTCGCATGCTGCCCCGTTGTCCGGAATGCGGGCTTTCGTATTTTCCTGAGCAGGGATACTACGTCGGGGCCATGATCATCAATTACGTGGTCACAACGGCTGCCGTCGTGGCGATATTTCTTTTGTCGCTGCTGTTTCGGGATTTCACCACGCTCTCGACAAATTCCAAAATCCTGCTATGGATGGCCTTTGCCATCACTCTCTCCTTATTGTTGACGCGGCATGCGTACAGCTTCTGGCTCGGACTCGACTTTTGGATCAAGCCCAGACAGCCGGACATTCCCTCGACATAAAAATCCTAGCCGCCTCGTACCAGCCGGGCGGCGATGCCGATGGCTGCCCCGCCGAGCACCAGCCACGCCGAATTGATTCGGAAGCGAAGTAGCAGCACCGCGCTCGCAATCGCAAGGCCCGCGGTCAGCCAATCCACAATGGCCGAGCGTCCCAGTTGGTAGCTGACGGCCGCCATCAACGCGAGGGAAGCCACATTTACTCCATCGAGAAAAGCGCCAGCCGTCGTGGAGCGGCGAATCAGTGGGATCAACGGGCCGCTGATGGCCACAAGGATAAATGCGGGAAGGAAAATTCCAACCGTCGCCACAAGCGCGCCCACAGGCCCCCGCAACAAGTAACCGAGGAAAGTAGCCGTGGTGAACACCGGCCCCGGCGTCACCTGCCCGATGGCAACCGCATCGACCAACTGCGCGTCCGTCACCCACCCACGATGCACAACCAGATCGGCCCGCAGAAATGCCAGCAAAACATAGCCGCTGCCGAACACAATCGAGCCGATCCTCAGGAATACTAGGAACAGCGGCCACATTCCGGGAATCACCGCGGCCACACCTGTGGCGCCCGCCCACGGAAAAATTCGAGCCAGGCCCGCGCGTGCTCCACGCCACGCCGAAACAAAAGTCAGCGTGCCCGTCGTTTTTCGGTTTCCTGTCCGATTCGGGGACAGCGCGTGAATTCCTGCAAGGATCGCGCCCGTCCCAAACAAAATGGTAAGAACGTTCACTTGCGCGAAACTGAGCGCCACGCAGAGCATGCCCGCAATCGCCAGGACCCAGCTCTTGACCGCCGTGCGGCCGAGTCCCGAGAGCGCCTGCAGAATCACGGCAATCACGACCGGCTTGACGCCGTACAACAGCGCCGCAACAGCAGGCAAATGGCCAAAGCGCACGTACGCCCAGGCGATGATTCCTACCAGGATTGCCGCCGGAAAAATGAAGCACGCGCCGCCGATGAGCAGTCCCGCCCAGCCAGCCCGCAAATAGCCGATGTGGATAGCCAATTCGCTGGAGCTGGGTCCGGGAATCAAGCTGCTTGCGCCGAGGAGATCGAGAAATTTTTCGCGGGAAAGCCATTTCCGGCGGCGGACCAACTCATCTTCCATGATGGCGATATGCGCCGCCGGCCCGCCAAACGCGGTGATACCCAGCCGCAGGAAAAAAAGCGCCAGTTCTTTCAGAGATCCGCGTTCCGCGTCGCCCGGGGTTCCCGTCTGGGTTTGCTCGAGATCGCCCATCCTACGGAGTTTTCTCGCCAGGCCCCCGCGCATCCAGAGACAGGCTCCCGGAGCCCGCGAACAGGAGGAAGATCAAGCCCATGAACATGGAATAATCGGTCCGGCCGATGTCTTCCATGCGCCAGAATCCTGCCTTGAACAGGATCGGAATCTTGGTGACCACAATCGCCGTGGAAATCACGCAGAGCAGCGGGACGGCGGCGAGGCGCGTGCGCAGTCCCAGAAGCACTAGGAGCCCGCAAACAATTTCGACAGCACCGACAAACGGGCCCATCACATGCGGCGCTGGAATCCCGAATCCCGCGAATCGGCCTGCTCCCCATTGATCGGGAAAGAGGAATTTCTTGATTCCTTCCATGAAGAAGACCGCGCCCACGAGCAAACGAATCGCCAGAATTGCCCCCTGCGTCCTGCCGGAACCGGAATTGCCGCCGTTGGACATGTCTCACCTCGCGTTTCGATCGGCCAATGTGTGGAACGTCTTCGGACGCGGTGGAGTGTAGCGCATTCCGCATCTCAAAATACACCCGCGCAATTTTGACCCAACCGCGCGATGCAGCCTTGCGAATATGTAGCACAGACACTCTTGTCTGTGCGTTTTTTGCGGAACTGAGGTCCAAAGCAAAGCCATGAGCGGCCGTGCTATTCAACGTGTTCGGATCGCAGTTTAGTTTGCGGGGCGTCCAGTATGGCGGAAACGAAAACCAGACGATCTCGCCGCGGCGGAACTGTCCTACTAAATCCGCCGACCTTCAGCAGAATCTTTCTAATAAATGTGGATCAGCGGGGACTCGCGGCCGCCATATAGGGATTCAGGTTCACCGCTCGCCAATCGCCCCGAATAATCGCGGCACGAATCTGCGCGGGAGTCTTCCCCTTCTGCGTGAGTTGATAGGAGAGGACCGCTTCCTTCTGGCAAATATCGCATTCCGATCCGTGCGTGCCCGCGAAGCAATCGAGCAGGCTCTTGTGCCCCTCGTGCCGGTCACAATAGCAGTAGCAAGGCTGCTGGTACAAAACCGGCCTGATCTTCGCGGCCAGCGCATACACATTGCGATTGAGCGCATCTGGAAACTGCTTCGGATCGAGCGTGGCTGGAAACGGCGGCTTCAACGCATACGCGTGGTAAGAGGGAATCCCCAGATCGGCCGGCCCCGGCATATCCATCTGCATCTGCGAATCCTGGGCATTCCAATCGGCGCCGAAAGCCGGACGCAGTTGCGCCAGTCCCGTGCCCGCAAGGATCAGCGTGAAGGCGATTGCCGCTGCCGCATATTTACCGGTCATAAAGGAAACCTCCGCAACCAGTGAAAACGGTAGCGCATCTGGCATGTCGGCGCAACCTGTTGATCGATCATCAGAGTAAACAACACGGCACGCAAACCGATCCGACGCAAGGAGAAGAATAAGCCAATGAAGCAGCCCTGCCCAATCTCAGGAAATAGTTGCGTCTGGTTCTGTCGCGTCTGGCAATTCAGCGGGAGTGGTGCGATCGGACTCAGCGTCGGGACCCGCAGCGGACGGGAATGCCGCAGGGGCGGTTTCGGAAACGGACGCGCCAGGCACAGAAGAAGCGGACGCAGGATCTGCAGCCACGGCGGCTGTCGCGGTCGTTATTTCCAGGCGCGTCGCAAGCACATCTGCTAGCAAATCGATCAGCTTCCGCGCCCCTTGCCCGTCGGCGTCAAGGTCCGGGTTATACCCCGCGACTACGAAGGCGGCCAGATTCGGCTGGCTGGCAAATACGCGGAGCGCATCGCGGACTTCGTTCAAGCTGAGGCCGCCTGCGCCGGGGAAATTTGTCCAGGGAAACTCTTCGCCGTTGATCACGTCCACGTCGAAGTGGAGGATGAACTCGTGCTTGGCGGCGTGCACGCGTTCGAGGGCGAGGCGAGCGGCAGCGGCGGCTCCTATCGTTGATACTTCCAGAGATGCGTGTCGCCGCAGGGGTGACGCCACCAGATACTGTTCTTCCGGCGCGTCCAGCCGCTCGAATCCAAACAAGGCCACGTCGGGTTCGCGGACAAGAGGAGGCTCACCCCAGAAGCGAACCAGTTCCGGCGCGCCGCGTCCAATGACTTGCGAGATCACCATACCATCGATGCATCCCGAAGGCGTCGTCGCCGGCACATTGAGGTCGGCATCGCGGTCCACATACATCAGGCTGACGTTGCGATAGAAGCGGCGCGTCCCGGCAATGACCGCCAGGACAGAAATGCAATCACCGGTAAGTATGAGTGGGAGCGCGCCGGACTTTACCGCGACTTCGACGCGCGGGCGCAGATCGTTCAGTAATTTCAGAATCGCGGAAACATTCCTTGCGCGGGGATGTTCGTCGTCTTGTTGGGAAAGGTAGGTTGCCGTGTCGCCATGATCGGTAACGTTAAATCCGGCGCCCTTCAGCCGATCGGTGATCCCGGCGGCGCGCAACGCCGCGGGCGCACGCTCGTACCCAGTGTGGAGGGCCGCTGCGCTCGTGGCCGAGCCCAGCAGGACAATATTCTTCGTCTGACGGGTGATCTTGACCGCCAAAGTCGCTCTCCTGAAGTTGGAGACGTGCTCCCCTGAAAGACGACAACCTGCATAACCATTCCGCTAAACATTCACTGAACGGGCACTAAACGGGGCTTCCACTAATTCGAAGCCGGCGCGATGGTCGTCAGCTCGGATGGCAGAGTGAATCGCACATCTTCGCGGATCAGATCGAGATCGCGCTGATTCGTGTAGCCCAATCCGGCCAGGCGTTCGCTCACCTGTTCGACCAGAACCTCCGGCGCCGACGCGCCGGCAGTAAGGCCCACGCGGCGGATTCCTTCGAGCCATTTCGGGTTAATGTCCTTCGCGGCGTCAATCAATTCCGCCGGGACTCCCGAGCGCTTGGCGACTTCCACGAGCCGGTTCGAGTTTGAACTGTTGGGCGAGCCGACCACAAGGATCAGGTCCACCTCGCGCGCGAGCTGCTCGACTGCTTCCTGCCGGTTCTGCGTCGCGTAACAGATATCGTCCGAAGCCGGTCCCTCGATCGAGGGAAACCGCTCGCGCAGCCGGGTGACAATTTCCTGCGTGTCGTAAAGGCTCAGTGTCGTCTGGGTCAGAAACGCCAGGCGATTCGGATCCTTCACTTCGAGCGCGTCCACCGCTTCGACGCTGTCCACCACGACCGTTTGTTTCGGAGCTTCTCCCGACGTCCCCACGATTTCCTGGTGATCGCGATGGCCGATCAAGATAATCGTCCGGTTCTCGCGCGCGAATTTCAGCGCTTCGAGATGGACTTTGGTCACGAGCGGGCACGTCGCGTCAATCACGCGCAACTCGCGCAGCCGCGCTTCTTCGCGCGTCGTCGGGGGAACGCCGTGCGCGCTGAACACCAGCACGGAGCCGAGCGGCACTTCCTCCACCGTCTCGACAAAGATCGCGCCGTTCTGGCGGAGTTGCTCCACGACGTAGCGGTTGTGCACGATTTCGTGGTGGACATACACGGGTGGCCCGTACGCTTGCAGAGCCAACTCCACGATGTCCACCGCGCGCACCACACCCGCGCAAAAACCACGCGGCCGCACGCGGATCAAACTCTTGCCTTCCGTCGACTGTTGCGTCTGGTTGCTCATCTAGCAGCCTCAAAAATTCCACAATAGATTAACACGGCCAGGGATACTTATGCGACCTTTTGGCGGAGTGCAGGTTCGTAATCTCCAGGTTCCTAATCTCAATGTCCGCGATGCCTTCTTCTGCGCCAACATGCCGGCAGGCGCTCACTCCAATCGGCGGACGCCGTCCAACAAGATTAGATTGAGTGTATGTGCTTGGCTCCTCTATAATGCCTTGTTTTGCCAAGGGTGCGGCGGCTGTCTGCTTTTCTGAATCGCGGAATATCCAGATAGCGTTGCGCGGGAGGATTTTCGGACGTGTGGGACGCTCTTCGTGAAAAAAAGATAGGTGTGCGGATCATGCTCGGAATCGTCGTCGGGATTCTGGGGATCGGCATGTTGCTGTATCTCGTGCCGCAGGGCACTGACGACCTGACTGGGTCGGACGCCGTCGCCCAGGTGGGGGATCAGACAATCTCCGTCGTCGATGTCCAGAACCAATTGAGCAAGAGCACCCACGGCACCCAGATTCCTCCCGCCCTCCTGCCGGCCTATACGCAGCAGGCGCTCGACCAGTTGATCGATGAGAAGATGCTGGCGCTCGAAGCCGACCGGATGGGCCTGCGCGTCTCGGACGAGGAGCATGCCGACCTGCTGAAGAAGCTAGTGCCAACTGCGTTTACCGGCGACACGTTTATCGGCATGGATCGGTACACTGCGGAAGTCCAGTCACGCTTTCAGATGAGCGTCCCGGAGTTTGAAACAGAAGTGAAAAATGCGCTGCTTCAGCAGAAATTCCAGCAGCTCGTGACCGATGGCATCACCGCCAGTGACGACGAAGTGCGCGAGGAGTTCCGCCGCGAGAACGAGAAGATCAAACTCGATTACGTGATGATCAAGCCGGACGATCTGCAGTCCACGGTGGAAGTTTCCGACGCGGATCTTGCGGCATACTTCGACAAGAATAAAGCCGCGTATGTGGTGCCTGAACGCAGGACTGTGGATTATGCCATCCTGGATCTCGCACAGCTTCGCCAGCGCTCCCAGGTGACCGAGGACGAGGAAAAGGCCTACTACCAAAGCCACATCGATCAATACAAACTGGAAGACCGAGCGCACGTCGCCCACATTCTCTTCAAAACCGTGGGTATGACCGATGCCGAGGCCGCTGAGGTCAAGAAAAAAGCTGAGGACGTGCTCAGCAAGGCCAAGCACGGCGGGAATTTCGCCGATTTAGCCAAACAATACTCCGAAGACACGACAAAGGATAAGGGAGGCGACCTGGGCTGGATCGTCCGGGGACAGACCGTCCCCGAATTTGAGGCCGCCGCGTTCAGCCTCCCCAAGGGATCGATTTCGGACTTGGTGAAGACACAGTACGGCTTCCACATCATCCAGGTGATTGACCGCGAAACAGCGCGGACGCAGACGCTCGACGAGGTCAAGGCCAGCATTGTCAATCAATTGCAACAGGAAAAAGCGGAACAGCTTGGCGAAAATATCTCGGCGCAAATTGCCGACGAAATCCGCCGCAGCGGGCGCGTTCCGATCGAAGATTTGGCCAAGAAATTCAACATGACCACCGGGGAAGCAAAGCTGGTCGAGGCGAATCAGCCGCTTCCGGAACTGGGGAACGCGCCAGGCCTGATGGATACCATCTTTCACCAGCGCGTGGGCGATGTAGGCGCCCCGATCCACACGGATCTTGGCTACGTCGTCCTTTCCGTGAAGGACATTCAGCCGTCGCACCCCGCAGTGCTTGCGGAGGTTCGCGACCGCGTGGCTAGCGACTACCGTCATGAAAAGGCCGTGGAACTTGCGAAAGCTCGCGCTGAGGAACTCGCCAAGCGCGCCAAATCCGGCGAGAACTTCGCCGCTGCCGCCAAAGCCCTTGGTTTTGAGGTAAAAACATCGGAACCCATCTCTCGAACGGGTTCGATTCCCGACGTGGGCAGCGCCAAGCAGTTCGCTGCCGCGTTTGCTCTGCCTGTCGGCCAGGTCGGCGATCCGGTCCCGCTCGGCCAGAATTGGACCGTTTATCGTGTCGCGCAACACGATCCCGTGAACCAGGATGATTTTGAAAAGCAGAAGGCCAAAATCGAAGAGCAAGTTTTGCAGCGGAAGCGGCAGGCCGCTTACGATTTGTTCCGAACAGCCTTGAAGGCGCGCCTCCAGCAACAGGGCCAGTTGCACTTCAATGCAGAGAACTTGAAACGTCTAATAAACCCTGCATAGACAGCAAGTTATAGAAAATAAGCGTGTTATCAATTTTTTGCCTAGGCTTGCTTTCGCCCCTGCCGTGAGCTAGCATATTTGTGTTCCGAGTTTTCCGCCCTACGCCAGGGGCCACGATTTTGAGGCTGTCGCCTTCCCAGCGCACATTGCTTCTCGTAATTTGGTTCTCCTAATTCTGTCTGCGGTTTTTTCATGAGGGGTTAATCATCGACAGGCACTATCAAAGGCCGCAAATCTATATCTAACGAGCCATATCCGAAAGCCGAAACAAGGGAAGCGAGTGAGGTGCACGATGCAGGGGAAGATGAATCATCGCAATGAATATCAATGCACGATTGAAGTGAATCAGAACGGGAAATACTGCGTGCGCGTTCGAGCGTTATTTGCCCGCAAGGCCTGGGTCCTACCCGTCTATTTCCTTGCATCCTCGTTTGACCGCTCCATGCGCAAACTGGAACAAGTGCTGCAGTTCCTGCAGCAAAAGGAAGAACGCCTGTGGTTCTGGGGCGTCGAATACTCGGACGACCCTAATTTTTCCGAGGAACTTGTCAGAGAAGCGGGGCTGCGGCTCGATCGCCGAGTCGAATTCCCGCGCCGGTCTTCGAACGTCACCCTGTCGCCGGAAAAGCCTGTTCCCGCCGTGTTGCTGGCTCCGGTTCGCCGGGGATTGGCACATTCGATCGATACCGGGCGTGTGGGCGCAGCCGGGAATTAGGCCTTATTTTTCCCTCAAAATGACTTCACCGTTGCCGATGGGCTGGTCGTTCAGCCAAAGGCGATATTTGTAGGAGCCGGGGTTTATGCCTGGGCGCGGTGGGCCGCTTTGCAGTTGGCGTCCCGGGGGCGCCTGGAAGACGTTGGATTGGAACGGGCACCGGTTGGGATCGAACTGGACTTTGAGATTTCCTGTCTCCGATAGCCAGACGACCTGCTCGTCCGGAGCAATTACGACAATTTCGGGAAGTACACCAACCAGAACCAATTTTTCCGCCATCGATGCGCATTCCTCCGATACAACGCGAAGATAGCACAGCACACCGCGGGCGCGCTTGGAGAATGTGTGTACCAAGGCAAGCCGCAATCCAGGAACCGCCGCGGAGCGGGATCGGTCCTCTCTGTGTCCTCTGCGCACTCTGTGTTAAAAGTATTTGAAGTTCCGTTGTTACAAGAAAACCGCAAAACCTTTCAACACAGGGGACACAGTGAACACAGAGAAAAGCTGGGCACGAATTCCCTGTACCGGTTTGAGGCGGCGAATAGTTCGATTGATGAGACACAGCCATTTTGGCGGTTGCGCGGGGGCCGGGAATCGCGCAAACTAGATGCTGGTCAGGAGTATATTTGAGAGAAATGTCCCGGAACGCGACCGGGGCAATCGCGTTATCCACTGAGCCATCTTCGATGGTCCGCGCACAATTGTTAGGGCACATTCTTGGATGTGCCGGCAAAAAGCCGCGTGAAAGCTGAGGTTTGAAGTCATGATGAATCCGATGGATGAATTGCGACCGCCGACAAGGCTGATGCTCACGCCCGGCCCTTCGTGCATTAGCCCGCGCGTTTACCGCGCGCTGGCCACGACGCTGGTGGGGCATGTCGATCCGTGGTTCACTGAATTTATGGGCGGGGTTCAGGATCTGTTGCGCCGCGTTTTCCAGACGCAGAACCACACGACGTTTCCGATTTCCGCGTCCGGATCGGGCGGGATCGAGACGGCGGTGGTCAACGCGCTTGAGCCGGGTGACGAGGCGATCGTCTGCGTGAATGGCATATTTTCCGCGCGCATGGCGGAAATCGCCGAGCGTACCGGGGCCAAGATTCACCGCGTCCCCGCGCCGATGGGCCGGACCGTGGACCCGGAAGACGTGCGCCGCGCCGGGCAAGGCCGCAAGATCAAGTTTGTCGGCCTCGCGCACGGAGAAACTTCGACCGGCGTCGTAACGAAGGTCGAACCCTTTCGTAAGGTTGCCGATGAACTCGGCGCGCTCCTGGTCGTGGACAGCGTCGCCACGCTCGCCGGTGTGCCGCTTGACGTGGACCGCCAGCGCATCGATATCTGCTTCAGCGGTACGCAGAAAGCCATCAGCGCGCCGCCCGGAATGTCACCCATTTCGGTGAACGCGCGCGTCGAGGAAATGCTGCGTAACCGGAAGACGAAAGTGCAGAGCTGGTATTTCGATCTCACCACAGTGATGAATTACTGGGGCAAGGAACGCACGTATCACCATACGCCGCCGATTCCCCTGATTTACGCGCTGCATGAGGCGTTGCGGATCGTTCTCGAGGAAGGGCTGGAGGCGAGCTGGGAACGCCACCGGCAAAATCAGTTGGCGCTAATCGCGGGCCTGGAGGCGATGGGCATCCGTCTTTTCGTCGAGAACCCGGAAGACCGCCTGCCAACCGTCACTGCGGTCTACATTCCCAGCGGCATCGATGGCGCAAAAGTGCGCGCCCGCCTGCTGAATGAATTCGATATCGAAATCTCCGGAGGGCTCGGGGATATCAAGACCACGACGTGGCGCATCGGCCTGATGGGATATTCCAGCCAGCGCGCGAATGTTCTTCTGTTCCTCGATGCGCTGGAGAGGGTTCTGCTCGATGAGGGGATGAAGCTGCCCATCGGCGCAGGCATCGCGGCAGCAGTCGGCAGCTTTGCGCACGCCGAGCCTGTAACCGCCGGACATGCAAAGTAGAAACGGAAAGTAGAAAAATGAGCACAGGGATCGGACTTTCAAATCTAGGCGCGATGAGCGAATTCGTGGGGGAATTTGATGTTACCTCGCGGCTGACCGACCGGGCCTATCACTGCCGGTTTTCGCATCTGTGGAACGGCATAGCCACGCGGCACAGCGACACGGTGGACACAAAATTCCTGGTGGACGGCAAAGGGTCGATTGTCGGCCTGGCGCATCCCGGAATTGTTCAGTTTACGGCCCAATCCGGCCGTGACATTTCGGACCGCGAAGCGAGCTACGTCGCCGCCCAGTATCTGCGAGAACAGCTCGAGCAGGAAGACGAGCGGCCGCTCTACGACGTCTCCGCGGCGGATGTTGTGCGCATTATTGGACTGCTCGGCATTCGGTGACAGTGATTCGTGATTTGTGACTCGTGATTCGTGAACGGCGACGACCCGCCTATTCTGTCTCTCTTGAATTTCTCTGTGCCCTTTGTGTTAAAGCCTTTTCCGAATTGGCGGGAGTAAATTCAATTACGCGTCGGAAAGCGATTCGTCAAAGCCGGTGGTTGGTTCCGGCAACTCGCCGGATTCGAGAATCGCTCCGCAGTCCAGGCATTCCACATATTCCGCGTCGGAATCCTTGGCGATGAGTTGCGTGCGGGAATGGCGGCAGGAGGCAGGGTCGTTCACAAGATTACTCCTAAGCTACCCGAATCATAACACGCGCACGGGCACGCAGAGCCGAACTCGAATCACGAACGATCCCCTAAAATACCCTGACCTGAGTTATAAGGGGTGCGGGCTCTACCTTTACACTGAACGCTTCATGTGAAGCGTGGAGCCCGCCGGGATGAGGAAACTCGCGGTCATTCGATGCGTGAAACGGAAGGGGATCTCGATCCGCCGTGGTTCAAAATGCCGAAAATCGATTCAGCAATGTGTTGTTCTACGGCGTCGTGTTGTGCCTGGCCTACCTCGTGTTTCGAGTCTTTCAGCCGTTTCTCGTGCCATTGGGATGGGCATCTGTTTTCGGGGTCATCTTCTATTCCCTGAACAAGCGATTCGAACGGAAATGGGGCCGTACGCAATCGGCCGTTCTGATCACTTTGGGTGTCACCCTGATTCTGATTGTTCCGGTGCTCCTGCTCGCCGCGATGTTTGTCCGTGAAGGGATCGCTGCGGCTGTGGACATCCAGGCAGCCATGGCGGGTGGAGGTTATGGCTGGCTCAGCCGCGCCTGGGGATGGCTTGCATCTCACATCGCGGCTGGAGGGGTAACCGTAGACTTGCCGGGGCTCGTGCGCCAGGGGGCCAGCAGGGGCGGGGAATACATGGCTACAGAGCTTGGCCGGGTGATTCGGAATATCGTTGTATTCCTGTTCGAACTATTCGTCATGCTCTTTGCGTTGTTCTACTTCCTTCGGGACGGCGATTCGATCCTGGACCGCTTCCGGCTTTTTCTGCCGTTTGAGGAGACGATGACGGAGCGGATGCTGGCGGAGGCCCGCGAACTGATTTTCGCCAGCGTTACAACGAGCCTGGTGATCGCGGCGGTCCAGGGGACGATTTGCGGCGGAGCTTTTGCAATTGTGGGTTTGGGTTCGCCCATCTTCTGGGGCGTGGTGATGGGCTTTTTGTCGCTGCTCCCGGTCGTGGGTGCATGGCCCGTCTGGATTCCCGGGGCGATCTGGCTATTTTCGACGGGGCACGCCGGCCGCGCGTTCATCCTGATTGCCATTTGTGGAGCGCTGGGCGCCACGATCGACAATATCTTGCGCCCTGTGCTGCTGGGCGGCCGCGCTTCGCTGAACGGATTGCTGGTGTTCATCAGCGTGCTGGGCGGCATCGCTGTGTTTGGCGTGCTGGGAGTCGTCCTGGGACCGATCGTTGTGGCAACCACCGTCGGCATTCTGGACGTGTATTCCGGAAAAGGTGTGGCGGAGAGCACGCCAGATATTCCACTGCCGTAATGTGCCGATCCCTTCGCGTCTCGCATCTGTAATTTGGGAAAGGGGCTCTCGATCATTTGCAGATGGTGGAAATTGAGAATGCAGCGCCAATGCGCCCGCCGTCTTGCCTGTGCTAGAGTAACGCGGCTGGGAGCAAGAAGATTCTACGATGGCTACTGAACCCATGACATTGCTCGCTGGATTGCCTCCCGAAAAACTTCGGTGGAGATGCGATCCGGCTACCATTCCGTTTGCCACCACGGCCGAGGCCGAGCCGGTGAAGGAGTTGCTTGGCCAGGAGCGCGCTTTCCGCGCTCTGAAAATGGGCGTCGAGCTGAACGCACCTGGATTCAACATTTTTGTGTGCGGCCTTGCCGGAACGAGCCGTGCCGGCACGATTACGCATTTGATCGATCAAATTCATCCTCCCGCGAAGGCATCGCTCGATCGCTGCTACGTCAATAATTTCAAGAGTCCCGACCGCCCTCGTCTTCTGGCGCTGCCGCGCGGGCAGGCCAACGGCTTCAAGAAAGACATGCAAAGCGGCATCGAATTTCTGCGGCGGCGAATTCCGCAGGTGTTCGAGGGCGAGCCCTTCCAGCGGCAAAAAGGGCGCATCGTGGACCGCTTCACCGTCCGCGAAAAAGAATTGATGGATGATTTCACGCGCCGGATCGCCCGCGAGCAATTCGCGCTGGGCCACATGCAGGTCGGGGCCGTCGCGCTACCGGAAATTTTTCCGGTCCTCGAAGGGCAGATGGTGCCGATCGAAGACATCCCGAAAATGGTGCACGAAGGCAAGATCGAGACGATTGTCGCCGAGGATTTGGAACGCAAGTACGAACAGTTCCGGCAGGAGTTCACCGTCGTTTACCGGAAAACGCTGACGCTGTCGCGCGAGCTGGCCAGCGAACTGAGCTATCTCGAACAGGAAGCGGCCTCGGTGCTGGTCGACGGTTTCATCGAGGAATTGAAGGAAAAATATTCCGGTAATTTGGTGGCGGAGTACCTCGAAGAAGTCCGCCACAGCATCCTCGACAACCTCGAGCCGTTCAAGGAGCGGGAAGGCGAGGAAGAGCCTGGCGGAGTGCCTCCGCCGGATGGCGGTCCCCGTTCCGCTTCGACCGAGCGCGATCCGTTTCGCGTGTACGGCGTCAACGTGATCCTCGCGCACAATGAAGAAGATCGCTCGTCGGTCATTTTTGAAACAACGCCGACCTACACGAATCTATTCGGCACGATCCAGCGGAGCTATGACTCGCGCGGCGGCTGGAATTCGGATTTCATGGATTTGCGCCCCGGTTCGCTCCTTCGCGCGGATGGCGGTTTTCTCGTGATGTATGCGTATGACGCGCTGACCGAAGCTGGAGTATGGCGCACGCTCAAACGCATGTTGAATCACTCGAAACTCGAGATTCAGCCGCTGGAGATGTTCTTTCCGTTTGGGACCTCGGCGCTCAAGCCCGAGCCCATCGATATCGACGTGAAGATTATTTTGATCGGCGACCGGCACATGTACGAAGTCCTGTACGAATTCGAGGAGGACTTCCGTAAAATTTTCAAAGTGCGAGTGGAATTCGACGAGGAAATGGTGATGAGCGACGCGGTCGTGCGCCATTACGGCGACCGGCTGCGCCAACTCTCCGAACAGGAACATATCGGTCCCTTCGACCGCACCGCCGTCGCCAGCATGCTGGAATACGGAGTGCGACTGGCCGGACGCCGCAACAAGGTGACGGCGCGATTTCCGGAGCTGGCGGATCTGGCCCGCGAAGCGGCGTACATCGCGCGGCAGGATGGCGCGGCGCTGGTGAATGCCTTGCACGTTCGCCGTGCGCGCGAAGCCCGCATCGAGCGGCATAACCTCACCGAAACCAAGATTCGGGAAATGATCGAAGAAGGCACGCTGATGATTGAGACCGACGGCACGCGCGTGGGCCAGGTCAATGGCCTCAGCGTTCTGGAAATCGGCGGCTATGCATTCGGCAAGCCCGTGCGCATCACGGCTTCGGCGGCGCTCGGCAAAACGGGGCTGATTAACGTCGAGCGGGAATCCAATTTGAGCGGCAGCTTCCACGACAAGGGCATGCAAATTATTGCCGGGTACTTGCGTACCAAGTTCGCGCAGGATAAGCCGCTCTCGCTGGCGGCCAGCATTTGTTTCGAGCAATCCTACAGCGGAGTCGACGGAGACAGCGCCAGCTCGACGGAAATTTACGCGCTGCTTTCCGCGCTTTCCGGATTGTCCATCCGCCAGGATATTGCCGTGACGGGTTCGGTCAGCCAACAGGGTGACATTCAGCCCATCGGCGGCGTCAACCAGAAGATCGAGGGGTTCTTCGACGTATGCCGCGTGAAATCGGAATTAACGGGGCGCCAGGGCGTGATGATTCCTTCCGAGAATGTTGAAGACTTGATGCTGCGCGACGACGTGATCGAGGCCGTTGCCGCGGGCAAGTTTCATATCCTGCCAGTCACTTCTCTTGAGGAAGGAATCGAAATTCTGACAGGCGTGAAAGCCGGGCGCCGCGATTCAAAGGGGGCTTTCGAGCCCGACACGGTGTACGCGCACGTTGACCGGCGTCTCCACGAAATGGCAACGACCCTCAAGGCTTTCGAGTCGTAATAAATAATCGAAAATGCAAAACCCCACAGGCTGAAGCCTGTGCTACTTACTGCGCGCGCGCGGCGCCCACGTCTTTTGGCGTCGAGAGATAACCGTTCACTTTGTCTTTTGTGACATCGAAGACGACGATTTCATAGGGACGCGTCGCGCCCTTGATATAGAACTGCACTGGCTCGTCGGCCGTCTTGTCTTTTTTCTCGATGGTTTTATCGTCCGCGACGACCATAAGCGTGTATTTGAATTTCTTGGGGTCCGTTTTCGTCAGGGTGACCTGAATAGGGCCAACGTGCGTGGGTTTCTTGGACTTTGTGAGGTGCAACTCAAAGATATTGCGTTCCCCGGAGCGTTTTAGTTGATCGAGTTCTTCCTGATTGCGCGCGATCAAGCCGCTTTGCACGCCCAGATCCCCAACCGTGCTGGTGAGCTTTGACTTGGTCGCTTCCAGGTCCTGCTTCGTCGCGCTGATATCGCCCTTCGCGCCGGTCAGGTCTGTGTTCACTTGTCCGATCTTCGCATCGGTGTCTTGCTTCACCTGGCCGATTTGCGCCGTAAGCTTCTCGTCGGAATCTTTCTGGGATTGGCGAATATTTTGCGCGAGAGCGCGCGCCTGCGCCAGTTCGGCCTGCGTGAATCCGAGCTTTTGCGTCGTCACTTCCAACTGGCCCTTGAGGTCCGCAATGCGCGAATTCGTTTGATCGATCTGCACGGAAAGGATCGCGTCTTTCGAGCTGGCTTGCGCGAGATCGGTCTCCAGCTTGGTTTTCGCGGCATTGCCCGCGTAGAGCAGATATCCTATCAGTACGAAGGCCAAGACGAACGCCACGATGATCCAGCGCGGCGTAGGCTCCGCTTCGTACAAATTGGTTTCGTTTGCTCTCGGTTCGGGAACATTCGGGGAAATACTCATCATCTCTCCTTGGCGGCCAGTTCAAGACTGGGGCCCATTCATTCTCGCGGGCTGCACGCCCGCCTTGCCGGGACATTCAGGGTAAATGTGAAACCGCACCCGTCACTGACGTGAGATTATCACGGAGCCGCAACGGGTTGTCTACGATTTGCGGGGATGGGCGTTTCTTGGCCAGCGCGCTTCCACCGTCGTGGTCAAGCCGCCGCGCGGCGTGAATTCGCCGCGGACGACGCACCAGGCCGGGTGAATTGCGTCCACAATGTCACGCAGCATGCGATTGACGGCATTTTCGTAAAAGATGCCGAGGTCGCGGTACGCCAGCAGATACATTTTCAGGGCCTTGAGTTCCAGGCATGATTTTTTCGGCTCGTACTCGATCGTGATCGTTCCATAGTCGGGCAATCCGGTTTTCGGGCACACCGAAGTGTACTCGGGGTAGCGCGTGACTATCCGGTATCCCGGGAACTGATTCGGCCATGTGTCGAGGCGCGGAAGCTTTGTCTTAATCCCCGCGCGCGCATGCTCCCCAGTGTAATCGGCCATCCTGCACCTCTTCTTTCATTGTACATGGAGCGACAACCTTGCGCAGATGGAACTTGCATAGGGATAAGTCTTCACGTATCCTTTTTGCACACTTCCCAGGGGTGAAGAAATTTTGTTATGTCCGGTCTGTCATGGCGACAGTCCCCGCCGTTCCCACAGACGAAGTGTCAAGGACTACCTGGCGGGAGCGGCCAAGCTGCGCCCCTGGCGTTGCCGGGCCTGCGACTCGCGCTTTTACGCCTGGGCGGCTCCCATCGGATATGTCTGGTACGTGCATTGCGAAAAGTGCGGCAACATGGACTTGCCGCGCATTTCGAGCGAGCATGGGATTGGCGAGTTCGCCTGGGTGTATCGCCTGTTTCGCGCTCCCGCGTATCGCTGCGCCCCGTGCCGCAATCGTTTCTTCTCATTTCGGATTTACCGCCGCATCATACCCACGCAGCAACCCGTGGAACCAAGGACGGAGTCTCATACCGCCCCGCACTAACGTCGTTTTCCCCTCCGGAACATAACGGAAGCCGAAGGTTGACTTCCATCGCGCGAAACGTATGATTACGAAAGGCGATGGAGTTCGCCTTATAACCGCTGTCCTTTTGGCCGGACAGATGATGACTCCTGACAAGATCCTTGTCGCGGAGTCATGTCCCCGGCAATGAGCGAATCGAGAGTCCGAAGAGTTCTTGGCGGATGACGCGTGGTGCAAGCGTATTTTCCGTTTTTCACGCATGTTTGTGTTCCAATCCGGCGTGGTTGGCGCTACTTTCTTGACGGCGGAAAAAATAGGATTTGGCGAGATCACAAATGACTAAATATTGGGTGGTTGGCCTCGGTGGATTCCTCGGATCGATCGCGCGATTCTGGCTGGGCGGATATATCAGCAATCGGATGGGAGCACGCTTTCCGTACGGCACATTTGTCATTAATATTACCGGATCGTTCTTGATCGGGCTTATCGTGACCCTGCTCGCGGAACGAACGCATTGGAGCGCGAACTGGCGCTACTTGATTCCGATTGGCTTTATCGGGGCGTACACGACCTTTTCCACATTCGAGCTTGAAACCTTTCAGAGCTTCCGTGACGGCGAACTTTTAATTGCGTTCCTGAATGTGATCCTGAGCGTGGCTGTCGGATTCATCGCGGTGTGGCTTGGAGTGGTCACCGGGAGGACGCTCGGATGAAACCGGGGAAGCAGCGCCTACTTCAAACACTAGCTGGTGAGGGGAAATGCTAAAACAAGGGCCGGCCAAGAAAATTTGCATTTATGTGGGCGAGGACCAGCAGTATCACGGCCAGGCTCTCTATGCCGCCGTCCTGGATTATTTATTTTACCGGGGCGTATCGGGCGCCACCGTGGTCCGAGGCATCGCCGGATTCGGCGCCGACCACAAGATGCACACCACGCGAATCCTTCGGCTGACGGAAAACTTGCCCGTCAAAATCGAGTTCGTCGAAACGCCCGAAAAGCTGGACGAGATCCTTCCAAAACTTCATGACATGGTCGGCGTGGGGTTGATCGAAGTGCAGGACACCACGATCCTGAAACCATCGCAAGCCCGCGAGGGGGACGAACCGGCTGGCTTGCTCCCCGCGACAAAGCGCGCAGGCAAGGCCAAGCTGATGCGCATTTACATAGGCGAAAATGACAAGTGGCACGACAAACCCCTCTACCAGGCGCTGGTGGAAAGCCTGCGCGCGAACGACATCGCGGGGGTGACGGTTTACCAGGGAATTCTGGGCTATGGAGCGAACCGGAGAATTCATCAGCAAAAGACTATGACGCTTTCCCACGACCGGCCCATCATGCTTTCCATCGTGGATACCGAGGAAAAATTGCGCGCGTTCACTCCCATACTGGACGACATGGTCACGCAGGGCCTGGTGGTTCTCTCCGATGTGGACATCGTCAAGTACACGCATACCGTGCCGCAGCCGAAGAGTGAATCGAAGGAAGCGAAATGAAGCTCGAGGGGAAAGCCAAATTACTGCGCATCCACTTTGGTGAGAGTGACGTGTGGCATGGAAAGCCGCTGTATCGAGCGATCGTGGAAAAGTGCAAGGAGCTGGACATTGCGGGCGCCACCGTATTTCGCGGGATCGAAGGATACGGCGCGAGCACGCTGATCCGGCGCGCTCACCTTTTGTCGTTCTCTTCCGACGCCCCCGTAATGGTCAGCGTAGTCGATTCCGATGAGAAAATTCAGATGCTCCTTCCGTTTCTGGACGAGATGCTTCGGGACGGCCTGATTGCAACTTCCGACGTGGAAGTCGTCAAGTACGTCCACCAGGAGGGAGCCCGTTCGTAAGGCAGGGATCGCGGAACCGGCCCGAGTCCAAGCGGCCGCGCGGACCTTAAACCGGAACCGCGAACCCCTTTGGAAAATTTCTCGCCCGATCTTCGCGAAGAGGTGCGATCCGTGGGCGCATTTGGGGCAGGAGAAACAGACCTATATCGGCTCGCGGATTTAGCAGCCGAATTTTCCGCGGAGCCGACCGCCATCGCCGCGAGGCTCGCGGCGGTGCGTGTTTCCCAGGGGCGTTTCTACGTTGCCTGCCTCGGTCAATTCAAGCGTGGCAAATCGACTCTTCTCAACGCTCTGGTAGGCCATGCGATTCTGCCTGTTGGCGTCGTCCCCGTAACGTCCGTACCGACGATCGTGCGCTATGGGTCGCCTCTTTCCGCGCGCGTTCGATTGCCGGGCGCTGCGTGGAGCGAGATACCGGTGAGCGAAATCGAAGCATACGTATCCGAGAATAAAAATCCGGAAAACAGCAAGGGGATCGAGGCGCTGGAGATTTTTGTCCCCTGCTCGTTACTTGCTTCCGGGATGTGCCTGGTGGACACGCCGGGCCTGGGTTCGGTTTTCGCAGGTAACGCGAAAGCGACCAGGGATTTTATTCCGCAGATCGATGCGGCTTTGTTCGTCGTGGGCGCGGATCCTCCGATTTCGGGAGAAGAGCTCGATCTTGCCGAAAATGTCGCCCGCCAAACGCGCGAAATGTTTTTCGTTTTGAACAAGGCGGACCGGACAAGCGAGGAAGACCGGTCCACATCGGCTGCGTTCACCCGGCAGGTACTTGAAACCAGGCTTGGCCGCGCCGTCACCGAGATCTTTCAGGTCAGCGCTCTCGATCGACTGGAGCGGCGCGGGCCCGAAAGAGACTGGCCGAAGTTGCTACACGCCCTCGACCAACTGGTTCAGCAATCGGGCAAAGATTTGGTCCGCGCCGCCACGGAGCGAGCCATCCGGCGAGCGGCTGCGCAGCTGCTGGCAGCAATAAGGGAAAATCGGCGCGCGTTGCAGCAGCCGATCGAAGAATCGGAATTTCGCGTCGGCGAATTGCGGTTGACGGTAGAGCGTGCGGGCGCGGCAATGCAAGACCTGGGCGCGTTGCTCAATGCTGAACAGGAGCGCCTAACCCGAATCCTGGGTGAAAGGCGAACGCTTTTTCTGGACCGAACGCGGCAAGCCGCACGCGACGAATTGCGCGAACGGTTCCCGCTGGCAAAACACCGCCGCAACGGCCCCGCCCACCGAAGAGAAATCCTGCACCAGGCGCAGGAAATTGCGCGCACAAAGTTAGTTCCCTGGCTTGAACTGGAGGAGCACTTTGCGGAGGAATCGTTCCGCGGAGCGGTCAGCCGATTCGTTCAGATGGGAAATGATTTTCTGCGCCGTCTGCGTGAGGTGGGGTTTCCTGCTTCGACGGATTTCCCGCACGAGCTCGATTCGGAATGGGACCTGGCGGGAAAATCGCAGTTCCATTTTCATGTCATGGAGCGAATCGCAGCGCCTGCGTCTCCTCTCCTATTTGCCGCAGATCTTATGCGCGGCATTCTGGGAATCCGGGACGGCATGCAGCGCGATGCCGAAGAATTTGCCGATCAACTTCTCGATGTGAATAGCGCCAGAGTACAAAGTGACTTTAGCGAGAGAGTCCGCGAGAGCCGGAGAAAACTAGAAAGGGAGATCAAGGCAGTTTTGCGGGGAGTGTTGAACGCGGCCGAGTTCGCCCTGGTGCGTGCGCGGGAAGCGCAATCAACCGGAGCGGAGACTGTTCAAGCTTCCCTCGCGCATCTTGACGAAATCGAGGCGGAAATTCTTAAAATTGTGGACGCGCAGGCAACCGGGGGGAACAAATTCCAGTCCTACCCACGCGGCAATCAGACTGTTGAACCGGGGTAGGATCGCGGTCCCAAAGAAGTTGGCCATCAGACTTGGTCCGCGTGAAGAAATGTAAAAAACCGGTAAATCTTGGCCTCTCCGCATTTGAGGCGGCGAGGCACCGCTTGATTCTTTCCCTTGTTCATATCAAAATGGAATTTGATTCGTCAGAATGTTTGAATTTTTGGTTAAGCAAGAGTTCATTGGCGTGGAATCGGACTGAGATTCCGCTCCCTACGCGAGAATCGCGGGAGGATATGAAAGAGTGCGCACATCAGATAATCATTTTTCGCGTTATTCGGTTCTTATCGCAGGTCTTATATGCATTTTTGGTCTCGGAATTTTGGCCACGCCGTCGAAGAGCGATACACAAGGCGGAGTTGCGCCGCGAGCAGCTTTGGTCGGCGCCTTGGTTCATGGGGTGCATGCGCTTCCGGCTGCGGGCTCGCGCTCGGCCGCCGCTCAGGACGCTGGACAAGCTGCTCCTCCCCCTGCAGCGTCATCCGCGCCGAAACCCGTGGAGTTGCCTGAGGGCGACGGCAAACCCATTGCGACCGAATATTGCCAGATGTGCCACAAGCTGACAAATTTGACGAAGGCCCACAAGAATCTGGACGACTGGAAAGACACCATCCAAACCATGATCGACCGCGGCGCGAGCATCCCGGATGACAAGGTAGATATTTTGGCGCAGTATCTCGCCACCAACTTTGGTTCCAAGGACGCTGTTCCTGCCGCGAATACGCCAGCGGCTGCCCCCGCCACGCCGGCTCCTTCGCCGGACGCGGCGGCGCCAAGCGCGCCCGCGCCTGCCAAGGCAGTCGTGGAATTGCCGGACGGCGACGGGAAAGCGATCGCCACGGAAAATTGCCAGGCCTGCCACAAGCTTACGAATCTGACGAAGGCCCACAAGAATCTGGACGATTGGAAAGACACCGTGCAGACCATGATCGACCGCGGAGCGAATGTTCCCGCGGACCAGGTCGATACTCTCGTTCAGTATCTTGCCAAGAACTTCGGCCCGAAGGACGCATCCACGCCGGCACCTGCCGCGCCTCCGTCCTCAACCCCCGGGCAATAGCCTTCCGGGCAGCGCAATCGCCTCAAACGAGTCACCTGGTGGTGTTCCCGGATTTCAAGTGGCTGCCCCCTAATCCTCTTAGAATCGTGGAATGGCGGGAAGGCATGTTCCAGGGATGCGCCCGAATTCGTCTGTTTCCAGGCGTGGCTTGCGCCTATGTTGTGTCCGTGCGAAAATTACTACTCATCAGTCTGTGCCAATCGCTCCAGGTTGAACGTGGCTTTCCTAGTTCGCACGGGCAAATGCGTTTGGCTCACGACGGCGATATCGTCTAAGGGTTAGGACGTGGCCCTCTCAAGGCCAAAATCCGGGTTCGAATCCCGGTATCGCTACCATCCCGGAATTCGTGTGCCACTCGAGAGATGGCGTAACCGGGTCTGGCTTATGTACGTCAATCAATGTAGCGTCGGGTCCATTCATACAAACTGACAGGACAAATATGGCCATTCCTCATTCCTCGCAACAAAGCGATGCGGAGCGTCAAGCGGAACTGCATCCTGTCGGCAATGAAGCCAGCAAGCCGAAGAAGAGTGGCTGGCTGTGGATCCTCGCACTCATCGTCCTGGCCGGTGGCGCGTATTACTATTACAAATCGCGCCCTTCCTCCGAGAGCAAGGCTGCGCCCGCGCCCGGCGGCAAGGCAGCCCCCCTGGGTCTTGTCTCGGTAGCCGTCACGCCGGCTCTGAAGCAAAACGTTCCCTACTATCTTTCGGGGCTTGGGACGGTGACCGCGTTTAACACGGTCACGGTGAAGAGCCGCGTGGATGGCGAGCTGCAAAAGGTCAATTTCACGGAGGGGCAATTCGTGCATGAAGGCGATCTCCTGGCCGAGATTGATCCGCGACCCTTTCAAGTGGCGTTGGAGCAAATGGAAGGGCAACTCTTCCGCGATCAAGCGCAGCTGGACAATGCCCGCGTCGATTTCAAGCGCTATGACAAGCTGGCGAAAGAGGGCGTCATCGCTTCGCAGCAGGTGGACACCCAGAACGCCACGGTGGGGCAACTGGAAGGTGCCGTGCGCGCCGATCAAGCGCAAATCGACAACGAAAAATTGCAATTGGTCTATTGCAAGATTACGGCGCCGCTCAGCGGACGCGTCGGGCTGAGGCTCGTCGATCAGGGCAACATGATTCATGCCACGGATCCAAATGGACTGGTCGTCATCACGCAAGTGCAGCCGATTGCCGTTCTTTTCACGCTGCCGGAAGACAACCTCCAGGAAGTCATCCAGCACATGAAAAGTGAACAGTTGGGTGTCGAGGCGTACAGCCGCGACGATCAGAACAAGCTCGCATCGGGCAAGCTCTTGACGGTTGACAATCAGATCGATCCCACCACGGGGACGGTTCGATTTAAAGCGGCTTTTGAAAATCGTGATTTGTCGCTCTGGCCGAATCAATTCGTGAACACTCGATTAATGCTCGCCACGCGAAAAGATGCCATCGTCGTGCCGCTGGCGGCAATTCAGCGCGGCACGCAGGGTTCCTATGTCTATACCGTAAAGGCCGGCAAGGCGAACATGCAGCCCGTAAAAGTGGATCTGACGCAGGGAAATATCGCCTTGATCGCCACCGGCGTTTCAGCAGGCGATCAAGTGGTGGTGGACGGGCAGGAACGGTTGCAGTCGGGCACTCCAGTGGAAGTGCATAATGCCTCGCCCAGCGGTCCCGCCAGTGGGTCCGGCGGCGTTCCTGCTCCCAGCAAAGATTCCGATCATCCCAGCGCGCCGGAAAACAAAAAGCAGGGAAAGCAGAGCTGATGAATCCGTCCCGGCCATTTATTCTGCGTCCGATCGCGACGTCGCTGCTCATGGCCGCAATTTTGCTCGCTGGGGCCGTGGCGTACCGGCAGCTTCCAGTTTCCGCGTTGCCGCAGGTTGACTATCCGACGATCCAGGTTCTCACGTTTTATCCGGGGGCGAGTCCCTCCGTGATGGCCTCGTCGGTGACCACGCCACTCGAGCGCCAATTCGGCCAGGTGCCCGGGCTCAATCAGATGACCTCGACGAGCTCTTTCGGGGCGTCTCTCATCACGCTGCAATTTGTGCTCGATCTGAATATCGACGTGGCCGAGCAACAAGTCCAGGCCGCGATCAACGCTGCGACCACGTTTCTCCCGGCGAATCTTCCCAACCCGCCGATTTACAGCAAGACCAACCCCGCGGACACTCCTGTCCTTACGCTCGCGTTGACTTCCGACACGCTGCCCTTGACGAAACTCGAGGACATGGCGGACACGGTCCTGTCGCAGAAGATTGCGCAATTGCCGGGTGTTGGCCTTGTGAGCATCAGCGGCGGCCAGAAGCCGGCGGTGCGGATTCAGGCGAACCCGACCGCGCTCGCCTCCTATGGATTGAGTCTGGAAGATTTGCGCACGGCGCTGGGGGAAGCGAACGTCAATCAGGCCAAAGGCAATCTGGACAGTTCCCAGCAGGCGTTCACAATTTGGGCGAACGACCAGTTGATGACCGCCGATTCGTACAAGCCCATCGTCATCACCTACAAGAACGGCGCCCCTGTGCGCATCATGGACGTGGCGAACGTCATCGACAGCGCCGAAAACGTCAAACTGGCTGCTTGGGAAAACGACAAGCCCGCCGTGATCGTCAACATTCAAAGGCAGCCGGGCGCGAACATCATCAACGTGGTGGACCGCATCAAGAACCTGCTGCCGCAGCTCAAGGCATCGCTGCCTTCCTCCGTCCAGGTTTCCATTCTGACCGATCGCACCACCACGATCCGCGCTTCCGTGTCGGACGTGCAATTCGAGCTGATGCTGACCGTGGCGCTGGTCGTGCTCGTCATCTTTTTGTTTCTCCGCAGCCTGGCGGCGACCGCCATCCCCAGCGTGGCTGTGCCCCTTTCGCTGGTGGGCACTTTCGGCGTGATGTATTTGCTCGGATACAGTTTGGATAACCTGTCGCTGATGGCGCTCACGATTTCGACTGGGTTCGTTGTCGACGACGCGATTGTCATGATCGAAAATATCGCCCGCTACATCGAAGAGGGCGACCCGCCGCTTCAGGCCGCGCTAAAAGGTTCCGAGCAAATCGGCTTCACGATTCTTTCGCTTACAGTATCGCTGATCGCCGTGCTGATTCCTCTCCTGTTCATGCAGGACGTCGTGGGCCGGCTATTCCGGGAATTCGCAATCACTCTGAGCGTGACGATCCTGGTTTCGGCCGTGGTGTCGCTGACGCTCACGCCGATGATGTGCTCGAAAATTTTGCGCCATCAAAAGGAATCGGAAAAGAGCTTGTTCTACCGAGTTTCGGAGAATTTGCTGAATTGGATCATCAAGCAATATGCGACGATCCTGCGATTTGTGCTGAAACATCAGCCGGCCACTCTGGTCGTCACGGTCGGAACCCTCGCGCTTACGATCTTTTTGTTCTTGGTCGTGCCCAAGGGCTTTTTCCCCGTGCAGGATACCGGAGTCCTCCTCGGCATCTCCGAAGCCCCGGCCACCATTTCGTTTCCGGCCATGGCGGAACGCCAGCAGGCTCTCACGAAAGTTATATTGAAGGATCCCGATGTCGTCAGCCTTTCGTCGTTTATCGGCGTCGACGGCGTGAACATGCTGCCGAACAGCGGGCGCATTCAGATCAACCTGAAATCACGCGAAGAAAGAACGGACGACGCGGAAACCGTGATTCGCCGCCTGCAAGCGAGCCTGAACGACGTGAAGGGAATTACGCTCTATCTGCAGCCCGTGCAGGACCTGACCGTGGAAGACCGGATCAGCCGCACGCAATTCCAGTACACGATGGAAGACGCGAACGGACGGGAGCTTGCCGAGTGGGCGCCAAAACTGATCGATAAGCTGAGAAATTTGCCGCAGTTGACCGATGTGGCGAGCGACCAGCAGCAGCTCGGCACGCAGGCTTCTCTCGTGATAGACCGCGACACGGCGTCGAGGCTGGGAATCCTTCCGCAAGTGATTGACGACACGCTGTACGACGCGTTCGGCCAGCGGCAAGTCTCCACGATTTTCACGCAATTGAACCAGTACCACGTGGTGCTCGAAGTGAATCCCACGTTCCAGCAGAATCCGGATGCGCTCAAACAGATTTACGTTCACTCGTCGAATGGAACGCAGGTTCCGCTCAGCGCGTTCACACAGTACTCCTCGGAACTTACTCCCATCGCCGTGAACCACCAGGGACAATTCCCCGTGGTGACTCTGTCCTTCAACCTGAAGCAAGGCGCTTCGCTCGGCCAGGCCGTGGACGCCATCAAGCAGGCGCAGCAGGATCTAGGGTTTCCGCAGAGCATCCACGCGGGATTCCAGGGAACAGCGCAAGCTTTCCAGGCTGCCCTGGCGAATGAGCCGATCCTGGTTCTGGCCGCGCTGGTGACGGTGTACATCGTTCTCGGCGTGCTCTATGAGAGCTACATTCATCCCATCACGATTCTTTCGACGCTGCCGTCGGCAGGAGTCGGAGCGCTTCTCGCCTTGCTGATCACGCATACCGATTTCAGCATCATTGCGCTCATTGGAATCATCCTGCTGATAGGAATCGTTCAGAAAAACGCGATCATGATGATCGACTTTGCGCTCGAGGCGGAACGCAAGGGCGGCAAGAATCCCGTCGAGGCTATTTATCAGGCTTGCTTGTTGCGATTCCGTCCCATCCTCATGACCACCATGGCCGCCATGCTCGGCGGCTTGCCGCTGGCCCTCGGCGGAGGCACGGGAGCGGAATTACGCAGGCCGTTGGGCATCGCGATCGTCGGCGGATTGATCTTCAGCCAGGCGCTGACCCTTTTCACGACCCCTGTCGTGTATCTCGCGTTTGACCGGCTTGCGAAGCGTCTCGGCCACGGGACGACCATCGAAGCCACAACCCACGCCAATGCCCCCGCGGACTAAGTAGGACAGGCTTCAGCCTGTCGCCTGTGTGCCTGCTCTGCGAAACCAAAACCGACAGGCTGAAGCCTGTCCTACCTGGACAATCAGGCCAAAAATTTCCGAATTTGCCTGAGAACGCGCGCGAACATGGACGGCGTCAGGCGCCCGGTCTGCGTGTTTTGCTGGCTGGGATGGTAAGCGGCAAAGAGGCGAGGAAGATCGCCCGGCAAGGCAAAGCTCGCGCCGTGCGAGAATGGGAATGCCGCCCGCGACGCAATCAAGCCCTGCCGCTTCAGCAAGTCGAGATACGTGTTGAGCGCAATGCCTCCCAGCGCAAGAATAGCTCGCGGGCGAATCAGCGCGAGCTCCCGTTCGAGATAGGGCAGGCAGTTCCGGATTTCTTCCGGCAGCGGCTTGTTGGCGGGAGGCGCGCAGCGAATCGCCGCCGAAATCAACGCGTCCTTTAAAATCAGCCCGTCATCGGCGCGCTTCGAATTCGGCTGATTCGCGAACCCCGCGCGATAGAGTTGCTCGTACAGAAAATCCCCCGACCGGTCCCCGGTAAACATTCGCCCAGTGCGGTTGGCCCCGTGTGCCCCAGGCGCGAGGCCGATGATCACGAGCCGGGCTTCAGGATCGCCGAACGCCGGCACGGGCCGTCCCCAGTAGGTCCACTCCCGGTAGGCGCGCCGCTTGGTGCGCGCGACTTCCTCGCGGTATCGCACCAGGCGCGGACACTTCCGGCAATTGGTAATTTCACGCTCCAGGATTGTCAGCTTGTCCTGCGGCACCATGCCTCCGGAATGGGGCGGCATGTCCTCATGGACCCCATTCTTTGAGTTTGAAAGTATATGTCTTCACGAGCGGCTCACCGACACAAGATTAGGCCGCCACCACGCCGTGCGCGATTGACTCCCCCTGCGCCGGACGATAGCATGATGGTTTCCTCTTCCGGTCTGATTGGAGACAAGAGACGCGCCCATGGCGGCAGAAACCAAATCCGGGACTGTGCTTGACCGCATCATCGAGGCGCGCCGCGCCGCGATTGCTCATCGGAAGAAATCCGTCCCGGAGACGGCGCTGCGTTTTGGGGCGAAGCACGCCAAGCCCGTGCGCGATTTTGCGGCCGCGCTGACGCGCGATTCCCTGAATGTGATCGCCGAACTGAAGAAGGCGTCGCCTTCGCGCGGCTTGATTCGCGCCGACTTTGACCCGGTTGCGCTGGCGAAGAGTTTCGAGATGGCGGGAGCAGCGGCGCTTTCCGTGCTCACGGAGGAAGAATTCTTTCAGGGCAATTTGAAATACATGCGCGACGCGCGCGCGGCGGTGGGCTTGCCGGTGCTGCGCAAGGATTTCATCGTCGATCCGTGGCAGGTCTGGGAGGCGCGGGCGACTGACGCCGATTCGTTCCTGCTGATCGTTGCGGGACTCGGTGACGCGATTCTTGGCGAATTGCTTGCGCTCGGCCGCGAACTGGGAATGGAGCCGCTTGTGGAAGTGCACACGCGCGAAGAGCTGGCGCGAGCTTTGGCGGCGGGTGCGCGCATCCTGGGAGTGAACAACCGCGATCTGCGCACGCTCGAAGTGCGCGTCGAAACGTCGGAGGAATTGATTGCAGCCATCCCCGACGAATGCGTCGCCGTATGCGAATCGGGCCTGCGCTCCCACGGAGATCTGGCGCGCCTTCGGGCCGCGGGATTTGACGCGTTCCTCATCGGCGAGCATCTCATGGCTCAGCCGGACCCGGCGGCGGCGCTGCGAACGTTGCTGGGCGCCTAAAGTAGCGCGGGCTTCAGCCTGCGGGGGTTCGTCCCTGCAAAGACCAAACCCCACAGGCTCAAGCCTGCGCTACAAAAATCTCATGCCGACTCGTGTTAAAATTTGCGGGATCACCACCTGGGACGACGCGCGCTTATCCGTTGATTTGGGGGCTTCCGCGCTCGGCTTCAATTTTTATCCGCCCAGCCCGCGTGCCATCAGCCCCGCGGAAGCGTGGAGCATCATTCGGCGTCTGCCGCCGTTTGTGGAGGCGGTTGGCGTGTTTGTGAATTGGCCGCCGCTGGTGGTGGATGCTCTGGCGCGGGCGCTGCGGCTGGGTTCTGTGCAGCTTCACGGAGCGGAATCGCCCGGGGAAGTGGACGAACTGAACCGAAAGCACCGGGTGATTAAGGCGGTTCAGGTGAAGCGAGGATTCCGCGTCGCTTCGCTGGGCCGGTACCGCGCGGCCGATGCAATACTGCTCGATGGATTCGCGCGCGGTTTGCACGGCGGCACAGGCCGCACAGTGGATTGGAAATTGGCGCGAACCGCAGGCCGCTATGGGCGGATCATCCTGGCGGGCGGCCTGACGCCGGAAAACATAGCCGAGGCCATTCGCGTCGCCGAGCCGTTCGCCGTGGATGTGGCCAGCGGCGTCGAAGCGCGGCCCGGGCGCAAGGATCCTGCGCGATTGCGCGCGCTGTTCGCTGCCGTGGAATCCGCGCGACGATAGGTTTTTGTAGCCCGCCTCTTCATAGGCGGGCTACAGCAGGGGCGTTATCGCTCGATCGACAAAAGGCACAAATGAGCACCGCAACTCAAACTTGGCCGGACGCGAAGGGCCGCTTTGGTCCTTACGGAGGCCGCTACGTTCCGGAGACGCTCGTGGCGCCGCTCGAGGAACTCGAGCACGCATACGAGGAAGCGCGCAAAGACCCGAGCTTCCAAAGAGAACTCGACTATTTGCTCAAAAATTTTGCCGGGCGCCCCACGCCGCTGCAATTTGCTTCGCGGCTTACGGAGCATCTCGGCGGGCCGCGTATCTACATCAAGCGCGAGGACCTGCTTCACACCGGCGCGCACAAAATCAACAACTGCATTGGGCAGGGCTTGCTGGCCGTGCGCATGGGCAAGCGCCGCGTCATCGCGGAAACGGGCGCGGGCCAGCACGGAGTCGCGACGGCAACGGTTGCGGCGCGCCTGGGCCTGGAATGCGTAGTCTACATGGGCGTCGATGACATGGAGCGCCAGCGGCTCAACGTCTTCCGCATGCGTTTGCTGGGCGCGGAAGTGGTGGGCGTCAATTCCGGCACGCGCACGCTCAAGGACGCGATCAACGAAGCGATGCGCGATTGGGTCACGAATGTGCGCACGACGCATTATTTGCTCGGGCTCGGTTTTGGGAGCGCATCCGTATCCGATGATGGTGCGCGACTTTCATCGCGTGATTGGCCTGGAAGCGCGCGAGCAAATTTTCGATGTCGAAGGACGCATGCCCGACCTGCTCGTCGCGTGCGTCGGAGGCGGTTCCAACGCGATTGGTTTGTTCCACGCATTTCTGAACGACGCGAGCGTGAAATTATTGGGCGTGGAAGCGGGAGGACGCGGCACAACGCTTGGCGAACACGCCGCGCGCATGGCTGCGGCGGCAGGATATTCGGGTGCGCGGCCTGGCGTGTTGCAGGGCACCTACTCCTACGTTTTGCAGACGCCCGACGGCCAGATCGCGACGACACATTCTGTATCGGCGGGCCTGGATTATCCGGCGATTGGTCCCGAGCACGCGTGGCTCGCCGACCGGCATCGCGCCGAGTACACGGCCGTGAGCGACGACGCAGCTGTCGCTGCCGCGCGCACGCTCGCGCGAATGGAGGGCATCATTCCGGCGCTCGAATCAGCGCACGCCCTCGCCGAATTGATCGTGCGCGCGCCGAAGATGCCCCGCGATGCGATTGTGATTTTGAATCTTTCGGGACGGGGCGACAAGGATATGGAAATCCTCGCCCGCTATTTGTAGGGGTTAAGTAGGACAGGCTTCAGCCTGTCGGTTTTGGTGCTAGCAAGGTAGCAATCCCACAGGCTGAAGCCTGTGCTACTTTTTTTGCCATGGCACATGCGACCACAACGACGATGAATCCATCGCGCATTACGCAGCGGTTTGCCGTCCTGCGCCGGACGGGCGAAATGGGCCTGGTCGCCTATCTCACCGCGGGCGACCCGTCGCTCGCCGCGACCGAGCAGTTCGTGCTCGCGCTGGCAGACGCGGGCGCGGACGTGATCGAACTGGGCGTGCCGTTCAGCGATCCCGTGGCCGACGGCCCGGTGATTCAGCGCGCGAGCGAACGCGCGCTCCGCAGCGGCACGACGCTTGCCGGCGTGCTTTCACTCGTGAAATCGCTGCGCGCGAAAACCGAAGTGCCGCTCGTTTTGTTCAGCTATTTCAATCCAGTCTTGCAGATGGGGCTTGAGAAATTCGGCGATGCGGCAAAAGAGGCGGGCGCCGATGGCGTGTTGATCACCGACCTCACTCCCGACGAAGCGGGCGACTATCGCGCGGCAATGTCTTCGCGCGGCCTGGACACAATTTTTCTGGCCGCGCCCACGTCGACCGACGAGCGTCTAGCCCTGATCGCCAAATCGACGAGCGGATTTCTGTACCTGATTTCGCGGACCGGCGTGACCGGCGCGAAGGACCAGCTCGCGGACGAATTGCCGGCCCTGGCGCGGCGCGTGCGGCGCTTCACCGAACTTCCCATTGCCATCGGGTTCGGCATTTCGCTGCCGGGGCATGTTTCGTTACTGGGCGGATTGGCCGACGCCGCTGTGGTCGGTTCGGCTTTGGTGGAAGAGATCGAACGCGCCGGGACCGTTGACGCAGCGGCTGCGGCTCTGGCCGCGCGCGTCAAACTGTTGAAAGGCGCAGCGGTTACCGGGATGAGCCGGCGGGAGCCCCAGGCATGAGCGTGCCAGCCAGGAGTGTGGAAGACTGGCGCCGCAAGATTGACGATATCGATCGGCGGCTTGTCGAGCTGTTGAACGAGCGATCGCGCTGCGTTGTCGAGATCGGGCGGATCAAGCAAGCGTCAGGCGAAGCGCTTTACCAGCCGGACAGGGAGAAGCAAGTGCTCGACGGCGTAGCACATGCGAATCCCGGGCCGCTTCCGGACGCCGCGATTCGCCGTCTGTTCGAGCGGATACTGGATGAAGCGCGGTCGGTCGAGCGCGCGGTGATGCACGGCGGCGACGGGAAGAAGGAAGGCTAGGCTCGCACGCACAGTGCTTCAGGGGTTAAAACCCCAGAAGGAGAGACGGCCTTTATGTCATGCCTGAAGGCATGACCCACAAAGCGCACCAGATTGTCGGCTGGAAGCTAGCTTATGAGCAAGCCTTGGGGAGTCGAGTTGTGGGTCTAAAGCTTGTGGGTCCAAGCTTTGTCGGCCCGAGCCTTGTCGGTCCAGGCCTTACTTATGGGTCCAAGCTTCATGTATCCGAGGTTTGTGGGTTCAGAATTTGTGGGTCGCGGCTTCAGTCGCGACGTTCAAGGGCTAGAAAACTTGGGCTTTAGCCCCTGAAGTTCTATCCAGCATGTTTGGGTGGCGGTTTGTGAACTGAATTCTAGTTGTTGTAGTGCGGGACAGGAGTTGCAATGGTTGTCGTAATGCAAGAAGGCGCGAAAGAGCAGCAGATCCAGCACGTCATCGACCGCCTGGTGTCGATGGGATTCGACATTCATCGCTCGACGGGCGCGTCGCAAACGGTTCTGGGCGCCGTGGGCGTTCCACCGGACTTTGATCCGAGGGACGTCGAAGTCCTCGACGGCGTGCGCGAAGTCGTGCGCATCACGCAGCCTTACAAGCTGGCCAGCCGCGCGTTTCGCCCGCAAGGAACCGTGGTCGAGCTGCCGCGCGGAGTACGAATTGGCGGCACTGAAGTTGTGGTTGCCGCGGGGCCATGCTCGGTCGAGACGCCCGAACAAATCGGATTGATTGCGGATCGCGTCGCGAAGGCCGGGGCGAAAATCCTGCGCGGCGGCGCATTCAAGCCGCGCAGCTCGCCGTACAGTTTTCAGGGGCACGGCGAGAAAGCCCTAATAATGTTGCGCGACGCGGCGGAAAAGAGCGGCCTGCTCGTGTGCAGCGAAGTGATGGACGCGTCGCAGATTCAATTGATGCTGCCCTACGTGGATATTTTTCAGGTCGGCGCGCGCAATATGCAGAATTATTTCCTGCTGCGGTCGCTCGGAACGGTCAGCAAACCCGTACTTCTCAAGAGGGGGATGTCCGCAACGATTGAAGAACTCTTGCTGAGCGCCGAATACGTCATGGCCGGCGGCAACCACAACGTGATCCTGTGCGAACGCGGCATCCGCACGTTTGAAACGGCCACGCGCAACACGCTCGACATCGCCGCGATTCCCGTCATCAAGAAACTTTCGCACCTCCCGATTTTGGCCGATCCGTCGCACGGCACGGGAATTCGCGACAAGGTTCCTCCCATGGCTCGCGCCGCGGTTGCGGCCGGCGCCGACGGGCTGCTCCTCGAAGTGCACAACGATCCGGAGCACGCGCTTTCCGATGGCGCGCAATCGCTCTTCTTCGAGCAATTTGAAAAACTCATGGCCGAGCTGCGGATCATCGCGCCCGCCGTTGGCCGGACCATCGCCTAAGCCATGGCCGCCTCCTTCCGCCGCGTTGCAATTGTTGGCACTGGATTGATCGGCGGCTCGTTCGCCCTCGCGCTTCGCAAGTCTTTTCCGGATTCCGTGGTCGTCGGCTGGGACAAAGCGCACGTGCTGCGCCAAGCGCTCGAACGCGGCGCGATCCACGAAGGGATTCCCGACCTCAATCTCGCCATTGCCGGCACGGACTTGATCTATGTGGCGCTTCCTGTGGGACAAACGATCGAGTTGCTGCCGGAAATCGCGCGGCTCGCCTCGCCGAATGCGCTGGTGACGGACGCGTCCAGCACGAAGCGATCGGTCTGCGCCGTGGCGGCGGAATCGTTTCACGACGGCGGCGCGCATTTTCTGGGCGGTCACCCGATGGCGGGAAAAGAAATCTCCGGAATCGCCGCCGCCGACGCGAATTTGTTTCGCGGCTCGAAATACGCGCTGATTCGCGCATCCGCGAAAGAAAAAAGTGTCAAGGAACGCGAACCGCGCGTTGCGGAATTCGTCGCGCTCATCGAAAAGCTGGGCGCGGAGCCAGTCTGGCTGGAAGCCGATGCGCATGACCGCGCCGCGGCGGTGGTCTCGCACTTGCCGCAGCTTCTCGCTGTGGCGCTCGCGGGAGTGGTCCGCAGCCAGACGGACGAAACGGGTTTGCCGATCACTCTGGCCGGCCGAGGTCTCCGCGACGCGTTGCGGCTGGCGGGGAGTCCATATTCGGTCTGGCGTGATATTATTCTGACGAACAGCGACAATCTGGAGCGCGTGCTGGATCAGATGATCCAGGCGTTGGAACAGGTTCGGAGCGATCTGCGGACGCGCGCGCTCGAAGAGGAATTCTCCGCCGCGGGAGAACTCTACAAGATTCTGCGCGATATGCAGTAAACTGTTACAAATAAATTCTGTATGCATCTTATTTTTTGGGGAGCCTGATTCGATGGATAAACGCGTAGCCAACGCCGATGTGGCGATCGAAAAACTTTTCGACGGCGCCGTCATCCTTTCGGGGGGATTCGGAACGTGCGGCGTTCCTGAAAACCTCATTGCCGCCGTGCGCCGCAAGGGCACGAAAAATCTCACGGTGGCCTCGAACAACGCGGGCACGATGGATGCCGGCCTGGGCTTGCTGCTCCAGACGCACCAGATCAAGAAAATGATCGCCAGCTACGTCGGCGAAAATAAACTTTTTGAGCAGCAGGTGCTGAGCGGAGAGATCGAGGTCGAGCTCAATCCCCAGGGCACGCTCGCCGAACGCATGCGCGCGGCGGGCGCGGGAATTCCGGCCTTCTACACGCCGACCGGCGTGGGCACGATGATCGCGGAAGGAAAAGAAGTCCGCGAATTTAACGGGCGCAAATTTATTCTCGAGCGCGGCCTGCGCGGCGATTTCGCGTTCATCAAGGCGTGGAAAGGCGACCGCTGGGGAAACCTCATTTACCGCAAGACCGCGCGAAATTTCAATCCAGTCATGGCGACCGCCGCGGATTACGTAATCGCCGAGGTCGAAGAACTTGTTGAGCTGGGAACGCTGCCTCCGGAGTCTGTGCACACGCCCGGAATTTTCGTCAACGCGATTTTCCAGGGCGTGAATTACGACAAGAAAATCGAAAAAAGAACGGTGAGAAAGCGCGCATGACGCAAGTGGTTTCACATTCGGAAGGGAAGAACATGGCTCAGTCTGAGGAGAGCAAGAGAGAACTGATCGCCCGGCGCGTCGCGCAAGAGTTGCGCGACGGCTTCTATGTGAATCTCGGGATCGGCACGCCAACCCTGGTCGCCAACTACATTCCGGCGGGAATGGACGTCGTACTGCAATCGGAAAACGGCATGCTCGGCGTCGGCCCTTTTCCTTACGAAGGCGAGGAAGACGCGGATCTAATCAACGCCGGCAAGGAAACGGTCACGGAAATTCCCGGGACGAGTTATTTTTCCAGCTCCGATTCGTTTGGAATGATTCGCGGCGCCCATGTGAACATGACCGTTCTTGGCGCGCTGCAAGTCGATGAAAAGGGTAACCTCGCAAACTGGGCGATTCCCGGCAAAATGCTCAAGGGAATGGGCGGCGCAATGGACCTCGTCGCCAGCTCGCCGTACGTGATCATCGCGATGGAGCACACCACGAAGGATGGCCAGCCCAAGATTCTCAAGAAGTGCACGCTGCCTCTTACCGGCGTGGAGGTCGTGGACATGATCGTGACCGAATTGGCCGTCATCGCGGTCACGCCGGAGGGGCTGGTCCTGCGCGAAGTGGCGCCGGGCGTGACGCCTGCGGACGTGCAGAAACTGACTGAGGCGAAATTGCTCGTGCTCGAAAAAGTGAAAACAATTTCGTTGTAACGCGAGACAAGACAAAGCTCCGCCCTCCGGGAGCGAAGCGAGCGAATTCTTGGAACCGAACTCCATCGTTATTGTGAGCCTGCACACGCCCAAGGAAAAATTGTGGGGCTCCCTGGTTTCCATGAACTCTTCCGGAGTCACGCTGCGCGGCATCGATCTGAATTCGTTTGACGATTTCATCCGGCAGGTGATGGACCCGGAGGGGGAGCGCATCGGGCTTCCCACGCTGTTTTTCCCGATGCAACGCATCGAGCGAATCGCGCTCGACGAGCCGCACGGATCGATTCCTTCGCTTTCCGGACGGTTCGAGCAGCGCGTGGGCCGCTCCTTGCGGGACTATCTCGCGCTATTCGTGTAAGCGGAATCGAAATTCAAAAATGGCCTCTCGCGTCTTTACGGTCCCGAACCAGCTCACGTTTCTGCGGCTTGGATTTTTGCCGTTTTTTATTATTTCCATCCATTACCGACGGTACGGAGTGGCGCTCGCGATTTTGATCGCTGCCGGGCTGACGGATGGGCTGGACGGCATTCTGGCGCGCTCGCTGAACCAGAAGACCGCGCTGGGCGCGTATCTCGATCCCATCGCGGACAAGCTGCTGCTGTCCTCTTCCTTCGTTATATTGGCGCTGAACCGGAAGATCAGTTGGTGGCTCGCCACGCTCGTCCTGAGCCGCGACATCATCCTCCTGACGGCGGCCGCGGTGATCCTGGTGGTGGTCGGCTACCGGCCGTTCCCGCCGAGCATTTACGGCAAGGCCACGACGGGTCTGCAAATCCTGCTCGTGTTTGCCGTGGTGCTGCTGGCCGTCACGGATTGGGCCTGGCTGCAAGTTGTCAGGAATATCATCGGCTATCTGGTCGCCGGCTTCACGGTCTTCTCCGGTTTTCATTATTGCTTCACGGTTGCCCGCCGCATAAACGAGCAGCAGCCGTGATTTTTGTAGCACAGGCTTCAGCCTGTGGGGTTTTGAAATAAGTTAAATGCGCAAAATCCACAGGCTGAAGCCTGTGCTACCAAGAACCTCTACGTATTCTGCAAGTAATTCACAACCATGAAACCGAAGCTGACGGCGATAGCAATCCCCGCAGCCCATCCGAGAAAATCAGCGAGGCGCCGCTCGCTCAAGTCCGCCGGAGTCCGGTCGGGCATCAAGCGCCCGAGCACGTAGCCTGTCGCTACGCCGCCAAAGTGAGCGTAGTTGTCCGTGCCGCTAAAGAGAAAGCCGAGCACGGCGATATAGATCAGCCAGCGAATCAACGCGCTTCGCAGGGCCTGCGCGGCCATGCTCTTCCTGCCCGTTGTCGCCGCGAGGAGCACGCCGATGAGGCCCAGCAATGAACCTGAAGCACCCACGCTGAAGTGGCCCACCGAAGAACTGAGCAGGTATCCAGCCACGCCCGTTACAACAAACAAAAACAAATATCGCGCCGAGCCATACATTTCCTCGACCATTGGCCCAATATCCATCAATACCCACATGTTGAATCCAATGTGCAGTAGCCCGCCGTGAAGAAAAATTGCCGTAACTAATCGCCAAGGCTGGCTGATGTCATAGCCCAATGGAAGCGATGCGCCCAAACGATAGCTCACCTGAGAGGCAATTCCCCCGATGTTCATCAAACCGCCGCCCGCACCTTCGCCTCCCGAGAATTTCATCGTGATCACAAACGAGAGCGCGTACATCACGCTGCAGATTGCCAGTATCGCGTAGGTCACGGGCGAAGTCTGCGGCATCCAGCGGCCAAGGGACCGGCTCGCGGCGGCAAACGAAAACGTCATGTTCGCGCCGCACTGATGGCACTTGGTGGCCGTTGCGCCGACCAGCGTCCCGCAGGCCGGGCAGAGTCGCGGGCGCAGAGGTTTCGGCTCGGAGTGAAACATCGCCGCAATTTGGCTGCGCCAGCGGTCCAATTTGTAGCGCCATCGAACGGGAAGTGGCACGTCGTCTCCTTGCTCGAAAAATTTCGCATGCCTATAATAGCCGGAATCGCGCGCGGACGCGAAATTCGGTTCAAGTAGGACAGCCACTCTTGGCTGTCCGCTTTTACCAAGCCGAAATTGCGCGGGGCAGCCGGGGACAGCCAAGAGTGGCTGTCCTGCATGCAAATTGACCCACAGCGCAAGATTCGTATCGTGCACGCGAGAGAAGGCAGGGACGCTAATTGCAAGTGCTCGAAAAATGCGGTGCCCGGCGTGGCTGAACGCCTGTCCACGTTCCCGGCATCGCTCCTGCGTTCAGGTTGGTTGATTCCTCCATTCTTTGCGGCGTTGCTCCTGGCGGGATGCGCCGGCCGCCGGCCGGTCGCCAATGCTTCCCCTCCTCCTCCCGCTGAGCCGGAATCCGTTCCCGCGCCGGCCCGGACGCCTTCCGCGCCAAGCGCTGCGCAGCCCCCAACTCGAACTTCGCCGTTCGTGCCCGGCGTGTTTGTAGAGGAGGGTAAGGCGTCGTGGTACGGAATCCCATTTAACGGGCGCCGCGCGGCAGATGGCGAAATTTTCGATATGAATTCGCTCGTGGCGGCCCACCGCACTCTCCCGTTTGGCAGCATCCTGCGCGTCACGAATCTGAATAATGGCCGTGACGTGCAAGTCCGCGTCATCGACCGCGGCCCGTTTGTCGGCGACCGTATTCTCGATCTTGCACGAGCGGCGGCGGTAGCACTGGACATGATCGGCACCGGCACTGCTCCCGTGCGCATCGAATTGCTCTCGGGCCCGAATCCCGCGGCTGGCGATTTCACTGTGCAAGTCGGCGCTTTCACGGACCGCGCGAACGCTGAGCGGCTGCGCGACCGTTTGCTCGGGCACTATCAGCCGATTTTTATTCAGGATTATGATGCGCCGACCGGACATTTCTACCGCGTGCGCGTCGGGCGGGTTCCGAGTCCGGACGCCGCGCAGCAGCTCGCCGTGCAACTGAGGAATAGCGACGGATTCCAGACATTCGTGATGCGGCTGGACCAACCGAGCGATCTTGGCGTCAAGTAGGCGCGATGAAAAACTTTGAACTTTGAACTCTTGACTGCGAAGGTTGCAGAAAAAGAGCGTAGCGCTGTCATTCCGAGCGAAGCGAGGAATCTCTCTTTCGTTTGGGCCCAAGACCGGAGAGATTCCTCGGCACGCAGCGTGCCTCGGAATGACAACCTTTGGAGTTTTTCTGCGAGCTGTGTAGACTGCAAATTGCGAGGAAGTCTCATGATCGACTGCCTGTTCTGCAAAATCGGAATGAAAGAAATACCGTCGAAACTCGTATACGAGGACGCGGATATTTTTGCTTTCGAGGATATTCAACCGCAGGCGCCCAGTCACGTCCTCATCTGCCCGCGCAAGCATTTAGGCTCGCTGACGGATGCCACCGCGGAAGACACGGCCATGCTCGGCAAGCTGCAACTCGTCGCCGCGAAACTTGCCGTGGAGCGCAAACTGACTGCCGGCTACCGCACGGTGTTGAACAACGGGCGCGGGGCGGGACAGTCGGTGTTTCATCTGCATCTACATTTGCTTGGCGGGCGCGATTTTCGATGGCCGCCGGGATAGGCAGTAGGACAGGCTTCAGCCTGTCTGGTTTTGATCTATGCCGGCGTCGCAAAAAGTCAAACCAGACAGGCTGAAGCCTGTCCTACTTGTGCGTCATGACGTAGACTCCATCCCAATTTTCTTCAGGGCCGGCTATGAGATATTCCTTGCAGCGATTCAAATACATGCGCGCGGGGCCGTCTTCGGGCCAGCGCTCCAGTAATTTTTCAAAGACGATTTGCGCGTCCTGCCAGCGCCGTTCACGGTAGCAGGCGCGCCCCTGCGCAAAAAAATCAAGGCGTTCTTCGAGGTCCGGCGCGTCGCCTTCCGGCGTTCCGCGCGCGGCAACCAGTTCGTACAGCGTCACAGGCTGCGATTTTCCCTTCACCCGAATGAGATCGAGTTCGCGGAAAACGAGGAGCGGGTCTTCCACGGCCGCGTAGGTCGTATCGCTCAAGAGAATGTGCGTGGCATATTCCTTGTTCAGTCCCTCGATGCGCGAAGAGAGATTCACGGTGTCGCCCAGCGCCGTGTACCCGTATCGCAGGGCCGAGCCCATATTGCCCACCGACGCGACCCCTGTGCAGAGCCCGACGCCGATGTCGAGCACCGGCCTGCCTTCGGATTTCCATTTTTTCTGCATTTCCGCGAGCCGCGCGATCATTTCGAGCGCGGCGTGGCAACCGTCGGTCGCGTGGTCCCGGTCTTCAAACGGCGCGCCCCAGAATGCCATCACCGCATCGCCGATGTATTTATCGAGCGTGCCGCTGTGGCGGAAGACGATTTGCGTCATGTCCGTCAAATATTCGTTGAGCAGCACGGCGAGTTCCTGCGCGTCGAGTTTTTCCGAAATGCCTGTGAACCCGCGCACGTCGCTGAACATCACGGTGATTTCCGTCTTGCGCGGCTTCACCAAATCGGGATTTTCAAGAAGACGGCGAATCACCTCCGGGCTCAGATATTGCTGGAACGCGCCGCGCACGCGCCGCTTTTCTTTTTCCTCGACGAGCGCGCGATACATCGCGACGAAACCCACGTTGGCGACCAGCGTTCCCGAGGGAACGATGAAATTCAGCCACCATCCATGCAGGAACGCGAACCACACGCCGAGACCGAACGGCACGAGTAGCAGCAAGCCGAACAACATCGATCGAGGCTTTGCCAGCGCCAGCCACAATCCGAGCGGCACGCCGAAAAGAAAAATCAGCAGCAAATCCACGGCGACCTGATTCGCCCCGCGCAACAGGAAATACCGGTTCATTATGTTATCGATCACGTTCGCGTGGATCTCGACGCCCGGATAATTGATTCCGCCGAACGGAGTCGAGCGTAAGTCGCCGATTCCCGTCGCGGATGCGCCCACGAGGACAAGTTTTCCTTTGAAGGTTCCCGCAGGGAATTTGTGGCGGACAACGTCGGCGATCGAAACGTAGGGGTAGGTTGCGGCGCCGCCTTCGTAGTTGATCATCATTCGCCCGATGGCATCGGGCCGGATGACGAGTGAGGGGCCAAACTCGAGCGCCGTGATTCCCGTTTCGCTGAAATCGAGCACCATTTGCTGGTCGGGCAATCCCTGAAAGAGGCGCACGGCCTGCACGTCGAGCGAGCCATAGAGATCCCAGTCGTCCAGATTCTTCGAGCGGCCGTAGGGAAGCACCAGCAGGGAATGCCGCACGACGCCGTCCGCGTCCGGCTCGACATTGAAGAATCCGGTCGCGCCGTGCCCTTTGCGAAGCGCATCGCTGAGAATTTCGATATTGGCCTGCGTGCCTTTCGGCATCAGTGAATACGGTTCGCCGAAACCCTGAATCAAATGCTGGAGATCGCGCTGCCCGGTTTGTGGATTTGCCGCGCGCACTTGCGGGAACGGGAAATCGGCGAGGATATTGGCGTAGCGGTCCAGCGTCTTGTTATCGACGCCCTTTAAGTCGTATTCCGAATAGAGGAAGAAATTTCCGAGGACGACGTTCCCAAATCTCTCGATCGCCCGAGCAAATTGTTCGTCCCCGTCATATTCTTTCGATAGGCGGTCGATATCCGCGATCACGCGCGGGTCCGTCTGCCCTCCTTGCTTTTGCCGTTCGATGACGGTTTCCCGCAGTTCGCGGATCGGCGCTGCCGTTTCGTCGGGCTTGCTGAACGTGACGTCGAAGGCCGCGACTTTCGCGCCGTCCTCGCGCAGGGCATCGAGCATGCGCGCGAAGTACGTGCGCGAGAACGGCCACCGGCCCAGAACTTCCTGCGAACGCTGATCGATGTCCACGATGATGATGCGCGGATCGGGATGCTTGTACCGGTCCGGCCGCAGACGAAATCGCAGGTCGAGCGCATTCAGCTCCAGCCGGTTGATGAAGGAGAACACAGCCGTCGGACGGTCGCCAATGAAGGTGTAGGCGTAGATCGTCAGCGCGAATGCGGTCAGGCCCACGCTGATTGCAAAGGGAACGCGCCGCTTCCACCACGCCCGGAACCATTCGCGCGGGACCTGCAAGGTGCGACGCGATTTAACGCCCGTGGAAGTTCCTGGCATGGTGCGGGAATTGTATCTGAGAGCGCGGCGGAAGGTTATTCGCGATATAAGAAATTGAGCCGCACGCGGCCTACCTCGATCACGTCTCCATCGTTGAGTTTCGTCAGGCCGTGGATGCTGACTCCGTTGATTTTCGGCACGCGGTCCCCTCGGCCCAGGTAGTAGCCGTCCTCATGCTTGTTGATTTGCGCCGCTATTGCCGGCGTGAACCATCCGCGGAGCCGGACAGTGGCCATTTTAGAGTGGCCGATCACGGTCAGTTTGCCGGCGATCCGGTACTCTTTTTGATCGGTGCGGCCGCGCAAAACGGTAAGCGTCGGGACGAGCAAACGTTCGGGGGAGAGCTGAGATCGCTCGCCCGCCGCCACGGCCATATCGAGCAGCTTCCGGCGTTCGTGGGTATCCAGGATCATGGTTTCGTTCACGCGCGGGGCCGGCGCTTTGCGCCACCCATCCAGCGGGAGGGCCGCATCGTGCGTTTGATCCACCAGGATTTCATGCTTGCCGATCAGTATGGTGTCGCCGTCCTTGAGCATGGCGCGTTCGACGCGAATGTCGTTTAAAAACGATCCGTTGAGGCTGTTCAGATCCTCGACCACGAGAGACCCGGCTTCGACATACACCCGCGCGTGGTAATTTGAAACAGCTAAATTATCAATCTGAATATCATTGTCCGGGGCCCGCCCGATCGTTACCGGACGCGTTCCCAGGGGAACCTCTTTCAGCGATGAGCTCTCGAATTTCAGCACAAGTCTCGACATGGCTCTTCTCCTCCGGTCGATGCCGGCGCAACTTTACCCGGAGTTTCGCTTCCATATCTTCAGCCGTTGGAACAAGCTTTCCGATTTCTCGACGGCTTGTAAAACAATCACGCTGACGTTATCCACGCCGCCGTTTTCATTGGCCAGATCGACCAGGCGCTCCGCGGATTCCTGCGCGGACGCGCTCGTCAGAAGCGTGCTCGCGATTTCGGGGTCGGTCACCATTCGCGTTAGCCCGTCCGAGCAAAGCAGCAAGAAATCCCCGACCAGCAAGACCTGTTCGTCGGTGTCGACCTCAACCAAACTGTTTGTTCCCACCGCGCGCGTCAACACGCTTTGCATTTCGCTCGCATCGGCTTCCTGCGGCGTCAGGATCCCGACGCGCACTTTTTCGGCCACCAGGGAATGATCGGCCGTCAGCTGATCCATCGAGCCCCCCCGAAGCAAATACGCCCGGCTATCTCCCACGTGCGCGATGGATAATCTTTGCGCATCGATCCACGCCGCCACAATGGTTGCCCCCATGCCCTGCTGTTCGGGATTGGAAGCCGCCGACTCAAAAACCTTCCGATTCGCCAGATGGATTGCGCTGGCCAGACGATTTGTCCGCTCGGAAACGTCCGGGCTGGATTCACCGAAGATGGGTGTCGCGCGGCTGTTTTCCGCCTGCCTGCAGTGCGTCAAGATCGTCTGAACGGCAAGCTGGCTCGCCACTTCTCCATGTGCTTGTCCGCCCATTCCGTCGGACAACACATACAATTGCAGCGAGGAGTCGATCGCGTAGCAGTCTTCATTGTTTTTTCGGACGCGTCCAAGGTCGGTGCGCGCGCCGGCATGAATGTGCAAAAGGGGCCTCATTCGGCTGGCGGTGAGGTCTTACGCTCGCCAATACTTCGAGCGATTGCACCGCAAACCTGTACGACTTCGAGACTCGTTCCTTCCGAGGCTCGTTTTCCTGCTGAAAATCAGACTAGCAAAGCGATTTTGAGACCGCAATAGCCTGTGACGTAAGTAGTTACATCCTTTCACGACAACTTGAGTATTGACGCGCTAGGCACGGCACTCCAATTTCGATATACTGCACTGAGCGGTGAGCGCAGAAACCCCTCCCCTGCAGCATCCCGCACCCTCTCCCATGCCGCAGCGCGCCGAAATTTGGTATTTTGAGCATTCCCAGGCTGCTCCTCTGGCCCGCCCCTTGAGCCGCCGGTATGCGGTCCGGGCTTTGCCGCATCCATCGCCCGGCCAGCGGACTTCTGCGCCGGACCTGGGCGATACCCCCGTTGTGTGTCTTGCCGATCTGGGCGCAGGCGACCTGCTTGTTTTGCGGCGTCTCGTGCGACGGGCCCCGCGCGTCCGGCTCATCGGCATTTCGCGCAATGGCTCAAGTCAGAGCGTTCCGGGTTGCTTTGCAACACTTCCGCGCAAGGCGAATCCCTTGCTGGTTCGCAAGACGGTGGACGCCGCGATTGCCAACATCAAGCTGGCGCAGCGCGAACGCGCCGCGCGGGCCGAACTCGCGCGGGCCGAACGCGAGATGGAGGAACTGAATCGCATCGGCATCGCCCTGTCGCAAACTCACGAAGTTGGGGCGCTGATGAGCATGATCCTAACGAAGGCGCGTGAAATCACTGGCGCGGATGCAGGCTCTCTTTACCTCGTTGAGGAGACGCGCCCGGATGTTCTGTCCGGCGGCCTGGGCGATCGCCATCTCCGCTTCAAAATGACCCAAAACGACAGTGCGCAATTTCCCTTTGCCGAATTTGAGATTCCTTTACAAGAGAATTCTTTGGCCGGCTATACGGCTTTGCATGGCGAAGTGATCAACCTGGCCGATGCCCGGCGCATTCCCCGCAATCGTCCCTATCAGTTCAACCCGAGTTACGACGAGGAAACCGGTTACCGTACACGATCCATGCTGACGCTTCCCATGAAGAATGGCCGTGGTGAGGTCATCGGCGTCCTACAGCTCATCAACTGCAAACTTCATCCCGAAGCGCGCCTGACGAGCCCGGAAGTTGTCGCTCGCGAGGTGCGGTCGTTTTCCGATCGAGCGGTCCGGCTGGCGCTCTCTCTTGCCTCGCAGGCCGCCGTCGCCTACGAAAATGGCCACCTCTATCAGGACATTGAAAAGCTGTTCGAAGGCTTCGTGCAGGCCTCTGTCAAGGCGATTGAGCAGCGCGATCCATCGACTTCGGGCCATTCTCTGCGGGTTTCTCACATGACCGTCGGCCTCGCGGAGATTGTGGATCGTGCCGAAACAGGGACGTACGCGTCGATTCGTTTTTCTCCCGAGCAAATGAAGGAGATCCGTTACGCCGCGCTGCTGCACGATTTCGGAAAAGTCGGCGTGCGCGAGGATGTGCTGGTCAAGGCCAAGAAGCTCTATCCGATGCAACTCGACCTCATCGCGCACCGCTTCGACTATCTCTATATGGAGCTGGAAGCCCGCATGGAGCGCGAGAAGGTCCGGATCCTTCTGGAAATGGACCGGCCGGAAGCGCTGGCCCGCATTGCATCCCTGGAAGAAGAATATCGTCTCCGCAGGGTCAAAATCGAAAGCGGCTTCGAGGCCATCCTTCAGGCAAACGAGCCGACGGTGCTCCCAGAAAGAGAGTTTGACCACCTCTTCGAAATCGCGCGGCAGACCTATCACGACCCGCGGGGAGTCCAGAGGCCGATCCTCACGCCGGAAGAAGTCCGCTATCTTTCCATTCCGCAGGGAAGTCTCAGCCCGGACGAGCGCTCTCAGATCGAATCCCACGTCGTTCACAGTTTCAATTTCTTGCTTCAGATTCCGTGGACCAAGCAAATCCGCGAGATTCCGCGGATCGTCCGCGCGCATCACGAGAAATTAAATGGGACAGGCTACCCCTACAAACTGCGAAGCGATGAAATCCCCGTCCAGGCGAAGATCATGACCATTTGCGATATTTTTGACGCCCTCTCCGCCTCCGACCGGCCGTACAAAAAAGCTGTCGCCTCGGACCGCGCGCTCGATATCCTCGAAATGTCCGTCAAGGATCAGGAACTCGATCCGGAATTGTACCGCCTCTTCCTCGAAGCAAAAATTTTCCACCTGGCAGACAAGGCTTAAAGACTAATTGTGACTTGCTTTCCGGGAACCCACTCAGTCAGTCCGGATTCCGCACATCAAGCGCCAATTCAAGTTACCCCCTTCCGTCGATTTCGCTCTCTTAGCCCTGCCGCGGTAGAATCCCATCCATGGTGCATGCGTGGGTTCTCCATAAAGTGCCGAGCCGCTGCTTGGCTTTCACCCTTCTGGTGGGCGTGTGCGCCGTGCTCGCCGTTGCCCAGCAGCCGCCGAAATCACATGCTTCTCCTGCTCCGCGCCTGATTATCCTGCCCCCTAAACTCGTTGCCGGCGGACAGGCCACGCTCGCGGTGCTCGATTCCCAAGGCCGTCTATTGCCCAACGTCGCCGTGGAACTCTCAGGAGGCCGGAAAGTCACGACCGACGTGACGGGGCGTGCAATGTTCAAGGCTCCCGACGAGCTGGGCACATTGAGTGCAACAATTTCTGGTCAGAGAATAACGGCGTCCACGCCGGTGATAGCTTCCGAAGATTCCGGCCCGCATGTGGCGTCAGAAGGGCCCCCGGGAGGGGGCAACGTAATTTCCTACCCGCATATTGTGGCCATCCACGACCGATTTACTCTGGAAGGTGCCGGTTTCCGAGGCGCGGCGGATTCGAATCACGTTTATCTGAACGGCGATCCATGCCTCGTCATGGCGTCATCCCCGGTTTCACTTGTGGTGCTGCCCGGCCCGCGCGTCCCCGTTGGACACGTCAACCTTCACGTCACCGTGGCTGGAATTGACGCGGGTCAATTTCCAGTCTCGGCCGTGCTGCTCGAATTCGGCGGTCCCGCGGATGCGGTGAATGCCGGCTCGATCGGGAAACTCATTCTGCGCGCACATGGCACAACGGAGCCGCTCCTCCTGGAAGTTCGCAATGGATCGCCGGGAGTGATCCAGCTTTCGAAGGGAAACGTGCAGCGCCTCAAAACGTCGGGCGGCGATCAGAATATCGCGCCGGTAGAGGTGAAATTTGTGACGGGCGGAAATTACTCGGTTTCGGCGAGGCTCATATCCGCTGACGCAAGCCTGCCCGATCTGAAATCAGCGAGAAGACGTCTGACCGAGGCGCGGAAAATCGCGTCAGGCGATTGGTCCGCCCGGATCGATCGGGTCCTCCTGAGAATCGATCAGGCTCCGCAGGATTTGCCGCAGATCCGCGCCGAACTCAAAAGCATGCTCGACGACAAACCCGCCGCTCCGCTCGCCTCGCTGCTGGACTCCGCCTGGCGGAAACTTAACTAGCCCGCGTTTCCCACAATATCAACGCCTGAATATATTGGAGCCTCTTGTAGCACAGGCTTCAGCCTGTGGATTTTGATTCTTGCCCGCCCAATAAACCCCCACAGGCTGGAGCCTGAGCTACTGCCGGCATGGTAGAATCTCGTCCTCAGATGTGAAGTTTCGCTAGATCCTTCGCTGAAGGCGCCTTCATGACAGGAACCGGAATACTGATTGCCATCGCTTGTCTCGCGGCAGGTTTTGCAGTTGCGTGGGCGTGGGCGAATTCTTCGGCCGGCGCCGCGCGGCTGGAACTGGAGAGGCGGGCAGCTGGTCTGGATGGCACGGTTGGAGAATTAAAAAAACAGAACGACGCATTGCAGCAAGACATAAGGCTTTCGCAAAAGAGAATTGAAGAGGAACAGAAGCTGCGCGCCGCCGCGGAGAAAGATGCCGAGTCGCAACGATCGAATCTTCTCGAACAGAGACGTTTGCTCGACGATGCCCAAGTGAAGCTTCGAGAAGCTTTCCAGTCGCTGGCCGGCGAAGCTCTGAAGGCCAGCAGCGATCAGTTCATTGAGCTCGCGAAGTCGAAGTTCGATTCCCTTCAGAAGGAAGCCGAAGGGGATCTCGATCAGCGCAAGCTTGCAATTCAGTCCATGGTGGACCCGCTGGAAACGGCCTTGAAAGACCTTCGCTCCGAAGTGGCCCGCGTCGAGTCCGCAAGACAGGAAGCGTACGGCAGTCTTCGCAGCGAGGTGCAACTGCTTGCCACGACCAGCAAGGAATTGCGGGAAGAAACGGGAAGCCTGGTCAACTCCCTGAAGCAGCCTCAGGTCAAGGGGAAGTGGGGCGAGCTGACACTGCGGCGCGTCGTCGAGTTGTCCGGGCATGTCTCCCCACTGCGATTTCCAGGAACAGCAATCGGTTGATACGGAAGAAGGGCGTTTGCGCCCCGATCTTATTGTCAATCTTCCTGGTGGCACGCAAATCGTCGTGGATGTGAAGGTCCCGCTGCACGCTTTTTTCAAGGCCGTTAGCGCTCACGGGGACGCGGAATATCGCGAAGCCATGATTCAACATGCCAGCCTGGTTCGCGATCACATCAAAGGCCTGTCGGGGAAGGAATACTGGAAGCAATTTGAACCCACGCCTGAATTCGTCGTTCTTTTTGTTCCTGGAGAATCTTTTTTCAGCGCCGCGCTCGAGCAGGACCGCACGCTCATCGAGGACGCCATCGATAAACGCGTCGTTCTCGCCAGCCCGACGACGCTCATCGCTCTTCTGAGAGCGATTGCGTATGGGTGGAAACAGCAACTTGTTGCCGAGAACGCGGAGCGCATCAAGGATTTGGGCAAGGAATTGTACGATCGCGTTGTGAAGTTCGCCGAGCATCTATCTGAAATCGCAAAAGGTTTGGAGCGCGCCAGCAAAGCGTACAACAATGCCGTTGCATCGTTTGACAGCCGCCTGATCCCGTCCGCCCGAAAGTTTAGAGAGATGGGAGTCGGCAGCGCGGACGTTCCACAAATAGAGCCCATCGAGACGTTTCCTCGCCCACTGCTCTCCACCCCGAGTCCCGAAGAACCGCAATGATGGAAGGATGAGTTCGCGTACCGAAGAATTCGTGTGCATTTCGCGCAGGTTTTCAGTAGCACAGGCTTCAGCCTGTGCTACTGAAAACCTGCGCCGGAATGCTTGCATGTGAGAAATTCGGGTTGGCCGGAGAAATCTACTTGAGCAATTGCAAGATGCGACGCCGCAGGATCTCGCGGTCGCGCGGCTTCAGGTGGACGAATTCAACGCCGGCTCCAGTCGCTGTAATGTTGCGGACGACGGCGGTGGATTGGATCTTGCGAAGTCCGATCCGAATTTCCAGTTGCATGGAATCACCAACCGCCAGGGGCTGATCGGTTTCGAGGAACGCTCCGCCGAGTGCGAGGACACGAACGCGCGCGGCCCCGCTGCGCGATCCCGTGATGGCCGCTTGCATGGGGGGCTGCACGCGCGCCCGAAGGTACCGGCGAGCCCGTGAGTGGGCCACGCTGGATTTTGTGCGCGCGCTTTCCGCAACTCGAGCGCGCGCGGAAGAGGGTCGATTTTCGAGCAGGCCAAGCGCTTCTTCGGCCGCCGAACGCAGCGCGGCCGGTTCCTCATGGGCCAGACCGTTGCGCTCCCTCACCATCCGCAGCAATGGAGCAGCCGCTTCCGGTACGCGCATTCTGCCGAGCGCTTCGATCGCCTTGATTCGGAAATAAATGTCCCGCAGCATTTGGTGCTTGCCTTCGGCAATCTGAAGGAGCACTGGAATCGCCGCCGTCTCATGCGCAATTCCAAGGTGATCGATCATGCAGGGTACGACCATCGCATGCGCTTCAGACAGCGTGGCGAGAAAGGCCTGCGCCGTCGCCGCTACCACGGGCGGATTCATCCATTTCATGAGTTCCGTCGCGGCAAGGTCCTGCAAGCTCCATTCCCAACTCGCCAGCGCCTTGGGCAATGCGGCTGCCAGCCGTTTCGGGTCCGCGGAAGCCAGGAGATGAATGGAGGTCGCAACGCGCTGCCGCCGCGCCTCGTACAATCGGAATTCCAGAGCGCCGAGCACCGGCTCGCCTGTCCCGTGAATCAAACGCACCATCGCGGGAAGGGAATTCAGTCCGTTGACCGCGGTGAGCAGCAAGCCCAGCCTGTCGATCAAGCGGTCCGGGCACCTCTTTAACAATCGAGGGATGACCGGGTTGAGCGGTTGGCTGGAGAGCGCTTCGTCCACCAGGTAGAGCCACTGCTCGTCGTTGAGAATGCGCCCAACGAGGGTTGAAATATGCGCGTGTTCCTCGTCCCGCGGCGCAGCCTCGAGCGCTTCGAGGATTCGCTCGAATTCGGCGTATTCGCGCTTCAACAACGATGTACGCGCCAACTTCTCGACCGCCGCGGACAGCAGTCCCGCGATCCCGGGCGAAGTTTCCAGCAGAAGAGCCTGCACAATCCCCCGCCCAAAGTCGGCTGCCGAGGAATGAGGCCACAATCGCTCCATTTGCGGCGCGATTTCCGCGAGACCCGCGGCCACGGCACGCCGCGCCTTGCCCTCTTCCGATTCCAGGCACCGCGCATACGCCAGCAGCACAGCGCGGCCCTCGCGCGCCGCCGCATCGGCTTTCTTTTTTTCGGCGGCTGCGGCGAGAGGTTCGAGGAAGCGAGCCACCACGGTCGCGGGCACGCACCACGCGTCGCGGCTCCGCAACGTTTTCGCTTTCACCCGGGCGGGCAGCGCATTCCAGAATTTTTCGCATAGAATCGAGACGCGCAGTTCGTCGTGCTGCGACCCGCCAAACCGGCTGGTTCCCGTATTGTCCGCTTGACCGCGTTCCCGGTCCAGTTGGACGAGCAAGGGGACCAGCGCCGGTGGAGTTGTCCGGCCCGCGTGGAACTCCTGCTTCACGAATGCCAGCACCAGTTCATCGGTAAGCCTGTCCACATACGGCTCCAGTGTTTCGCCTTCGCGCGGTTTTACATTGGAGACCCCGTACACGATCAGGGAGATAGAAGACTGTTCGCTTCCCGATACAACGGAGTGAAAACGCCGCGCAACATCTTCAGTGGATGGTTGCATTTCCGGATCGTTAGGCGGCGCCAATTTTTCCAACACGCGCAATGTGGCCGCGATCTGCTCGAAGCGCGTCTCCGGCATCGTCCGGACGGCGCGAGAGTAGGAGGAATGTTGCGCCGCATTATCGTAAGCAAGCACCGCGGACATCAGGCTTGCCAGCAGCAGGGAATCGCGCCGCTCGGTCGGAATATTTATTCGAATTCCGACCACGCCGCGATTCTTGATCCAGTTGTCCCACAATTTTCGTGATGCCGTATCGCCAGGAGAAGCGCTGCGCGGAACCCGGCTGATTTCATGCGCCAATAAATCCAGTTCACCGACGTTGATGGGATGAGTGAAGAGGAACGAGCAAATGCCGCTGCGCAGAAGTTCTTCCGCCAGCGCTCGCAATTCGCCGCGCGGGTCATGCAGGAGTTCGGCGGCGCTCCCTTCCTGACGGGGCAGGAGGATTCCATTCGGTTCCACTGCCACCACCAGCGGAGACCGCGCCGCCAGCGCGATGCGTAACTGCTGCTCCGTGGAGGCCAGGATTTCCATCAGTCGCGGATGATTTCGCTGATACAGGCGCGCCGCGCCCAATAAAACTCGGAATTGCCGGAGGAAAAAAATTACAGCCGTCTCGGCATTCGAAAATGCCGGGCGAACGGGAACCACTTCGGCAAGGGCAGGTTCCGGCTTACGCGGAGGGATCGGTACGGCGCTTACAACTGGGACATCCTCGCTTGGTTTGATCGTCGAATTGTCGAGGACTTTCATTCTGAAGACGGTCCCTTGCTGAAATATCGTAGGGTCCCTGGACTAGCCACAAACTGGTGTTTTCAAGTTCGTTCAGGCGGTAGTTCCCATCTCACCCTATGCAACGGGGCATGCGGGTATTCTCCATTAAGATCAAGAGCAAGCCGCCTGCCGTCAGGATGCGCCTCTAGGTAGTTGAAATACAGGGAATTGCTAACCCTCGGACGCCTATGAATTAACCCACGCGAATATTGTGGATAGAATTGTTACAAGGGAGGGAAGTACATCTATAGCAAGATATCCTGCTCTTTTGCGGCTACGAGCCTCTTTTCCGCAAGGCTATGAATGTCTGTAGATATCACAAAACAATAGGTTTATTCTGTTGTTAGAGTTTCTGTGAATTGCATCGTTTGACCCTGATCCACCGACACGTTCCGATGGACGGTCACAAATCCTTGGTGCACCAAACTAACGTCGTGTTCTCCCACTGGCAATTCCAACCGTGCTGGAGTGCGCAGGCCAGTTTCCGCCCCGTCCACAAGAATTCTGGCGCCCGGGGGAGACGATCGCACCAAAATCCAACCCGCCGAGGCAGGCGCGGGAGTTGCATTCAGATCCTCGGCATATTCGGTGTCGTCGATCACTCGAACTCCGGCAGGGACCGTACGCAAGTGCTGTAATAGTTCTCGGTGTTCGGCGAGAGTCAGAGAGTCCGGAAAGCGTGAGAGCGTTTGCCGTCGCCTGAATTTTCACTTTATCAGCAAGCGGCTGGCCAGCTAATTCGGCACGCAATTTCGATTCGAGCAAATGCGCTGGGGAAGGCCCCGCGGGAGGGGCTGGTTTTTGGGGCGCGATTGATTTATCAGCGCTGCCGGCTGTCGCAAGAGCAGCCTCGGGAGCTTTCGCTGTACCGACGGGCCCCGCCAATGGCTGCGGCGCATCCCGCGGGGCGGCCTTTTCCACTGACGCCGCAGCGGTTGCCGTTGCCGGCGCGGCGCAGATGTCTGCGGTGTGTCGATGGATTGGGCTTCCGGCTTCACATTGGAGGTTTCGACAATCGACGCGGCCGGAGCAGAAGCAGGCTTTGCACGAGTCACCATTGTTTCCACAGGTTCACGGGCGCGCTGCCACAAATCCAGCAGCGGAGGGTAGACGCGATATCCCGAGTACCCAATGATCCCAAGCAAAATGAACGTGAGCAGAAGGCTTGCGGGCTTTTTCCGGGTTTCCTCTTCTACTCCGACCGGCAACATGAATTGGGCGGATGGGTCGGCCTCATGGGAGGCTGCAGCCACCGGAACTGCGGCTATCCGGGGCGGTTGAGCGGCAGGGCGGCTCCCTCCCGGCGCAGGTTGCGAACTGACTGGCGCCATTCTCACCGTTGCGTCGGGGCTCATCATTTCGTGGTAATTCTTCAAAGCGCTTAGTAATTCATGGCAGCTTTGGTATCGCGCGGCGGGGTCCTTCGCCAGAGCCCGGCTAATCACAGCCGAGAGACCCGGGTGGATGGAAGAATCGAGCGACCTCGGCGGGATGGGCTCTTCGTTGATAATTTTGTAGATGACCGTGGTGATGTTTTGCCCGGGAAATGGTTTTTCTCCGGTCATCAATTCGTAGAGGATCACGCCCAGGGAAAAAATGTCCGAGCGGCCGTCGACGGGCGTGCCCTTCACTTGTTCCGGCGACATATAGGACGGCGTTCCCATGACGTGCGCCGTCTGCGCCGTGCCAAATTGAAGAATTTTTGCCGTGCCGAAGTCGGTGATTTTGACGGTGTCGTCCGAAGTCAGCATGAGGTTCGCCGGTTTGATGTCGCGGTGCACGACATTATGCTGATGCGCGAAATCGAGCGCGGAGCAGATCTGTTCCATCAGCTTCAAGACGCGGGACACAGGAAAAGGCTGATGCGCATCGATCAGCGTTTGCAGGCTTCGCCCCTCCACGAACTCCATCGTGATGTAGAACAGTCCGCCTTCCTCGCCTGCGTCGAAGACCACGACGATATTGGGGTGGGCCAGCAGGCCTGCCGCGCGCGCCTCGGTCTGGAATCGGCCGATTAATTCTTCGCGCGACAATCCCGTCCCCGCCTCGGACAGCCGCAAGGTTTTAACCGCAACGTCCCGGCCGATCATCGGATCGAATCCGTGAAACACGACGCCCATGGCGCCGCGGCCCAATTCTTCACGAAGATCGTAGCGGCCTGCTTTGGTTAAGGTGGTCACTTATGTTTGACGCGCGGGCGTACTGAGACGGCTCAATGACCCGGCTGGGCCTGGTCAGTGAACAGTGCAGGCGCGGAACTGGCGTAAATCCTTACAGTGCTCAGGAAGCGCTAGCGCCAAGGCAGTATTGCCCTGGGGGAACCGCCAGCACACCGCACGTCCTTCCATTCGAACATAGCCTCCCGGCAAGGGAGCGTCAACGCCGCTGAGGTACAGTGTTCCGGGATAGCAACGGCGGCAATTTGCGTTCACCGAAGTAACGGACGGCACGCTGCGAGCGTCAAAGCTGTGTATTGAAATCCGCTGCCTTGTGGGGTGGCATCCGGCTCAATCCATGTGTTATAAAGAGCAAATTACCGCGAAACCGAGGTGCAAACTCATGGCTAAGCAAACCAAGCCCGTTGTCAATCGCCGAAATTTCCTGAAGGGCGCAGCAGCAGGGGCCGCGGCATTGGCGGCCGTGCCGGCAAGTATTGCGGCGCAGCCAGCCGAACTGAAGCGCGTCGCTCCGCCTCCCATGTCTCCAGAGGCGGAAGCGGAGGTTCCGTCCGGCGCGGAGGTCCTGACTGCGAATCGCACCGGGTCAGACTTCATGGTGGATGTGATCAAGTCGCTGGGCTTTGAATACGTTTGCGCGAATCCAGGATCGAGTTTTCGGGGGATTCACGAATCCATCATCAACTACGGCGGGAACAAAAGCCCCGAATTCATCACGTGCTGCCATGAAGAATCCTCGGTTGCGATGGCCCATGGCTACTACAAAATCGAGGGCAAGCCGCTGCTGGTCCTCGCGCACGGGACGGTCGGAGTGCAGCACGCGGCGATGGCTATTTATAACGCTTACTGCGATCGCGTCCCGGTTTATGTAATTCTCGGGAACATCATCGATGAGACGAAGCGCGCGCCGGGCGTGGAGTGGGATCACAGCGTGCAGGATGCGGCGGCGATCGTGCGCGATTTTACGAAGTGGGACGATCTCCCCATTTCACTCGAGCATTTTGCCGAATCGGCGGATCGCGCCTATCGAGTCGCGATGACGCCGCCAACGATGCCTGTCGTTCTCGTGGCGGATGGCGATCTGCAAGAAAGCGCGATCTCTTCCGATTTGAAGATTCGCATCCCGAAATTGACCACCGAGATGCCGCCCGTGGGAGATTCTGGTTCCGTCGCCGAAGTGGCGCGGCTTCTGGTTGCGGCGGAGAATCCAGTGATTGTGGCCGACCGCACGGCGCGAACGCCCGCAGGTCTCGCGTGCTTGGTCGATCTTGCCGAGGCGCTTCAATGTTCGGTCGTCGATCAGGCTGGCCGGATGAACTTTCCCACACGCAATCCGCTGAATCAATCCGACCGCGCCCGAGCGGCGATTGCCGACGCGGATGTGATTCTCGGCCTCGATGTTGCCGATTTTTACGGCATCACGCATACCTATCGCGACCAGATCGAACGCACTTCGCGGCCAGGCACCAAGCCGAACGCGAAGCTCATCACGATCAGCTCGGATGATCTCTACATCAAGGCGAACTACCAGGATTTCCAGCGCTACAACGAAGTGGACATCGCCATCGCCGCGGATTCGGAAGCGACGCTGCCTTTCCTGACCGAGGCGGTCAAGCGCCTCTCCACGGATGACCGCAAACGCGCCTTTCAGGATCGCGGCGTGCGGCTCAAGGCGGCGCATATGCGGGCGCTCGAAGGTTCGCGGGACGCGGCGGCCTTTGCCTGGGACGCGAGCCCGATCAGCACCGCGCGAATGTGCATGGAGCTGTGGTCGCAAATTCAGGATGAGGACTGGTCGCTCGTCGGCGCCACGACGTTTGTCAGCAAGTGGCCGCAACGGCTTTGGAGTTTTGACAAGCATTACCAGTACATTGGCAACGCGGGCGGCTACGGAATCGGCTACAACGCACCCGCAGCCACGGGCGCGGCGCTTGCCAATCGCAAGCACGGGCGCCTGACGGTCAACATTCAATGCGACGGCGATCTGATGTACGCTCCCGGGATTTTGTGGACCGCCGCGCACCACAAGATTCCGCTGCTGCACATCATGCACAACAACCGCGCGTATCATCAGGAAGTGATGCAGGTGCAGATCATGGCTGACCGGCACAGCCGCGGCATCTCGAACTGCGGAACGGGCACGACCATTACCGGCCCGGACGTTTCCTACGCGAAGCTCGCGGAGAGCATGGGCATGTACGGAGAAGGACCGATCTCGGATCCCAAAGAACTCGGACCCGCGATCAAGCGCGCAATCGAAGTGGTGAAGCGCGGCGAGCCGGCCCTCGTGGACGTCGTCACGCAGCCTCGATAAGGGAAAAACCGATAACCTTGAAAAGGAGATGCGCGTGATGAGATGGCCTGACCGTCAAGCGGAAGCGAACAAGGTACAACGAATGGATTTGAACGCGAGCCGTATGGGCAGGCCGAGTAGATTCGTTGCCGTATTTCTTTTTGTTTTTGCGGCGATGCTATTCGGGTTTCCGGTTGCGCGAGCGCAGCAGTCTTCCGACACTCCTCCCACCGGCAACGCACAGAACGGCAAAAAGCTTTTCAATGCGGACGGATGCTATGAGTGCCACGGCCGGCAGGGCCAGGGCGCGGCGCAGACCGGCGCGGCGCGCATCGGTCCTCCGCTGCTTTCGTTCGAAGGATTTCAGAATTACGTTCGAAGTCCGAAGAATAATATGCCTCCCTATGCCAGCAAAGCGCTTCCGGACCAGGACCTGGCCGATATCTATGCGTTCCTGAAATCGATTCCGATGCCTCCTAAGGGCAAAGACATTCCCCTGCTGAATAAATGATCGATCGAGGGATCGTCCTCCGTTTTTGTGCTCCATCGGAGATATAAAAACTGGCGAAAGCCCGGGAGTCGCTTACGTTCACCAAATTACTCAGGACCAGGAAGGATTGGATACTGACGCTCATTCGAGTCGTTGCCGGGGGCGTGATGCTTCCACACGGAATGCAAAAAATGTTCGGCTGGTTTGGAGGCGCCGGCTTCACAGGCACGATCCACAATTTTGGCCAGAGAGGATTTCCGGCCCCACTTGTGTTCCTCGTCATTATGGCGGAATTCTTCGGCTCGTTGGGATTGATCCTCGGGTGCCTCAGCCGCATCGCTGCTTTCGGTATCGCGGTTGACATGACCGTCGCTGCGATCACGACGACCAGCCGGTTCGGGATGTTTATCAACTGGGCCGGCAAGCAAAAGGGCGAGGGAATGGAGTTTCAGTTTCTGATGGTCGCAATGGCTCTGGCCATCCTGTTTGCAGGCGGCGGCGCATTCTCCGTAGACCGCGTGTTGTCCGGAGGCAAAGAAACCTGATCCGCATTTCTCACCGGCTCCTCGGTAGATTCCTTCCAGATTCTATGAGGCAACCTAAATTTCAAACTGTTTTGAACGCAGCTACAAGGCCGTAAAACTTTTTAACATAGAGGACACAGAGAACGCAGAGGGCGAACCCGAGGCTTGCCCGGGTCGCCCGTCACGTTCTATTTAGCCGCGCACAGCCTGTTACAGCGGTTGGATCAAGAGCACCCAATGAAATCGATTTCCTTCGGCGAAATCGGCGGGCCGGGGAGCGCTTTCAACGGGTTCGAACTCGAGTCCTGGGTAACGGTTATCGAAGACGGCGTGCAATCGGTCGTGCCGCCACTCATCGGCACAAACGCGTTTGCCCGGATTGAATACAGGACATCGCCGGCGGCGGGCGGGGAATAGGAGGAAACCTTCCCCGAGGAGAAAATTCCCACGCTGGGATTGCTGGCTGGCTCGATCAGGGTGTACTGCGCGCAATCTGTATTCGCGGGAGCGCTCGACGGGCAGCCAGTGGACGAATCCAGGGAGAGGTTCGTCGTCGAGATTCCCTCGGCCGGGATGGTCACGGGCAAAGTTGCCCCGCCGCCCACGGTGATGGTTTGGATCGCGGAGACAAGAGCATCAATGGATGCGGGCGCTGTCCCCTTCGTCGCCGTGACGAAGCCCTGGAACGTAGCCGGACCTGGAGTTGTTCCCGTCTCTGCGGTCAGAGGAATCGCGCCGAGGTTCGTGCCGCCCGGAACGCCCATGGCTACGGTGGCATTGTAGGCGACGCCAGCGCCATTGATGGCGACCGCCGCGACATCAAAAGTGGCGCCCGATGGTAGCGGGCAAAAATTGAAGTAGCCGGAGGAATCTGCATCGGCTTGCATAAAAATAGTGTCTGTCCCGGTCAGATCCTGCTTTTCCAAAGCAACAATTATGGTTCCCCCAACGATCGGGAGGTTCGTCGTCGCATCGACGATCTGACCGCTGATCCCCGTATTATTTGTGCCCACCTGCTCCGCTGTCAGCACCGGCTTCAAGCGATATTGTCCATTTCCTTGCTGAATGATGGATGCGCAGGAATTGAAATCGATGTTGAGGTCGACGTCCTGTCCGGCCGCGACCGAGATGGGTCCTCCGACGATTTGTCCGGGAGGAATTTTCAAACCTGTGTTTGCCTGGCTCGAAAGTTCCATCTCGTGGATGGAATTGTCCGCGAGCACGACGCAGTTAAAGCCCTCACTGTCGCAATTGTTCGTTGTGGGAGTCGGGCCGGTCCATCCGCTGTTCGGCACCAGAAGCAGGCGGATTTGCTGATAAGTTCCGGCCGGTAGCGCCGTATTGGAACCGAGCGAGGTCAGCAGGCAGGTCGTTGAGGCCGCGGAGAAAAGATCGATCTGCATGGGCTGAGCATTCAATTGCGGCGCAAGTTCCTGCCATCCCGAGGAATTATCATCTGCGGTTGCATTGATGTTTGCCTGGACCGAGCGAATCGTGACATAGACATGCTGGAAATTTCCTTTGGGAGCCTGGCAGGTTGGCGGATCGGTCAAGCTCACGTTGATCGTTCCCATTCCGGCCGGCGACATCCCGTAATTGGAGCCGCCACAACTGACCAGAACCGCGGCCAAAGCTACTGGAAGAATAGCAATTAACGAAAATAGGATGAGTTTGCGCGAGTGAGTCCACCGCGAATATGACATGGGTATACCCTCTTTAAATAGCATGAATTTTGCCCGCGAACGTCAGGGCTGGGGGGGGACGTGAATGAGTTTAGGAGGAGTCCCCGGATATGTCAAGAAAACAGTCATGCCCGCAAGAGGATTCGCAAGGACAGGCCGAAACGTCATCGATTCTCGACGAAGATGGTGTAAAACGTTTCCACTCGTGACGGAAATATGAACGCTTGGGACAAATGGCGGACGCGCCCGCAAGCCCTCGTGCTGCGCAAGGCTCTTTTCCAGATTCACCTTTGGACTGGAATCGCCCTTGGCCTTTTTCCTTACGGGCCTGCTGATGTGGTGGAGGCGTGTGTTCAAGCCTTGGCTGGGACGAAAAGCGTTTGTTTCGCCGCAGATGCATGGTGGTGACGCGGCGCGCTCTGAAAATTCCGTTCAAGCGCGCTCATAGTTTCTCTCAGTTGCGACGATGGCCTGCCTCAAGTTGTCTCTTCTCTGCGCCCTCTGTGTTCTCTGTGTTGAAAGATTTTATTGTGTGCGAGTCGCGCAAGAATGCAAAAGCTTTTAACACAGAGAACACAGAGGGCGCAGAGAAAACAGAGACGAAGCGTGAGGTTTGCACGAGTCACGAATCACAAATCACGAATCACTTCCTAACGCAGCTGCACGAGCGATTCCGGCGAGGACGGCGGAGTGGCGATGGGCTTCAGCGTTTGCGGCCCGCGCCAGTTGTCCACCACGGCGATCTGCTGCACGCAGGAAACCGTGCAGAGCGGCGCGCAATCTTTTTTTGTGAAGTATTCGCGGCGCAGATCTTCGGTCGTGTATTTTTCCAGCGGAATGCCCGGATAGCCGCGCTGCTGCGAGCACCAATGCACGAGTCCGTCCTCGCAGATGTAGAGGTAGCGAGAGCCGGAGCGGCATCGCCAGTCGTTCGTCTTGCCCTTGGCGATGTTGTGCTGGAACCCGTTGATGCGCGAAAACCCGCGCTTGCCCATCGCCATGATTTCTTCGAAGATTTCAATCTCGCGTCCGCCGAGCGGTTTCAGTTGCCCCTGGCCGTCGTGCAGTATGCCCACGGTGCTGGTGAAGCCCAGTTCCTGAGCGCGGCGCGCAACCCGGAGCGCGTCCTCCGGATTTTTCACGCCGCTGCCGAGCACGGAATTGATGTTCACCTGAAACACGGCGTGCTCGGCGAGCAACTTCAATTTCTGATCGAGCACCTTGAGGCTTTTCATCGACACTTCGTCGGGCGTCGCGTTGTCGATGCTGATCTGCAGGTATTCGAGCCCTGCGCGATTGAGCCGCTCGATTCGTTCGGCGGTGAGGAGATAACCGTTCGTGATCATCCCGGAAAGGATTCCATTCTTGCGCATGCGTGCGATGATCAGGTCGAGTTCCGGGTGCAAGAGCGGCTCGCCGCCGCTGATCGTGACGACCGACGTGCCGAGCTCCCCCAGACGGTCGATCCGGCGAATCATTTCCGCGGTGTCCACTGGCTTCGAGAAATCGTCGAATTCGTTGCAATACGTGCAGGCCAGATTGCAGCGCCGGATCGGAATGATATGCACGAGCAGCGGATGCCGCGTCGAGACGATCCCTCTCACGACGCCGCGCAATTCGCGCACACGCGTGCGCCAGGATCGCAATCGCCTCCGCGCTTTGGTGCCGAGTGGCATCGCTAAACTATACAGGGATTTGGAGCCGTTTTGAACCCGCCAGCGATTCCGCCGTGGCCACTTTCCAACCACAATGTTTCCACGGACTGAGTGGACGGAAGCGCAGGCATTGACAGCTCTTTATGTGACGGCGCCGGCAATGAGAAAATCTGGCAAAACCTGATCGCAATTAGCTATTTAATCACACGGGATAAGGTTTATGAAGTATTTCGCGTTTGGAGGGCTATTCTAAACCAGAGATAACTTCCCTCTGTAGACCGCAGCTATAGATAGATGGAGCCGTGTCGGTGAGTTCTATGAAAACCAGCGAGGCGCCAGGAAAATTAAACACAGCCCTTTCGGAACAGGAGGTCGAGGTACGCTCCGACTTCGGAACGGACTGGAAAGGTCTCGCGTGGCTGACTCTTCTTGTCGCAGCGGGCTTAACCGTATTTGAAAGATTGGAGCACCTCCTTTTCCCCCATTTGAACTCCTTGCAACATCAGGCGACGACTATTTTAGTAGGGACTGTCGCAGCAGTGATTGGCAGCTACTACTTGACGCGGAAACTCGGACGAGCCCTTTCGCTGCACGCCCAAGCAGAGAAAAAGCTGGCTCTGGAGCGCAATCTCCTTCGTACCGTGGCCGATAACATCCCCGACAGTATTTTCGCCAAGGATACGGAGGGCCGTTACCTACTTGCGAACAAGGCGTTCGCTGCACGTCATGGAATGAAGTCTCCCGACGATTTATTGGGGAAGACGGTTTTTGATTTGTTTCCGAAAGAGCGGGCCACCCCCTTGCACGCGGACGATCTGCAGGCTATGAGATCGGGCGGGGCATCCATGGAGACGGAGAGAACGGCAGTGGATGCTGAAGGAAACGTGACGGTGCTCCAAACGACCAAAGTTCCCTTGATCGACAAGAGCGAAGCGATTGTGGGGATCGTCGGCTTGCACCGGGACATCACTCGGCGCAAGGAAGCAGAGCAGCGGTTGCGGCAGAGCGAGGCCAACTTGGCGGCTGCGCAGCGGATCGCCCATTTTGGAAGTGTGGAGCTGGATCTCGCCAACCTTGATGAACCGGAAAAGAACCCGGTGCGTTGGTCCGACGAAGTGTTTCGGATTTTCGGGTATGAGCCCGGAGGGGTCGAAGTGTCGCGGGAGAGCTACTTCCGCTCCATCCATCCAGATGACAAGGAGAACGTGCGAAAGGCGCTGGACCGCGCCATACATGAGGCCAAGCCATTTGCCATCGATTTCAGGACTGTTCGTCCGGACGGCACGGAACGAAACATCCTCGAACGGGGCGATATCATTCTCGATCCGAAAACGAATGAGCCGCAGAAGTTGGTGGCCAGTATTCAAGACGTTACCGAGCGCGTACAGGCGGAAATCCGTCTGCATAATGCCAACCAGGAGTTGGCTGAGAAAGTGCAGGAATTGGAGCAGCGCTCGAAGGAAATCAATCTCTTGAGCGAAATGGGAAGCCGGCTTCAGGCTTGTAAGGAGGCAGATGAGGCTTACGTGGAGATTTGCACCAAGGCGGAACAACTATTTCCAAATTGGTCGGGCGCGCTGTGTGTCACCAGCGCTTCCAGAACAACAGTGGAGACCGTTTCCGATTGGGGCCAGGCCGGTCTTGTTAAACGTGTCTTTGCCCCGGATGATTGCTGGGCCTTGCGTCGGAGCCAGCCGCAATTATTCCGGCGCGGGGAAAAGGGATCGGTTTGTCGCCACATCGATCTGACGGAAGTGACGGAGTCTCTTTGTGTCCCCCTGATGGCGCAAGGGGAAGCGCTTGGAATCGTGAGTTTGCAAATGATGCGCGGTCAGGAACAGCAGGAATCCACGCCCAGATCCTCGGGCGAATCGGAACGCCGGCTCGCCGCGGTGCTCGCCAAACAGGTTGCCTTGGCGCTTTGGAATCTAAAATTGAGGGAGAGTCTTCGCAATCAGTCTATTTGCGATTCACTCACGGGACTTTTCAATCGCCGCTACATGGAAGAATCTCTGGAACGGGAGTTCAGCCGGGCGAAGCGCAGCAAGATCTCGGTTGCGATCGTCATGATGGACCTTGACCACTTCAAGCGGTTTAACGATACGTTTGGCCACCAGGCCGGCGACACGCTTCTTCGTGCACTCGGAGACCTCTTGAAAAGGAACACGCGGGGCCAGGATATCGCCTGCCGCTACGGTGGAGAGGAATTCGCGCTCGTGCTCACCGATTCTAGTTTACCCGGCGCTCTCCAAAGAGCCGAGATCCTGCGTCAGCAAGTCAAACAACTGAGCGTGGAGTATGCCGGCCAGCTCCTGGGAGCCGTCAGCATCTCGATGGGCGTGGCTCTTTTTCCTGACCACGGTACAACTATGGGTGAAGTCCTGAGAGCTTCCGACCAGGCTTTGTATCGCGCGAAGCGCGAGGGGCGCGACCGCGTATCCATGTGGACTGCGGAGTCGGTGGTCTGAGCGGCTAGGACTCGTTCTCGTAGTTATCCTCGACCTGAGTGGTATTCCCAAACAAAACAGATGTTCGCCGCAATTTTGATTCGAGCCTCATAGCGAGGTGCGTGCTGCCTTTTGGCAACTGATTATTTCGCGGCAATCATTGGAGAAAGCGCCGGTTCGAGCCTGCCGAGGGGGCGAGGTTTTCGTCGCGCATACGAACGGGGAACCACACGGTCCTGCGGCGGCGTGACTGAGCTACTCGAACGCCAATGCCATGCAATTGAGTGGTCGCTTGATGTAGGATATGTGGCACGGGTGAATTTAAAATGGGGATATCTGCTCACTGCTACAGGTTTGTGCGTTCAATGGAAGGATTTAATCACGCTTATGAGAAGGAATGTTTGCTTGCGCCACACAAGGCCAAGCGATCATGAATTTGAAATGGGCCTCTAGAATTGCTGCTTTATCCCTTGGCGCCATCTTTTGCAGCGTCGCTCCACTTCCCGTGGCGGCGCAGGATCAGGCACCGCAAGATCAGACGGCTCAAGATCAGACCCTACAAGTTCAGACCCTGCAGGGTCAGGCCCCGCAGGGTCAGGCCCCACAAAATCAGGTGTCGCTGGATCAGACGCCGAAAGAGCTGGTTTCCCGCTCGATTTGGCCGTGGCTCAAGGAAGGAAAAATTTCCTTTAACGCCCGGTTTCGCTTCGAAGGCTTCGAACGCGATGGCGCGCCATTTACTGCAACCGCCTATGCTCCGACCCTCCGGCTGGCGCTCGGATACGAAACACCGGACTATCACGGATTCTCCGTTTTCGCAGAGGGCGAAGCGGTGGTGGTCACTGGACCTGCGGACTTCAGCGATCCAACGCTTCCCTCTCAGAACCGCCCGAATCTCCCCGCCATCCTGGACCCCCAAAGCTTGGAATTTAACCAGGGGTATCTGAAATGGGCGCATGGCGTCCCGCACAAGAAGCTGTTGATGACCGTCGGGCGCCAGGAGATTACGCTCAACGACGGGCGTTTTCTAAGCTCTTCTACCTGGCGCCAGATCCACGGAAGCTTCGATGCAGCTAAATTGGACACAGAGCTGCCTCTGAATTTTTCCTTTACCTACGCATTTATCAACCACTTCTATCGAGAGGTGGGTTACGACGCAACCGACGGCCACCCGTCCATGCACACGCACATGATGAACCTTGCCTGGAACAAACCGGACCATATCAATGTGTCCCTTTACGGCTTGTTGGTTGATTATAGAGAGCCCGCTCAATTCGCCCTTTCCAGCCAGACGTACGGCTTGCGGGTGAACGGGCCTTACCAATTCAACGAAAATTGGAGCCTTGTTTACACGGCGGAGTTCGCTAAGCAGATGAACTTTGGCACCAATCCTAACAAGATGGACGAGAACTACTATTTGGGCGAACTAGGTCCAGGCTGGCGGGATTTCAGCCTAAAAGCGGGCTATGCTTTTTTGGGAGGCCGGAGCGCCACCGACTTATTGACCACCCCGCTCGCTCCCCCTCGCAACGGTTGGACGGACTTGTTTTTCAACGATCCAACTGAAGCTGGCGGCAACGGCCTGGAAGCCCGCTATTTGTCGGCCAGCGGGCCCATACGCTTTCTGGGCGGGGCCGTTGCTACCGTAATCTACTACGACTATCACTCGGACTACCCTCACATTCACTACGGCAGTGAGCTGGATTCGTCCATGGCATACAAAGTCAAGAAGATCAGCAACCGGTGGGAAATCGGCTGGCGGTTCGGCCGCTATTGGGCAGATCACCTCTACACGAACGCGCTGCGCACATCGGTCTATACCAGCTTCACACTCTGATTGGACGTGGTGCTTAAGTAGGACAGGCTTCAAGCCTGTCGGGTTTGCGTTGGGAGTCCTGCCACAAAAGCGACAGGCTTGAAGCCTGTCCTACTGGGGCGAGGATCAATTTCTATCCGCCGCGGGTGTGCATTTCGAGGTGGGGATCCTGGCGAAGCTGCTCGATCCCTACAAGCACGCCGCGGTGGCCCGTGGCGGCGCGCAACTCCGCGCCGCGATCCGTGCGCGCGCGCCAGACGGTGGAAATGCGCGCGGCAATCTCCTCGGGCGTAGCGCCCGCGCGCAGCATTTGGCGGAGATCGATCCCCGCTTGCGCGTACAGGCACAGATACCAGAACCCATCCGCGGTCAGGCGGCTGCGGTCGCAGCTCCTGCAGAATGGCGTCGTGGTCGAAGCGATGATGCCAAACACGGTGCCGTCCGAAAGCCGGAAACGCTCGGCGGGCGCGGAGGAGTTTTCATTGAGCGGCGTGATTGTTCCGTAGCGCTTCGTAAGCTGCTCGAGCATTTCGGCGCGCGTAAAAACTTTTTCGAGCGACCATTCCGTCGCGCCGCCGACGTCCATGTACTCGATGAAGCGCACCTCTGCTTCAACGCCGCGGCCATATTCGATCAAGTCGGCGAGTTCGTCGTCGTTGGTGCCGCGCAGGACGACGGTATCCAGCTTGAGCTTCGGAAATCCGAGCTGGCGCGCGGCTGCAATGCCCGCCAGCACTTGCGCGTGCGTGTCGCGCCCCGTGAGCGCCGCGAACCGCTCTGGCTGCAGCGTGTCCAAACTGAGCGTCACGCGATGCAATCCCGCCGCGCGCAAGGCTTCGCCTTGCTCGGCGAACAAAACGCCGTTGGTCGTGAGCGCGAGATCGCGAATCCGGGGATTGGCCGCAAGCATTCGAACAAGTTGCGGAAGATCGCGCCGCAGCAGCGGCTCGCCCCCCGTGAGGCGCACGTCTTCGACGCCCAGCGAGGTAAACACCTCGACCAGCCGCGCAATTTCCTCGAAAGTCAGCAGTTCCTGCCGCGGGAGCCAGACGTACTCCTCCTGCGGCATGCAGTAGTTGCAGCGCAGATTGCACCGGTCGGTCACCGAAACGCGCAGGCTGCGCAGAGGCCGGCCAAATTGGTCGGCGAGAGCGCCGCGGAGACACTTCTACCGGGGTCTGGGCATCGGAAAGCATACGCTACATGTTAGGTTGTGTAGGCCGGAGCGTCAACCGCTGAAACCGCTATTCGAACGCTCCAATTGGGAAGCGTGGTCTTTGAGGGAGTCTGCGCTTCATTTCGGCGGCGATTTTCTGCGCCTGCTCGGTCACCGAGGCTGCCTCTGAAGCTTGGCGCGGATTTGAAGCCACGTCCGACTGCGTCGATCATGTTGTCCGTGGAATCGTGCAACGGGAGGAACGTCGAAGCCATCGATCTCATTTTCCACGAACGGTTTTCCCGTGCGCATCAGGATCGGTATCTGCCCTGCTCGCATTTCTCTCCGATGTCACTGCTTGTCGGTTGACGCGATCCTAATCAGCCGCGGGTGGTGCTTCCGGAATGCCGATGTCAGCGCGACCTTCCAGGGTGCATTGCTTGGGTTCTTGTGACCGTTTGCGCAATTGCTGCTTTCCCGTCGTGGGTTTTCGTCTGAGATCGGAGCTCGGCACCGGCAACTCGCCGTGAGAATTGCCACCAGAAGAGCCATTCCTACGGATGAACATCACCGATGACTTTGAATTCGCTGAGTTACTTTCATTGTTTCCTCCTGTAAAACTCCTACCCCTCATCCTTGGCTTGCTCTTTGAGCCTGGCGATGACCGTAGGATCGGCGAGCGTTGTGGTGTCGCCGAGGACGCGGCCTTCGGCGATATCGCGCAGCAAGCGGCGCATGATCTTGGCGCTGCGCGTTTTGGGCAGTTCGGCGGTGAAGAAAATATCGTCAGGCTTGGCGATCGGATCCGATTTTCGTGGAGACGTGATTTTTCAATTCTTCTTTCAGCTTGTCGCTCGGCTGGATGCCTTCCTTCAGCGTAACGAACGCCGAGATTCCCTGGCCTTTGATTTCGTGCGTCTTGCCGATCACCGCGGCCTCGGCCACCGAGGAATGATCCACCAGCGCGCTTTCCACCTCGTACGTCGAGATGCGATGGCCGGAGACGTTCATCACGTCATCCACGCGGCCGAGCAGCCAGAAATAGCCGTCTTCGTCCAGCTTGCAGCCGTCACCGGTAAAATATTTTCCGGGATAGCGCGACCAGTAATTTTGCACGTAGCGATCCGGGTCGCCGTACACGGTGCGCAGCATCGAGGGCCACGGCTTGCTTAGTACCAGGTAACCACCACCGCCCGGACCAACCGGCTTGCCTTCGACATCCACCACCTCCGCGACAATGCCTGGAATCGGGCGCGTGGCGGAGCCGGGTTTTGTAGCGGTGATGCCGGGCAGGGGAGAGATCATGATGCAGCCGGTTTCGGTTTGCCACCAGGTATCGACGATGGGGCAGCGCCCGTGGCCGATGGTTTCGTTATACCAGATCCACGCCTCGGGATTGATCGGCTCGCCCACGGTTCCGATCAGCCGCAGCGATGAAAGTTTGTACTTCGCTGGAAACTCCTTGCCCCAGCGCATAAACGTGCGAATCGCCGTCGGTGCGGTGTAGAAAATGTTGACGCCGTATTTGTCGATCAGTTCCCAGAAACGGCCGCGGTCGGGGAAGTCGGGCGTGCCTTCGTACATGACGGTCGTCGTGCCGTTGGCGAGCGGCCCGTACACGATGTAGGAATGGCCGGTGACCCAGCCGATATCGGCGGTGCACCAGTAGACGTCGTCTTCCTTGATGTCGAAGACGTAACGATGCGTCGTGCTCACGCCGACGAGATACCCGGCGGTCGTGTGCACGACGCCTTTCGGTTTACCCGTCGTGCCGCTCGTGTAGAGGATGAACAGCATGTCCTCCGCGTCCATTGGCTCGGCGGCACATTCGTCCGAGGCGTTTGCGACGATGTCATGCCACCATAGGTCGCGGCCAGGCTTCATGGAAATCGGCGTAGCCTTGCCGACTCGTTGCACGACGACCACTTTTTCGATGGTCGGCGTTCCGGTGAGCGCATCGTCCACGCTGGCCTTGAGCGGGACAACGGTTCCGCGACGCCATGCGCCGTCCGCGGTAATCAATACTTTCGCCTTCGCGTCGTTGATGCGCTCGCGCAGCGCTTCCGCCGAAAATCCGCCGAACACGACCGAATGCGCCGCGCCGATTTTCGCGCAGGCGAGCATGGCGATGGCCAGCTCGGGAACCATGCCCATGTAAATCGCGATGCGATCGCCCTTCGCAACGCCAAGCGATTTCAGCGCGTTTGCAAAGCGATTTACTTCGCGCTCGAGCATCCCAAACGTCAGCACGCGCGTGTCGCCGGGTTCGCCCTCCCAAATAATGGCTGCCTTGTTTCGGCGCGCCGAATGCGCATGCCGGTCCACGCAGTTGTAGGTGACGTTGAGCTTTCCGCCCACGAACCACTTGGCCCACGGAGCATTCCACTCCAGCACTCGCTGCCACGGAGTGAACCAGTCCAGATTCTTCGCTTGTTCCGCCCAGAAGCCTTCCGGGTCCTTCGCCGCGCGATCGTAAATCGCTGGATCATTCCAGTTGGCGCGCTGCTTGAATTCCTCCGAGGGAGGGAATGTCCGGCGCTCATCGAGGAGTGCGGACACGTTTTTTTCGCTGGGCAATGACATTTCGGCAAAACTCCGCGTAGAAGATCAAGCCCGAGGCAGCTTCCAAACCAAGCTATTCACCCTGACCTGTGCGCCTAGAATGTCGGAGCGAGGAAACGTTGTCAATGGACGCTTGAATCTTATGATGGATCAGTTTGCGATTTTAGTAGGACAGCCACCCGCCGCCGCAGGGCTATCCGCTTTCGCCCTGGTGAGACTTTCCGGGAAAGCCAAGAGTGGCTGTCCTACTGATACAATCGGGCGCATAGCTTTTGCGGACCGGAGGAGCGTTCGACGTGGAATCGTTTGACCTCGTGGTGATCGGCTCGGGTCCTGCCGGAGAGAAGGGCGCGGCGCAGGCGGCGTATTTTGGCAAGCGCGTCGCACTGGTTGAACGCGAGCCGAATCTGGGCGGCGCGGGCGTCAACACCGGCACGGTTCCGAGCAAGACGCTGCGCGAATCGGCGCTTTATTTTTCCGGGCTGCGGCAGCGCGGGCTCTACGGCATCGATTACTCCTTGCGCGAAGGGCTGACGGTGCAGGGATTCATGCACCGCAAAGACGCGGTCGTCTCCGCGGAGCGCTTGAAGATTGCGACAAACCTTGCCGCTCACAAAATCGAGGTGATCGGCGGCGCGGCCCGGTTTGAAGACGCCCACACTGTGAAAGCTGTAGACGAGCATGGCGCGCCCCGATATCTTCGGGGCGAAGTCATCTTGATCGCGACCGGCTCCAAGCCTCACCGTCCGCCGGAAATTCCGTTTGATGACAAAACCATTTTCGATTCCGATTCGATCCTCACAATGGACCGCATCCCGAAAAGCATGATCGTCGTGGGCGGCGGCGTGATCGGCTGCGAATACGCGTCGATCTTTACCGCGATGGGCGTCGAAGTGACGCTCGTCGATGGCCGCGAACGCCTGCTTCCGTTTCTGGACGCTGAAATTTCCGAACTGCTGCGCGCGCGCCTGGCGAGCCTGGGGCTGAAATTCTGTTTTCAGGAGCGGCTAAAGGCGACCGAACGCATCGCGGGCGGAGTTCGCATGGCGCTCGCGTCGGGCCAGGCCGTGGAAGCGGAAACGGCGCTGTTTGCCGCCGGGCGTCGCGGCGCGGTCGAAGGACTCGGCCTCGAACGAGCCGGCCTGGGGATCAATCAGCGAGGCAACATTGACGTGAACGATCACTACCAAACCGGAGTGCCGCACATCTACGCAGCCGGAGACGTGATCGGATTTCCCGCCCTGGCGTCGACGTCCATGGAGCAGGGGCGCGTGGCGATGTGCCATGCCTTCGGCTTCCCATATAAACAGCGGCTTGCGTCGCAGCTCCCGATGGGAATTTATACGATTCCGGAAATTTCCGCGGTGGGCGAAACAACGGAATCCTGCGAGACAAGGAAAATCAGCTACGAGGTGGGACGCGCGAAATACGCCAACAATGCGCGCGGGCAAATCATCGGCGAATCCACGGGAATGCTGAAATTGATTTTCCGTCCGGACAACAAGCAATTGCTTGGCGTGCAAATTTTCGGAGAAGGCGCGACCGAGCTGATCCACCTCGGCATGGCCGTGCTCGAATCCGGCGGCGCGATTGATACGTTCATCGAATTGGTTTTCAATTTCCCGACGCTCTCCGAACTGTATAAGTATGCCGCCTACGATGGCCTCGGCAACCTCGCCGGACACAAATTGCGCGAGGGGTAAGTAGTCCCCGTAGCACAGGCTTCAGCCTGTGGGGTTTTCCCCAATTGACAAATTCCACAGGCTGAAGCCTGTGCTACTCAAAAGCGGATCGATTAGTGAATTAGCGCGCGCACACGATCGTACAAAGATTGTGCTGGTGAATCCGTGACTGCAAGCGGCTGCGGCGGGCCCGGAGGCGTATCCGTGACGGTGTAAAGTTTGCCGTCGCGGAGATAGAGCTTCGCCGCTTCGGTGCGGTTGAAGGGGCGCGCTCCGCGGCGTCCGAAAACGGCGAGCTGGTTGCCGCTCTCGTCGACGGCGCGGTCGCGGTCGATCCCGCGTGAGATCGCGAGCGCCGGACCGCCCGTGTGATAAGTCGCGATCAATTTCGGAGTGGGCCGCGGGCTGAATCCGTAGGATTCGGACGAGTCTTCCGGCGAAATCACTTGCAGGATGCGCAGGCCGTTGCGGCCGTCGGCTACATAGGCGAAGACGCTGGCATCCACCGCGCCAATTTTCACGTCGTTCACATCATTCAGCTGGCCATCCGCGGTAAACATTTGATCGAGGCGCGGATGCTCGGCCTCTTCGACATTAACGAGCGCGACTCCGTTTTTGCCGGCTGAGACATACGCATTCGTCCGCGACACGGTGACATTGCGCGCGTCGTCCAACTTCACAAATGCGCCGGGCACTATGCGCGGATGCGCGAGATCGGTTACGTCGAGCACCTTCAGTCCCTGGTGATCGGCGACGAAGGCATAGCGGAATTGCACAGCGACGCCCTGCGGGTCCGCCAGATCGGGCGCGCCAATTTCCGCCGTCACGCGCGGCGCGAGCGGATTATCGAGATCGACGACGACGAGGCCTCGGTCGCACAGAATGTACGCGTACGTTCCGGCAATCGTGATGCGGCGCGCTCCGTTCAAGATCCCGCCGGGATTAAACGTGGCCGCGCGGCCGATAAAATTGTTTTCCGGATTTCCGTCGAGAAGAGTGCCAACGCCGGGATTCTTCCCCTTCAGATCGGGATTGCCGACGACGATCAAACCTTCATATTTGTCCGTCACGTAGAGGAATCCATACATCAAATGGATTTTCTGCTCTTCGTTCGCAGGATCCTGAGTGCGCAGGGGATCGACGGCAAGCGTCGTAGGAGTCGCGACGGCGGTTGCATACTTCGTCTTTACATACAGGCGCTGGCCGAGCGGTGAAACCGGCGCGGTCACCATGCGTTCGGAGAAGCCCTTGTTGTCGATGTTGGCGACGTCGAAAACGCGGAAGCCGTCCGCGCCCATCGCCGCGTAGGCATATTCTCCGCGCAGTTGGATATCGAGAACGTTTCCGCCATGGCGATACGCTGTCGCGAGTTCGCGCTTGCGGTCCTCGTGCTTGCGGAAATCATCGGGATACGCCATGCGCTGCAAATCGCTGCCAATGACGGCCTCGGGCTCATCGTGCTCCGCGGTCACGACAGCTTCAAAACCCTTGTTGCCGGTAGCCACGTACACGTAGCGCCCCATGAAGTTGAGAAAGTTCGTGCCCTGCAGCAGGAGCATTGACATCCAGGCATTGTTGTCGCGCGCGGCGGAGACGTGGCAATCGGTGCACTGCTTCGTTTCGCGCGCGCGAACGGTATGCGGCACGAACGTCGAAAACGCCTGGCCGCTGAAGCCTTCGGCCGAAACGGTCTGCTGCGTGTTGTACAGCCACTCGCGATTGGCGTTTTGCGAACTCACCAGAATCGCGCACGAAGATCGCGCCGGCGCGACGCGATGCCCGGTGACGGTGCCGTCCACGGCCAGCATGTAGCCGTCATCGCGCAGCACCTGGAAATTGTAGGCAGTCCAATTGCGCGTCGTGAGCCCTTCGTTGTGCAGCATCGGGCGCTTCTGGTTCGCGGTCATCGACAGGTGGCAGCCGAAACAGTTGGGCGTCCACGACGTGTGGCAGGCGTAGCACGTCATGCTGCTGTTCGCGTGCGCAAGTTGCGATTCATCTTTCGGCACGTCGCCCCACGTCACGCCGTCCGTGCGCAGCGTTTTCGCCAGGCGCGATTTTTCGCTGTAGTGCGCGTTCCCCGGCGTGATCGAGTCAAGCGTCTGCACCACTTCCCATTCGAGATGCGGGTCCATCATGGAGCGCTGGATAAGTTTCCCTTCGCGCCACTCAAATTGCCGCTCGCGCCACGGCGTGCGCAGCGCGTCAAGGTGCGTGCCGCCGGATGCCGCGGGGCCGGACGTGACGAGCGTTGCTGGCTGCGAAATCGTCCCGTGGCAATCGACGCAATCCATTTCGATTGCGGCGCGCGATTCGCCGTAGAGTTTTCCGGTGCCGTGGCTGTCCTGCTCCAGGTGGCAGTCCACGCACTGCATGCCCTTCTGCAAGTGAATATCCGCGAGGTGCGCTGCTTTCTCAAACTTGTTCGGATCGGCAGGAGGAACCACGGTCCCTTTTTCATCGAGCAAGTGGCCTTCCCGGTCGCGCGCGAACACCGCGCGGAAGAGCCAGCCGTGGCTGTGAAAATCGGCGAATTGCGTCTCCTTTAATTTTGCATTGAACTCGGCGCTGCCTGTTTGCGCGAGAAACTTAACGTCGGACCACAGCCCGCGCGGCGCCGCGCCTTCGGGATTGCGCTGCGACACCTCGAATTTTTCTTCCTCCGAGGGATTGCGCTGCTCTTTCGGATACATGGCGCCGCCGTCGGATTCGTTGTCCCACCAGGTGTAGCCGAAATACGTGGTCACCATGTTCGTGCCCGGATGCACATGGCAGACCATGCACTGGCTCGACGGGATCGAACGCGTAAATTCGTGGCGAATGGGGTGGCCGGACTCTTCGCGCGGAATCGTTGGATCCTTCGTCGCGCTGTAACCGCGATTGCCAAACGGAGCATACTGCGCGGAATGTTGGACTGCGCGATCGTTTGCGTAAACAACGTGGCACGCCGTGCATCCGCTGGCGCGATAGTCGCCCGGCTGATCGTTGGTGCCCGGCAAGGAAAGCAGGGGATCGAGCAGGCGAGTCTTTTGCAGTCCGAGAAATACCGGATCGGTGCGCAGGAGTGTGCCGAATCCTCGCGTGCTGAGCTTCTCGTCCGGTTTGCCGGCATCGGTGGCATCGCGCGAGGGCTCGCCGACCTCGCCTTTCGGCCCGCCGCCGCGTTCGAACACGCGCAGCACGTTGCCGGGCTGCGAAATCTCCCAGCGCTCGAGCGGCGTGATCTCCGGCAGGATGCCCTTTGTCCGAGTTTCTTCAGCGGAGGGCTCGGGAATTGTTCGAACCGATTGCGGCGCGCCGTCGCGCGAATAGCTTTCGCCGAATCGCGTGTCCTTGTGAGGATAGGCGCCGTTGTTGTACAGCGCCGCGCCCCAGAGCATGCCCCCAGTCGTCATCATGCTGGTGGAAACGTTGCGCACTTCGGAAGGATGGCACCCGGCCCTGCCGCACGTTTCCGGCGCGACGCGCAGATCGCCGGGATTCACGAAACGCACGTATTCAGCGCTTTCCTTGAGCCACTGCGTGTACATGCGTTCGGGATTTGCCGACCGATCCGCCAGTTTTGGATCGCGAGGCTGCGTGTGGGCTTGCCGCTTCACTTGTTCATATTCCGGAGATGTGGAAGCGACGCCGGAAGCAACTCGCGTGTCCGCGTTTCCTCCGTGGCAATCCGTGCAGCCGAGGCGCACCGTGCCTGTCGCGTGCATGGTCGGCTGATCGGTTTGTGTGTGGCAGGAAATGCATCCGGCGCTCTTGCGGTCCGCTTCCTCTTGCGTCTGGCCCAACAGGTTTGGACCAGCCTTCTCATCGGCCGCGCGAAGCGATGGCGCGGGAATCCGCGCGGCCACCGCGGCGAGGAGCAAGCTCACAGCCAGCGCAGCCCAAGGAGAGGCATACGCAACCGGGGCAAGGATATTGCGATTTTTCGTCCAGCGATTCATTCAGCCTTCATGTGGCCGCGAAAAATCCCAGGTATTGTCATTCCGAGCGAAGCGAGGAATCTCTCTTCGTGTTTCGCCCAAGAAAAGAGAGATTCCTCGGCGAAGAGCACGCCTCGGAATGACAAAACTGTGAGTTTGTCCGCCTCCTTTTAGAAATCAAACGGTTCGGTCCGAGCAACTCATTTTCCTTCAAAATTGAAAATGCACGTTCGCAAAAAGCGAAAACTGTGTCGTGCCGGAATAAATGTCGCGAAATCCTTGCCCCGGGAACAATGCAGCTGCGCCTCCCGTGATTGAAATATTTTCGGAGAGCGGAGGCCGGTACTGAAATCCGAGGCTGGTGTCCAGGCCAATCGTATTGTGAATGGGCGATTCAAACAGCAGCAGCTCGATGGGCGCGGTGCGCTCGAATCGCAGGTAATTCACATTCAGGAAACTCTTGAGTTTCGGTGTCAGATCGAAATCTGCCCCCGTATTCACGAGGAAAATTCCCGGATTCACGAAGTTTGCCTGACCTTCTGTCTTGCTGGTGCGCATGCTGGGAAGCAGGCTGTCGCCGGACGTGAGCGCGATTCCTGTGCCGGGCAGGCGAAGTTCTTCCCGGTCCCAGAAGCTGAAAATGCCTCCCGCAAATGAAGGGTCGTCGACGATGGTGTCAAACCCGGTCGCGCGGCCGTCGCGCGGATTTCCATCACCTGAAGCATAGAACGCGGAAACCTTGTAGCGCACCCAGTCTTTGTCGACCGAAACTTCCGCGGCGGCCATCTGCGCGTTGATGGTGACGGGGCGCCCCGCGATGGGGTTCAGACTATCGGCGCCGAGCGCTTCATAGAATGCGTGATTCACGTTGATGGGGCCAAAATGCCCGTTGCCGGTCCAGCCCAGGTAGGCGGCGCGAATTTCGTGCGGCTGAATAATTCCTACGGGCGCGGGCCGCACGAGAAAACCGTTTTCGTCGTACTGGACGCTCGGGTCGTCTTTGTTGTAGTGAATGCTGAACTGGGTCGTGTAGCCGGGCTTGATGAAATCTTGCATGTATAAATTCGCGATGATGACTTGCTGGTGGCGCGGCTCAAACGTGTTCAGCCCGCTATTCGTGTCTTTTTCGAGCATGTTGAAATAGGCGGCGTTGTATTCCCAGCGGTCCGAGTGAAGATTTCCAAAAAAGCGCACGCCGGGCTGCTCATCGACAAAAAGAAATCCGCGAAAATCGCTGGAAAAACCCTGAATCCCAGCCCGCACGGAAAGGAAATCGTAATTGGGACCCAAATCGTGAATCTTGTATTCCGCAAATGCTTCCTGAAGCCCGGCGTGCGCGTCGAGGCGCGTTGTGCCGTCGCGCACGTCAGCATTCACGATACCAAGCTCGCGCACATCCAAATAGTTCACGTTGACAGCCGGAGTCACTTGGATTCGCCAATCGGCCGGACGGAACGAAGTGTCTCCGTGAAACAGATCAAACGAAAAACGGAATGTTTCGTTCAGCGCGAACTGCTCGCCCCTGCCGAAGTAATCGCTGCTGCCCGGCTGCGCCGAACTGATGTTGCTCGTCTGCGGGACGCGTCGCTCGTCGACAGAAGTATCCGACGTCGCCGTGATGTTCAAGAATGTCTGCTGGCCGAAAATCGGTTCGTCGCCCTTGAGGCGATTTCTATTAAATGGATCCCACCAGTGGCTCGCGCGCACATATGGATATTCACCGCTCCGGCCGTAGCGATTCCATTCCGGCATCGCCACGTTCCAGCGGTCCGGCATCTCGAGGAACACTTCCTGCGAGGACGGCAGAATCTCCGGAGTGACGATCTCTTGTCCCGGCTCCGCGTCAGGACGGCGGCGCAACTCGCGATACGGCGCAGCGGCCACCGTGGCTGGAGCGGCAGGAACTGGAGGACCGAGTTCGGGCATGCGCGGCAAACGAGAGGCGGGCGCGACGGACATCGCCGAGGGAGAAAGTGTCAGCTCGACAGTGACGACGTCGCCCGCGTCGAGCTGCATGTCGTCGCGCGTCAAACTCTCGAAGCCGTCGCTTTGCACCAGCAACAAATAGGTTCCCGGGGTGAGGTCCGTCCAGCGGAACACGCCGTCAGCGTCCGTCGAAACAGTCCGTGTCATGCCCGTGGCGCGATTGGTGAGGGCTATCACGGCGCCGACAATTCCGCGCGTCGCACGATCTCGCACGATTCCTTGCAGGGCCGCTGTCTTGCGCGGAATTTGCCTCGGGATCCTCCGCTCGTCTTGCGTTGGATTCGAAGGGAGCGGAAACGCGGGTGACGGAAAATTTGTCGGCATGGTGGCGAAATGCCGGCTTGGGATGCGCGCTGACGCCAGCACAAAGGAAAGTCTCGCCAAACGGCGTGAACGGGAGCGGTGCGCGCTCGGACGCGAATGAACGCGCTTTATTGAGGCGGCCGCGTGGCGACGCTTCGCGGATGTGTGCCTGGCGGATACAGTCGCCGGCACCGCAGTCGCAGTCGGTACGCACGCCAGCAAGAAGCCCAGGCAAAGCCTTCGGATTGGTTCGGATGCGTGCCGCATCCAGAGTATTTTGGTTCTCCTGCTCGTGAGAGGTGCTAAACCAGCCGCGAACTAGCTAACAACAATCTCCCAGTCGCGGCAAGGAGTTTTGGCCCGCTATGCGCCGAGTTTGAAACACGCTCGCCACGGCCGAAAACAAGGAATTTTCAATTTTCGCTGTTCCCACAGGCGATCGTTAGCCTTTATGCTGGCTGCGCGAGGAATTTTCATGTCAAACGAGCGGCCCAATTCGGTTCTGGCTTTCGATGTGTACGGAACGTTGATCGATCCATTTCACATGGAGGAACATCTGCGCGCCGCTTTCGGAGAAAAAGCAAGGGAAGCGTCCGAGCTTTGGCGCAGCAAGCAAATCGAATATTCGTTTCGCCGCGCCCTCATGAAGAAGTATCGGACCTTTGACGTGTGCACGGCGCAGGCGCTTCGCTTCGTCAGCGCGCAATTGGGAATTTCTCTTTCCGAGGAAGCGCAGGCGCAATTGCTGTCAAGGTATCAGAAGTTGCCTGCTTACCCGGACGTTGCCGGCGTCCTCGATGAACTCGCGGCGCGAGGATTCATAATTGCCGCTTGCTCGAACGGAACCGAGAGTGCGGTTCGCGGATCGCTCAATCACGCGGGAATCCTGCCGCGCTTCAGCAAGATTGTGAGCGTGGACCCGATTCGCACATTCAAGCCGGATCCCGCCGTGTACGAATACCTCGTGGCCGAATTGCGCGCTCGAAGAGAGATGGTCTGGCTCATTTCGAGCAACCCGTTTGACGTGATCGGCGCCAAAGCGTGCGGCTTGCGCACAACCTGGGTGCAGCGGGATCCGAAACGCGTGTTCGATCCCTGGGAGTTCGAGCCTGATCTAGTCGTTCATGGTCTTGCAGAATTGCCGGGCAAGCTGAATTTCGTCTAGTCCAAAATTCTCACAGCGTCGTGGATTACATTTTTTGCGGCCTTTGGTAGCACAGGCTTCAGCCTGTGGGTTTTCGGCATGAGCAAAATCAAACCCCACAGGCTGAAGCCTGTGCTACTCGACCCCAATCCTATTTGCGATTCCCGCACAACGCGTTTGGCTCTCTTGAGTACCGCGGGGCGATATGATACCAAAGCAGGGACCTTTCATGGGCCTGCTCACCGACGAAATCAAAAGATTCCAATTTCTGCGAAGATTATTTTTCGGATTCGCGGTCGTGCTGGCCGCAACGGTCGCAGGTTGCGGAGGCGTGGTCGATCCTTTGATATCGCTGACCCCACCGCCCACCGTGCAAAGCCTCACTGCCGCGGACGTCAACGCACTCGTACAAACCGCAGCGCAGGCCGCTGACCCCAACACGATGGTGATTGCCGTAGTGGACCGCTCCGGAAACGTCCTGGGCGTCTATCGCAAGCCGTCCGCGCCGGCGCTTGCCACGGGAAATTTTAGCGCGCAAGTGGACGTCAATGAACTTGCGGTATCACTCGCGCGCACCGGAGCGTTTTTCAGCAACGATCAGGCGCCACTTTCCTCGCGAACCGTGCGCTTCATCAGCGGAATTCATTTCCCGCCCGGAATTGCGAACACGCCGAACGCGCCGCTCTACGGGATTGAAAACACGAATCGCGGATGCATGCTTTCCACAAATTTCATTACCGGCCAATCAGTGCCTCCCGCGCGCTCGATCAGCGGCGCAACGACGGGCCTGGGCGTCACGACAGGCAAAGTGGACGTAAAAGACAGCGATCCGAATGCAGTCAATCCCGGAGGCGTGCCGCTGTTTCGCAACGGCAGCTTGGTGGGCGGGATCGGAGTCGCGGGAGTCGCGCCCGACGTTGCTGAATATGCAGCCTACGCGGCAGCAACCTCAAATGGATTTGGTCCCACGCCAGCCGCGCCCGGCGTTGTATTCATCAATGGCGTTGCTCTGCCGTTCGTGAACCAGACGACTCTCCCGGCCGGAGTCAGCGCGGGCAGTTTCACGGGAAGCTTCGTTGTGGGCCCATCGGCGAGCCCAGGCACGCCGCCGGAAGGCATGCTGGTTACGCCCGTGGCAGGCCCGCTCGGAGGGCTTGCGGCGTCCGATGTAACGATGATCATCAACAACGCCATTGCGGCGGCAAACACGACGCGCGCTGTGATTCGTCTGCCTATCGGTTCTTCCGCGCGCATGGTGATTGCCGTCGCCGATCTCGACGGCTCGATCATCGGCCTTTACCGGATGGCGGACAGCACGGTGTTCAGCATCGACGTAGCCGCCAGCAAAGCCCGCAACATGGCGTACTTCAACGGCGCCGTCCGGTCGGCCGCCGATTTGACGGGCGTACCGATTGGCACGGCCGTCACGAGCCGCACGATCGGCTACGGCGCCCAGCCTATTTTTCCGCCCGGAATTGACGGCAGCTCCCCAGGTCCGTTTTTCAATCTCTACCTGCAAGATGTGGCGAATCCCTGCACGCAGGGATTTCAACCTGCCGGGCCGAATCAAAGCGGAGTTGTGTTTTTTCCGGGGGCCGTGCCGCTCTATCGCAATGGAGTGCTTGTGGGAGGGCTCGGCATCAGCGGCGACGGCGTCGACCAGGATGACTTCGTGGCTTCGGGCGGATCGGCAGGCTTTGAAGCTCCGGCAGCGATTCGCGCAGATCAGATTGTCTTGCAAGGCATACGTTTGCCCTATTTGAAATTTCCGTCGAATCCGACGAACTAGCCGAATTGTTCAAGCGGAATAGTGCACAGAGGCCTCTAGCGGCACAGGCTTCAGCCTGTGGGTTTTCGGTTCCCAGTCACGCTAGAAAACCCCACAGGCTGAAGCCTGTGCTACTAATCACCGCGCCAATACAATCGCTGTATTCTAGTCTGCGCGACCTTGCAAGTCCGCCACGGAATAATTGCTGTGCGCGGGTTTGCGCTGGGCGGGATCGTGGTAGGTGTGGCACTCGAAGCAGCGCGATTCCGCCGCTTCGGCGCCGGGATGGTGGCAGGCGCGGCACGTCGCGATGCCGGGCAGAAGCACGTCGGAACTTTGCTGGCTTGTTGTTGCGGCGGAATGACAGCTCGCGCAGTCGAGAAGGCCGTGCCGCGAGTGATCGAACATGGCATGCGGCATATAGCGCGCGGTGATATTCGACGGCGCGATTTTGGGCAGTGCGGCGCCTTCTTCAATAATGAGTGCGTGGCACTGCTTGCACGTCTTGCGCCACAGGAGTTGTTCGTCCTCGGCGGTGCGTTCCGCGACCCATTGCGGCGGCGTTAGCAATCGATAGTCCGCGGGGATCGGTTTTTCCGGCAGGTCACGGCTCGGATCGCGCGGCACACGCAAGTCCGCCGGATGCGCTGCGATGTAGGCCTGCAATTTCGCGACGACGAACGGATGAATTACTTCCGGCTTGTCGTGAGGGACAGCGTCCGTCAGCCGTTTGTCGAATTGCAGCGCATGACAATCGGCGCATGTTTGCGCGTAGGTTGCCGGCGCCATGTAGGCTCGCGACTGTGCCGAGAGGCTCAACTCGTTTTTTGGACCATCCGCGGATAAATCTCTTGGAGTTCCCGCTTGGTTTTTTGAATTCCCATAGGGCCAAGGACCGCTGGCGTCGGCTGCCGAACGGTGACAATCGGTGCAAACCATTTGCACGCGGCTGCCATTCGGCCCGAGAAGATTCGGCTGCAAATGGAGGTAATGATTGAGCTGAATGGTTCCCGGGTCGCGGCGCTCCGAGCGCAGTGCCGCGAATTCGGGATGACTGTTTTCAAAACTGCCGATGTCGCGGACAAAACTGGTGGAACTCCCGCGCGTCGCGAGGTCCGCGTGGCACTGCGTACAGTTCGCGTCGCTCGTGGCGGCAAGTCGAATCGCTCCCCGATGATCGGCGTGGCAGGAAGCGCACGAGGGCGTGAACGCTTGCGCTACGTGATGGATCGGACCGTCATGGCACGTGAGGCACTTCTGGTCGATCACCTTTTCGTCGAAAAAACCCATGGTGGACACGTGGCAGGCGGAACATCGCTCTGTGAGAACCGCGTGCGCGGTTGACAAGCCTCCGGCGGAGTACACGCGGCGGTCGCTGCGAACGCCATACCACGCGATCCATAAGATGGCGAGAGCCGGCGCCGCAACGGAAAGCAAAAATCGCCAGCGGCGCAGGGGGCTCGGTCTCTTGAAATAGCCGAGATCGATGCGTTGCGCAAGCTTCTTGGTTGTGCGTGTTCGCGGCAAGAGTTGTGGTCCTCTGTGTTTTTAAACCGATAGACTACTTCTTGGTCAGGCCAGCGGCTAAAGCCGGATTAAGACTGGCGCCTTTATGTCACGGCTAAAGCCGTGACCCACAAAGCTTCATCCAATCGCCGAGCACTTCGGGCGCTCTTCAATGCGACCTATTAATATCGCAGAGCCATCACGGCATGGATGGCGCCGAGTAAAATCAATGCAAGCGAAAGAGGAATGTGCAAAAGCAGCCAGCCGTGCAGCCACAGGTGCAAATGGCTCTGCAGGGTGAGTTGGCGCTCCTCCTCGCAAATGCCTTCCAGATCCTCGATTGCCGTGTGAAGCGAAGCCGGTACCAGCGTTCGCAATTGCGCGAATGCGCTGCGCGCCTGCGCCGCGTCGCCCAGAGCGTTCCCGCGCGCGCCGGGGTTTTCGAGAAACGGCTTGAGTTCCTGCTCGTAGAAATTGCGGAGCGGCGCGACTTTATCCATCACGGCGATAGCGGGCGCCGAGGAATCCGGTTCGCCTCCTTCGGCCGCCACTTTTTTTTCGCCGCCGGTGGCTTGCTTGATCAATTCCTCCGCCTCTTCCAGGAGTTGCGCGCGCACGTGCCCGATTTCCTCATAAATGGTTTCCATGGTCACTTCGCGCGTCATCACGCGCGGCATGTAATGTTGCAGCGCGGCTCCGAAGATTCCGCTAACGACCACGACGATCAGCAGCGTCATCAACCACGCCGACAAGCCATGGCCGTATCGGAACCCGGAGTGAAATAAAATAATCGGCAGACTGAGCAGCCCGAGCCACAAGTGTCCGCGCATCCAGGTTTGCGCGCGGCCAAAGCGATAGACGGGCACTCTTTTCCGCGCGCCCAGCAGCGCCGCAAAAATCATGAATGCAAATCCAACGCTGCCGAATGCCAGCCCCGCCGCCGTGCCGCCCATCGATCCCTTCGCCGATGGGACATGACGGACGCCGTAGAGCAGCAGCGAGACGCCGAAGATTGCGAGCGACGCAACGAGCCATCTCTTGTGCGTGCGATCAATGCGCACGAATTATTCTCCCAACCTTGAGGATCACGTCCGGGCCTTACTTGCTTTTCCAACACGTTGTCCCAAAGTTCCGGCGAAGAAATCGCGCGGCTCCACGCGATGCGCGGCATCGTGCGGGCACGCGTAAACGCAACTGGGTTCCGCATGTTCGGTGCAAAGATCGCAGGTCGTCGCTTTTTTCTGCACGACGGCCTTCTTTTGTCCGGGAAGCTCGTGGTCAACTTCATGATCTGGGGCCTGCGCCGCAAAGGAATGCATGTTGATGTTCCCGTACGGGCAATTTTTCGCGCAGAGGCCGCAGCCGATGCACCAATCTTCGATAATGACCTCGAGCGAATTGCGCCGCCGGATCGCTCCGACGGGGCAGCCCACCATGCAGAGGGGGTCGCGGCACTGCCGGCACGAAGTGGCCACGAGGAAATTCTCGAAGCGAAGGCCTTCGCGCACGAGCCGGGTCACGCCGTCATGCGAATCGGCGCAGGCGGTCACGCAGGCGTCGCAGCGCGTGCATTTTTCGAGGTCGAGCACCAGCAGGCTCTGCGCTTCCATCAGCCCCTGCGCGAGAAAACTCTCGAGCGGCACGCTGCGCACCATGCGCAGGCGCTCCCGATTCGCCTCCTGGCGCTCGCGGGCGGCGCGTTCGAGGCCGGTGCGCACCTCCGGATACATTTCCACCATCGCGCGAAAATCTTCCGCGGAAATGCGGACCACCTCGACGTGGTCGAGCGCCGAACAGGCCGCCGTGCGCGTTCCTCCGCCGAGCAGGCCAATTTCGCCGAAATAATCGCCGCGCGACAAATAAGCCAGGACCAGTTCGCCGCCGGGATATCCCTCCGAAACTTTCACGAAGCCGAGCCGCACGAGATAAAAACTGTCGGCGGGATCTCCCTGTTTGCAGATCACCTGGCCGGGCGCGAAGCGCATGAGTTCGACGCGGTCGCGCAGATGGTCGATGAAATCCTGCTTGAGGCCGCGAAAGATGGAGACATCGCGCAAATGTGAATCGAGAGCGCGGCGGCGGTAGGTTTCGTCGAGCTGCGCCCGGAACGCCTTGCTCTTTTGCAGGACGTCGAGAACGTTGCGCAGCATCTCGAGCATCGTGCAATCGGTTTCCGCGCGCACGGTCGCGGACCGCGGGTAATAATTCATGCACGTCATTTCGCCGAACAGCTCGCCCGGCCCGAGTTCGGCGATGGGATGGTCGTAAGCCAGGTCGACAGGGGCATCGATGGGAATCGAGCGCCGGTCCGCTTCCTCTTCGCGGCGGTCTTCCTGGCGCGGGGCGAGCCGGCTCGTGAGCTTGCTCGTCAACTGCGCGAAAAAGCCGCTCGGGCGGCCTTGCGCCTTCACGTGCGCGATGGATGTGGCGAGCGCGACGCTGGCTTTGCCCTCCAGAATGTAAAACGCGGTCGAGCCGAATTCGCCTTCGCGGCACACGATGTCGCCGCGCTTGAAGTGGCGCCAGACCGTTGCGTTCGCATTTTTCTTGAGAAATTGTGGAGAGATGTCCTTGAAAACCGGCAGCCGGAGGAGATCCTCGGCGGCCACGGGCGTCCCGTCCGGCTGCCGCTGAATGTTTTTCAACTCTTCAAAAAACAAGCCGGTGCTCCTCGGGGAAGGCGGACCAAGCGCAAGAATGGCCGCCCACGCCAAAATTCATATAACAGACCACGGCTTTCCAGTCCATCCTCACCCCGAGGTCATTTTCCATAGTAGCGACGGAAACAAACTGCTGCGCCTTCGTTGACTTCGATTGACGCGAGCAGTATAAAAATTCTGGCGCAGGCCGGCTTCACGGCCCGCGCGAATAAGGCGGGCTCCATCCGAGCAGAGGAATGAGAATCGAGCCTGAGGCCAAGCGATTGACGCTGCGATGCGCCGTGGTTTTGATCGGCGCGATTTTTTTTGCGTGGCCGAATCCGCCGCGCGCCGCGAATCCCCCCGCGGACGCCGGCAAATATACGGGGCCCGGCTCCTGCAGTTCCACGAGTTGCCACGGCAGCGTGAAGCCTCGCGCCGATAACCGCATTTTTCAAGACGAATACAGCATCTGGGCCGTGAAGGATAAGCACGCGAAAGCGTACGACGCGCTCACCGGGCCGATTGGCGAGCGCATGGGGCGAATCCTGAGCCTCGGCAAATCCGAGCAGGCGGCGAAGTGTCTCGCTTGCCACGCGCTCGACGCGCCAGCCGAGGCGCGCGCCACAACTTTCGAGTTGAGCGAAGGCGTCAGTTGCGAGAGCTGCCACGGGCCTGCGTCGGCATGGCTCGGCCCGCACACGACGCGCAACTGGACGCACGAGCAGTCGGTCGCCGCCGGGATGTATGACACGCGGAACCTCACTCGGCGCACGGAGAAGTGCCTGACGTGCCACCTCGGCACGCAGGAAAAATTCGTCGACCACGAAATGATCGCCGCCGGGCATCCCGATCTGTACTTCGAACTTGATTCCTTCTCTGCGGTGATGCCGCGGCATTGGAAAACGCCGCGCGAGAGCGCTCCCGGCGTTCCCGCGGAAAATGACGCTTGGGCCGGCGTGCGCGAGTGGGGGACGGGGCAGGCAGTACAACTGCGCGCATCGATGGAACGTGTTGCGTGGCGCGCCAAGGGCAAGAACTGGCCCGAATATTCTGAATTGCAATGTTTCGCGTGCCATCACTCGCTGACCGCGCCCGAACAGAGCTGGCGTCAGGAGCGCGGCTACGCAGGCCGCCGCCCCGGTGATCCGCCGTGGAACGGGTCGCGCTATGCGGTCTTCCGCGAACTCGCGCATCAGGTGGACAACGATGTGGCGTCGCGCCTGGATGATCAGGTCGCGCAGTTGGCGAAGTCGCTCAGCCAGTTGAATCCCGACCGCGACGCGGTTGCCGCTGCCTCCGCCGGCGCCGCGACACTTTCGAATCAACTCGCCGCACGGATCGAGACGCAGCCCTATGATGCGGCGATGACGCTGCGCCTGTTGCAACGGATTTCGGACGATGCCGACGAGATTTCGAACGAAGGCGAGCGCGCCGCCGAACAGGCCGCCATGGCGCTCGATTCGCTGTTCATCGCGTATGCCCGCACGGAGAAAATCGCGGACGCTGCCGACGTTCGCGCCGCCATAAACGGCCTGTTCCAGCAGCTCGAAAATCCCTCGAACTATAATCCCGCTGATTTTTCCCGCCAGATGCGCAAGGTAGGTTCGCTGCTGAGGTGATTTCCGAGTAGGATAGGCTTCACAGGCTGCGGAAAAACTCAACTTTTTGTCATTCCGAGGCGCGCTGCGCGCCGAGGAATCTCTCTTTTCCTACATTTAAACCAAAGAGAGATTCCTCACTTCGTTCGGAATGACAAAATAAATCACTTTTTCCGCAGCCTGTTCAGCCTGTCGAATTTCAGCCCTACTTGACGAGCGACAGACTGAACAGACTGCGGAAAAAGTCGATTCGGGCTGAAATTGGGGGCATCCGGGGTGGCACAAAATCATCACCGGCTGCCGATCTCGCGTCCTGAGCCAACTGTGCGCGATTTATTTTACGCACATTTTTCCAAAGCGACTTTTTCCGCAGCCTGTGAAGTCTGTCCTACCGTCCGGCGAAGGAGCCAAGCTCGTGGCGTGACTGGAGGACGCGCAGAATGGAATCGCGCGTGACGATGCCGACGACGTTTCCGCCCGCAATTACGGGCATTTGTTGCATGCCGATCGTGCGCATGCGGTCGAGCAGGGAAAGCGCCGGTTCCTCTGGGGCAGCCCAGTGTAGTTTGTTCTTGGGGAGCATAACGGCCTGCACTGACGTTACGTCCCAATCGTGCTGGGGAACGAAGTTAAGCGCCTCGGCCGTGACCAGCCCAACGAGTTGATCGCCCGCAACCACCAGGTGCGCGCGGCGCCCCGTGCGCACCATTTCGCGGGCATAGTCTTCCAGGGAGATCTCGCGCCCGACGGTGTGCAAATCAGGCGTCATGATGTCGGCCACGCGCAGCCCTTCGAGCGCTCCGCGCGCCTCGACTTGCGCCTGGCTCTGCTTTGCCGCCGACAAAATAAACCAGCCGATGAACGCGAGCCACAATCCTCCGACCGGACCGCCGAGTGGCGCATAGTTAGTGATCGCCGTCACTGCGCCCGCCGCGATCATCCCGTAGGCAACCACTTGGCCTGAGCGCGCGGCGATCCGCGTTGAGCGCGCATAATCTTTGTTGAAACCCCAAACGATCGCCCGGAAGATGTGCCCGCCGTCCAGGGGAAACCCCGGGATCAGATTGAACAGAGCCAGGCTGAAATTGATCCACGCGAGCGATCCGGCAAGGGTGCTCAATATGGCGTTCGAACCCGCTTGCCGTGCAACCAGCCAGAAACCCCCCGCAAGAAAAAAGCTCGAGAGCGGGCCGGCCACCGCAATATTGAACTCCTCCCACGCGCGCGCGGGTTCGCGGCCGATGCGGGATACGCCGCCGAACACGAACAGGGTGATCGAAACCACGGGAATCTTGTAGTGCTTGGCGATCACGCTGTGCGCCATTTCGTGGAACACCAGGGAACCAAAGAACAGCGCGCTGGTCATCAGTCCCAGACCCCACAACCGGGACGTGGGGATGTTGAGTTGAAGGGCGTCGAACTCTGAAACGAAGGAGAAGGCGATGAGACCGAAAATGATGAACCAACTGGTGTGCAGGAAGATCGGTATCCCGTAGATTCGCCCGATTTGGATTCCTTCTTTGCGCATCGCGGCCTTGATTCCTCACCTTCAGTATAGCCCAACCGTTGCATTTGCGAATCGTTGCCGCCGCGCCTCACGCTCACTCCTTTGCGGGAGTGGTGTCCACATTGCTACAAGGCTCGTATTGCCAAACTGAAAGTTGCTATGTTGGGGGTCCGACCTTCAGGTCGGACAACCAGGTTCACGTGAATGGGGCCTTTAGGCCCTGAAGTTCAGTGGCTGAAGCCCTTGAAGACGTGAACTCGAACGTCGGAGCTAGAGCCCCGACCTCCTGAATCGCAGACCCCGCGCGAGGATTTCTAAGCTAGCACACCACGTTTGCGTGGAACTTTACACAGCGTGTTCCGTGGCCCACGCGTTACGCAATGCCTCACCAGCGCAAACCCTTCATTATCAATGCCTGGCGAATTGGCGGGTCTCGTGCCATTTCTTTCTGCGAGGAAAGCGAGGACCTGCGATGGAAACCTTCATGAGTGGGGCAATGGTGATCGAGGGAGCGCTGCTTTCGTTCCTGCTGGCGCTGTGGATGACGTGGCTGGGGCTGCGCGGCCTGTTCCGGCTGATGCCGGTCACGGCCCGCGCAGTCACGAGTCATATTGTTCAGCCGATCCAGTTCGTTGCCAACCGGCAAGAAGCGAATCGGCGAATCGATGCCGCGTAGGGCTCGCCACGCCGTAAGGCGTTCGAAATTGGAATTCCCCCGGCGAGCGGGGGCAAAAACTCGGCAAAGCGCCGGGTGTGGGCTCTACTTGGAGCCCGCCAAGAAATTGAGTTCCACCGGCCAAAACCCTTGCGGGCCGCTCGCCGGAAACCGGGACAGGGACCGCCGCCCTTGCGAAGGCTTTCCGAACGCGAGCGCCACCCGGCCGGTGGCCAGTGCGCAAACCGCGTCCCGACTGAGTCGGGACGCGGACGCGCGTGTGGCGGGCTGTGCTACCAAAGGCCGCCACACGGGATGCCACGAGCTTTCGGGCAAGATGATCGGCAAAGCCAAGCCGATTCCCAGTGCTTCCGGGAAGCGTGGATTAAGCGGTTGAGTGGAGTTGTCCGATGCCCGATACACATTGCGCAAGGCCTCGCCGTCGGCCGGTGGTGCCGCCAAACGGCTGTGCTATGATTTCTTGCAGACTTGGCTATCGCGCCCAGTTCTCCTTCGTGTTGCGCGAGGCCAAGGGCAGCACACCGATGATGGCCGCCGATCGATCCACACGTTCCTGCCGCGCGGTCCTATTTCTTTTCGTTTTGATTGGGATCCCGAGCGCCGTGCGTTCCTCTACTCTTGAAGACTCGGCGAAGGAACTCGCGCGGAAAATTACAGCTGCTTTGCCAGCCGGAGAGAATGTGTCTTGCGAAATTCGCAATATCTCGTCCCTGAAGCCCGGCGAGGCCGCCCGGATCGAACAGGCTCTCAAGGCAGAATTGCAGGAACGAGGCATCCACTTGACGAGTAGCGGCGCGGCGATCGCCGTGGTGGTCACGCTTTCGGAAAACTTTAGGAATCTTGTTTGGACGGGCGAAATTCACCAGGGCGACGCCTCGCAAGTGGTTTTGATTGCCGTGGAACGATTGCCGGAAAATCGCGCTTTCTCTAACGCGATGCCTGTGACGATCCAGAGTGAAAAATTCTGGGAAGGGCCGGAGCAAATCTTGGACGCAGGAGAGATTTCGGATGGCGTTGGGAAATCCTGGCTGGTCTTGCTGCTGCCGGACAGATTACTGATTCAAGATAAGCAAACCGGCTCGGCGACCATGTTAGAGATCACTTCCAATCAAAGTGCGAGCCGCGATCCCTGGGGAAATCTCAACTTTGAACTAATCGGGAGTACGATTGCATTCTTCCTCGCGCCGCGGGTCTGCACCGTGAATTTGGAAACGCCCAATTTGAATGGGTGTTTACCGGCGGAGGGATCAGCCGGAGTACCTCTCGCCAGCCACTTCCCGGTGATGTTCGACATCGCGCCACCGGGTCCTCCGCCACCCGGCAAAGGCACTGAAATCGAAATGAAATCTGTTTGTGGCGGCGCGAGCCAGTTTCTGGCGACAGGCGCGCGCGACTATACGCAAACGGATTCGTTGCAAGTGTTCCAGATGGAGTCAAGCGGCGTTGTTGCAGTCAGCGCCGAACTGGATTTCCCGGGGCCGATCACGGCTTTGCACTCCGGATCAGGCCAGCCCAGGGCCGTCGTGCGGAACCTCACGACTGGAAATTATGAGGCGTATCGTTTGTCCTTTTCATGCGGGCAATAATCTGCACGTGGCATTTGTTGCGCTGCTCGCACTAGGAGCGATTGCAACTGCCGCAGATGCGGCGCCATCGGCGCGGCCGCATATTGGCGGGACCTTGCGGGTACAGATGAGCGAACGCATTCCCACGATCGACCCGCGCCAATGGCCAATGGCTCCCGTTCAATCTGCTGCGGCCGAGCGCGTAGACTCGCTTATTTTTGATCGTCTCGTCAGGCGGGATGAGCACGGAACGCTTCAGCCCGCGCTCGCGATTTCCTGGCAGCACGATGCGCAGTCGAAGCGATGGCAATTTCGTTTGCGCGACGGAGTGAAGTTTAGTGACGGGTCGCCGCTCACGCCGCCCGTTGCCGCTCTGGCGCTTCAGCAATTGCTAGGCGCGTCCTTTGATGTGAGCGCTACTTCCGATTCAGTTGTGATTCAAGCGGAACACTCCTTGCCGGATTTTCCAACGGAACTAGCCACTGGCCGCTACTTCATTTTCCGTACCGGAGACGACAATTCGCTCACGGGCACGGGACCGTTTCGCGTGGCCGAGTGGCCAACGGCGGGAAGCCCTGGGCAAGCAGTCTTCGTCGCAAATGAAACCTGCTGGGCGGGGCGCCCGTTTGTGGGGAAAATTGAACTCAGGATGGGCGTGGACTTTCAACAGCAGGCCAATGCAATCTCATTTGGACAAGCCGATGTCGTGGAATTGCCCGCATCTCAAGTCCGCCGCGCCGCGCAACGGGGAGTGCGCACCGCATCCAGCGATCCCATAGAACTATTTGCGCTCGTGTTTGATACGTCTCGTCCCGCCGTACAGGACGCTCATTTAAGGCAAGCGATCTCATTGGCCATCGATCGCGCCTCCATCGCCGATGTGATCTTGCAACGGCAAGGCATCGCGGCGGGGGGCTTGCTGCCAAACTGGATTTCGGGTTACGCTCACCTATACCCCGTCACGTCCGTCCTGCCGCGAGCGAAGGAATTGCTGGCCGCTTCCGGGCGCGAACTTTCTCGTTCCATGCCCCTTGTGCTGTTTTATGATTCGAGTGATGCTGAAGCTCGTGCTGTTGCGGACCGCGTGGCCGTCAATTTGCGCGAAGTAGGAATTATGGTGCAAGTGTCGGGACAAATTGTGGATGGAAAAACGAAGCCTCCTGCGGCCGATCTGCGGCTCGTGCGCCATCGCATTATCGCGCCCGATTCCGTGGCAGCTCTTTCCGAGCTACTGCACTCGCTTGGCGAAGCCCCAACGGATCTGGAAACTCCGGAGCAGATTTATGCCGCCGAACGCGCGCTGATTGACGCGTTTCGCGTGATCCCTCTCGTTCACGTTTCCGAAAGTTATGGACTCAGCCCGCAGGTGCGCGATTGGATGGCGCCGCGCTGGGGCGGGTGGAGGCTGGAGGACGTTTGGCTTGGCCCGCCTTCCGCAGCGGGAGGAAACTCCCCATGAGCTTCCGCACCAAGCTGCTGGCCTTCTTTGTGACGACTATTGTCGCGGCGGTGACGATGGTGGCGTGGGGCGTGTCGGTCTACACGCGCCGCGCGTTCGAGGAATTTGACCGTCAGCGGACCGATGCGTTGGTGGCGCAGTTTCGCCGCGAATACGCGCAGCGCGGAGACGAAATCGCGCATCGCGTGCAGAGCATTGCCGATGCCGAGGCCACGCTCCGGATGGCGATGGACCTGAACCGCCCGCAGGCTGACGCGTCCCAGTATTACAACGACGCGCGCGGCATCGCTCAATCGCAGCAACTCGATTTCGTCGACATCGTGGCGGATGACAGCACGCTGATTTCTTCTTCGGAGTGGCCCGCGCGCTTCGGCTACAAAAACGATTGGGTGAGCGCGGAACCGGACTGGAACTCGAAGGGCGCATTCCTTCGCCGCGTGGACACGCCTGACGCGGTGGATTTGGGTTTGCTCGCGGTTCGGACGGTTCGCGTTGGGGACAAGCGTCTCTTCCTGATCGGCGGACAGCGCCTCGATCAGAATTTTCTCGCGACGCTGGTCCTTCCGGAAGGCATGCGCACGCTGCTGTACAGAAATCTGGAGCAGGGCTTTGTGCCGACCGAGTTGACCGATCCGCGCGGCCCGGCGAGCCAGTCCGAGCTGTTCTCTCCGATGATCGCCGAAGTGCAAAAAAACCGGCATGAACTGCAAAGAACGATCACTTCAGGCGCGCCTCCCAACACCAATTCAGAAACCTTCAATGCCATTCCGCTCGTCGGCCGGGATGCCGATTTGCTCGGCGTTCTCCTGGTTGGCAGTTCGCGACAGAGTCTCATCCAGATGCTGAATTTCATCCGCGCCCTGGCCGTGCTGGTCGGCGGCGGAGTGATTCTGCTGGGTCTGGTGCTGGGCTGGTGGGTTTCGGCGCGCGTGACGCGCCCCATCGAAGAGCTTGCCGCCGGCGCGCGCGAAGTCGCCGCGGGACATTGGGAGGCGCGCGTGGAAGTGCACTCGCGCGACGAAATCGGCCAGCTCGCGGATGCTTTCAATGAAATGACGCGCCAACTCGCCGAGCAGCGCGAGCGCCTGGTGCAGACCGAGCGCGTGGCGGCGTGGCGCGAACTGGCGCGCAGGCTCGCGCACGAGCTGAAGAATCCCCTGTTTCCCTTGCAACTGACCGTCGAGAATTTGCAACGCGCCCGCGAGCAGACTTCCGAGCAATTCGACGAGGTATTTTTCGAGTCCACGGCAACCTTGCGCGCGGAGCTCGAGAACCTGAAAACCATCGTCAGCCGCTTCAGCGATTTTGCCAAGATGCCGCCGCCGGAATTCGAGCCCGTGGAAGTGAATGAATTGGTTCGCAGCGCCGTCAAATTATTCGAGCCGCAGCTCGCCCCCGTCGGACGTCCGTCCATCACGCCGGAGCTGTACCTCGACGAAAATCTTCCGCGTCCGCAGGCGGACCCGACCCTGCTGCGCCGTGCGCTCGAAAACCTCATTCTGAATTCTCTGGACGCCATGCCGGCGGGCGGCACGCTGACCGTGCGCACGGCGCACCGCAGCGGCGCCGTGCGGCTCGAAGTCACCGACACCGGCGAAGGCTTGACGCCCGAGGAATGCGCGCGCCTCTTCACGCCCTATTACACGACCAAGCGGCACGGCACCGGCCTGGGTCTTGCGATCGTGCAATCCGTGGTCAGCGATCACAGCGGAAGAATTGAAGTGGAATCCGCGCCGGGCGCGGGCACGACGTTTCGCATCGAGCTGCCGATGGAACAAAAAATTTCCCCGGAGGGAGCGAATCCCACCGAGGAACGGCCGGCAGATCCCCCGATTTTCACCGCGGCCTGATGCGGTAAATCATCCATGACCTCTCCGAAGCCACACCTTCTCCTCATCGACGACGATCCGAACACGCTGGCTTCGCTTTCCCGCGCATTTCGGCTCGCGGGATATGAAGCTACGGTATGCGACAGCGCCGCTCGTGCGCTCGAACTCATTCGCGCGGAGCGATTCGACGTGATTTTTTCGGACGTGGTGATGCCCGGCAAGGATGGAATTTCGCTGCTCGAAGATCTGAAGGCGGCCGGGGTGACGACGCCGGTGGTGATGATTTCGGGGCAGGCGAGCGTGGAAACGGCGGTGCGGGCCACGCGGCTCGGCGCCGTGGATTTTCTGGAAAAGCCGCTTTCGACGGAAAAGCTTCTCGTCACCATTGAGAACGTACTGCGGTTGCGCCATCTGGAAGACGAAAATCGCGATTTGCGCCGCCGCCTCGGCAAGCACGAAATTATCTGGTCCGGGCCCGTCATGGAGCGGTTGATGGCGCAAGTGGAGCGCGTTGCGGCAAGCGAATCTCGCGTCGCCATCCAGGGAGAGACGGGCACGGGCAAGGAACTGATCGCGCGAACGATCCACCAAAAAAGCGCGCGTCATGCCGGGCCTTTCGTAACGCTCAATTGCGCCGCCGTGCCCGCCGAGCTGATCGAATCGGAACTCTTCGGACACGAAAAAGGTTCGTTCACCGGCGCGGCCACTCGCCACGTCGGAAAATTCGAGCAGGCCGCGGGGGGCACTCTTTTTCTGGACGAGATTGGCGACATGCCTCTCGCGATGCAATCCAAGCTGCTGCGCGTATTGGAAGAAGGAGAAATTGAACGCGTCGGCGGAGACAAGCCAATCCCGGTGGATGCGCGAGTAGTGGTCGCCACGCATCGCAACCTCGAGGAAATGGTCCGGCAAGGATCGTTCCGCGCCGACCTGTTTCACCGCATCTACGTTTTTCCGATCGCTCTGCCGCCACTGCGCGAACGAGCCGGCGAGATTCCCATGCTCGCCGAATATTTTGCCGCGCAGGTCGCCTCGCAAAACGGCTGGCGGCCAAAGCATTTTTCGACGGAGTCGCTCGAGATTTTGCAGCGATACGCGTGGCCCGGCAACGTGCGCGAGTTGCGCAACGTGGTCGAACGAGTCTTGCTGCTTTCTAGTGCTGAAACAATCACCGCCGAGGAAGTGAACTTAGCGCTGCCGGCTCCACGCAACGGCGAAGCGGTTTCCTCAGGGGGAAGCGGGCCTTTAACGCAGCGCCTGGAATCATTCGAGCGGGAAGTGCTCCTCGCCGAGCTGCGCCGCCATCATCATCACATGACCAACACGGCGCGCGCCCTGGGCCTGGAGCGCAGTCACCTCTATAAAAAATGCCAGCAACTCGGGATCGATCTCCAATCGGAACGCAAGACAGAATGATCCGCGCAACGCTGCGGGTTTTGGGTAGCACAGGCTTCAGCCTGTGGGGTTTTGACTTCGCCACCATAAATCCCCACAGGGTCCCCTTCAGAACAGCTCAAGGTAAAAAGCCTGCGTCACTCTCAAGCCCCCGCGAAGACAGATGCGATGAGCGGATTCACTCTTGTGGCAGCAACGTTTGAGGCGCAGCCTTCGGGGCGCCCGTCACGCGTGATCCGAATCCGATCGCCATTGCTGTGTCTTTCGGATACACGACATCAAGTCCGCGAGAAAGGAAATGGTCATACACGGACATGCTGGCTCCATAGACGCCAAAACTGGATGTGAGAGCTCGTGAATGGATAAGCGCCCCGGTGATAAATCCGATCACGCGAAAACCGGACGCCCCGTTCAGCGCGCCTTTACCTGCTTCTCCAACAGATACTTGAGCGCTACGGCCGGCATCGGCGTCTGGCAGAAGCGAAGTAGCTGCGAGCGCTATGGAGATGCCGGTGGTGAGGTATCTGGTTTTTGGGGTCGTCGTTTGTGCGCCACCCTCGGAATCCAGGCTCAGGTGCTGGTCATCTTTCACTTCTACTCCCTCGAGGCTAGCTTCCACGTGCTGCTCCGCCGACTTCGGCGGCACAATCTCATGGAAGACGATTCGCAACTGCCCGTTCCGGTGCAATCTACGCGCAGGCTGCACTTGCAAGACAGAGCCTTTCAAGAGGGTCCCCTCGGGAAGAATGAGCTGGCTGTCCGTGAACAGCGGCTCCGTCATGACCGCCTCGACCGCTTCACCTTTCTGCACGCTTGCTGAGCTCAGCGGCGTTTTCAGCAGGGCGTGGATGACGCTTCCTGCCGCGGGGGCGGTGCCAACCATGTGCACCTTTTCCGGGGTCAACTCTTCTGTTCCAAAATTTAGCGGATCGACGAGTTCCGCATTGAAGCGAGTTCCGGAGTCAAAATACTGCGGATGGTATGGCAACTGGGCGATCGCTAACCTTTTTAGCCGGTGCATCTTTCCGGGAGCGGCCACCTGCTCCTTCGCTGTCTCCCACTCCCGGCCGATTTCTTTTTTTGTCTCGCTGGCCTTGCCGGTTGCAAGTTTTTTGGCGCCGTTCTCCTTACTTTCCTTGTTTTGGTTCTTGGAATCCGCTGCGGTGGCGAACTGCAAAACTCCTTGAGACGCGGGAGACACTTGCGTGTGAAGCGGGACGCGGCGCCCGTTGGGCAGCATTAATTGATCAAAAGTAATCTCAACGTCGTGGGAAGGGGAGAAATTCGCGTCCAGCGCAGCGATCGTCCGTTTCGTCGCCGAAACTGCGGAAATGCGAATCACGCTGCCGGTAACTTCGCTGCCCGCGGGGACAACGAGCTTGTCAAAGGCGTAAACGGGCTCGGCGATCTTTCCGTGAATCGGTTGGCCGGCTTTTGTGATGCGCACTTCTTTGTCAAGAACCACCGGTAGAGGAGTCCCTGCCGGGACTTCCAGAGGAATCGCCGCGGGCGATCCTGCGCCAGTCTCCGAGCCAGCCGGGCTATTCGCTTGTCCAAAACTCAATCCCGCAGACAAGAAAATCAAGACGATAGCTGAGGGAATAAGGCGCATAAGATTCATCCTTACCTTCGATCTCCGATTGGCCGCCGCAAATACGAACCATGATCCGTCAAGCCTGAACGTCCACGGAAACAGTCTTGCGGCAAATGTGTGTTTCTAGAGATGCAATACTTTGACGTACTGTTGCATGGCGGGGCTGGGCTTGCCGCACGCTTCTTCCGCCGCTGGAATCGTTCGACGGGAACACACTATGCAGGATACCGCCGCACGAAACCGTGGTCAATTAATAGGCGGAGGAGGGATCGTCGCCGATGCAGCGGGCTTGGACGCTGGTCGAAGCGCGAAGTAATTGCGCGCGAACGCGGCGTATGTAGTTCCCGCGTCGACTGCGATGGCCTGCACGGTGTAGCGGCCCGCACTCAGTCCCGCGAGTGGGAGGCTGAGGCGGAAGGACGCGGTGCGGCTCTTTTCGTCGTATTCCGTGGGCGCAACCATCGGCGTGTCCGAAAGGCGCTGCCCGTTGCGGAAAAATACCAGGCCCGCGCGAAGGGAATTTGCATCGGCCTTCTGCGGCGCGTAGGCCTGGAAGAAAACGTACAGCGTTTGCGCGCCGGTGAAAACGCGCGTCACGCTGGGAATGATTCGCTCGCCGCCCACGTCGAGCGGCGACGATTTCATTTTGGCGTCCTGCCCGAGCGCCTGCGTTTTGATCTGCGCCGTGTTCTGCACGGCTTCCACCTGGCTTGACAGCAGCAGGGAACTTACCTGCAGGCGATCGAGCTGCGGCGGCGCAAGCGAAATTTTCTGCTCGAATGTGCCGATCCGGCCGGACTCATTTTCGCGCGCCAGGAATTTCAGCTTGTACTCGCCCGGCGCGAGAATCATGCCGCCCTGGTAAACCAGCGAATGCTGCTGGATATCCTGAAAATGTTCCGCGCCGATTTTCACCGTGATCGTGTCGCGCAGCGCGCCCACCACGCGGTTGGATTTTGCGTCGCGCACTTCGGCCGCGAAATCGAATGCGGTTTCGCGGCTGCCGCGTTTTTGCGCCCATTGCAGCGCGCTGGGCGCCAGTTTTGCGGAAATCGGCACGAACACCTGGTTTGCATTCAGCCGAAACTCCGCGGTTTCGACGGCCACGGGCAGCTCGACTTCCGGAGTTTCCGATTGGAACGCTTCTTCGAGCTGCCGCTCGCGGTCTTCCGTCGTGAATACGCCGAAATTCTTCGGAGCGTAGTAACCTTCGCGCGCGCGAACGTGCACGCCGGCGGGAAGCTGATCGACTTTCACGTGCACGCGCCGCCAGGCGCCGTCATTCGCCGCGTTTGTGCTGTAATATCCCACCAAATAGTATCCCGACGTGTCGTTCTGCACGCTTTGAAAAACCTTGCCGAAATCTCCGGCGTCGAAAAAGGTACGCCCGCCGGTGTCTCCCGCAAGGGTCGCCAGGGTATCGCGCGAATCCTGGCGCGATTGGCTTTGGGAAATGACGGTTGCGCCGGTGAACATCGCGGTGCCGCCTGACGCGCCCGCGCTGGCGTCGCCTCCCGGCGTGGCCGTCAGCAGCCCGCGCGAATCGACGCTGTAGATCGAGACGTTCGAGCGGTTCGCGGAGTTGGTCGCGGCGATGAGCTCCGAACGATTTTCCTCACCGGTTTGCGTGATGCCGCTGGTGAATTGAATGATTGATTTCTTTCCTGGAATTCCTTCGAGGACTTCACACAGTGCTTCGACCGCGGCGAGTTTCCGGTCCGTATTGAAAATATTGAACTCCGTGTCGTCGGCTGTGAATGCAGCGCCGGTGTCTTCGGTGACGGCGGTTTCCCCATCCGCTGCCGACGCCGCATCGGCCAGTTGCGAGAGCGCCGCTTCGTGTCCGGGCACCAGGGCGTCAACGGCCTGCTTGAGCAACTCGCGATCGTTTGTGAAGTTCGCGACGACTTTCAGCGTGTTCCCAAAGGCGACGACGGCCACCAGGTCCGCAGGAGTCATCTGCTCTTGGAGATATTTCTGCGCGGCGCGCGTCGAGCGGAGCAAATCTTCCGCTTCCAGCGATGTGAGATCGAAGAACATCACGATCATCCGGTGATCGCGCACCACCGCCTTGATTTCCTCGGGAGAAGTGACGGTCCCGAGCGGGACCGTGATGGGCGCCTCATCCCCTTTTCCGGCGGTTTCGACTTGCTCGATGTCGTTGTACTCAAACGACGATATTTTTTGCGCCTTGCCGTCTTCGGTGACGCTGAACTGCTCCTGCTTCAGCCCTTTCACCGGCTTGCCGTCGCGGTTGGTGACTTGTACGTCTATTTCCACGAGGCTGACGGTCGAGCGAATGGTCGCCTTTCCGCGCGGCACCGGCTTGGCCGCGGGCGGCGGCGCCGGACCCTGGCGCGGATTGACGGGGACCTCCTGCGGCTGCTGCGTTTGCGGCTGCGAACTCTGCGCCCCCAACGGCACAGCGACCGGCGCAGCGAGCAGAGACGCCGCGGCCAGCACGGGCAGAACGCGGCGCCGGATTGATTTTTGCGCGCCCATTAGAAATTGAACCTCGACGTGAACGTCATCATTCGCATCGACGCGACACTCGTAATTTCGCCGAAGGTACTGGAACCCAGCACGGTTGACAGCCCAGTGTAGTTCGGATGATTCAGCAAATTCGTCGTATTCCAACTGAAGTCCAGCCGCCGCAGGCCGTCGCGCCCGAACGGGATCGTTTTCGTAACGCCCGAATTGATTGTGAACGTGCCGGGGCCGATCACCGAATTTCGCGGCGCATCTGCCGAAGCACGCGGTCGGAATGCCGAACGCAGCCGTATTGAACCACTGCAGCACGGTCGGACTCGACAAGGAGGGATTCGCCAGACTGATTGGCGCGCTCGGAGTTTGTACCGGGAACATTTTGGCACGCTTGATTTTTCGAGAAAACCCTCACGGTGAAGGGAGTGCCGGAATTCGCCGTGAACGAGCTATTTACGCGCCACGCGCCGAACACATCTTTCTGCCAGCCCTTGGCGGCAAAGCGCTGACGATCTCCGAACGGGAGCTGGTAGCTGAACATGCCCAGGAATTGATGGGTCATGTTGAACGATGAGAGGCCGTAATCGCCGAGCGGATCGGCGTTATTCTGGATGACCGTTTGGCCGCCACCGCCGATCGTGCTGGCATCGTCGAGAGACTTCGAGTAGGTATAGCGCGCGATGAACATGAGGCCGCGCGTCATGCGTTTTTGCAAACGCACTTGCAACGCATTGAAATTGGAGAATGCGCCGCTCGTATCGTACGTGAAGCCTGCCGCATTTGTTGTTCCGTTGGTCGCCGAACTGAATCCCAGAAGCTCGTCGAGGTGGACGCCGCGTGTGCCGGTGTACATCACTTCGAGAAACGTGCTTCGCGCCAAATTGTATTCGACGCCGGCATTCCAAATCATCGCATAGGGAACCTGGTAGTTTGGATTCACGGCCACGGTATTGGTCACGCTGCCCGGCAACGCCGTGGACAAGTTCGTCTGAAAGCTCAGAGGCGCGGTTGTCGCCGTTTGCTGCGTCAGCGTACTTGCTGTCGCGAAGGGCGGCTGATTGGCCATCTCACTGGCGAGCGTATTCAAATAGGATTCGACGTAAAACATACTGAAGCCGGCTCGAAACGTCATCTGGTGCTGCCCCGAAAACCATTTTCCGGGCGGCTGCCAGGCGATGCCCATGCGGGGCGCCCAGTTGTTGTAGTGGCCATGAAAAAGCGACGCCGTGGGTCCCGCGACGCAATTTCCCGTCGCCACCGGCGTAACGCATTGCACCTGGGAGAAGTCCGGACTCACGGCGAGATTCGCGATGCGGCCGTTGATTTCCGTAGGCGGAGTGAATGCCTCGTAGCGCGCGCCGAACGTCAATGTAAATCGCGGGAACATGTGCCAGTCGTCGCTCGCATAGCCGACAAAGCCCCAATTGCGGAAGTACGTAGCGGTGTTGCCGTATTGAACTTTCGTATTTGCAGGATAGCCGAGAAGAAAATCCGCGAAATCATTTCCGATGCACGGCCCGGAGGGAGTGGCCGTCTGGCAATTGGCGGGAGAACTGACCGGAATGCCCGCGGCGGTGAGTTGGCTGGTCATCAATCCGGTGAACGAAAACTGGCCGTTCGGCGCTGGATCGGAGTCGCGGTTGATGTCCATCTTCCGGATTTCGCCGCCGGCGGTGATCGTGTGTTTAGCTTTCATCCAGCGGAGACTGTCGACGTATCGATACGTCTGGCTGCGGGCCAGCGAAAAATTCGGATCGTTCAGTCCCGTGAAGTTCGTGAAGTTGATGGAAGGCAGGCCGAAATCGAATGGGCTAGGCGAAATTCCCGTGAGGCCGAGCTGTGAGCCGATGTCCGTTACACCGGAAAATTCGTTCTGGCCCAGCGACCGGCTGCGCGAAAAATATAATTGGGACGTGTGCATGAACGTCTTGGTCAAGTTCTGCGTCAGCCCGATCATCACGCTCTGCCCGCGCGTGAACGAGTTTCCCTCGATCCCCGGGAAGCTGATCAGCGAGTGCGAGGTGGCGTCGCTGAGGTTGTAGTTCACCTGCAAGCTCAGCTTCGAGGAGATCTGGTGCGTGACGTTTACGTTCAGGCGGTTGCTCACGCCGGGCACATTCGTCTGCAGGTGATAGTTGAAATTCTGTCCGGCAACATTCGTCGCCGGAATATTGGGCATGGGGATGTAGTTCAACATATTGATCGCCTGCTGGCTGATCATATTGGTGGGAATACAGGCGCCGGCTGGAGGGAGCGGCGATGCCGGCGTGGCCTGGTAGCAGCCTGTATTCGGCATTGGCGCCCTCGGGCCGGTCAGGTTCGACAACGGGTCGTAAAGCTGGACATTGTCCGCGCTGAAGTCGCCGTTTCTCTCCGCTAGCGTCGGCACGGTTGCGAATTGATCCACCGGAGTTCGCGCCCACGTGCCGCCAAAATTGATGTAGAAAAATGTTTTGTCGCTGCCGTCGTACACATGCGGAATTTTCAGCGGCCCGCCAATGTTAAGTCCGGCGGATTCCGTCCAACTGGAAATTTTGGGCGGGTTGGCCTCATAGAGGGAATACGGTCTGGCGTTGAGCGCGGAATCTCCAAACGTATCGTAGAAGCTGTAGTGGATGCGATTGATGCGTTGGCGCATCACGCGCTGCGCGCCCCACAGCGCATCAACTCCTTGCGGTCCACCCTGAGGGCCGCGTCCACGCCCGCGTCCACCGCCGCGCCCGCCACCGCCGAACCCGCCTCCACCTGGCCCGCCTGGTCCGCCGAAACCGGCGGGAGCGGCTTGTCCCGGGATGGCATTGTCACCGTTTCCGAATCCGCCGCGCCCGTCCGGCCCGACGTCACCGGGTTGCGGGAAGCCACTGGCCGGCATCTGGCCCATTGCGACAGTTCCAATCATCTGGACGGCATCCGCGGACGCGGCTTGTCCGAGTTGCCCGCCGGGCTCCGGAATATCTTGGTCTTCTGTCCCGATTTCGGCGGGATTCTGGTTTTGGCCGTTTAGACCCACTTGCTGAAACGCGCGCCGCCCGCCACCCTGGCCATAGCCGCTGGGGCCACCCTGCTGTCCATTGCGGACGCCTCCGCCGTTTGCGCGCTGGCCTCCCTTGCCGCCGCGGTTTTTTCCTCCGGGAGATGCGGCCGCGCCGCTATTCGCCGCAGTCGTGGTCGGATTCGACGTGGCAGGTACGGGGCCACCCGCGGCTGGCGCGCCGGATGGCGCCGATTTCGCACTCTCATTCGAAGGCGGCGCGCTCGGAGCCTTGGCCGCATTCTCCGTTGCGGGAGGAGCGGTAATCGCCGCCAGTGTGCCCACGTCCATTTTCAGATCGACTGGCGCATGCGTCCCTGAAGCCAGATCGATTTCTTTGGTTGCGGGCGCAAAACCGATTTGGGAGATTTCCACGCGGTAGTGGCCTGCGGGAAGGGCGGGGAATTCGAATTTTCCGTTTTCATCCGTCCAGGTTACCCACGCCTTTCCAGTGGCCGTCTGGATGACGCGCAACGTCGTGCCGGGAACGGCCGTGCCGTCCGGCGCGTGCACGGTGCCCGCCAGTTGTGAATCGGCGGGCGCATTTGCGTCCGGATTGTCCTGCGCAGCGAGCGGAACACCAAAAGCGGCCGGCAACACGAGCAGCCCCGCGAGCAGCACTGCAAGTCTTCTCCCCGACAACTTTCACGCCCCTTCGAGTCCTTAGAAGATACCGTTTTCCCGCTCCCTCGGTTCCATTATTCGCAGCCCGGAGAAGGGCCAGTTTCAAGCTTACTTCACCCCGTGCGCTCTTGGACGGGACCTCTTCCAAAAGGGTTACCCGGCGTCTGGTATGCCGGGCTAGGCCGTGCGAAAATAGCGGCTTGGAGACGAATTGAATCTCTTGCCGGCGATCGTGTCGAGCGGCGCGGCAGCCGCTGCGGGAATTGCCGCCTGGGGCGCGGTGGCTCCGTCGTCGGAATTGTTCGGCCCGACGGTGCGGCACACGGCTTCCGCGCGGAAAATCGCTCTCACCTTTGACGATGGGCCAAATCCGGCGGTCACTCCGCGGCTACTCGATCTGTTTGAACGTCACTCTGTGCGCGCGACATTTTTCTTGATTGGGAAATTTGCGCGCGCCTGTCCCGAACTCGTGAAGGAAATTTCCGTGCGCGGCCATCTGATCGGAAATCATTCGGACACACATGCAAATCTGTTTTTTCAATCGCGCGCGGGAATTCGCGACGAGCTGGCGCGGTGCCAGGATGCCATCGCCGCTGCCGCTCACGCGGAACCGCCGCGCTGGATGCGGCCACCGTACGGTTACAGGAGCCCATTGCTCAGCGGAGAAATTCGCCGCGCGGGAATGCGCGGCGTGGTGATGTGGTCGAAAATTTGCTGGGACTGGAAGCCGCAGCCGCCCGAGCGCCTAATCGAGAGACTCTCGCGCGTCGCGCGTCCGGACCAGCCGCATGGCGACATCGTCGTGATGCATGACGGCGATCATCGCGCCCTCGGCGGCGACCGTCATCATGTCGCCGCCGCGCTCGAACATTGGCTCCCGCGATGGCGCGACGCAGGCATGGAATTTGTTACAATGGAATCGTCGTCCGTAACTGAAACTAGCGATACGATGCGATCGCCCCGCGCTTGAGCCGCTGAGCGTGGGCGCGAAGAGAGCAGGGACATCATGGACGAGCGACAGTTCTATACGGAAAAGCAGGAAACCAAGACTATTCCCCTCACTTGTCCGGCGTGCCGCAAGGAAGACAACTATCCGATTCGCTGGATCATACGCACAAAAAAGAGCGAACTGCCGCGCGGCGCTGGAGAAGAGGACAAGAAGCGCTTCGCGCTCGCCCGCTCGTACATGGTTCGCGTGGATGAGCTGGTTGCGTGCCGCAAATGCAGGAAGCGCTTTGAACTTACGGGGCAGAGCGTCGTGCTGGTCACCTCGAACGCGGCCGCGCCCGGCTCGGCGGATTTCGATCCCGAAAATTTTGGGAACCGGTGAGTAGAACAGGCTTCAGCCTGGCTGCGGAAGTTTTTCCCGCCTGTTCAGCCTGTTGCTTTTATTTTTTTGAAGAAGGAAACCCAACAGGCTGAAGCCCGTTCTACTTCAAATCTCCGGATACATCTCGAAAAACGCTTCGACCGATTGCTGGAGCGTTTCCTCGATCTGTTCTTTGCTTCCTTCGATCAAGTGCATCGTCACGCGCGCCGTGCGTCCATCCTTCAGCGTGATGGCCGCTTCACCGATTTCGCCCAACTCGTCCGCGGGGAACAGCCGCATCCCGTATACCAAAGCCAGCTTCGCCATCGTGTCTCCTCGTAAAACGCAAGCTTAAGCTGGCTTGTGCATCAGGTCAAATGGAGGTTGGGTCGACGCGCCCGCATCATGGCGGAGAAAAATGCCGATAAAAAAGATTCACCGCTTCATCGCTGGGAAAGCAACGAAGCGGTGAATAGATTTTGAGGACGACAGTAGGCGGTTTGCCGATTCTTAAATCAGCAAAACGACCAATTGTTTCCGAAAATTTACATCTTGTCCAAGCCTTCGTTCAGCTCGATATACGTCCCCCACGGATCGGTCATAAACGCCAATGAGATGCCCAGGTCGGGCCTCTTGGTGAAGGGAACATCGAACTTCACTCCGTTGGCCTCAGCCTTCTTGCAAAACGCCTCGAGACCCACGATCTCGAATCCAATGTGATCCAGCATGCGTCCCTTGGTCGGAACGGTTGGCGTGTCGGATTTGGAAAACGTCAGGTTCGCGCCGGGCACATCCGCAGCGTCGAAGGGGCCTCGCTTTCCCCGGCTTGGCGCCGAACATCTTGGCGTACCAGGATTGCATCTCCAGCACATTCGAAGTGCCCGCGGTGTCCGCGATGTAGAAATGCACGTGGTGAAACGCAATCGGAACGGTTTGAGTCTTGTCCTCCAAAATCTCGACCCGCAACAGATTGTCCGGCGTCCACACAAAGCCCTGGCCGGGGTTCTGGCCGACTTCCGTCTTCAATCCGGCCGCCTTCCACCGGGCCAGTGCCGCTGTGGTATCGGGCACATGAAACCCAATGTGGCCCACAACCGATCCGACGCTGGGAGCCGTCGCATCGCCTTTCCGCACGAGGATCAGGACGCCAGGGAATTTGAACACTTCGTTCGGCCCCAGCTTGCTGGGAACGCCACCCATCGCCGTCCAGAACTTCTTTGCGGCCTCCACGTCCGGCACCATAAAATGCACGTGGCCCATGGATACGCCGGCGTCATTCGGAGCGGCGACTTGCGCCCAGGAAGCGCGGGCGGGAATTAGCATTGCGAGACCGAGAATCAGAATCAGTTTTTTCATTAGATTGCTCCTTATGCCAGCCAGGTTGATGGAATCTCCGCCAGCCATTCCGCGCGGAATCCACTTTCTGATTTTTAGATCATTCGTTGAACCGCGGAGCAAGACAGTAAGTTACCCGTTCTTACGTGTCAAGGGAAGCCTTGCCTCGGTATCATGCACTCGAATGGCAAAATTGAATCTGTGGATTTCTCGTGGTTCAGGTTAAAATCCCGCGGTCGGAAAGGAATCGTGCGCGCTCTCATCCAGCGTGTTACACGCGCCAGTGTTACCGTTGACGGCCGGGTCACCGGAGAAATCGGCGCCGGTCTCCTTGTTTTGCTGGGCGTCAGCAGGACGGACAATCCGGAATCGGCTTCGTATCTCGCCGAGAAAATCGCAAATCTGCGAATTTTTTCCGATGAAGCGGGCAAGATGAACCTGTCCGTGCTCGACACCGGGGGTGCCGCGCTGGTGGTGTCGCAGTTCACTCTGTATGGTGACACGCGAGGAGGGCGCCGGCCCTCGTACATTCAGGCCGCTCCGCCAGAGGAAGCCAACCGTCTTTACCAGGAATTTGTCCGGTCGATGCGCTCGCTTGGCGTAAAAGTGGAAACCGGGGTGTTCCAGGCGCACATGCAGGTGGAGCTGGTGAACGACGGGCCGGTCACGATTCTGCTCGATTCCGAGAAAACGGTCTGAGGGCGCGATTTTCCGGGACGCGCGGAGTGCCCGAAGCGTCCGAAGTGCCCGAAGTGACGGATCGGGATCGGCGCCGAAAATCGGACTGGTATTTATATCGGAGGGCGATACAATATGGTGGTGTCCACCGGCACGATGACGGCCGCGGAATTCCGCGCCCTTGCGGAATTCCGATACCAAATTCGGATATTCCTGAACGGCAGCGAGGAAGCCGCGCGCAACGCGGACCTCGAGCCGCAGCAGTATCTGCTCATGCTGGCCCTGCGCGGCTTGCCGGTCGGCCGCGAGCCGAGCATCCGGGAGCTTGCCGAGCGGATGCAGTTGCGCCATCACAGCGTCGTGGAGCTGGTGGACCGGCTCGAAAAAAGGCAGATCCTGCGCCGGGAGAGGTCCCGGACCGACCGGCGCCAGGTGATTTTGCATCTGACCCCGCGCGGCGAAAAAATTCTCACGCGGCTCGCCAAGCAGCGGATCTCGGAGCTTCGCACGGCCGCGCCGGCGCTGGTCCGCGCGCTCACGGCGGTGATCCGGTCGACGCAAGGGAGCCAGCGCAATCGCCGATAGCGGAGTTGCCAGCCGGCCGCAAATTTACAGCGCGTCCTGCATGGACTCACATGGCCTCGATGACTGCGGGAAATCGGGAGGATCTTTTCAGTGACATTTTTCGCTCGAATGAGCGAGCCTGACGACAGCACCCAAGGTCCCGTTCGATTTCGTCTCGGCTTCATCTCCTTGCTGGCCTCGATGGTCGGCGTTATTTCCGGGTTCGTTGCATTTCTCCTTTACAACCTGATCGGATTTTTCACCAATCTCGCTTTCTATGGCGTCTGGTCCTTCCATTTTCGCAGCGCGGCGGAAAATCAACTGGGAGCATGGGTCATCATCATTCCGGTCATCGGCGGACTCATCATTGGGGTGATGGCGAAGTATGGCTCGCCAAAGATAAGAGGCCACGGCATCCCCGAGGCGATGGAGGCAGTTCTCACGTCCAAGAGCCGCATCGAAGCCAAAGTCGCGATCCTCAAACCTATTTCGGCGGCCATCGGGATAGGCACGGGCGGCCCGTTCGGCGCCGAGGGACCGATTATTCAAACCGGAGGAGCGTTCGGCTCGCTCGTCGGCCAGCTTGTTTCAACCACGGCATCGGAACGCAAAGTCTTGCTGGCCTGCGGCGCGGGAGCCGGCCTGGCCGCGATGTTCAACGCGCCGATTACAGGAGCGCTGCTGGCCATCGAACTCCTGCTGTTCGAGTTCCAGGCGCGTTCCTTCATCCCGCTGATGCTCGCCAACGCGCTTGCTGTTGCGGTCCGCCTCCGATTGTTCGGCGATGAGACGATGTTTCACGTCGGCGCTTTCGACTACGATCTCATCCATGGAATTCCCTTCTATCTGATTCTCGGACTCATTTGCGGGTTCGCGGCGATCGGCTTTGCCTCGGCTCTGAAACGCCTGGAAGAATTCTTCGATCATATGGAGAAAGTTCCGGCGGTGTTACATCCGGCCATCGGGGCATTGGGCCTGGGCGTTGTCGGTTATTTTTTCCCTCGCGTGTTTGGTCCAGGTTACGCAACGATCGTGGATATTCTGAATGTGCGCCTCGCGCTGACAGCGGTGGTGTTGCTTCTGGTTTTCAAAGCTGCCGTTGTGTTGCTTTCCCTCGGCTCGGGAACGTCGGGCGGCACACTGGCCCCGATGTTTATGATGAGCGCCGCGATCGGCAGCACCTTTGCGATGGTCGTGAACTATTTGGTTCCGAGCGCGCACCTCTCCGTGGGCGCGTACGCGGTGGCGGCCATGGGAGCGCTTCTGTGCGCTTGCGCGCGCGCGACGTTTACTTTCCTGGTCTGCGCGATCGAAACGACCCACGATTTTCATGCCGTGGTGCCGGTCATCCTGGTCTGCGTCGTCGCCGATGCGATTGCCGTGCGCTACATGCCGTACTCGATCATGACGGAAAAACTTGCCAGGATGGGTTTTGGCGCGGGCCAGGATTACGAGACGAATTCGCTCAAGCAGCTCAAGGTTGCGGACGTCATGGTTCGCGATGTCGAGACGATCCTACCGGAAGAGAGTGTCCGGGAAGTTGCCGACCGATTTGCAAACGGAGACCTGAAAACTTCGCGCCACCATGCGCTGCCCATCGTGGATTCCACTGGGCGCCTGCAGGGCCTCGTCACGCAGGGCGATTTATTGCGCGCGCTGCAAGTGGACCCGGAGGGCAAAATGTGTGTGCTTGACGCCGGCACGCGCTCGCTTGTGGTTGCGTATCCCGACGAACGCGTCTTCGACGCCGTGACTAAAATGCTCGAGAACAATATCGGACGTCTGCCAGTGGTCGATCGCAAAGACCCGCGGGAGATGGTTGGCTACATCAATCGCGCGAACGTGATGGGTTCGTGGCGCGGCCATTTGCACGAGGAATCGGTCCGCGACCGCGGCTGGTGGCGCAACCTGAAATCGATCCCCGAGAATAGAGACAATGGCGGCGTCGCCATCGGCCGCGTCGAGTCCCTCACGGACGATCAACTTCTCCTTACGCCGAATTCGCATTCGAGCGGCCCTGCCGAAGAGTTTGCGCTGAGCGCGCCCGCACGGGGAGTATTTCTGGGGGATGAAGTCCGTGTGAGCTACCGGAAGGAGAACGGACGCAAGGTCGTCGCGCGGATCGAAGAACTTTCCAGCAGGCAGTAGATCGGCGGCCCGTCGCTAAAATCCGCCGCCGCCACCGCCGCCGAAACCGCCGCCCGAGGATCCGCCACCGCCGAAACCCGAACCGCCGCTGCTCCGGGGAGCGGAAGCCATTACCGAACTCGCGCGCATCGTCATGTTGTCCAGACTGCTGATGAACATGACCGGGTAAAATCCGCCATTGTAGTAGCCGCCCTGGTACCACGAGGGCGGCTGCGTGTAAATATTCTGGAACGCGCCCACCCATTTCTTTTCCACGCCCAGCGCCATCGCGTAGGGCAGAAACTTCTCGAAAGTTTCCGGAGTCTGTTCGATCCGGTCCATGTGATCGGCTTCGACGTGACTCAGAAAATCCTCGAAGCCCAGCACGCCCGCGAGGGCCTTCACTCCATCGGCGGTGCGCGCCGGCATGAACCATCCGAATCCAGCGATGATTCCACCCGAAAGAATTGCCGCGACGAAAAACGGCGCCGGCGCCATTCCCAATTTTTGCGACATCGCGTTGCCCATGAAAAAGAACAGCACCCCCATGGCAATTCCCCCGCCGACAAATGCGCTCCGCACGTAATCGGGCCGGTGCTGGAAATAGCCGTGCTCCATCAACTCATCGAAAATATTGTTCTTGATGCCGGGGAGATTCTTGTAAAACACATTCTGCAGGCTGGAAAGCTCCACGTCCGTTTGCGCGCCATTCGAGAAAATCCCCGCGAGTAGCGCCAATTCGTGCGCCTTCAGTCCAGGCCATTCCTGGAGGCCCTTTTTCAAATGGAAGACGTATTCCTTGTTGTGGAGCAGCCCCATCATTTGCGACTTTTCCTTTTCTTCGATGACGATGTATCCGCGCACGGCGAGATCCACGATCGTGGCCGTGATGTCCCGCATCGCCGCGTCCTCATCCACCAGGGTGCCGGCTTCCGCCGGGCTCATTCCCTCCGGTGGCGCGTACTGGACGGCGACCGGACCGACGCGCGGATCGCGCCCGCGAGTGGACCACAGCCAGAACATGAGCAGAAATACAGGTATGGGAAGGAAGATAGGCCAATTACTGGCAAGAAATTGGTTGATCAGATCGCTCGTCCCAGGCTCTTTCACGAAGCCTTTATCCCAGCCGATGACGACCGTCAGCCCTTCGTGAAAAGAGAGCGGCCGCAGCATGGAAACTTCCACGGTGTTTTCCGACGCCGTAACTTCCGCGTTCTGCGCCCGCGAGCCGTACGATCCGGTGAATTCGTTTGTCCGGACGCCAGTCACGCCCGGCGGCAACAGGATTTGCGCGCTGGCATTGCCGACGGGTACGTCCCATTCGTCGCCGGTGACATTCCAATACAGTTCGTCATGGTCCTCGAAAAATTTTAAGCCGTTGCGAACCTGGTAATGCAGCCGAATGGTCCGGTCCGCGTCGGTCGCATCATCGACGTAGATTTTCCATTTCAGGTAGTGGCCTTCGCGCGAGGATTCGACTTTCAGCGGCTGTCCCGCGGCGTCGGTTGCGCCTTCAAATTTCACAAAGAGCGAATAGTTGAATCCCTGCGGCGTTACATATTCGACGGGGATCGTGCGGTACAGTCCATGCCACACGCCGATGAAATTCACTTCGATGGTTTCGGTCACGTCCAGCGTGGAATCCGGCTGAACGAAAATTTCCGCGGAAAATTTCTCGATTTTGAGCTGTCGCGCGGAAGCGGATGTGGCCAGCGCAAAAGCGAATAGTAGAAAAAGCGCCAGACGCAGAAGGCTTTGGCAATGCTTCGGAGGGCCGGGCATCAGCCCGGCCGCCAACGCGCTGCTACACGCCGGCTTCAGCCGCTGAAGCTCCGCTTGGCTGCGGATTTGCCTCGTTGTGAAAGCCATTGCAGCTAGGCGCCCGTCGCGCCGAAGCTGACCTTCGGCACTTCACGTTCGGCGGGTGCGCTGATCTGGAAGAATTCCCGTTCCTTGAAATTGCCCATCCCCGCAACGATGTTGGAAGGGAACTGTTCGATCATCGTGTTGAAATCGCGGACCACTGCGTTGTAGTAGCGCCGCGCATTTTGCAGCGTGTCTTCAATCTGATTGAGCGTGCCCTGCAACTGCGTGAAGCTCTCGACCGCGCGCAATTGGGGATACGCTTCGGCCAGCGCGAAGACTTGCCGCAGCGCGCCGGTCAGCAGGCCTTCGGCTTCACCCTTGGCCGCCGGACCCTGCGCCGACATCGCCTGATTTCTGGCCGCCACGACGCCTTCGAGCGTGTCCTTTTCGTGCGCGGCGTAGCCCTTCACCGTCTCGACGATGTTGGGGATCAGGTCGTAGCGCCGCTTGAGTTGCACGTCGATATCCGACCACGCGTTATCGCAAGTCACCTTCAGCCGCACCAGGCCATTGTAGGTGTACATGAGATACATCGTCACAGCCACCACAAAGACAACGAGGCCAATCAGCATGGAATATCCTTTCTTGATCGGAGGAATCGCCCGACCCGACGCCTGATTTCACTATAGGAGAGCCCTTGGGCACAGTAAAGCGTTGCGTGTCTGCGATGTGCACTATGCGCTCTCAGCCTCCCGCGATTCAAATCAAAAGCGCGATTTCCTAACCAAGCGCGTTACAACTCTTCTGTTAGAGGGCTTTTCTCTGATTCTGGTTGACAATTAAGATGAAGTAGCAAGAAACTCTTCCCCTCCTCTCCAGAACCTTTCGTGTGTCTCGAGGTGCTGGCCATGAGGAAAGTCTTTTTCGCAACACTCTTCGTCGCAATTCCCCTCCTGTTTTTTGGTGCGCCCCTCCGGTCGCAAGTGGAGATATCGAAAGTAAAGGTGCGAGTCATCCTCGTGGACAAGGACTTGAACCAAAAGCCCGTTCCACATCTCACTGTCGTGCTTGCCGCGGATCCAAACAATCCCGATAGTTCACACGAAGTGAAAACCGATTTTGGGGGGAATGCCGAGTTTCAAGTGCCGCCTGGCAAATACCGGATGACCACTCCCCAAGGGGTGGATTTTCAAGGTCACCATTACGCTTGGGAGACGGAAATCAATGTGAGCGATGGATCCATTCCCGTGGACCTGAGCAACGACAACGCTCGAATCACCGATCCGTCTTCCGTCGAACCCGCGCGCAAGCTGGACGACTTGACCTTGATGTTTCAGAAGTATCAAAAGTCAGTCGTGACCGTTTGGAGTGAAATCGGTTCGGGTACTGGTTTCATTGTCGATTCCGCCGGCCTGGTGATGACCAACCAGCATGTGATCGGGCCATCGGAATTGATATCCGTTCAGTTCGATTCCAAAAGGAAGGTCGCGGCGAAGGTCCTGGCATTTGACGCGGACCGCGACGTAGCAGTTCTCTACGCCGATCTCAGCGCCTTCCCCGGCGCCGCAGCCGCGCCAATCGCCACGGCGCACGCAGGCCGCGAACTTGCCCTCGAGGGCGAGAGAGTATTCACAATTGGCAGCCCTCTGGGCCTGAAGAAAATCATCACCAGCGGCATTGTCAGTAAGGTCGAAGCGCGCGCCATCATTTCCGATGTAAATATCAATCACGGCAATTCCGGCGGACCTCTATTCAATTCGCTGGGTGAGGTCATCGGAATCACTACATTTTTGGTGCCGGGCGGAAATGGGCCCGGCGTCACGGGAGTTGTCCGAATCGATCAGACCTTGCCCGTTTTGGCGCAGGCCAGAAAAAAGATGAAGGACGCTTCTCTTCCGAGCGCGAGGTTGTTGCCCGTGGAACCAAGCGATCCTTACCCGTTGGACTCCATAAAGGAGATGATCCAGCCGGCCAAGTTCGATAGAAGGCCGTACATTTTCACCGTGGGAAGCTTCGATGTGGCCCTCGGGACTCCCGTCCTTCAATACGAACTTCAAGGGGAAGCGGGGCATGCAGCCGCTCAAGAAAGAGGGAAGAGAATGAAGAGGCGCAAAGAGCCCGCTCAGAACGCGTTCGAGCCGCTGCAGGACTTGCACGAATGGGCCGAGTACACGGGTGAATACAAGCCCGTGCTGTTCGTGCAAGCGGCGCCCCAATTGCGCGAGACGTTCATGTCGGAATTGGGCCGCGAATTAGCTCCCTCCAGCGAGCTGTTCAGCGGGCCGCCACGCCTTAAATTCAGGACAGACTTTTACAAGATGAAACTTCTCTGCGGCGCCAAGGAAGTCGAGCCCATCCAGCCGGGCAAGGCCGCTACCGTCGTCAATGCCCACAACGAATTTGTAAACGTTGCCGACGCAACCTACGTCGGCATCTATTCCTATCCGCCCGATGCGATCTCCCCCTCCTGCGGCAAAGTTACGCTCCAGATTTATTCCGAAAAGGAGCCCGACAAATCGGAATCAAAGGATTTGGATCAGAAGTCAATCGATCGCGTTTGGAATGATTTTCGGCCTTACCTAGCGATCCATGGCAATTCCGGGAACTCGCAATAATCTGCATTCAGTGAAAAATGTAATGCTTCCCCCGGCTCGAAACGTAAACCGTGGATCGCGAGTTAAGAATCACGACTCACGAATCATATTCCACATCACGTTTCCTGCTCCACGCTGCGGCAGACAAGATATTCTACCCTTACTCTGGCATATCCGTGCCATTTGGGTTACTCTTGCGCCCACCGGAACTGTCACTTCCGATGACACATGCATTTCAAAAACTTCAGCGCTGCGGTGTTCGGCATCGACGCTTACCTTATGGAAGTCGAGGTGGACGTCGGCTCGGGAAAGCCCGGCGATTTCAATATCGTCGGCCTGCCCGACATCGCCGTGAAGGAGAGCCGCGAACGCATCAAGGCCGCGCTGAAAAATTGCGGGCACGACTTCCCACTTCAGAGCGTCACCGTCAACCTCGCGCCTGCCGACATCCGCAAGGAAGGATCGGCCTTCGATCTCCCGATGGCGCTATCGATTCTCGGTTGTGAGGGCGCGTTCTTCGGCAAGCGGCTCGATCAATACATTTTTCTAGGCGAACTTTCACTCGACGGCCAGGTGCGCTCGGTGCGCGGGTCTCTCTCGGCGGCGCTAGCGGCGCGCGAACATAAGATCAAGGCGGTGGTCGTCCCGGAGGCCAATGCGCGCGAGGCCGCGGTCGTCGAGGGAATTGACGTGTTCGCCGTGCGCAATCTGCCGCAAGCCATAGACCTCGTCAATGTGCCGGAATCGTTCGCGCCGGTGCGCGTGGACGCGAACACCATGCTGGCCGACGCCGCGCAATATGCCGTCGACATGCGCGACGTCCGCGGACAGGGGGCCGCAAAGCGCGCCCTGGAAGTCGCCTGCGCCGGCGGGCACAACATTATTTTTATCGGACCGCCCGGCGCGGGAAAAACGATGCTCGCCAAGCGCATCCCCACGATCCTTCCGCCCATGTCGCTCGAGGAAGCCATCGAAACCACGCGCATCCACAGCGTTGCGGGACTGCTGGACGACGCGCGCGGACTTGTCGGCACGCGTCCGTTCCGCGCGCCGCACCACACCATCAGCGACGCGGGCCTGATCGGCGGTGGCGCGATTCCGCGGCCGGGCGAGGTTTCGCTGGGGCACCACGGCGTGCTCTTTCTCGATGAATTGCCGGAGTTCGAGCGCAACGTCCTCGAAGTGATGCGCCAGCCGCTGGAAGACGGCGCGGTCACGATTTCGCGCGCCGCGACTTCGATTACGTTTCCCGCACGGTTCATGCTGGCGGCGGCGATGAACCCCTGCCCGTGCGGATTTTTTGGCGATCCGACGCGCCAGTGCCACTGCTCGCCGCCGCAAATTCAGCGCTACGTCTCGAAAATTTCCGGGCCGCTGATTGACCGCATCGACATCCATATCGAAGTGCCCGCCGTGAAATACAAGGAATTGCGCGGGAACGGAACAACGGAAGATTCCGCCGCGGTGCGCGAACGCGTGTTGCGCGCCCGCGAGCGCCAGTCCAAGCGCTATGCGGGCGAACGAAAAGTTTTCTCGAATGCGCAGATGCCCCCCAAGCTGATCCGGAAATTCTGCGCCATCAGCGAGGAAGGCGAAAAGATGCTGGAAAACGCGATCGGACGCCTCGGCCTTTCCGCGCGCGCCCACGACCGCATCCTGAAAGTCGCGCGCACGATTGCCGACCTGGACGCCTCGGAGAATCTAGAGACGCGCCATCTCGGCGAGGCCATCCAATACCGCACGCTCGACCGCACCTACTGGGCGTAGCAATCCCGAGTAGGACAGGCTTCAGAGCCTGTCTGGCGACTGCCAAATCTTTGTAGGGCACGGCTTCAGCCGTGCCGTAAAGTGTACTGAATCAGTGCGGCTTTAGCCGCTGGCCTGTTTGAACTTGAGTTGCCAAACAGGCTCTTCAGCCTGTCGCCTTTGTGATGGGACTGCACTAGCAACCCGACAGGCTGAACAGGCTGCGGAAAAAGTCGCTTTGAAAAATCTGTGCGTAAAATAAATCGCGCACAGTTGGCTCAGGACGCGAGATTGGCGGCCGGTGATCGATTTTGTGCCACCCCGGATGCTCCCAATTTCAGTCCGAATCGACTTTTTCCGCAGCCTGTGAAGCCTGTCCTACTCGTGCGGTCCCCACAGCAGCGAGGTATCGCACAAACAATCGTTACTTGTGGCGGATGTCTTCCGGGGCGCGCTGGCGATCGAGCGGCACAATCTGGAATTGCCACTCGACCGGCACGGACGCCGGGACGTAACAAATCTTGCTGTCGCACGCCTGGTATTCGAGGTTTCCCTTGACTGTGACCTTTTTCCCATCCGCGCCAAGGCCGCCGCTGAATTCGGCCATGGAGTTTACCTTCAGCTCTTGCCGGATCCGAAATGCGCCCTCAAAGACAGGCACGCGCTCCTTGATGGCGGGGAGATACAGGATCTTTGCAGGCGGATAACTTTCCTGTCTCAATTCAAAATCCGGAAGAGGATCGATCGCGAGCTTGATCGCCTTGTACCCTTTTGTTCCCGGAGCGTACACATGCACATCCGGCGGGAGGCGCACTTCGGCCGTCACTGTGACGAGATTGCCCGGAACGCCGAAGCGGTCCGATTGTCCCACGCTGAGCTGCAAGTGCGGGGCTTCAACAGTATCGGTGACTTCTTCGCCTAGTTCCGGGAACAGCTTGGAGAGAACTCTATTTCCGGTCAGCCTCTCGCGATAATTTGCCTCGAACAATTTCTCCCGAATCACGCCTTCCGGATCGATGTAGAAATATCCCGGCCGCGCCATGCCGGCGTTCGGCCCTATCGCTTCCGAGTTCAGAACTTGATACATCCGGATGATTTTTGAATCCGGATCAGCCAGAAGAGGAAATTCGATTTTGCGCCGGCCGGAAAAATATTTCAGGATCTCCACGTTGTCGTAGCTGATCCCCGCCAGTTTTATCCCTTGTTTCTCGAAGCGTTCTTTGGCCGCCTGCAATTGAATGAGCTGGCCTTTACAGTAAGGGCACCAATCGGCGGAGCGATAAAACAAGAGAACGGTGCCTTTTGGTCCTCGCAGCGTCTCGAGAGTTTGCGTTTGGCCAAATTGGTCGCGCGCGGAAAAATCGGGAGCTTTCTGTCCCGCGCGCAACCCAACCTCGGTAAACATCCGGATGGACGCAACATGAATTGCACTGCCTTCCAGCGTGCCTTGAACTGTTACGGCTTCTCCCAGGTGGCCTTTTGCCTGATCCTGCGGGTCGAGCGCATAAACTTGCCGGATCGTATCGTCATATAGCGCGAGGGCTGCGCCGGGCGTCACGGCGGTGCACTTCGCCGCCTCGGCGAAGGCTTCATCGGCGTTGCACGACCCATTGATGATGAGGCCAGACCACGAGCCTGCATTTGTGTTTTCAGATCGGCCGGCCAGCGTGAAGGTAGCGGCAAGAAGGATTGCAAACGCGCCCGCCCAGGCATGCTTGTTCATAGTTGATTCATCTCCGGCAAGTAGACTAAACGCGAATTTCGGACCGCCAGCGATTTCTTTAAGTTTCAGAATACGCCCGCGCGGTCCCGCTGAGCAAGCAAGAGTGGCGATTTCAAGTTATAATAAAAAGATATGCTTTCGCTCAATAACGTCACTATGCGATACGGCGCCAGGCTCTTGTTCGAGGACGTTACCTGCTCGTTCCTCGAAGGGCGCCGCTATGCGATCACCGGCCCGAACGGCGCCGGCAAGACCACTTTGATGAAGATTTTGGAGGGCGATATCGAACCAACCAAAGGTTCGGTCTCGCGGCCAAAGAAGCTGGGTATTCTGCGGCAGGATCAGTTTGCCTTCGACCAATTTCGGGTCATCGACACGGTCATCATGGGCAACTCCCCGTTGTGGAAGGCTCTCCAGGAACGGGATGTGCTGTACGCCAAACCTCACGAAGAGCTGACGGATAAGGACGGCATGCGCCTCGGCGAACTCGAGGGAATTGTCGGCGACGAAGGCGGGTACACCGCGGAGGCGGATGCAGCGATCCTGCTCGACGGGCTAGGCGTCGAATCGACGCTGCATGAGCGCAAGATGAGCGAGCTGCAGGGCGGCCAAAAAGTCCGCGTCCTCCTGGCGCAAGCCCTGTTTGGCAATCCGGCGGCGCTGCTGCTCGACGAGCCGACCAACCACTTGGATCTCGATTCCGTCCACTGGCTGCAGGACTACCTCCGCGAGTACCAGGGCGTGCTGATCGTCATCTCGCACGACCGGCATTTTCTGAACAGCGTCTGCACGCACACCGCCGACATCGACTACCAGACGGTGATCATGTACACGGGCGGCTACGACGAAATGGTCCTGGCCAAGACGCAGATCCGCTCGCGCATCGAATCCGAAAATGCCGTGCGCGAAAAGAAAATCGCGCAACTCAACGAATTCATCGCCCGCTTCTCGGCTGGCACGCGCTCCTCGCAAGTGATGTCACGCAAGAAAGAAGTCGAGCGCATCCAGACTTCGGAGCTGGCCAAGTCGAACATCGCCCGGCCGTACATTCGCTTTGACATGAAGAATCCCTCCGGGCGCCATCCGCTCGAATTCAAGGGACTCACGAAATCCTACGGCAGCCACAAAGTCATCGAGAAATTTGCCGCAAATGTCGAGCGCGGAGAAAAAATCGCGGTGATCGGCCGCAACGGGGCCGGCAAAACGACATTGCTGAAGTCGCTCGTTCGCAACGCGACAGGATATATCGACGATTCGGACCGTCACTTCCCCGTCGACGGCGGCCACGTCAAGTGGGGCCACGAAGTGACCGTAGGTTATTTCGCACAGGATACGACCGATACGATTGCCAAGAACACGACCGTCATCGAGTGGCTGCACCAGTTCGATCCGAAGGCGTCGCAACAGGAGTTGCGCGGCGTGCTGGGCCAAATGCTGTTCAGCGGTGAGGACGCCGAGAAATCCACGCGTGCGCTCTCCGGAGGCGAGTCGGCCCGGCTGATTTTCTGCAAGCTGATGCTGCAAAAGCCAAACGTCCTGGTGCTCGACGAGCCCACCAACCACCTGGACCTGGAAGCCATCAACGCGCTCAACATCTCGTTGCAGAAATATCCCGGCACCGTGCTGTTCGTCACGCACGATCACGACGTCATCGACGAAGTCGCCACGCGCATCTGGCAATGCAAGGGCGGCCACGTCGAGGACTTCAAGGGCCCGTATGAGGATTTTCTGGTGTACGCGAGGGAGAAAGCTTCCTAGCACTTAGTAGCACAGGCTTCAAGCCTGTGGGTTTTAGCCTGGGCAAGAATCAAATTCCACAGGCTGAAGCCTGTGCTACTCACCTGTACTAATGCCGCCGCAAGAAGAATGCGATGGTCATCGCGGTGCTGATAACAATCACGAATACGCGGACGTAGCTCGGACGTACTCTCTTTGCCGCGAGCGCTCCAATGTACCCCCCAACAACGCAGGCCACGAGCATCACCAGCGTCTGCGGCCACCAGATTTTGTGGGCAAGAACGAACAATATGGCGGCCACGCTATTCGCCGCCGCCCCCATCAAGGTTCTATTCGCGTTCATGATGTGGATATCTGTGAGGCCGAATACGGTCCACGTCGCCAGCATCAAGATACCAATAGCCCCGCCGAAATAGCCTCCATAAATGGCGATAAAAAACTGAATGACAACGACCGTCACCGGGCCGATATGAAGCACTCGTTTCAGAATCGGCGAGATGCGGGGGCCAAAAGCGATGAGCAGGGTTGCGATCAGCAGAAGCCATGGTATTACGGAGTCAAAAGTGCTCTGCGGCGTGAAGAGCAAAAGCAGCGCGCCCACAATGCCGCCCGCCACGCTCACAATCAGCAAGGGCAGAAACGGAAAATCCTCGGATGTCCGGAAATCGTCGCGGTAGGCTCCAGCGCTTGCCAGGACCCCCGGAATAAGCGCCATCGTGCTGGAAGCATTGGCGATGATCGACGGCACTCCTGTGAACACCAGCGCGGGAAAGGTGAGAAACATCCCTCCTCCCGCGACCGAGTTAATCAGTCCAGCCGCAAGCGCGGCGATGATGAGCAATAGATAGGAAGCCATGTTCACCCCGAACTTTCAAACTTAACATTTTTTGCTCTCGGTTTCGCGACAAACCGCAGGCCATTATTTCTCCCAACCGCATGTCTTGGATTGACTTACCCGATGGCGCTGTGCTACCCATACAAGTCCCTAGGCGGGTTCCGACAGCTGGATGCCCTCAAAACCTCAGCGGATTGAAGTCGTTCTGGAGACGTTGATCGAGAGCATTGCTCTCGCCGAAGAAGTAGGTGTGCGTGTCGCCGCGGTGGCCGGATTTGGCGAGGACGATCAATACAAGATCGGCCTGGCGGTGCACGAAGGCGTCATGAACGCCTTTCAATACGGCAACAAACAGCGCCGCGAGAGAAAGATCCACGTGATCTTCGAGCTGTTCGAAGACAAGCTGGTGATCCATGTGGTGGACCAGGGAGCGGGATTTTGCCTCGAGGACGTGCCCGACCCTCGTGATGATGAGAATGTCCTCGGCGATTCCGGCCGCGGCGTGCTTTTGATGAAAGCTTTCATGGATGAGGTCGATGTTCTTTCCAGCGCAGCCGGGGGAGCCGAAGTCGTCATGGCGAAGCTCCACAAACGGTGAGCTTCCTGCCGAACGGAAAGACCCGGGCGGCGCGATTCGCTACGGAGATAAAACAATAGCCGGGAAAGGCTTGCAATGAGTTTCAAAGCAACCAGCCGTGAAGTCGGAGACGTCACGGTAATCGACATGGATGGACGAATCACGCTGGGCGAAGGCAGCGCCCTCTTGCGCGACCTCGTTCGGGAAAACCTCGGCAAGGGTCGCAAGAAAATCGTGATGAACCTCGCTGGAATCAATTACATCGATAGCACCGGGCTCGGCGAACTAGTGAGCGGATACCGTTTGATAAAAAGCGAGGGCGGGGAATTAAAGCTCCTGAATCTGAACAAGAAAGTTTCCGACCTCCTGCAAATCACCAAGCTGTACACGGTATTCGACATCCATACTCAAGAGGCGCAAGCAGTTGCGAGCTTCCATTCTTAGACGGTTGCTTCATCGCAAATTCACGAAGTAAGGGACGCGCGGCCACTCCCCTGAAATCCCCATTTTGAGCCATTCCAGAAACGGGGAATTCTCTAGACAGCCGCCGAATTTTGTTGTATTGATGGCCCGCTTTTGTGGGTCCAGTAATTCCGTAGGTGTTCGAAGGCCCGCTACGGTCCACCGCCTTCGTTAGATACCCAGGACGAACGGGGAAAGGTCACCGGTAACGGCGGACAGTTATCTACCACCGACTGGCGTTACGCCCGGCAAACAGCGACCGCTCAAGATGGAGGAGCTACTAAGTTGAGCAGAGAACAAGGTGTGGTGAAGTGGTTTAACGCATCAAAAGGCTACGGTTTCATCCAACGCCAGTCGGGCGAAGACGTGTTCGTTCACTTCTCCGCCATACAAATGGACGGATACAAGACACTGAACGAAGGCCAGATGGTCGAGTTTGAGGTCAAACAAGGACCGAAGGGCTATCAGGCTGAAAACGTCACTGCTGCTTCCTAATCGGGTACACGTGTTCTGAGGGCCCTGCGCCGCGCCAGCGGCCAGGGCCCTTTCGCTTTTTAGGGTGGCGCAGGTCTCCCAGGGGCGGTCCGGTTTCTGGTTCCAATCATGGAACGAAACCTGTGGTACGATTAGCGATTCGAAAACCTGTGGAGGGATGACTCTGTGGCGCAGCATATCTTGCGCAAGGACCTGAAGAAGGACGAGATCCGGGAGAAAATAGTCTCGGGCGTCGAATCGGTCGCTTCGCATCAGCAGGCTTTATGGATCGTGGTTACAGCGGCGCTGGTCGTGGCGCTGGCGGTGTTTGGCTGGAACAGCTACGCGCGGCGGCAGACGGCCAAGGCCTCCGCGGCGCTGGACGACGCGATGAAAATTTTCCAGGCGCGGATTCGCACCCCCGGCGAACCAGTTGACCCCACCGAGATTACCTATCTCGACGAAAAAAATAAGTTCACCGACGCCGACAAAAAATTTCTCGCGGTCGCCGGCCAATACGGGCGCACGAAACCAGGGCAAATGGCGCGGTACTATGCGGCTCTTTCCGAAGTCCAACTGAAGCAGTATGCCGACGCGGAGAAAAATCTCGGCCAAGTCGTTTCCGGCGGCGACGAGAATTTGGCGAGCCTCGCCAAATTCCAATTAGCCGAAGTCTATTTGCAGGAAAACAAAGGTTCGCAGGCGGTGGACCTGTACAAGCAATTGTCGGATAAGCCGAGCGTGTTTGTGCCGAAGCCGATGGCCATGCTGGCCCTCGCGGATTATTACCGCAAGACCGATCCCGCGCAGGCTACGAAGCTCTACAATCAGGTCAAGCAGGAATTCCCTGACGCGGCCGAAGAAGCCGACCAGGGCCTAGAGCTGCTCAACGCAAAAACCTAGCCAAACAATCTTCTGCCGCCTGGACCGTGCTTCGATTCATGAAATCAGGCGCCGATCGTGGGGCCGGAGAATTGGCCACGCATCCATGGGCGTGGTTTCTCTGTGCTCTCCGTGTTCGCTGAGTTAAATGTATTTCCTGTGTTGTGGCCGGGCAAAACTACAAGCGAATTTGATCCGGTCGGAAACTTTGCTGCAAGGCCTCACTTAACTTTGTTGTTTTCCGCGCAGACGTACTCCTGAATCTGCCAATCCGGCTTCAGTTTAAAGATTCTCTGGGTGGTCCAGGACGTTGTGTACGCTTTCGGATCGTCGATGGTGTACTCGTCCACCAGAGTGTCGTGGTCAACGCGCCGCATGCGCTCGATGACGTGAAGCGCATCCGAGTGCGGAAGGCCCATCGGGTCGAGCCACGTCTTGTCATTAAACCCGATCGTATCAACGACGAGCGTGTCCCCTTCAAATTTGCCGATCGAATTTCCCATGTAGGTCGGCTCAAGATCTTTCGGATGTCCACGCCCGTCCGTAAAAATTTGACGCACCAAGGATTGGTACTCGAAAATCATGATCACTCTGTCGCGCGCCTGCACGATCTCCCACGGAAACGGCTGCAGCATGGTCCGCGGTATGCCGGGCGGTATGCATCGCTCCGTCGGGTCCGGTCCGGAATCGGGAGTACGGTTCGAGCTTTCCACTTGGCGCTCTCTTGAATAGCGCCTCCGCCCAAGGTTGCAAGGGAGGATCTTCTTTTGGAAGGATGTTTCTGCGATATTCGTCGATAAACCACACGCCGGAAAAATCCGGTGCAGCGGAGGCGGCCCGCGCTTTTGCGGTTGCCGGGCGCGGCGCTGTTTGAGCGAAAATAACGAGCGGCAAAGCGAGCGCCGCCGCTACAAATACTGAAATGATGGAAGGATTCCGCACCGTGGGCCACGCTCCCAATTTCCAAGCCAAATCGAATTACTTGAATCCCTGCCCGTCGAACTTTTGGCCGTTTGCCAGCGTCAGGCTGATGAGCCGCATGACCTTTGATCCGTTCTTGGCAAGAGCGCCGTTCACAAGGATCTGGTCTCCAACCTTGATCATTTCTTTTTTCCAACCCGCCCTGAAAAGCATATTGGGGCTGTTGCCTTCGACACGCCACTGCTCGACGTTTCCGTTGTCGTCCTTCGCGTCCAGGTAAATAAACACGTGAGGATTGGTCCATTCCATATTTGTTACGACGCCCTTCATATTGACCGGATGCTCCATGTCGTACGCCGAGCTCGAATGGTGAGCGAAGAGCGGCCGCGAAACCACAAATCCACTCATGACGAGAATGAACGCAATTACCAGTCTACTTTTCATGGCCACACCTGCGATTTGGCGATCGAAACTCTCCAGTTTAGATGTTCTGCTTGACGCTTACTATACACCCGCCAGGCAAGAAAATTCACATTGCGAGCAGCACGTCGAACAATTTGCAAGTAGGACAGCCACTCCGCCCCTCACTGGGGCTCGGGATAAAGAGTGGCTGTCCCACATCGTGTCCCTGCTCTGCTCGCAAATCCGTTGTGTCCAGGGCAAGAGAATCGTACGATGCACCAGCCAAAGGTCGAAATCGGAAATTCCGATTGAGGTTGTCGATTCGGTTGAATCCGTGCGGTCCGAAAAAATGCCGAAGAGGAGGATCAATATGTACGTGAAGCGGAATCGGGTTCGGGCTCCACTTGCTCGTCCTGTCGCAGGGAACGCAGCCCGGCATTATTTTTTGTTGTCCACGAGCGCGGCAGTCGCCATGGTGGCAATCGTTGCGCTCGTGATTGCTGGATCGCGCCGGACTTCCGCTGCCCCGCCCCTTCCAGCCACCAACATGGAAGTCCCGAAATTCGCCGTGGATCCATCCTGGCCGCACATCCCGAACGGGTGGACTCTGGGCCAAGTATCCAGCGCGGCGAGCGACGCCGATGGCAACATCTGGATCATTCACCGCCCGCGAACTGTGAGGCCCGGCGTGAAAACGGGCCCTCCAGTGATGGAGTTCGATCCTGCGGGCAACTACATTCAGGGGTGGGGTGGGCAGTCGGGGGATGGCTACACTTGGCCCTCGACCGAGCACGGAATTACCGTGGACTACAAAGGGTATGTCTGGATCAGCGGCAATGGGAACGACGATCAGATCCTGAAGTTCACGAAAGACGGCAAATTCATCATGCAGATCGGCCATGCCGCGCAAAAGAAGACCAACGCGGACACAACCAGTCTTTGGAAGCCCGCGGACGTCTTCGTCTATTCCAAGACCAACGAAATCTTCGTCGCCGATGGATATGGCAACAAACGCGTCATCGTGTTCGATGCGGACACCGGCGCGTACAAGCGCATGTGGGGCGCGTTCGGCAACATTCCGATGGACGATCCTCCGCGTCCTCCTGCTTTGACGGGAGAGGCCGCAAAAGCCGCCGCAGCGGAAGAGGAAACCAAACGTACACTGGCCACAGAGTTTGATCCTAAAGACCCAGGGCCTTCGCAATTTGTGCCACCCGTGCACGGCGTCAAAGTTTCGAACGACGGGCTCGTCTATGTCGCCGACCGTGGCGGCAAGCGCGTGCAGGTGTTCACGACCGATGGCAAATATGTAACGCAGGTATGGATCGATCGCTGGTGCCTAGTGGCGGGGGCCGGGTGCAATAACGGAAGCACAGCCGCCAGCGTGGCCTTCTCGGCGGACCCGGGGCAGCGCTTCCTTTACGTGGCGAGCAGGAGCCCCGCGCGAATCTGGGTGTTTGACCGCAAGACGTTGCAGGCCCTGGACTCGTTCGGGCGGCCCGGCATAGCGCCTGGCGAGTTCGACGTACTTCATCACATGACAACCGACAACAAAGGTAATCTATACAGTTCGGAAGTCGAGGACGGCAGGCGAGTCCAAAAGTTCGTGTTTAAGGGACTCGTTTCGATGCCCATGCCGGTAAACGGCGCAAATTAATTACACTCATTTGCACGGCCGAATCAGGGAGAGCAGTCAACGCCGGTTTCAGCCGATTCGATCGTATGGCCGCTCCTGATAAGGCGAATTCCAGGCATCTGCCTTATGCGCTTCCGTGCGGCTCCGGGGGAGACTATCTGACAATCTTCGGCGCCCTGGTGTAACACTTAATGGCGTTCCGTCGGTTGTTACAACTGCGATTCCCCCGCCGCTGGGCGCACCGCGCGTCCGAAATGCGCCTCTAAGTCCCAATATTGCTTAGGTTTCCTCACTATGTGCCGGACACGTTACCGGGTGCGGCGCGGATGGTACCCGGTTTGCCTCTTATTTCATGGGGACTTGTCCACGCGGAGCCCGAAAGATGGCCGCTTTGGCTGGGGAGTCGGGAGGGTTGGCAAATGCTTCGCAAGACTATCATCATGGTATTCGCGTTCCTGGGCGCCATTCCGGCGTTTGCTCACACCACTCAATTTCCCGCGGGACAGGTTGCCACAGGGCAGGCTCAGCCGGCCCTCCGCCTCATGAATGACAGGGAATTCGCCGTCTTTCTAGAGCGCCTGGATTCGGATCTGCTTCGCTCGCAACTGCAATTGAAAAAGATGGATGTGAAATCCTTGAGTCTTGATCTTCAGGAGAAGCAGGAACTGGAGAGAAGCTACGGCCAATGTTTGCAATCGCTCGATAACACCCGTGATGAAATACAAAAGCTCTCGCAGAAACAAACACTCAAACTAGACTTGTTCCTCTTGATTGACTTGAACGAATTGGCTCGCAACCTGGATGCGCTGGACGAGGTCCTGGTGAATCCTGTGGCTGTCAGCGGGACGAGCGGAGCCCAGAAGTCCCTGGGTTACGCAAGAGAAGTCCTGAGCATTGATGGCGCGCTGGCAACGGAGATCTCCACTTTTCAGCATCACTTTATTGCATTTACCGGAGTCGTCGACGCGACTCTCGAGCGACCCGGGCAGGATGGGTCTCAACCGCAGTCTCAGAAGTAATGCCCCGCCTAAATCCCTCATTCGTGTGAAACTGGCCCGCCACAATCACCTGCAATTAGTTGGCTTGACTCGCGCCGTGGCATAGAATCGTGCCATGGCACTTGCCTCCTATGCGATGGATGCAGGGAAATCGCGCGGCAGGCGTTATCCCGAGCGGCCTCACCCGTACCGTAACGACTACGCGCGCGACCGCGATCGCGTGATCCATTCGCGGGCGTTCCGCCGGCTCGAAGCAAAAACGCAAGTTTTCACCACGCGGTATTCCGACCATTTCCGCAACAGGCTCACGCACACACTGGAGGTCGCGCAGATTGCGCGCACCGTCGCCGGAGCGCTGCAACTCAACGCCGATCTTGCCGAAGCCCTGGCCCTGGTGCACGACATCGGGCACCCGCCCTTCGGCCACGCGGGAGAGCGGAAGCTCGATGAACTGCTGCGCCCGCACGGCGACAGCTTCGATCACAATTTGCAGGCGCTGCGGATCGTCGAGCAATTCGAGCAGAGCTATCTGGATTTTCCCGGGCTCAATCTGACGTTTGAGGTTCGCGAAGGCATCGTCAAACATTCGCGCGATTATGACGCGGCGCAATATCCGGCGTTGTCGGAGTATTTGCTCGACCAGCGTCCGCCGATCGAAGCGCAGCTGATCGATTTTGTCGACGAGATTGCGTACAACACCGCCGACCTCGACGACGGCTACGAAGCGAAGGTGCTGGATATCGAGATGATCTGTGCGGAAGTGCCGCTGTTCGCCAGATTTTATGAGGAAGTCGAGCGCAACCATCCGCAGGGTATCGAAAAGTTGAAATTCAACGAAGCCGCCAAGCGCGTGCTCGACCATCTGGCGACCGGATTGATCGAGAATACGCGATCCGTCATTGCGGCGTCGGGCGTGCAAAGCGTCGAAGACGTCCGTCACGCACCGCGCCGTCTCGCGGGATTCAGTCCGCCCATGGCCGCCCAAAACGCGGCGCTCAAGAAATTCCTGCTCGCGCGTCTCTACAACAATCCCGCAATTGTTCGCGACCGCGAACGCTCGGTAGAAGCCCTGGCTCAACTATTCGATTTTTACATCGAGCATCCCGGCGCAATGCCCAAAGCCTACGCCGAGCTCGCGCAACGCGCTCCCAGCTATCGAGTCGTGTGCGACTACATCGCCGGAATGACCGACCATTTTCTGCTTCGGCTGCACAAGGAGTTGCTCGGAACAAGCTCGACACGATCGGCGTAGGACAGGCTTCAGCCTGTCGCATTTAGGTGGGAGTCCAAATTGAAACCAGAGAGGCTGAAGCCTGTCCTACTCGTGCGCGTATTTTCCCAATTCCAGAAAAGAACTCAATCAGTGCTAGGAATGAACACAAACCCGGACGTACCTGTTTCGAAGCACCCGCAACGAACCGCGCAGTGCCTTCCTTGACATCACTCGGGCGGGACTTATAATGGGCTTTGGGGGAAGTGTAAGGGAGCCCCGCCCTAGCGGTGAAAACCGATGTTCTTAGACGTCAAAGAGCTGGCAGTCCGCAAGATCCGCATCCGGAAGAGCTATGCCCCGGGAACGGTTGACTACCGCACCGGCGACTTCCGGCAGGCGGAGCCTCTCGAGGTACGCGCGACAGCCGAACTAGTGGAAGAGCAGATCCGTGTAACTGGGGAACTGCACACCCGCCTGGAGATGGTGTGCGCGCGGTGCCTGGAACCCGTCCATGAGGATATTGCCCGCGAATTTGACCTCTTTTACAAGCCTCTTACTACCATGACCAAGGAAGAAGAGGAGCGTCTGAAGTTCGATGACACTGAAATCGCGTTTTTCGAGGGCGAAGGAATGTTCCTGGCCGATGTGCTGGCCGAACAAGTCCTCCTGGCTTTGCCGATGAAGGCGATCTGCCGCAGCGATTGCCGGGGGCTGTGTCCCCAGTGCGGAGTGAATTTGAATAACGAGGAATGCCGCTGTGAAAGTCACTCAGCCGATCCACGCACGGCGCCTCTGGCGCGTCTGAAACAGGACTGGTTCAAAAAGCAATAGGAATCCCAGACGAAACACCATAGAATGCCTCTTGCAATTTGGGGCCAATAGAAGGAGTTTGCATGCCCAATCCAAAACGACGTCATTCCCATGCGCGGAAGAACAAGCGGCGCGCTCATGATTTTCTGAAGGCTCCGGCACTTGCCAAGTGCCCCAACTGTCACGAAATGAAACAACCTCACCAGGCTTGCCCGCAGTGCGGCTATTATAAGGGCCGGGAAGTTGTCGACACCGGGGCCTGACACCCGGACGTGTACGGCCTTTGCGCGGTTTCCCTACCGGAGTTTGAATGATCACCATAGCCGTAGATGCAATGGGTGGAGACCATGCGCCGCGTCCTGAGGTCGAGGGCGCAGTGCATGCCGCGCGCGAGCTGGGCGTTCGAATCCTTCTGGTTGGCCTTGCGCCTGAGCTGAAGAAGGAGCTGGCGAAGCACTCGCATCGGGGGTTGCCCATTGAAATTGTTCCGGCAACCGAAGTCATCACGATGGATGACTCCCCCACGCAAGCTTTCCGGAAGAAGAAGGACAGTTCGGCGCACGTCGCAACAAAGCTGGTGCGGACAGGCCAGGCCGATGCCCTGGTCAGCGCGGGGAATACCGGCGCGGTGATGGCCGTTGCGCGATTTGGGCTTGGTACGCTGTCTTCCGTGGACCGGGTAGCGCTGGCCGCTCCTTTTCCGACGTCCCGCGGCGGGACCGCAGTTTTGCTTGACGTAGGCGCGAACGTGGATTCAAAGCCCGCGCACCTCGTGCAATTTGCCGTGATGGGGGAAATTTATTACCGGGCAATTTTCGGAACGCGGCGGCCAAAAGTGGCTTTGCTATCGATCGGCGAGGAAGAAACGAAGGGCAATGAGCTAACGCGCGAGGCGTACAGCCGATTGAAGCTCTCCACGTTGAATTTTACGGGAAACGTCGAAGGACGTGATATTTTCAACGGCTCCGTGGACGTCATCGTTTGCGATGGGTTCATCGGAAATATCGCTTTGAAGATCAGCGAAGGCGTCGCGCAGCATATCGCCGCGATGCTGAAGGAAGCTCTGCAAAGCACAATCAGTTCGAAGGTCGGGTACGTGCTCTCGCGCAAGGCGTATAAGAGTTTTCGAAAGAAGATAGACTACTCGGAATACGGCGGCGCTCCTTTGCTAGGGGTGAAGGGCGTGACCGTGATCGGACATGGGAGTTCGAATCCCCTGGCGATTAAAAATGCCGTCCGGGTGGCGACGGAATTAGTGCGGGGCGGGGTCAACGAAAGAATCGAGCAAGAACTTGCCACGATTCCTGTTCCTGTCGAAGCGTAAGCGACGAAACGGCGGTTTATTCAATGGGAAAATTAGCGTTTTTGTTTCCGGGGCAGGCCTCTCAATACCCGGGCATGGGCAGGGAACTAGCCGATAACCACCCGGCAGCCCGAAGTGTGTTTGACGAGGCAGACCAAGCCCTTGGATTCTCGGTTTCCGATCTGTGCTTCAACGGCAGTGAAGAGGCGCTCAAGCTGACTGCGAATACGCAGCCCGCGATTTTGACCGTATCCGTGGCAACGTATCGAGTGCTCGCGGAGAATGGAGTTCAGCCTGCCTTTGTGGCGGGGCATAGTCTGGGCGAATTTTCCGCGCTTGTGGCGGCCGGCGGGCTGGAATTTGCCGATGCGGTGCGCCTCGTGCGTCGCCGCGGGGAATACATGCAAACGGCGGTGCCCGAAGGCATTGGCGCGATGGCGGCGATTTTAGGATTGGCTCCCGCTCAGGTCGCGGGGATCTGCCGGCAGGCGGCCGACGGGCAAGTCGTGGCGCCGGCAAATCTGAATTCTCCCGAGCAGACCGTAATTTCCGGCCATGCCGAGGCGGTGAAGCGCGCCGTGGAACTTGCGTCGGCAGGCGGCGCCAAGCGCGCCGTCATGCTTCCGGTTTCCGCTCCCTTTCACAGTTCGCTGATGCAGCCCGCGGCGCAGCGGCTCGAGGCCGATCTGCGGACAACTACGTTCCACACATTGCGCGTTCCCTTGGTGAACAATGCCGACGCCGAGCTCACCACCAGTGGCGATGAGGCGCGGGAGTCGCTGATCCGGCAGGTCACTTTGCCCGTGCGCTGGGAAGAATCCGTGCGCGAGCTGATCGAGCAGGGCGTCAACACGTTTGTCGAGGTGGGGCCCGGCCGCGTCCTCACGGGGCTGTTGCGGCAGATTGACCGGTCGATCCACGTGTTCAACGTGGAGGATGAAAAATCCCTGCGCTCGACGCTGGAGAGACTCGCGCAGGCGCAGACCGAATCCGCTGAGGCGTAAGGTAGGACAGGCTTCAGCCTGTCTTCTTTTGGACTGACTCAAGATTAAAACCAGACAGGCTGCCCTTCACGATGTTCAGGGTAAAAAGCCTGTGCTACAAAAATCACCCATGTTCAGCCTGAAAGATCGAGTAGCTCTGGTGACCGGCGCGTCGCAAGGAATCGGGCGCGCCACGGCGCTCGCCTTGGCGCAGGCAGGGGCGCGCGTGGCCGCGGCGGCGCGGAACGCTGAAAAATTGGCGGGCGTCGTTGCCGAAATCGCCGCAGCCGGTGGCGAAGGGCTGGCCGTGGCGATGGATGTGGCGGACGCCGATCAAGTGAAGTCCGGATTTCGCCAAACCATCGAAAAATTCGGCAAGCTTGACATCCTGGTAAATAACGCAGCCATTACGCGCGACGGCTTGGCTGTGCGCATGAAGGCGGAAGACTGGGACGCAGTGCTCCGCACGAATTTGACCGGCGCGCACCTTTGCGCGCAGCAGGCGATGTCCGTAATGATGCGCGCCCGGTATGGCCGCATCATCAATGTAACGTCAGTCGTGGCCGAGACGGGGAATCCGGGGCAGGTGAATTACGTTGCCGCCAAGGCCGGCCTCATCGGTTTGACGCGCGCTCTGGCCCTGGAAATCGCTTCACGCAATATCACGGTGAACGCCGTCGCGCCGGGCTTCATCGTTTCGCCAATGACCGACCCGTTACCGTCGAACGTAAAGGACGCCTTGCTCGCTCGAATACCGCTTGGCCGAATGGGTTGCGACGTGGAAGTCGCGGCGGCAATCGTGTTCTTGGCGAGCGAAGAAGCGGGCTACATCACCGGCACGGTTCTGGACGTCAACGGCGGATTGCGAATGGGGTAGACGCGAACGCGCAAGAGATAGGTTATCGTTACGGATTGGACGGCTAACAAATAGGGCAGCTACTCTTGGCTGTCCCGCACAGTCTCAGCAGGGCTTACGCGGACAGCCAAGAGTGGCTGTCCTACTGGATACAGAGTTAAGTTGACCTAGGACGAGACCCTACATAGAATGTCGGCTGCTCAAAATCAACACCCAAAGTAGTGGGAGAACTGCCCACACGAAGCCGGGCATAGCGCTTATCGGAGGCAAAACAGAATGGCCAGTGTCGATGAACGGGTAAAGCAAATTATCGTGGAACAGCTTGGAGTGGATGAAGGCGAAGTGACCGCCACCGCTTCCTTTGTGGACGATCTGGGTGCGGATTCCCTGGACACGGTCGAATTGGTGATGGCCTTCGAAGAAGCCTTTGGGATCGAAATTCCCGACGAAGACGCTGAAAAGATCGCCACCGTGAAGGACGCAGTCGACTACATCCAAAAGCACGGCAAGAAGTAGTTCGCGGGCCGCTGCAAAACCACCAGGAGAGTGTTGATCACGTGAGCCGCCGGGTTGTAGTAACGGGTGTCGGACTAGTCTGCGGTCTGGGAATCGGCACCGATGAAGTCTGGAAGAATCTCCTGGCGGGAAAGAGCGGCGTCCGCACGATCACCCATTTCGATGCCGCTGCCTTCGATTGCACCATCGCCGGGGAAGTCCGCGATTTCGATCCTCTCCACTGGGCCGAGAAAAAAGAGCTGAAGAAAATCGCGCGGTTCATCCAGCTTGCCCTGGCGGCCACGGATTTCGCCATGCGCATGTCGGAGCTGAAAATCACGCCGGATATCGCGGAAGTGACCGGCGTGTATGTGGCGAGCGGGATCGGCGGATTCGACGTGATCGAACGCGAGCACTCGAAGCTGCTGCATGGCGGTCCCGGACGCATCTCCCCGTTTTTCATTCCCGCGGCGATTATCAACCTGGCTTCGGGGCACATTTCCATCCGGTACGGAGCGAAAGGGCCGAATTCGGCGACCGCGACGGCGTGCTCCGCGTCCGCGCACGCGGTCGGAGATTCCTTCCGCCTGATCCAGCACGGTGACGCGGAGGTCATGATTTGCGGCGGCGCCGAAGCGGCCATCACGCCGATGGGCGTGGGCGGATTCGCCGCGATGAAAGCACTCTCGACGCGCAACGATGAGCCGGAACGCGCCAGCCGCCCGTTTGACGCCGACCGCGATGGATTCGTGATTGGCGAGGGCGCTGGAATTCTCATCCTGGAGTCGCTCGAATACGCGGAGCGGCGCGGCGCGCGAATTCTGGCTGAGATTGTGGGATATGGAATGTCGGGCGACGCCTATCACATTACCGCGCCCGAGGGGAACGGCGACGGCGCCTACCGCGTCATGCGCGCGGCCATACGCGACGCGAGGCTCGAGCCGAACCAAATCGATTACGTCAACGCCCATGGCACATCGACGCCGCTCGGCGACGCCATCGAGACCAAGGCCATGAAGCGCGTTTTCGGCGAACATACCAAGAAGATTGCCGTCAGCTCGACCAAGTCCATGACCGGCCATCTGCTCGGCGGCGCGGGCGGCCTCGAAGCCGGCATCAGCGTCCTGGCGCTTCGCGATCAGGTGCTGCCTCCCACGATCAATCAGGAGACGCCGGACCCTGAATGCGACCTTGACTACATCCCGAATCAGATGCGCAAGGCGGCCGTCGAGCACGCGCTATCGAACTCATTCGGCTTTGGCGGCACCAACGCCGCGTTGCTGTTCAAGCGCTGGGATTTCCGCTAGTTCGCGCTTGCCAAGCGAGAGGTATGCATGAAGATTGTCGTTTGCATCAAGCAGGTGCCCGCCAAGGACGCTCCTCTTGCCATCACCGATGCAAGCTGGATCCGCGAAACCGACATCGGATTTGAAATGAACGAGCCGGATAGTTACGCGCTCGAGGAAGCCCTGCGCCTGAAGGAGAAACACACCGGGGAAGTAATCGCCGTGTCGATGGGCCCGGAGCGCGTGAAGCAGACGATCAAGGAAGCCCTCGCCAAGGGCGCGGACCGCGGCGTGCACATCGCGGATGACAAGGCGCACACGCTCGATCCCCTCGGCGCGGCCAAATCGCTTGCGGCGGCGATCGAGCGCGAAAAGCCGGACCTCGTGCTGACGGGATTGCAGAGCGAGGATCAGGGCTTCGGTCAGACCGGTGTGCTCCTGGCTGAGATCCTTGGACTCCCGCACGCCACGATCATCATGCAGATTGATGCGCAAGGCGGCGGCTTGCGCGTGAAGCGGGAACTCGAGGCCGGATGGTTCCAGTCGGTCGAGTTGCCTATGCCCGCCGTGCTGACGATCCAGTCCGGCATCAACAAAGTGAGGTACGCGACGCTCAAAGGCATCATGGCGGCGAAGAAAAAAGAAATCGCAACGATTACGCGCGAATCGCTTGGCATCACGCATGATCCGACGCAGCGCATCGAGCGTATCTACGTGCCGTCGAAAACCAAGAAGACGGAATTTTTAACCGGCACGCCGAAAGAGGCCGCCGCAAAACTGCTCGAAAAATTGAAGCACGAAGCGCGAGTGCTTTAGGCGGGGGCCGCCCACGATGAACATTCTTCTGATCACCGAACAGCGCGACACGCACTGGAACAAGACCAGCTTTGAGACGCTGGCCGCGGCGCAACAAATTGCAGCGGAAACAAAGAGCCGCCTCGCTGCCGTCGTAATCGGCAAAGGTGTCGCGACGCTGGCGGGCGAGCTTGCGGCAACCAAGCTTGATGAAGTGCTGCTTGTCGAGCACGACTTGCTGGCGGCGTACACGCCCGACGGTTACACCATTGCACTGCAACAAGTGACCGCGCAGGCAAAGCCCGATCTGGTGCTCTTACCGCACACTTACCAGGTGCGCGATTTCGCGCCGAAGCTGGCCGCATCGCTCGGCAAGGGCATGATCGGCGACTGCATTGGCTACCGCCATGAAAACGGGAAACTGATCTTTGTTCGCCAGATGTTCCAAGGCAAAACGGCGGCGGACGTGGTGTTCGAAGGCGCGGCGCCGTGGTTCGCAACGTTTCAGGCCGGCGCGTTCCGCGCGGATTTGGTCGCACAAGGCACGTCGAAGGCGCCCGTCACGTCCATTTCCGTGGATCTCAAGCCGGAACAGATTCGAACGAAACCACTCGAATTATTCCGCGAAGCAAAACAGGCCGTGGACCTCACCCAGGCGCCCATCCTAGTGGCGGTCGGGCGAGGCATCAAGGCGCCCGAAAATATTCCTCTCGCCGAAAAGCTCGCAAAACTCCTTGGCGGGGAACTGGCCGCGTCGCGTCCCATCTGCGATGAGGGCTGGCTGCCCATGGACCGCCAAATCGGCAGCTCGGGCCAAACTGTCGCGCCCAAGTTGTATCTCGCCCTCGGAATCAGCGGAGCCATCCAGCACGTCGTGGGAATGAAGGGCTCACGCACGATCGTCGCGATCAACAAAGATCAGAACGCGCCGATCTTCGAAGTCGCCGATTACGGCATCGTCGGAGATCTGTTCGAAATCGTCCCCGCCCTCAGCGAAGCGCTCGAAAAAGCAAAAGGGGCTTAGGCTCCGACTCTCTCGGTGTGGCGCTGTTTCCCCAATACATTACCGCTGCCTTGCTGGGATTGAGTAGCACAGGCTTCACAGGCTGCGGAAAACTCACTTTTTGTCATTCCGAGGCGCGCTGCGCGCCGAGGAATCTCTTTTCCTACATTTAAACCAAAGAGAGATTCCTACTTCGTTCGGAATGACAAAATAAATCACTTTTTCCGCAGCCTGTTCAGCCTGTGGGTTTTTCATGGTTTGCGTTTTCGCGAAAGTCGCGTCCTCGCGTAAAAATTCAACCCCCACAGGCTGAAGAGCCTGTGGGACAACCTCGTTTTCCACGGGTTGTATTTTCTGTAGAAGCGCGCAAGTCGCTACGTTTCAACAAGAATGAAAATGCAAAAGGGATGTGGAAATCGATTTTTGACGGCTTCCACACAGGCTGAAGCCTGTGCTACGAAAAACTTTTTAAGGCCTGAGGGAACTGAGTTTTTCAACGCGGCGCAACTCGGGAAAGTTCCACGCCCACAGCGCTGTTATGAGTAGTGTTCCGACTCCACCCATGATCACGGCTGGAACGGCGCCGAACCATTGCGCTGTGATGCCCGATTCGAACTGGCCGATTTCGTTGGAAGCGCCGACGAAGATCATCTCCACGGCGCTCACCCGTCCGCGCATCTCATCCGGAGTGGCGAGCTGCACCAGCGTGGAACGAACTACAACGTTGACCATGTCCATGCACCCGACCAGGATGAGCGCCACCATGGACAGAACCAAACTTCGAGAAATGCCGAAGAGAATCGTGAAGGCTCCAAAACCGCCTACGCACCACAACATCGTCAGGCCAGCGCGGCTGCGGAAGGGTCGGTGCGCGAGGAGCAGGGCCATGCTGCCCGCGCCGATCGCCGGAGACGCGCGCAAAAGGCCCAGGCCCCAGGGGCCGGTCCGAAGAACTTCGCTGGCGAAGACAGGCAGCAGCGCCACCGCGCCGCCGAGCAGCACCGCGAAAAGGTCCAACGAAATGGAGCCCAGGATAATTTTCTTTTCCCGGATATAGCGGAGCCCCGCCAGTACGGATTTCATGCTGACCGGCTCCCTAGGCCGCGCCCTGGAACGGAGCTTGACTTGCGACATGAGGAAAGCCGCTCCTGCCGCGGCCAGCATCGAGGTCGTGTAGACCGCCGCGGGTCCTTTGGCGACAGCGTAGATCAGGCCGCCGAGCGACGGGCCCAGAATCGTCCCGCCCTGGTTTACGGAACTGTTCCAGGCGATGGCATTCTGCAGATGTTCTTCGGGGACGATCTGCGGCAAGAGCGACCGGCTTGCCGGATTGTTGAACGACCGCACCACGCCAAGCAGAACCACAACGGCGTACATGGGTAGCACCGTCTGCAATCCGCTCAGGGCGTAGAAGAGCAGCAGTGCCGAGCACACGCCAAATCCCGCGTAGCAGGCCATCAGCAGTTTTCGCCGGTTGAACGTATCCGCCGCGTGCCCCGTGGCAAGAAACAGCAGGATGCCCGGCGAGAACTGGGCCAGCCCCACCAGGCCCAGATCAAGCGGCCGCTTCGTAATTTCGTAGATTTGCCAGCCGACCGCGACCGATTGCATCTCGAGGCCAGCTACGACAAGAAAACGGGCCAGTTGGTAAAGGGAAAAGTCAGGATAAGTGAAGGCAACGCGACCCGCATTTGAGGAGTTCCCGGATTCGGCCATCTGAGGACTCTACTGTGCCATAAAATCCCGAATTGCACGAGGGGAGCGGGGCATGCGACAAATTCAAGCCAAACCTGGCAGGTGGATTTCATCTTAAAGGATCTTGGCGCCAAACCGAGTGCGCGCTGAACCAGACTTGCAGCGACCCGGTGCAATCGGTTACCGTCTATGGTTGAAGATGAGCGCCAAACCAACGCTCGTCGTTCACTCTAGGAGGACGGATGAAGCGGATGGGGATGGCAGTTTTGGCGCTCGGGCTTATCGCCTGTGGCGTGAGGGCGCAACAAGCGCCTGCGAAGGCACCTCGAAGCACCGGCGGCGCCGCCCGCAGGGGCGTCGGCGGCCGCACCAACATTGGGGGCCACGCAGACGCCAGCACCGGCGTCAGCGTTCAAGACGCAAAAAGAGAAAGTCAGCTATGCGATCGGCATGGAAATGGGCAAGGGCGTGAAGGCCCAGGGGATCGATGTGGATCCCATCATTCTGGTCCAGGGCCTGAACGATGCAATCTCGGGCGGAAAATCTCAGATGAGTGAGGAAGAAATCAAACAAGTGATCACCGCCCTGCGGCAAGAGATCCAGCAGAAGCAAATGCAGGCCCAGGAGGCTGCCGCGGCGGAAAACAAAACGAAGGGGGACGCGTTCCTCGCGGAAAATGCAAAGAAAGATGGAGTGGTCGTCCTTCCTGACGGATTGCAGTACAAAATTCTGACGGCCGGTCAGGGGAAGAAACCGGCGGAGACCGACACGGTCCTGTGCAACTACAAGGGAACCTTCCTTGACGGGACCGAGTTTGACAGTTCGGCTCAGGCCGGGAAACCTGTGCCCTTTGAAGTGAAAAACGTCATCCCCGGATTCAAGGAAGTCCTGCAACTCATGCCGGTGGGTTCCAAGTGGCAAGTTTTCGTTCCATCGAGTTTGGCTTACGGCGAGCGCGGGGCGGGCAACGTCATCGGGCCGAACGCCACGCTCATTTTTGAAATTGAATTGGTAAGTATCCAGACCAGTTCCGAACCACCACAGCCGCTTACCGGGCAGCACTAATTTATTCGTCGCGAGTGGAGACATCGTTCAAAGTGCCCGCTGCATTCATTTGTGAGGGGATCCGAACGCCCATCGGCCGCTACAGCGGCGCACTCGCGCAGGTTCGCACGGATGATTTGGCGGCGATTCCTTTGAAAGCGTTGCGGGACGAGTTTCAAAAGAGCGACTGGGAATCGGTAGACGAAGTGATTTTCGGCTGCGCGAACCAGGCGGGGGAAGACAATCGCAATGTGGCGCGCATGGCGTTGTTGCTCAGCGGCATTCCCTACTCGATTCCCGCGATGACTGTGAATCGACTGTGCGGTTCGGGGATGGAAGCGGTCACGGTGGCGGCGCGCGCGATCGGTGCGGGCGAGATTTCTCTGGCCATCGCGGGCGGCGTGGAAAGCATGAGCCGCGCGCCGTTTGTGATGCCCAAGGCCGCGACTGCCTTCTCACGAACCGCGGAAATTTACGACACGACCATCGGCTGGCGCTTTCCGAATCCGCGGATGGTGAAGCTGTATGGGAACGCGTCCATGCCGGAAACGGCGGAAAACGTCGCGGAAAAATACAAGGTCGACCGCGAAGCGCAGGACTGCTTTGCTCTGCGCTCGCAGCTAAAAGCCGCCGCAGCGCAAAAGGCCGGAACCCTGGCGGAGGAAATCGTTCCAGTCCACATCCCCGGCCCGAAGGGAACGGTGAAGACCGTTTACGAGGACGAGCACATCCGTCCGGACACGACGATCGAGGCGCTGGCCAAATTGGCCACTCCCTTCCGCCAGAACGGCACCGTGACGGCCGGGAATGCTTCGGGGATCAATGACGGCTCCTGCGCCATGTTCGTGGCTTCAGAAGAAGCGGCTGCGAGCTTTGGCTTGAAGCCGATCGCGCGGGTTGTGGGGGCTGCGACGGCCGGCGTCGAGCCGGACTATATGGGAATCGGGCCGATTTATGCAGTTCGAAAGCTGCTCACGCGATGGAAGATTTCGATGGACGATGTCGGTGTGTTCGAATTGAACGAAGCATTCGCTTCGCAAGCGCTCGCCGTGACGCGGGAATTAGGTTTGCCAGACGACAGCGAAAAAGTGAATCCGAACGGCGGCGCCATCGCGCTGGGCCACCCGCTGGGAATGAGCGGGGCAAGACTCGTTTTGACGGCGGCGCGGCAGCTTCAGCGCATCAAGGGACGCTACGCTCTGGCATCCATGTGCATCGGCGTGGGGCAGGGCATCGCGATTCTGCTCGAACGGGTGTGACGCTTTCGAATAGCGCCAGCGGCTTAAGCCGTGACTTTCGAATCCAGCACACCTAAGTGGGCACGGCTGAAGCCGTGACCCACAAATTCACGGTCCCAATTTCACGCTGCTTCATCATTCGGCCACGCAGCGCTCCAAATGTTTGTGCATTTCCTCGGCGGAGCCATGGCCGATGCGGCCGTGGCCGGGCAGAACCCATTCGAATGTGTAGGCGAGCAGTTTTTCCATGGAGCGGGTCTGTTCCGCCCAGGAATACCAGCAGACATCGCGGAAGGCCGTCAAGGTTTTGCGGTCGGGCGACCACGCGAGATGATCGCCTGTGAACAGCACTTTATTGCGATAGAGAAAAAGCTGGTGGCCGCGCGTATGTCCGGGCGTGGGGATAAGCTGGAGATCGTCGTCGATCCGCATGGGAGCCGTTCCTGTAATGACGCGTTCGATGCCGCGCGCGGCGGCGCCGTCCGCCTCGTGCATGATGCGCGGGCATTGGAAGTGCGCGGCAAATTTGGCGTGGTCGGCAATGTCGTCGCGGTGCGAGAGAAGCATGAGATTGACGCCGCCCATTTGCTCGATGCGTTTCACCAGGGGATTGTTGAAACGCGGCGAATCGACCAGTACGTTCCCGCCTTGCTCCTGCGGCCGCACGATCAAGTAGGACCACGCGCCGAAGCTCGCTTCCGACGTAAAGCCGCAAAAATGGACGTCATCCACGACGTGAACGGGAAAGGCCTCGACGCCGGAGCGGGCGCTGCGGCGAGACACGGTGCCGATCGATGCGGTCGGGCACGCAACGAGGGCCATGAACGCCCGGTGCAGTTCGCCGGGATTTTGCGGCTGATGGTAGACGCTCGATTTGCCGCCGTGGTCGCGAAAGCTCGCCGGCGCAATCTGGCGGCAGGCGTCGCAATCGATGCAACTCGCATCCACGAAAAATTCGCCTTCCACGTTTTGCGGGAGCCGCTCGCCAATCTGGGCCATAGGTGATTGGATTCCGTCCGGCTGCGGAAGTCGCAATTCCTTGCGATTGCATCAGACTTCCGCGCCCTGCATCCAAAATACCTTATAATCCCTGCATCCTGAAGGGCGGATGATATTCCGTTCCCAGTCACCAGAGAGGTGAGGCATTGGCGGCAAAATCGAATCGTGCAAAATCCAAATCTCGAAGCAAACCCGCTCCAGCGAAGAAGCCGGTTGTCCGCCGGAAGAAGCTGAAAATTGCGATTGCCGGCTTCGGCACCGTGGGCCGGTCCGTCGCAAAATTGCTTGGCCAGGAAGCGAGCGACACGTTTGAGCTGACCCATATTTTCAATCGCGAGATCGCCCGGAAAAAAGTGGACTGGGTGCCCGCGAGCGTGCGCTGGACGGAAAGCATCAACGAGGTGCTTTCCTCGGACATCGACATTTTTGTGGAGCTGGCCGGAGGCGTGAAGCCCGCGGGCGATTGGATCCGCAAAGCGCTGCGCGCGGGAAAATCGGTGGTTACGGCGAACAAGCAGTTGATCGCCGAGAGCGGCCCCGAACTCGTGGAGGTCGCGCGCGAGGCGGGCAAGCGCCTTGAATTTGGAGCGTCGGTCGCGGGAGGGATTCCGGCGATCATGGGCATCCAGGAGGGTCTCGCCGGCGACCGCCTTTTCAAAATTGCGGGCGTGCTCAACGGCACCTGCAACTTTATCCTGACGAAAATGGAGGCGACGGGCGCGAGCTTCGAAGCGGCGCTGAGGGAGGCGCAGGAACTGGGCTACGCCGAAGCCGATCCGACGAATGACGTTGAAGGATACGACGCCCGCGCCAAGCTCGTGATTTTGGCGCAAGCCGGGCTGCGCGTCCGATTGCAAAGCGAACAGATTCCGTGCTGGCCGATTTCTTCCGTCGAAGCCGTGGATTTTGCCTACGCTCGCGAATTGAACTGCACCATCCGGCAGATTTCCCTGGCCAAAAAAGAAACGGAAGATGGATTGAGCGTGCGCGCGTTTGTGCGGCCCGCGTTGGTTCCGGCTTCATCACTCGTGGCGCACGTCGAGGGCAGCAAGAATCTCGTGGCGGCCACTGGGCAATATGCCGGGCAGATGGTTTTTTCCGGTTTCGGAGCGGGCGGAGATCCTACTGCCGTCGCCGTGGTTTCCGATTTGTATTCGATCGCGCGCAGCGGCGCAGCTCCAGCCGGCAGCCTTCCTGAAGTCGAGACGCCGAAAGATGTGAGCGGAGAATTCACCGCGCCGTATTATCTCCGCTTCGTGGTCAAAGACCGGCCCGGAATTATCGCGGCCGTCGCAACCGTCCTGTCGCGGTATGGGATCGGCATCGACGCGGTGCTGCAGCGGCCGGGATATCCACATTCCGCGCTGCCCTTCATCATCACTCTGGAAACCGCCCGCAGCGCCATGCTGGGCTGCGCGCTGCAGGAAATCAACCGGCTCGACTTCCACGTGGAACCTGTGCTTTGCTTGCCTATCCTGCTGGATTAGGAATGCGGTAGAATCCGGGGCATATCGAAGGCGAACGGCGTGTTTTCAGCCCATGCGCGTTAGGGCTGTTTTTTGGCTTTTGACATTTCGCCAACAATATTTTGAGATGTGAAAAAAAGGGGGAGCCATGAAATCAGCTTCCAAGTTCGCAGGTCTTCTGACTGCATTTCTTTTTCTTGCCACGTTCGTACAAGCGGCGACAGTGACCGGCTCAGTGAAAAGTCCGGACGGCACTCCGTTCCGGGGCGCATTCGTGCAAGCGCAGAACACGAGCACGCGAGTCCTGGTCAGCGTGTTGACGGACAGGGACGGTCGCTACCGGATTGAGAATTTGCCCGCCGGGAAGTATCAAGTGCAAGTCAAGGCCGTGGGCTATCGCACCGATCCGCGCACCGATGTGAGTTTGACGGCGGAACAGAACACCTCCTACGATTTTGCGCTGCAGCAGGGAATGGTGCGCTGGAGCGATCTTTCCCAATATCAAGGCGAAGTTTTGTTCCCCGATGCCAAGGGGAAGGATTTGCTCCTCGGGAAATGTTTTGCGTGCCACGGGTTTCAGTCGCGCATGGCATCCGTCCGGCGCGATGAAGAGGGATGGCGGGACCGCGTCGACTACATGAAGGAATCGATGCACTTCTTCCTTGGCGGAGTTGGCGCTCCTTTTAACGACCAGAATGCGGCGGACGTCGCTTCGTACATCAACTCGCTTTTCGGCGAGGAATCTGTTTTGCCGAAGTCGCCGGCTGAAATGCCGAAGTACAAGGAATTGGTTCGGTCTTTCGACGACGATGCAATGAAGATTGTCTACGTCGAATACGAATTGCCGGGTCCGAGCAGGATGCCATGGAGCGCATTCCCGGACAAAGACGGCAACTACTGGATGCCGTACTACGGCAATACAAACAAGATCGGCAGGCTGGATCCAAAAACAGGAGAAGTGCAGGAGTACCCGGTGCCGAATCAGGGCACGGCTGCCATTCACTCCGCAGTGCCCGCACCGGACGGCAGCGTCTGGCTGACCGAGCAAGGTTCGAACAAGCTTGGACATTGGGATCCCGCGACCCGAACCATCACCGAATTTCAGGACGCGTATATTCCGGGCAAGGAAGGAACGGTTGCGGGCGGGTCCAAACACACGCTGCGGATTGATGCGCAGGGAAGAGTCTGGGCGACGGGAGGGCCACTCACCGTTTTCGATCCAAAGACGCAAAAATTCACGCAAATCAAGGAAATACCTTCTGCGTACGGCCTCGTGCTCGACAAGGACGGAAATTGCTGGTTTGCTGAATTTGTGCCCAACGGAAAAATTGGGAGAGTGGACGCAAAGACGCTGAAAGTGACGAAGTGGCAGCCGCCCACGCCGGATGCGCGTCCTCGCCGCATTCAGATCGATTCCGACGGCACGATTTGGTTTGCTGAATTCCAAGGCGGCAAAATTGGGCATTTTGATCCCAAGACCGAAATGTTCAAGGAATATACGCTGCCCGGTCCCGAAGCGACTCCCTACGCGCTGGAGATCGCCAAGAACCACACGCTGTGGTATTCGTCCGAGCATCTGGACGTGATTGGGAATCTCGACCCGAAGAGCGGGCACGTGACCGAGTACCCATTTCCGCAAGCGGAAAACACCATGCGGGAATTCTATCTAGACGCACAGGGACGCATGTGGTTCGGCACGCCTGCCAACAACAAGGTGGGGTACTTCTATCTTGCGGGGGCGATGCAGCGCGCGGGCGATTGATTTGAGTAGGACAGGCTTCAGCCTGTCGCTCGTGTGGGTGGGCTAACAACTCCGGTTGGACTAAAAACTAAAACCAGACAGGCTGAAGCCTGTCCTACTCGAATCGCGAATTAACTGGCTGCCGCGAGGTCGCCGCGCCACCAGCGGGCTGAGAACACGATGAACGCCGCAGCCAGCCAACCGCCTGCGTACATTGGCTGCGCGCCCCAATGGAGGATGGGGGAGTGCATCAGTCCGAACCAGGAGAAGACGGCGGCGATCAGGCACCAGATTGCGGCGCGTCCGAAATTCCGATCGATCATTTCGGTGATGAGAGCGGAGACCACCAACACCAGGAAAAGAAATCCGTTGCCAAGTCCCTGAATCGAGGACCAATAGATGGAGCGATTCAGCGCGGCCTGTACTTCGGGATTCGCGGCCGACAGCTTCAGCGCAGGCAACGCGGAACTCACGGCGGAACTCACGACCGCTCCGGCGGGCAAAACCAAACCCAGCAGCACAGCGTTTATGTATTTGTGGTCCACATGGTGGAGCGTCGCACGTCCCACTCCAATCGCCACGTATGCAATCATCGCGGCGAGAATCGCCCAAGGGAAGAGCTGGGCCATGAACAAAGAGATTCCGCTCATGAACACGGCCAGGAAAATCACCGCCGTCCAGAAACAAAACCCGATGCGCGCGCCCATCATTTTGTAGGGCGGGTGCAACGCGGCGACGACGGGAGTGATGATGCTTCCGCCCGCGCCGCACAGAAAAGTTCCGAGCCCGTCGCAGGCGACGACCAGGCGGGCATCGTAATTGTCCCCGGCCGAGTTCGCTCCTTCCACCGATGCGATGTCCTGCAGCACCTGGTAAATCGCCATGGGCGCAATTACGGACAGATAGGGAATCGCGAGACCCATTGCCTGCAGCAGGCCTGGAGTGCGCACGAAGGGAAGCTGCACGGAAAAACCGCGCCACGCAGGATGAATGTAACCAATGGACAATCCAATGGCGAGGGGAACGAGCCACGCGACGAGGAATGGAGGCATCCTCCACTTCGTGATGGGCACATTGGCCAAGACTGAGGCCGCGATGATGGCCAGGGCGACAATTCCCACGAGCGGCTGATCGAAGATGCGCTGCAGCAGGACCAGGGCAAGATAGGTGTACATGGCCGCGCCGAACACCGTCATCATGGCGGGCTTGGGAATGAATTGGCGGATGGTGCCCGCAAGCGGCGCCGCCACGAGCTTGATGATTCCGGTCCACACGACGGCGGCGGCCCCGACTCTCCAGGCAATTTCCTGATCGCGCGTTTGCAGATACACGGGCAACATGATCGACAACGTGTAGGCGATAATTCCCGGCACATTGTTGATATACACGTGGGCCGTGACATTGGCGCGGCCCTCGCGTTTCGCAAGTCCCACGGCAAGGGCTGTCAGTCCCATGGAGCCGACGAAGAATCCCAGGGCAAAGCCCGGCAACAGGTGCCCCACGCTGAATCCCATGGCGATGCCGACCGGCGCGAGCAGAAATGCGGGGATGATCATCTGCGCCACGTTGAAGCCAACCTGCGCAACGGTGGCGTCTATGTCTCCCCGCTCAAGCGCCCACCAGCGAAGCGCATTGGCCTGTCCGCTTTCCGCCATTCGGGTCTTCTCCCTCGGGCCGTTCTCCGCAGCGTCACGGCTTCAAATCGAAAAAAAATGGAATTTCAAATCTTGAATGATTCCAGCGCTTCCGGTACGAACAGTTCCTGCGGCGTGAGCAAGCGTTTGGCGAGCCCCTGCTCGTAGGAGTAGCGCAGGAACGTGCTCAGTGCATGCACGTTGGGCTCGACGCCGTAGGGCCAGAAATCTTTCCCCATCAGCTCGCGCGTGTCTTCCGCGTGGCGGATGAGCCAGGGCAGCATGAACTTCAGCGCCGCCGTTTCGTACAGGTCCTCATAGACTTCCCGCTGCGCGAGGACGAAAGCCTTATAGAGCGATTGCGCGACCCATGGATGCTCTTCGTAGACTTCCCGGCGAATGACGACCGTGTGCATGATCGGGAAAATTTTTGTTCGTTTGTAATATTCGCGTTCCACTGCTTCGTAATCCTCGAACAGGAGGCGGACGTTTCCCGCGCCTTGCGCAAAACTGGAAGGGGTTCGCGGCGAGTAGATGGCGTCGATTTCTCCGTCGCGAAGCATCCGGGAAAGGGTTTTGTCTTCGGGAATGTTTTCCAGCCGGATTTCCGGCGGGAGGGAAACGGCTTGTTTTTCGGTTCGTCCAGGCGTTTCTTCGCCGCCGCGGAGATAGGTGACGCTGGAAACCGGGACGTTGTATTCGTCGCTCAAAATGCCGCGAATCCACACGCAGGCCGTCAGCTGATATTCCGGATTGCCAACGCGTTTTCCGATCAGATCCTTCGGCTCGCGGATGCCGCTGTTGCGATTGATGAATATGCAGGAGTGGCGGAAATACCGGGAAGGGAAGACCGGAATGGCGACAAACGGTTTGGGGTCCCGGAACAAGGAAAGCGTGTAGGAGGAGAGGGACATTTCGGCGACGTCAAATTCCTGGTGGCGGATCATCCGAAAAAAAGTTTCCTCGACGGGGATGTTGATGTACGTCAAGTCGATCCCGTCGATGGGAATGCGCTCCTCGAGTAATGCGCGCGTGCGGTCATAATTCCAGCAAGCCATCGATAAGCGAAGCTTGGACATTTTGAATCTCTCCGATGCAGGCGTTCCGCAACCGGCATCTTACGTGTTTCCACGATGAACTGTCCGCATAAATGCGACGGCGCGCGAGCCTGGGAGCCAGACTGCGGCTCCGCCGCTTGATCGCCGAATTTCAACCAGGCATTTAATTATCTACGTGAAGGTCCGGTTGACGTTGCGTGACTAGTGATAAGAGCAAACGCCCGTTCCCTTTGTCAAGGTGTCAAGCAGGTTACAACCTGCCCTCGGGACAGAGTTTCTGCGACCTGCCGCGTGTCGTAGACATCTGATGTCTAAGAGCGAATCGAGCCGCGCAAGTGGCGGCACGAGGGTCAAATCCTCTAAGATGGCTAGCACATGAGAATGGCGGGCGGATTCGGGGGCATGGGGTCGCAGCGCGGCATGGCTTCGCGCGCGGAGCGTGGGCATGGCGCGCGACACGGACGGGAAGACGCCGCCGACCCGAGCAAGAAAAAAGCGTTGCGGGTGATGGATCAGTTGCCTGAAATATGGGCGTTGATGCGGCCGCGCCGGGCTTTGCTGGCGATGGGCCTAGTGCTCATGGCCATTAACCGCGTTTCCGGCCTCGCACTTCCTTACACGACGAAATACCTGGTCGACAACGTGATGATCCACCACCAGTCCCGGCTTCTGATGCCGCTGGTAGGCGGAGTGCTTTTCGCGACGCTTCTGCAAGGCGTGACTTCCTACACGCTGACGCAAACGCTGTCGAAAGCGGCGCAGCGGATGATCACCGAGTTGCGGAGGAAGGTGCAGGAACACGTCGGGCGTCTGCCGGTCGCGTACTACGATGCGAACAAGACGGGAGCGCTTGTCTCGCGCATCATGAGCGACGTCGAGGGCGTTCGGAACCTGATCGGCACAGGGCTCGTGGAATTTCTGGGCGGCTTGCTGACGGCGGCCATCGCTCTCTACATGCTGCTGCGCATCAGTCCGGTGATGACGGGGCTCGCGGCCGCGCTATTGCTCGTGAGCATGGCCGGACTGCGCAAGGCGTTCAGCGTTCTGCGGCCGATCTTTCGCGAGCGCGCGAAAATCAACGCCGAGGTCAGCGGGCGGCTCACTGAATCGCTCTCCGGTGTGCGCGTGGTGAAGGGGTACCACGCGGAGGCGCGCGAGCATGACGTGTTCACCAAAGGAGTGCAGCGATTGCTCGACAATGTAATCAAGTCGCTCACGACGATGTCGATGATGAGTTTTTCCACGACGGCGCTCGGCGGCGTGGTGGGCGCGCTCGTGATGCTGGTTGGCGCGCACCAGGTCCTCGACGGAAAAATTACAGTCGGCCAATTCATGAGCTACACGGCGTTTCTGGCATTCATGATCGCGCCGGTGTTTCAAGTGGTCGGCATCGGCACGCAACTGACCGAAGCCGTCGCCGGACTCGAACGCACGCGAGAAGTGCTCGACGAGCGGCCCGAGGATGAAGACCCGCGCCGCACGGTCACGCTGCCGGACATCGTGGGCGAACTCACGTTCGACAACGTCAGCTTCGCGTACGAGCCCGGCAAGCCGGTGCTGCAGGATGTGAGCTTCTGCTCGCAGCCTGGGACGGTGACGGCGCTGGTGGGTTCGTCCGGCTCGGGAAAATCCACGATGATTGGGCTTGTCGCGGCGTTTCACGTGCCGCTTTCGGGGCGCGTCCTCGTGGACGGCGTGGATCTCGCCACGGTGCGGCTGGATTCCTACCGCACGCGCCTCGGCGTCGTGCTGCAGGAATCGTTCCTGTTTGACGGGACGATTCGCGAGAACGTGGCGTTTTCGAGGCCCTTTGCAAGCGAGGAAGAAATTCTGGCTGCGTGCCGGATCGCGCGCGTGGATGAATTCGCCGAGCGCTTTCCCGAAACGTACGACACGATCATCGGCGAGCGCGGCGTGAAACTCTCGGGCGGGCAGCGCCAGCGCGTTTCGATCGCGCGCGCGATTCTGGCGGACCCGCGCATCCTGATTCTAGACGAAGCGACTTCGAGCCTCGATTCCGAATCCGAAATGCTGATTCAGGAGGGCCTCGCGCAATTGATGCGCGGGCGCACCACGTTCGTCATAGCGCATCGGCTTTCCACCATTCGCCGCGCCGATCAAATTCTGGTCGTCGAAGGCGGAAAAATCGTCGAGCGCGGAACGCACGCGTCGCTTTACGCGCTCGCCGGGCGATATCGCGAACTCTATGACAAACAGCATGGCCTCGAAGCCAATCTGTTTCTGGCAACCGGCGAGGGAGAAATTCCCGAGCCAACCGAAGCCGGCAGACCTCTACCGAGAAATTCCGATCCGGATATGCTCCGCCTGCTGCGTGACCGCCCGGCGTAGACATTAGATTTTGTTGCGATGCCCGCCAATTAAGTCTATAAACCTGAGCTAATTCGAAATCAATCCGCGGGAGGAGAACATGCGAGCGAAGTTGCCGGTTCGGGTGATTATTTTTGCGCTGGCATTTGGATTTATGGGCGCCGCGCTGCACGCGCAATCGTGGGAAATGCCGAGCGATGCGCAGCGGTGTCCGTCGAAGTGGGGCGCGAAGGATGAGGTCGGCTCCGGAAATTTGATGAAGCCGGAGATGGCCTTGAAAGCGGCGAAATTGATTCATACGGGCGAAGTTTTTACGCTTGGTTTCCATCTTTCGGCGGCGTTGCCATTGATCGGCTCGCGGCGCTTCGATCTGCACATGAAACGCAGCACAGCGACGGACCCCGGCACGCGCGGCGAGAACGAGGAGATTGTCATCACGGAGCTTGGGCAGGTCGGCACGCAACTCGACGCCTTCGCGCATCAGATTTACGGCGGCGAATACTACAACTGCATTACGGACCATGAAATGAGCTTCTCCGAGGGCGGCAATGACTTGAGCGCCGGCGCGCGGCAAGGGTTTCCAAAACTTGGCGTCGAGAAAATTCCGGACATCATGACGCGCGGCGTGCTGATCGACGTGGCGGGCCTCAAAAATGTGGACATGCTCCCCGGCGGCTACGTCATCACGGCGGACGATTTGCAACAGGCGCTCGCGAAGGAAAAACTGAAACTGGAAACGGGCGACGCCGTCATGATCAATACCGGCTGGGGCAAGCTGTACACCGTGAAGGACAAGGATAAATATTTGAAATCCTCGCCCGGGATCGGCATCGAGGCGGGAGAGTGGCTCATCCAGCAGAATCCGATGCTCGTGGGGACGGATACGTGCTGCGTCGAAGTCCGGCCGTATCCTGGACAAAAAGTGAATCTGCCGATACACGCGATGTTTCTGATCGTGAATGGAGTGTACCTCGTCGAAAACTTGAAGCTGGAGCAACTCGCGGCGGAACATGCGTACGAAACCGCGTACATCATGACTCCCTTGAAAATCGAAGGGGGAACAGGGTCGACCATTGCTCCGATCGCGGTTCGATGAGGGTTTGGTAGCGCAGACTTCAGTCTGTGGGGTTTTGTGCTTGCAAGGACCAAACCCCACAGGCTGAAGCCTGTGCTACTGGTTCTGGCGGGACACTTTTGGTTGCATTTAACGATTGCAAGGAATTTGCAGGAAAGAATTATGCGAGCGTGGCGGTTTCGCCACCGCGCGCGACCTTGCGGGGCTGAACAACTTCCAAGTCGGGATTTTCCGCGGCGCGTTGCCGGACAAGGGCGATAAACGCGGCGGAGGAGCGCGGCAGCGTGCGGTCGCGGCGATAGACGATTCCCAGCTCGCGCCAGAGTTCCACGTCCGCGATGGGGATCAGTTTCACTTCGCCTGCGCGGACTTCGTTGCGCGCGAAGCTCGCGCTGATCAGCGACACGCCCAGGCCCGCCGCGACGAAGCATTTGATCATTCCCACGCTCGTCAGCTCCATGGTGATCTGGAGTTGAGGCTTATAAGGCCGGAAGTGCTTGTCGAGCAACTGCCGCGTGTATCCGGTCCGCGGGAAAATCAAGGGCTGCTCGGCAATGTCCCTCATACGGACGGACTTGAGTTTTGCCAGGGGATTGCGCGGACTGACCATCAGCATGACGCGGTCGCGGAAAATCGGATGGAACTTCAGACTCGGAGATTTTGCGGGAAGCGTCACGATGCCGACGTCAATCGATCCATCCTCGACCTTTTGCAAAACTTTATGGCTGAAGTTGCGGTAGATGCTGATCTGCACCGCCGGATAGAGGCGGTGATATTCCGCAAAAATTTCCGGCAATACGTACAGGCACGTCGCTTCATTGGCGCCGAGGGCGAGCACTCCTCGCGGCGTGGTGGCCTTGTCGGCCACGGCGCGCAGGGATTCGGCGCGCATATTCACCATGCGAACAGCGTATTCAAAAAGGGTTTCTCCCGCGGAGGTCAGTCGCACGGACTTGCGTCCGCGGTCGAACAGCTTCTCGCCGTACTCCTGTTCGAGCTGGCGCACTTGCGCGCTGACGGCCGGCTGCGAGCGGAACAATTTTTGGCCGGCGCGCGAAAAGCTGCCAAGTTTGGCAATTTCAATGAAAGTAGTGAGTTGGTCGAAATCCATAATTGAATGTGGAATTATAGCAGAACCGCGGTGGCAGCCGGCAACGAATCCAAAAAAATAATGCCATGGATAGCAAATTGAGATGACCAATGCCGGGGGGACAAGCGGGCCGGGGGAATGGTAAGATAGGCACTTTCCGGAAAGCCGGCCAGGGAACGGCGTCGAAGTGTATGAGGCACCGCTTTTCTGTGCCGGGCTGTGCTTAAAGGCAGTCCCCGGAATCGATATTTAAATTTTTGGATCAATTTGGATCAAATGGTCAGGCCAAGGAGGTTGTGGCGTTCCAGGGAACGGCGTTGAATCGGGATAGCCGAATCGAACGCGTGCGTTTCGCCGGCTAGCTTTGCCGCCCGTGGACCGTTAATTCCGGCTCATATGAGTGAACTTTACCCATTTCGGGGCATGCCGCCTGCTCAGGGGCTATACCGCCCGGAGCATGAGCATGACGCTTGCGGCATCGGGTTTGTCGCCAGCATTGAGGGGCGGAAATCGCACGATATTGTTCTCAAAGGCATACAGATTCTGATCAATCTGGCCCATCGCGGCGCTTGCGGGTGCGATCCGCAAACCGGCGATGGCGCGGGAATTCTGATCCAGATTCCCCACGCGTTTTTCGAGCGCGAAGCGGCGAGCCTGGGTTTCTCTTTGCCCTCGCCCGGCGAGTACGGAGTGGGCATGGTTTTTCTTCCGGTCGATACGCAAGACCGGCTCATTTGCGAAGGGATCATCGAAAAAATTGTACGCGAGGAGGGCTTGACGATCCTCGGATGGCGCGACACGCCGATCAACGGCAACACGATCGGGCGCCTGGCGCGCGCTTCACAACCTTACATCGAGCAAATTTTCGTGCGCAGCGGGCCGGGCATGGATCAGGATGCGCTCGAGCGCAAGCTGTACGTCGTGCGCAAGCGCGCCGAATCGGCCATCGCGGAAACCGACATGAAGGAAAAGGACTTTTTCTACATTCCGTCGCTATCTTCGCGCACGATTATTTACAAGGGATTGCTGCTCGCGCCGCAGATCACGGATTTTTACAGAGAGCTGCTGGACCCCGAACTGACGAGCGCGCTTTGCCTTGTGCACCAGCGCTTTTCCACCAACACGTTTCCGAGCTGGAAGCTTGCCCATCCGTACCGGTACATCTGCCACAACGGGGAAATCAACACGCTGCGCGGAAACATGAACTGGATGTACGCGCGGCAATCCGTGCTGGCGTCTCCGCTTTTTGGCGACGACATGAAGAAGCTGATGCCGATCATCACCGCGGGCGGCAGCGATTCGGCCATGCTCGACAACGCCGTGGAGCTGCTTACTCTTTCCGGGCGCACGCTTCCGCACGTGATGTCCATGCTGATTCCGGAAGCCTGGGATCACGACGCCACCATGCCCGAGGACATCAAGGCGTTCTACGAATATCACGCGTCGCTGATGGAGCCGTGGGACGGCCCGGCGGCGGTGGCTTTCACCGACGGGCGAGTCATCGGGGCGAAGCTCGATCGCAACGGACTGCGTCCCGGCCGGTTCCTGGTAACAACCGATGGCCTGGTGGTTCTGGCCTCGGAAGCCGGAGTGCTTTCCATCAAGCCCGAGGAAGTCCGGATGAAGGGCAGGCTGGCGCCCGGCCGCATTTTCCTGGTGGACACGGAGCAGAAGCGGCTGATCACGGACGAGGAAGTCAAAAAGCAATTGGCCGCGCGGCAGCCCTACGCGCAGTGGTTGAAAGAAAACCAGATCACGCTCGATCATCTGCCGAGTCCGACGCACGTTCTGCAGACCAACCACGAAACGATCCGGATGCGGCAGCGCGCTTTTGGCTACACGGACGAAGACCTGAAAACGATTCTCTTGCCCTCCGCTCTCGCGGGCGAGGAACCCGTGGGCTCGATGGGAATCGACACGCCGCTGGCCTGTTTATCCGACAAGCCGCAAATGCTCTTTAATTATTTCAAGCAGACCTTCGCGCAGGTCACCAACCCGGCGATCGATTCGATTCGCGAAGGCCTGGTGATGTCCCTCAATTCCTACATCGGAAGCGAAGGCAACATCCTGGAAGAAACGCCGAAAAATTGCCACACGCTGAAGCTGCGCCATCCGGTCATTTCCAACTGGCGGCTGGAAAAACTGCGGCGCGTGAGCTGGGGCAATTTCCTGGCGACCAGCCTGCCCATGCTGTTCCGCGTGAACGGCGGCGAAAAGCAGCTCGAGGAAGCGATTGAAACTCTTTGCCGCCGCGCTTCGCTGGCGATTCAGTCCGGCTACACCCTGCTGATTTTGACCGATCGCGGAGTGGACCGCGAATACGCGCCGATTCCGTGCCTGCTGGCGCTTTCGGCCGTTCACAATCATCTTGATTCGCGAAGGTACGCGCAACCAGGTGGCCTTGATCGTGGAGTCCGGCGAGCCGCGCGAAGTGATGCATTTTGCCTTGCTGCTCGGCTACGGCGCGAGCGCGGTGAATCCGTATCTCGCGATTGAAACGCTTGAGGATCTTCACAGGGCCGGAGCCTTTCCGGCGGAAACCCCCTGGGACAAAGTTTTCAAAAGCTACATGAAGTCCATCGACAAGGGGCTTCTGAAGACGTTTTCGAAGATGGGGATTTCCACGCTGCAGAGCTATCAGGGCGCGCAAATCTTCGAGACGGTGGGCCTCAATCAATCGCTCGTCGAGAAATATTTTACCGGAACGTCGTCGCGCATCGAGGGTATCGGCATCGAAGTGCTGGCCCGCGAAGCGATCATGAAGCATGAATTCGCGATGCAGCCGCCGCACCTGTCCGACACCGAACTTCGCGTCGGCGGAGAATATCAGTACCGCGTGCGCGGGCGAACGCCACCTGCTGAACCCGACGACGGTCAGCAAGCTGCAGCACGCGGTGCGGCAAGAGAAATTCGAGAGCTTCCGGGAATTTGCGGATATCGTGAACCAGCAGAATCGCGATCTGCAAATGCTGCGCGGCATGTTCGATTTCAAGCCGAACGGCCCAGCCATTCCGCTCGAGCAAGTCGAGCCCGCCGCCGAAATCGTGAAGCGCTTTGCAACCGGCGCGATGTCGTTCGGCTCGATCAGCAAGGAAGCGCACGAGACGCTGGCGATTGCCATGAACCGCATCGGCGGAAAATCGAACACCGGCGAAGGCGGCGAGGACGAAGCGCGGTTCCTTCCGGACGCGAACGGCGATTTGCGCCGCAGCGCGATCAAGCAGGTGGCCTCGGCGCGTTTCGGCGTCACGACGAATTATCTGATCAACGCGGACGACTTGCAGATCAAGATCGCTCAGGGCGCGAAGCCGGGCGAAGGCGGCCAGTTGCCGGGCCACAAAGTGGACGACGTGATCGCTCGCGTGCGCCACTCGATCCCCGGCGTGGGCTTGATTTCTCCGCCTCCGCATCACGACATTTATTCGATCGAGGATTTGGCGCAGCTTATTTTCGATTTGAAAAACGTCAATCCGCAGGCGCGAATTTCCGTGAAGCTCGTGGCCGAAGTGGGCGTCGGCACTGTTGCGGCGGGCGTGGCAAAGGCGCATGCCGACGTGATCCTCATCAGCGGCTACGACGGCGGGACCGGCGCTTCGCCGATCAGTTCGATCCGGCATGCGGGCATTCCGTGGGAACTTGGACTTTCGGAGACGCAGCAAGTTCTGGTCATGAACGATCTGCGCAGCCGCGTGCGCGTGCAAGTGGACGGCAAGCTGCAGACCGGGCGCGACGTCGCGATCGCCGCGCTCCTGGGCGCAGAGGAATTCGGGTTCGCCACGACGCCGCTGGTCACCATGGGCTGCATCATGATGCGGAAATGCCATTTGAACACTTGCCCCGTGGGCATTGCGACACAGGATCCGGAGCTTCGCAAGAAGTTCGCGGGCAAGCCCGAGCACGTGATTAATTTCCTGTTCTATGTTGCCGAAGACCTCCGCCTCATCATGGCGCAGCTCGGTTTCCGAAAAGTCGACGAAATGATTGGCCGCGTGGATTGCCTGACGCAGCGCACGGACGTGGAACATTGGAAAGCGAAGGGGATCGATCTCTCCTCGGTGCTCTACAATCCGCCGATGCCGAGCCACGTGGGGCGCCGCTGCACGCAGGCGCAGGACCACGGACTCTACGACGCGCTCGACGGAAAACTGATCGAGCAGGCGACTGATGCCATCGAGCACCTCACGCCGGTATCGCTCAATCTGCCCATCCGCAACGTGCACCGCACCGTTGGCGCGATGCTCAGCGGCCAGATTGCCCGCCGCCACGGCTCCGTGGGATTGCCGGACGACACCATTCGCATCCAGTTTCACGGTTGCGCGGGGCAAAGTTTTGGCGCGTTTCTCGCCACGGGCGTGACGCTGACGCTCGAAGGCGAAGCCAACGATTACGTCGGCAAGGGGCTTTCCGGCGGGAGGATAGTTATTTATCCGCCGCGCAATTCGCATTTCGTGCCGGAGGAAAATATCCTGGTCGGCAACGTATGCCTCTACGGCGCGACGAGCGGCGAGGTCTTCCTCAACGGCATGGCCGGCGAACGATTTGCGGTGCGCAATTCGGGCGCCACGGCTGTCGTCGAAGGCGTTGGCGATCACGGCTGCGAATACATGACTCGGGGCTTGGTCGTGGTGCTGGGCAAGACGGGCCGCAATTTTGCTGCCGGGATGACTGGCGGCATCGCTTACGTTTTGGACCAGACCACCGAATTTGCTTCAGTGTGCTGCAATCGCGCAGACGTGGACCTCGAGCCCGTGACGGATGCGAAGGATGTCGAAACTCTGCATCGGCCTGGTTGCGCGCCACGCGGAACTCACCGATAGTCCGCAGGCGAAATGGATTTTGAAGCACTGGGACGCGATGCTGCCCAAATTCATCAAGGTGTTCCCGCACGAATACAAACGCGTCCTGGGCATTCCGCGAATCCCGGCGAGCGTGCTGGCGGCGCAGGCCGGAACAATGCACGCGCAGAGTCAGGTGACTCGTGGGTAAGGTCACCGGCTTCAAGGAATACACGCGTGAAACACCGGCGCGGCGTCCCGTCGCGGAGCGCGTTCACGATTATTTCGAGGTGTACCAGCCGTTCCCGGAAGAAAAAGTGCGCGTGCAGGGCGCGCGCTGCATGGATTGCGGCATTCCGTTCTGCCACACGGGCTGCCCGGTCAACAACATCATTCCGGACTGGAACGACCTCGTTTATCGCGACCGCTGGAAGGATGCGATCCGCGTACTTCATTCCACCAATAATTTTCCGGAGTTTACCGGGCGCATCTGCCCGGCGCCATGCGAAGCGGCGTGCGTGCTGGGAATCAACGAGCCGCCCGTCACGATCAAACTGATCGAAAAAACCATCGTGGACCGCGCCTGGGAAGAAGGCTGGATCGAGCCGGAACTTCCCGAGATGCGCACTGGCAAGCGAATCGCCGTGGTCGGTTCCGGACCGTCGGGCCTTGCCGCCGCGCAGCAATTGAATCGCGCAGGCCACGCAGTCACGGTGTTTGAAAAAGCGGATCGCATCGGCGGCCTGCTCCGCTACGGCATTCCGGACTTCAAACTGGAAAAGCGCGTTCTCGACCGGCGCCTCGAACAGATGATGGCCGAGGGAGTTCAATTCCAGACGAACGCTCACGTGGGCGGCAGCATTCCCGCGCAGGACTTGCGCAAGGAATTTGACGCCGTGATCCTAAGCGGCGGCGCGGAACACCCGCGCGATCTCAACGTTCCCGGGCGCGAGCTCAAGGGCATCTATTTTGCGATGCAATTCCTGCCGCAACAGAATAAAGTTGTCGCTGGCGACACGGTTCCGAATCAGATTCTCGCCACAGGCAAGCGCGTTGTGATTATCGGCGGCGGCGATACTGGCGCGGACTGCCTGGGCACCTGCCACCGCCATCAGGCGAAATCCATTCACCAGTTTGAGATCATGCCCATGCCGCCGGCGGAGCGAGCGCCAAGCACGCCGTGGCCGCTATGGCCGCTGCAACTACGCACCGAGAGCGCTCACGAAGAGGGCGGCAAGCGCGATTGGGCGCTCAACACCGTGAAATTCACGGGCGACGAAAACGGCAACGTCAAACAGCTCCACGGCATTCGTGTCGGCCCGCCGCCGAAATTCGAGGCCATGCCTGGCACGGAATTTGTGATGGAAGCGGACCTCGTCCTGCTCGCGCTGGGTTTTATGGGCCCCGTGAAACAAGGCATGATCGAGCAGCTCGGCGTGAATCTCGATCCGCGCGGCAACATCGCCACCGGCGCGGACTACATGAGCTCGGTTCCCGGCGTCTTTGCCGCGGGCGACATGCGCCGCGGCCAGTCGCTCGTCGTGTGGGCCATTTCCGAAGGCCGCAAAGCCGCCGTCGCGGTCGACAAATACCTCATGGGAAGTTCCAGCCTCGCGTAAGTTTCCCGGTCCGGAATCTCCCACCCTGCGGGGTTTTGCGCATCCGAAACCTAACCCCCGCGGGCTGAAGCCTGCGCCACGGTGTTTAAAGTATAGCTGCCGCATGCGGGCGCGCGGCCTGGATTGGATTTCCCACGATTCGTAGTCGTGCATTGAGTTTAGCCCCGATTCCCGATAGTCTCGCGGTGGCGAAAGGGCCGCCAAACAGAATCCGTGACCAATAAGTTTCTACAAATGTTTCCGCCGGAAGGCGTCAAGATCGTCCTGACGCTTTTCTTGTGCTTTCTGATTGGACTCGAGCGGGAAGAGCACCGCGCGGCCGCGCAGCCGGGCGAGAGGTACAGCTTCGGCGGAGTACGGGCGTTTCCGTTGATCGGGCTCATCGGCTACGCCATGTCTTTGCTTTCGGGACAGCAACTCATGCCCGTGACGGTCGGATTCGGCGTGATTGGCGCGTTTCTTTGGCTCTCCTACCGGCACAAGCTGCAATCGTACAAGGAACCCGGAGTGACGACGGAGCTCTCGGGCCTGGCCACGTACGTCGTCGGCGCGCTGGTGTCGCGGAACCAGTTCTGGATCGCCACGACGCTCGCGATCCTTGCCATGCTGCTGCTGGAGTTGAAGGAATTCCTCGAAACCCTGGCCACCAAGATTCCCGGCGAGGAAATATTTACCTTTACAAAATTTCTTCTGCTGACGTGCGTCATCCTGCCCATCGTGCCGGACAGAGATTTCACGTCCTTTGCCCTGAACCCGTATAAGACCTGGCTGATTGTCGTGGCCATCAGCGGCGTGTCCTACGGCAGCTATTTGCTGGAGAAAATGTCGAAAAGAAAGGGCGGCATACGGCTTGCCGCTCTGCTGGGCGGGGCCTATTCCTCGACGTTCACGACGTTCGTGATGGCCAAGCATGCGCGGCAGGCAAGAAGTCCGCACAACTACTCGGGCGGGATTCTGATGGCGTCAGGCGTGATGTACCTCCGCTTTCTTGTGTTGATCGGACTTTTTAATTCTGATCTCTTTCATCGTCTTCTGCCCTCGTTTCTCGCCCTCGGCGCTATTGGTATTCTTGGGGGATGGGCGTGGTCCGTTGTGCCAGAAGGGGCTGCGGGACAGGCCCAACAAGGATACTTGACGAAGAATCCGTTGGAGCTGGCCTCCGCATTTTCACTGGCGGTTGTATTTGCATTCATGATGGTGGCCACGAACTACGCTGTCGTTCGTCTGGGCAGTGAGGGGATTTACGGGATGGCTGCCATCACCGGGCTCGCTCCGGTTGACCCGTTCATTATGGGTCTCACGCAAACCGCGGGGAAAATGACGCCGTTCGGGCTCGCTGCGGGAGGCGTGGTTGTCGCGGCGGCCAGCAATAATTTTGCCAAGGCATTTATCGCGCTTGTGCTCGCCGATCCCAAGACTGGAAGGCAGAGTCTGATCCTGATGCTCGTGCTGACGGCTCTTGGCATGTTGCCGCTGCTTTGGGTTGTCCGGTAGGTGCGAGACATGGATGCAGCCGAAGCCACACCGGCGCATGTGGTTTCCACGCCCGCTATTTTTCGTTTGACTGGCGCGTTGATTCTGGCCGCGATGCTCCTCGCGCCGATCTGGACCGCCGCGTTTCCACCACTGCTCGATTATCCCAATCATCTTGCGCGGGCGTTTGTCCTTGCGCATCTGAACGATTCGCATTTTTCATTCCGGCAGTTCTACCGGGCCGATTGGGGCGCATATCCCTATCTTGGGATGGACGCGTCGCTCGCCGTTCTTGCGCGGCTCTTTCCCATCGAGACCGCCGGGCGAGTGTATCTCAGCCTGTGCGTCCTCGCGCTTCCTGCCGCGGCATGGTTTTTTCTTCGCCAGGCGCAGCCGGATGCGGAAGCGGCGTCTTTGTGGTCGCTCCTGATCGCGTATAACGTTTTTTTTCTCGAAGGATTTCTGAATTTCGATTTGAGCCTTGCGGTGGGATTTGTGGCGATTGGGATATGGCTGCGATGGCTTGCGAGGCCAGGAACCGGGCGATGGATTGCGGCTCTCCTGGCATTCACGGCGCTATATTTCACGCACTTGCTGGGTTTCGGCATTGCGGGGTTGATTGTAGCCGCGCACCTCGTGCTTTCGCGGCGACCGGTTCGTGACTGGCTGTGGAGTGGCGCGCTAGCCCTGCCGGGATTGGCGTTTTATTTGCACTCCTCGCGCGTGGGGCTGAGCGCCGGCAATATCGTCTTTCACGGATGGGATGACAAGCTGGACTCGCTCGGCATGATCCTGCATGGGTATTGGCCCTGGCTGGATTGGATTTCGCTGGCGGCATTGGCCGCATGGTTTTTCGCGGTGTGGTGGCGCAATCCTGAATTTCGCTGGGATCGAAAATGGATGGCCATCGCCGCGTTTCTCTTTGGGCTGTTCTGGATGATCCCGTGGATGTGGGGAGAGGGTTCGGACCTCGATATTCGCGTGCTGCCTTTTTTATTTGTCGCGATCCTCGCCACGGCGCGTGTGGGGCGGCGCGCAAAAACGCTCATCGCGATCCCGCTCTTTCTTTTCGCTGCGCGGACCGTGGGCGTGACGCGGCATTTTAAGGAAGTGCAGCCTGCGTTGGCTGGCCTCGCGCGCTCGTTCGATGCCGTGCCGCGCGGCGCGCTTGTGTTGCCCATCGTGGAGGGAGACGAGGACCCCATCGAGCGCCCCTTCACGCATTTCTGGGCCTACGGAGTGATCCGCCGGGGCTGGTTCTCCCCGTACTTGATGGACGCGCCAGGCGAGACGCCCATGCGGATCATTCATGACTCCTACACGCCCGACGGATTCTGGAATCTCGTTTATGACGAGCCTCCGGATTGGCAGCAGGTCCAGAATGACTACGATTACGTGTGGGCGTACGATGTGCCTCGATTTTCCGCGCCCCTAGCGGGGATCGGCGAGCGAGTCTACTCCTCCGGCGCCCTTGAGGTATATCGAGTACGGAAATCGCCGCGGACAAATACGGCGCCAGATCCACCTTCCACGCACAAAAATTAATCTTACTCTGCTCAAATTGTCTTTCTCCTTGGCGGGACTCCGCATTTAGTGGCACAGGCTTCAGCCTGTGGGTTTTGGTCCTTGCAAGGACAACCCCCACAGGCTGAAGCCTGTGCCACTGAAACCTTGCGCGCAACGGGAGGGCGGACCACATCGATAGAAACTCACTCTACGAGGGACGCACTTACAAAGGCTGGTCAGGTCTCGCAATCGTTCGCCACATGTGAGCGACAGGACTATTGTCGTTTCCGAGCCCCTCTTTGGGCTGCTTGAAGTGGCGACCGATGATATCGATGAACGGGTCGATGGAAACCACGGCGCTCGGATCGAAGGCGTACAAGTCGTTCACCGTCACAAGGCGCGCGTCCATGTACCACGGATGCTTGCGGACCATCTGGTAGGTCGCTTCGATATAGGGCGGTGGAACGTAATCGGCGCCAAACAGTTGCCGGTATAGATCCGGGTATTCATAACCAACGGAAGGGTCGGGATAATACCGGAGCGCCTGATGGTAGCGAATGGCAAAACTGACTTTTTCCGGGACGTACGGTTCGAAGAGTTGCGCTCCCCACCAGCCGTGGTCGGTGCGAATAATTTCCTGCACCACGTCATGAAGCAGGCAAGCGAGAATAATTCCTTCCGGCATGCCGTTTTTCATCGCCAGGTTTGCGCTTTGCAGGACATGGTTTGACGTGTCCATGAACCGCAACTTGAAAAAATCCAGCAGGGTGGGATTGGGAGGCATCGGCGGGAGTCTTCTTACATTTTCGCCTGTGCGCGGAACATACATGAACCCCACGCCTTCGCGGTACTTTCGAGTTTCGATTTGCTCCTCGATTTCGGCGGCGGAAGGATATTTTTTGGTTTCCTTTTGCTCGCTTGCCTGATTGCCCGCCTTCGCTTGGTTCAACTGGGCCATCATGTGGGATTCCAGGGCGTCTGCTCGCGCTTCGGAGTCCATCCGGCTGGCGGCTTCCGGACCGCCAAGACTGTTGAGAAAAGTCTTTCGGTCAATTTCCATAGAACCTCCTAAGCCTGGATTGCCGATTTTTCTTCTATATAAAACGGTAGACCTGGGGCTTTCTGGTGTCAACCGCGGCTACTGGCTGAATTGCTTCTGATTTTAGTAGGACAGCCACTCTTGGCTGTCCCGGCTCGGCTGTCCCGCGCAATGTCAGCTGGCCAAAAGCAGACAGCCAAGAGTGGCTGTCCTACCAAGCCTCGGTTTGGTCCATGAGTTATAGGTTGGAAAATGAAGCCTGTTTAGCAATCTGAATAATGTTCCTGGCTAGGCCAAATCCTCGGGTTGTACCGGCAGGCGGCGGACGCGTCTGCCAGTCGCCGCGAAAATCGCATTGCACAGCGCCGGGCGCAACCGGCGGCACGACAAATTCTCCGGCGCCGGTGGGCGGCAACTCACTGGGAATAATGTGGACCTCCACGTCGGGCATTTCATCGAAGCGCAGCATTTTGTAGTCGTTGAAATTATTCTGCTGGACGCGCCCGCGGTCGATGGTGATGGCGCTGTGGAGCGCGGCCGTCAATCCATAGACGATGGAGCTGCGAGCCTGCGCGTCGATGCTGGAAGGATTCACAATTCGTCCGCAATCCAGCGCGCAAACCATGCGGTGAACCTTCAGCGTGCGCTCCTTGCGATTCACCGAAATTTCGATCACGTGGGCCACGTAGCCCTCGTACGAGCTCACGAGGGCAATGCCGCGAAAACGGCCATCCGGCAGCGGCTTGCCCCATCCCGCCTTTTCCGCAGCGGTTTCCAGCACGGCGAGGTGTCTCGGCGATTTCGCAAGCAAGCGGCGGCGCAGTTCGTAGGGATCCTTCTTCCCGGCGGTGGCAATTTCGTCGATGAAACTCTCCAGGAAAAAGCCGTTTTGCGAGGCGCCCACCGACCTCCAGAATCCGATGGGAACGCCTGTATTTACCAGTTGATAATCAATGAGAATGTTCGGAATCGCGTAAGGAACGCTGTCCAGGCTCTCGACGCTTCGATGATCGAAATTGTCCTTGAGCGGCCCGAATCGGGCCAGAAGAGATGGGGAGGAGACTCGGCTCATCCAGACGACCGGCCACCCGTCCGCGTCAAGCCCCGCCGTGCATCGCGCATGGGAAACCATGCGATAGTAATCGTGCTGCATATCATCTTCGCGTGACCAGGTCACTTTGACCGGTCCTCCGATGGCCTTGGAAACTTCCACCGCTTCGCCGATAAAATCGGCTTCAAATCTGCGTCCGAACCCGCCGCCGAGAAATGTCGTGTGGATGAACACGGAGTTCGTGTCGAGGCCCGTGATTTTAGCCGCTGTGGCCTGGGAGCTGGTCTGGGCCTGCGTGGGCGCCCACACGTCGCAGCGATCCGCGCGGACATGCACGGTGCAATTCTGGGGCTCCATCGTGGCGTGCGCCAGGAAAGGAACCTCGTAATTCACCTCAATTTTCGCCGCCGCGCCCGCGAGTCCCGCGTCGACGTCACCCTCTTTTCGCGCAACCGGGCCAGGGCGCTCCGCGGCATCGGCAAGCGATTTGCTGATGGCGGCGCTCGTGAGTTGTGCGTTCGGGCCTTCGTCCCATTGGATGTCGAGGGCACGGCGGCCCTGCATCGCCGTCCAAGTGTTGTCGGCGACCACGGCAACGCCATTTGAAATTTGGATCACATCTTTCACGCCGGGAATCGCCTTCGCTTTGGCCGCATCAAAGCTTGCAACTTTTCCGCCGAACACCGGGCAGCGCGCAACCACCGCATACACCATTCCCGGCAGGCGCATGTCAATCCCGTATTGCGCGCTGCCGTTCACTTTGTCCGGGGTATCGAGCCGCTTGGTTGGCTTGCCGATCAAGTGATACTGGCTCGGTTCCTTGAGCGGCACATTCTGGGGAACAGGCAGCTTTGCCGCTGCCTCCGCGAGGCTGCCATAGGTCAAGCGCCGCTTAGTGCGGCCATGCAGGATCGTGCTGTTTTCCGCGCTGCACTCGGACGGATTGACGCCCCACTTTTGCGCTGCTGCTTCGAGGAGCATTGCGCGCGCTGTCGAGCTGGCCTTTCGCAGCGGGTTCCACGAAGTGGGAGTGCCGGAGCTGCCTCCCGTGCCCTGCACGCCGAATCGCGGATTGAAATAAACTTTGTCGGCGGGGGCGAATTCGGTCCGGACCTTCTTCCAATCGCAATCGAGTTCATCCGCGGCGATCATCGCGAGCCCCGTCAAGATGCTTTGGCCCATCTCCGATTTGTCGATGAGGATGGTTACCAGGTCGTCCGTGCCGACGTGGATCCAGGCGTTCAGCACAATTGGTGCATCAGGTGCTGCTGCCAATGCTTCCATATCGCCGTGAAAATAAAAGCCAATCAACAGCCCGGCCGCCCCGGCGGCGCCCGTTTTGAGGAAGCTGCGACGATCCATGCTTTGTTCGTTGAGACTCATGCCAAACCTCCGGTCGCCAGAACCTCAGGGGCAGGCGAGATTTCAAATTGCGGCTCGCCAGCCTGCGCTGTTTGAATTTACACGAATCGTATGGCTGTGAGCAGTTTGTGTCAACCAGCTACTGCTTTTTCTTTCTCTGTGTTCTCGCATTTCTCTGCGAGCTCTGTGTTGAGATTTTGCGAATGGAAAACCAAAGTCAACGGCTTTAACACAGAGGACACAGAGAAAAGCGAGGGCGCGGAGAAATCCAGACCATACTGAAGTCTTGCACTCGGGCGAACAGAACTTTTTGGTTCGTACAGGGTTGAGAATCACAGGGATTGGGCGTATGAAATTGAGTATGGTGAAACGCGCGCGAATGCGAAACATCTTTGCCTGCAATCTATTGATTGCGTCATGAAGCGTTGGGCCGAAATCGCTGGTTCGGGAATATTGGCTGCGATGTCTCTTGCGACGCTGGCCTGGGCCGGGCCTCGCCGCGGCGGTGGGGAGTCGTATTCCTCGCCTTTGCCACCGGGCGGGAATGACAAGAACAGCGGCCGCACAAACTTCGCCGGCAAACTTCCAATCCGCGAGTTGAACGAAGAAGAGGCCATCCTGCACGCCCTCAACCGGCTTGGATTCGGTCCCCGCCCCGGCCAAGTGGAGCAGATCGAAAAAACAGGCCTCGAGAATTGGATTCAGGCGCAGCTTCATCCGGAAAATATCGGCGACCCCGTGGTGGATGCGCGCCTTGCTCAACTCCCGGCGCTTCGGCTCAGCGCCGCGGGGCTGCTCGATCAGTATCCGCCCCAAGAAGTCGCCGCAAAGCGCATGGGGATGAAGCTCGAGGAATACCAAAAGCACTTGCAGGATCTGGCCAAACAGCCGGGCGGCATGAATTCCATGCCGTTCAAGGACCAGAATGAAATTGTAAACGACGTGATGGCAGCGAAAATGATCCGGGCGGTTTACAGCGAGCGGCAGCTTGCCGAGCAACTTTCCGATTTCTGGTTCAACCATTTCAATATTTTTATCTACAAAGACCTGGACCGCTGGTATCTGATCCCGTACGAACGGGACGCGATCCACCCGCACGTGCTCGGAAAATTCCGCGATTTGCTCGAAGCCACCGCGAAGAGCCCGGCGATGCTGTTCTATCTCGATAACTCTTCGAGCGCGGACCCGCACGCTTTCGGCCGCTTGAAGCTGCATCCGGTGCGCGCTCGGCCGGGCGAAAAACTGCCGCCGCTCGGGTCCAAACGCGGCCTGAATGAAAATTATGGCCGCGAATTGATGGAGTTGCACACGCTCGGCGTCGATGGCGGATACAAGCAGGAGGACGTCAGCGAAGTCGCGCGCGCGTTCACTGGATGGACGATCGAGTCGCCGCGCGAGAATCCCGTGTTTTATTTCGACGAGCGAATTCATGATCCCGATCCGAAACGCGTGCTCGGAAAAAATATCAAGGGTGGCGGGATCAAGGACGGCGAGCAAGTCCTCGATCTGCTGGCGAAGAATCAGCACACGGCGCACCATATTTCGCTGCAACTGGCAGAGCATTTTGTCTCGGACGATCCCCCACCGGCGCTCGTTGCGCGCATGGCCAAGACCTTTGAAAAATCCAAAGGCGACATCTGCGCAGTGATGACGACAATGATTTATTCGCCGGAGTTTTGGTCGTGGGCGGCGTTCCGCGCAAAAGTGAAGACGCCATTCGAACTCGTGGCGTCGACGGCGCGCGCGCTCAGCGCCGATGTGGATCAGCCATTGCAACTCGCGCAGTGGGTCTCGCGCATTGGCGAACCGTTGTACCAGTGCCTGCCTCCCAATGGCTATTCGGACAAGGCAGTCACGTGGGTCAGCACCGGAGCGCTGCTGAATCGTGTGAACTTTGCGGTCGCTCTGACCAGCAACAAGGTGCGTGGCGCGCAAGTGGACATCAATTCCCTGGTGGGCACGGACGTAGGAGCGAATCCCCGATTGGCGCTCGATCGGATCGAAAGCGAGTTCCTTGCCGGGCAAATTTCCGACTCGACCCGCGCGACGCTGGAGAGGGAAATGACGGAACCTCGGATACTGGGGGCAAAGCTCGACGATCCGGTGACGCAGGTCAACCTCAGCCTGATTACCGGCCTGGTGCTCGGCTCACCGGAATTCCAGAAGCGGTAATTCAGCCCGCGTTTCCCAAAATTAATTTGCGGTCCGCGATCCTGGTAGGACAGGCTTCAGCCTGTCAGGTTTGGTGTGTGGCTGAGAAATGGCAAACCTGACAGGCTCTGAAGCCTGTTCTACCTGCGGCCCGCAGAATTCCTGCGCGCGCTCCCTGAATGGCTCTGCTAGAATCCGGGACATGCCGCTGCCTGAGCCTGGTTAGCGAAGTGCGGCGCGATTCCACCGGACTTGGCGAAGGCGCTTGAAGCCGCTTCCGATGTTCCCGTGGATATTGATCCGATTTCGTCGTTTCCCGAACCCATGCGCTAAGATTCCTATTCGCAGACGAGAGGATGGTGAACCAGTATGGCAAACGAAAAACCGCAGAACTTACAGAATCACGCCCGATTTGTGCCGCCCTTCCACATGTTCGTCCTTCCAGTGTTGCTCCTCAATATAGGTTGGACGATTTACCACCTGGTAAAGGCAGGCATTTCCTTCGAATCCGTCCTTGGCGTCTTGATGGCGTTTGCACTGTTTGTGCTCGCGTTCTGCGCGCGCGTCTTCACGCTGACGGTGCAGGACCGCGTCATTCGCCTCGAAATGCGCCTGCGCCTCGCCGAAATCCTGCCGGCGGAATTGAGGCCGCGCATTCCGGAATTCACCGCCGGGCAGCTGGTCTCATTACGCTTTGCCAGCGACGCGGAGCTTCCGGCCCTCGCGCGCAAAGTCCTCGACGATAAGCTGAACGATCGCAAAGCCATCAAACAATTGATCAAGGAATGGCAGGGGGATTATCTCAGGGCTTAGTAGGACAGGCTTCAAGCCCTGTCGAGGCTTTCCACTTGATTATACAATGGCAAGAGACAGGCTCTGAAGCCTGTCCTACTGCTTCGCCTGCGTATTTTCGGCAAAGCACCAATGCACGAAATCCTTGCCGTAGCGGGAGGTCACGGACGAGGGGACGTCCTTCTCCTCGAGCTTTTCAAATTCGAAGCTGATTTCGCCATTGGGCTGCACGGTTCCAAGCAGTGAACCGTAGACGTTCGCCAGTGCGCCGTGCGCATCTGAAGAATTTGGCGGAAGCGCATAGCGCACGGCTCCGGCCGTACCCACAATCCATCCTGGCAGAACGCCGCCATGCTGCTTCCAGTAGTCCGTGTTGAAAATGCCGTCCATGTAAAAGTGCGAATGGCTAGCGAGCACGTAGACATGCTTGTGCGCTTCGTCCTGCGCGCGCAACAGATCTGCATAGACGCGCCTTCCGCTTTCGATCCCCGTCGGCGACTCGTTCATGCTGTGTCCGGCGGAAATACTTTCGGGCAGCGCCTTGTGCATCCCGGTGACGATGGTTACAACGGCCGGATCGGCGAGATCCTTGGACAGGGTGCGCTCAAACCAGCGCAATTGGGCGGAGTCAAATTGTTCGGCCGTTGCGCTATCGAGGAAATAAAACGCCACGCCGCGATCAATCCAGTGGTAATACGTTTTCAGGCGAAAGTCCCGGGGATCGTCCCGCAGGCGTTGCGCGCGCAACGCGGGCATTTCGAGCCAATCCGCAAACTGCAAAAGGAAATCTTCTCGGGTCTTATAAGGCGGAATGATTTCGTGATTGCCAATTCCAACAAAAAACGGGATGGAACCGAACGGGCCGATCTGGCTGTCGATGAAGTCGGGCCACGCGATGCTTTCGTATTCGGCGATGGTGAGCGGCTTGGCGATGTGCTCGGGCTGATGTTGAATGTCTTCATCGAAGGTGTAGATCGCGCGCAAGTCGCCCAGGTGCCAGTAAAATGCAGCGTGATTTTTTCGCGCCGTTTCCGCAATCCCTGGCATCACCACGTCGCCGCAATTGCGGGAGTCGCCAGACGCCAGAAAGCGCCAGGCGCCGCTCGCGGGTTGCTGCGCGCCCGCAGTCTGCACCGCCAGCACCAGACCAAGAACCACCGTAATCGCGGACAACACTCTGCGAATTGTCATCATTCTCAATCTATGCCTCGCAGAGTGATGCTACCAGAACGCCATTCGGCGGCACAGCACGACGACAAAATTTCGCTTCTCACAAATGATTCCTAATTATAGATTGTGGCGGCGTCTCGCCGGCGCTTGTATCTTAGTGTCTATCCCATCGCGCGCGCTCTAGGAAAACGTGGAGGAAATTGTGAATAGGAAAATCAGGCCTGCCATCACAATCGCGGCGGCCATCCTGGCGCTGAGTGCCGGATTGTTTTCCCTGTTTGCCCGCAGGACGCCGGCGCAAACCACGGAGCTTCACGTGATGGTCTCGGACGGCATGAAGACGGTTGTGGAGGAGCTCACTCCGCAGATCGAGCATTCGACCGGACGCAAACTCGCGGCGCAATTTAATTCCTCGAAGAATTTGAGAGATAAGATCCAGGCCGGGGAACCATTTGATGCCGCGATCCTCACCTCCGATGTGCTGGATGATTTGATCAAGCAAGGAAAAATCGCGGCCGGCACGCGCGCCGAAATTTCCCGCACCGGAATGGGCGTCGGCGTTCGCGCCGGGGCCCCGAAACCCGGCATCGGCACGCCCGAGGCGCTGAAACGAACCTTGTTGAATGCAAAATCCATCAGCTTCAATCCCACAGGCGCCAGCGCGGCGCATACCTACGATATGTTTGCGCGTCTCGGGATCACGGAGGCCGTCAAACCCAAATTGATTCTCGATGCGGAGGCGGGACGCCCTCAGATGAACGTCGCCGGAGGCAAAGCGGAACTTGTCATCTCACTGATCCCGGAGATCAAATTTTTTCCGGGCGTGGATCTCGTCGGCCCGATCCCGCCTGATTTTCAAAGCTACATAAATTTCGCGGGTGGCATTGCGACGAACCCGCACGACGCAAATGCCGCAAAAGCGCTGATTCAGTTCATCACCGGACCTGCAGTGGTGCCTGTCCTGAAAGCCAAGGGCATGGAACCGCGCTGATACGCATTAAGTAGCACAGGCTTTTAGCCTGAGAGCTGCGAAGTCAGCTGGCGTCTTGAATTAGCACGCGCAGTGAAACCCACAGGCTGAAGCCTGTGCTACTCAACCCGTTCACGCGCGAACGGCAGAGCCTCGCGCCGCGACATATTCGCGCATGTTGGCATCGAACGCTCGTTCGAGTTTCTGCACGAGCGGCCCCATGACGACGGAATACCGGCGCCCGGAAATTTCGCTCACTCCCAGCAGCGTGCGGTTCGTGGACGTGATGAATACTTCGTCCGCGGCGTAGAGATCCTCCAGCGTCAGCGTTTTCTCGCTCATGGATATGCCCGCGCGCGCAGCGATTTCAAGCAGCACGCTGCGCGTCACGCCTTCGAGGCACCCTGACGAAAGCGGCGGCGTGAAGACTGCGCCGTCCTTCACGCAAAAAATATTTGCGGAAGTGCACTCGGCCACTTCGCCGCGCTCGTTCAGCAAAATAACTTCGGTCCAGCCCGCCTTTTGCGCTTCGGCCAGGTGCCACACGTTGTTCAGCCACGCCGTTGTCTTCACGCCCGCAAGCGGCGAGGCCGCGTGGCGGCCGTGTTCGGCGACGCTCAGGCGCGCTTCTCCCGAATATGCCGGAAGTCCCGCCGTGCAGAGAATCAAATCCACCTCGGGCATTGGCTCGCCGCTCTGCCAGAACCCGACGCGGTTGTAGATCATATAAATTCGAGCCGTGCCCTCGGCCACTTGATTGGCGGCCAGCAATTCGCCGAGATGCCGCCGCACTTTGGCCGGATCGAACGGAAAGGGCAGCCGGATGCGCCCCGCGTCTTTTTCGAGCCGCCGCCAGTGGCGCTCGTAGGCGAAGGCTTCGCCTAGAAAAATTCGCGTCGTCGTGAAAAGACCCCAGCCATTCATGAGCCCTGCCTGGCCGGGCGATAGGCGCGCCTCGTCGATGGGAACTATCCGGTCATTATGAAAAATCAGCCGATGGATCAAGTGGACCTCGTGCGCAGCCTTCCTATGAAGCGCCCCGGTATTCTAACTCACTCCGGTCAGATGACGTTGCCCTCGCGGAGTACTTGGTGACGAAGAAAGCAAACAATTCATCGGATCCCGCCAGGGAGTCACGCGGCCGTAATGCGGTCTTCTGGCACTTCGACCTCGGTGACTCCTCGGAAGGAGAAGAGCAGCTTGATCAGATATTTCGGGGGATTTTCGGAAGTTTGGCGCACGATGTGGCCGACCGCGGCGGTTACGGCCGCGTGGAACAGAACGCTTCCGGCCTGCAATCCGGCGAGATTCACGCGCACAGCCTGCCCCGGCTGAAGGGAAGCCACAATTCACCTCGCACGAAATTGTGGGCCTGTTGCCCGCCGATTGCAAACGCCGATTGCAAACCAGGATGCGATGCTGTGGCGGGTCAGCTTGTTTGCGGTGGGTATTCCAGCAGGACAGCCACTCTTGGCTGTCCCGCATCATTTCACCGGGATGGAAGCGGATAGCCAAGAGTGGCTGTCCTGCTGCAAACCGCCCCGCATTGTCTCTTCGCACGGCGGTCGAGGATTCCCGGCTCTACTTTCTGGTTGGATACCGCGTCGCCATTGATCCCCTCATGCCCGAATGGAAGCCCGGGGCGGAATTTGGAGCGATTCGTGATGCGTCCCTGAGGGCTGCGGGAACGGCTCCTTGAGGCATGTAGGACGCCCCGGAAACGATTGATTCTTGGTGCTTTCGTCCCCAAATCCCTGGCCCCTAGGAGGGGTAAATTCTTAGCGAATATGCCGATTTACGTGTTGACAGGTTCGCTGCTTGTTCTTACGCTTAGATCGCCAGCCCTCCTGGAGGTATCCGTGCGTACGCTGTTCACGGTCGTTCTAATTGCGACCATGAGTATCATGCTAATTGAAGTACCCTTGATGGCTGCGCCTGCGAATTCACCATCCGCTCCCCTGGGCGTCGTTGTGGCCGCTGAAAATTCCAATGTAGGGGCGGGCGTGACAACCAGTGGCACCACGATTTATGACGGCGATCGCCTGCAGACGCCGGCAAATTCGACCCTTCGAGTCCGGCTCGGGTCTGGACAAATGGTTTTGCGCCAGAACACAATCGCCGACGTGCATGCATTCCCAAACGGGTTCTCGGCCAACTTGAATAACGGAACCGTGGTTGTTTCCTCACCAGAGGGACAGACCTTTCAACTGATCGCTGATGGCGCAACGGTTCGTCCCGTGAACGCGCAGGCGACTTCCGGTCAAATCAGCATGATCAGCCCGACGGAATTGATCTTGACGAGCACTCGCGGAACGCTGGAAGTCACCATGGGCGACGAAGTCAAGACTGTGGAGGCCGGCAGTTCTTACAGGCTGGAAGTCGAATCCGAAGACTCGGAGCCGGGTCCTCAGAGGCAGGCTCCGCATCCCACAGCAAGCAACCACTTCTTTTGGATTTTGATCCCCGCGGTCGCCGCAGTGACTGGCATCGTTATTTGGCGAGCTCTCGTTAGCCCGACCTCCCCGACACCTTAACTGCGAGTTGGCCGGGACAGCCCGGTGCTCGGCAAAAATCTCCAGAAAATTTACGCAAATTCAGGGCGGCCAAATCGGCCACCCTTTTCTTGTCGCGGGACAATGACTTCCGTAGCAACGGCACCTGAGACGGCAGGATGCCCGGCTGTAGCAAGATTGGGCATCAAGCAGCAAGGTGCGCCGGGAGCTGCGAGGCCTTCTTGGTAAAATAACGCTATGCGGTCTCCCGCGGCGCTTCCCCTCCGGTTTATCGCGGTTTTATGCCTCTCCTCGGCCATTCCCGGGGGTGTTTTTGCCGATACGATCTATCTGAAGAGCGGAAGAAAAATCACCGCCGCGCACGTCGTCCAAGAAAACGGCCAGGTGAGTTACGAAACTTCCGCCGGGCGGTTTAGCTTTCCTGTGTCCATCGTCGATCGAGTCACCCATGACGATTCGCCGCCGATTTCCACCGCTGGAAGAACCCCCTCGGATCGCGCCGCGAACCTCCCCATTGCGCCGCCCAACGCGCTGGCTGCCCCTTCCAATGATGCGGAGGCAAGCGCCGCCGTGCGAAACGGCTCGATTGACATTGACTTGCTTTCGAAACTCGAATCCGAGGCGGACGCAAATCCCACTCCGACAGCCGTGACCCGTGTCGTCGCCGCGGAGAGCGCCGCGGCCCATTTCGAAATCAGCGTGGGCGATTTCGAACAGGCGGTGGCTCACTATGATGTCGGGCTTCGCTTTGACCCCAATAACTTCGGAGTGTTGTTGGAAGCCGCGTACCTCCATTTGAGGCGGAGCGAGTACTCCGCGGCATTGGATTTGCTCGACCGCGCCCGCCCTATCGATCCGGACTCAGCCGAAGCCGCCAAACTCTCCGGTTGGGCGTATTACGGGTTGAACCGCGCTGCCGACGCCGTCACGCAATGGAAGCGCGCCATGGAGCTCAAGCCCGATGAAGAGACCCAGCACGCGCTCGAAAAGGCGGAGCGCGATGCCCAGGAGGAGGCCGAGTATCACGAGGGCGAAACGACCCACTTTCGCCTCAAATACAACGGCGATGCCGCTCCGGAACTCGCCCAAGAAGTTCTCAAAACCCTGGAGTCCGAGTTCGATGAAATTTCCGCGACGCTTAATTACTCTCCTCCCGAGCCCATCGGCGTGATCTTGTACACGAATCAAACCTTCATGGACATTACGCGAGCGCCAAGTTGGACGGGAGCGCTCAACGACGGCCGCATACGCGTGCCGGTCGAGGGCCTGAGCAGCATGACCGATGAACTGGCGCGCGTGCTCAAGCACGAACTGACGCACAGTTTCGTCAGCCAGAAGACCGACGGGAGGTGCCCTGTGTGGCTGCAGGAGGGCATTGCGCAGTACATGGAAGGGAAGCGCAGCCGGATTAATGCCGCGTCCCTCACTGCGGCGTACGAGAACCACATGGAATTTTCCCCGCTCTCCTATGAGACTTCGTGGCTGAATCTGCCCAGGGACGCGGCGTCCAATGCATACGCCTGGTCGCTCGCTGTCGTCGAGATGATCGCGACTGTGAATGGCATCGACGACCTGGAACGAATTCTCGAGCGTCTCGCCGCAGGCTCGTCCGCGGAAGACGCTATCCGCGCTGTCCTCCATGAAGATTATTCGGAATTGATGCAATCCACCGTGCAGTTTCTGCGGAAGGCTTACCTGTAAGGCTGCTTCAAATTGTGGCCAATAGACCTGCAACCAGTGCGGCGCGCTCGGGTAGAGCGCGAATTAGAATATTTTCGTTCGGGCCGTGCGCTCCTTCGCCGACGGCGCCAAGGCCATCGAGTGTCGGAACGCCCAGCGCTGCCGTAAAATTTCCGTCCGATCCTCCGCCGACGTAGGCTTCGCCAATCGAGAAACCCATTTCTTTTGCAAGGGCCCGCGCCTTGCCATACAGCGCGGCGCTGCTTTTCCGCTCCATGGGAGGCCGGTTGAACCCGCCGCGAATTTGCAGCTTCGCTCCGCGCAGGATCGGGCGCAGCGCGCGAAACTTCCGCTCGAGTGCGCGCATGTCGCCGGCGCGCGTCGCGCGCACGTCCACTACCACTCGGGCTTTCTCGGGGATCACGTTGGTGCGCGTGCCTCCTTCGATCATTCCGGCGTTTACCGTGATCCCCCGGCCCGGCTGATTCCAGCGTGAGATGCGCGCAATTTGCAGCGCGATTTCCTCGATCGCGTTGATGCCATCTTCAGGGTTAAGGCCCGCATGTGCCGCGCGGCCGGTGGCGATGACCTCGATCTCGCCCACGCCTTTGCGGCCCGTTTTCACACGGCCATCGAGCCCCGACGCGGGCTCGAGGACGAGCACGGCGTCGCTGCGCCGCGCTTCGCGTTCGATCGCGGCTCGCGAAGTCCCGCTTCCGATTTCTTCATCGCTAGTCCACAGAAAGACGATACGCTTTTGCGGCACGCGGCCGGTTCCAGTTAGCGCGTCAACGGCGGAGAGGGCGATCACCAGTCCGCCCTTCATGTCGAACGCGCCCGGTCCGTAGGCACGCCCTCGCGACAATCGAAACGGCATCCGCGCCAGCGTCCCCAAACCGTACACCGTATCCAAATGGCCGAGAACGAGGATCTGCCCCCTGGCCTGATTTCCTCGCGGATTCCACTCAGCCCGGAGGTGGTCGCCTCGTTCGCGCTGCCGCAACAATGTGACCCTGGCTCCGCGCCGCCTCCACTCCGCCGCGACAATTCTTCCGAAGCGGTCCACGGCGGCTTTGTCGAAACTGGGTGACTCCGCGCGCACATATTGCCCGAGAAGCCGCGTCATCGCAGCTTCGCGCGCCCGCAGCCATTCCGAAAGCGACAACATCGGAGTAGATACCTTCATCGCGGTGCTATGCTAACAACGCACCACACGGGGGGCAACCTCGTTTGCTGGCCAGCGCGTTTCGCATATAATTCAATACATCGCCGTCCGGCACTCTATTGTTCCTATGGGCGCATATTGAGGAAATGAAATGATTCTCGACAACGCGGATATCCAGAAAATTTTGCCGCATCGCTATCCATTCCTGCTGGTGGATACCGTTCTCGAAATCGAGCGGCTCAAACGCATCGTTAGCTTGAAAAATGTTTCCATCAACGAGGGTTATTTTCAGGGCCACTTTCCGGGAAAACCAGTCATGCCGGGGGTCCTGATCATCGAGGGAATGGCGCAGACCGGCGGTCTCCTGTTGCTTTCGGAAATCCCGGACAGAGACAAGAAGCTGTTCTATCTTGCAGCCGTGGATGAGGCGCGTTTCCGGCGGCCGGTCGTGCCCGGGGATCAGTTGCGGATTGAGGTGACGGTGCTGAAGTGGAAGGTCAAATTTTGCAAGCTGCAAGCGGTGGCAACCGTCAACGGCGATGTCGCGGCGGAAGCCATCTTGCGCTGCATGCTGGTGGACCGCGAGCCCGATGCGGCGCCGAGTGACGCTCCCGCCGGCGACGCGGTTGGTGTGCGCGATGAGTGAAGTCGACTCCCGAGCGATCGTTTCCACGAGCGCGCGCATCGGGCAAAATGTCCGGGTCGGTGCGTTCGCCGTCGTCGGCGATGGCGTCGATCTGGGTGACGGATGCGTCCTCGAGCCGCATGCCGTCGTGCGCGGCCCCGCGCGCATTGGACGTGAGAACGTTTTCGATTCGTTTTGTTCGGTGGGCGGCGATCCTCAGGATTTGAAATTCGGGGGCGAACACACCGAGGTAGTCATCGGGGACGGCAACCGGTTTCGCGAATTCTCTACCGTGAGCCGCGGCACGACGCAAGGCGGCGGCGTCACGCGGATCGGAAACGACAATCTCTTCATGGCGTATTCCCACGTGGCCCACGATTGCATCGTCGGCAGCCACACTGTCTTTGCGAATGGAGCGACGCTTGCCGGCCATGTGGTGGTGGAAGATTACGTGAATGTCGGAGCGTTCAGTCCCGTCCACCAGTTTTGCCGCGTGGGCCGCTACGCCTACATTGGCGCCTGCACCGTCATCACGCAGGACGTGCCGCCGTTCTCGCGCGTGGTCACCGAGCGCGAAACGAAATGTTACGGCGTGAACACCGTCGGCCTCGAGCGGCGCGGATTCGATCGCGCGCGCCTGGAAACCATCGAGCGCGCGTTTCGCCTCCTGCTCCGCTCAAAACTCAACACCACGCAGGCGATCGAACAGATTCGCGCGCAATTGAACGGTTCGCCGGATGTCCGGGAACTAGTGGAATTTATCGAATCGGCCGAGCGTGGCCTCCACAAGTGAATTCCTCGACGCCCACGCGTTCCTCGTCTGTCCCGGAAGCTTTCGCCGGATGGGGATTGATTGCCGGCAACGGCCAATTTCCGTTTCTGGTTCTGGAGGCGGCGCGCGACCAGGGAATCGAAATGGCCGTGATCGCCATTCGGGAAGAGGCTTCGCCCGATCTCGAGAAAGTGGCTGCCCGTTTGCATTGGGTCAGCCTCGGCGAGTTGTCGCGCACGCTGGAGTTGCTGCATCAGGAAGGCGTCACCCGTGCCGTCATGGCCGGGCAAGTGAAGCACAACAAAATTTTCAGCTCCATTCGTCCAGACTGGAAACTGGCAAAACTTCTGCTTTCTCTGCCGCTGAAAAACACCGATTCGCTGATCGGCGCCGTCGCGCGCGTGTTGGAATCGGAAGGCGTTCAACTGGTGGACTCGACCTCGTTTTTGAAGCCGCTGGTTCCCGCTCCGGGGGTGCTGACGCGCCGTGCGCCGGACGCGCGCGAAGCGGAGGATATTGCGTACGGCCGGGAAATTGCGCGTCAGATTGCAGGACTCGATCTTGGCCAGACGGTGGTGATTCGCGACCGTGCCTGCGTGGCCGTCGAGGCCATGGAGGGCACCGACGAAACCATCGAGCGCGCTGCTCGCATCGTTGATGGCGGTTCGCTGGTCGTGGTAAAGGTAAGCAAGCCGCGGCAGGACATGCGATTTGATGTACCCGTTGTGGGCCTGAAAACCGTCGAAGTCATGCAGCGGTGCCGGGTTACCGCGCTGGGCATGGACGCAGGCCGCACGTTACTGTTCGACCGCGCGCGCGTCATCGAAGCTGCGGACGCCGCCGGGATCGCAATCGAAGCATTTCCGCTGGACCCCTTCGGAGGGGCGGAACGGCCGGAGAAACAGGGGAAGTTGTGAGTTTGGGAATTCAGCCGGGTCAAGGGGTGCGGGCTCTACTTGGAGCCAGCCCAAACAAAGTTCGCGTTGCAGTTGTAGGCGCCGGAGATTTCGGGCGGAATCATGCGCGCGTGTATCGCGAGCTTGCCGGTGCTGAACTGGTTGGCATCGTGGACTCGAGCGCAGCGCGCGCCGCCCAAGTCGCCGCCGAATTCTCCACGAAGGCCTTTCCGGATATCGAATCGCTTGCCGGCCGTGTGGACGCCGCGAGCGTGGCCGTGCCCACTGTCGAGCATTCGCGTGTCGGCTGCCATTTGCTCGAACTCGGCATCGATGTGCTGGTCGAAAAGCCGATGGCCGCCTCGCTGGCTGAAGCGGATGAATTGCTCTCCGCGGCCTCGGGCGCGGGACGCATCCTGCAAGTCGGGCACCTCGAGCGATTCAATCCAGCGATCGTCGCGGTGATGCCTGTCCTGAACCATCCGCTTTACTTTGAAGTTCACCGCCTCGGCGTGTTCACGCCTCGCAGCCTCGATATCGATGTGGTGTATGATGTTATGATTCACGACTTGGATATTCTGCTCGCGTTGGTCGGTGCGCCCGTGGTGGATATCAAGGCCATCGGAATTCCTGTTCTGACCGACAAAGTGGATATTGCGCACGCGCGCCTGGATTTCGAGACCGGCGCGGTGGCCAATATCACGGCGAGCCGCGTTTCCACCGAACGGGTGCGCAAATTGCGGTTTTTCCAGCAACACGAATATATTTCCGTGGATTTCACGCGCCAGGATGCGCTCCGAGTGCGGGTTGCCGAACCCGGCTCGAATTCTGGCGGGCTCCAAGCAGAGCCCGCACCCGGCCTTAAGTTCGATTTTGCGACGCTTCCCGCCGAGCGGGAAGAACCACTGCGAGCCGAATTGAGGGCGTTCCTGGAATCCGTGCGGACGCGCCGCGCCCCGGTTGTGGACGGCGCCGCGGGCCGGCGCGCTCTGGCGCTCGCCGACCAGGTTATGGCAGGCATCCTGGAACACGGCCGGCGCGTCAAATTGGGAGCCTTTGCTGTCCCGCAGGCGAATCGATGATCCCTAGAATACTGGTTCCGAAGAATGCCCGGCCGGCTGTGTCTCCTTCTGACGCGCCGCCCAGGCGATTGAGCTCGGATCTCGATGCGCGCACGCTTGTTCCATCGGACCTGCCGCAATTCGAGCTCGATCCGCGCTCCTCGATTCCTTCTTATTTCAAGCTGGAAGTGCTTGGCTCGGCTGTCGTCGTACCGCGTGACATGCCGAACACTCCGCTCGATGCGACGAGCAAAACACCCGACTACGTGCCGCTGACCATCCTGGATTCGCGCATAGCCGTGCCGAAGGATGCGCACGCGTCCAAACTCGAGCCGAAACAGATCGTTGCCATTCAAGATTTGCCCGACGTACTCGATCCCGATGTCCTCACCACCGGCGAAGTCAATCTGATGACCAAGCCGGCCGAGGACCGCACGGCGGCCTGGCACACCGTGGCGCGGATTGCTTCGATTGCGTTTCACTTTGTGGTGATCCTGCTAATCCTGTTCGGACCGAAACTTTTTCCGTACCACCCACCCACGGACGCGGAAATCGCGCGGAACATCACCGATCTCTATATTCCTTCGGACCTCAATCGATTTACGAGAACGCCATCCGCTCCCCGGCCGAGGACCCCAGTGGTGAAGATCGATCCACGTCTGCTGCGGCAATTGGCGCCCCCGCGCGAAGTGCAGCCCGCTCCTGCGGCGCCCGAACCGCTGCGGGAGAATCCGACTCCCGCGAAGCCCGCGCCGGTTGCTCCCATGTCCATGCCGCACCCGGCGGAGAGCCCCATCCGGCCGCAAACGCCTCCTCCCGATGTTAATCCTAGTCTGGTTCTGCCGCGGTTTTCGCCGGGCAAGGCGTTGCAGGAATCCATGCAAGAAGCCATGAAGGGCGGCGGGTCGGAGAGCGCCACCTCCGAAGGACCCATTGGCCGTGGCTATGGCAGTGGAGGCGGTGGTGGCGGCGGAGGGCGAGGGTTTGGCGGCAATGCAGTGGAAATACTTACGCCTACCGAGGGCGTCGACTTTTCCACCTACATTGCTCGCGTGCTCGCCAGCGTAAAGCGCAATTGGTACGCGGTGATGCCGGAATCCGCTCAACTGGGGGATCGGGGGAAGGTCGTGCTGCAATTTCGCATCATGCGCAATGGCGTTGTGCCGGATGATGAGCCCGCCATGGTGGGGAGTTCCGGCAAGGAACCACTGGATCGCGCCGCGTCATCTTCCATCCGTGCTTCGACGCCGTTCGAACCGCTGCCGTCCGCCTTCAGCGGCCCCTATATCGAGCTAAGGTTCATTTTCCTGTATAATATCCCCCTGAACTCACAGACTGCCCAGTGAGGCCCTCCCGCACGCAAGTGGCGGGGTTCCTATTGCTGGCGCTGCTGTGTTTGATTTATCTGGTCATCCGGTACTGGAAATACCTGTGATGAGTACCGCTTCGAAACTAACGCCGGACCAATTCGAAGAACCTGCCATAACGGGGCGCGACTCGCTCCCGCTCGTTGCCATTGTGGGTCCGACGGCATCCGGCAAATCCTCGCTCGCCGTAGCGCTGGCCCGCAAATTAAAGGGCGATGTCCTGGCCTGCGATTCCACGCAGGTCTATCGCGGATTTGACATAGGCACAGCCAAGCCCACCCTCGAAGAACGCGGCGGCGTTCCGCATCACTTGCTGGACCTGGTGGACCCGAGCTTCCCATTCACGGCGGGCGAATACCGTACGCGAGCTGTTTCCGTCCTCGAGGACCTGCGCCAGCGCGCGCGGCTCCCCATCCTCACCGTTGGCACCGGGCTTTATCTGCGCGCTCTGCTGGAAGGTCTGGCCGACGCCCCGGCGCGCTCTGAGGAATTGCGCGCGCGCCTCGAAGCTGGAGCCAACGCGCACAGCCTGCAGTATTTGCATCGGGTCTTGCGGCGCCTCGATCCCGAAGCAGCGCTGCGAATCGGTTCCCGCGACCGTCCCAAGATGATCCGGGCGATCGAGGTCTGCTTGCTCACGGGACGCCCGCTATCGGAAGTTCACCGTTCGGGCCGCACGCCCCTCGAAGGTTACCACCCGATCAAAATCGGTCTGCAACCCCCGCGCGCCGCGCTGTATGACCGCATTGAACGGCGCACGCACACGATGCTCGATCGCGGCTGGCTCGAAGAAGTTGCCGGCCTTGTCCGCAACGGCGTTCCGCAAGATTCAAAGCCATTCGACTTCATCGGGTACAGCGAGCTGCATGCGCACCTCGAAGGCACCGTCACAATTGCTGCCGCCACGAAAGCCATCGCACAGTCCACACGCCGCTACGCCAAGCGCCAGCTCACCTGGTTCCGCAAGGAGCCCCTCGTGCATTGGTTTTCCGGTTTCGGCGATGATCCGGCAATTGTCGCCGCCGCCGAGCAGTTGGTGGCAGGGCAGGCGCGATCCGGAGCAGCGGCCTAGTTTGTGATTGTATTTTGTAGCGCCGGCGAGACGCCGGGTCTACGAAAAGCCAGTCGCTTCGCGGCTGACGATCCCTTAGACCAACTTGGTTTTGCTGAGCGGCAATTCGCGCACACGTTTTCCCGTGGCTGCAAATATGGCGTTACACAGAGCTGGAATAAAGGGCGGAACTCCGGGTTCGCCTATTCCCGCCGGGCGGTGCATCGCTATCGACCAGATGCACATTCGTCTGCAAGGGCGCTTCCCTCATTCGGGCTACGGGATACGAGTCAAAGTTAGACTGGTTGATCGCGCCATTTGTAGCTGTGATTGCGCCGGTAAGGGCGATGCTCGTGCCAAAGACGGCTGCCCCTTCAAACTGGGCGCGAGCTGCCTCAGGATTGGTAATGAGTCCAGCGTCCACCACCGTCTCGACGCGAGGAATGTGGACCCTGCCGTCATCGGTGACCTGAACTTCAACCACGTTCGCCACATAGGTCAAGAAGCTGCGATGGACAGCAATTCCCATGCCGGCCCCCTTGGCAAACTTCCGTTTCCCCCATCCTGATTTTTCGGCGGCGATTTCCAGGACTTTTCGCAGGCGTCCCGTATCGTTCGGGTATACATCGTAATTGCCGCCATAATTGGGATTTTTAACGTTGGTCATGTCGACTACGCGAGGAGGTCCGATTAACTCGAGCATATAGTCAACCGGATCGCGTCCCGCGGCATGCGCGAGCTCATCCGCGAAAGTTTGAACCCCGAAGGCGTGGTAGATATTGGCCACCGAACGCAGCCAGCCGATACGAACATGGGCAGTCGCAGGCCCGCTTTCAACGCGCAGATTTGGTACGTTGAATGGCACGTCGGTTGACCCCATGGCGAGTTCGAAATCCCCTCCATAAGTCAACTTCGGATCTCCCATGGACCCGATCGGAGGAAATACGGAGCGCTGCAACCAAGCCGTGGGATTCCCTTTGTTGTCGACCGCCGCTTTCATGTACATCGCCGCGACGCTGTGGTAGAAGTCGAACTGGATATCGTCTTCGCGCGTCCAGACAACTTTCACGGGACGCCCGACTTTTTTCGACAGAATTGCGGCTTCCGCAACGTAATCGGGCTTGGATTTGCGTCCAAATCCGCCACCTAGCAGTGTCACGTGGCAGATCACGTTTTCCTTGGAAATTCCCAGCGCCTTCGCGATCGTGTCCTGCACAGCTTGGGGATTCTGCGTGGGCGCCCAGGCCGTTACTTTGCCATCTCGAAAGTCCGCGACCGCAACCAGCGGTTCCATCGCGGCATGCGCCAAATGAGGAACGTAATATTCGGCCTCGACAATTTTCCCGCCCTTCGCGAACGCGCTATCCACATCGCCCTGATTGCGCACAACCTTTGCGGAGGTTCGCGCCGTCTGCTGCAACTCCTTCTTGTACGGGTCAGAGTTGTAGCTGGCGTTCGGTCCATTGTCCCAATCGATTTGCAAACTCCTGCGGCCCTTGAAAGCTGCCCACGTATTATTCGCAATGACGGCCACACCGCCGAGCAGCTTGAAACCCCCAGGGACCTTGGAACGGATCGATGGAAACCGTTTGGCTCACGCCGGCAACTTTCAGCGTTTCCTTATCGTCAAACGATTTCACTTTTCCGCCGAGAACCGGCGGCCTTTGTATCGACGCGTAAACCATTCCGTCCATTCGGGCGTCCATTCCGTAGACAGCTTTTCCGGTTACGACATCGGAAAGGTCGTAACTCGGAGATCCTTTGCCGATGTAGCGCCAGGCGCTCTTGGGCTTGAGTTTCAGGTCCTGCACTTTCGGCACGGGCAGCTTTGCTGCAGCGGACGCGAGCTCGCCGTAACCCAGGCGGCGTCCGGTCGCCGAGTGAACGATTGTGTGCAGATCGGCTGCGCACTCCGACGACGGGACTCCCCATTGATTGGCGGCTGCTTGTGTGAGCATCATTCGCGCTGTCGCGCCGGCTTGACGCATGGGTTCATAGAATTCGCGAATGGAATGGGAGCCATCTGTATTTTGCGAGCCGTAGCGCTCGTCCCCGATGGCCTGTTCCAGTTTCACGCGCTTCCAGTCGGCATCCAGTTCGTCGGCCAGAATCAAGGGCAAGGAAGTACGGCTGGTCGTGCCCATTTCCGAGCGATGGGCGATGATATAGACCGTTCCGTCGGTATCAATTCCCACGTACACGCCGGGATGAAACACGGCGCCATCGACTCGGGCGTTCCCCGGCAATCCCTCCGCGTGCAGTGGCTCAGGAAGAATGCGCACGCACAACACGAGCGCTCCCGCCGAGGCCACACCTTTCAGAAACCCGCGCCTGCTTACGTTCTGAATCGCGCTCATGCCAGCTCCTTTGCCGCGGATTTGATCGCGGCACGCACTCGCTGGTAGGTTCCGCAGCGGCAAATATTTCCTGACATGGCGGCATCAATGTCCGCGTCGGTGGGATTCTTTTTAGTTTTCAAAAACGAGGCCGCTTGCATCATCTGCCCGGGTTGGCAATAGCCGCACTGCGGCACGTTGATGTGCATCCAGGCTTTCTGCACGGGGTGCAATCCATTCGCGCCCAGGCCTTCAATCGTGGTGACTTCCGCGCCGGCGACCGACGACATTGGAGTGATGCAGGCGCGCACGGCCTTGCCATCCTTGTGAACCGTACAGGCGCCGCACAGCGACATCCCGCAACCAAACTTGGTGCCCGTCAGCTTCAGCTCATCCCGCAGGAACCACAGCAACGGCATCGTGGAGTCCCCATCAAAGGATCGCTCCGTTCCATTCACTTTTAGCTTGACCATCGCCTAGCCTCGATTCGCGCGTTACTCTGAGAGCCGAATGTAGTTTCAAATCACGAGAAATGATTATGCGCTATCTTCATTTTAGCGCGCAAGACGCTTGCTGGCTCCTGCGCGGCAGGTTTAGGCAGATCGGCAGTTGCAGTCTGGCGCGGCAGCCTAGTTGCGATTGGCTCTCGGGTGTATAATAAACTTGTGAAATTGCAAAGCTTGACTCATTTCCTTCGCGTGAATCTGTTCCCAATCATCGCCACCGAATGAAGACTACACGTCCGACAGAGAGCCACGAGCGCGTGTTCCTGGTGGGTGTGGGCATGAAGCGAGTCTCCCATGTGCCGGGGATTGACGCAGGCGATGCGGAACGCGCGTCGCTCGATGAATTGGCGGAACTGGCTCGCAGCGCGGGCGCGCAAGTCGCGGGAAGCATTTTTCAGATGCGCGACAAGATCGATCCCGCCACCGTGATCGGACGCGGCAAAATCGAGGAAGTGAAAATCGAAGCGCATCTGCACAACGCGCCGCTCATCGTTTTTGACCGTAATTTGACGCCAACGCAACTGCGGAATCTCGAAAAGGGCACCGAATGCCGAGTAATTGACCGCACGCAGTTGATCCTGGATATTTTTGCGCGCCACGCGCGCAGTCGCGAAGGACAGCTCCAAGTCGAGCTCGCCCAATTGAATTACACGCTGCCGCGCCTCGCCGGAAGCGCGAAAGAGCTTTCCAGGCAAGCCGGCGGAATCGGAACGCGCGGCCCTGGCGAGCAGAAACTCGAAACCGACCGCCGCCGCATTCGTGAGCGCGTCGGAAAAATCTCGCGTGCCATCGAGGCCATCCGCAAGCAGCGCTCGCTGCGGCGGCAGACGCGCCAGGCCGTGCCGCTCGGAACCGTCGCGCTGGTGGGCTACACGAACGCGGGGAAATCGACGCTCTTCAATTCGCTGAGTCGAGCCGGCGTTCTTGTCTCGTCAAAGATGTTCGCCACGCTCGACCCGACCGTGCGCGCCGTGCGTCTTCCGTCGAATCGGCGCGTGCTCCTGTCCGATACGGTCGGATTTATTCGCGACCTTCCGCCTGGATTGATCGCCGCGTTTCGAGCCACGCTTGAGGAAGTGCAGGAGTCGGCGCTGATTCTACTCGTCACGGACATCTCGAATCCGCACCACACCGAGCAGGACGCTGAAGTAGAGAAAATTCTAAAAGAATTGGGCGTTGCGGACCGGCCGCGCCTGCACGTGCTTAACAAAATTGACAGGCTCACTCCCGAGGAAGCCGCGGCCGTGTATGAAAATCACAATTCCGCGCGCGTCTCCGGACTCACCGGTGAAGGGCTGGAGGCGCTGCTCAGCCGTATTGATGAGGCGATGCCCGTCGATCCCGTGCTGCATTTGCATTTCACGCTTCCTCTGTCGAATGGACGCGCAATTGCCCTCGTGCATGCCATGGGCCGCGTGCTGCACTCGGAAGTGCAGGACTCGACCATGTCCATCGATGCGGAAATCCCCGAATCCGTGGCGCGCCAATTGAGAATCGGTCCGGAGCCAACGCTTGCCTGACGCGCTTCGCCCGTTTCATTCCACAAAATTTAGTCTCGATTAAGTTTCGGGCGGAATAGAGGGAAGCGAGAAAAGCCCTCAAGAATCAAGGAAATCCACGCATTTTTGAGGTCGAGACGCGATCGAAGGAAGTCCACTTAATTGTGGAAAAAGCCCGAGAAAAACCCTTACCCAGCGCCACGCCGAAAGCGCAAATAACAATGACACCGGTGTCACCATTTCCAATGACACCGCCAGCAAATCGCGGTAAGCTTCCACCAGAAAGGGCCCACCGGAAGCCAAATCACCCCCACCTGTTGCGGTCACAAATTGTGGAAATGTCTGTGGAAATCATTTTCCCTCCCTGGAGCTAATACGAAGAGAATTTCGATGGCCAGGCGACTCTAAACGCATCTGGTATGTGTAACTGTATTATTTTCATTTAGTTGTAGGCATATTCGCTGAATCGTTCAGCATTTCGCCGATTTTCGAATCGGCTGGTTGTAAGCTCATGATTTGCACAGCCTTGCGGGTGCAAGTTGTTTATGAGTACACGGTCTTAGTTGCGCGCGTCACGCGTGGACGTGAGCCTTTTTCTGTGTCCGGGAACTCATTTTGAGCAATCGTTGACTGCCCGCACCCGTGCGTCTATAGTGGGTTACGCCTCGCGACTGGGCGGGTACGTCCAAATAGGAGCAGGGAGCCCCCCGGGTGCGTCATGAACCTGCCAAACAGCCTGACGATTCTACGCATTTTCTTTATCCCCGTGCTGGTCGTTGTCCTTTTGACCCGCGAACCAAACATCGCTTTTTTGGGAGTGACAATTAATTTTGCCGAGTGGGGCGTGCTCATTCTTCTGGCGGCTGCGGCCACGGATTGGGCGGACGGTTACTATGCACGGCGGCGGAGCGAAGTCACCACGCTCGGAATCCTGCTCGATCCCATCGCCGATAAGCTTTTGATGTCCGCGGCATTTATTTCGCTGGTGGAAATGCATCTGGTGCACGGCTGGATGGCGGTGATCATCATCGGACGGGAGATCGTGGTTCTCGGGCTGCGCAATATCGCTTCCGCCGAAGGGTTTACAATTCCCGCTTCAGCGCTCGGCAAAACGAAAATGGTTCTGCAAGTGATCGCCGTTTGCGCGGTGATCCTGGCGGCAAAGCACACCATCATTCGGCCGCTCGGCGTGCTGCTGTTATGGCTGGTCGTGGGAAGCGCTGTGGTCTCCGCGTTTCAGTATTTTCAAAAGTTTTGGGGCCGTGTCGACGGCAGCGTGAAGCAACGGCGTCACCTGAGAATTCTCGAACGGCACAAGAATGCTCAGGATGTCCCGACTGTCCAGTGACGATTGGCAGGCGCTGGTGGAGATTGCCCGCCGCGCGATTTCATGCGTCATCCTCGAGAAGTGCATCCCGGATTTTCCGGCTTTCCCCGCAGCACTTTCCGAACGTAGAGGAGCATTTGTCAGTCTATACCGATCCGGAGCTCTGCGCGGCTGTGTGGGACAAGTCGAGAATCCCGGCCCGCTCGCGGACGTTGTCGTCCGTTCCGCGATCAGCGCGGCGCTGTACGATTCGCGTTTCACCCCGATTAGCGCCGGGGAAGTCGCAACCCTGGATATTGAAATCTCCGTCTTGACCGCGCCGGAGCGCATTCTGCTCGAAGCGATTGTCGCGGGCCGGCATGGACTTATGGTGGTGCGTGGGTCCTTCAGAGGACTCTTACTTCCGCAAGTTGCCACGGAAAGGAAATGGTCTGGCCAGCGGCTGCTCGAAGAAACCTGCGTAAAAGCAGGTTTGGTGCGCGATGCCTGGCGCGATCCCGCGACGGAAGTGTTCGGTTTCACCGCGGAAGTTTTTTCAGAAAAGGGACCGCGAAGGATTTCCGAATCGTGAAAGTGCGCCCGGAGGGCTGCCGATTCGCTTCCGGGTATTAATTTTTCACGCCCTGAAACGAAAAAGGGTTCGATTCGCCTTGCGAATCGAACCCTTTTTTCTCCGCTGCGGATTGCGGAAAGTAGCGTTGGCTGCAGTTATTCCAATTCCACGTAATCGCCAACGAAAATTTCTTGTCGCGTGGCCGTTAGCATAACGGTCGACGAATTAGGTCCGGTGCGAAGGACGATTCCCTCACCCAGAATATGGCGCGGAAGATTGTTCCACTGGTACGCAACAGGGGTGCTTCCAAAGCCGTACAACATGTAAGCCGTATTTTTGATTTGATAGAGAGTGTCGATGTGGGTCCCCTGATACCGGAACACGCGGAAATAATCTCCCACCTGAACGCCCTGCTCGCTCCCCAGGTTGACGTAGACGATTCGTCCAGCCCCAGCGAGCGTCCCGAAATCCTTGGTGGTCACGACCATCGCCGTTTTCTTTCCTGACGGCGCGGCGAAGGGATCAAGCTTCACGTCATGAAATTGAGGAGCCGGACGGGTTGCAAACGGACGCACGATGTCTCCACGCTGCATCAGGTCGCAGGCCATTGCCAGTTCTGCGGTTGAGGTCTTCGCGTCGACGTGGACGACGCGTAATTGCCCAATGTCCGCATACGTGGTCCCCATGGCGTGGCTCAACATGGATTGGGACTCGAACCAGGTGACACCCGTTGTGTCGTTCACGGGCCGGATCACTTCGAATTGATCTCCGACTTTTACACCATGCTCCGCCCCTTGGTTGATAAACACGTAATCACCGGGGACGAACGTGTTCTTGTATCGGGAATTTTCGCCGGAAATCAGGTAGGTATCATTCGGAACCGGCTTGTTGGTCACCACGCCAGAGCAATACAAATCCTTTTGCGTCGGGGTGGTCGGAACATACTGTTGCGCTTTGGCAACTCCGGTGGAGATGATAAAGCCCAGTCCTACTCTAAGTCCTATAATCAGAATGCGATAGCTGATCTTTTTGCGCATCGAGACTGCTCCTTACGTTCGCAACTTTAGATATCCCCACACCGGCTAAGGCTACCCATCAAAGCTAGCACTGGCCCTATGGACCGTCAAGAAAACGTGGGAGGACGCTTTACACATTTGTCACCCACGTGGTAGAAGCCTAAAGTTTAGCTTTCGGGGGTGAGGGCGCTTGAAGGGTCTCTTCGGAAAAGATCGAGTGTGTGGCGTCGTTGCCGGCGAAACAGCGCGCGAGATGAGGTCGCAGGTCCGTCTGGGCCTGCGCAAGACGCGCACGCTGGAATTGCGCCTCGACTATCTTTGCAACGCGAAGGAAATGGAAGCGTTCCTGTCCTGGTTGCACCGCAAACGCCCGCGCGCCATGCTCATTGCCACGTGCCGGCGGCAAGAGGGTGGAGGGCTGTTCCAAGGCAGCCGGGAAGAGCAAATCGGGATCCTGGCGCAAGCGGCCCACTCCGGCTGCGACTGGTGCGATGTTGAAATTGAAACGGCCAAGCGTATTGCCCGAGGTGAACTGGCGCGTGCGCTTTTTCCCGCGCGTGTGATGGTGTCGTACCATAATTTTCGCGGAACGCCGCGAAACCTCAGAGGAATCGTTCGCCGGCTGGAGCGTGCGGGTGGACAAGCAATAAAGATCGCAGGGCAGTGCCGTTCCGTTTCCGACAGCGTGCGCATCTGCGAATTGGCCCGCACCCGTCGCGATGCCGTCGCGATACCGATGGGCGAATTCGGACTCGCCGGGCGCGTCCTATCGCTGCGCATGGGAAGCGCACTGGCGTATGCGGCGGTGGAGCAGGCCACGGCGCCTGGCCAGCTCTCCCTGGATGCGATGGCCGATCTTTACCGGGCCGCGCAGATCACGCGCCGCACGCGTGTGTATGGCGTGATTGGCGATCCGATCGGGCATTCGCTCTCGCCTTTGCTGCACAACACGGCGTTTCGCGTGCGCAAGTTCGACGCGGTATTTGTGCCGTTTCTCGTTCGGAATCTGCGGGATTTCCTGGGCGCGATGGGGGAATTTGGAGTCGCGGGCATTTCGGTCACGATTCCACATAAGGAAACGATTCTGCGCTCTCTGGATGGCTGCGATCCGCTGGCGGCGCGCATCGGAGCGGTCAACACCGTTGTCGTGCGTGGCGGCAGGCGATTGTACGGGTACAATACAGACTACGTCGGAGTCCTGCGCAGCCTGGAGCAGCGGATGCGCCTCGCGGGAAGCCGCGTGCTGCTGTACGGGGCGGGAGGCGCCGCGAGAGCGGCCGCGTTCGCGTTGGCGCAGGCGGGCTCGATCGTTTGTCTTTGTGCGAGGCGTCCGGAACGCGCCCGGGCACTGGCTCGAGCCGTTGGGGGGCAGGTGGTGCCTCGCGGCGATCTGACGCATGAATTTTTCGATGCGATTGTGAATTGCACGCCCATCGGGATGCACCCGCACGGCGGCTCTCCGCTCTCGATCGCGGAACTGAATTGCCGGATCGTCATGGACATGGTCTACCGTCCGCGGGAAACAGAATTGTTGCAGCTGGCGCGCCGCAAGGGCATCGAAATTATTTCCGGCGTGGAAATGTTTCTTGCGCAAGGCTTCGCGCAATACGAAATTTGGACGGGCGAGCGCGCGCCGGAAAGCGCCATGCGCCGCGTGGTGGTTTCGGCGCTCGATCGGGAAGAAAAATTCAAGGGAGCGCCGCTCGTGACGGCCGGCGCCGGGGAATCGCAAAGAAATCGATGATCCAGCCTGACTTCAAATCGTTCTGCAAGCTTGCGCGGCAGGGAAATCTCGTGCCCGTGTACGACACGTTCACGGCCGATACGCTCACGCCGGTTTCGGCGTATCTGCGGCTCGCGCAGAACGCGCGGTACGCCTGCCTGCTCGAAAGCGTCGAGGGCGGGGAAAAAATCGCGCGGTACACGTTTGTAGGCGCGAACCCGAGCGAAGTGTTCCGCTACGTCAATGGCGCGTGCGTGCTGGAAAGCGATAGCCGCACGTCCTGGGTGCAGGTGAATCCACTCGATTATTTGCGCAACCGCGTGGAGCGGTATCGCCCCGTGCGCGTGCCGGGCCTGCCGCCGCTCGTGGCGGGCGCGATCGGCTATTTTGCCTATGACATGGTGCGGCTCATCGAACGCATCCCGGACACGACGCGCGACGACGTGGGAATGGACGACGCCGTGATGATGTTTTTTCTCGGCCTCGTGGTCTTCGATCATGTCCGGCACAGAGTGTGGATTGTGCGCAACGTATTCACCGACGGAGAAGGCAGCCTGCGCGCGAAGTACAACCAGGCCGTGCGTGAAATCCGTGCCACGCGACGACGCCTGGACGTGCCGGTGGCCGCGGAACATCCGAAGCGCAGGAAACCGCGCCCGCTCAAGATTACGTCCAATTTCTCGCGCGCCAAATTTCTCGATGCGGTGAACAAGTCAAAGGAATACATCCGCGCGGGCGACATTTTTCAAGTGGCCATCAGCCAGCGTTTCGCAGCGAAAACCGACGCCGACCCGTTCGAGATTTACCGCTCCCTGCGCGTCGTGAATCCGTCGCCGTACATGTATTTCTTGAAGCTGAACGATCTCGCCGTGGTCGGCAGCTCGCCTGAAATGCTCGTGAAGGTGCAGGGCCGCGAAGCGTTTTACCGGCCCATCGCCGGGACGCGCCCGCGCGGCGCCGATGAAAAAGAGGACGCGGCCCTGGAAGCCGAACTCGCCGCCGATCCCAAAGAGCAGGCCGAGCACATCATGCTCGTTGACCTGGGGCGCAACGATCTGGGCCGCGTCTCGGAATACGGAACGGTGCGCGTCGAGAAGCTGATGTTTGTCGAGCGCTACTCCCACGTGATGCACCTCGTTTCGAGTTTGCGCGGACGTTTGCGGGAAGAGGTGGACTGCTTCGATGCGCTTGCCGCCTGCTTTCCTGGAGGCACGCTTTCGGGCGCGCCGAAAGTCCGCGCCATGGAAATCATCGACGAACTCGAGCCCACGCGCCGCGGCATTTACGCCGGGGCGATCCTCTACCTCGACTTCTCGGGGAATCTCGATTCCTGCATCGCGATTCGCACCATGGTCGTGAAGAAGGGCGTGGCGTACGTGCAGGCCGGCGCGGGGCTTGTTGCGGACTCGGTTCCCGAGAAGGAATACACGGAGACGGTGAACAAAGCGCGGGCGTTGCTCACCGCGCTCGAAATCGCGCACCGCGGACTTGATCCCGCACCGGGCGGACACGCGAAAGGCAAGCGTCGGAAAACCAAATAATCGTATCGTCGTTAATCCTTCGAGTAGCACAGGCTTCAGCCTGTGGGTTTTGCAAGGCCAAAGCTTAAAATCCACAGGCTGAAGCCTGTGCTACTTGCCTCGCTAGTGCGCGGCGTTTGATGTTTGCGTTTGCGGATGAATAATTAATTTTTGCACGCGCCAGTTGGCGGTTTCCGCGGCATACACTACATTTTCCGAAGGGCATGCGAGCTGGTGAGCGCCGGAAAACTGCTTGAGCTGGCGGCCTGAGCGGCCGATCACGCCGAGCACCTTTCCGTCGAGCGAAACCTTGAAGATTCGCCCGGGGAATGTAGTTTCTCCAACGTAAAGCACTTGGTTGGGACCGGGAGTGATGCAAATTGAATTGGGAGCGCCGAGCACAGCGGCCAGCCGCTCGCCCGTGGGCGTGTTGCCATTGACCGCGTGCGTTCCGGGAGCGGGCGGCACGTCAATCGTGAACATGCGCAGAAATTTGCCGTCGGTATCGAACACCTGAATGCGCCTGTTGGTGCGATCGCCTACGTAGATATTGTTGTTGCGGTCCACCACGATGGCATGCGGCAGACGAAATTGCCCCGGCCCGGTGCCCTTTTCACCCCAGGATTTTACCCAGTCGCCATTCTTGTCATATTTCGCGACGCGCGAGTTGACGTATCCGTCGGTGATGTAGATATTGCCGTCCGAATCCCACGCCACGTCGGTGGGCTGGCGGAAGAGTCCGTCCACGGCGGGTAGAGGCGGATTTGGGTGCCCCCAAGGTTTGGTGTCATCGTCAGCCCCTTCGGCGCGCCGCCCGAAAACCATAACCACGCGGCCCGCCTGGTTGAACTTGATCACCATGTCGGACCCTTTGTCGATGGCCCAGATGTTGTCATCCTTGTCGATGCGGACGCTGTGGGCTTCGGACCAGGCGTAAAGACCTTTGCCGATTTCGCGCAAGAATTCGCCGTTGGGGCCGAACTCAAACAGTTGCGCCGCCGCTGGGGCGTAAGCGGGACCATTGGCGCTGTTGGACCGCGTGAACACGAAGACATGCCCCTTGGAATTGACGGCCACGCCTGGAACCTCGCCGAAGTTCATTCCGGATGGAAGCTTGAAGAAATCGGGCACGGAGTCAAAAGAAATTTCGGGCACGCTTTGTTGCGCGAACAAAGGCGAAGCGAGCAGCACGGACAACAGGAAAAGACACGTCTTTAATTTCATGGATCCCTCCCAGCAGGTCTGAATTGAATTCCATCATGAGCGTGGCGCGAGCCTACGACGGCGGTGCGGGAGTGTCAATTAGCAGCCGCGTTGTAGCGCCGGCGCCACAAAAAGCTTGCGTTCTTTGCTGGCTCGATGAGTTGCGTTTCATCGATCAGGTTTGTGGTGTGAAATAAGGGACTAGGTTTTTTTCTGGGTGTTGTTCAAGACGGAATCCGGAACGATCAGGCGCTCGACGGGGCGGCCGCCGATAATGTGCGAGTCGATAATTTCGTCGACATCCGCGGGAGTCACGCCGCCGTACCAAACGGCATCGGGATACACCACCACTGTTGGACCGGCCTCGCACTGATCGAGGCATCCGGCCTTGTTTGCCCGGACCATGCTGTTCGGAATACCGCGCTCACCCAACTTTTCCTTGAATGCGCGATGAAGTTCGGCATCGCCCGAAGGATTGCAGCAGCCGCGCGGGTTGCCGTCCGGCCGCTGGTTGGTGCAGATGAAAATATGTTTTTCAAACTTTGCCATGGGCCCCTTCTGAAAAGCTTCCTGGAGTCTCGCGCTTGTTTTTTGCGGCTCCGATTTGGTGCGATATTTTTTGCCATTTGATTGTACATGGGCACGCGGTTCGACGCTTGTGTAGCACAGGCTTCACAGGATGCGGAAAAACTCACAATTTTGTCATTCCGAGGCGCGCTGCGCGCCGAGGAATCTCTCTTTTCCTGGGTTTCAATCAAAGAGAGATTCCTCGCTTCGCTCGGAATGACAAAATTAACCACTTTTTCCGCAGCCTGTCCAGCCTGTGGGGTTTGGTTCGTGCAAGAGTCAAATTCCACAGGCTGAAGCCCGTGCTACCTGATTCGCCTCCCCGGCAAATTCGTGTACTATTAGATTTGAGGGGTAGATTTCAGGGGAATCGGGCCCAATCGCACGGCCATTGCCAGCGGGAGCACACCATGAAGGCGCACTCCATTCGGGCCATCGCCATTGCAACTCTTTTCCTAGGGTTGTTCGTTGTTCGGACGGCGGGCGCGCAGCAGCAGCCGCCGCAACGCGGCCCTTCGACGGCCGAAGAGCGTGCCCGGGCCGTGAAGGTCGCGCATGAACTCGAAGACGATCCGCTCGCCAAGGAAGCCAAGGACAATCGCGAATGGGTCATCCAATGGATCGTGGATATTCCGGACATCACCGTGAATGTGTGTTTCGACTATTTCGGCAAGATGCCGAATCCGCCGCGCGGTCATTCCAAGGAGATCGTCAGGCAGATGATTATTTCGAGCGCCGCGTACATGATCGAGCACCCGGACAAAGCCAAGGACGAACAGGCGGTGGCAACGGCGGGCTTGCTTGGCTCGTTGAAGGCGTATCAGTCGATCCTTAAGGAGGAGCCCGACGCCCGCTGGCCCTACGTGGACAAGATCGTCCAGATGCGCGACCAGGGCAAGCTCGACGACTTCGTCACCGACACCCGCCGAAAGTGCGCGCAGGACGAAGAAGAACCCGACCCGGACACGATGCGGGCAGAGGCGCGTTGATTTGTCGAGTTGGTCCGCCACCCTTATAATTTCCATTGGATCTTTCCGCCTGCGGCCGTGTGTACGCAATCGGCGGGGAGAAAACTGAAATGAGCGGCATGCGATGATTCTGCTTCTCGACAACTACGACTCGTTTACCTATAACCTCGCGCAGTTCCTCGGCCAGTTGGGCGGGAAGCTGGAGGTGCATCGCAACGACCAGATTACGCTCGACGAAATCGCCGCAAAAAAACCGGAGCGCATCGTCATTTCTCCGGGGCCGGGCACGCCGGAAGATTCAGGCATCTGCGTCGACGTGATTCGGCGCTTCGCGGGGCAGATTCCCATCCTGGGCGTGTGCCTGGGCCATCAGGCAATCGGATACGCGTTCGGAGGGAAGGTCATCCGCGCGCCGGAAATCATGCACGGCAAGACCAGCCGCATCCATCACGACAACAAAACAATCTTCAAGGATTTGCCGCAGGATTTTGTCGCTACTCGCTATCACTCGCTGATCGTCGAGGAGAAATCTTTTCCCGGCGATCTGGAAATCTCCGCGAAAACCGACGGCATCATCATGGGCCTGCGCCACCGGACCATGCGCGTGGAGGGCGTGCAATTCCATCCTGAATCCGTGCTCACCGAAGTAGGGATGCAGCTCCTGAGGAATTTCCTTTCGCTCTAGAATTTAGTAGCACAGGCTTCAGCCTGTGGGTTTTCGCATGCACAGCGAAATCAACCCCCACAGGCTGAAGCCTGTGCTACGAAGGCGAGAACGCGATGAGCGCGTCGAGTTTCTTGCGGGCTTCGCCGGAATCGATGGACGCGGCGGCGAGCTGCGCGCCTTCGAGGAAATCCGCGGCCCGGCCGGAGGCGACAATCGCCGCGGCCGCGTTGGCAACGACGATATCCCGGCGCGGGCCGGCCTCGCCGGAAAGAATCGCGCGGATGAGGCCTGCGTTGTGCGCCGCGTCTCCTCCCGCAATCGCGTCGAGGGGCGCGCGCTCCAGGCCAAAATCTTCTGGCGTGACTTGATAGATTCGCACCACATCGCGGTGCACGTCGCCAACCGTCGTTTCGCCGGACAGTGAAATTTCGTCCAGTCCGCCCGCGCCGTGAACGACGAACGCGCGCTCGACGTCAAGTTCGCTGAGCACGAGCGCCACTTTCTCCACGACTTTATCTGAAAAAACTCCGGCCACCTGCGCGCGCGCGCCGGCTGGATTGGTCAGTGGACCGAGCAAGTTGAACGCGGTGCGTCCCAGGCGGCGCCGCGCCGGCATGGCGTGCCGCATGGCCGTATGCAACGCCGGCGCAAAAAGAAACCCGATTCCGATCTCCCGGATGGACGCGCCGACCCTCTCCGGCGGAATATCGAGTGAAACCCCCAGTGCTTCGAGAACGTCCGCCGAGCCGCATTTCGATGAAATCGAGCGGTTGCCGTGCTTGGCGACGTGCACGCCCGCGCCGGCCGCAACGAATGCCGCCGCAGTCGAGATGTTGAATGTCCCTGAAGAATCGCCGCCAGTGCCGCAGGTGTCCACCAGCAGTTCAACGGGGCGAGATCCGTCCGCGAAAACCGGCGTCGCATGGCGCCGCATCGCGCGGGCGAAGCCGACCAACTCCCCGACCGTTTCACCTTTCGCGCGCAACGCCGCCAGCAGCGCGACGATGGTCTCTTCGTCAGAGCGCCCGGAAAGAATCTCCTCCATTGCGGTTTCGGCTTCCTGGCGCGAAAGGTCCGTGCCGGCCTCTACCTTTTTGATGAGCGAATGCATCATATGTGGACGGGCCTCAAGCCAAGGCGGAGGCTCACTGGTGGCAAAGAATGCACAACTGCGCTTTTCCGAATTGGAATCCGTTGCGAACTCACCTGGTTCCTTTCGCCTTGCCCGGTTCGAGTGTTCCCTATAAACTCTAAAGTTTCAAATGTAACTAAATTCTAGCACTGATGGATGGACGATGAAGATTCACGAATATCAAGCAAAAGAAATTTTCAGGCGGTTCGGAGTACCCACACCTCGGGGAGAAATGGTCACCACGCCCGAACAGGCGCGTGCTGTGGCCGAGCGGCTGGGGACAAAAATCGTCGTGGTGAAGGCGCAAATCCACGCCGGAGGCCGCGGCAAGGCGGGCGGCGTGAAGCTGGCGAAATCGCCGGCGGAAGCGGCCGACTTGGCGAAGGCCATGCTGGGCATGAAGCTCGTGACCCCGCAAACTGGTCCCGCCGGACGCATCGTACAGCGATTGCTGATCGAGGAAGGCCTCGACATCAAGCGCGAACTCTACCTGAGCATTCTTGTCGATCGCGCCGTCGCCGCTCCGGTGATCATGGCGAGCACGGCTGGCGGAATGGAAATCGAGGAAGTGGCGCACAAGAATCCCGAGTTGATTCTGCGCGAGACGATTCCTCCGGCGACCGGATTGCAGCCCTACCATACGCGCAAGCTGGCGTTTGGCCTGGGCCTCTCCGGCGACGCGGCCGCCGCGGCAGGGCCGTTCCTGCAGGCGCTCTACCGCGCGTTCCTCGAAACCGACGCGTCGCTCGCGGAGATCAATCCGCTGATCGTGACCGGCGACGGCAAACTCGTCGCGCTCGACGCGAAGATGGCGTTTGACGACAACGCGCTCTATCGTCACAAGGACATCGTCGAGCTGCGCGATTTGAACGAGGAAGATCCGCTCGAAGTCGAAGCGTCAACCTACAAGCTGAACTACATCAAGCTCGAAGGCAATGTCGGCTGCATGGTGAATGGCGCGGGCCTCGCCATGAGCACGATGGACATCATCAAGTTGTCGGGCGGCTCGCCGGCAAATTTCCTGGACGTCGGCGGCGGCGCTTCGGCGGAACAGGTAAAGAACGCGTTCAAGATCCTGGTGAAGGACCCGAGCGTGAAGGGCGTGTTCATCAATATTTTCGGCGGAATCCTGCGGTGCGACGTGCTGGCGTCCGGCGTCGTTGCCGCGGCAAAGGAACTGAATCTCAAAATTCCAGTCGTCGTTCGCATGGAAGGGACCAACGTGGAAAAGGGACAGGAAATTTTGCGCGACTCGGGCCTGGGGCTCACGATCGCGAAGGATATGAAAGATGGAGCGGATAAAATCGTCGCGCTGGCGGGAGGTGCGCGATGAGCGTGCTGGTAAACGAAAAAACACGCGTAGTTGTGCAAGGCCTCACCGGGCGCGAAGGCAGCTTCCATGCGGGGCAAATGATCGAGTATGGCTCCAAAGTGGTCGCGGGCGTGACGCCGGGCAAGGGAGGCACGAAGCATGAGAATGTGCACGTGTTCAACACCGTTTCGGATGCGGTTCGCGAAACGGGGGCGGACGCGTCCATCATTTTTGTGCCGCCGCCGTTTGCCGCGGACGCGATTCTCGAAGCGATCGATGCCGGCGTGCCGCTCGTCGTCTGCATCACGGAAGGCATTCCCACGCTCGATATGGTCCGCGTGGCGGCTGTCCTGAAGAATTCCAAGACGCGCCTGATCGGGCCGAACTGTCCGGGAATTATTTCGCCGGGGAAATGCAAGATGGGGATCATGCCGGGGCGGATTCACAAGCAGGGAAACATCGGCGTCGTGAGCCGCAGCGGAACCCTCACGTATGAGGCCGTGCATCAACTGACGCAACTCGGCATCGGCCAGTCCACTTGCATCGGCATCGGCGGCGATCCGATTATCGGCACGACGCACCTCGATTCGATCAAGCTCTTCAACGAAGATCCCGAGACGCATGCGATTGTGATGATCGGCGAAATCGGCGGCGACGCGGAAGAGCAGGCCGCTGCCTACATCAAGGACCATGTGAAAAAGCCCGTCGTGGGATTGATCGCCGGGCAGACAGCGCCTCCGGGACGCCGCATGGGCCACGCGGGCGCGATCATCAGCGGCGGCGCCGGCACCGCCGTCGAGAAGTACAAAGCCATGGCCGCGGCGGGAATTCATACGATTCAAAGTCCGGCGGACATTGGTTCGACATTGGCGGCAGTAATTAAGAAGTAGGGAAGCGGGCCTAGTAGCACAGGCTTCAGCCTGTGGATTTTGACTCTTGCATGATTTAAATCCAACAGGCTGAGGCCTGCGCTACTAAGGGCGTTACCCGGCAGCGAATTGGGCAGGCGAAGAAGTGGGAGTCCTCCGCCCAAAAATTGCGATTATGGAGAAATATTGAATGGCGATCGAACGAACACTAGCAATCATCAAGCCGGACGCCGTAGGGCGCGGATTGGCAGGCGAAATCGTTTCACGGATTCAAAAGGCCGGATTCCAAATCGTCGCGATCAAGTCGATGCGTCTTACGAAGAAAGAGGCCGAGGGTTTTTACGCGGTGCATGCCGCGCGCCCATTTTTCGGCGAGCTGACCGAGTTCATGAGTTCCGGCAAAGTCGTTGTGCTCGCTCTCGAAGCCGAGGGTGCGATTCTGAAGTGGCGCGACACTATGGGCGCAACCGATCCCGCCAAGGCCGCGCCGGGCACGATTCGCCGCGACCTCGGCACCAGCATCGGAAACAACTGCACGCACGGATCGGATGCTCCGGAAACGGCCGCGTTTGAATTAGGCTATTTCTTCGCTGGTTACGAATTGATCTGAACTTTTTCCGGCTCGCAGAAAAAGCCCAGGGGCCAAGGATTCGACCATAGCTCTCGCATATTCCATGCCAGTTTGGTGCTAGCCCGCCTCTTTAGAGGCGGCGTTGGCGGCGCTAGTTTCCGAGAAGCCGACTTCTCAAGCACTGGCTCTGAATTGTCGTTGGGTCGCTGAAAGAATTCAATTCATTCGGACGGGCCTCGGGTGTATGAGGTGTGCCCTTCCGGAGGTCAAGATCGTTAGCCCGCGTGCTTGTGGACCAGATCGAAAACCAGAAGGAGTGCACAATGAGATCGATTGCCGGTCGGCTAATTCTAGCTGGTGTCGTCGGCTGCGTTGCCGTGATATCGAACGCGCACGACAGCCGAAGTGTCGTTGCAGCTCAGCAGCGCACGCCTGTCACTTTGACACGAATCTTCACTGGCTCCGACGGCCAGACGCATGCTGAGCAAGTTGACGTGAAGCTTCTCCGGTAGCCGGCATGTACGCACGATGGTGGGAACGCTATAAGAAAGCCTTCTTTTGACCTCTCTCCACTCTTTGACGTCCAGGCGATCTAGCGCGTTGACGCGATGCCTGATCCTGTGCCGCCCTCGCTCTATGTTGCATCGTCTGAAACGACCAAACTCGCCAGCTCGCAATTCGTGCGCTTCACTCCCGGTTTTGTACAAGATTGGCATCCAGCCGGGGCGCGGCGATTTGTAATCACTCTCAGTGGCCAAGGAGAAATTGAGTTGGCAGACGGAAAGAAAATCCTGCTGGAACCTGGACGAATGCTCCAGGCGGAAGATGTGACAGGCAAGGGCCACATTACGCGCACGCTAGGAAACACCGATTGGATTGTGCTTTTCGCCCAGTTTGATCAATAGATGACGGTATTCTCGAAAACTAGTGTGCCACGTTTCCATCGCTCTCGTATTTGAGTTCCCCGCAAATTAGGTAGAATTGGAACCTATGGAACCCATGCGCGAACTCGGGCGAATGATGGTCTTCGCGGGCGCGGCGCTTGCGGCGATCGGCGCGCTGGTGTGGCTCGCTGCGCGGCCGGGAGGGCTGCCGCTGCGGCTCGGGCGTCTGCCGGGCGACATTGCGTACCAAGGAAAGCATGGCTCGTTTTATTTCCCCGTGGTGACGTGTATCCTGCTGAGCGTGGTGCTGACGCTGATCCTGTGGCTGGTGCAATGGCTGAAAAGGTAAAACAATTCGAGTTGAATCTCGCGCCGGAGCGAAAAATCTGGAGCGTCGCGGAGCTGACGGCGCGGATCAGCGGCGTTCTCGCCTCGCAATTCTCGAATCTGTGGGTCGAGGGCGAAGTCTCCAACTATCGCCCCGCGCAGTCCGGGCATCTCTATTTCACCCTCAAGGACGCCAAGGCGCAGGTGAAGTGCGTGTGCTTCCGCACGCAGGCGATGCGGCTGAAATTCCGGCCCGAGGACGGATTGAAACTGATCGTGCGCGGATCGATCAGCGTGTACGAACCGCGCGGCGAATATCAGATTTACGTGGAGCACATCGAGCCGTCCGGAGTCGGCGCGCTGCAGCTAGCGTTCGAGCAGCTTAAGAAGCGCCTCGACGCCGAAGGACTTTTCGACGAAGCGCGCAAGAAGCCGCTTCCCATGTTGCCCCGGCGCATCGGCGTCGTGACGTCGCCCACGGGCGCGGCCGTGCGCGACATCATTCGCATTTTGCGGCGGCGATTTCCGAATCTGCACCTGATCGTTTATCCCGTGCGCGTGCAGGGCGAGGGAGCGGCGGAGGAAATCGCCGCGGCGCTAAACTATTTCAACCGCAAAAAAATGGTGGACGTGATTCTGCTCGCGCGTGGCGGCGGGTCGATCGAAGATCTCTGGGCGTTCAACGAGGAATCCGTGGCGCGGGCGATTGCCGCGTGCACGATTCCAGTCGTAAGCGGCGTGGGGCACGAAACCGATTTCACGATCGCGGACTTCGTGGCCGACGTGCGCGCATCGACGCCATCCGCCGCCGCCGAAATCGTTGTGAAATCGCGGCAGGAATTTCAGCGGCATCTCGGAGAACTGGAACACAAAATTTCGCAACGCATGCGATACATCCTGCTCGAGTGGCGGCATCACCTGAAAGCGCTCACAACGCACATTGGGTTTCGCCGCCTCGAAGATTTGCTGCGCCGTCACCGGCAGCAAACGGACGAACTGACCTCGCGGCTCGGCGCCGCGCTAGAGGGCCGCATCGAGCGGCTGCGCCACCGTTACACGATTGCCGCGACCCGCATCGCGTCGTTCGACCTGCGCGCGCGAATCCGAACGCTTGGCTTGCGGCTCATTCAGCGATCGGCGGAACTCGGCATGCGCATGGAGCGGTTCCTCGTCGGCAAAATTCAGAGATTGGAACGTCTGCGTGTGCAGCTCGACGAGCGCAGCCCGCTGCGCGTCCTGCAGCGCGGCTACGCCATCTGCACGGATGCCGCGGGAAACGTGGTGAACGCCGCCGACCAGGTGCCCGTCGGCTCCGAAATCACGGTGCAACTCGCGCGCGGCCGCCTCGGCGCCGAAGTCCGAAGCCGGGAAATTCCAAAGCCTTAATTTGAATTTCTGTTAAACACTTCTCAGGTGGCGCTTTTTAGTAGCACAGGCTTCAGCCTGTGGGGGTTAGTGCTTGCAAACACCAAAATCCACAGGCTGAAGCCTGTGCTACTAAAGACGAATCATTCGTCAGATGTGCTGGCAACTTTCAGCACGGCCAGGAACGCTTCCTGCGGGATATCCACGCGCCCCACGCGCTTCATGCGTTTCTTTCCTTCTTTTTGTTTCTCGAGCAATTTGCGTTTGCGCGTGATATCGCCGCCGTAGCACTTGGCGAGCACGTTTTTCCGGATCGCGGCGACGGTTTCGCGCGCGATCACGCGGCTGCCGATGGCGGCCTGGATCGGCACTTCAAACATCTGGCGCGGGATCAGCTTCCGCAGCCTCGTGACGAGGTCGCGCCCGCGCTCGTAGGAAAATTCGCGATGGCAGACAAGCGCCAGCGCGTCGACCGGCTCGCCTCCTACCAGAACGTCCAGCTTCACGAGGTCGGCTTCCTTGTAGCCCGCGAGGTGATAGTCGAGCGACGCGTAGCCGCGCGAGGCGCTCTTCAGCCGGTCGTAGAAATCGAGCACGATTTCGTTGAGCGGCAACTCGTACGTCAGCATCACGCGCTGCGGCGAGAGATACTCGAAATTTTTCTGCACGCCGCGTTTTTCCTCGCACAGCTGCAGAATCGCGCCGACCGAATCCTCCGCCGTGATGATCATCGCCGTGATCACCGGTTCCTCGATCTTCGCCATTTCGTTGGGTGGCGGAAATTTCGTCGGGCTGTCCACTTCGACAACGTCCCCGGCTGTTGTCGTGATCCGGTACCGCACGCTCGGCGCGGTGGTGATGAGGTTGATGCCGAATTCGCGCTCCAGGCGCTCCTGGGCAATTTCCATGTGCAGCAAGCCCAGAAATCCGCACCGAAAGCCGAACCCGAGCGCCACGGAATTTTCGGGCTCGTAGAAAAATGCCGCGTCATTCAGTTGCAGTTTGCCCAGGGCATCGCGCAGGTTTTCGTAATCGCTCGCCATCACCGGAAACAGGCCCGCAAACACCATGGGCTTGATCGCTTCAAATCCGGGCAGCTGCGGCGCGGGCCGCGCGGCATCGGTGACGGTATCGCCCACGCGCGCATCGGCCACTTGCTTGATGTTGGCGACGACGAAGCCGACGTCTCCGGCCACGAGTTCATCGAGGACAACGGGCTTGGGAGTGAGCGCGCCAAGCGCTTCGACCTCATACACCTGGTCGTTAAAACAAAGGCGGATCTTCATGTGGCGCGTGATCCGGCCATTCATGACGCGGACCAAAACCACCGCGCCGCGAAATGGATCAAACCAGGAATCGAAAATCAGCGCCTGCAGCGGCGCTTCCGAAGTGCCGGTCGGCGGAGGAACACGCGCCACGACGGCCTCCAGCACGGATTCCACGCCCAGGCCACTCTTGGCGCTGATCAGCAGCGCGTCGGACGCCGGAATCGCCAGGACGTTTTCGATCTGCTCTTTCACCTGTTCGGGCTGCGCGGCGGGGAGATCGATCTTGTTGATGACGGGAATGATCGTGAGATTGTGCTGCGCCGCGAGGAACGTGTTGGCGACGGTCTGCGCTTCGACGCCCTGGCTCGCGTCCACGACGAGCAGCGCGCCTTCACACGCGGAAAGCGCGCGAGATACTTCGTAGGAAAAATCGACGTGGCCGGGCGTGTCGATCAAGTTGAGCTGATACTCGTTTCCGTCCTTTGCCTTGTAGTGTAGACGAATGCTCTTGGCCTTGATGGTGATGCCGCGCTCCCGCTCTAGATCCATCGAGTCGAGCACCTGCGCGCTCATCTCGCGCTGGCTGAGCGCGCCCGTAAGCTCGAGCAGGCGGTCCGCCAGCGTGGACTTGCCGTGGTCAATGTGCGCGATGATGCAAAAATTGCGGACGAAACGTGGGTCCATCAGTTAGCCTGCCGGCGCGGTCTCTAAATTTGGCGGGCTATCCGCCACAGGCGGACAGCCCACGCCCGTGCGCCGGTCAATTTCTCCTGTCCGAAGCGATTTGCGGGCGCAAGTTTATTGGCTCGCTGCCCAGCAGGATTCTCGAACCGCTCCGTAACAATTCAGTGTGCCACAAGTGGCCGCAGGCAGGAAGCGGTCCTCCCTGCCGGAATGAGCCAATTTCACCTGGGTGAGTCCGAAGTGTCGCCTCTACCGTGGCTTATTTTTTTCGGTGCAAACATTCCCCACCCCGACCGGGTCGGGGTGGGCTACGGTATGCCGTCCCTTTGGGACTCCCAGCAGCAAAGATCTGACTCACCACATTCGGATCGAGGGGTTAAGAAATCCGGCTGCCTGAACCGGATGTCCGAGCAGGGAATTGCTGTATTGAGCAGCCAGGCCGCGATCGGTTTGGCACGCGAAGGGGCAGCGGTATATAGTTGATTTGTCCTGGCCAACGTCGATCCGCGAGTCTGCGGTCGCAACTTCACCGAGGAAACCGTCCGAGCCCGCATGAGCGTGGATATCGTCAAACAACTGGAAAAGGCGAAGCGCTTCGTCGAGAAGAGCCGCATCGAGGAGGCCATCGAGGCCTATCAATCGGTGCTTTCGGCCGTTCCTAATCACCTCGAATCCATGCAGTCGTTGGGCGATCTCTTCACGATGCAGAACCGGCCGGACCGGGCGGCCATTTATTACGGGATGCTCTTTGACCACTTTGCGGCCCCGCGGGAAGAGCCCAAGGCGCTTGCGCTTTACACGCGCTTTTTGAAGCAGCACCAGCAGCCTCCGGAACGCGTCTCGCGATACGCCCTCCTTCTGCAAAAGCAAAACCGCGCGGAAGAGGCCATCGAACAATTCACATCCGCTGCGCTCGCGTATGAACTGAGCGGCAAGGGAGAAGATGCGCTGGCGTGCTTCGTGCGCATCGCGCAGCTCGATTCCGAAAATCGCGACCGTCACATCGCCGTGGCCGATTTGGCCGAGCGCCTGGGCAATCACGCGGCCGCTTCCCGCGGATATTTGAGGGCCGGGCAGCTCTCCACGCAAAATGATGACGAGGCGATTGAATTTTTCGCAAAAGCACACCAACTTGCGCCGAACGATCGCAGCGCGTCCCTGTTGTATGCCAAGGCGCTGCTGCGCAATGGGGACGCGGCGGCAGCCGCTGCGCTGCTCGCTCCTCTGAGCGAAATTGAAAAGGACGCGACGTTCCTGGAGACCTATGCCGAAGCCCTCATGCGCTCCGGGCAACTGGACACCGCGCGCACCGTTCTGGAGCGCATGTCGAATCAAGGAGCGGGTTCGGCGGAAAAAGTTTTCTCTCTTGTAACCGAGTTTCTTCGCACCGGCAAGGAAGATCAGGCCGTCGATCTTCTTGCCGCCACCAAGAAAAGCATGCTGGCAGCGCGGCGGGAATCGGAATTCGCTTCCGCCGTCGACCAACTGGTGGAAGAGTTTCCAAAATCATTGCGCCTGGCCCAGTTCTGTGCGGCCTTGTACGGTGAAATCAACCGCGAGACGAAGTATTTTGACGCCTTGGGCCGGCTCTTCGATTTGAACATGGCGAATGATCACCTTCCCGGCGCCTGCGAAGCATTCGAAAAGCTCGTCGAAATCGATCCGTACGACTCGCGCAATCAGGAGCGCCTGGACCTGCTGAAAGGGCGCGCGGGCAACGAGTTTTTGAGCCGCGTGAAGTCCCGGCTTTCCAATGCCGCGACGCATCGCTCTGACGCCCCCGTTCTGGAACCCCGCCATGGTAAGAGCAGCGAACCATCGACGGTCATTCTGGATGATGTTCAAACAGGGCAGACACTCGAAGACCTGCTGGTCCAGGCGGAAATTTTTGTCCAGTACTCGCTCCAGTCCAAGGCCATCGAGCGGCTGCAACGCATCGTGGAACTGTTTCCGAGGGAAGCGGAAAATAATGAGCGCCTGCAGGGACTCTTTGAAGCCGCGCACTGGTGGCCGGAGGCGGGCGCAGTCCCGAAAAGGCCGGCGGAACTTTCGCGCCCGGCTATCGAGGAGCCCGCGAATCGCGCCACTGCCGCTTCCCTCTATGCTCCCGAAACCCTGCGCGATCTCGCGAAAATCTCGGAAATTAATCAAAACGTGTTCCGCCAGCCTTCGCCGCGCGCCATGCTTTCGGTTGCGGTGAATGAAGTCGGCAACTATTTGCGAGCGGCAAGATGCCTCGCGGTGGTCGGGCCTCCCGGGCAACCGCCGCAAATGGCATCGGAGTTTTGCTCCTCCGGCGTTGAGGCATCCCCCGGCAGCCAGATCGTGCGCCTGATCGGCCAGATTGAACGCGCCACGCCTGATCCACTCGGTGGTTTGCCGCTCGAAGCCGCCGCCGCACCCATTCTCAAGGAAATGGGGCTGGAAACGTCCCTGGGAGTCCATCTCACGGACCCGGAGACGCAATCTCCCGCCGGGATGATGATCGTGGGTTTCGCCGGACCGCATGCCTGGAAACCCAACGAAACCTATTTTCTGCAATCCATCGGCGATCAAATGCTCATGTGCGTGCACCACACACGGCTTCGCATGCTCGTGCGCACCCTTGCCGTGGCCGATGAGAAAACCGGCTTGCTTGCACGCGGCTCCTATATCGATTGCCTGCTCCACGAATCGCAGCGCGCGCGAAAGCAAGGCGTGCCTCTGGCCCTGGTTCTCTTGCAGATCGATGGCGGTCCGGAACTGCTCCGCCAGCAGGGAGAGGGGCCGTTTGACCGGTACATGGAGCAGCTCGGAAAGGCCGTGCAAGCAATCGTCCGCCAAACCGACCTTGCGATAAAGTACACTTCCTGGGCCCTGGCGGTTGTTCTGCCGGACACGCCGCTCTCGGGCGCGCAGATGTTCGCCGAGAAATTGAAGAAATCGCTCGGCGGATTGCGTCCTCCATGGGATGCGGGGCAGTTGACCATAAGCGTCGCCGTGGCCGAGGCAATCGCCCGACAGGATTATGATAACGAGGACATCGTCACCGATCTGATCAACCGCGTGGAGGCGGGCCTCGAGGAAGCTCGAAAGCGCGGCGGCAATGAAATTATTGCCCTGGAAATGGCGAAGAATTGAGGGATGCGGATGGCCTACGAAAACCTGCTCTATGAAAAGCGGGATCGCATCGGGTTCATCACGTTTAACCGCCCGAAGGTGTTGAACGCGCTCAACCGGAAAACGATGGAAGAGCTGCGCGATATTCTGATCGCCGTGCGCGAGGACGACGAAGTGCGCGTCCTGATCCTGACCGGCGCGGGAGAAAAATCGTTTGTGGCCGGCGCGGACATCGGAGAACTCGCGGTGCAGACACCGGTCAGCGGCAAGGAAACGGCCGCGTTTGGCCAGAGCGTTCTGCATCTGCTGGAGACGCTGGGGAAACCGTCGATCGCGGCCATCAACGGCTTCGCGCTCGGCGGAGGATGCGAAGTCGCGCTGGCATGCTCGATGCGTCTGGCCGGCAAAACGGCGAAGCTCGGACAGCCGGAAGTGAAGCTCGGTATCATGACGGGCTATGGCGGCTCGCAACGCCTCGCGCGTTTGTGCGGCAAGGGAGTCGCGTACGAACTCTGCCTGACCGGGGAAATGTTTTCAGCGGAAGAAGCGCTGCGCATCGGCCTCGTGAATCACGTGTACGAACCGACGGACCTCTTGCCCGCGGCGGAAGCCCTGGCGAAAAAAATCATTGCCAACGCGCCGCTCTCGGTGAAGTTCACGATGGAAGCCATTGAGCGCGGGACCGAAATGCCGCTTGCAGAGGGCCAGTATCTCGAAACGACGCTCTTCGGCTTGTGCGCAGCCACTGAGGATATGCGGGAAGGAACGCGCGCATTTCTGGAAAAGCGGCCCGCGCAATTTCGAGGAAAGTAGAGCGGACACGCGGCGCAGAAACTCACTCACATGAACAAACCCTTTCACGGAAAAGAAATTCGCGCAGCGGCAAATGCGGCAGGTTTGCGATTCGCCCTGGTGGTCAGCCGCTTCAACAGTTTTATTACGGATCGCCTGCTGGCGGGCGCCGTCGATGCGCTCGAAGCCGCCGGCGCGGACGCGGAAAACATCGTGGTCGTTCATGTGCCCGGCTCGTTTGAAATTCCTCTTACGGCGAAAAAAATAGCCGCCGGCGGACGCATCGACGCTGTGATCGCCATCGGCTGCATTCTGCGCGGCGAAACCGCGCACTTTGACTATGTCGCGAGCGAAGTGGCGCGCGGCGTGCAACTCGCGCAACTCGACACCGGTATTCCGGTTATTTTTTGCGTTCTCACCTGCGACACGCTCGAGCAGGCCATCGACCGCGCGGGACTCAAGAGCGGAAACAAAGGCTATGACGCGGGACTTGCTGCCATCGAAATGGCCAACCTGTCAAAGCAGCTTCGCCCGGCGGACGCTTCGCGAGGCGGCAAAACCGCTCCCCGCGGGAAACGCCGCTAGATGACTCTGCGCCGGAAATCCCGCGAATACGCCCTCCAGATGCTATTCCAATGGGAAATGGGGAAACAGGAGCCGTCCCGGATTGAAGAGGGTTTTTGGAAGAACGCGCGCGCCCAAAAATCCACGCGGGAATTCGCCAATCAGCTTTTTGAAAACGCCGCCGCTCGCGCTGAGGAACTCGACCCCATCATTTCCTCGCACGCTCAAAACTGGCGCATCGAACGCATGGCCGCCATCGACCGCGCCATCCTTCGCCTGGCCCTCGCCGAAATGCGCACGACGAGCACTCCCGCAAAAGTCGTGATCAACGAGGCCGTGGAACTCGCGAAGAAATTCTCGTCCGAGGATGCGTCCGCTTTCATCAACGGCATTCTCGACGCTGCCGCAAAATCATTCGGCGAAAAAACCGCCGTCTGAGTAGCACAGGCTTCAGCCTGTGGGTTTTCTCTGATTCCTGCCCGGAATAAACCCAACAGACTTAAAGTCTGTTCTACTTACAACCGCTGCACGATCGAGCGCGCTTCCTCCAAAAGTTTTCGCGTAGCCGCGGCACTCCGCGTCTCGGAATAGACGCGCAACATCGGCTCCGTCCCCGAGGCGCGCAACATCAGCCATCCCAACTCGTCCAGATACAACTTGATCCCGTCAAGATCTTCGCGGCGAGCGACGGACCATTCGAGCACACTCTTCACTTTCGCATCGCTGAAATGCTCGATGGCGCGCTCTTTTTGTCCTGGCTTGAGTTCCAGATCGATCCGCCCGTAATGATGCTCGCCAAATTCCGCGTGAAGCTGCGCGACGAGTTCGCCCAAGGATTTCTTGTGCCACGCCATCACTTCCACCAGCAGCAGGGCCATTACGGTGGCGTCGCGCTCGGGCAGATAAAGTTTCGTCCCGATGCCGCCCGATTCCTCTCCGCCCAGCAGAATGTCGCGCTCGAGCATCAATTCGCAGATGTACTTGAAGCCGATCGGCGTCTCGAATACTTTGCGGCCGAATTTCTCCGCGATCTTGTCGAGCATTTTCGTCGAGGAAAATGTCTTCGCGACGTCTCCGGGAATCCCGCGCGTGCCCGCCAGGTGCCAGAGCAGGATCGAAAAAATCTGGTGCGGCGTGATGAACGTGCCGTCGCGATCCATCGCGCCGATGCGGTCGCCGTCGCCGTCCGCGCACAGCCCGGCGTCATATTTTCCGGCGAGGACCGCGCGGCGCAGCGCCTCGACGTGAGGCTCGATGGGCTCGGGATTCACGCCGCCAAACAGCGGATCGCGCGTGCCGCGAATTTCGTCGCACGCGATGCCGTGCCGCGTCATGAGTTCGCGCAGGAGTCCGCGCGCCGCGCCGTGCATCGGGTCCACGACAAACCGGAACTTGGCGGCGCGGATGCGTTCCCAGTCCACAATTTTCTCGATGGTTTCAAGATACGGCGAAAGAATGTCGAGCGTTTGAATATGATTTGGCTGCGGAGGCAATGGCGGCACGCCGTTTGCCAGCACCGTGGCAAGTTCCTTTTCCACTTGCGCGACAATCGAGGGCAGCGCGGAGCTTCCGTAGCTCGCCTTGAATTTCACGCCGTTCCATTTGTACGGATTGTGGCTCGCCGTGATCATGATGCCGCCCGCCGCGCCGCGCTGCCTCACCAGCAGCGAAAGCGCGGGCGAAGGACAGGCCTTCTCTGCGATCCACACTGGCATTCCGGCCATCGAGACCACTTCCGCCGCCGCGCGCGCAAACCGCTCGGAGCCGTAGCGCGTGTCATACCCAACGAGCACGCCTGCCCCGGGCTTTTCCGCGCGCACCACGTACCGCGCAATCGCGCACGCGACCTTGCGCACATTTGAAAATGTGAAATCGTCGGCGATAACGCCGCGCCACCCGTCCGTCCCAAATTTAATCGCGCTCACAGTTCAGGAGTATATGCGAAGCTCGCGGTTGCGAGAAGTAGCACAGGCTTCAGCCTGTGGGTTTTGGTGCACGCAAGGACGAAACCCACAGGCTGAAGCCTGTGCTACTGAACTCCACCGCAACGATCATGGGCCGCGATTTGCGAGGAATTCAAACTAAAGCAGGCGGGAGAGTTTCTCAGCTTCGAGCCACTTCACGATTTTGCCAACGTCTTGCGCGCGGTCGCGCGGGCAGAGCAGCAGCGCATCATCGGTTTCCACGACGACCACGTCGCGTATCCCGACCGCGGCGATGAATTTCTTCGGGCTCCAGAAAAAATTTCCCTGTGCATTGAGCGCGACAAATTTTCCCGCGGAAACATTCTCTCCTGCCTTACGCGCGAGCAATTCGTACACGGCGGCCCAGGAGCCGATGTCGCTCCAGCCCACTTCCGCGGGCAGAACAAAGACGCTGGGCGTCGAAGCGCGGCGCGTGACCGGCTCAAGAATGGCGTAGTCCACGGAAATATTTTCGAGTTTCGGATAAATGCGCGCAAGCGTGCGCGCGTAGCGCGGCGTGCCGATTTCGCCCGCCAGGCGCATCAGCGCGTCATGCGTTTTCGGCAGAAATTTCTCGAGGTTGCCGAGGAACGTCGAGACGCGCCAGAAAAACATTCCCGCGTTCCAGTAATACCGCCCGGAAGCCACATATTTCCGCGCCCGCGGCAGCGCCGGCTTTTCCGTGAATTGGCGCACCGCAAAGACGGGAACGCCGTCCGCATCCACTGCTTTCCCGCGCGCGCGTTCGATGTATCCGTAGCCAGTTTCGGGCCGTGAGGGTGGAATGCCCAGCACGACGAGCGATCCCGCGGCCTGCGCGACGTGCAGCGCGGCGCGCACGATCCGTAGATACCGCGCGGGTTTCGCAATGTAATGGTCGGCGGGAAGCACGGCCATGAGCGCGTCGTTTTCCTTGCCCAGTCCGCCATGCAGCAAGTGCGCGGCGGCGAGGCCGATCGCCGCTGCCGTATTCCTGCCAATCGGTTCCGCGAGTATGTGCGACGCGGGGACGCGCGGCATTTGTTTTCGCACAGCGGCTGCTTGCTCGGAGTTGGTAACGACCCACTGGTGCGACGGCGGGAACAAAGGCGCAAGGCGCGCGGCGGTTTGCTCGAGCATTGTGTCGCTGCCGACGATGTTGAGCAATTGCTTCGGCGTTCGCGTGCGGCTGCGCGGCCAGAAGCGAGTGCCGCGGCCTCCCGCGAGGATGATGGCATGCGCGGCGAGCGTTTCGTGGCCCCGTTCTCTCGTCACAGATGCACCACGCGCGACCACGCCGCTTCCGCAATGCGCTCATCGGTGAGCCGCTGCACGAAGCCGTTTAAGTCCGGCACGTACGCGCGCAAGAGCGTCGTGGGAGAATCCGGCGCGAGTTGGTACGCGCCGAGCGCCGCCGGGAGCAGCCAGACTTCCGCCGGCCCGAACGATTCGGCGCCATCGGCGAATTCGATGCGCCCTTTGCCCTCGAGAAAAATAAGCAAGTCAAAATGTTCCGGTGAAGTGACGGCGGCGATTCGTTCGCGGAATTCCCAGCGCTCGGCCGCGAAGTGCCGGCATGCCGCATAAAATGTTTCCGTGACCGCGCCGCGCGTAATTCGCACCGGATCGCAAAGCCCGCCGCTCTGTTCGCCGAACGTCATCACGTCCAGCGCCTGCCGGATGTGCAGCGCGCGCGGCTTGCCGTCGGTTCCCACGCGGTTGTAATCGAAGACGCGATAGGTAATGTCCGAGTGCTGCTGGATTTCGCACAGCACGACGCCGGGACAAATCGTGTGCACGGTCCCGGCAGGCACGAAAACGGCGTCGCCCGGATGGACCGCCACGCTGGCGAGACAATTCTCCGCGGTGCCATCGACAACGGCGCGCTGAAACGACTCTCGCGTCACGTTCGGATTTAGCCCCACGCGCACCGCCGCTCCCTCGCGCGAGCTGATCACATACCACATCTCGGTTTTCCCGACGCCTCCGGCCGCGGATTCGTGCTGCTCCGCGTACGCGTCGTCGGGATGCACTTGCACGGAAAGTTTTTCTTCCGCGAAAATAAATTTCACGAGCAGCGGAATGCGCGGCAATCCGCGCAGGCTCGTCCCAGTCCAGTCTTCTGGCAGTGAGGGCCAAACCTCGCCAAGCGTGCGCCCCGCAAATTCGCCCGTGGCAAACGCGCATTCATCGCCCGTCAGCCATGCTTCACCGACGGGTTCTGGTTCTTGGGAGCGTTCCGGAAACAGGGGAGAGAGGTCGCGCGCACCCCAAATGCGAGGCACGAAAATCGGGGCGAGTCGCGCAGGCACTCGCCCCAGACGGCTGGTTTCCGAATTCACCTGGCCGCTTCCGCCATGGCAAAGAATTTTTCGAGGCGCCGCAGTCCTTCCTCGATGCGATCGATGGAAGTCGCGTAAGATAGCCGGATATAACCGGGTGTGCCGAACGCGTCGCCGGGGACGCAGACCAGATGCTGCTTTTCCAGAAGCAGCTTCGCGAGAGCAGTCGTGTCCGCAACGCCGTTGCCCAGATGCGCGGCAACGCTCGGGTATGCGTAGAACGCTCCTCCCGGCTCGACACAGGTGACCCCGGGAATCGCGCGAAGTCCGGAAACGATGCGGTCGCGCCGCCGCGCATATTCCGCAAGCATCGCGGTCACCGAGTCCATCGGTCCGGTCAGCGCTTCGAGCGCCGCGTATTGCGCGATCGAAGTCGGGTTCGACGTTGACTGGCTTTGCAGCTTGATCATCGCTGACACCAGCGGCTCGGGCGCAAGGGCATAGCCCACGCGCCAGCCCGTCATGGCAAAGGTTTTCGAGAGCGAGCCGGCGACGATGATGTTCGGCTTCGTGCCCGGCACGCTTGCCAGCGAATACGGCTTTTCGTTTCCGTACACGAAGTGCGAGTAGCACTCGTCCGTCATCACCCAGATATTTTTCGCGCGGCACACTTCGTAGATTTTCACGAATTCGTCATTCGGTATGACGGCGCCGCTCGGATTGCTTGGTGAGTTGACGATCAGCAATTTCGTCCGCGGCGTGATCGCGCGAGAAACCATCTCGGCGCGCAGGCGGAAGCCGTCGGACGGATCGGTCATCACCGGCACCGGCGTCGCGCCCGTGAATAGGACTATATCCGGATAGGTGACCCAGTACGGCGCGGGGATCAGAACTTCGTCGCCCTTTTCCAATAGCGAGCAGAACGCATTAAAAATGGCGTGCTTGCCGCCAACCGTCACGATACATTCCGGCACCGTATAGGATGAGCCGAATTGCGCCGCGTGCCATTTGCAGATCGCATCGCGCAGCGGGCCGATGCCTGCCGTCGGCGTGTATTTCGTGCGCCCTTCCTGCAACGCGCGAATCGCTGCGCGCTGGATGTGTTCGGGAGTTGGAAAGTCCGGCTCGCCTGGGCCGAAGTCGGCCAGGTCCACGCCCTGGGCGCGGAGTTTTTCGGCCGCCGCAAGCACAGCGGCGGTCGGCGAGATGGAAATGCGGTTAACGCGGGCAGCGAGTTGCACGGGATTACTCTCCTTGTAGGTCAAGTTCTATGTCGAGCCCGCTTTGGAGGGCCGGGCTTTAGCCCGGCCGTAACGGGTCGTCCTAAAAACGGCTTTAGCCGCTGAAGCTAAAGAATTTTAGCGCGCAGGCGCTCTTCCACCACCGGCGGCACGAAGCTGGTAATCGACGCCCCGAGCTGCGCAATTTCGCGCACCAGCCGCGAACTAAGATAGCTATAGGCCACCGCCGGCATCATAAAAACCGTCTCCACATTCGGATTGAGCTTGCGATTCATCATGGCCATCTGCAATTCATATTCGTAATCCGAAACCGCGCGGATGCCGCGCAGGATCACGTTCGCCTCGCGCAGCCGCGCGTAATCCACCAGCAGCCCGCTGAACACGTCGATCTCGACGTTGGGCCATGGCCGCGTGACTTCGCGCAGCATCTCCACGCGCTCGTCGATCGTGAACAGCGGCTCCTTATCGAGGTTGCGCAGAATGCTGACCACCAGCCGGTCAAATATCTTGGCGCCCCGCTCGATCAAATCGAGGTGCCCGTTGGTCACCGGATCGAACGACCCCGGATAAATGGCCAGGACATTTTTCATGGTTTCGTCCGCCTGCATCAGTTCGCTTCCCAAGTATTGTAGCGAAAATTGAAGCGGATTACGCAAGGGAATTGACGGCGATGCATTTTGTGGTTGTGGGCTTTTCCGCGAGAGCGCATTCTAAGAATCCAAGAGATTTGGGCTATTGAGTGGTATACAATCCCATGCCGAATGCGATTGCGAGGAGCCATGAAGACCATTCGTCTCGGTTGGATTATCGCAATTTTTCTTTGCTTGCAACCTGCCGTCTCTGCTCAACCTTCCCCGCAGAAGGCCCGCGCGAAAAAGACTTCTGAAACTGCGCCATCTTTCGCGTTCGAGCCTCTGGACCAATGGAAGGCGGCCGTCCTTGCGGGTGACAAAGCAGCTCTCATGGGCTTCTACATGGCGTCTCCTCCAGCAAGCGCAAAGACTCCTCAAGGAGAGACGCTGGATCCCGGCGAGGAGCCCGGGTTCTGGTCCTCGCTCAAGCCGATGGGACTGGACCGGCTCGACGTCAAGGTTCTCGAGGCGAAGAAGTTGCAGCCGGGCGTGATGTCGATCGTCTTGCGAGCTGAAGCGGGGATCAAGACCAACGCGGGAGAAAATTCCTTCATCGTTTCGGGTGCTCAAATCTGGGTGCAAAAGCTGGGCGATTGGAAAATCGTCTCGACGCGACGGGGCGATCTCGTCGCGAAGCAGCTCCGGAGCTTGCCCGAACCGGCAAAGCCGAATATACAGCTCTATCCGCCGCCGGAAGAGGCGCAAGCGGAAATTTCCTCGGCGCTCGCCGCGGCCGCCAAGGATCACAAGCGCGTCCTGTTGGTGTTCGGCGGAAACTGGTGTTACGACTGCCACGTGCTGGATACAACGTTTCGCTCGAAGTCCTTCGCCCCGCTCGTGAATGCGAACTACCACGTCATCCACATCAACGTCGGCAATTACGATGCGAACCTCGATCTCGCCAAAAAATACGAAATCCCACTCGAAAAGGGCGTTCCCAGCCTCGCCATTCTTGACCCGGACGGCACGCTGGTCGTCAGCCAGAAGAAAGGAGAATTTGAATCCACCGTCCGAATCGGCCCTGAAGACGTCGCCGATTTCCTGAAAAAGTGGAAGCCCCAGCCACGAAGTTAAGGCCTTCCACAATTCCCGGATTTGAAATTTCAAATTCAAAATCATCTGAAATCTCGAATCTGAAATTTCAAATTACATGTCACCCTTCGGTCGCCGCGGCGGCCTCATATCAAGCGAATCACCAGTCATATCCCTTAAGTGCCCGTTTGAAAATCGTGAGTGCTCTGGAACGGAATTGGCGTATACTCCGCGAATAGCCAGGTCCAAACGCACATTTTGAATGTCTCTTGTTGCCCATGCAGGCTGGAACGGCGTTGTTTGCAGGCTCCCCGCTCACGCACGTTGAGAGAAAAATAATAAGGAGATCGGGAATGACATCCAAAGGAACGCGATTGAACTTCACGGTCATTTTCGCGGCTGTTTTGCTATTCCTCTGCGGCCAGTTTGCCAGTGCGGCGGAAAATAACTCCACCGTCGAGGGCGTTGTGCAAGACGCATCCGGGAAACCTGTCGCCGGCGCTTTTGTGAAGTTGAAGAACAACGACCGCCATCTCGAATTCATGGTCATCAGCCAGGCGCAAGGGCGCTACACCGTAAGCAATCTGCCCGCCGGCCAGTATGTGATCCAGGGCGTCGGAGGCGGCTATCAGAGCAGCGTTTCCGCGCCGGTGGACGTAGCGGAGGGCAAAACCGCGAAATTGGATTTGTCGCTGACCGCCAAGCAGGGCCCCATGCTCCCGCGCGCCTGGCCGATGAAGACTCCCGAAGCGTTGATGGTCACGGTCTCGAAGGAATTGCCGGAAGGCGACGGCAAGAAACTCGTCGCGGCGCGCTGCACGACCTGCCATGACACCGAGCGATTCATCGGCTTCCACATGCCGCGCGATCAATGGGCGTTCACCGTCCGCAGGATGCGCGCCCGCATGCGAACCGCAAAAATTCGCGACCTGACCGCGGACGAAGCCAAGCTCGCGATCGACTATCTTACCGCCAACTTCGCGCCAACGCGCCAGGTGGACCTCAACGATCGCCTGCCCCGCACATTGCTGGAAGGAAAGGCCCTGCACTACCGGGTCGTCCAATATGACATTTCGGACACCAATGTTGGCGCGGAGCCGCATGACGTTGCTGTCGATCCCCACGGCAACGGCTGGGTTAGCCAGCGGGCGGGCAAGCTAGGCAAGCTGGATCCCAGTACGCTCGAATATACCGAAGTTTCCATTCCAGCCGGCACCGCCGCCGCCGACGGCCAGTTGCTGGGCAACCTCCAGATCGACGCCAAGGGGCAGTTGTGGGTGCCGGATGGGTCGAACTTCCGCTGGCTCGACTACGACACCAACTCAGGGAAATTCACGTCGTATGACTGGCCGAAGGACGTTCGCGCCGAAGCCGGCGGCAATTCGATGCTCATCCACCCGAACGGCACCATTTGGGAGACGAGCGGAAACCAGGTGCGCATGCTCAACACGGCGACGAAAGAATTCAAGTTTTTTGACACGCCTTCCTACCTCGCCACGCAGAAGCCGAATGGCGCCTACGGCATTACCGTTGCCGGTGATGGTTCCGTGTGGTGGGCCGAGGATATGGCTGACCGCATGTCGAGAATCGATCCGGCCACGGGCAAGGTCGAGGAATACAAAATACCCTTCGACGGTCTTGCCTACCCGCGCCGCATGAGCCATGACGCCCGCGGCGATCTCTGGGTCGGGCTTTGGAATGCCGGACTGCTGATGAAAGTCGATTACGAAACCAAGCAGATGACGTTCTTCGCGCCGCCCACGGAAACCTCCGGCACCTATTCCGTAACCGTGGACCGGAAAAACAACCTGATTTGGGTGAGCGAACAACAGGCCGACAAAATTGCCCGCTTCAATCCCAAGACGGGCGAATGGGTGGAGTTTCCTCTTCCGGATTCCGAGTCGGACCCGAGAAGAATTGAGGTCGATCCAAACAATCCGAATCGCGTCTGGTGGAGCGGAAATCTCTCTGCCCGCATGGGATTCGTCGAAGTCCTTTGCGGGAATTAAAGTTCCGCTCGGAGTCATAGAGCGCTGAGTGTCCTTCCGTGTAGGACAGGCTTCAGAGCCTGTCGGGTTTCTGTTGAAAGTCCTGCGCAATGCGCGACAGGCTGTCCTGCGCGGAAGGACACTCGCATTTTCCCCTTCGGCCAGTCGTGTTGCACGAATACAGTTTGACCGTTCAACCCCGCATCGACGCCAGTCGACCCCCGAAATACCCAATTCGTTGCATCAAATTTGACTAAGCCGACCAATTTGGTCGTAATGTAAGGTGCTGGCCCGGTGGGGGTTGCCGAGAATGGAACTACTTGACATTGGCGCGGGACCGGCATTATCATTCAAGTGCGACTTGATTGGTCGCATATCGAATGTTGAAGCTCTCAAAGAAAGCGGATTACGCCCTGATCGCCGTCAGACACCTGGCGACGCATCGTGGTGAGCCTTCGCAGAGCGCATCCGATATAGCCGAGGCGTATGGAATTTCCGCGCCGCTTCTGGCAAAGGTGCTGCAACGGCTGGCCAGGCATGGACTCGTAACGGCGCGTCACGGTTCGAGTGGGGGCTATCAACTGGCCCGGCACCCGAAGGAAATTTCGGCGCTCGATGTAATCAACGCCGTGGACGGGCCGTTGGTCATCACGTCCTGCATAACGAACCACGGCAACTGCGATCAGAGCTCGACCTGCACGGTGCGTGAGCCGCTGCGGCGAGTGAATGAAAGTATTGCGCAAGTGTTGCGCTCGGTCACGATTTCGCAGATGGCCGAGGATTCGCCCGACGCTGAACTCGTCGGGCTGTCGATTTAAGTTTGCAGGTCCGCCGAGGCGGACGCCGCAGAGATTTTTAAGAGACTGCGTCAGGGGATCGAAGGAATTCGAGACGGGAGAAATCAGCATGGCCATTAAACTGCCAATTTACATGGATTACCACGCCACCACTCCGGTGGACCCGCGCGTGGTCGAAACAATGCTGCCGTATTTCCACGAGAAGTTCGGCAACGCCGCGAGCCGCAACCACTCCTTTGGCTGGACGGCCGAAGAAGCGGTCGAGAACGCGCGCGCCCAGATCGCCCGCCTGATCAACGCGACGCCAAAGGAAATTATCTTCACGAGCGGCGCCACGGAGTCGAATAACCTCGCGCTCAAAGGCGCCGCGGAAATGTACCGCGAGAAGGGCAATCACATCATCACGCAGGTCACCGAGCATAAAGCCATTCTCGATACCTGTAAGCGTCTTGAGAAGTACGGCTATGAGGTGACCTATCTTCCCGTTGCCAAGGACGGACGCATCGATCTCGACGATCTGCGCCGCGCCATCACCGCGAAGACGATTCTGATCACCATCATGTACGCCAACAACGAAATCGGCGTGGTTCAGCCCATCCAGGAAATCGGCAAGATTGCCAAGGAAAAGGGCATCTTGTTCCACAGCGATGGCGTCCAGGCGGCCGGCAAAATTCCGGTCGACGTGCAAAAAGACAACCTTGACATGATTTCGCTCACCGCGCACAAAATTTACGGGCCCAAGGGCTGCGGCGCGCTCTACGTGCGGCGGCGCAATCCGCGCGTGCAGCTCTCCGCGCAGATCGACGGCGGCGGCCACGAGCGCGGCATGCGCTCAGGCACGCTGAATGTCCCGGGTATCGTCGGCTTCGGCAAGGCAGCCGAGCTATGCCAGAACGAAATGGCCGAGGAAAGCACGCGCTTGCGCGGCCTGCGCGACCGCTTGAAGGACACCGTCTTCGCCAAGCTCGACGAAGTCTATATCAACGGCTCGATGACGCATCGCCTGCCGCACAACATCAACATCAGCTTCGCGTTCGTCGAAGGCGAATCCCTGCTCATGGGAATCAACGACGTCGCGGTTTCGAGCGGCTCGGCCTGCACTTCGGCCACACTCGAACCGAGCTATGTGCTCAAAGCCCTGGGCGTCGGCGAAGACCTGGCGCACACCTCGATCCGCTTCGGCCTGGGCCGCTTCAACACCCAGGAAGAAGTGGATTACGTCACCAACCGCGTGATTGAAGTCGTGCAGCGGCTGCGCGAACTGTCGCCGCTCTACGAAATGGCCAAGGAAGGCATCGATATCAGCAAAATGAATTGGAGCGCTTCGGCTGAACACTAGGAACAATTTTATTCGTCAAAATATCGAAGGAGAGTGTGAAATGGCTTATTCCGAGAAGGTAGTCGATCATTACGAGCACCCGCGCAACGTCGGCAGCCTGCCCAAGGAAGATCCGAATGTGGGCACGGGCCTGGTTGGCGCGCCCGAGTGCGGCGACGTCATGCGGCTGCAGATGAAAATCAATCCCGAAACGCAGGTCATCGAAGAGGCGAAGTTCAAAACCTTCGGCTGCGGCTCGGCGATTGCCAGTTCTTCGCTCGCGACCGAGTGGGTCAAGGGCAAGACGGTCGAGGAAGCGCTCGCCATCTCGAACACGGATATCGTGCGCGAACTGAGCCTTCCGCCCGTGAAGATTCACTGCTCGGTCCTCGCCGAAGACGCCATCAAGGCGGCCATCGCGGACTGGAAGAAGAAGAAAGAAACTTCCACTCCCGCGGCCACCGCGACGTCAGTCGGCGACTAACTGGCCGATCGCGATAGCGCCGTCCAATTCGCTTTCGCGACGGAAACAAACAACAAGGGTGTATTTGAAAACTTTTTGGAAGTGGCTGGATTGGAACGAAAAAATATGATTCATGTTACGGAAAAAGCGGCAACAAAAATTCAGGAGCTGCTCGCCAAGGAAGGCGTGGCGGCGGAAACCGGCGGGCTGCGCGTGGGCGTTCAGGGCGGCGGCTGCTCCGGGCTGACGTACGCGATGCGTCTGGAGACGCAGGCGCGCGACCGCGACAAAGTGGTCGAGGAAAACGGCGCGCGGCTATTCGTGGACCCGAAGAGCTTCCTTTACCTGAATGAGACCACGCTGGACTATCAGGAAGATCTGATGCGGCGCGGCTTCGTGTTCCAGAATCCGCAGGCAACGCGCAGTTGCGGCTGCGGCAGTTCGTTCACGGCGTAGGACGGCTTCAGCCTGTCGTTTGCGCGTGGTATTCGGCTCACTCTCAGGGAACGTAGCAGGCGCTTCCTCTCGAATCGAGTGAAACGCGTGGTTGGCCGGGATGGGGAGCCCGCCAGCCATTTTTTTTGCCCTGCATCGGTTTTAGTAGCACAGGCTTCAGCCTGTGGGGTTTCGTCCTTGCAAGTACCAAAACCCACAGGCTGAAGCCTGTGCTACTGGCCCTGTCGGCACGCATCAGTCCTGAATTGCGCGGAGGCGAAACCATCGAGTTATGAGCGCGCCATCCACAACCGTCACGACATCGGCAACCTGCTGGAGCTGCTCCGCGGCAACCGGCGGCGCGCACTTTTGCCCGGCATGCGGAAAAATCCAACCGCTGCCGAGCGGCGCCGATTACTTCGCTTTTTTCGGCGTCCCGCGGAAATTAACTTTGGACTTGGCAACGCTCGAGCAGCGATTTCACTCGCTCTCCTGGAAGCTGCATCCCGATCATTTCGTGCGCGCGTCGGAGGACGAGCGGCAGCTTTCACTCGACCTCTCTTCGCAATTGAATGACGCGTACCGCACGCTGCGCGATCCGGTCGCGCGCGTCGAGTACCTCCTCAGCCTCTCCGGCTTGCGCAAGGAAGGCCAGAAGAAGCAGCAGGCCCCGCCCGAATTGCTCGAGGAGGTTTTTGAACTGAACGAGTCGCTGGACGAACTGCGCGAAGCGCGCGCCTCCGGCGGAAATGCGGCGCAAATGCCGGGATTGCGCGCAAAACTCGAGTCGGCGCAGCACAAATTTGAATCGTCGCTCGCGGATGTGGACCAGGAACTCGCGCGCGTTTCGGCGGAATGGGATGCCGCGCTGGATTCCGCCGTGGACGAAGCGGCAAAGAAAAAACTAATGGAGCGGATGAACGAAGTCCTGAACCGCCGCTCGTACATCAGGAATTTAGTGAACAGTGTGCGGCAGGAATTGGCGACTGGTGACTAGTGACCGGTGACTGGTGAAAACCACGGATCGCACGGGCGACGGTTTCCACGGTTCACCAGTCACTAGTCACCGATCACCAGTCACAACTGCAAGGGGGATACACGTAGAAAATGCCTAGGACAGTCGGCATCGATCTCGGCACGACCTACAGCCTGATCGCTTATCAGGATAAGCGCGAAGCCCGGCCGAAGTGTATCCCGGGCCCGTACGGCACGCCTCTGTGTCCTTCCGTCGTGAGCGTCGATGCGGACGGATCGATTATCGTCGGCCAGGGCGCGCAGCGCCGCTTGCTGACGCAGCCGGAACGCACGATTTATTCCGTGAAGCGCCTGATGGGACGCGGTCCCGCCGACGTGCGGGACGAACTGAAAATTTTCCCGTTTCGCATCGACCCGGCGAGCAAGAATGTGATCCGCGTGAGGCTCGGCGACCGCGTTTTCACGCCGCCGGAAATTTCCGCGTTCATTCTGCGCGAACTGAAAAGCTGGGCTGAGAATTATTTTCAGGATTCGGTCGAGCGCGCGGTGATCACCGTGCCCGCCTATTTCAACGACGCGCAGCGCCAGGCCACGCGCGACGCCGGGCGCCTCGCGGGCCTCGAAGTTCTGCGCCTCGTGAACGAGCCGACCGCCGCGGCGCTCGCCTACGGCTTGCACGAACAGAAGCGCGGCCGCGTCGCCGTCTACGATTTCGGCGGCGGCACGTTTGACATTTCGATCCTGAAACTGATTTCGACGAGCGACGGCGACATATATCAAGTCCTCTCGACCAATGGCGACACGCATTTGGGCGGCGACGACATCGACAACGCGCTTGCAGAGCATGGCGCGCGAAGAAATTCGCGGACTCGGCGTGGACCTCGCCGCGCACCCAGAAGTGGTCCAGGAATTACGCAAAGCGCTGATCGCCGCCAAGCACGAACTTTCCGACGCGGACAAGACGACGATCAAGTTCCCCTTGCCCGATGGCGGCGTCTATTTCCGCGAGATTTCGCGCGCGGAATACGAGCGCTGGATTCACCCGATCGTGGACCGCACCATGGCGCCCGTGCGCCAGGCGCTCTCCGACGCGAAGCTTTCCCCCGCGGAGATCGAGGAAGTCGTGTTAGTCGGCGGCTCGACGCGCGTGCCGCTCGTGCGGCAAACTGTCGAGCAATTTTTCGGCCGCCGCCCGCACGCCGAACTCAACCCCGACGAAGTCGTCGCGCTGGGCGCCGCGGTGCAGGCGGACATTCTCGAGGGTGGCGTGAACGACATGCTTCTGCTCGATGTCACTCCACTGTCGCTCGGCATCGAAACGATGGGCGGCGTGGTCGCGAAAATTATTCCGCGAAATTCGACGGTGCCGGCGAGCGCGCAGGAACTGTTCACCACCGGCGTCGAGAACCAGACCGGAATCGACATCCACGTCCTGCAAGGCGAGCGCGAACTGGCCAAGGATTGCCGCTCCCTCGCGCGATTCCAGTTGAAAGTTCCGCCGGGCCCCGCGGGCCTCGCGCGCATTGAAGTGAAATTTTTGATCGACGCAAGCGGCATCCTGCAAGTCTCCGCGAGCGATCTGCGCGCCGGCACGGAGCACTCGATCGAAGTCCAGCCCACCTACGGGCTCGACGATGCCGAAGTCGAACGCATGCTCGAAGAATCGATCGAATTTGCCGAGCAGGATTTTTCCGAACGCCAGTTGATCGAGGCGCGCAACGAAGCCGAAAGCGTGCTGCATCTCACGGAAAAAGCCCTGGCGCGCGAACTGGCGGAAGCTCCGGGCGAGCTTCCCGAAGAAGAGCGCCGCGCGATTGACGGCGCAATTGCCGCGCTGCGCGAAGCGTTCGCCGGCACGGATTACAAGCGCGTCCGCGCGTTTGTGGACGTGCTGAATCAGGCCTCCACCCCGCTCGCCGAACGTATGATGAACCGCGCGCTGGGAGCGGCTCTAGAAGGCAAAAAGCTAGGCGACGTGTAGCGCATGCCCGCCCGCTGCGGCGGACGGGCGCTACAAAGGCATCTTAAATCTAGATTGGCACGTAGCATTGAGCGGTTAAGAAGGAGAACACCATGGGCGGCAGCAACCCCTACATCGAAAAGACCCAATACACGCCCGCGACGAAAAAATTCAAGGTGACGTTTGTCCGCGAGGGCAAGACGGTCGAGGTAGACCCCGAGAAGGTTCCGTACGCGCGCGAAGGTCTGCCGGGAAGCATCCTGGATATCGCCACGGGTTTTCACATGGGTCTCGACCACGCCTGCGGCGGCGTGTGTGCGTGCTCGACGTGCCACGTCATCGTGCATGAAGGTCTCGAGTCCTGCAACGAACCGACGGATGCCGAACTCGATCAGCTAGACGATGCGCCCGGGCTGGAAGTAAAGTCGCGCCTCGGATGCCAGTGCGTCCCCGACGGAACGCGCGACCTGGTCGTCGAAATCCCGGAGTGGAATAAGAATTACGCCAAGGAAGCGGAACACTAGAACAGTTCGTCAACATCCGTGCCTGCGGCTCCAGTTTGCCGTACAGGGTTTAGTAGCACAGGCACTCTTGCCTGTGCGGGTTTTGCAATCGTCGTTGAGCCGGGTATTCAGCACGTGCGATTCACAAAACTGTACAGCCAAGAGTGGCTGTGCTACTGATTTTTCCGCAAACTTGTAGCCGCGTCTTCAGAGGCGGACTTGTGCGCAATTGGCAAATAATCTTGCATGGGGAGAAACGCATGCCCGCCACATTTGATTGGGACGACGCGGAAGAAATCGGAATTCAACTGGCGGAAAAATATCCGGATGCCGATCCGCTCACGGTGCGCTACACGGACCTGCACAAGTGGGTGACGGGCCTGGACGGATTCACGGGCGATCCCAAACAGTCAAACGAGGGCAAGCTCGAAGCGATCCAGATGGCCTGGCTCGAGGAGCACAACGAGAGGAAATCGTGACTGGTGTCTGGTGATTTGCTTGCCCTGAGGTCGCCGCAGTGACCGAAGGGTGACCGGTGAAAACTGTACCCCGAACACGCAACTTGCAGCTTTTAACTCTTAGCTCTCGACTCTCAACTGTGAACTTTCCCGCGAGCGAGTATGCTAGAATTCAAGAACGCTAGGCTCGCCTCGCGTGATTCCGTGTGGCCCGGTAGAGTAATGGTTAACTCGTCGCCCTTTCAAGGCGAAGATTACGGGTTCGACCCCCGTCCGGGCTACCAATTTCCTCAAAAGAATACACCTCAGGCATCTTTCAAAATCCGCTGGCGGCCTATGGGGCGCAAATAATTCGGCGGTATCAAAGAGAGTTGTCCCGCATCAAATAGTTCTGATACCCATTGCCAGAGGGCATCTTCGTTCTTTACGATTCCCTGCAAAGACAAGAATGATCTGTGCCGAGCCATCGCGAAAACGATGAACGGAACGCCATCGCAGCAGATTGCATTCTTCGACGGTCGGCTGTATGTTCCCAATCGGCCGGAAACGAGAGTAGCCCGCAATGGGATTCTTCCGGAGCGACATGGCAAGTGAAGGCGGTAGCGAGTGCCCACGACGGTACGTCCGTAGTCTCTGCAACTCTATTTACGCTAGAATTTCACTGGCGCGCGCCCAAAGCCGCGCCGACGAAGGCGTCAAGGAATACTCCAAAGGAAAATAATCCATGGCTGAAGAGCATCCACCTGGTTTGACAGTTGACGCTACGAGGGAATCCGCCACAGCTCCACCACCTCCACGCTACACGCGCTCGAATAGCCGCAGAAACATCCTCATTGTTGCGATCGTTTTAGTTGTGCTCGTGGGCGGCCTGTTTTTGTGGCGCTATCTGGGCAGCTATGAATCCACCGACGATGCCCAGGTGGACGCTCATCTCTACCCGGTCAGCGCCCGTGATTCCGGATACGTGATCAAGGTGAATGTAGACGACAACCAGTACGTACAGAAGGGCATGGTACTCGTCGAGATCGATCCCAAAGACTACGAGGTCGCGGTCGAACAGGCAAAGGCCAATCTTGCGAGCGCGGAAGCAACGGCCCAATCGATGAATATCAATGTTCCGATTACTTCCGTGAATGCCTCGAGCCAATTGAAGTTCACCGTATCAGGCGTGGAAGACGCGGGCGCCGGAATCGTTTCCGCTGAAAAACAGGTCGCCGCCGCCCATGCCCAATTGGAAGCGGCCGAAGCGAATGATGTGAAGGCGCAAAACGACCTTCGCCGCTACAAGGCGCTGGTGGATAAGCAGGAAGTGGCCGCGCAAATTTACGATCAGGCGCTGGCAACGGCAAAATCCAGCACAGCCTCCGTGGCGGCTGCGCGTGAATATGAAGCAGCGGCTCAACAAGCTGTGCAGCAGGCGCGCAGCCATCTGGGACAGTCCGAAGCGAGCCAGCAATCCGCCGAAACGGGCCCGCAGCAGGTGTCGTCAACCCGAGCCCGCGCGCGCGCCGCGATTGCCGACGTGCAACAGAAACGCGCCTCCCTGGAACAGGCGCGGTTGAATTTGCAATACACTCAAATCGTGGCGCCCATCAGCGGCGAAGTGAATAAGACCGTTGTGGTTGGGATGAACGTTCAGCCCGGCCAGCAATTGCTCACGATCGTCCCCCTGGAGGAAGTCTGGGTCACCGCCAATTTCAAAGAGACGCAACTGAGGCAAATGAAAGTAGGGCAGAAAACCGAAATTCACGTGGATTCGAGCGGGCAGACATTCAAGGGACATGTGGACAGCATCGCCGGGGCCACAGGCCCGCTGTTCAGCTTGCTTCCTCCGGAAAATGCGACGGGTAACTACGTAAAAATCGTTCAGCGCATTCCCGTGAAAATTATTCTCGATCCGGGAGAAAACCAGGATCACCAACTTCGGCCGGGCATGAACGTTGTGCCCGACGTATACATCCGATGAGTACCGCCGCATCCCTCACGGCCGGTCAGGACATCTGGCGGCCGAAATTTAATCCCTGGCTGATCGCCGTGGTCGTGGCCATGGCCGCGTTCATGGAGGTCCTCGACACCAGCATCGCCAATGTGGCCCTGCCGTACATGGCCGGGAATCTGGGAGCGAGCAACGACCAAAGCACGTGGGTGCTGACTTCTTATCTCGTCTCGAACGCCATTGTCCTGCCGATCAGCGGCTGGCTCGCCGGCGCCATCGGACGTAAGCGATTTTTCACGATTTGCCTTTTCATGTTTACCACGAGTTCTTTGCTGTGCGGGATCGCGCCGAGCCTGGGCCTCCTGCTTTTCTTCCGCGTACTGCAAGGCGCGGGCGGCGGCGGCCTCCAGCCAATGGCGCAGGCCATTCTGGCGGACACGTTTCCGCCGCAACAGCGGGGCTTGGCCTTTGCGCTCTACGGCATCACGGCCGTCACGGCGCCCACGATTGGCCCAACCCTGGGCGGTTGGATCACGTTCAACTATTCCTGGCGATGGATTTTTTTCATCAATCTGCCGGTCGGCCTGCTGACGTTGCTTTTGATCTATCGCTTCGTCGAAGATCCGCCCTATTTGGCTCGCATCAAAGCGGCGGGCGTCAAGCTGGACTACATTGGCATCGCCCTGTTGACGCTCGGCGTCGGGGCGTTGCAGGTGTTGCTTGACAAGGGGCAGGAGGACGATTGGTTCGGATCGCAATTCATTACGACCTTAGCGGTCACGGCAGTGGTATGCCTGGTCGCGCTAGTGATCTGGGAATGGCGCCAAAAGGCGCCCATCGTCGATGTTCGCCTGTTCAAGAGTTTCAACTTTGCGAGTTCAAACCTGATGATGTTCACCCTGGGCATCATGTTGTTCAGCAGCCTGGTGCTGATGCCGCTGTTTCTCCAGACGCTGATGGGATACACGGCCCAGGTCGCGGGGCTCGCGATTTCCGCGGGAGGGGTTTGTCTGCTGATTGAAATGCCCATCATGGGAACCTTGACGACGAAAATCCAGGCTCGGCGCCTCATCGCCTTCGGTTGGCTCTGCCTGGCCCTCGCCATGTTTTATTCCACCAAGCGGATTGATTTGCAGATCGGGTTCAATACCGCCCTGTGGCTGCGCGTCGCGCAAGTCTTCGGAATGGGGTTCCTCTTCGTGCCGATTACGCTGGTGGCCTACATTGGAATTCCGCCGGAGAAAAATAATGCGGTCTCCGGCATCGTCAATTTCATGCGCAATATCGGGAGCAGTGTCGGAACTTCGCTCGTTACGACGTTGCTTGCGCGGCGCGCGCAATTTCATCAGGAGATTCTCATCGGCCACATCCGCGCCGGGAATCCCCGCCTGCAAGGAGCAGTCATCGGCCTTTCACAACGACTGGCCAATTCCGGATTAGACAAACACAAAGCGCGGATGACGGCCTACGCCAGAATTTATCAGTCCATCCAGGCGCAGGCCAGCGCCGCGGCTTATGTTGACACCTTCATGGTGCTTGCCATAGGGTCGGCCATGATGATCTTTCTGGCATTTATTTTGAAGAAGAATGATCCCGGTGGAGGCCATGTCGTGGCGGAGTAAATGAAGCGGCATAGTCTGGGCCTTGGTCGAGTCGCAGAGAGCGTTCTGAAGACGGCGTTCTGGAGACGGTATGATCAAAATCGTCACGGTGGAACGGGAGTATGGATGCGGCGGCAGTGAAATCGCTCAGCGGCTTGCCGAGCTTCTTGGCTGGAAACTTTGGGATCACCTGCTGACCGAGGAAATCGCGCGCCTGGCGAATTGCTCCCAGGCGGCTGTGGAACAGCGCGAGGAGCGAACCGATCCGCTTTATTACCGGCTGTTCAAATCGTTTTTACGCGGGAGCTACGAAGGAAGCATCAACGCGCCCAAGCTGAATCTGGTCGACAGCGAAAATATTTTGAAGATGACGGAACGCGTCGTACAGCATGCCGCGAGTAAAGGAGACTCCGTTATCGTGGGGAGAGGATCGCAGCTTTTTCTGAAGGACCGCCCGGACACCTTTCGCGTGTTTCTCTACGCCCCGAGGGAAAATAAGGTGCGGCGCCTGTTGTCTCGCGGCAAAAGTGAGAAGGACGCTCAAGAGCTTGTGGATACGGTGGATCGCGAACGTGCGGGCTTCATCGAAAAGTATTTTCACGCCGCGTGGCCCGACCGCGCCGTATACCACGTCATGATCAATACCGCGGTCGGCGACGAAACCGTTGCACAAACGATCGTGAACTTCATGAAAACTTTCGATTCAAAAAAACAATAATTCAAAACCCGCCGCCCCGTAGGACAGGCTTTACAGCTTGCGGAAAAAGTGATTTATTTTGTCATTCCGAGCGAAGCGAGGAATCTCTCTTTGATTGAAGCCCAGGAAAAGAGAGATTCCTCGGCGCGCAGCGCGCCTCGGAATGACAAAATTGCGGGTCTTTCAGCATCCTGTTTAGCCACCTATTGGGCGAACAAGCGCCCTTTGAGTCCAACCCGAACCTGCCTTGCGCTGGGCTCATTGACGGTTAACCTCGGCCCACGCCCCTCGCGTCACCGTGACTGTTGGGACGGTCGATTGGAGCCTGGCCCGTTTGTGGCACAGCGGTGGGGAACCAGGGTGGCCCAAAGTTATTCCCGAAGCGAGTGTCATAGTACGTGTTCCCGGAGCCGATGTTGACGGCATGGGCATGGTCCTCAGACCTGCCACCGACAATCGTCCAATTCGAAATGTAGCCGCCAGGGGTTGCAAAGCCGCTATTCCCAGTGGAGCCGCCAATTGCCGCTAGGCTGGCATCCACGGTGAGGTTACCCTTCGGGTCCGGATAGAGATTGATATTCCCGTTTGTATAGACGCCCAGGACACCCGCGTTCGTCGAGGTATTCGGCGTGTCGGCGGGGACGGACACAGGTAATTGCGCATAGGTCAAGTCACCTGTAATGCTTATGTTCCCAGAGGCCGCGACGGTTACGCCTGTATCGTTCTGAATTGCGGCCAGGGGGGTAGTGCTACTTCCGCTTCCGCTATAAGTCCCTGTCAGACCCGTGATCGCGCCGTTCACGTAAATGAGCGTGGGGTTCACAACCGCTGCCCGAGGGGTCGGTCTGGTTTATGACCGCGCCGCTGTTCGGGTCGAGTTGCGCGGGAACACCGGTCAAAGTCTGAATCGAGCTGCCCGATGTCACTGTCGTGGTGCTGAGGGTGTTATCGACAACAATCGTAGTGGTGGTGCTCCCCTGCACAATCGTGTAGGTCTGTGTGGGGTGCACATTGCTGCCGTTGCCGGCGGTGGAGGCGGTCAAAGTGATGGAGGCGTTTCCCTGGATATAGAAGCCCCCCGCATGGCCGGCTACGCCGGTGCCAGCGTTATAGCTGCCATAGCAGGCAGCCGACGCGCAACCCGTCCCGCTGTAATACGGAATGTAGACGCCATTCGGCACGGATCCCGTAGCGGGATACGGAGTGCCAGCAACTGTTTGCAACTCCGAACTCATTTGGGCCTGGGTTGGCGCAGGATCGGGGGAGCAGGGTGCTACCGTGCAAGGAGGTGCGCCCTTGCCATCGAGCACCGCCGCAGCCTGGCTGTAACTGTTCGCAGGCGGCACGACCTTATTCTGACTTAGTTGGAGGCCGCCGGCTGGAAAGCTCGGTTTCTTGAATCCACTCGGTGCCGTCGCAGAGTCTGAGCATGCATTGTTTTTCCACCAGCTTGCTTGGGCTCCGACCTGCCCGATGGAACCGGTGAAGGTATAACCGGGGTTGCTGAAATTCCCAAAATTCCACTGACCGTTCGTAAAGAATGGCCCCGACATGGTTCCCGGCAGCCAGCGGACCCTGGCAGTCCGCAAAGTTGTTTATGAAAGCCGCCCATTTGGAGAAAGACGGCGGACCGCCCGCAGAGCCGGTGCCAGAGGTGCTAGTATAGACGATTGCGCCGGTCTCGGTAATTTCTTCGCCTTCGGTGCCGGTCGATTGGCCTTTGAGTGTGACCTCATAAGGGTAAGAGAATGTCCAGGTGTAATCGTGATCGTTAGCATTGCCGTTCGCGCAGGTCGCCTGCGTGGTCGGCAAGCAACTATTGGCATCGTTGGGGTTGGGTTCCAACTCGAATTGGGGCGTCCCTAAGATCGGATTACCATCGGGGTTGGCGGCTAGCATCGTGAATTGACCTTTCCACGAGCCTGCATCGCCCATCGTGTAGTACGCGTTTTGGAAAGGTGTAAACGAGGATGTCAATCCTGACGGCGACGCACCCGCAACCGCCCAGACCTGGGGCTGTGTCGGTATCGCCGTCCCGCCTACCGTAAGGGGAGGATTGGCGGTGGCGGTCCCGGCGCTTTGAACCGCACTTGCCATGGATTCCACAACAACATTGATGCCCGAATCGGCGGCATAGAAAGATCCCCGGTAGTTCCGGTAAAAGCCATTGATCATGGTGTCGGAGGACACTAAGAGGACAATGGCCAGGCTCGCCGCGCTAAGGAGCAAGAGCAGGATCAGCGTGATGATCAGCGCTACCCCGCGAGTGCGCGATCTCCGCTCGTTTGCAAGGCCGGGGATTTGCCGGCCACTGACGCTGGAAAACTTGTTAGGGCGTGATTTCATGATCTCACCTCAAGCGGTTCCGATTCAGTTTGTGGAGTCGACGTTACTCAAGTTCCGTAGATCCACGACCACAGCTGCTTGCTGGACCAGATAAGGGCCGTTATCGAAGCCGTTCAAGAAAAAGGAGTGGAGAGTCGGGTCCATCCTTGGCGTCGTGCGCCCGATCAAGGAGACCCGCACCGCACGGACTAACGTGAAGTCGTACGGGTCATACAGGGCCGGCGGGTTAACCGTGCAGTCGACATAAGTGGGAGGAGGACCGGCGCTGGTCTGGATGGAGTCGCTGCAATAGTGAGCGGCATTGTAAATGTAGTTTGCAATGTCCGTGGCGTTGGCTTGCTTATTATTCCAGAGGTCCGCGCCAACCTTGAATCCGATGATCTGATCCGCCACCACCTGCTGATTCGTGCTCGTGCAGGACGTCCCGAGACAGCGGACCAATTGCGGATCGTTGGCATTCGCGGGATTGGCCTGGACAGAATACGTCACGGCCTTCGGGCCGGTGCCGAGGTCGACGATGTACGCACCGTCGGAAAATCCAGTCCCCAAGGAGTTCGTAAAATTGGTTATACCGGTCGCGTCGTAGATGATTCCCAGAGGATCGCTGCCCGCTCCGGTCGGGTTATGCTGGAGCTCGATCTTGCTTCCGGACACTTGAGCGTCCTTGGTAAGAGTGACGACATTCATGCAGTAGTTGAATAGGTTATTGTTAACGTCGCACGTAATTGGCGCCTGCGGGTTTGACGGAATCTGAATCACCAGAAGTTCGTCCCCGCTATTAAAGCAGGAAGTGTCATTCGTGAGGGTTGTGCTATTCCCCGGGTTGTTCGGGTCGTCCCCCCACATGATTGAGCTTGTGCTCAGGCTCTCCTGGCCATTTCCCGGGTCGTTGATGACTAAAACGGGCGCCTGGGTTCCTCCCGCTGTAGTGCACGGTTTAGCAAGGCTGTTGTTAGGGCTAAGAATCGTAAGCGAATCGAAGCAGGCGCTTGCTATGGGATAGGACCAGTTCGTGGTATTGGGAGCGCATGAGGCAGCGACGCCGGGCAAATTGTTGTTGATAATGACGCTGAAATAGAAAGGTGGAGCGTTGGGGACGCCGGCGAGCAAATTTCCGCCGGCCCCGGACATGTCCATTTCCATCTGGGACATCGCGTTGCGCATTCCGATGTTTACTCCCGAAAGGTTTTGCTGCTGCGTAGCGACCCCCGCTTGCTGGCCGAAAAGAGTAAACGCGGCGCCCGCCACGAGCAGGAATACAGTCATGGCGATCAGGAGTTCTGTTAGCGAAAACCCCTTCATGGCATGGGAGGGACCACGAAGCGGTTCTGAGCTTACGGGAATGGCGGTCTTAACTGTTATCATGGGCGCACCATGCTCATCTGGAATGATATTGGGGGTTGGACGGTCTGATCACTCAGGATGACCACTACCGTGACTCGCCTCGGGCCGCTGTTTGGTCCAGTAACCGTCTTACTGGCGCCGGATGCGGAAGTCACCGTGACGGGAGTTGTAATCAGCCACCGGCGCGTAAAGGTGGATCCTCCTCCCGCCGGGCTTGCCACCCCGCAGTTGGCTGGCGTGTCCACACATCCTGTGTTCGTATGGACGATCGTGGTGGTCACGGGATTTCCGTTAACGATTTGGGTCTGAGTCTCATAGTCGGCGCCGGAAGACTCGCTCACGGTCACCTGGTCGCAGTACGCATCCCCGGCGGCACATATGGCAGAGCCATTGAGAGCGCCTCCGGCCGCAACATTGGGGTCACTGGAAGGCCACTTGTTCAGACCGTCTAGCTTTTCCGACGCTAAAATATTGGCCATGTTCATGTATCTTGCGGTGGTGCCCGATTTCATGGTGCTGCCGATCAGGGCGGCGACACTGAGCAGGCCGACGGAAAGGACCCCGATAGACACCAGAACCTCAATCAGCGTGAACCCGCGCACGCACGCCTTGTTACTCTTATCGGATGCTTGTTGTTGAGACATTTCCCACGCTCGAAACATTGATAGTTAGCTCCCTAGCTAGATTCGTGACTGTCAGCCCCGGTGGCAAGGTGTTGCCGGGACAAATCCCTCCAGAGCCGTAGACTGTGCCGTTGGGACACAGGGTAAAGATATAGGTTGCGTTCGTTCCTCCATTGATAGTGACCGAATTGCTCGGCAACGGCACGGCGCCATTGGCAATGCCCGTGCTGACGTTTTTCACCACGTAGGTATTACCAGGAGCGGTAAAAACCAGCGTGTAGACCTGGCTGTTCATGATGGCTGCGTAACGCGTCTGCGAAAGGGCGCCCGATATGGCGCTGACCTCGGAGTTTATTTGCATGTCCGCCATAGCAGTTTGAAAGATCGGGATTGAAATTGCTGTGAGGATCCCGCCAACAAGCACCACAATCAAGAGCTCGACAAGAGTGAAGCCGCGGAGGCCTCTTTGTATGAAACGAACACTCGCTGGTCGGCTATCTTTTTTTTCCTGGACTTGCGTCATTTCGGACATCCTTCGCTCATTTCACCCTCATTGAAAATTCTGGGGAGGATGCATTCATAGTAGAGCAACTCCCCCGCCAAGCTCCGAGTTCATCGTAAGATTATGATTATGTGACCTTTATGCATGTTCTGGACTCAATGGGAATATCCTACCCATGGCTGAATGAGTAGAAACTGTACAAATCGAGTGCGGCCCTCTCGATGAAGATCCGAGCGGTTCAGGTCAAACTCATCTCGACCCCTTAGATAATCGGCAGACTGCTTCATTTTATTTAGCTTCAATTAGATACGGACACTGGAATCTATTCCTTGCCCACGCTGGCTCATTTCTCATCTCGCCTGGCGCTCGTGGACGATTCAAACCGGTTGCTCGCCGCACTCCCACATGCCTCGCAAATTCTGGGCGTCCAGCGGGTGAGCACTTCTTCGGGGCAGGCGCCATGCAATGTTTTCCCTCGTCACGAAAAATGCCGCCCAGGACTGAAAGGCGCTGGGTGGCATTCCTGTTTGGAATCCACTTAACGGTGTACGCAGGCTCTTCGAGCCTGGAAAAGAGATCAAGGTCCCGGCTGAATCCGCGCGGAAAAAGGCGCTGCGGATGCCGGCGCCGTGCATGCGTATTGTGCCGGCCAGCCAGGATCGGTCGTCGAGTTCCGGCATAGCAACGTCAAATTGTAAATTACGTTCCCCAGGACGACCGGTCCGTCCAGCGGTTCCGCGTAAATCTGGTAACTCTGCGAGGTCCCAACCATCAATCGCTGCAGCGAAAACGTGCCGTCGAATTGCGCCGGGCCGGGGTCGCTGCAACTCCAGCCGGCCATCACGGTGCCGGTCACCGTACCTGTTGCGTTGTCGACAGCGACGACTTGCGCGGGCAAGATGCCGGTCACCCCGGCGGGCGAAATGGGCAGAGCGAGGGGATTTGCGGGCAGGACGTGCCCGCTGATCGTGCCGATGTGCACGGAGTCGGTGGGGTCCGGGTATAAAATGCGCAGTCCCGTGCGATCGTCGTCTGAAAGCGGCGCGTCGGGAGACTGCGCCGTGGGCCTTGTGCCCGTTATTTGCCCCGGCGGAGGAGCGAAGGGAAACATCATTGCGCTCCACTCACCCGAATGATTGAAGCCGAAGGAGTGGCCGAGTTCGTGCGTCAAGATGCACGGTTCCACAGGCGGCTCCAGGGCATCCGCTGCCGGAAATAACCCAGGTGACGTCCCGATTGGGATTGCCGGCTGAATTCACCGTGGCCGTGAATGGCCGCGCGGCGCCCAGCTCGACCAGCATTGTCTGAGGAGAGACTGAAACGGAAATGCCGCTTGTAATCGTTACGAGCGCTGTCGAACTCTTGGAACTGTCCGCCGCGCTCGTGGCCTGCACGGACACGGAAACGGGCGCCGGAAGATTCGCCGGAGCCGTGTAGACGCCGCCCGCGTCGATCGTTCCGACCGTCGCATTCCCGGCGGGAATTCCATTCACGCTCCAGCTCACGCCCGTGTTCGCCGAATTGGTGACCGTCGTGGTGAAAGTCTGCGGCTCCCCCAGCAGGACGGACGCGGTGGATGGTGCGACCGTCACGGTAACATTTGAGGGAGGGAGCTGTGACGGATCTGATCCTACCAGTCCGCCACAGCCCAGGAATGACGCGACGAGAAGCAACGCGGGACACCAGTGAAACGGGGTGCGAGCCAGATAGCAGCGTCCGCGAAGTTTCGTGCTTCGTTCCATTGCAGCGGCATTTGCACGCGGTGTGCCAGCCTGGTGCATCGAGAAAAATGCGCTCCCCGCAAGAGTTGTTGCTCAGGTTTGAGACGCGAAGGAATTCGTGCAAAGCTCACGCCGTCAGTGTGTTGCCGATGTTCGATTTTCGGGATTCAAGGGTCCGAAAAATTATCTGCACAACCTTTGTCATTCCGCGCGAATGCTGACTTCGTGCCGAGTTGGGAAAAACAATCGGGAAGGGTGATTCAATTTGGGGCAGGTTGCGGTTTACTTGCATCCTGAATTTGGCCCACGAGCCACCGGCAGATCCTGGGTTGACATGGCTGTCCTTGGCTTGAATAATCCTTGCATGCCTCGTCCTGAAACCGCGCATCGGGTCAAAAGTTATTCCGCGGCGACGGGCTACGTTTACCAATACTATTTTTACGAAGTGGAGAAATCAAAGCGTGGCGCGGCGGCCGGGATCGAATATGTGTACATGGCTTCCGTCGACCGCAAGCATGTCTTTCCGGTGCGGATTTTTGTTGCCAAGGACGCCCTGGAAAAGTGGTCTGCGCGCACCGGTAGGGAATTTACCGGAACGGAAGAATACGCGGTCGCCAAGATGCGCCTGTTTCAGGCTTTTGACGAAGCGGAAGGGCTTTCCTCCGCAAAAACTCCCGATCTCCTCGTCGACGAATCGAATCTTGACGCTCTCTTATCGCAATTAGACCTCTGAGTTTACCAGCGCGCTGCGAAGAACTTTTCCAATGCAGTGGGATCAGGCAGGGGCAAACGAGGCATAAATTTGCTACGTCAATCCTAGCAAAGACACGTTTGATGTCAATCGAATTCAGACAAATTCGCCCGGCACCTTGAGAATTCGGTGGAATTCCTTTCGAATAAATAGGCGCCCTGGGATCTTATTTTCGTAATACTTCCGCGAGCGCGCTCGCGAGGCTGGGCTGCAAGAACGTATACCCCGAATCCGCAAGCTTGGACGGCATCACCTTTTGGCTGCTAAGAAGCAACGCGTCCGCCATTTCTCCGAGCGCCAGCCGCAGTGCGAACCCAGGCGCGGGAAACAGCGCCGGCCGATGCAGTGTTTTCGCCAGGACGCGGGTGAATTCGCTGTTTCGAACTGGATTTGGGGTAACGACATTGACAGGCCCGGTGACCGCTGCGGTAGCAAGGGCGAATTGGATGATGCCGAGAGTTTCCTGCAGAGTCAGCCAGGACATCCACTGCCGGCCATTGCCATGCCGCCCGCCCGCGCCCAGTTTGAACGGCAGCGCCATCCGCGGCAGCGCACCTCCGTGCGCCGCCAAGATAATTCCAAATCGTAGGTTCACCACCCGCGCGCCGAATAGCGCTCCGCGCGCGGTTTCCGCTTCCCATTCGCGGCAGAGCCCGGCAAGAAAATCGTTTCCCGGCGCGCTTGCCTCCGTGAGAGTTTCATCGCCGCGATCGCCGTAGTAACCGATGGCCGACGCCGCCACAATCACACCCGGCGGCCGCTGCAATTTAGCGAGCACTCCGATCAGATGCCGCGTGGCGTCGATCCGGCTCGATCGCAACAGTTCCTTGCGCGAGGCGTTCCACCGCTCCCCGGCGATGGACGCACCCGCGAGATGAATGAGCGCCTCCGCGCCCTCGGCTCCAGCCGCGTCAAATTGGCCCGCAACGGGATCCCATTGGACGGCTTGCGCGTGAACCCCGGCTACGTCTTTCCGCGCCGTGCCAGGCCGTACCAGCCGCGCAATTGTGTGACCTTGCCGCTCCAGCGTTTCGACCACCGCCGTTCCCAGGAATCCCGTCGAGCCCGAAACTAAAATGCGCATCTGCAAGGCCTCCCAGTTCCTGTTTACACGCTACGGCGCGGGCGCTTGCAAGGTCAAATGAATTTCGGAAATGTACGCTTCGTTTCCTATGTAAACGTTGAAACGATCCACGAATTAGGAGGGCATCGTGGCGAACCATAAGAATGTTGCCTCGAACTCAAACACCGCCGGCAAATAGCTGGCGCAATGGTGGCGGGCCAGTTTCCCCTAAGTCCTGCCAGCTCAACCGGTCGATGCAACACCCTATAAACGATTGATCAGACAATGCTTCCATCGAGAATCGATCTGTACGGCAAGATTCAAACAAAACCTAGACAGGGCTTTGTTTTGTTTGAATCGACGCGCGCGAACGAAATCAGCCTCGTAGACTCCTACAAGAAGACTTCGAGCAAGTGTTGCATCGACCCATTGAGACCGCCCCATTTTTCGGGCACTTTCAAGTCACTTAGATTCCATGTGTCACTTAGATTTCGTGGCGATTGCCTTGGTGGCAACTTCGTTCTGTAGAGGGTATAAGAAGCGAACGATACGCGAAGCCGGTGTTCCAATTCGGAAATTCCCGTAGATACTTGGCACCAAGGAGGTTACTGGCCGACACAAGTGAAACCTACATTATTACCCGGAACGAATCGGGAATTGGCAAGTGCCTTGTGATCGTGCGTGTTCCATCTGAGAAGATAGGGCATGCGCAACTTGCTTCCCTCTCGAATGTTTCTGATATTGCTTGCTTTAGTTGTATTGGGTTTTGTTTTCCAATACTCGCCAGGCCCAAGCGCGGAAGTTGACATCCAGCCTGTGCCCATGGTCAACGACTGGAGCATGCGACATCTGATCTATCCCCATTTCGGTGGGATGGCCGCCATGCTCGCAGTGCAGCAAGACCCCCGGGCGCGATTTAGTTGGCGTCGGCGTATGCCAATGCGTGCCAGGTGGCCCGAACCGGAACCTCTACCCCCTCGTTTTCGGCCTTCGCGGAACAACGGATCCGAGGTTGACCGCGATTGGAGCATCAGCTTAGGCAATGGCGGAACGCCGCTCAACATGTATCCCGCCAAGTTTAGTTTTGACGTAAACGCGGCGCCGAGCTGCACGAATGATTTCGTTGTGTTCCCGATCGCGGCGACGGGCAGCATCACGCAGCCCAACCTGGTGGCGTTCAACAATCTCTACAGCGGAACGGCGGGGGCGACTGGGATTTGCAACCGGTCACACGGCGGAACGGATACGGGAGTTGCAGCAACAGTATACTGGTCGTATGACGTCAACAGTATCGGCGGGGCGGTCCCAAATTCTCCCGTTCTGTCGCTCGATGGGACCAAAGTAGCCTTCGTCGAATCCGCCGCGGGGCAACCGGCGCATTTTCACGTGCTCGCATGGAAAGGCGGCGATGGCCGGAATGCAGCCAACCTGCAAAATGTCTTGCTCCCCACGACGATCAACACGTTTGTTGCGGCTGCGCCCGTTGCAGGGAGTGGCACTGCCACCGATCTTTCGCTGGGATCGGCAACCACGGGCACAGACACGCTCTCTTCTCCATTCGTCGACTACGGCGCAGACGTGGCCTACGTCGGCAACGATGCCGGGATGCTCTACCGCATCAAGGACGTCTTCTGCACGGTCGACCCGGCCTGCTTGGGATCGAGCAAGCCCGCGCCCAGCATAGATACAAGTTGGGGATCGAGCGGGGTGGTCACGGTTGGCCCTGGTTCGTGTGCGGGCACGGCAAGCTCGGAGCTGACCGGCGCGGTGCTTGATTTCGCTAACGGCAATCTATTTGTGGGGTGCGCGGACGGAAAACTTTACGGGTTCAACTCCAGCGGGGAGGCGTTATCTCCCGCCTCGGTGACCGTGGGAGATGGCACGGGTAGCAAGACGTACGGCGGAATTGTGGACCCTCCGATAGTGGATGGCGTGAACGGATTCGTCTATGCGGTGAGCGGGTCGGCGAATGGCGGCGCTTACGGAGCTTTGGTGCAGGCCAAGGCCGACTTGAGTTCGTTCGTAGTGGCGCAAATCGGAGCTGGAAATCAATGCAATAACCATTCGCCCCAATTTAGCAACGCCTACTACACAAGCCCAACGGCGGCTGGCGCCCTGATATACGTAGCAGGAGCCACTGGCACGGTTAGCCAGCCTTGCAATCCAGGCTCGTCGACGACCGGGTCCATCTTTGTTTACGGTGTCACGTTGGGCGCGGGCGGAGTGATGACCTCGGGGACGCCGGCACATAGTTTTAATCTTGGTGGTGGACCAGGCGCCCAATGGGCTCCGCTCCTTGAATTTTATAACACGACCACAGCCACTGACTGGCTCTTCGCAGGTGCTAATCAGAGCGGCCAAACAAACCTGGGTTCGATGAACATCACGGCCGGGTTCCCGGGAACAATTGGGGTTGTTACAGAAGGCCTGGGCCCTAGCGGAATGATTGTGGATAACGACAGCTCAGCCGGGCAGGCGGCCAGCATTTATCTTGCTTCTCAGCAGGCATCCGTAACTTGCACGAACAATACAAACCTGAGAGCCGTCGGCGGGTGCGCGGTCAAGCTGACTCAAGCCGGCCTGAATTAGACGGCGCCCCCGGACGGCGGCTTGGGGAACAAGTAATAGCGCGTAAAAGGTTTTGCCATGATACGTAATCTCCACAAAGCCTTGTCACAAATCCTTGAGGGCTCATGCACGAACATCGTGCTTTTCCCTTCATTCTTCATTCAACGTTGGCTCCTATAGGGGGGCGTGTGTTCACTGGACACGAGACAATCTTGTTCCATGGGAAGTACTCGCGTGAGGCCAGCTAAGCACCGGGCATTAAGGACACGCACTCATGGGTTCCGTGAATTCCTTTTACCAGAAGCTGGCCCACTGCCGCCACCACCGCGCAGTGGAACTTTTCTTTGCGCGCGGATAGAATAATCGAATGCGTGTGCGCGTGCTGTTCTTCGGGCGGCTAAAAGACATTGTGGGCAAGGCGGAGGAGCAGGCGGAGCTCTCCGAAGGCGCGCGCGTCGAGGATTTGTTCGAGCGCTACGGCCGGAGTTTCCCCGAGCTTGCCAAGTTTCGCGCTTCGGTGGTCGCGTCCGTGAATCAGGAATTCGCGGAGTGGCGCGCGCCGCTCGCTTCGGGCGACGAAGTCGCGTTTCTTCCTCCTGTCAGCGGCGGCGCGATTCCCGCGGGGGCCGCAGTCGAGGAAGACCTGTGCGCCTTGGTCCGAACGCCGATCGAGACATCGGAAATTGTGGCGCAACTCAAGGCCCCGCCCGATGGCGCCGTGGTCGTGTTTGAAGGAATCGTGCGCAATCATTCCGCCGGCCGCTCGACGCTATACCTCGAATATGAGGCCTACGAGGCGATGGCCATCGCCAAGATGCGCGAAATTGGCGCGGAAATGCGCGAGAAATTCCCGATCCGGCGATATGCGATGATTCACCGGCTGGGTCGGCTGGAAATCGGCGAAACGTCGGTGTTAATTGTCGTCTGCTCGGCGCATCGCGCCGCCGCGTTCGACGCCTGCCGTTACGGCATCGATACTCTGAAGCGCAACGTGCCCATCTGGAAGAAGGAGTTCTTCCGCGACGGCGCCGTCTGGGCCGAAGGAGAAATCCCTTCCGCCTGAGCAATCCTTTTCGCGGGCGCAGGAATCTTATCTCTGTGCCGATTCCGTCGTTCCCCAGCGCATTTCATCATAAATTTACAGCGAGAATGGCCAGCCCCCGCGGGACCTGCCTTCGCAACGCAATTACACTCGCATCCTGCGCGGCTCTTTTGGCGCTGTTTGCAACTGCGGCGCTAAAACCTGTCGCGGCGCGCGATGGAGATGACCAGGACCAGCGCGGAAGCATCCACTCCGAGGTCACTCTCGTCAGCATGCTGGCCAGCGTACTCGATAAGGACGGCCGTCCCGCTCTCGGTCTAACGGCGGACCAGTTTGAGGTTTACGAGGAAGGCGTCAAACAAAAGATTGAAGTTCTCGAACCGGAAACTCAGCAGCCACTGGACCTCGCACTGATGATCGATTCGAGCCTGAGTGAAATCAAGGAACTCGAGTTTGAGGAAGATGCGGCTTCCCGATTCATCCAGAAGCTGGTGCGCCCCGCCGATCGCCTGGCCGTGTTACGAATTTGCCGACGCCGTAACCCAACTCGCGCCGTTCTCCTCGAATGTGCCGTCGCTGCAAGCGGCGTTGCGGCGCATCACCCCGGGCGACGGCACGGCCCTCTATGACGCCATCTTTCTGGGCTCACAGGCGCTGTCGCGAAATCCCGCTGGACGGCGGCGCGCGATCGTGCTCGTCACCGACGCCGGCGAGACCACCAGCCGCGCCGACTTTGAGACTGCCCGGCGCGCCGCTCTTCGCGCCGATGCGCTTCTGTACACCATCGTTGTGAGGGCGGTGAAGAACGAGGGCGGACGCAACACGGCCGGCGAACATGCTCTCGATACGATCGCGGACTCGACCGGCGGCGCGACCTATTTCCCGGACACCATCGCCCAACTTGGCGATATGTTCGACCTCATCGACCGGGAACTCCGCACGCAGTACCGCATCGCCTACTATCCCGATCCGCGGCCGCCTGCGGGCACGTTCCGGACGCTCGAAGTCCGCGCGAAGTGCGAATGCAAGGTGCGAAGCCGAAAGGCCTATTATTCGGGAGGGCGTTTGGACTGAGTGGGAAAACTCACGACTGGTGACTCGTGACTTGTGATTCGTGCAAATCGGCTTCCGACGGTGAAGGTCCGATGTGATTTGAAAATCATAAAATCTCAAATTTGAAATTTCAAACCTGAAACCTGAAACCTGAAACCTGAAACCTCAATTCACCCCATGTCAATCAAGCCTATTTAACCTACGCGAATTCTGGCATCATTTGGAGTGAGGACCAAACAATCGCATGAATTCATTTCTCGATGTGGCCATCGAAACGGCGCGGGAAGCGGGAGCGATTCTGCTCCAGGAATTCGACCGCCCGGTCAAGATCAGCTACAAGGGGGAAGTTGACCTCGTGACGCAGGCCGACCGGCGCTCCGAACAGGCCATCGTCTCCCGGCTGCGGACCCATTTCCCAAAACACGCGATCGTGGCTGAGGAAGGAGGCGGGACGGAAAGCGATTCTCCCTTCCGCTGGCACGTCGATCCCCTCGACGGCACGACCAATTTTGCTCACGGGTACCCCTGTTTCGCGGTGTCCCTTGGCCTTGAGGAAGCGGGCGAACTGATCGCAGGCGTAATTTTCCAGCCGGTGAGCGGAGAACTCTTCACGGCCGTAAAGGGTGAAGGGGCTTACCTGAACCAAAAGAAGATCGAAGTGTCCCGGATTGATAAGCTGGCGACAAGTTTGCTGGCCACGGGCTTTCCCAGCGTAAAGCGCGCCCAGAATCCGAACATTCACTACTATTGGGACTTCACCTTGCGCTCCCACGGCGTGCGCCGCGACGGTTCGGCCGCCATGGACCTTGCTGCCGTGGCCTGCGGCCGCTTCGAAGGCTTTTGGGAGTTCGGCCTCAAAACATGGGACGCTGCGGCGGGCGTTTTACTGGTGCGCGAGGCTGGGGGCACGGTGACTCAATTCGATGGCCAGCCCTACAGGCTCGGAGACCGGGAGCTTATGGCGTCGAACAGCTTGGTCCACGAGGAGATGAAAGAGGTCGCCGCGAGCATCGCCGAACGGGCGGCGTCCAAGGCCCCGCTTTTCTAACTGGATAATTATTGTCCGGAGGCTTTCTCAGCTTCGAATTTGCCATTTCCATTTTGCACACGAGTCTGTAAAACGTTGCATTGACGCATGTTCCAGCGGGTGTTAGGCTCACGAACGTTGATTGTATTTACTGAGGGATGATGGGGAATAGCCTTACATTTCCGGTTCCGGGGAACCCGGGAGCCGGCGAAAAACTGTCTCGATGGCTTGGCCGATGGCGCCGGGGCGGTATTGAACACTACTCGGCGGGCGCTACTCTGGAAACGTCCGCTGCATGGCGTTCCGGCGATCGGTTCATCGTAAACGATGAGCGCATCTGGCTGGACGCTCTCCCGAGCGCGTTCCATGGCTTGCGCGTAGTGCAAATTTCCGACATTCACCACGGTCTCTTTCTCCCCAAAGAATGGCTCTCCGAAGCTGTGCGCCAGGCAAATCGTCTGAATCCGGACATCATTGCGCTCACGGGAGATTTCGTCACGTACTCGCGGCGGAATATCGGACCGGCGGCGGAACTCCTTGGGCGTCTTCGGGCGCGTTACGGCGTGTTTGCGGTGCTGGGCAATCACGATTTCCGCGTGGATGCCGCTGCGATCACGGAGGCGTTGCGCCGGCAGCACATTGATGTCCTGCGCAACCGGCACGTTACGTTGTGGTTTGGCGGGGAGTCCGTGTACCTGGCTGGAGTCGACGATTACGGCTACGGGGCGGATTTGCGGCGGGCCATGCGCGGGATTCCGCGCGAGGCAGCCACGATCCTGCTTGCGCACAATCCCCGGGTGATCCACCTTGCCTCCCGGCATGGCGTGAGCCTGGTTCTTTCCGGGCACACCCATGGCGGACAGGTGAACCTGCCCCTTCTCGGTACGGTGTACGGGCGCTCGCCGGAGCGGCTGCGGTACAAGATCGGCTGGGACCGGATGGCAACCACGCAAATTTACGTCAGTCGCGGCATCGGCACGATCGTCCTGCCGTGGAGACTCCGCTGCCCGGCAGAAATCACCCATCTGGAGCTGCTCCAGGGCGCCTCCGCTGTTTCCCGCTCCGCAGCGGCAGATTGATCCCCCACGCGCATGCGCGCCGTTGACCTGATTCGCCGCAAGCGGGACTCGGGCGAACTCACTCCCGAGGAAATCCATCAACTGATCGCCGCGTACACCCGGGGAGACATTCCCGATTATCAAATGTCCGCTTGGCTTATGGCGGTCGTGCTTCGCGGAATGACCCGGCCTGAAATTGCCGCGCTCACCGAGGCCATGCTCTACTCGGGCCGCGTCCTGGACTTTTCCGACCTTGCCGGACGCAAGGTGGACAAGCACTCCACGGGAGGCGTGGGCGACAAGACTTCGCTGGTCATTGCTCCCATCGTGGCGGCTGGCGGCCTGAAAGTTCCCATGATCAGCGGGCGCGGCCTGGGCCACAGCGGCGGCACGCTCGACAAGCTGGAATCCATTCCCGGATTTAACGTCAACCTGACGCTCGCCGAATTCCGGCACGTCCTCGAGACCTGCGGCTGCGCCCTGATCGGGCAGACGGCCGAAATCGCGCCCGCCGACAAGAAAATTTATGCACTGCGCGACGTGACCGGGACAGTCGAAAGCCCCGCGCTGATCTGCGCTTCCATCATGAGCAAGAAAATGGCCGAGGGGATCGACGCACTGGTGCTCGATGTGAAGACCGGTTCCGGCGCCTTCATGAAAAAAATCGAGGACGCGGAGAATCTGGCCGGATTGCTGGTCGAGACGGGGAAGCGTATGGGCAAGAAAGTGGTTGCTCTTCTGACCGACATGAATCAGCCGCTCGGGCGCAAGGCCGGCAACGCCATGGAAGTCGCGGAGTCAATCGAGGTGCTCGCCGGCGGCGGGCCAGCGGACTTGCGCGAGCTTTGCCTGGTCCTTGCCGCGTGGATGTTTGTCCTCGGCGAACGCGTCAAAACGTTGGACGAAGGGAAGAAGCTATCCTCGGACCTGATTGCATCCGGCCAAGCGCGCGAAAAATTCCGTGAAATCGTAGGGTTGCAGGGCGGGGATGTAGGAGTTGTGGACGATCCGCACCGCTTGGCACACGCGCGGCAGACTCTGGATGTCGCCAGCTCCGCCGGCGGATACATTGCGTCGATCCAGTGCGAACAGCTCGGCGTGGCTAGCGTAATCCTGGGCGGCGGCCGGGAAAAGAAGGAAGACAAGATCGACCCTGCCGTTGGCCTGGAGTTTCACAAGCGCATTGGAGACGCGGTGGAGCGCGGCGAGCCGCTGTGCACGCTGCACTACAATTCCGACGCGCGGCTCGACGAAGCGCGGCAGCTTGCCGAAACCGCCTATCGCGTCGAGCCGGAAAAGCCGAAGTCGACTTCCTCCGCTGATCCATCGAGTGATTGGGTAACACACGACAGAGTTCGCCGGACAACACCGTAGCAAGCCGGCCGAATTTGTGCACGGCAGAATGAATCCACCCTATC